>NZ_JAEEGB010000049.1 GCF_016316925.1 Clostridium aciditolerans | reverse complement strand
TTTTTTTAAACTCAATAACCGAAAAGGATTTTGATTTTGAAAATGTAGCTCATGCGTTTATTTCAGGTTTAATATCAGGAAAATTTGAAAAAAGTGATAATAAGGAGGAAAAATAATTATGAGTAAAAAAGGACTTACACTTACAGTAATTTTTCAAGCTCAAAGCTTAAATTATGGTGAAGGTATTGCAAATATAGCGGAATTAAAAAAGTTAACTAGAATGGACGGAAACATGTACACTTTTGCTTCAAGGCAAGCGGTAAGGTACGACATTGTGAGATTAGGCCATGACTTCTTCAACTGGAACTTACAAGTAGTTGATAAGGGTAAAGGAACAGTTCAGTTTAAGGATGAGTGTACTATAAAAGACTCTCAAGAAATGGATCTATTTGGCTATATGAAAACTTCAAAAAAAGGAGAAGGGTCAAAGGGTGGTTCAAGTGTAAGACCAGCGGTTGCGAGATTAAGTAACGCAATTTCTCTTGAACCATATAGAAGTGATATGGATTTCTTAAACAATAAGGGGTTAGCAGACAGAATAGGCGAACATCCTAATCTTGCTAACAGTGAACAGCATTTAAGCTTTTATACCTATACTATAACAATAGACTTGGAGAATGTAGGTATTGACCTAGATGTAAAACTAGATAACAAGGAAAGATCTGAAAGAGTAAATCAGTTACTTGATATATTGAAAGTATTAAATAGAAACATAAGAGGAAGACAGGAAAACCTATCTCCATTATTTGTGATTGGTGGAGTTTATGATGTTTCAAATCCTTTTTTCCTTGGAAGAATTAAACTTCAAAGCAAGAATGGAGCTTATTATATAAATAAGAATATGATTGAAGAAACATTAGAAATGAAACTATTTGATAAGTGTATCAAAGAAGATACATTAATAGGAGTAGTAGATGGTATATTTGCCAACAAAGATGAATTAGCTAATATAGTTGGTAGTAACATGAAATCTGTTGAGCAGTTCTTTCAAGGTATTAAGTTAAAGGTAAATGAGTATTACGGGGTGTGATAAATAATGAAGGTTTTAAAACTTAAAATCTACCAAGAAAGTGTTTGCTATAAAAAACCTTTTGCTTTTAAAGTTGGTGAAACTTACCCGCTTCCTCCATATTCTACTGTTAAAGGTATGTTGCACAAAATATTGAATGCTGAAGAATATATTCCTATGTCAGTTTCTATTCAAGGAACTTATGAAGGGCTTTTTAATAGTTATAATAGTATGTATTTTTATAAGCCAAAAGAGGTTACTACAATGCCTTTAAATACGCATATGCTTTATGGTGTTGAGCTCGTAATACATGTAGCTGCTGATATGCTAGTTTTAGAGAAAATACTAGATAACTTAAAGAATAGCTTAGAGTACTATAGTTTAGGTAGAAGAGAAGATTTGGCAAGGATAAACTCTGCTCAAATAGTGGAGTTAAAGGAAATAGATTTAGATGATGACGAGGACATTGAAGAAAAATATAAAAAAGGTGTAAAGTTAAATAATTCTATTTACATACCTATAGAAAAACATAAACAGGCAATTGGAAAGTGCAAGTTAAATGGAATTAGGTATAAGTTGAACCTTAAGTATGAGGTAAAAGATGAAATCAGAAGTTGGCAAAAAGTTGATGTCCTGTATGTAGAAGAAGGGGAACGATTAAATAGAAATAAAGTAATTGTAGATAACGAAGATTTGCCAGTATTTTTAACCTCGTAGTTATGTGATTAATTATGTGTGCAGTAGTTGCTGCACACATAATTAAATTTAAAACATTTATGTATAATGTGGCAATAAGAAAGTTATAGTTTTAAAGCATATTTACTTAGGAATTGTAGAATTTTTATAATTTAGGGGAGCGATTTAGATGGAAGACATTAATTCAATAATATATGCCAAATCTAAGCCAGAAGAAACCTTAAAACAACATACAAACAGCTTAATAGGTAGCTATAATCAGCTTAGAGAGGTATATGAGAGTAAAATAAACAAAATAATTGGCAAAGATAAAGAAAGTTTTTGGAAATTGTTGGATGTAGCTATTAAGTATCATGATTTTGGAAAAGTATTCACTCCTTTTCAAAATGTTATAAGAAACAAGCTAGAGAAAGAAGAATTAGAAACATCATTTCAAAACGACATACCACATAATTATTTATCTCCAACTTTTATTCCTTATAAAAAACTAGATATATATGATAATGAAGAATTGATGAATATACTTATTCAGACTATTGGATATCATCATGAGAGAGATAAACAAGTAGATAAGTATTTAATAGAGTATATAGAAAAAGTTATTGAAGAAGATTTAGAAGATAAAATAGAAATACTTAAGGAGCATATGGGCTTTGAAGTTCGCAAAAGCTGTGATTATAGATATTTAGATTACCTAAAAAGCGGTCAAAGAATAAAAGAAGGAGATAAAAACTATAATTTTTATATAATGTCAAAAGGGCTGTTACATAGAATAGATCATTCAGCTTCAGCTCATGTGGATATTGAAGATAAAGCAGAAGTAAATTTAGCAGAAAAAACAAAAGAATACATAAAAACTGAATTTAATTCTGAACCAAGAAACGCCCAAAAATTCGCCTATGATAATCGTGACAAAAATGTGATTTTGGTGGCATCAACTGGTAGAGGAAAAACTGAAGCAGCATTATTTTGGATAAATGACGATAAAGGTTTTATAACTTTGCCTCTTAGAGTTAGTATAAATGCTCTTTATTCAAGAGTAAGTAGTGAAATAGGTTTTGAAGAATATACTGGTCTTATTCATTCAAGCAGCTTGGATTATTTAGAAGAACAAGGTATAGAAAATGCGTCTCAGGTATATGAACAATCAAAACTTCTATCTAAAAAATTAAGTTTTTCAACTATAGATCAATTATTTAAGTTTCCTTTCAAACATAAGGGGTATGAAAAAATATATGCAACTCTTGCTTATTCAAAGGTAGTGATAGATGAAATACAGGCATACACACCAGAGATTGCTGCAGCTATATTAAAGGGCATAGTAATGCTTTATAATATTGGTGGCAAATTTATGATAATGACAGCTACCCTTCCACGAATATACAAAGATTATCTTCAAGAAAATGGTATTAATGATTTTGAGTATTGTGAGGATTTATCAGAGGATAAAAGGCACAGAGTAAGTATAATAGATGAGAATATAGATGAAGCCATAGATGAGATTATTGAAAAAGGCTCTAAAAGCAAAGTGTTAGTTATAGTTAATACGGTAAAAAAGGCATTGAAATTCTATGAAGAGTTAAAGAATAGAGAGGTTAAAAACTGTAATCTTCTTCATTCTATGTTCATTCAACAAGATAGAGCTTTGCTAGAAGAAAGAATTAAAGATTTTGCAGGTTCTAACAAAGAAAATAAAGAACCAGGTATTTGGGTAACCACTCAAATTGTGGAGGCTTCATTAGATGTAGACTTTGATTATCTATATACGGAAATTTCAACTTTAGATAGTTCATTTCAGCGTTTTGGGAGATGTAATAGGAAGGGGAAAAAAGAGGTTAAAGATCCTAATGTCTATATATTTACGAAGGATGCTACAGGAGTAGGAAGTATTTATGATAAGGAAATAGTAGAAAAGGGTATAAGCTTTCTAGAAAAATTTGTTAATGAATCAAGTGACGGATTTATGACTGAAAAAGATAAAGTGAAGATGGTAGATAAGCTGTATTCTAAGGAAGAGTTAAAAGGTACTCGGTTCTACGAGGAGTTTAAGAAAGCTATTAATTGCTTGAATAATACTATTGATTATGAAGTAGAACAGAAGAAAGCACAAAAACTTTTAAGAGATATAGATTCAATAACTGTAATTCCTAAAGAGATTTATGACAAAAATATTTATTTATTTGAATGCTATGAAGATGCTGAAGTTGAAGATAAAGGAGAATTGCTGAGGAAAATAAATAAGTTAACACTAAATATACCTAAGAGTAAAATAAGAACTAAAAAACTGATGCCCACAAGTATTAAGTATATAGAAGTATTAAATGTTAAATATAGTGGGTTGGATGATGAGGGGAAAGGTATAATGTTGGACGAAGAGCTAGATAATATTTGGTAAACATAGGAGGATTAAATGGAATTCGATTTAGAAATCTTTAAAACACAAGGTGTAAAACTTAATTATTATTATGTGTGTAAAAGAAAACTTTGGCTCTTCGATAAAGGAATAAGCATGGAGCATAACAGCGATAGAGTACTTCAGGGAAAAGTTGTGCATGAGAATTCCTACACGAGGGCTAATACGAAAGAAGTTCTAATTGATAATATGATAAAAATAGATATACTAGACAAAGACTACGTTAAAGAAGTTAAAATATCTAGCAAGATGGAGGAAAGCGATAGAAAACAACTTCTTTACTATCTTTATTATTTGAAAGCTTTAGGAATAAATAAAAAAGGAACAATCAACTATGTTAAGGAGAAAAAAGTAGAAGAAATAGAGTTAACACCGCAAGATGAAATGGAAATAGAAGCAGCATTGATAGATATAAAAAGTATATTGAAAAAGGACAAACCTCCTGGAGCAATAAAAGCACCATATTGTAAAAAATGTGCATATTATGAGTTTTGCTATGTTAAGGAGGAAGAATAATGAGTAAGGACTATTATATTTTTAGTGAAGGAAGAATTAAAAGAAAAGATAATACTGTATACTTTATAGATAGCCAGGAAAACAAAAGAGCTTTACCTATAGAAGAAGCAGAAAGAATTCACCTTTTCGGAGAAATAGATTTGAATACTAAGCTATTAAATTACATTTCCCAATATGGAGTTGTTCTGAACTTTTATAATTATTATGGTTTTTACACTGGTAGTTTTTATCCTAGAAAGAAGAGAGTATCTGGTCTTCTACTTGTTAAGCAAGGAGAACATTATAGTAACTACGATAAAAGGCTATATATGGCAAAGTCTTTTATAGATGGAGCGGCACATCATATATTAAAAAACTTAAGAAGGTATAAGGAAACTACTCAAGAACAAATTGAGAAAATAGAAAATGAAAGAGAAAATATAGATAAGGCTAAAGCAATAGATGAATTAATGGGTGCAGAAGGAAGGATGAGAATGTGCTATTATGGAGCATTTAACGGTATATTATCCAATGGATTCACAATGGATAAGAGAGAAAAAAGACCACCTACTGACCCAGTTAACGCATTAATATCCTTTGGAAATAGTCTTATGTATACAACAGTTCTTGGAGAAATGTATCATACTCAGCTTGATCCTACCATAAGTTATCTTCATGAGCCTTCTAGCAGAAGATTTTCTTTAACATTAGATGTCGCTGAAATTTTTAAGCCTCTTATAATAGATCCTTTAATATTTTATATGGTTAATAACCGCATGCTTAAACAAGAAGATTTTGATAACTATGAAGGTGTATGTTTTTTAAGCGAAAATGGAAAGAAAAAATTTATTAGAGAATATGAAAAGAAGCTAGAAACTACAATTAAACATAGAAGCTTAAATAGAAAAGTATCGTACAGAACATTTATTAAGCTTGAATGTTATAAAATAATAAAACATTTAATTGGAGAAGAGAATTATAAGCCTTTAAAGGCCTGGTGGTAAAAAAATCATTTTTAAAAATAGATTATAAGGGTTTATAGTAAATCTATGAAAAGTGTGGTGTTAACTATATTTGTTATTTTAACCTATGATGTCGGAGAGAAAAGGGTAAATAGAATTAGAAAAATATTGAAAAAGTATTTAGTGTGGACTCAGAATTCAGTTTTTGAGGGAGTTATAACAGAAGCTAAATTACATAAATGCTTAGCGGAAGTAGGGAAAAGTTTAAATAAGCAGGAGGATTCCTTATATGTTTATAGAATTAGTAATCCGAAGAATATAGCAAAGGATGTGGTTGGTAAAGAAAAAGGTTACGATGAATTATTTTTATAAATTTGCAGTAAACCTACTTTTTTCGCAAGTGAATGAGAAGGCTTGATTTTTCTAGCTTAAGAGGGTTAAAACTTAATTTGAGAAATTCACTACTGGAGCCTTACTGCAGAAGTGACGATTTTGTAATCTTTTTATGTGAAGAAAAGCTAGTATTTTCAATGGGTCTATTATTTTTATTTGTTGGGTTTTATATTAACTATGAGGTATGTAAATATGTATGATGCTGTTGATCCACTAATCATTTTTCTAGTTTTATATTAACTATGAGGTATGTAAATAAGGATTAAAGTTCTTCCATAACATAAAATTTTCTGGGTTTTATATTAACTATGAGGTATGTAAATAAGTTACTAGAACTTGCAAGAACTATAAGCAAAAATGGTTTTATATTAACTATGAGGTATGTAAATCTCTATGAAGCTAAATTTTGCTTCTTCATCATTTGAAGTTTTATATTAACTATGAGGTATGTAAATTAATTCTTTCTTTGCCTGTAGCCTTCATAGCACTGTCGTTTTATATTAACTATGAGGTATGTAAATGCAGGAGAACAGATAGATGATAAGTTAGTAAACGCGCGTTTTATATTAACTATGAGGTATGTAAATTTATTTCAGTATAATCATGTTCATATATCATTCTACGTTTTATATTAACTATGAGGTATGTAAATGTTGAAAATAGTACTGAAGCTGTAATTAGTGGGCATGCTGGTTTTATATTAACTATGAGGTATGTAAATGGGTTTCGACCGTTTGAAAAGGCATTAAAGGATTTTCAGTTTTATATTAACTATGAGGTATGTAAATGTTTTTGCGGAAGCTCTTACAAGGGCAAATCTTCCAGAGTTTTATATTAACTATGAGGTATGTAAATCAAATAAAGCATTTGGTAATAATTCAATAAAAATAGGTTTTATATTAACTATGAGGTATGTAAATAGATAATCTTAAAAACATAAAGAGTAAATATACAGGTGTTTTATATTAACTATGAGGTATGTAAATTTTATTATTATTCTTTGCATTTTGTATTCGCCAGTGGTTTTATATTAACTATGAGGTATGTAAATGATATTGAGGCTTTGAAAAATCAACTTTCAGCCCAGGTTTTATATTAACTATGAGGTATGTAAATGGGTATGCATTAAATGTATCTGGGTTAACTTTTAAAGTTTTATATTAACTATGAGGTATGTAAATACTGAAAATTGTGAAATGAATATAATTATATTCTTGAGTTTTATATTAACTATGAGGTATGTAAATACATGGAAATTAAATATTTTTGTTAATGCTATTAACGGTTTTATATTAACTATGAGGTATGTAAATAAAAATTCATATGTGAAACGTGTGGAAAAGAGTTTAGGTTTTATATTAACTATGAGGTATGTAAATTGGTGTCATTTTGTACTTTGCAAATGCTATATCTGGTTTTATATTAACTATGAGGTATGTAAATACAGTTACACGGTTTGAACTCATTACTGATAAAGGTGTTTTATATTAACTATGAGGTATGTAAATTAGCACTTATATAACTAGCATTTACACCACTTAATCTGTTTTATATTAACTATGAGGTATGTAAATATAAGCATGGAGAAATTATAGAATATGCAAAGAAATGTTTTATATTAACTATGAGGTATGTAAATACATATGGTTGGGCTGGAGTTTATAATAGTAAAAAGTTTTATATTAACTATGAGGTATGTAAATCAGTAACAACCATGGATTTAAGGATGTACTTGGCTGGTTTTATATTAACTATGAGGTATGTAAATTGCAATTGTAAATATGAGATATAAAGAAGAACAAATATGTTTTATATTAACTATGAGGTATGTAAATCAATGTCGTTTTTAAGTAATATTTCTTTTACTTTTGAGTTTTATATTAACTATGAGGTATGTAAATGTAGATAATAAGGAATTGATAGAACAACTTAACAACGTTTTATATTAACTATGAGGTATGTAAATTGTAGTGATCTATAGAATTGCTATATTTAAAGTCAAAGTTTTATATTAACTATGAGGTATGTAAATGGTAAATCTTTTGACAATCTTTCAACTTCTCTTTTGGTTTTATATTAACTATGAGGTATGTAAATGTATATAAAGTAATCATTTTAACCTCCGAACATTAAGTTTTATATTAACTATGAGGTATGTAAATATTAAGTGTTGTTGCAGCTGTGCTATCAGCGTTTATTGTTTTATATTAACTATGAGGTATGTAAATTCTTTATCGTTGTAGTTTCTTACTTGAAGTCTTCCGCGTTTTATATTAACTATGAGGTATGTAAATTACTATTCTTCCAGGACCTAAATGGAAATTATAATAGTTTTATATTAACTATGAGGTATGTAAATATGAATGCTGCAGACGCTGAACGATTAACCCTACATGGTTTTATATTAACTATGAGGTATGTAAATAAAGAGATTAAATATCTTTCAGGTATAGTTGATAGGGTTTTATATTAACTATGAGGTATGTAAATTTCTTAAAGATTTCCCAAGTGTAAATTTTGCATTTGTTTTATATTAACTATGAGGTATGTAAATTTTTAATCCAGGGATTTATTTCAATTAAGAATTTTTGTTTTATATTAACTATGAGGTATGTAAATAAGTAACAAGGCTTAATTGCCTTAACAAGAACCTAGTGTTTTATATTAACTATGAGGTATGTAAATAAAGGATATCTTTGTATACCGGAAGGAAGAACTTCAAGTTTTATATTAACTATGAGGTATGTAAATTTCTTTAACTCTTGTAAGCAGCTCTTACAAATATTCGTTTTATATTAACTATGAGGTATGTAAATAAATTTGGGAATAATTCATCTAGCTCCACAACTATCTGTTTTATATTAACTATGAGGTATGTAAATTCATTTACTAAATTTATAAGTTCTTTTAACTTAGCAGGTTTTATATTAACTATGAGGTATGTAAATTCAATCTACTTGGAAGCATGTCCAACAAAATATTAAGGTTTTATATTAACTATGAGGTATGTAAATTAAGACCTTTGATAAAAAATATAGAGGGAAAGCACAAGTTTTATATTAACTATGAGGTATGTAAATACGACCGTGCATAGCTTTTTGGAGATTAAGAGAGTAGTTTTATATTAACTATGAGGTATGTAAATGGAAAAGTGTTATACCTGGTAGACGAGAGCGGCTTCGAGCGTTTTATATTAACTATGAGGTATGTAAATCCAGTAATTTATTTATAAGCCGCCTAGCGTTCCCTTTCGTTTTATATTAACTATGAGGTATGTAAATACAGGCGAAGAAACTGTGTTATTACCTACACCGCATGTTTTATATTAACTATGAGGTATGTAAATATAAGAAACTAATAATAAAATATGAAAATACCATAAGTTTTATATTAACTATGAGGTATGTAAATTACGTAAGTGGTGATACGAGCGTGGGAGATACTCCAGGTTTTATATTAACTATGAGGTATGTAAATATGCAATCTGTTCAATTTATTTCAAAAGAACCAGAAAGTTTTATATTAACTATGAGGTATGTAAATTTTTAATAAGTATGAAGTTAGTATGATACAAAAAGGTTTTATATTAACTATGAGGTATGTAAATATAAAAATCCTTTCTTTACTTCTAGCATGGGATAAGTTTTATATTAACTATGAGGTATGTAAATCTCTTTCATTTGAATTAAAATGATAATCCAGTTTCATTGTTTTATATTAACTATGAGGTATGTAAATCAGGTCCTATTTTATTATATAAGTCCACATCTCTTTGGTTTTATATTAACTATGAGGTATGTAAATTAATTAATTTCAAATCCTGTTCTGTAAAGAATAATAGTTTTATATTAACTATGAGGTATGTAAATGTTTACAGTTGTACCAATAGAACTTGCAACACCTAAGGTTTTATATTAACTATGAGGTATGTAAATTAAATATTTTTAAATGATATACTTGTAAATTTATTAGTTTTATATTAACTATGAGGTATGTAAATATATATTTTCAAATTACAATATCAAATTAGATGGTATGTTTTATATTAACTATGAGGTATGTAAGTGTGTCTATTACCTCTATTTCTTCTGGAAACTTAGCTATTTTATATTAACTATATGGAATGAAAGATACAAAGGGAGACCTTTATGAATACTTACTTTCAAAAGTTACTACAGCAGGTACAAATGGACAGTTTAGAACACCAAGACATATAATTGATATGATGATTAAATCAATGAAACCAACACCAGAAGATATTATAGTAGATACAGCAGCGGATATAAAAGAAGGAATAAATGCTGGAGTATGGTCTGTAGGAGTAGTGATTGGAAGTTCACAAATGGGACTGAGTTATGAGGATTTTGCTAATCTTTCAGAGATAGAAAAAAATGAAGCTATTGAAAACACTCAGAAAAGTTTTTTAGACATTGGTGCGGATTTCACTATAAAGACAATGAAAGGACTTCCTAAGTTAATTGAAAGAATTAATGCTTTGATTTCAGAGGGTAAAAGACCAAATGCTAAATAGAATTGAGTTAAATCGTGAAGATGACACCCTAAAAATGAAAATTGCACAGATGAAAATCCAAAGGCATCAGGATGAATAAGTCCTGATACCTTTACTTTTATAAAAAACAATTGTAGATAAGAAGTTTATGAAAATTTAATATGTTTTGCTATTTTTACTATTGACCTTCAGTTAGGTGTAGGGTCTAAACTTAGTGTATAACAAAATAATTAATGGCTGCAAACTCCATTAAGGCAATTGAATCTCCTTTACGGAGCAAAAGCCATAAAGTTTGTACTTTTATGACTATATAGCAGCGTATTATCAATTATGAGGAGAGATGAAAATGAAATATACTAACCCTGTTTATCGTCCACCATTTGAAGCAAATTCATTATTATTACAAGTTACAGTAGGATGTAGCCATAATCAATGTAGCTTTTGTACAATGTATAAGGATGTTCCTTTTCAGACTGAATCAATGGAACAAATCGAAAAAGATCTGTTAGAAGCAAGAAAAGCTTATCGTAAAGTGAGTCGTATATTTTTAGTTAATGCTGATCCTTTCGTCCTGAGTGCAAATAAATTAAAATTAATAGCAATTAAAATCAATGAAATCTTACCTGAAGTTGAAACTATAGCTATGTATGCCTCAATAAAAAACATAATCAATAAAACCGATGAAGAACTAAAGGAATTAAGAGCCTTAAAGATTAATGAGCTTAATATCGGTCTAGAATCTGCTATGCCAGAAGTAGTTGAGCATTTCAATAAGGGCTTTACCATTGATGAAGCAAAAGTACAATTAAATCGCTACCGGATTGATATCCTGGCCATAATATGCAGTCATATCTGTTAAAGTTAAACCTAAAATTCTGAATCATTATCCGTATATTCGCAACAGGTTGGAATTGGTGAGTCCGTATCATAGGCCTGGCAGGCATCATGGTAATAATCGAGCTTTCGGTCAATCAAACGAAGATGTTTTTTTAAATCTTCGATTTGCTTTAAAACATCTTCTTTATGTTTTACTAACATATCGTTACGGGAATGAAGAGTATTATTACCTTCATTTTGCCAGTCTGTGAATTGCTTTATTTTCTTAATAGGCATTCCAGTATTCTTAAGACAGCATATAAGTGAAAGCATTTCCATATCATCCCTTGTAAAAATACGGTTGCCTGATTTATCCCTTTTAACATTAGAGAGCAGCCCCTCACGGTCATAGTATCTTAATGTATATATTGTTAAACTCATTTTTTTAGCGGCTTGTGCTATGGTATAGTTCACGTTTATCACCTCGAATAGTTTTTTATATATTATATAACTTACACTTAACTCTAAGTCAAGGATGATTATGAATATTGTTAAGTGTAAGGTTATACTTGCTGTATCGGAGGGAAAGGAGTATGAATTTAAGAATATGAATTTTTTTTGCAGATACTATTGACTTACAGTTAAGTGTAGGGTCTATACTTGCCGTATAGGAGAAAAGGATAATACAAGTCAGGCACTCAAGGTTATGGCAGATGAGCTGGAAAAGAAAAAATACCTGCTCCTGTAGAAGAAGACCATGTTATGACAAATTTTATATGATAATAAATCAGAAAGGAAAATAATTATGAAAGAAAATTTTTACACATTAAACAACAACTATAAGATTCCGAATATAGGATTCGGTACATTCCGCACACCTAGTGGAGAGGAAACAGAGCAGTCTGTATTAAACGCAATCAAGGCGGGATATCGACATATCGACTGCGCTGCCGCTTATGGAAATGAAAAAAGTGTTGGGGAAGCTATACGTAAATCCGGTGTGGCACGTGAGGAATTATTTGTAACAAGTAAGCTGTGGAATGATGAGAAAGGATATGAAAAGACATTAGCTGCTTTTAATCGAACTTTAGAGGATTTACAGCTTGATTATCTGGATTTATACCTTATCCACTGGCCTATTGCAAAAGCATCCAAGAATAACTGGCAGGAAGCAAACAGCGAGAGCTGGCGAGCATTTGAGGAACTTTATAAACAGGGTAAAATCAAAGCAATCGGAGTTAGTAATTTTCTTCCGCACCATTTAGAGCCGTTGTTGGCAACCGCTAAGATTCAACCGATGGTGAATCAAATCGAATTCCATCCTGGCATGTTGCAGGAGGAAACCGTAGCGTTTTGTAAGCAACGCAATATTTTGGTGGAGGCATGGGCTCCATTTTCAAACGGACAGATTTTGAAGCATCCGGTATTAAAGGAAATTGCGGATCAATACAAAAAATCCGTAGCTCAGCTTAGTCTGCGCTGGATTATTCAAAAGGGAATTGTTCCATTGCCAAAGTCTGTTACACCGGAGAGAATTAAAAATAATCTTGAGGTATTTGACTTTGAAATCGGTATACAAGATGTTGAGAAGATTGACAGACTAACCGATTGTGGAAGTTCAGGGCTTCATCCGGATAAAGTAGATTTCTAAGGTTATCTGATATCTATCACTGTTGAGAAAATTATTCCTTATATCGTTGAATAAATGAATATGAAGAACATGAATAGAGTACATTTCTTGAACAAGGGATTGCACTCTATTCATATCTATATGAAATAAAATTTAATTAGTTTTTGAATAAACAAGTTATGAAAACTTTCTATTAACATTCCATTTGACATAATTAATTTTAGCTACTAGAGTATATATTAGAGAAACATATAAAAAATTGAATTTTACCGAAATGTCAGAGGAATAAAATTTGTTATCTCAGTCAGATGAAATTGCTGACTGAAGATCACAGAATAGTTGCATTGGAAGAAAAGCAGGAGAGGAGGGCGTCCCATGGCAAAAAATGATAATATGCTGGCAATTCTTTGGATGTTGAATTCAGGAGCAAAAATAACTGCCAAGCAAATTGCGGAAAAATTAGAGATAAATATACGAACCGCTTACCGTTATATTGATTCGCTCTGTGCAAGCGGAGTACCGATTTTATCAGATGCAGGACAGAACGGTGGGTATAGATTGCTGAACAATTTTATTCAAGCACCTTTGTTTTTTGATGTTGAAGAACAAAAAGCGCTTCTTCATGCCGCTGTATTTGCCAAAGAAGCAGGATACCCTTTCAGCGAGTCATTAAGTAATGCAACTCAAAAATTAAAAATGTATTCAAACCGGGAACAAGAAAGTACTCTCAATCGCCATCTAGCTGGTTTTGAAGTTATAAACCGTAATATTGCCCCTTCTGTTAAGACGACATTGGAAGAACTGGAGCGGGCTGTAGCAAACGAATATTCTGTAGAAATTGAATACCGCACAAGCCATGAAGAACAACCCCGGTCAAGAGTGATTGATCCTTATGGAATACTTTATTGGAACAATAAATGGTATACGATAGGATTTTGCCATCTTAGGAATCAAATCAGAAGCTTTCGGGCTGAACGGATTTTACAGATAAAAGGGACACAAATGATATTTAAAAGGCCTGAAGCCTTTTCTGCTAGGGAATTTTTTTTGCAGAATCTTTTGCCTGATCCAACCAGTAAGGATGGAGTGATTTCATTAATTATCAGTGGTAGATCAGAAGCTTTGGACGATTTGTGCATTCATTGGTTTTTAGGTCATCATCTGAAAGAGAGGACATCAAATCAAGCAGTCTTTTTACTTGACGAAAGAGCAATTCATGCATATGTACCTTATTTTCTTCTATCTTATGGAAAGGCCATTCAAGTAATCGAACCGCAGAGTTTGAAGAAAAAGCTTGTTGCTGTTGCATCGGAGCTAATGGAATATTATCAGATTTAACAGCTTTACTGACAGCAGTTGTCAGTGAAGCTGTTTTATAATAATGAAAAGCATTGATCCAAATAAATGATTGATTACGCTTGATGAATTCGATCCAATAAACACATGCTTAATAATATTTTGGCATAATTTAAAGGAGGTACCAAAATGGCTGATTGCAAAAAATATATAGGAGTAACAGGTAAATATACAAAGGATGGAATACCCAACGGCTTTACAGCTATAACACCATTTATAGTAGTGAAGAATCCTTCTGAAGCAATAGAGTTCTATAAGACAGTTTTTAATGCAAGGGTTAAGGATATTACTGAATTTTTCGATGGAAATGGTAATAAGATAGTTGTTCATGCGGAATTAGATTTTGGCAATGGCTTTTTGCAGCTGGGAGCAGAGAATCCGTCATACAAATTGGTCTTGCCGCCAACTGAGGATAATGCATGTTATTCTTTGGCAATTTACGTTGCAGATGTTGATCAGGTGTTTGAAAATGCAGTGGCAAGGGGAGCAAAAGTCAGGGAAAAGATTGTTAACTTTGTTTCAGGTGATCGATTCGGGAGCATTTTGGATCCTTTTGGGGTAAGATGGTCCATTATGACCAGGATTGAGGATTTATCAGAAGAAGAAAGCACCTGTAGAGTAAGAGAATGGGCGGATAGCTTTAAAAGCAGATAAAAACAAAAGGATAGATTTGATTGAAGGGAGCAAAAAGTATGAGTGAATTTAAAATGGAGCATAAAAACCCGGAAGGGTTATTCGTGTCAAAAGCATTTAGTCAAGCGATTACCGTAAGCGGAAAAGCAAAAACAATTTATATAGGCGGACAAAATGCTACTAATTCAAAAGGTGAGCTGATTGGAGCCGGTGATTTGGAATTGCAGACAAAGCAAGCGCTTAATAATATCGCGACTATTTTAGCTTCTGAAAATGCAAGTTTTGCCAATCTGGTTAAACTTAATATCTATTTACTCAGTGGATGCGATCCGCGAATTGGTTACAAAGCATTCCAAGAAGTGGCCGGTTTATTAGAGAATCCACCTTTGGTCACCGTTCTATTTGTCTCGGAATTTGCGCGTCCAGCTTGCCTTCTTGAAATAGACGGAATTGCTGTCATTGAAGATAAGGACTAAATATCTTTTGTATTCACAAGGAATTGTGAAGCAGTCGCGCCGTTGATCAAATTAAGAAATGGCAAAGGGGGAAAAAGATTTTGGAACGAATTAACAATCAAAGTGTTCAGATTAATCCTTGGGAAGATAAGGATCTTGATTTGCTCTTTGGCATTAACGAACCAGAAATGATGGAACATCTGGGAGGCCCAGAGAGCAAAGAACAGATTTTAAAGCGTCACAAACGATATCTTGAGCTATGTGGTAAGGGATGTATGTATAGCATTACATTATATCCAGATTTGGAGGCAGTTGGCTCTGTAGGTTATTGGCAAAAAGTTTGGAATGGTGAAAGCATATACGAAATGGGATGGAGTGTACTACCTTCATCTCAGGGGAAAGGGATAGCAACAGTTGCTGTGAAGTTAGCAATAGACGCAGCATCTGCCGAGAACAAGTATAGCTACATTCACGCTTTCCCTTCAATCAATAATCCTGCTTCTAACGCAATTTGTCGAAAGTTAGGCTTTGAATTTATCTCGGAATGCGAATTTGAATACCCGCCAGGGAGTTTTATGCGATGTAATAATTGGCGTTTGAAGCTTAATAATTAATACACAGATAGATTCAGGTAATGATTCTTCCAGTGGTTTTTATGACGCATTTTCTAAGATTATGGGGAGGTTACCTATTAAATCCAAAAGAGGGGCTGTGCTAAAGTGTTTAAAATAGGGGAGTTTTCAAAACTAACGCAGGTTTCTATACGAATGTTGAGATACTATGATGAGACAGGTCTTTTAAAACCTGCCCAAATTGGTCAATTCACCGGCTATCGATTATACTCTGTTGAACAAATACATACTTTACATAAGATAATTTTTTTACGGGATACGGGCTTTAATGTTTCAGAAATTGCGGTAGCCTTAAGTAATTGGGACAATACTTTTATAACAAAGCAGCTTAAAAACAAACGTCAGGAAATAGAATCAATAATAAATAGGGAACAACAAAGACTTGCTAAAATTGATATTGCAATCAATGACATTATGGAAGAAAAAATATCAATGAATTACAACGTTTCGCTTAAAAGCATACCTAGTTATCAAGTGCTTTCACTGCGAAAAATTATTCCTAACTACTTTAGTGAAGGTATGCTGTGGGAGGAATTGTTCAATTTTATAAAGGAAGAAAATATTGATATACCGAAAAACAGCAGCGATTTCGCCATTTATCATGATGTAGAATACAAGGATGCTGATGTAGATGTTGAAGTATGTGTTGTTGTGAATCGTATGGGTGAAAGTAAAAAAGGCTTTACCTTTCGCGAGACAGAGAAAGTGGAGACAATGGCTTGTGCTATGGTATACGGACCCTTTGAAAATATTGGACCTGCATATGAGACTTTTGCACATTGGCTTATGCAGCATAATCAATACAAAATGACAGGTCAAAATAGACAAATATGCCATAGAGGCCCCTGGAATGAGAAAGAACCGGACAAGTATCTAACGGAAATTCAAATTCCTGTGGAAAAATAAGTATATAGAATTGTTTGATACAACCAGCAGAAATTTTTCTGTTGGTTATATTTCTATATATTGACTCTCACATGGTGATAGGGTTTACAGTAAGGTTGAAGAATAAAAAAATGGAGGTTTTAGTATGGAAAAATTATCAGTAAACCCAATAGGAAAAATCAAAATATGTGAGGAGGGAATGTTCATAGAACTGAATAAAAGTTATATTCCTGCATTAAAAGGATTAGATGGATTTAGCCATGTAGATGTTATTTGGTGGTTTGATGACTGCGACAATAAGGAGTCTAGAAGCGTATTAGAAGCTTCTTCGCCCTATAAGAAAGGACCGTCAACCTTGGGGATATTTGCTACTCGATCACCCTTTAGACCGAACCCAATAGCCCTGACTGCTGCACAAATCATCTACATTGATCACGAAAATGGTAGGATTCAACTTGCCTATATTGATGCTAATGATGGTACTCCAGTCATTGATTTAAAACCATATACACCAAGTCTTGACAGAGTGGAAAGTCCTCAGCTCCCAGAATGGTGCAGTCATTGGCCTGAGAGCTTAGAAAAATCTGGGGAATTTAATTGGGAAGAGGAGTTTAATTTTTAATCAGTTGGCGCAAAAAAGCTTTACTTTTCTTAATTTAAAAATACAGGGATTGATGATAAGATTACTATCTTTCTCATGATTTACAAATTTATTTTAAAGTGGTATTATTGTCGTAAAAAATTACTTAAGACACTTAGGGAGATAGTATAAATGCAGAATTTTAAATTAAGACTTAGTAAGAAGTCTTTGATAATGTTAGCTTTTATTATAATCATTTTTTCAGTAAGCTATCTTTTTTTATCAAAGAATGAGAGCTTTTATGACAAAACCATAGCAAAAATAATATCTGTTGATGAAAAGTATTCTACTGCACATGGTATAAATGGTGAAACTGAACAGATAAAAAATCAGAAAATCAAAGCAGTTATTATGAATGGTCATCATAAAGGTCAAGAAATAGAATTGCAAAATAAAGCTTCATTTTCACAAATAAATGATTTAGATTTGAAGGTAAATGATGAGGTTTTCGTAACAGTTAAAGAAGATGCTAATAAGAATATTGTATCCTCCCAAATAATTGATTTTAAAAGAGATAATTATATGGGGTATACTATAATGCTATTTGTAGTATTAATACTATTAATTGGTGGATATAAGGGATTTAGGTCTCTATGTAGTGTAATCATTAATATATGTATTTTTTTAATATTGGTTCAGTTGTTTTTATATGGATTTAATTTCACAATAGGGTCAATAGTTGCAAGTATTTTATTCATTATTTTATCTATTACAATAGTTTCTGGAAGAAATAAAAAAGCTTTTTCTGCAATTGTTAGTACAATGATAGCCACTTTAATTGCTATGCTCATATCCTTATTAGTAATTAAGTTAAATAATTGGAATGGCATTCATTTTGAAGAGATGGAGTTTTTAACACACGCTCCAGAGAATATATTTCTTACGGAAATACTTATAGGTACTCTAGGAGGTATAATGGATATCGCAATATCTATATCTTCATTTGTAAAAGAGAGGTATGATATAAATCCAAACATTGAAACAAAGGGACTTATTAAATCAGGCTTTGAACTAGGAAAGGATATTATGGGTACCATGACAAATACGTTATTATTTGCTTATATTAGCGGTAGTATGCCTATTATTTTGCTGCTCTTTAGAAATAATTATCCTATTTCTTATATCATTAATATTAATATGTCACTGGAACTTATAAGAGCTATCACCGGAAGCATAGGAGTAGTTTTAAGCATTCCTATTTCTATTTATACTTCAGTGTTCCTCATAAAAAAGAATAAGATTGGAGAAGTTTAAGAAATGAATACATCTTTAATTTTGCTAATTATTCTCTTTGTTTTAATGATGGTTATCGGTGGCAGACGAGGAGTAAAGTCCTTTTTTACATTAGTTTTTAACTTTTTAATTTTATTTATAATGCTAATCGTAATAAGTTCAGGCTTTGAACCAATAAAAGTTACTATAATTTTTTCTGTATTAATTACTATAATTACTTTATTTTATGTAAATGGGGTAAATGCAAAAACTGTTTCATCGTTATTATCCGTAACTATAGTAATATTATTAACTTTACTTATGACCTATAAAATAGGAACTAATGCAAAAATTCAGGGATTTGGTAAGGAACAAGCGGAGACCATTGCATTTGTTTCAGTTTATGTGCAGCTTAATTTTACTAAAGTATTATTGTGCGAAGTTTTAATTGGACTATTAGGAGCTATAATTGATGTTTCTATATCTATATCCTCTTCCCTGTATGAAATACATAAAAGTGATCCTGCTATAACAAAACAAAACTTATTCCACTATGGTATGAATATAGGAAAAGATATCTTGGGAACTATGACAAACACTTTACTATTCGCATATATAGGTGGATTTATGACATTAATAATTTATTTTAACGAACTACATTATTCTATTTTAAACATAGTAAATGCAAAGGTATTTTGTTCAGAGGTTTTCCAATCCCTATGCGGTGGAATAGGAATAATATTAATAATTCCAGTAACTTCATTTATAACATCTGAAATACTATTCTCAAAACATTTACTAAAGCTAAACTATATCAAGAAAAGTTATTAGATTATTCTTGCTATCCAGCACTAGGGGAAGTGCATAGGATTAGGTTTTGATAAGCATTCATTTGATATTCAAGCTAAATCTCAGTTGGTTTTAATTAATGGTGAAATAGCATATAAGAGATAAAAAATAGATTAATGGGGGTGTAGCAAACTACTTTAAAAAGTAGTTTGCTACAGTTTAATTCATCCAATATATTTGTAAATTTTGGGATTTATTATAATTCGTATCCAATTGTCTTAAGCCAATTTGTGACCTCTTCCGATGCAACAGTACCGTTTACAGCAATACCAGGCAGAATTATGGATTTTGGGCACTCTTTTGCTATATCATTTTCAATTTGGCAAAATCCACCGCCTCCATGAGTGCAAAAGGGAATTACTGTTTTGTCTGTAAAATTGTGTTGTTTAAGAAAGCTCATAACTGGCGGGGCTAATGTTTTAAACCAGTTAGGTGTACCTATAAATATTGTTTGATACTCATCTATTGATTCATTTCCAGATATTAGCTTAGGGCAAAATCCTCGAGAAATTTCATTCCTTACTTCTTTAGCGGCCGTATTATAATCAAAGGAATAATTCTTATCAGGAATTAATTCTCTTATAGTACCACCAGTCTGTTTTGCTATTTCTAATGCTAAATTCTTTGTGTTTTTGAAAAGCGAATAATAAACTATCAGTGTATTGTTCATATATGTTATTTCCTTTCGTAAAAGTTCGATTTATTCGTTAGTTTATAAATAATTCATATGTCACATTAAATTACCACTTTGAACTAAATGCTTTGCAAAATTACTATCTACAAACAGTACATCTATTTTTGACAATAGCACATAATTGCTTGATAAAGGAAGTCACTCAAATCTTCATCACTGAATTGGTTGATGTAATTTTTAAATCTACTATCAGAATTATAGGTGTTAGCAATACATTTCAGAATTTCTGTATCACAAGTCATATATTGTTCTAGGTAACTTTTCCATTCTACAATTAGTTTCTGAACATCGTCAGAAGAAGGTGAGTTATTAAAGATATTCAAATTAAATATATCTTTTCCTGATACATAATCCTCTAGCGCATTAATAATTGTAGCTAATCGTCGTTGTTTTGATAGTAAAGTTTGATAATGCATTTCTAACATTTGTAGTTGTTCTTGTTTTGATAGTTGCATAATATCTGATATTTCTTTTAAAGATAAATCCATTTCCTTAAAAAATAGAGTAGTTTGAAGCTTTTCTAAATCTTCTCTGCTATAAGCTCGATAATCATTATCCGATAAACGAGTTGGTTTTAATAAATTTATTTTATCGTAGTAGTGTAATGTTCTAGCAGTAACACCTGTTATTCGTACGATATCTTTGACTGTAAAAAATTGTGTCTTCATTTCAAAAATCCTTTACTTCTTCGAGAATAATATCTTTTAACATAATAACATCAAATCCCTTTGGTTCATTTTGTATTATATTTGCATAATACACTATAACCTTACGTCATAGTCAAGCATAAATGTTTTAGGAAAATAAAAAAAGGTAGCGCCAACTACCTTTCAAGAGAAAACACCGATAGGTTTTCTCACGCTATATTTAATAAAAAACCAACACGATTATATCATAAATATAGCGATGCTTCAATTTTCTATCAGAGATTGATTAAAGTGTATATAAGAAAGTATACGAATTTTGTTGTATAATAATGGTTAGATATCCTTATTAATCAAGGTTAATCTAGCTTTAGAGAATTAGTAAAAGAATAATTCATATATATTTTTTAATAATAGGAAGGAGTGAAATATATGAAAAGAAATATAAAAATATTAGTAGTAGAAGATGATAATGATATAAATAAGTTGTTGAGTGATATGCTTAATATGAGTGAGTATATTACTAAGTCCGCTTATTCTGGAACGGAAGCATTAATATATTTAGAACAGGAAAATTGGGATATGGTTTTACTAGATTTAATGTTACCAGGTATGGATGGGGAAGAGCTTCTAGTTAAAATAAGAGAGCTTAGTCATATGCCTGTAGTAATAATTTCAGCTAAGGAAGAAACAAATACTAAAGTGAAAACCTTGAGAATAGGAGCAGATGATTTTATTACTAAACCTTTTGATATAGAAGAGGTATCAGCTAGAATAGACTCACATTTAAGAAGATATAAAGAGTTTTCAGAGGATATACATGAAAATATATTAAGCTTCGGGGAAATTTCTCTTAATAAAGATACTAGAGAAGTATTTGTAAATAATACTAATGTTATTTTAACTACCAGGGAATTTGATATTTTACAGCTCTTAATGAGTTACCCTAAAAAGGTTTTCTCAAAGTCCAATGTATTTGAAAGTGTATGGGGAAACGAGTATATATGCGATGATAATACAATTACTGTTCATATAAGCAACTTAAGAAATAAGTTATCAAAAGCAGGTTCTGGGGATTATATACAAACTGTTTGGGGTATAGGGTACAAGTTAGATAGTTAAAATTAAGACTTTCTTAATATTTATTTTATATTTGCTTATTAATTAAACTATATAATTGTTAAAGTTTATTGATTATAAATAGGGGAGAATTAATGTGGAGTATGTTTTAAGAACTATAAATTTGATCAAAAAATATAGAAATAATTTAGTTGTTGATGGTGTGAATATTAACATAAAGCAGGGAGAAATCTATGGCTTTATTGGAGAAAACGGAGCTGGGAAAACTACAATCTTTCGTATGATAACAGGACTTGCATCACCTACAGATGGTTCAATTGAATTATTTGGTGAACATAGGGAAAAGAAAATGGCAATACTTAGAAAAAGAATAGGGGCTTTAGTAGAAAGACCTGCTTTATATATAGGCATGACAGCTTATGAAAATTTAGAAGCTTGTAGATTGCAAAAGGGAATTCCAGGAAGAGAAAGTGTAGAAAAAGTTTTAGAACTTTTAAAAATTTATGATATAAAAGATAAAAAAGTAAAGGATTTTTCACTTGGAATGAAACAAAAGTTAGGAATTGCCTTAGCTCTCTTAGGTGATCCAGAATTTTTAATATTAGATGAACCTATAAATGGTCTAGATCCAATAGGAATTATGGAAGTAAGGGAAGCCCTGAAAAAATTAAATAAAGAAAGAAATACAACAATTCTTATTTCAAGTCACATTTTGAGGGAATTATATGAGATTGCAACTTCTTATGGAATACTTCACAAGGGAAAGATTTTAGAAGAACTTACATCAAAACAATTAAATGAAAAATGCAGAAGAAGCTTAAGTATAAAAGTTGACAATTTAAACAAAGCTTTGCTTGTTTTAGAAAGAAAATTAAATATAAATAATTTTAAGGTTTTGCCAGATGGAACTATAAGAGTTTATCAATATGTTGATAATCCTGGAATAATTTCAACTGCAATTTTTAAGGAAGACATTGTAATTGAGCAGATAATGCCAAGTGAAGAAAATTTGGAAGATTATTTCAAAAGTTTAATAGGAGGTACGTATAATAATGTATAACTTATTAAAATTTGAAATCTTTAAACTAAAATACAACAAAACCTTCAGAAGGTCAGCTGTAATTACAGTATTTTTAATTATTTTGTGCGTTTACTTATCTTTTCATGATAAGAACACAGTTAGGATATTAAGTGACTCTTTTCAAGGAAGAGAATTTGGAATTTTAATGAACAATTTTGAGGACAGAATTCACCCTAAGTTTATAGAATATTTTTATTCAGCCTTTGGATTTTGTCCTGTCATATCAATAATAGCTATGTTTTTAGTAGGAAGTATCGTTATTGATGAATATACTGAAGGTACAATTAAAAACATAGCTGCATATGGCCACAAAAGAGTAAAAATATATATATCAAAATTAATAGTAATATGCTTAAGTATATTTATCTTATTAACTTTTTTATTATTTGGTGCAGCAATTGCAGGGGGGGCAATAAGTGGATGGAATGGAGCTTTTAGTTTTCAAGTTTTTACACAAATGATTAAATTTATAATTTTAGCAGCATTAATATATTCTAGTTTAATAAGTACTTACATGTGTTTAGCTATACTCATAAGAAATAAATCCATATTCGTAGCATTATGTATAATAGCTATCTTTTTAATAGGTAGTAATTTGTACTATTTTGCTGACTTTTTAAGGCATATGCCTACATTTATGCTTATAGAAATAAGTATGTCACAAGTAAATTTGTATAATATTATATCAAATTGCAGTATTCTAATCATGATTTCAACATTAATAGGTTTATTAAAATTTAAAAACTTAGAACTAAAATAAAGAGGATGTTTCAAAAAACTCCTCTATTTCTTTTTGTCTCGTATCAGTTAAGCTGTAATACTTTCTATCTGGTCCAAAGGGAGATTGTTTTTTTCTGATTTTATTAATTTATTTTCACTAGCATGGATTTCAAGCTATGTATATAGTAGTACAGACTACCATGCAATACATGGATGGTTGGAAAATATTTTGAATTTTTAGTCGTTGGCTGGAGGATAAATCTTAAGAATTTGAACTTAAGACTTTCTTAATATTTTCTTTATAACTACTTAGAAGTTAACTATTAAAATCAAATTGAAATCTAAAGTAATAGGAGAGGATAAACATGGAATATTTATTGCAATGTGAAAATTTAGTTAAAAAATATGGAAGAAAAAGAGCTTTAAACAATTTAAATTTAGAAATAAAAAAAGGAAAGATAGTTGGGCTATTAGGGCCAAATGGAGCTGGTAAGACTACGCTCATAAAAACAGCTGCTTCACTCTTAAGCTATGATAGGGGCAACATACTAATTGATGGTAGGTCACCTAGTGAAAAAACGAAAAAAATAGTTGCATATTTGCCAGATAAAGATTTTTTATATGAGTGGATGACTATAAAAGAAGCTTTAAAATTTTTTAAAAACTTCTTTGAGGATTTTGATTATGAAAAATCTCTTAAGATGGTGGAGGAGTTAGAACTTGATTTAAATTCAAAGATAAATTCACTATCAAAAGGAATGCAAGAAAAATTAAATATATCTTTAATCTTTTCAAGAAAAGCAAAACTTTTTCTATTTGATGAACCTCTTGCAGCAGTTGATCCATCTATGAGAGAGAAGATAATTAAAATTATACTTAACAATTTTGACAAGGATAGTTCCATTCTCATAAGTACTCATCTTATAAATGATGTGGAAGGACTCTTTGATGAAGTCGTATTTATAAATGAAGGTAAAGTTTTACTTCATGATAATGTGGAAGCTATTAAGCAAAAGCATAAAAAATCTATTGAAGATTTGTTTAAGGAGATGATTTAAATGATTTTAAACTTGTTTAAACTTGAAATGAAAAAGCACTTTCTCATATTTGGTATTTTTACATTAATAGAATTGATTTTGAGTACAGCTGTATTAATAAATTATGACTATAGGGGTACAACTTTTGCAGTAAGTAGTATTACATGGATTATAATTCCAGTATATGTTTTTATTGATTTATATAATGAATTTTATAAGGGGAAAGAAGTTATAACACATATGATACCAATAAAAACTTCCACTAAATTTTTAGTAAAATCATTAACCTTTTCTTTAGGATTAATGATTATATGGTCAACTTGTTTGATATATGAACTATTTAGTTTAAATGGAATTTACTATTTAAAAATAATGGACTCAAGTAATCCAAAGGCAGGTGTTGTTTATTTTATATTAGCAAGACTTATTGGCTTTATTGCTGGTCCAATTATAATAGGAATGGCTTTAGCTTTAAGTAAGCTTGTAAAAAATAAAATTCTAAGTGCAGCTATAATTATTAGTACTATTACCGTTACTACTATAGGGTTATATTTAATAATGAAATCAAATTTGTCTGGTCAGGAACATATAGGCTGGGCAATAGGAACCACATCACAGGAAAGGTTTAAACAATATGCAGGAATGGTTTCTATATTAGTATCATCAGATAAAGGTATAACGGATATTGCTAAAACTATATATTGGAATAACGTTGTTTTTAATATTTTAGTGACTTTATTAGGCTGGGGAATTGTATCTTTAATATTCAATTCTAGAAAATATGAGGTATATGGAAAATAGTTTTTGGAAAGAGGAATTGAAATGAAATTTATAAAAAACAGCATAAAATTTTATATTTCCATTGTTTTGATAGTTATCACGTGTGTTTTCAGTGGTTGTGCTTCCAAGTATATAGGTAAGGATAGAAATTCTAAATGGACAAAGGATATAGAATATTTAGCTAAAGTTCTTCCTGAAAAGCATAAAAACCTATTTTCTAAAATAACAAAAGATGAATTTGATAGTGAGATCAATAATTTAAAAAAAGAACTACCAAACATGAATGATGATGAAGTTAAAATTGGTATACAGAAGATAGTGGCATCTGTAGGTGATGCTCATACACAGTGTACCTTTGATTCAACAAAAAAAATATATCCAATAAGCCTATATTGGTTTAAGGATGGTATTTATGTTTGCAATACTATAGATAAATATAAAAATATACAGTATTGTAAATTAGTAAAAGTAAATGGTAAAGATATAAAAGAAGTGGAAGCTTCTATTGCAAAAATAATATCCCATGAAAATGACAGTCAGGTAAAAAATATGCTTCCACAATATTTAGCTCTTCCAGAAATACTTCATGGGTTAAAAATAGTTTCTAATGGAGACAAGGCTAATTTCACTTTTGAAGATAAAGAAAAACATTTATATGATGTTGAAATAGAGGCTATTACTTTAGATGAAAATTCTAAAGATTTATTTAAAAAGTCACTTGTAGATAAGCTGGATGATAATACTAGACCCTTGTATAGAAGAAATTCAAATATAGATTATTGGTATAAATATTTAGAGGATGAAAAAGTTTTGTATTTTAAGTATAATAGCTGTAAGGAAGATACGAAAAAGCCTTTCAATGCTTTTAGTCAAGAAATGTTAAATATTATGGATACACATACTGTAAATAAATTAGTTATTGATTTAAGGAATAATGGAGGGGGAAATTCTTCTATATTGGAGCCTTTTGTTAATAAAATAAAGAAAAAGAGTATAAACAGTAAAGATAAGCTTTTTGTAATAGTTGGAAGGGAAACTTTTTCTTCAGCAGTTCTAAATTCAATATATTTAAGGAATGAAACAAATGCAACTTTTGTTGGTGAAGAAACTGGAGGAAAGCCTAATTCTTTGGGAGAAGTAAGAAGTTTTAAGCTGCCAAATTCTAAAATAGAAGTTTATTATTCTACTAAGGAATTTAAAGAATCCAAGGTAGATACACCATCTTTTATTCCTGATAAAGTAATAGAATCATCAATAGATGATTATGAGTCAAAGAAAGATCCTGTTCTAAATTTCATACTCAATAAATAAAATTTTAAAGTGGAAAGGGTGAGTAAAATGAATTGGATTATAATAAGTTTAGCAGCTTCTTCTATCCTTTTGCTCACCTATTTAATTTTTGTTAAGAAGGAAATCAAAAATATTACAAATCAATTAAATAATTATAATAGTTTAAAGTCGGGTAAGAAATTGGATGTTAAACTCTTTGATAAGGATATTGAAAAACTAGCTAGCAGCATAAATAAACATATTGATATAAATATTGAAAATGTGGCAAAGCAAAAGCAGGCAGAAGACGAAATTAAAAGATCCATAGCAAATATATCCCATGATTTACGTACGCCACTAACTTCAGTGGTGGGATATATACAAATGATAAAATCAAAAAAATTATCAGAAGAAAAGGAAAGTGAATACATAGATATAGCACTTAACAGAGCTAAATCACTGAAAACTTTGATAAGTGATTTTTTTCAATTGTCTGTTATAGAATCTCCAGAGTATGAACTTAAAATTGAACCTGTAAATTTAAATAACATATTATGTGAAGTTATCACTTCTTTTTATGAGGATTTTGTGCATAGAAATATAACACCAGAAATAAATTTGCCTGAGAAAAGTTTAATCGCGATAGGAAATGAATCAGCTGTAAAACGTGTAATAGAAAATTTAATTATAAATATAATAAAACATACTGAAGGGGAAGTTTCAATTACTCTAAAAGAAGAGAAAAGTGAAGCAGTTATAATTACTAAAAACACAGTTGAAAATCTTACAAGTAATGATGTGGATTTAATATTTAATAGATTTCACAAAGTGGATAACTCTAGAACTAATAGCAATAATACGGGATTGGGGTTATCTATTGCTAAAAGTCTTATGGAAAAGATGAATGCAGTAATTTATGCCAAGCTTCATGAAAATACATTACATATATTTTGTAAATGGAAAATTAAGTAATTAACATAACTATTATAGCATTAAAGATATTGCAATATTATCTAAAAGCTATTTGAAGGATTATCCTGTTTTTCTATGGGAAAGCAAAGAAAACAGGTTTAAAGGAAAAGGGTATATACAAAGGTTTAGCTAAAAGTATAAATGAAACATCTGAGCTCATTATAGATAAAAATAATAAAATTAAGCTTCGTAATAATGCTATTGAAAATTCTCTAAGACTAAGGGAGTAACTGTAACTTTAAGAATTCCGGTAAAAGTCAGTGTTGTTGAAAAAATATAAATATTTATTTACAAGTCAATAAAAAAAAGAACCAACGAGATGCTTCCGTTGTTCTCCTTTTCATCTTAAATGAGCTTATATCTTTCCAAAAGTTCTTCAATAATAGTTCCGGAAATCTTTTTAAGTGCTCTCTTTTCCACCAAATTCGCAATAAAAGGAAGTTTGATATCTGTCAGCTTTTTACCATCCAGCATCTTTGAGGTAGCGTCAAACAATGCTCTTACATCATAACAGGAGGCGAATACTTCTGGAACCCCACGGTCAACATCAAGTAGTGTGTAAACTGCTTCCATTGCTGTCCTAACCGAATATTCAGTTGTAAATACTGTATCACGAACAGTATCAGCAAACTGTCCGATAAATGCAAAGTTAACGCAGCCATCTGGAATAACCTTCGGGCGGTCTCCTTTGCTTCTAGGCATAAAAAAGGCGGTGATGTAGGGCATCATGCACGGAATACAGTGAGCACCGGTTTTCGCCATCTCAGGAATTTCGGCTTCGGGTACACCCATATGGTAGAGCCATTCCTCTACGATTTCCGTCCCAGTGCATTCCTTCATCGGTTTCTTGATAAAATCTCCAGGGACATCTGTATAAAGCCCGTAAATCCAACCTACAAGCTGATTCTTGGGCTGCTCTTTAAAGTGAGGCTGACGGTTAAATGTATAACTCATGAGCCAACTGGAATCCTTCACGGTAATGATCCCACCCGTGACAACCTTGCTAGAAAATGGGTCACGCTTACACATTTTCTCAATATATTTCGGAATTCTGCTGTCTAATGTGGTGACGGTAGCGGATTCCCAATTGGTTGCCTTTATATTGGTACAAAATTTTTCTGGATGCCCAAACGCTGAGTCCTGTTTTGCGATGTTTTTCCAAAGATGCCAGCAGCCGCCCTCGCCTGGGTTAGTATCTATCACTGGCGCGTGATCATCGTCGCCGAACGTGGAATTTTCCGTACAACTTCCATTTGTGACAAATACCAGATCATCTTCAGTCAAATCAATAGCTTTTTCCTTGCCGT
Organism: Clostridium aciditolerans; assembly: GCF_016316925.1. Taxonomy (GTDB): domain Bacteria; phylum Bacillota; class Clostridia; order Clostridiales; family Clostridiaceae; genus Clostridium_AM; species Clostridium_AM aciditolerans. The sequence continues at coordinate 30,053 of NZ_JAEEGB010000049.1, read as the reverse complement.
CATGTGTGCAGATAATCTCTTCTGCCACTTTTTTGCTACCCTTAATGTCAAAGATAACGTTGGTGACCTGTGTGTTATACTGGAAGTTTACATTGTGTGCTTCTAGATATTTCATCATCGGCAGGATCAGCGATTCATATTGATTATATTTGGTGAATTTAAGTGCCGAGAAATCAGGTAATCCACCGATGTGATGAATAAATCGCTGAATATACAGCTTCATCTCAAGGGCACTGTGCCATTTTTCAAAGGCGAACATCGTCTGCCAGTAAAGCCAAAAATTCGAAGAATAGAATTCATTATCAAAAACATCATCAATTGTCTTGTCGTATAAATCTTCATCCTTTGTCATAAACAGTTTTATGATTTCTAGCGAAGCTTTTTCCGAAAGTGTGAATTTTTTGTCGGTATGCGCATCCTCTCCCCGGTTCACTGAAGCACGCATAAGTGAGTAGTTAGGATCATGCTTATTAAGCCAATAGAATTCATCAAGCACCGATACACCCTCAGTTTCAATAGAAGGAATTGAACGGAATAAATCCCATAAGCATTCAAAGTGATTCTCCATCTCTCGTCCGCCGCGGATAATAAACCCTTTTTGTGTATCTTTGATACCATCACAGGCTCCACCAGAAATACCCGTTTCCTCAAGGATGTGAATATGATCCCCCTTCATCTGTCCGTCCCTGATGAGAAAACAAGCTGCTGCCAACGAAGCAAGTCCGCTTCCGACAAGATAAGCCGATTTCTTATCAACATCCTTTGGCTTTTCTGGACGAGCAAATGCTTCATAGTTACCGTTTGAATAGTACATAGATGAAACCTCCAAAAATTATTTTACGGTTATAGTATAAACAACTTTTAAACCAATAATTCTCACCACTCCTACAACATCTTTTTTATCAATTGACCAGAATGTTGAAGTTATAACATCTTCTTTCTGAATAAGTATTCAATTTTTTAGTGGCAGTATAGATGCCGAAAATTATATTTTAAAATTGCTATCTACACTTAATGAAGAATATAAAAGAAATCTCTTAATATCAATGATTATGATATAATGGAAGAAAAATTAATGGAGAAATCTAAAATCAAAGTATACCAGGTAAAATCGTGGATATTATAAAGAAAGCAAAAGATGTTATGAAGCAATTTTTAAATTTATGAAACAAGTTTTTTACAATGGAATAATAAAAAGGATGGGATAAAGATGAATCATCATTTGCTGCGATTTATGGAAAAAAAGACTTCTCTCAGTAGAGATAAAGTTTTGGAAATTATGAAGGATATGGTTGTTGAGACTTATAGTAAGGGGACTATACTTCTCCGACAAGGAGAAGTTTCAGATTTTAATTTCATTATGCTTAGGATTATGAAAGGAGAACTAAATCCGGAGGGAGGAGGTTCTCTTTTTTATGTAAAGTGTTGACCCTAACACCACGTCATAGTGTAATATAAAAATATAGCTTGAATATATTAAAAAAACTCATAGCCGGCTGAGTATTATATAATATTGATAGCTGTAAAATCAAACTTTGAGGTGTAGCAATGAGAACAGTAAAACAAGTTTCCGATTTGACAGGAATAAGTGTGCGCGCACTACATTACTATGATGAAATAGGATTATTAAAACCAAGTGAAATTACAGAGGCAGGATATAGACTTTATGATGATGAAGCCCTTAAAACTCTGCAGCAAATTTTATTTTTCAAAGAGCTTGATATACCTTTAAAAGATGTTAAAGAGATAATGCTTAGTCCATATTTTGATAAAATGCAAGCACTAAAAAATCAGAAAAAGCTGCTTATTTTAAAAAGAAAAAGATTGAATGGTTTAATAGAGCTTATAAATAAAACATTAAAAGGAGAAAGCACCATGAATTTTAAAGAATTTGATATGAGTGAATATTATAATGTATTGGAAGAGGTTAAAAAAGAGCATGAGGATCTTATAATTAAAAGTTGGGGTAGTATAGATAAATATAATGAATTTATTGAAAAATGTAAATCTAAGAAAGATGAAATTGCTAAAAGCGCTATAAAGCAGTATGGAAGTATTGAGAAATATGCTAAAGCTATAAAGAAAAATTTTAATAGTGATATATTTACTAGAGAAGAAAAATTTGATGAGTTTAAAAAAGATTGCTTGGAAGATAAGCATCCTAAATTAAAAGAACTATATGAAAAGCTTGTATCTGACTTAAGTAAAGATCCTTCTTCAGAGGAGATTCAACAAATTGCTGAAGAAATAACAAATACAGCTAAAAAAGATTATGAAATTTTTAAAATTGATAATGGAGATGATTATTGGTACTCTATGGTACAAATTTATTTACTTTGGCCTGAATGGATAAAAGCAGTTGATAATAAATATGGAAATGGTGCGTCTAAATTTATCGGAAAAGCTTTAAAAAATTATTTGAGAGATAAGCAGCCTAAAATAAATACATTATATGAAAAGCTTACATCTGACTTAAGTAAGGATCCTTCTTCAAAAGAGATTCAACAAATTGTTGAGGAAATTGCAGATATAACTAAAAAGAGTCATGAATCTTTAAAAGTGGATGTGGGAGATAACTGTTGGGGATATATGGCTAATTCTTATTTATCAAACTCTGCGTATATAAAAGTAATGAATAAGCAATATGGAAATGGTGCATCTAAATTTATCGGAGAAGCCCTAAAATTTTATTCTGAAAATAGTAAGTCGTGAATTAAAAACTATGAAGGATTTGACATACAGAACCAAAGTTACAAGTATTAACTTAGATATTCAATTTAGAATACTTGCTTATGTTTAGAAAACAAGCGAATGGATTATGACCTTCCAAGAGATCCAATCTCTCTGTCACCACCAATAAAAAAGGTATCAGTGCTTTTGCTGAAACCTTTTTTATGAGAAAAAATGAACTAAAACCAACTTTTATTTACTTACACAGTTTCGACCTTTTTTCTTAGCTCTATACAGGGCTTTGTCAGCTCCTTTCATTACATCGTTATGATACTTATATTTACTGTTTTTCTCACATACTCCCATGCTTATAGTAACAAATAATTGGCTTGAATTTCCACCTTTTGATTTTGATCTTTGAGCTTTTGATGATTTTCTGGTGTATCCTGATTTTGATACTTGGTCACGTAAGTTTTCCAAATGTGGTATTACGTCATTTATAGATTTACCTGGAAACAGAATTGTAAATTCTTCCCCACCATAACGAAAGGCTTTCCCACCACCTGTGACCTGCACTAAATTAGAAGCTACCAATTTTAAAACATCATCTCCAATATCATGTCCGTACTTATCATTGAATTTTTTGAAAAAATCAATATCTACCATCGCAATAACATATTTATTTCCTAGTTTCATCAAGTCCTCCCTAAGGGCGCGGCGGGAGGGGATTCCCGTAAGTTCATCAAGATATGCCATGGAGTAGGAGTCCTCAATGATGATGATAATTAACATTAAACCGGAGGCACTTAGAAATATAGAAAAAGATATTTTATCATTAATGAAAAAGAGTGCTGTGAAAACAGAAATAATAACACCAACTAATCGTACTTCAAAGACACTATTCTTCACATAGGCTTTTATCATAAAAAATATCAGCGTTAAAAAGAATATTAGCAAAGCTGTTTGATTCATAATAGTTTTCTCTAAAGGGAGGTTTATGAATTTATAATTCAATACCTTTTGTATTGACGAATTATTGGATATAGCAATTTTATATATAACAAACAGCTCGATTAGTATGAGGGAAATACGTATTTTTCCCCATAAAGAGAATATGCCTCTTTCCTTTAAGTGCGAGAAAGTAACGATATTAAGAGGTATAAGCAAGCACATCACTGGATAAAGGACCTGAGAATAAGTTATGATGTTTATTGACAATTTTGAATAATAGTTTAAAAACAATTGAAATAGGATAAGCAGTAGAATTATCAGGAAAACCCTCCCTCGATTAAATCGAATGCTTAAGGTGATGCCTAACCCAAATATAACATATGAAGAATACTTAATAACAAGTACAGCAGGAGGTGTGAATGAAGGGATTTTTTTGATCAAAAAATAACACCCCAAAAGAATAAAAATATAAGTAATATGTGAGAAGACTGTTTTAAAAGTAATTTTCACTTAAGTTGGACCTCCTTTAATTATGCGCATATATTATACTTATGTGTAGTTTAAGAAGCTAATTTGTCGATAAAGGCTATATAATAAATTTCGGCTATTCAAATAGAATCTTTAACTTTGGAAATTATAGAAGAGTGATGTTAATTAAATAAAATTTATATTTGTAATAAGATATAAAAAAGTCTACGGTATACTCGTTACAGTGAACCTTATCACAAATAACATAGACTTATAAGATATTAATAGTTTTAAGCATAGATAAAAAAGAATGTGGCAGAGTTTTAAGTATTTCCACATTGTTTTTTTATTACAAATATTGTATAATTATTTTAATATGACTGGTCAAAATAAAATAATTACTAAGGTAAATTAGGAGAGAACGCATGCCTAAAGTAGGAATGGAACCAATAAGAAGAAGTCAAATTATTAACTCAACATTAGAGTGTATCTGTATTGAGGGTATTGAAAAAATGTCATTAGATATGGTGGCAAAGGAGGCTAAATGTTCTAAAGGAGTTATAAGCTATTATTATAAAAGTAAGGATAATCTAATTCTAGAATCCTTTAGGGCATTTTTAAACTACTATAAGATAAAGATTGACAGTGAAATAAGGAAGAATATGACACCTTATGAAATGCTGAGGGTAGTACAAGAAAATGCGCTTCCGAAATATTATAATATGAATAATGAACCTGAGCCCAAATTAAATGTTTCAGAACTTGATGGAGTGAAATTAATGAATATCCCACCGGCAAAGAAGGCTAAGTTGTTTGTAAATTTCTTTTCAAGAGCAATGATAGATACAAATTTGCAAGAGGCTTTACAGGAAGTGTATAAGGAAGATTACAGTGGCATTTCATCAATTATTTCCCATGGAACTAAGGCTGAAATTTTTAAAGAAACAGATATAAATAAATCTGCTTATGCAATAATGGCATTGTATATAGGTATAAGCATGTTGAGGGTAGTTGGTTTTAAACCGGAGCAGATTAATGATGATATCGATGTGTTTTGGAATGTAATGAATAGTATGTTTGTTAAATAATGCAAGGGGGATTAATGATGTGTAAATATCTCATTCATTATTTTTCAGGTACGGGAAATACCTATCATATGGTTAAAACAATAGAAAGGGAATTAAGTAATAGAGGAAATGAAGTGGATTTATTAAATATTGAGAAATACAAAGATATAAAATTAGTTAACTATAACTTGCACATATTCTGCTTCCCGGTTTATGGCTTTGGGACTCCTTCAATTATGCTAAGATATATTTCAAGTCTTAAAGCTGAAGTGGGATGTAATGCAGCTATTGTGTGCACTTCTGCAGGAGCCGAAGGACAATCCTTAAATCATTGCAAGTACTTGTTGAATAAGAAGGGGTTTAAGGTGTTTCTTACAGATATGGTGGTTTATACTTACAATTGGACTCAAATCTTAAATCCGCAAAGTAAGGAAATAGAGGAACGGGTATTTAAAGATGCAGAGGCTAATGTAATAGAGATAACAAAAAAAATAATTAATAATGAAACTTACATTAAGAAAACAAATATTATAATTCTAATATTGTCATGGCCTATTTTTATTATATTTCATAATTTAGCACGAAGAATTTTAGGTAAAACATTTATAACAGATGATACTTGCATTAGCTGTGACAAGTGCAAAGATATCTGTCCTGCAAAAGTAATATATATGTATAACGGAAAACCAAGGTGGAAGAGTAACTGTGAAAGCTGTCAAAGATGTATTAATATATGTCCAAAAGCATCGATTCAATTGTCAATAATAAAGTTGGCTATTTTTGTAACTTTAGAATTAGTACCAATTTTAATAATAATGGATATAAATAATTATATATATCACTTACCAATAATAGTAAATATGATTCTATATTGTATAATGTTTGTGGCAAATACTATTATAGCAAATATCTTAATTTCTATAATGGAAAAGGTAGGTTTATTTAAAAAAATATTTAATATTAGCTACACTAAAAAATATAGAAGGAATATAGCAAAAGGTTTTAATATTAAATGAAAAAATTAATCTAACGTAAATATATTTTTTATTAAGAACTCATTATGAAGCTGCAGTATGAGTTAATGACATTTGAACATAAAACTTGTATATTACAGACAAAGAATATTTATTTTATTGTAAATGCATGTAATAATGATGTATAAATAATAAATATTATCAAGTAAAAGGAGGGCTTATGAATATCGAAAAACTTATCGAAGCAATGGGAGAAGGAGTTGGAAAACTTGTTTTTCATAAAAAAGATGGGTGTAGCAAGAAGATTAGTATTGAACAAATGAGTCCTACAGATATATTCAAAGTAGTTTTCAATAGATTATTTAATGAAAAAAAGTACAATGAAGCAGAAAATTTAATTTTTGATGAATTAAAAGAGAATTATTCACCTGAAATATATGAGGTTGCACTTGAATTTTATAATTCATTACTTGATAAGAGTGATGAAGAGCTAAATAAAAGCAATTTTCCAAGAGAAGAAATTTATCAAGGATTAAATTCTATACAAAAGTTTAAAGATAAAGAATAGTTTAACTGAATTATTTTCATATAAAGTGTTTAAATTAGTTTAATGTGGCTATAATCTAATATGTGAGTATATTTTGATTCCCCCAAAATATAGAGGCTGGTAGCATGGCTATCAGTCTTTTTGTTATGTAATACTTTATGTAGAATTAACTGCGGTGAACCGAACTATAAAGGATGTAGACTCTTTACCACATGTATTGTAAAATACAAAACTTAGGGAAGAAATATAAACCAATTGCCATAGTAAAGATTAAAAAATAGGACTTACCGTAACTAAAGTAAGTCCCTGTTATATCTTTCAATAATAATGCAAGTGAATATAATAAAAAAATAATTAATGCTGATATTGAACAAACTCCCATAAGCTAATTATTTCTTATTCATTAAGATTAAACCTATAATACTTACGCAAATTCCTAGGCCATTTGTAAAAGTTATTTTAGTATTATAAACAAAAATGCCAAATACAATTAACAAGATTGTCGAAATTATGCTAACATAAATAGGAGCAATGGCTATATTCCATCCACTTCTATAGACATATAAATATCCTATTTCTAATCCAAATGCAGATAACCCTAATACATAACTTGCCCAATTTAGATGTTTTAAAGAATTTGAAATGCCTAAATTTGTTGGAAATGAAATTAATGCCAATACAGAGAATATTATTGCGGTAATATATGTGATTATCATGGATATAAACGGATTTATTGATTGATTAATAGATTTTTGGCTGATATTATATACTGCAGTTGCTAAAATTGTGATTATCATGGATATATAGTACATATAATACATCCTTTCTTATATATTTTGACATAGTAATCATTAGAATAAAAGCCCCTGATTCTTTTACTCTAATGATTATAGATATTACAGTTATTTTACAATAGTGTTTTTTACTTGTAGAATAACTAATTTTTTATCTCCATTGTTTGTAAATCCGTGGCTTTCCTCATTTGGAGATAGGATTACATCATTCTCTTTAATTGAAATATCTTTGCCATCTATAGTTATTATTCCGTCACCACTAACTACATAGAATATTTCATCTAAATTTGAATGTTTATGAGGAGTCATTGTTTCGCCTGGTTCATAGAATAAAATACCTGAGTCCATTGTACCTTCTGTAAACAGTGCTTTCCTTTTGGTCTTTTCTGTAATAGTGTTAACATTTAATATTTCCATGATTATGCATCTCCTTAATTTATAATACTTATTCAAATTAATTGTTAAAGTTATTATTTATGGTAAGACTACATTTTATTTTTTTATAAAAAATTTCCTCCTATGTTTTTCTGATTTACAATATTATAATATAATCGTTATTAACTTTTTACAAGAAGGCACTATTTCGTAATGCCCTAACTAAACAGTTAGTATCAATTTATATATGATGGGAGAGAATGCAGATGACATGTAGTAAGTTATGTCCAATTGAAGAGACTGTTAAACTTATTGGTCACAAGTGGAAAGTTCTTATTTTAAGAAATTTACATGACAATGGAACACAAAGATTTAGTGAACTTGAGAATGGAATTAATGGGATAAGTCAAAAAATGTTAACACAGCAGCTTCGACAAATGGAAGCTGATGGATTGATTATTAGAAAAGTATATCCTGAAGTTCCGCCTAAGGTTGAATATTCTCTTTCAGAACTAGGAAGGAGTTTAAAACCAGTATTAGATTCCATGAATATTTGGGGGGAAAATTATATTAAAGCTAATAAACACCTTTATAAGGATTAATGGAGAAATATTATCGTAACTCTTACCCTAATAATACAGGTAAGAGTATTTTATTTTTTGGTAGGTAATGAAATGATAGAAATAGCATTTAAAAAAGAATTGGATAAGGCAAAATCAATCTTGTGAATTATAGGTTACAATTCTGGCGAATATCATATAATGTTAGTAATCTCAAAAAATTCATGTGGAGGGAGAAATTAATTGAACAGATCGTTACTGGATTTACTTAGAAAGGGCGGGTATATACTATATGCTAGGCATGGAGAAGCAACAGTAGGAATAGATCAACCTAATTTAAATTTTTGGAACTGTTTTACCCAAAGAAATCTTTCTGAATTGGGTAGAAGACAAGCGGTTTACTATGGACAAATTCTTCGTAATTTACGAATTCCTATTAGTTATCCCATTATAGCTAGCCCTTTTTGTAGAACTATAGAAACGGCACAATTGGCTTTTGGAAGTGCAAATGTTCAAATTGATCCATTTTTGTTTGAAATTTATAGGTTGGATGAGAACTTGTCAAGTGCAGAACAAAAAAGAATATTAGACTCTCTTGATTCAAGGCTAGAAATCAAACCGCCTCAAGGAAGTAATAAGATTATCATTGCTCACAGTTTTCCAAAAGGGATTAGTTTGGGTCAAATCCCTAACATGGGAACAGTTATTGTTAAGCCGCTGGGAGAGGGACATGGTTATGAAATCATTGATAAGTTATCTTTATCAGATCTAGCGAAGTTGTAAGAAAATGAATTGTAAGCCATTTAAGTTTTTATATTAATTGACAAATGAGCCATGAGATACTTAAAAAAATATCTTATGGCTATACTTATTTTACATAAATAATATTTCCCTTTGTTATTTATGAACTATTCTTTAGACTAGATGGCATAAACAGAGTTCTTGGCATCAGATGGAGTTTGTCTGCGACCACTGGGCAATTCTGCCCGTTAAATGCCATTTAGGCATTTAACCTCCAACTGATGCTTATTAACAGGCTTCTTAGTGTCTTTAGCACTTAGAAGGCGTTATCCTTTAGGGGAAATCGTTATCCAGGGGCGTAGCCGCTCTTTACTCCCACTTTGAGAAAAGCAGAGAGCCCAAATCTCCGATTTGGTGCGAATCGCTTTCACAGAGTGCAAGCAGAGAACCAAAATCTATGATTTTGTGTAAATCGCTTTCACAGAGTGCGGGGGAATATTAGATCGGGTAGTCATCGGATAAATGAAGTTTATAAACATAGAAAATTGGAAGAGAAAAGACCACTACAATTATTTTAAGCAACTTGATTACCCGCATTTTAATATTTGTGGAAATCTTGATATTACAAATTTTTATAAGCATATCAAAGAAAATGAACTGCCATTTTTTATATCTGTTTTATATGCTTCTACAAAGACAGCAAATAGCATAAAAGAATTTAGATTTAGGATAAGAGAAGATAATGTAATTGAGCATGAAACTGTAAATCCATCTTTTACTGTAATAACTGAAGGGGAGGTATTTAGTTTTTGTACATCAAACTTTATGGAGAAATTTAAGGATTTTAAAAATAATACGTTAAAGGAAATTGAAATGGTAAAAAACAACATAAGCATAGAGGATGAACCAGGGCGTGACTACTTGTTGTATATTACCAGCATTCCTTGGGTTTCATTTACTAACATCATTTACCCAATCCAGATGAATCCTGTTGATAGCATACCAAGAATATCATGGGGTAAATACTTTGAAGAAGGTGATAAAATTAAGTTACCAATATCTGTACAGGCACATCATGCTTTGGTTGACGGAATACATGTTGGACAGTTCTTTAATGGCTTCCAAGAAATTTTAGATAATCCTTTGAAGTATCTATAAACTCAATGCTAATTTTTATATATTACGAATATATAGTGACCGTATTAGAGAAATCTAATACGGTTTCTTAGTTTAAAACAGTTCTAGACGAAATTTGTTACACTGATTTTTTTATTTCCATATATTGAACAAATATTAATTGAATGCTACAATAGAGACAGACTGGTCGGTCTGTTGAGTGGTTGTTCTAATTTATAAAATTCTAAGGAGGGACATTAATGACTTATAAGAAGGTATGTTCAATTGTATTACTAACAGTTATGCTTACAACGCTAACTGCCTGTGGTAAATCAACAAATACTTCATCTGAATTAAAAGAAGTAAAAGTACAAAAAGTTAAGAAGGAAAATGTAAGTAACCTATCTCAACTATCGGGAACATTGCAGCCCTTGCAGGAAGCAACTGTTTCTTTTGAGGTATCAGGTAGAATAAATTCTTTAAATGTACAAGAAGGTACTACTGTAAATGTAGATGATATTTTAGCATCAGTAGACAGTAAGGATTATGAATTACAGGTACAACAAGCTCAAGCAAATGTAGATAAAGCACAAGCAGTGCTTAGTCAAACTGTTAAAGGGGCTAGAGCTCAACAATTAGCAGAAGCTAACTTAAAGTTACAACAATCAGAAACAGATTATAATCAAGCTGTAACTGATTTTAAAAGAAGTGAAAGTTTATATAAATCAGGATATATATCACAGAGTGATTATGAAAAGTCTCAAAATAGCTTAAGCTCTGCTGAGAGAAATAGAGATACTGTTAAGCAGGCATATTCTCTTACTGCTGAAGGTGCCACAGAAGAGGAAAAGCAGCAGGCAAATTCTGCTTATGCACAGACTCTTTCTATAAAAGGACAGGCTGAATTAGCACTTTCAAAAACTTCTCTTAAGTCACCGATAAAAGGGGTTATTATATCAAAATATATATATCAAGGACAATTAGTATCTGCAGGAACTGCAGCATATAAAATAGGAGACATAGATAAACTTAAAGTTACACTGCCTGTACCAGATTATGAGATTTCATCATGGAAGACAGGGGATAAAGTATCCTTAAATTTATATAACGAATCAATGGATGGACAGGTAACAAATATATTTTCAGCTACCAATGAAAGTACAGGCAGCATAAATGTAGAGGTTACAATAGATAATGCAAAACACAACTGGCGTCCTGGGCAAGTAGTTACCTGTGACCATAAGACTGACAATGGGGATGCTATTTTTGTTCCCAAAGAAGCAGTCATAAGCAGTGGAAGTTCAACTCCTTATGTTTTTCTTTTAAAAGATAATAAAGCAGTAAAAACTGATGTTAAAATTGGTGAATTAAAAAATAATAAGTTAGAAATTACATCAGGTATAAATGAAGCTGAAAGCATAATTATTGAAGGAGCAGACAGGTTATCTAATGGTGACAAAGTAAAGGCGCTGGAGAGTGATAACAAGTGATTGAATTTATAGTAAGAAAAAAGAAAATAACCATACTATTTTTTATAATAGCTGTCATTGGTGGAATATATGGTTTTATTACCTTACCTAGACAAGAAAATCCGGATACTACTAGCTATACTGCAGTGGTAACAACAGTACTGCCAGGAGGAACTCCGGAAAAAGTAGAACAAACTGTAACGAAAAAGATAGAAGAAAGAATAAAGGAAATACAGGGATTAAAGTCAATTACCTCGGAGTCTAGAGATAGTGTATCTATTATTACTGTAGAAGTAAATAAAAAACAAAAGCCTAAGGAAAAATGGGATGAGCTTAGAAAAAAAGTACAGGATGCAGAGCCGGATTTACCAGACAATGCAAAAAAGCCACAGGTAAATGATGATTTATTAAAGACTTTTATACAAACTTTAAACATTACAGCAAACTCTTTAGAGGATTTATATAATATAAGAACAGATATTAACAACTGGAAGGATCAGCTTAGAACAATTCCAGGAGTGTCTGATGTTACAGTAGTAGGATTGCCTGAAAAGCAGGTAAAAGTGGATTTGGATACGCAAAAGTTATACAACTATGGCTTAACCTGGAAACAAGTAACGGCAGCAATTAAGGGAGATAGGGATAAAACACCATTAGGTAATTTAGATAACGAAAATCATAGATATCAATTGATATTAAGTGAATCCTATAATTCTGAAAACTTAAACAATATAATTGTTTCAACCACCAAAGAAGGAAACCCTATTTATTTGAAGGATATAGGAAAAGCCTATATGTCTAATGAAAAAGTCGATCATTATGTATATCATAATGGTAAGCCTGCTGTAAATATATCTATTAATGCTGAAGTTGGAACAGATGTACCTTCAGCACAAAAAAGAGTTACCGAAAAGATAGAAACTTTTAAAAAATCTCTACCAAAAGGGATTAAATTTGAGAATATATATTCTACTGATGAAAGGTTAGATGATATGTTCACAAGTTTACTTCATGAAACAATTACGGCTATTGCTTCAGTTTTAATTGTATGTTCTTTAGGATTAAGTTTTAATACTTCACTTATGATTGCGCTGGCAATACCTATATCCATGTCAGTAAGTTTAATGTTAGCTCCAATCTTTGGTGTTACCTTTAATCAAATTACTGTATATGCATTAATTGTAGTACTCGGAATTCTAGTGGATGATGCTGTAGTTGTAAATGATAATATAGATAGACATATTACTGTTTTAGGAGAATCTGTGGATGAAGCATCAATAAATGGACCAAAAGAAGTTTTTATATCTATTTTAACGGCAACGCTAGCAACCATTGCTTCATTTCTGCCTATAGCTTTTTTGCCCGGTAATACAGGAGAATTTGCTCGTCCACTACCAGTTATTGTTTGTATAGCTATGATAGCGTCAATGGTTATGGCTCTTACTATTATACCTGTTTTTCGTATATGGCAGGGTAAAAGAGTAGGAAAAAAAGAAAGTCTTAGTAAGCCAGCGGGACTTTTAGGGAAACAAATTAATAAAATTACAAATTGGTATACTAATAAGTTTATGGCTAGAATACTGGATAATCCTTTAAAAGCGGTTGCAGTATCAACCTTAATTACACTGTGTGCTTATATTCTAGCAGCATTCATACCAATACAGCTTTTTCCAAAAGCAGATAGAGCAGAAATGCTTATAAATATAAATAATCAGCCTGGAAGTAGTATACAAGATACAAAAGCTATTGTGGGAGGTGTATCTAAATGGGTGAGCTCACAACCCAATGTAAAATTGGTATCAGCTTATGCAGGAGGACCAGCCACATCCATGTTTTTAACAAATGAAAATATTAAGGATAGTGAGCAATCTGGACAAGTTTTTGTGAAAATTGATGAAACAAAAATGAAAACTTCTGATATCATCGATAAGTGGAATAGTGACTTAAAAAAACTCTATCCTCAAGCAGAGGTTGTACCAAGAGAAGTACTAATGGGATTTCCAGTAGGTAAGCCAGTAGTAATAAGGGTTTATGGACAAGACATAAATAAGCTTCGTAGTCTATCGGGGCAAGTAAAAAGTAAAGTTAAAAACATTGGGGGAACTTCTAATGTAAAAGATAATATCGGTATTGATAATTACAGCTATAAAATAGAAATAAATAAACCTTTAATGGATAAAGTGCAGGTTAACTATTCAGATATTACAAGTACTATTCGTTTGGTAAATGACGGCATAACTATAGATAAATTTGATGACAAAAATGATGTATCAGACATAGTATTATATGCAAATAAATCAAAGGAAGACCCTATGGTTAGTTTTGAACGTTTAAGTGTTCCAAATGCACAAGGTCAACAGATACCTTTAAAGCAACTGGCTAAAATTACGCCTTCTTTCTCAATTAATTCCGTACCTCGTCGTAACTTAACTCGATACGTTGAAATATCTGCTGATGTGGATGGTAGAACAGCAGCTGCTGTTATGAAAGATGTTAAAAAAGCAGTTGGCACTATTAATTTCCCAGAAGGTTTCAGCTGGGAGCCAGGTGGAGAAACTGTTGAGTCTGTAGATATTTTTATGGATTTAATAAAACTTTTGGTAATAGCAGCAGTGTTAATTTTAACGGTTATAATACTACAATTTTACTCATTTACTGCTCCGATAATAGTTACCAGTACCTTCTTTTTAGCTTTTGGAGGTAGCATAATTGGATTATTTGTTACAGGAAAGCAGCTCGGGTTTATGGCTATTTTAGGTGCCATTGCACTAATAGGGATTGTTGCAAGAAATGGAATAGTACTTATAGAATTTATTGAAGATGAACGAAAAAAAGGTGTTGAGCTTAAACAGGCAGTTATTAATGCTGGAGGAGCGAGATTTAGGCCCGTTGTTTTAACTGCACTAACAGCAATTGCAGGGCTTATACCAATGTCCATAGCTGGAGAAGTACTTTTCAAGCCTATGGGAATAGTTATTATTTTTGGTTTGATGTATTCTACAATACTAACTTTAGTTGTAGTTCCATCTTTCTATACTATTGTTGCTGAACTTAAGATGAAATTTAAAAAGTCAAAATTTAAAGCAGACAACCTAGAGCAAAATGGTTAGGTAAAGTAAGTATCATTAATTTGCCTTTTACGTCTTATAATTGTATTATTATATTAGTAATTTAGCATAGTGAGGGAAAAATTATGGATACTAAGGATAGAATTTTAAGAACAGCTCTTAAGCTATTTATTGAGAGAGGTTTTGTAGAAGTTTCTGTAAATGACTTGATAAAAGAAGTAGGGATAGCCAAAGGTGGCTTTTATCATCATTTTAAAAGTAAGGATGAACTTATAGGTGAAATAATAGAAAAGTTTATAATTCCGTACCTTGATGAATTAATAAGGAGTGTTGATAAGAGTGTAGGGTCTCCAACAAAAAGGCTACAAAATCTTTTTAAGGTACCTACTGATATAGAAAAAAATCTAAGAACAGATTTGGATGTGAATAAGTTTAATAATAGAGCTTTAATTATTCTAATTGTAGAAGCCATAAAAAAGTACGAAGTTATGACAAACTATGTGATTCAATTTTCAAATGAATTGCTGATGAAAGTAGAAGCTGTTATCGAAGAAGGAAAAAGCCTTGGAGAATTTTCAAGTAACAGTGATTCTAAATCCACAGCTTGGTATGTTATCTCAGTAATACAGGGGGCTATAGCACTTTGGATTATGAATCCTGAAATTGATATCCAAATGTTATTTGAAAATAATTATAAATGTGTGTGGCAAAGTATTAGTAAAAGTGGTAAATATAATAAATAGTAAGTAAATGCAAAGAAATAAATCTTTGCATTTTTCTTTAATATGGTGTTTTATATGGAAGGAATAATATTGATATAGTTAAAAAAAATATATATTCAAGAAGGCACTTAGGCTATTTTACACTATGTTTATTTCTATATTCAGAAGGTGTACAATTTATATATTTTTTAAATACTTTTCTAAAATAACTTATTCCATTAAATATTCAAAAGGTATTACTCTTAAAATCCTCTTAAAACTACGACAGCATTCACTTTTACTTATATTTGTCCCCATTGCAATAAAGTAATAAGTATTGGTTATAATATTTAATGTCATAAATAGAAAAGTGAATAATTTACTTTAACACTGCATTATTCAAATCTGAATTCTGCGGTGTTTTTGTGTCGCATTTCAAAAATATAATGTATTTATCATAAGTTTATAATAGATATACTTTCTAAATATAAAGCGACGTAACTATTGAATTTGAAAATGCGAACGATGTTCCTTGAAAATTGAATAATGTGGTGTTAAATAATGAAATCCTATCTTTTTACTATGAGGAATGTAATGAATTTAATTGAATTATATGCTATAATTACCAACAGTTAATTCATAATCATAGAATTATGTGAAATTGAAAGGAGTTAAATTATGAATTATATAATATATTGATTAGTAGAGATGAGGATACAATATAAGGTATTTTAAGCAATAGAATGTCAATCTGCAAAAGGAGTACGCTGAAGAATGAACGTTTTTAAGAAATTAAGAGACTGTTATGTAATTAGTCATGCAAACAATATTAAGTTTCCTAAATTTAATTCAAGCAGTATAATCAGAAAGAGAGTTACTTTTTCTGGAAGAGTACAAAAAGTAGGATTTCGCTTGGAAATATATTGTATTGCTGAAAGAATGAAATTAACGGGATGGGTGAAAAACTTAGAAGATGGAAGTGTGGAAGCAGAATTACAAGGAGAAGAATTGCAAATTTATTTTCTAGTCAATTGCATGCAAGCATTGAAACGGGCATCTGTAAAGAAAATGGCTATGATTGATGTGCCTATTAGTGAGGGTGAGGAAAGGTTTAAGATAGTAAGATAAAGTTCATATAGTCTCTAGTGTTCAAATTTGATAACGCAATATTAAGTAGTAAACTTAACTAAATTCTTGAGTATCTAATCTACTAGCTTACTTAACAAGCCTTACTTTCAGCGTTGGTAGTTTACAGTATTCATCTTTAACATAAAAACTAAAAAATGAACGATTTGTAAGAACATCATATTACTCAGAATGAATTTTCGGTGTTTTTTACCTCTTAAAACCATCTAAATATGCCACTAAAAAAATAAAGTAAAAGAGATTGTATCCTAAAAAGATATAGGCCCTTTTACTATAATAAAATCCCTAGAAGTTTTAGAAAGCCCACTACAACGGGCTTTCTTTTATTGTAAAGCTAACAAGTCCTACACTCTCGTTTAAAAGAATGTAGGACTATTTATTGCTATAATAAAATCCCAATGTGGAATAGAGGATATTTATGTAGATATAGTTTATACAGTTATAGAATAATTATTACAGAACTTATATAAATTAAATATGTTATGAGAAATAAAGACAGTGCCTATATTATTCAAGAAACCATGCTAACTCTCCTATCTAGCATGGTTTTTTACATTTGGCTACTCGCTCTAATACTTCACGTACTCTGTGAAAGCCACTTGGAATATCTGTCTATCTGTAAGTATGCTTTTTATATTATTAGTGGATTTATACTTTTTTCATCATTTGATTCAGATAAGATATTTTTTAATATACATAATCCTTTTTCCAATTCACTAGAATCAGCAGAAGACGAGAGCGATACACGTAAAAATTGTTGTCCCTCATAATTCCCAACTAAAAAGCGATCGGAATGATAAATATGAATTCCCTGTACTAAAGCGTTTTTCTCAAATTGATTTGCATTAAACTTTTGCTTCAATGGAAGCCAATGAAAAAAGCTTACAGGATTTTCATTTGGATTTTCTATTTTAAAATACTTTTTATAAATTTGATTCCGTTCCTTTGCAATTGATATTTTATCTTCAACTATTTTGTCTGCCATTCCAGTATTGATCATTTCAGTGATAACCTCTGCGTTTAGTGCAGAAGTTTTTATATTTATGCTATATATTCCTCGGGTTATATTTGCGGAATATTTTTCAGGATATACTATAAAGGCTACTCGTATTCCTGAACATAAAGATTTTGAAATGCTGTGGATATAAATGGATTGCTCAGGTACAAAAGAAGTAATAGGAAGATAACTTTGTGGGGCAAGAAAATAATAAATGTCATCTTCTATTAAGATAAGATTATTCTTTTTTATAACTTCTGCAAGTTCCTGTCTGCGCTCCATATTCATCAAAATCCCTGTAGGGTTATCACAAGAAGGCATAAGATATACACCTTGTATGTTATTTAGTTTGCATTGAGCATCCAATTCCTCCGGTTTCATTCCTAAAAGGTCTCCCTTTACTGGAACTAATTGAATGTTTAGCATATTTGCCAGTCCAATAAAATTAGGATAGGTGTACATATCAACTGCAATTTTATCTCCTGAGTGAAAAAGAGAAATTAAGGTGACTGCAAGGGAGTTTTGAGCACCAGACGTAATCGCAATATTTTCAATATTTGCGTCTATATTATATTTTTGCAACCACTTTTTAGCAGAGAGCTTATGATATGGAGTACCTAACGGGTGACCATAGTCTAATAACTTTTCTATATATCCTTTTGATAAGATATTTTTTACTGTCTCTGCTACAATAGAGTTGGTTTGGTCAAAAGGTTTTATAATGCCCATTTCTATGTAGCTATTCTCTGTTCTGCTATCTGTTATTGAGATTGCTGCACCTGCATTTGGTGAAACAAAAGTTCCTTTTCCTGTTGTAGCATAAATTAATCCTTTTAATTCACATATTTTAAATGCCCTTGTTATAGTACTAAGATTAATATCTAAATAATCCGCCAGCTCTCGTTGAGGTGGCAATTTTGTGTTTGGGGCAAGATAGCCATTTATAATATCGTATTCTAATAAATTTGCAATTGAAAGATATAGTGGTGTTGTAAGTTGGGTTTTATCAGGTTGCCATGTCATTGGATAACCATCAAAAGAATTTACTGGCATATGGACCTCCTAATGTTTCTCTAGAGTCCGTAAAGATTATTAATCTTTACGTTTCCTAAAATTGTATTACGTACAATTATAACATTGAAGTCATACAGCTACAATAATATAATTTGATTAATATATGTATTATATGCAAATATTTCAAATACTATGTACCCTCAAATATCTATATAGAGAAACAAACTAGAAAATTGACTTATACAGAGGGATATGTTTCCAAAGCTGAAGTAGATTTAAAAACTTTGTGCCAGTCTTAGTGAAGGGTTTTAAGAGAACCTTAGAACTTTAGAGCTGTTTGAGCATAGCGAGTTCTCGAAAGTTCTTAGGTTGTCTTAAAACACAAGCTTTAGACTGACTAAAAGTTTTTAACGTGCTGATGCTTGGAAACATATACCGGCGTATAAGTCAATTTTCGGCCTGGTAACTCTATATTATAGATAAAGTGATTAAGCCATCCTTTGCCGATACTTTCGCTAAAAAATGCAAAAATGTCAGCAAAGAATGGTTTAAATATAAAACGAGAATTGTCATTAATGAATTTTATAAACTGTTATTTAACCTCAACTATCCATCCTTCTGGAGCCTGTACATCTCCAAATTGAATTCCATAAAGGGTATCATATAGTTTTTTAGTTATAGGTCCTACTTCTGTTTCACTATGGAATACATGTAAGGTTCCTTTATACTCTATTCCGCCGATTGGAGTTATTACTGCAGCAGTTCCGCAAGCACCAGCTTCCTTAAATTCATCTAGGTTATCAACTAAAACATCTCTTTCTTCAACTTCCATATTTAAATATTCTTTTGCAATATATAACAAAGAGTATTTAGTTATACTTGGAAGAATTGATGGAGATTTTGGAGTAACAAATTTGTTATCCTTTGTTATTCCAAAGAAGTTAGCTGCTCCAACTTCTTCTATCTTAGTATGAGTAGCAGGATCAAGGTATATACAGTCAGCAAATCCTTTTTTCACTGCTAATTCATGTGGATAAAGACTTCCAGCATAGTTACCTCCAACTTTTGCTGCACCTGTTCCATATGGAGCGGCTCTGTCATATTCAGCTATAGTGAAGTTTACAGGATTCATACCGCCTTTAAAATAAGGACCTACAGGTATACAGAATACGCAGAATATATATTCTGGAGCAGGTTTAACACCAACGTTATCTCCAACGCCGATTACAAAAGGTCTAAGATAAAGAGTTGCTCCAGTGCCATAAGGTGGAACATAATGTTCATTTGCCTTAACAACTTTAATACAAGCATCTACAAACTTTTCTACTGGAACTTCTGGCATTAAGATACGTCTACAGCTGTCCTGTATACGTTTTCCATTGCTATCTGGTCTAAAAAGCTGAATTTTACCGTCTTTTGTACGATAAGCCTTTAAGCCTTCAAAACATTGTTGTCCATAATGAAGAGCGGTTGAAGCTTCACTTATACTAAGCATGTTATCTTCAACTAATTGTCCGTCGTCCCATTGTCCGTCTTTCCATTTTGAAATATAACGGAAATCTGTCTTGATATAATTAAATCCTAAGTTGTTCCAATCGATATTTACTTCTTTAGCCATTAAAAGCACCTCCAAATAAAATTTGTTTTATTATAATGACAAGTTTACCTCTTATTGTATGGAATATAGTATAGTAATTATATTATATCATACATAAATGTATGGCTTCAATTATATAATTGTATTACATACAATTATGATATTGAAAGCATATAATCGCGATGATATAATTTGCTTAACATACATATTGTGTGTGGAATATTACTCTACAGAATTTAATTTGGTATATGTAAAGTATTTTTTTAGAACCTAGCCAGGACTTGTATTGCAGTAAAAAGAACTTTCCATTGGCATCCTGTGTGAGGTTGAAACAGTTGTTTATTTAGGAAGATAAAGGAGAAAATTAAAATGAGACAATATGTAGTAGATGCTTTTTCAGACAAAGTATTTGGGGGAAACCCTGCAGCAGTATGTGTCATGGATGAGTGGCTTTCTGATGAGATTATGATGAAGATAACAATGGAAAACAATCTGTCAGAGACAGCTTTTGCCGTAAAGGAAGGATCAGATTATAAATTAAGGTGGTTCACTCCTGGTGGTGAGATTAATTTATGTGGACATGCAACTCTCGCAACGGCATATATTATCACTAAGTTTATTGAACCTGAAGCAACAGAAGTTCGTTTCCAGACACTCAGCGGGTTGTTAACAGTTATAAAAAAAGGTGAACTTTTTGAAATGGACTTTCCAGCTTACGAATTAAAAAAAGTAGAGGTAACGGAGGCAATGGTGGAAGCCATAGGAGTAAGACCACTAGAAGCATATATGGGAAGGGACTTACTCTGTATTCTTGGATCTGAAGAAGAAGTTAGAAATTTAAATCCAAATCAAGAAAAGATAAATGCACTAGATGGACTGCTTTTACAGGTCACAGCTCAGGGTAGAGAGTTTGACTGTGTATCCAGATCATTTGCACCTAAATGTAATGTACCAGAAGATCCCGTATGTGGTTCAGGACATTGCCACATCATTCCGTTCTGGGCTAACAGGTTAGGAAAGGATGAGTTGATTGCCTATCAGGCTTCGTCAAGAGGAGGCACATTATATTGTGAGTATCAGGGGGAGAGAGTAAAACTCAGTGGTAATGCAGCTTTATACTCCACTGCAGACATTAATTTATAGCTTACTTTCCATTTGCAGATGATGATTATTGGATATTTATTAAAATAAAGCTCTCAACTAGAATCTATATAATTACTATAGGGAATAATATATTTTTACTATATAAAGGCTTTAGAATGATATAATATATTAATAAATTATAGTTATATAGGAGGGATTTATAATGAAAAAAATAGTTTTAGCAGGTGGATGCTTTTGGGGTGTAGAGGAATATCATCAAAAATATCTTAAGAAAAATCCAGGTGGATATTGTCATATAAAATTAGATTGATAAAAACCCTATGTTTTAAAAAGCATAGGGTTTTTATTAAGTGCATTGTAGCGGATAACAGCCTAAAACATAATATAAGATGTTTTAGGCTGAAAATCTTAACCATAATTTATTTCTTGATTTTTTACTTGTGGAGATGGGCTGGATATGCGTGTAATTATCACTTTATATTGTTAACATCCTTTAAAATTTTCTCAAGCTTTTCGATTGATACAATTCGTTTATTACAATTCTCGCTATCTAAACATATATCAAAGCCTATTGATCTATAAGCACCTTCCGCAGAATTAGCTGTTTTACAGATAGGTGAAACAAAAGCTACTTCATTTTCCCCGCCTACATGATTGCAAAGCACACATCTACGAGCGTTATTGGAAACATGATTTGTAATTCTACACGCCATACCTACAAGTTTATCATCCATATTGTAAGCTACAAATAATTTTCCAGTGGATTTATCAATCCAACCTAAATATACATTCTTTAAATCCTGTGCATTTAGGTTTGGTAATTTAAGTTTCTTTTCCTTTTTAAATAGTCTACTAATTTGTGTATTTGTAATGTTTGGCATTCCATACACATATTCATTTAACTCAGCTAAATACTTATCAATGTGGGATGAATCAGTTATTTTACTAATATCAAGTAGCTCTTTTTCTTCCTCTGATAAACTTGTAAAAAGATATAATATTTTCTCTTGTATATATGCTTTAGCAGATTGAATAATATTAATATCTACACAACCTCTGAAAGCATTATTTAAATCATTTAAACACTTTCTTATATAATTATATTCATGCTTTTTTATAAAAGCCTTCATAAAATCAAGCACCTCTTTTCTAACACGTACTATTTTTCATTATTCATGTAAATAAATATGACATTACTTCTAGTTTCATTTTACCATCAGCCCAATAACAAAAAGATGATTATTATTACTCCAATTGAAGGTAACAATAATCATCCTAATTTAAAACGTAATACATATTCACAATCATTTTACTTTTGAACCTTGTTTTAAATTAGATATGATAACTTTCATTGGAGTTCCACAATGAAATCATAACATGGTTTAAAATAAGCATTCAATCTAATAAACAATTCTGTAATGATTGTGAGAATATACGTTTCTGTTGACCTAGTATTCTTCTTATACTTTTTTCTGACAGGTAATATTCCTGAGTTAGTTCATTAATAGTAGCTCCATCAATGTACTTTTTATAAATCTCATTATTTCTCACCTTAAGACTATTCTTTATACCACTCTTTTCTCCCCAGGCCTTATGATTTTCATTTTTTCTGGGTACATAAAGATATTTTCCATCTACATATTCTTGAATTATTTTAACAATTTCCTCTGGTAACACATCTTGTGCCTTTGCATATTTCATTTCCTTACTCCTCCACTCTTATGAAAGTATCAAAGCAAAGAATACAAAAAGGCTATGTGTTGCAGGGCCTAAAACATGTACGCATTCCAGCTAACCTAACAGCTTAGGCTCCAAACAAAGCATAGCTGACTTTGTTGTAGTCTTTGCACGGAGCAAGCTGATTTATAGCTGAATGTATCACAGACCTTCATAAAAACACCCCCAATACGTTACACCTATTATATCATAATTAATGTAAAATTAAATATATATTGAAGGTATGACTATTCTTTTTACCATTCTTTTTATAGTTTATTATGTTATGAAACACCATAGAGATTTGATAAGAATAAAAACTATTAAATAAAGTAATTTTTATTTTTTTCTATATACTGTATAATATTAAGGTAATATATCTCAAGGAGGTTTATTCTTATATGAATAATATACTAACAGAAGAAAATATGAATAAATTAAAAGAGGAATTAGAATATAGAATGACCGTAAAAAGAGCTGAAATAGCAAAGGAAAAATTAGTAGCTGCTGCACATGGCGATAGATCGGAAAATGCAGAATATAAAGAAGCCTGCGCAAACTATAGAGAAAATGATAATAGAATTCAATATTTACTAAGTATGATTTCAACTGCAACTGTAATAGATGATAAAAGCCTAGATAAATCAGTACTTGGGGTTAATAGCAAGTTTAGAATTAAATTTATAGAGGATGAATATGAAGAAACTATGTCATTAGTAACTACTATAGATGCAGATCCAGAAAATATGCTTATAAGTGTAGAATCAGATTTAGGGAAAGCATTAATGGGCAAAAAAGTTGGAGATATAGTTGAAGTTAATGCTCCAAGTGAAAAATATACTGTAGAAATACTAGAAATATTATAAGTTTTAATGTAATCTAACAAAATGTAATAGTTAAGTAAAAAGTAAAATCGGAGATTCCTCACTTAAAGAGGTACTCCGATTTTTTATGTCTATATATTATTAATAGAATTAAAAATTCTTTGAATCTTCTTGTAGTTATTTTCAGTTATTACTATATCTTGACGATCTCTCGAAATAATATCATCATCTGTTAACCTATTTAAATATCTATAAAGTGTTCTTTTATTTATATGTAAGGAATCTGCAATAAAGGTTTTATTGTCCTTAATTTTACAAGGAAGATTTTTTTTCAAGGTTTTATTATACAAATAGATAATCAAATTTTCGTATGGCGATATTGACGTTTTATATTCTGAAGCTTTTATAGAATGAGTAGAGAAGGCCGCCAAGTATTTTATTATGTATGAGGCTATGTGAATGTCATTATATATTGCTTCTAAAAAATACTCTTTTTTAACCTTAACCAGCAGGGACTTAGAAAGAGTTATTACAGTGCCACTATAACAACTAGTATTATTAACAGCTTCAATTAGGCCAAATATCTGCACTCCATTTAGTGTATCTGCTATTATACGTCTTCCATCAACAGTATAATATGCTATATAGGCCATACCATTGACTAATATATAGATATAATCTAACTTATTATTACTTTCAATGAATATTTTGTTTTCTTCCAAATCAAATATTTGAATTTTATCAGAAGAAAACTCTTTTAAAAATTCTTTGGAAGCATTGTGGGAACTAGATTTATTTGAAAAAGAAAATTCTATTACTTTTTTTAAAGAATCATTGAAGTTATTCATAATGTCTCCTTTTTTAAAAATGTGACAGTTGTCATTTATTAAAGTATATCATTATTGCTAAAATAGAATCAATGAAAAGCGAAATTATTAAATGATAGAGGAGGATTTATTGTGAAAATTTATAAAAATATCGACGAAACAAAAGAAGCTGTTTTAGAGATAATTAAAAATAAAAGTCTCACATATGAACAGCAAACTCATGGACTTGCAAAGCTGGCTGAAAATCAACTGCCTTATCCTGATGGCGCAGATGAAAAATTTTTTGAACTTGTTCATAAGGGTATTATATGTGACCTTGATGAAGGCCATGCACCTTATGCACCAAGATACATTTTACCTGATTATGAAAAGTTATTGAAAAAAGGATGTGAGTTTTTAAGGCTAAAACCTGCAAAAACTTTAACTGACGCAATTAATATGCTTTTGATATTCTATCATCATGTCCCTTCAGTAACAAGATTTCCTGTTTATTTAGGAAGCATTGATAAATTATTAGACCCTTTTATTGTAGATGAAAAAGAGGCAAGAGAACAGATAAAGTGGTTCTTAATAAATTTAGACAGAACAATAGATGATAGCTTTTCTCATGCAAATGTAGGTCCAGAAGAGACTTTGGCAGGAAATATAATTATAGATTTAGAAAAAGAACTTCAAAATGTAACTCCAAATTTAACAATTCTTTATGATGAGGATAAAACAAGTAATAAATTTGCACTTAAGTGTGTTGAATCCTCATTAATTTGTGCTAATCCAGCATTTGCTAATGATAAAATATTCAGAGAAGATTTTAAAGGCGATTATGGTATAGCAAGCTGTTATAATGGACTTCCAATTGGAGGTGGAGCATTTACACTTTCAAGGTTAAGACTTAATAAAATTGCAGAAGATTCAAAATCAACAGAGGAATTCTTTAACGTGAAGCTTTTAGAAGCTATAGACGCAATGACTAAGTTTATGGAAAGCAAAATTAGATTTATTGTTGAAGAAACTGCATTTTTTAAATCAAACTTTTTAGTAACTGAAGGCTTTGTTGAGCTTGACAGATTTGTTGGCTTATTTGGAATGGTTGGAATGCATGAATGTGTAAATAAGCTTATGAAGCTCGATAACAAGAATCTATCTTTTGGGAAAGATCAAGAAGCAAATGAGCTAGGAGTAAAAATCTTAGATATTATAAAAGAAAGAGTAGATAGATTTGAAAGCAAGTATGGAAGGATATGGGGCAATAGATTTATTCTTCATTCACAAGTAGGGGCAGCTGGAGATGAAGGTACCACAGCTGGAATGAGGATAGCAATTGGTGAAGAAATTCCTTTATATGATCATCTAAGACAGGCTGGAATGTTCCATAAATATTTTCCATCAGGTATAGGAGATCATTTTCCATTTGATCACACTGCAAATGAAAATCCGCAAGCAGTTCTTGATATTTTTAATGGTGGATTTGCATCAGGCATGAGATATATTTCAGCTTATGCAGAAGATGGTGACCTTATAAGAGTTACTGGATATCTTGTTAAAAAATCAGACCTTGAAAAATTCAACAAAGGAGAACAGGTAAGCTATGACACTATACAATATGCTCAGGAACCTTTAAATAATTATGGAATTCTTAATAGGAAAGTTAGAGGTACAAATGATTAGAGCAAAGGTTAATAAGATTATTGACAGCAGTGTTGTTGACGGTCCAGGAAATAGGACAGCAATTTTCTTTCAAGGTTGTAATTTCAATTGCAAGTATTGTCATAATCCAGAAACAATTAACCACTGTGTAAACTGTCTAAAATGTGTAGATAAGTGCCCTTCTAAAGCACTTACTGTAGTGGATGGCAAGGTACTTTGGAACAAAGATAACTGTATTAATTGTGATAATTGTATAAAGGTGTGTACATTTAACGCTTCTCCTAAAATACAAAACCTAAGTGTAGATGAACTGCTTTCCCATATTAAAAGGAATATTCCATTTATAAAGGGAATAACAACTTCTGGTGGGGAGTGTACACTACAAAAGGATTTTTTGATAGAGTTATTTAAAGAAACTAGGAAACTAGGATTAAGTAATTTTCTAGATTCTAATGGGTCAATAAGGTTTTCTGATTATCCGGAATTGATGGAATATACTGATGCCGTAATGTTAGATATAAAATCAATTGATAAGGATGAGCATATTGAACTAACTTCAAAAAGCAATGAAATAGTATTAGAAAATGCAAAGTATTTAGCAAGTATAGGAAAATTATTTGAAATTAGAACAGTTGTTATAGATGATTATTTAGATAATAGAAAAACTGTCTATGAAATAACTAATATGCTTAGGGAATATCAAAAAATCAAGGAAATAAGGTATAAGATTATAAGGTACAGACATTTTGGTGTTAGAGAAGAATTTAGCCATATGAAGGCACCATCAGAAGAAGAAATGAATAATTTAAAGGACATAGCTAATAAAAATGGTTTTGCAAATGTCTTATTAGTTTAGTATTCTTGAAAAGATGACGAGATTTAAAGGGGAAGTTATTTTGTATAAGTACAATATATGTACGACAAAGTAACCTCCCCATTTTCTTTTATGTATTTTTGTAATAAAAATTATAACATTACTAGCATTAGAATGCTTAATTATATTTGATAAAGCTTCTTTTGTTATAGTAATAAAACATTAATAACATTACAAATAAAATTTTTAGATAAGTGAAGTTTAATCTATTCATATAAGTTATTAGACAAAAATATTAAATATTATTATGATATTAGTATAGAAGTTACATAAATGTGCTAACTATAGTTCTAAGGCTCCTTGGTCAAGAGGTTAAGACGCCACCCTCTCACGGTGGAATCAGGGGTTCGATTCCCCTAGGAGTCACCAAAATGCTGTAACCTAGTAATATAAAGGGTTATAGCTTTTTTATTCCTATAAATATTATACGCCATTTTAAAATTTACACCATTTTTACACCGTATTTAATAAACTTAAAGTATCAATAGCCTTCTCCTTTTCTTTCTTCATTACATGTGTGTAAGTATCAGCAGTAATATCAATACTAGCATGACCTAATAATTTAGATATTGTTAATAATGGTCTATCGTTTTCAAATTGTAAGGTAGCATAGGTATGTCTTAAGGCGTGAAATTTTTTGTGAGCAACGCCACATCTTTTAAGAAAATATATCCATGATTTATTTAAATTACTTGCTTCAATATATTCTCCATTTGCAGATAAAAAAATTAAGTCTTTATTTTCTTCATTGAAACTATTTGCAGCTTTCAGCATAATCGATGTCGAATTCCTTCAAGCCTAAAATCTCACCTCGTCTCATGCCAGTAGCGTAAGAAATTAAGGCTATATATCTTATTTTTGTATCCTATCTCTGATTTAGTATTTTTTCCATGCTACTTTTACCTAAGAACTGCTTTCTAATTCTTTTGCCATTTGCATCTATTCCAACATCGTAAGTAATTCTATAGTATTCTTAATTAAAAAACTTCATCATCTTTTGTGTAATTATCCATTGCTGTGGTAAGTAATGTCATAGATCTTTCAAGCTGTTCATCTGTAATTTTCTTTTTCATGGCTAATAGTCTCTTTTCAATATTATTAAAATATTTTAAAACCCCAAAATGAGGTTCAAAATATACTAAATAGTTATCAATTTCGCAATAAATGCCATACTTTTCTCTATAGTGATTTATTGCTTCATTCAAAAAATCTTCAGTAATATTTAAGTATTCAGCTAATTCATATTTATTTCGAATACTCCTTTCAAATGCATTTACTTATGATGAATCAGACATTCCTATTGCACCTGAATTAGAAAAGCAGATAGAAGAAATTTCACAGGAATCAAAATTTATTATTAATCCTATAGATACAAGAGAAGAAATAGCAAAAATAGCTGGGGTGTCACATGGCACTATACAGAAAGTAGAAGTTATAGAAAAGGAAGCACCTACAGTAATAAAAGATGCAACAAAAAAACAATGATATAAGCATAAATTTATATTAAATACAGTGTTATAATAGTATCATAGAAAATTTAATATAACGGTTAAGTTGCCAACAGGGATTACATAAAAATTGTGCGGCAACAGTAAAGGCACCTATTTATAGAGTGCCTTTTTCTTATAATAAATGGCTTATAATATTACAAAAAAGATCCAAGTAATAATCCAGCTAAAAAAGGAGCTGAAAACCCATAGTTAAAATAAGGATCATAATATGGGTAGAAAGGATAAAAAGGATAAAAGAAAGGGCGATGATATCTACGTCTTCTACGACGTCTTTGTCTGTATCCTGGATCATCATATTCATCTGAATTGTAGTATTCATCCCTCATAGACATTGGATAGTTGCATGGGGGGCAAGAATACATAGGATAAGTAGGAGAATTCATATTTCTAGGCTGATAGTAGTTTTCAATTATGTCTTCATTATTGTCATTGTAGTAGTTCATGTTATTCATTAGATACCTCCATAAATTTTACTACAATATTATATTATGAATAAATATATAAATTGTTACTAAAAGTCAAATATATATATATACATAGGGGGAAATGAGAATATGCTAAATATCTATACAAGCTATAAATGTAAAACATGTAAATTAGAATTTGTATTACTATCAGAAGATGTAGACAAGATGGCTAAGGATAGGTATTTAACATGTTCTTATTGAAACAGTAAAAGAGTAGATAAAGAAAAGATAGAGACAGTTATATGTTATAAATGCAGATAGTATAGTTTTATATAATACTACAGTAAGAACTATAAAAGGAGATGAGAGTATGAGAATAGATACACCATATAGGCAACCAGACCCACCAGGTTGGGATAAAAAGATTGATCCACCAGGAGTTTAATAGATATGATATAATAAATAGCGTGTTAAGTACAAACATATATTAACTGGCGTTTAGGTCTTAGGACTTAGGCGCTTTTATTATTTTGGAGCTATCAGAACATGTATATAGAAAAAGATATAATTTTTATTCTTGAAATGATGTTATGAAACAGGTTTGATAGATGTCTTAGCAGTGCTCTAAACTTGAAATCATTAAGTGAAGTAAGTCTATGTTTTTATTTGTTTTACAACATAATGGAAAATTAATGCATATAAATATAAAAAATATGGCAATAATTTAGTTATAAACATTTGGGGGTTTATAATGATATATTTAATTATTGGGATAATATTTTTAATAATAGTAATTACATATGCATTATTAAAAGCAGCAAAGAATGCTGATAAAAGAATTGAGGAAATAAGAAAAAGAGATAAATAAGAGTTTGATATGCTCCCCTTGTG
>NZ_JAEEGB010000048.1 GCF_016316925.1 Clostridium aciditolerans | reverse complement strand
ACTCCATACCTTTTACTCCGTAACTTCATAAGAAGACAACTGTATTAATAGCTTAAATAATGAATTACCATATTAAATTAAATAAATTATTCCATACACAATCTATTATTATTATAACTCAATTTATATTCAAAATATATCTTTTCATTTTACATTTTTAAATTACCATAATTTTATTATAGTAATTTACTTATAAACACTTGAATATTATTTAGTATTTTATACAAAAACGAGGTACAAAATTAATTGTCCTTCAATAAGTCTCAATTCAAAAAAGCAAGCCATTTTCTGACCTGCTTGATTAAGTCTTTAGTAAAATATACAAAAAAATTCTTTATGAAGTAGGATTTCCGTAAGCAAACATTCCCTCATAAACTAATTTTTTTGTATCAAAATCATATTTTCTACCAAAGCCATTCCTAACACCATTTTTATATTCACCTTCATGTAATGGTTTATTAACATCCTTATGAAATGCATCCCAATACCTTCCAAATCCATTAAGACAACCATCTTTCCATTCACCTTCGCTCTGTAAAAAGCATTCATAATAGTTATTTGAAACGTCTATAAACATCTTGCATAATCCATTATCTTTAAAACTATAAAATTCTCCTTTATAAACTTTTAACTGCAACTTTTTATCATATTTTTCAACCATATAAAGGGTACCAAACACGAAATTTCCTTTATTAAATTCACCTTGCGCTAAAACATGACGACTTTCACAGTAATTTCCAATACTTTTAATTTTTAATACAAGCATACCATTCCCATGTGGCTGATTGTTATCCTCTTCTCCACTATAAAACAACTCAAAGCTATGTCTGTTATTCAAAACTATACGCTTAAATCCTTCGTATTTCCCAATCTTTAATTTCGGCACACCATTATCATTCTCTAAATTTAAGGTTGGTGGATTTTCTTGTATTGAACTACAAGCATTATAAACAGATTCGTTTGCCATCATAAAATCATTAAATTGATTAAAAAACCAATGTTTTCCCATAAACAATTCCCCCTAAACTTCTTAGTTATACATGATACTCTATAATATAGTATAACTCTCTCTTAATTTTAATTTTCCGCGTACTTCTACTTTAAATAATAATTACATTAATATCAATAAATCCTCTAAAATAAAGTACTCAAAAAATATTTCTTACCGATAAATTCTCATGGGGTGAGTATTAAAAAAATTTTTCATAGTATTTTTAATGGATTGTAATATATAAAAAACCTACTTAAATCGGTTTTGGGTTTTTTCGATTTATAATAATTACTATAGAATGTATATAAAATATATCTTTAAAAAATATAGATATGTATATATTTTATACACAAAACTTATTAAAATTTTATTAATAACTCATTGAATTCTATACTTTTATAAAACTAACATATTCTCCAAACATTGTTTCTATCCTAAAACAGTACATGTTTTTTATTACAACTTAGATTTGATAAAAAAGTGCAAACAGAGTTTTGCTTATTTAGGTTTTATAATATACACAAAAGAAATTGAAAGGAGATTTATAACATGGATATTTGTATTGTTAGTATTACTGGATTTGTATGTATTAGTCTTGTTAGTATAGTTGGTATACTATTAAATCGGAAAGAAGGAGTGACTTTCAACCTTAAAAATAATTATAAAGATTTTCAAAATGAAATTTTTTTTACTACTAGTAACACTGATAACCAAAGAAAGTAAAATTATTATGTAATTAATTTTACTCCTAATTAGAAGTAGTGTCGCTATTTGTTAATATTATACTACTTCTAATCTTATAATGTAATAAATCCTTCAAAAATTGTAAACCTATAGCCTCTTATAGTTTCCATTCATCAAGATATTCAGTTAAATATGCAGGACATGTTTTAAAGCCTTTGCCCCTTTCTTTTTCTTTATGCTTTTCTTCTTCATTTATTGATAATGATAAATATATTAAAGCAGCTCTTATTATTTTCATTAACCTATAGGTTTTCTTTTCTAAATCAAAATACGAGATTGAAAAAGCAAGCTCATCTTTAAACAAATCATCTGTCATATTCTCATAATTATACATTTCATGTATTTTTAAATATTTATGTTCCATATGATTTCTTAAAACGTCTAGAATTCTAGCATCTGGTGATAAAAATTCAGTAATACCCGATTTATTATCATAAAAATCTTTATATAACCAATATAACCCTTGAAGAGACCAATTGTATCTTTCTATCATTATCTTTTTTAAATCATTCTTATACTTATAACCATTCTTTCCTTTTTTCTCTGAATACCATAAAGACCTATAATTTACATCTCTTTCTTCTATTCCAATATTAAAATAATCATTAATAAAGTAGGCTATTTTATCTAGTAATGCATAACACATTCTAAAGGAACATTTTAGCTTTTCTAAATTCAAACCATACTTAGGATAATCTAATGTATTAAACATTAAAACTTCATTGTCTGAAAAGTGATGCCTAGGTATATTTATGGATTCATAATAAATATACCTTGCTGAAACATATTCTTGCTTAAGCTGATTATAAAATCCTTGATATTTGGGACTGGTATCTATTGAAGTAATCATATTGGGTGTGTGTAAAATATCATGGGCAACTAAATTTTCCTTTATTATATCATTTAATGGATTTAAGAAAAGTCTACTATTTAAGCACCACTTCCTATATTTTATTTCTTCATCTGTTTGTCCAAGTTCATAATTACGTAATTCTAATTTATTTTCTAAGAAATCATTATCAAAATAGCTCTTTATGGTATTTGCATATTCAGTAAATGCCTCAAACGACTCTTGGGACACTCTACTATTCAATGCTTTTTTTATATTTCTATAAGATTCATAAAGAAATATATACTTATGTCCATTATCATATATAGTTTTAGAGTAATAATATAAACATATACCCTTGTTCCCTAATGCCATGGTAAAATTAGGTATTATCGATAAAGCTTTATTCCAATATTCTATTGCTTCAACAAATCTACCTATTGAATTAAATGAATTAGCTAAATTAGTTAAAACCATAGCATAAATAGCCTTATATTCATCGTCTTTATTGTTTAAATTATCCAATAACAAAAATGCTTTTCTGTAATGAATTATCTCCTTTTCATACAACTTATCATTTATTCCTATTTCGATTTTTCTATTATAGCTTAAATTAATAATATCACCATAGGCAACAGCTAAATAATAATTTAATATTGCTTGATTATATGTATCAAATTTCATATCTCTTAGCATTTTCAATGCTTCATCAATTGCTATTTGAATATCTTTTACATTACCTTTTTCACATAAGAGGTCAAATTTTTGTCCAATATTTTTAATGACATCAATCAACATTATCACTCCAAACATATGTAATAAATAGCTTAAGTAGTACTTTTGTATTAGTACTTCTAAAAAATATAGTCATATTCTCTGAACTAACCTTCTATACTAAAATTAAATTCATTAGCATGGATTAACTGAAAATTTTTAATTCCATAGTATTCACCTAAAAGTTGAAAATATTCCTTCTCTTCCTCTGAATAATATGATATAAATACATTTTTCAATTGCTTAAGATTTTGGAGTCCTTTTATTCTAATAATAACATGTTCATCTACTATTGTTCCTTCTAACTGTTCCTTCCTGCGTTTAGGATATTTTCTAAGAAATTCTTCAGTCATATATCCACTTCTTTGAAATCCTAGCCCATAAAGTAACAAATTATCAATCTTAACATTTTCATAAAAAAAGCTAAAATCAAAGTATTTATTTATATTATTGAACTTTCTCAGTTCATCTATAGTACTTAACTTTCCAATACCATTCCATCCCCATACACATTTAAAATAAAATTCATGTTCATTTTTTGGACACAAATAAATATCAGCATATTTAGATAAATTTTTTATGAATTTTCCATGAATGTGCTTTATGTTTATATAACTATCTGCTAAGTAATCAAAATTTGTTGTATATATGTTATCGTTATTTAATAAAATTGAACTTACCGAATTGTAAAAAAACTCTATATGTTCATCCAAGCCTGAATATGTAATATAATTGTATAGCTCATCAAACCAAATGTTATATAAAGCTGGGAACAAACTCTTAATTAATCCTATATTATAATCTGCGCCTGCAAATATGTCTCTACCTAAAATTTTCTCTATGTTTGAATTATTATTTGAATAGAACCTACTTAATTTATATTTTAGTTTTTCAAAGTTATTTAAGTTATCAAGACTCTTTTTACCATAAAATATTTTAAAAATTCTTTTCTCTTCTCTTGGTGAAATATTATTTGACATAAATCTCTTTAAAAATTCATCTATATCAAATAAATATAATTTTTCTTTCTTCACATAAGGCTTTATTTGCTGTATTAAATTAATAGTCATACCATTTCCAAAAAGTATAGCATCAAATTTATTACATAACATACCTATTCCCCCCTAATTACTCATTTGGCAAAATTTAAGGCAAACCTATAGTAGCTTACTTACCTTTTCTATTTTTAATAAAATTTAATATTCCAATGCCTATATCAACAGCAGCAAAAGCTATATGTTTATACTTACTATTAAATTTACCTTCTTTTGAATAATAACCTTTCTCCTCACCTATACTATTTTCTTTAGAGGTACCGTTACCTCTTCTTTTGCTTTCTCATTTACTTTCATAGAGTTTAACTCTAAATTATTGACTTGCTTATCTTCTTTATTCTTACAATTAGGTTCTTTTTTATCACTGGTAAACTTATATACTATATACCCTAACATAAACGCATCCAATAAACTTACCTAAAAATACTGGAATACTGCTAACTATTTCATTTATTATATTTATCACTTATACTCTCCCCGCTAGGATTTTGATTTTATATTGATATTCAGCAATTCTTCTATACACTTTAGCTTAAATTTATAATATAATAGTCGATTCTTTTGGTTGTCAGAAGTACATCTAAAAGTAATCAACATAAAAGCCATTATAGAAAATATTAATCCAATGTAGTTATTAATATTTATCTCTTTTATCACCAATATTAGTGCTATAACTATAGCATAGAATGCAAATCTAATTGACATAAAGGTATCAATATTGTAAAGTTCAGTTCTTAAAATTTCTACTTCCAATTCAGACTTCTCATCAAGTAATTCTTTGTTTGATTTTTTTCTTAATTCCTTTACTATACCCAATTTTATATCAGATAATTTTCCGTTTTTAGGTAATGTTATTTTTAAATCTTTTGTAGCTTGTCTATATATAATCTGACTTCCATCATCCCATATCATAATTTCTCGTTACTCCTTTGTATAAAAACTTGATGTTATTCTTTATTATTCGAATCCCAACATAATTACATAATTGGGGAAATAAAAGCGTAAACATTTTCTACTATTCCGTACTAACATTTCATATCGATTATACATTTATTTTCTATACAGCACCAATATAAAACTCATGTTTTACGAGCCTCGAAATTAATAAGCAGAATTATCACTGTATTCTTATCTACTAAAAATTCTAATCGGTAGCCACAATTAGGTCTCCATTTTCATTCTTAGCAATGCACTCACAAGTTATTGCCTGTCCAAAACAAATCGGACATATTTCTATGTCACAGTTATTTAAATGAAATTCACCTATTTTCGCCCCACAATCATCACAAATTTCATAGTTTGTATAAGATGAAATGTTGTAACGTTTTTTAAATTCTTCACTCATTCTACTAAGTTCATCACCATATCTTACTCTTTCTATCTTTTCACCATTTTGAGTGATATAATACTTGTATTTAGAATTAATTTCTATATCCTTCGTCAGACCTTTTACATAATTTTTTCTTACTTCTACACCTCTAAAAATTACCCAATCTTTATTGTATTCTAGAATTCTATCTTCTATTAATTTTCCATTATCTTTATAAAACTTTATGTCATCATCCATTAATTTGTTATGTATTTCTTTATAAATTGTATATAAAGTGCAGTATTTCGATTTTATCTTCTCTGATTGAATATCAACTTTATAATGGATAAATTTATTTCTAATATGTGAGCATTTGATTAAAAATTCCTTATTTTCTAGCCCTATGACATTATTGCTAAAATTATTTATCCTATTTATTGCCTGTTGAAAAGTCACTGTCTTCCTTTGATTTGCTTTCTCGCAATCAATATCATCATATACTAAATTTTCGTTAATTCTAAAAAGAGATTCTTTTAACAGTAATTCAAAGGCTTGTACCATAGTTACAAAGGCAAGTTTCCATTTCACTTTATTTTCAAATGAGCTTTTTTCTTTATCATGCACCCCATACTCATTTGCAACTTCATATAAATCAAATGAACTATTTATATAATCATAGGAATTTTCCAATAAGTTTAATTCAAATTTCAACTCTAGTGCCCCTTTCTATAGTTTTATATTGGCTATTAACTTGCTAAAATATTATCTCCCTTATATAATATAGCACTCGAAATTGTCTCTTCACTCGCTTTATTCCTTACATCAATTAAAAATATTTTTAATTAATGTATTTTATCTTCCTTACCCTCCATAACTTCCTTTTTTACTTTATTCCATTCCTTCTTTAAAATAACATGCGAAATATTAACAACTTCATTTAAATAATTTATCATTTCTTCCTTATTAATTTTACTAATAATTCCACATTCAATTTTACCCAGTAATTTAATTAAATTACTATCTTCGTCGTAATTTAGCCTTAATTTTAGTTTTGTAATAACTTGCAGCAATTCAGAAATACCTTGATTTTTTTCATCTAACTTATTTTTAAATTCTTCAAAATAAATATTACTGTTATCATTATTCGATTTATCTTTCATAAAACTTTGTAAAAGTGTTGCATTAAAATAATTAGTCATTATTTCATCATGAGAAAAAATTAGTCTTGTTAATCCGACTATTTTAGAGATATCCTCTCTTATCTTTTCTAGCCATAAAATCCTTTCGCTAGTTACAACATCAACATATCTAGAACTAATCAAATTAGCTCTGGCTTCCTTAATTTTAAATTCTTCTATATCCTTATTTATCTCACCTTTAAATTTTTCATTATCCTTATTTATCTCACCTTTAAATTTTTCATTATCCTTATTTATTGAGCCCTTAAATTTTTCAATATCTTTATTTATCTCACCTTTTAGTTTCTCATTCACATATTTATTTAGAATCACAATCAATAAGCCTGCTAGGCTTGTACTTCCAACATACGAAAATAAATCTTTTAGAAAACTATTCATTTTTACCTCCAAATTCACTATATTAACATTTCTTTAGTTAATAGTTATATGTACTTTCATCTAAAATAGCCATACGTTAATGTAATTAATATAAAACTGATATTTATTAACTTTAAATCAACTACAAAATTTATAATATAGTTCACCATATCAGTAATAAGGGATATAATTTTCAAATGAAATCTGCCCATTAATCACCTAAAACTATTTATCTTTTTTATACTGTTTTAATTTCTTTTTTATTTTATTAATAACATTATATATTACATTAATAATCCAGTTTATTATAATACTTATTATATATAACATAAGAATGCATAAATCTATATACATTATTGCTTTAAAAACGTATGATATAACATTATTATTTCTAATATCGAAAATTGAAAATGGAATAATCATTATAAAATCAAATATAAAAATACTAACAATCAATATCTCAATTTTTTTCTGTAGCTCCTTAAATTTCTTTTTATTTTTTAACTTGTTTCTTATATTTAAAATTGTATCTAAAATATATAGAATACAAATTACAAGAACAATAATATATAAAACTATTCCTACTAATTTTAATATGGCTCTAAGTATTCCCCATAACACTCCTTCTACTCCATAAGTAGCATAATTCAGCTTATAGAACATGTAATGAAAAAATTTTTCTATAAAATTCATTCCAAAGATTGCTATATTCGCTCCAATTCCTATCAATACAATTACAATAACAGGTGAAAATATAATGTATAGAATTACTTTAAACTTTTTCTTATTCTCCAAAGATTTAAATATATAATATAAATCTTTGATTGACTTAATAAACTTACTAAAACGATTTTTAATAAATGAATCAATATTTTCAAATGTTAAATTCTTTTCCTCACAAAGTTCCTTCATAGTTTCATTCAAGCATCTATTTTTTTCATAATAATTCTTCATTAGAGCGCCATAAGCATTAGCGAATCTATCAATTGACAAGATTACCCCTATTATTGAACCTACAAATTTAAAATCTAGTATTTCTGTAATGTTATTAATAGTACTTATAAAAGTCACTAGTGCTGATATTCCATATAACACCAATTTCCTTTTGTTTTTAGTATCCGAATTGTTAATCCCATATACATATATAATAAAAGTTAATATTAGTACTATTATAACAATTAACTGTAACATACTTTCTTTACTAATTTTATTTATATTAAAAGCTTTTATATAGTTATGTATTGAAATATATAGCCATATAAAAAGTCCAAAACTGATTCCACAATATGTTCCAATATTTGTGAATACTTGTTTTATAGTTAATCCTTCAAAAACCGAAAATAGTAACACTTTTATCTTTGATGCAATATTGAAATCAGCATCAAAGATGTTTTGAAATGTTATTGCAAATAATACAGTCATATAAAACATAAATAATTGTAGTTTTGACATAAATAGTTGTTTGTTTGTTATGTATAAAATTGAATATGTTGCTATCATTACTATTAAATCTAAAAGAATTATAAAAAGCATATTAGCTAATGCTACATATTTTATAATTCTTTTTTTGTGATAATAACTTATCCATGATTCAAATAAAGATATAATAAATACTATATCTTTTTTTAACTTAATTAAATACTCCATATACATCCCCCAAAACGCAATCTAAATTAAATTACATTATAATTTTACATAATTTTAATAATTCTTTCAAACTTTGTTTAATTAAGCCATTTAAGATAAACATTCCAAATGTAGTAAAACATGTATTCACCATAAATCCCCTATACCAACTGTATTTACAAGTAATATTTTGAGGAAAAATTTAATTATAAAATTTCGATTTTATTTAACTTTTAATCATTACTTAATCACAATATAAAAAATTCCACTTAACTATTGCAAATAATAAGTACGAAGGGTACTCTTTCGTACTTAAATAATAGAGTGTTTTCAAAAATGGAAACTATATTTTATGTAAAATATATGGACGATAATGTGTTATAATCTTACATAAGATAGGTTGAAACTATAATTAATTGTGCACTATATTCCAATTCATGTCATCGATATTATATTATTTTATAATATGGTCAAACTGTGTTATAAATCAATTTGATGGAGGGTTACTATGGATAAAGGTAATAAAATAAATTGCGGATATAAAGATGAATTTTATTGTTTCAAGCCATTTAATGATGGCAGCTTAAACAATTTGATTAATAAATTTGCTAAATTGAAATGTATTATTACAAAAAATGATTATATTAAAAGAGAAATAACTATAAAGGACGATTTTAAAGAGTTCTTAGCTAAAGAAAATAATATTTCTAAAAGTAAAGTTATGAATGACTTAAACTTCGAGTTTAAAAAAGGTCATCCCGAACTTGCCGCTACAAGCACAGGAGAGATAAATCTGAACATCTCCAATAATATGAAATATGAGGATAATAACTTTAAAACTGTACTTAAAATAGATGTAGAAAGTGATTATACATTGTTTATAAATGAAAACTTACAATTATTATGCAGAACATTACAATGCAATTCAATATATCTAGGTAAACAGCTTGATTTATTTATGACATCCTTTCTACTCCAACCAATTAAGCTTAAGTATAATAATAAAGACTATTTAATAAATGTAAAAATAAGTGCTTATTCAAGTGGAAACTTAATAGTTCAATATACAATTCCACTAGACAATCTAGAGTTTAAATATATAAGTAATAACCTTAATAATAAAATAGAATTTAAATGTTATATTCCTCAATATATGTTAAGTAACACTTCAGCATATGATTATAGCAAAGAAGAATATACCTTAGAAACAGCTCTAACTAGATATAATAACCACATATTAGGATTTTTTAAAAATTATCCAAAGTTCAATGTTTCTTCTTTCAAAAATTATACTTTAGTAGATTATGATGGGATACCTGAAACATTTGATGGTATGAATATTGAATTAAGCAGGAATATATTCTGGATTTTGAATGGTCCATTTGGATATATAAATGAAAGAGAAAAGGATACATATAAAAATTTACATAAAGGTAGATATCTTATTTCTAACTTTTCTAGTCTTTTTGTATCTACTAATCCTAGAAGTGTAGTTTTGTATAATAAACTTCAGCCTAGTAATGATTTAATAAAACAGTGGTTTAATAATCAAGGAAAATATGAATCTGCAATAATTTATTTACTTCCTTCTATAGAGATGATATTAATAAAAAAA
The DNA here is from genome assembly GCF_016316925.1 of Clostridium aciditolerans. Lineage (GTDB taxonomy): Bacteria > Bacillota > Clostridia > Clostridiales > Clostridiaceae > Clostridium_AM > Clostridium_AM aciditolerans. Next base: position 22,949 of record NZ_JAEEGB010000048.1, on the reverse strand, counting down.
AGTTACTACAATTTAATTAGTTATGATAAATTTAATGAAAGATATTCTGCACGCAACTTAAGGAAGAAGTATTATGATATTATAAAAATAAATAATTACTTATTTCATTTAAGAAATGATGGGTATGGTTCTGTTACAAGACTTCAAGAGTTTCTTGAAAGCAACTTAACAGACTACTTACCTATAAAGTTCCTAGAAGAAAATCTAAAAAATTATAAAGAGATATCAGAGATGGTAGAGTCTAATAAAAGAAATAGAAATAATTTTTTAGTTGCCACAATAGCAATGCTTTTTCCAATAGTATTCGGGTTAAATGCTATTGAAACTATGACTCAATCTTTGGACAAATATTTAAAGACTAGCTTAGCAAAATACTCTCTAACGCTGTGGATTACTGTAATTATATTTGTAGGATTATACTTATCTATTGATATAATAAAGGGACTATTACATAAAATGATAAAGGTTTTTGTTAAAATGAAACTTCTTATTAAACCATTACTTATTAAAATAAAAAATTAAAGATAGCATAAAAACGTGCTCTCTATTGTTTTAAAACGAACTATCTTCCACTTATTATGGAACAATCTATAATGTAATGCAACTACGCTATTATTTAAATTAAAATAGTATATAAATACTGGAACCCTTATTAATAAATATACCTAAAAGCTGACTTATTCCTTGGCTAGAGACGTTGGTATAGAAGCTTTTTAATAAAGTAATAAGCTACCTTTAGGGTTAAGAAACCTATAGTTGGTTTATGTACTTGTAATACACGTCTTCACTAAAGATAAAATAGAAGTTTTATCTACCTCTCGCCTACTACTCTAACAATGATATACCACTTGAATTTATATGTAATAAGATATAAATTCTAAGACCAAATAAACTAATACACTTAAAGAAGCCCTTAATTAGGGCTTCTAGATAAAATGAGGACATTATAACATCATGGGTAATACTATAAGAATATTAAAGAATATTAAAGCTTATTTATTTATCTAAACGATACTGTCCATTACTATATAATTTATATCTCTTTCCAGTTTGTCTATCTACACAAGGTATTGCGTCATCTCCAAAATCGTCACACATAAAAAAATAATATTTATCTTGTAAAAGTGACATGTTTCCATACGTTGTATCTTTATAGATATAAAATTTTGAACCATATTTATTTTGTATTATTTTAGTTGCTTCCTCTTCAGTTACTTTTCTTGATGTACCTTGGTCATTTGCAGGACTTGTGGCATTAACATCATCATTTGTTTTTGTAACACCTGTACTATTAATTTTAGCAGAAGTATTTGTTGTATTTACATTATTAGTATAGGAAGTTTCATCGGTATCTGAAAACTTGACACTATTTCTATATGTACCTCCATCATTGTTCTTTACATTCATATCAGCACCTCTTGATTTTAAAAGGTTTAAAATCTTCTGTTTCTGACCACAATAGAAAATTGCAGTTGCCCCCAAATCATTTCTTTTATTTATATCTGCACCAGCATCTAAAAGCTTATTTATTAAGCTTTCATCTTCAACTAAACACGCCATCATAAGAGGTGTTACTCTAATATATTTACTTAAAAAATTAACATCTGCACCTTCCTTAATATATCTATCTATATCTTCTTTATTTTTAACTCTTATTGATTGCACTAATGATTCACCTTTTGATTGATTTTCATCAAAATTTATTACTGACCCATCTTCTAGTACTTCTATAACATTTTCAAAATGAAGCGTTCTACCAATTGATGCATCTTCTACAACATATTTTCCTTTTAGATTCGCTCCATCTTTTCCTATTATATCTTGGACAGATTGTGGTTGAACATTTGCAACTGGGCAATCTATTTCTATCCTATAAATTCCCTTTTTGAGTCCTTTGTTTTTATCTGAAAACTCAGCAGTCTCTGCTTGTCCATTAATTACTGAAAATTTATCTTGTGCATTATATTCATAGAAATCTGATAGTGTAGCCATTAACTCTGTATTCTCTGGTAAATTAGTTTTAACCTTAAATTTCACTTTATTATTATTAGCAATTGGTTCTTCACTTATATCTACTTGTATTATGTTGCTATGTTTAGCTCCTTCATATGTATTAATTGAACCTTCTTTATTTTGTTTATCATTTTTTGACTTTGCTAATAAAATACCAGAACCAATAGATGCTACTATAAGCAATACCGCTCCAAAAAAAATCATTACTTTTTTCATCTCTTACTTCCTCTTTTTCTACAAATGATTTGAAGTTGTCTATATAATTATATCAAATAAGAAATAAGTGTTAAACAATACTTTAACATTTAATGTATGATTTGCTAATTAGTTTAACTATTGTAAAAATATTTGTATATTTTAAACCTTAACAGCGTAATATAACATATAAAAATATTAGCTAGTACTTTTATATGTTATATTGTATTTAAATCCTATATATAATTCTTCTTCATACTTATGATAAACATGTATGCCTTCAGATTTTAATATTTTAATAAAATCTCTGTCTAGTTTTTTATAAATACCTTCGCTTCTTCTTACAGCATCAATTTCATATTTTTTATCATCCCATTTTTTTAGTATATCCTTAAAGGTTACAGTAAACATATTTTTGCTGAATTGAATAGCATGGTTCAGTTCGTGAATTAAATCATACACGATTATATATTTAACCCACATATTTTCATATTTATTCCATAAGCTCTCATCTACATATTGCCACTCATCCAATTCAGCAAAAGCTTTTTTCTTAAATAAAAGAAATTCTCGTATTTTATCTTCAAAAATATGGATTTCATTTTTACCTCGTTTATAAAAAGCTTCCGTTACAACATCTCTTTTTATTTTTTCCAATACTTTTCCTGCTATTGTACCAATCAAATCCAGCAATCTCATAGTTTTTATACACAAATAAAAATATCCTTTAAAATCTTTGTGAATAAATAACTTTGCTTTAATCTTTCTATATTCTAACGGAAGAAGTTTTACACATTCATTTAATTCTTTATCTGAAACTATAGATGAGTTGTTTTGTACTATTAATTTACCTATTTTTGATACTCTCATTATCAACACCCATTACTTTTTAACTTTGATTTCTAAATGATAAAAACAAAAGGATGCTTTCCACAAACATCCATTACTAAATACTTAAAAACATATTTACAAAAACCTCAATGGTTTTTCTATTTGTATTATCTCCTCTTTTAGAAACTATAAACCTATTCATTTTTTCTTATTCCCTTTATTTTTATATTATTGAGATTTTAATATATCTAATTTTTTATTTAATAAAGTAGCTTTATAATGTAAAGCATCTCTATATTTTTGACTTCCCTTGTCTAAAGTAGCTATATACTGGTTGCACTTACTTAACTCACTATTTATACTGTCTAATTCGCTTTGTTTATTTTGTGATTGTTCACTACTCTTAGAAACCTTTTGATTATTGTTTGTTTCTTGTGAATCAACTGCTACAGACTTAGTATTTTCTTGTTCAGCTTCCTCTTTATCTTTTTGTTGAGCTTGGACAATTGCAGTTTTTAATTGTTTAGCATCATTGTTATTCGCATCCAACTTTAAAATATCTTCAACATATTTATTAGCACTATCATAATCTTTATTAGATATAGCGGTATTAGTAGCTTTAATATCTTCACTAATAATATTCTTTTTACATTCTTCTATTTTGCTTTGTGCATTAGTATATACTTGTCCTGCCATTTGATTAATTGTACTTAGTTTTTGTATCGCTTCTGAATATTTCTTTTCTGTTATTAGCTTTAAACCTTCATTATATGCATTTTGATATTGCTTATAATTTTGTGCTATACTGATATTCTTTATGACATCGTTGTCACTTTTTATTTGTAAAGCTTCATTGTATAATGTTATAGCTTCATCATAATTACCTGTATTAAATTTTTGATTAGCAGAATTAACTAAATCATTAAATTTTTTAACCTCTACAATTTTAGAAGTTCCAAATGCAGAACCAAAGAATAGTAACACCGTAACAGTAACTGCACCTAATATTTTTAGCATTTTATTCTTAGCCATAGTATCCACTTGCCTTTCTCTATTGCATTATACCAATTACTTATACAAGTATATCAAAAAATGAATTTATGGTAAATAATCCTTTAACATTTTATAGATATTCTGTTAATTTATTTTTTATATTTAGTTATATCCTTGATTGAAAATATCATTTTGCCAATTTTAGAACAAAAAAATAAGCTAGGTCGCAACTAACTTATTTTTTTCTTAAAACTTTTTTCAATCAAAAGAAAGGGGGATAACATATAAGTTATGTAACGAACTAACTTATACATTAAAATATATGCCCATGAACCATTTAAAAACATTCTCCATCTACATTATTGACTCTATTTAGGTATTGTATTCTTTTTCTATATCAAATTTATGTAATGTTATCCCAAACTATCTTTTTTCTAAGTTCTCTATGAATTCCCTTCGCATCTGCAATATTATTATATAATATACTTAAGGCATGTATATTACTTACAAATATTTTTCTATTTAATCTATTTTTATCATTTTGTACAAAAAAGAATCTGTCCAAGAAACATTCCAATGATGTATTATATCCCGTAAGAACTTTTACCGCTATGTCATTCCTTAAAATATCCTCTAAAAACAAATATATTTTTTCTAATTTATCATTTTCAATAATAATTTCTTTTATATTTACATTTTCACATAATTTATTATAAAAGTACTTTAACGCTTCTATCTTTTCAATTACCTTACTTTCATCCTTTTGGTTATTCAACTTATTTTCATATGCTAAAAATCCTTGAAAGTTATCATCTTCATAAAATGTGGCTCTATATTCCTTCCCTTCATAATTTAATCCACACTCTATATGCTTCTCATAGATTATTCCGTTAAAAATGCTAAATACATTTATTAACTTTTCCCTTAACTCATCATTCTCTATAGTTATTATAATCTTCTTATTCATATCTTCTTCTCTCTCCTTATAAATTCATTATTTTTTTATAAAAAAAGTAGTACATCCATCAAGAATATAAATGTACTACTTCTAGTAATTTGCTTTATATGTAATATTTTTCCCTATAGGCAAACGTTATTGTAAAATTTCCTCGTCTAATTTTCAACATCACTCCACTAAGTGGAACACTCAACCACCCACCAGTGAAATTCTTATATCTATCTTTACCTGTACTACTTACTATAGTTTGGCTCTCTCCGTCCATTAGTATTACTTCTCCAACTTGTAAGCCATCTAATCCACCTTTGAGCTTCTTTCCAGATAGTCTACCATTTACACATGTAGTATTAAGTGGTATATTCCCAATCTCACCTATCTCAGCATATTCAATGTTGAATCCAGTTTTATCATCACTTCCATCGTCTTTCTTAAAATAAGTTACTACTATTTCAGTAGATTGTTTTTCTTTTATTTTTCTCATTAAAGCTCTTATACACTCTTCAATTGTTGGGTCTTCTCCATCTATTAATGTGAAGTTTTGCCACTTAGCCACTTGCTTTTGTCTAATTAAAAAATCTTTGAGATTAATTAAACTACCATTGTCTACATTAGTTCCAGTATTAGTGATTAGATATGGACTTTGTATCTGTTGAGCTACATTAGCTAAACAGATAATATCATTATACTTTTCACCACACATTTTATGTGTAATTGTTAAACTCGTACTATCATAACTTACAGTATATTGGTCTTTGTTATATCGCTCCTTCTTATCGTTTTGTTTTTCTATAGATTTTGCCAGTACAACTATTGCATTATCCTGTGTACAATCTTTACCACCTTCAAGTGAAGGAGTTAAGAACCTATTCTTAGGGTCTAATTTATCCACCAAACTTACTGGAATATTGCCTTTACTTCCATATTCAATAGCATCAAGCTCTATTTCATCGTCAGAAGCTATTTGAGCCAAAACGACAGAATGCTTGAATGTGTATAGACTATACTCTACACCTGTAGTACCAGTGTTATTTATAGCTTTTACTATATCTAACATTGTAATAGTTTTTGTATCACCTATAAGAATTTGATATGGGGCTGTAAAAAGATAATTTTCAGCAATCCTAGTCTCATACAATTTATATAAATCAGTGATTTCAATCTCTTTTATATAATGTAAAGTCCTAATATCTTCTTCAAATTCAATGAACATTCTATTTCTAGCTAACTGTTTAACTGCTTTTACTCTATGATACTCAACTCTTGTGTTTTCATTAATGCCAGAACTAGTTTTACTTTGAGAACCTTCATATCCATTTTGGCTATCTGTTTTTATTATGCCATCATTATCAGCACTATCTATAGTAATTTTTAGTTTTACTATGTCCCCTGCTTCAACACCTTTTGGCTTTAATGACTCTGCAAATGCTTTTATTATTTTCTCAGTTTCATAACGGTCAGCTCCACCAAGTCTTTTCGCTTTCCCAATATTAATTGAAGGGACACCAGTAACAGTTGTAGATGTAGTTCCTCCACTTGATGCAACGGTATCACTAGCTCCTACATCTCCTAGTACTAAATCGCCCTCTTTAAAAGGTAGACTCATTTTTTCTGCTAAACTCATAAGCCCAACATTTACAAATTTGTATCCCATATCTCCAAGATATTTCAATCCGTTATAAAAGTCGCAACCTGTCGAATAAACACATGCATCATTTGGAATCTTATATTTTACTGCAACCCCATTTAATACGCCATTAGTTATATATCCACTTTCTAATGTTTTTCCATCATTGGCGTTTTTAATGAGGTTCACCCAATCGTCCATTGCTTTTTTAGTGCCAGTTCTTGTACAGTCATCTCCAGAACCTTGTAGTCTTCTAGCCGGATATATGCTAATCCCCCTTGGAATGCCAGATATTCTTTCTAATCTTGTATCATTTGGGTCATCAGCTTGAGGAGAAGTTGTTTTTAAATTACCATTCTCATCAAAATCCTTCGATGTGCTTCCGGCAAGCTCTCCACCTATTACTAAGTCCCCTTCATGAAATACAATTTTTGTTTTATCCTCATATTTCATAGTTGTTGTATCAATTATATTTTCTTTTAAATATCCTACTTTAGTTAAAACTTCCACTGCATTATTATAGTCATCTTTATTTGGATTAGTTTCTCCATCACTTGCACGACCCGCATATGCTTTAGCTCCTTGTGGTATTTTATTAGGGATAACCATATTGCTATCAATCACAAAGTCCATTTTGTCATTTCTATCTTCGTATAAGTTTATAGTATCTCCGGCAGTTTGCCCTACTATTTTTTTAGGTATCTCAGTAATTAATAAAGTATTATCGTCTAATGAGATTGAGCCATCTAAATCTATAGATATCTTTTCATTATTTAATTTAGTTGTAAATGTTAATATTTTTGTATCTTCTGTATACAATTGTTGTGTTATCCATGCATCATTTTTAATGGTATCCGCCCATTTTTGCATATATTCTTTTGTTTTAATCCTATCTTTCCCATAAATTCTTTTTGCTTCATAAGTCATGACACTACGTGGAATAGTAACTACAACAGTACCATTCTTTATATTTTTGTTAGAATCAAAATCAGAAGATTTATAACTTGTATCATCTCCAATGATAATATCAGTACTTTTAAACTGCACTATATTCCCGTTTTTATCAACTATAGCATTACCTTGTACTGTATAAGGATTATTATCTTTATCATTTGTCTTTATTACTTCAAATCCTAACTTCCCAAAAATGTCCAAAGCATTATCATAATCGCCAAGATTTCCACCCGAATCCGGGTCAGCATATGCCACAAAAACTCTTGGTTTATCAGTTATTTTAACATTAGGAGTTATATAAATACTATATGAAGAATCTGGTTCCCAAACTGTATTAGGTGATATTTTAATACCTTCACCTGCCAAACCAACCTGTGCTGTATAGTCTATATATTTATTACTATTCTTATCTAATATATAAATATTTGTGTTATTTATAGTTGTGGCATCCAAGGTTTTATCAAAGTCATAAGTAATAATTTTATCGGTATTTACTAAAGTATAATCGGTATGTAATTGATTCAAATTACCAGTTTCTGGAACGCCCATTTGAACATTAGTTATTGGAGCATTGTAATTTTTTGCATAATCCTCAGTCATTGTTATCACTTTAAATTTTCTAGGATTTTCTATATTGCTATTATCATAATAACTAACGGCTCCGCTCACATATAAATAATAAATTGTGTTATAGCTTAAGTCTCCTTGAGGTGTTACTAATAGTATATTTGGTGTACTTAAACTTCTTTCAACATAAATTGGAACTCTATCTCCATTTTCCTTCTCTAACACTACAGTATTGGTGTTTAAATAGTCCTCACTTAATCTATTAGTAAATGGTATACTTATAGACTTATCAACAAAAGCATTAGTTATTATCTCGAAATCATCTGTTACGACTGTTTCATTGGTTTGAGCTTGTACTGTGAAGTCTATTTTCTTCTCAGCAGATAAGATACTATTTCCGTCAACATCCTTAACTCCTGTGGTAACATGTAAAGTATAACTCTGACCATATTCATATTTTGCTCTTGGGCTGACACTAAAGGATTTTCCCATATCTAATATTTTTACATTAACTTCTTCATGTGTGCCACTCCCACTCTTTGTTACATAGACATTACTATCTGTAACAGTGGAGCTATCTATCTTCTTAGAACTATATATAGAGAATACTTTAACAGCACTTACATTATTATAGCTATCTGAAGCAGTAGAATCTCCATCTTTCTTAGTATGGAATTTAATTTTTCTTACTTGAGAAAAACTATTGCCTTTTATATCCTTAACGCCTTTAGATACATATAAATAATAATCTGCATCCGAATTATAAGCGGTTTTAGGTGTTACTCCAATAATTTTTTTGTCCTTTGATATATCAAAAGTCAATTGTATTTGATTACCTTCTATATTTCTACATTGAATTGTATCATTGTTTATTGTAGATTCATTTACTTGGTTGTCAAATGTTAGAACCAATCTTCCATTTATGGGAACATTATCTATCTCATTTTGATAATCTTCTCCACTTTCACTATCCCACAGGCACATTACAAAATTTTTATCGAGATATTTCATCTTTCTAATGCCTAAATCACTGGAATTTTTAGTGATATTTCTAAGTAGACATTGAGAAATATTTCTTGTATGTTTTGTGCTAATATTTACATTATCACTAACCAAAGTATTTCGGTCTGTATTTACCAAGTAATTTATTTCACTTCCATCTGTCAATAAATGGTCGCTCATTTTTACAATAAGTTCATTCGTTCCACCTATCATGGTATATGTGATGTCGCCAACCTTAAATTTTTGATTTGGTAATAAATTACTACTTAGGTGTAATCTGCCTGTAGCTCTGCCAACATAATTGGATATATCGACCTTTATAGCTTGCGAACTAACCAAATCATTATAATCATATTCAAAACATTGGTCGCCAATTGTAACTGTTGAGCCATCTTCAACCCAACTATTTTCGTTAAAAACAAGGGTATTATTTGCTTTCTTAGCTGTTACTGGAACTAAAATATTTGATTCTAATTTGTTGTAACACTTTCCATACCCCAAATCGAATTCATATGTATTATTTCCAAGAACCATTTTCTCCCCATAAAATACAGTCCCTAATAATTGAAAGAATCCAGAAGCGGATTTACCTTCGCTAAAACAAAATGCCGGAAACTTTGAGTAGTCTGTAGTCGGAATAGGATAACTTCTCTCAAAACCATCATTTGGCTCAGAATTTCCACCGAGCGATAAATCATCAATTGCCTCTCCTGTTATTCTTATTCCTTGATTGTTGACATCTGTCCCCGAAACATGTGCAACTTGTATTTTTATTTGTGGTTTAATTACAAAATCACCATGATTAAAGAAATAAACCTTGGACGAATCCAATTGTTCATCATCAGTATTCACAGCCTCTCCTACATTATAATCATAATTTCCTCGTTCTAACGAATAGCAAACATCTGAGTCTGTTTCAAATGTAACATTGAAATATCCTCCACCTAATCCAAAATGATTAAAATTAGAACTACCTATAGCTACTGCCATGTAAATTCTTTTGGGCTTGGTTATATCAAAATCGTATCCGTCCGATGTTGGTTCACAATCCTCTAAAAAGTAAAGAGGATGGAAACCGTCATTTTTGCATAACCAATTTTGTACAGCTCTTAACATAGAATTAGTTACTTTTATAGAATCATCAAATGCAAGTTGTAATTCAAAAACTTTGGGGTCATTCTGTATATTTTGAAAATAACTAGAATTTCGTCCTTTGATTCTTGCTTTATTAAAGTTCCTGTTACTATAAAATGGGTCTTGAAGCATCCCTTCATTAATATTGATATTTACAATATTATATTTATCGCTAGTTTCTCCTGCGAAACTAAAAATCTCACTACTTTTTATCATAATTTCTCTCCTTTTTACTTAAAATTTAATTTTTTGCATAAATAAAAAGACGTAACATTTAAGTACGTCTTACAATTTCTTATATTTTATTTTTTCTTATAGCCATTCCTTTTTAAATTTATTTTTAGCAATAACTACATCACTAAAGCACCTATATATAATATGTAAATGCTTTTTATTGATAGAAAATTGGAAAACTAGCCCCCCTCTTGAGGTTATTAGATTATTAATTGAGGTTAATAATAAGGCGTTGGGTGTAGTTTGAACAGTTGGGGTCGCTGACCAAGAATGAATGTCACTTGAAAACGGAAAATCCCCCCCATACTGCTTACACATAAACTCATTTAACTTTCCGATGATGGACATATATTTGATATTCCATATGAAATCTTTCTTCACACAACATCATAATATTAATATAAATCAATTATTATTGTTTAATTGTCTCAAATTGTTTAACCAATTTATAGAACGTTGTTTTCTTTAAATTCAATATTTTCATTGCATCTACAGCTTTAATACTATTGGATTTCCACATCTTATAATACTTATCCCATTGCCTAGGGTATTCTATAGTTTTTCTACCTTTATATTTTCCTTCTTCTTTAGCTACTGCTATTCCTTCAGCTTGACGTTCTTTTATATAATCACGTTCTAACTGTGCTACAGCTCCAAATATAGTAAGCATAAACATACCTGTTGAAGTTGTTGTATCTATAGATTCTTTCAATGAAATAAATATGATACCCTTGTTATTTAATTGTTCTACCAAATCAATTAAATCTTTTGTATTACGTGCAAATCTTGAAATACTATCAACTATAAGCTTATCTCCACTCTTAAGAACACCCATTAAATTCTTCAACACTGGTCTATCTATAACATTCTTACCACTTGCCTTTTCAATATAAACACATTCTATAGGTATATTATGTTCTTTAGCTTTTACTTCTTGACGAACTGTATTCTGTTCCTTGGAGCTAACTCTAATATAAAAATATGTCTTCATCCACTGACACCCCACAAATTAATCGTATTATATACCATATTATAGCAAATCGTTCGTTTGAAATCAACTTTTATTACGAACGTTTTTAGTATATTTCCAATACGATTTTAAGCCATTTCTAAAGCATCCCGTTCGTGGTTGTTTACACTATACCTCAAACGAACTTTTTACTATTATATATCTTTGTCCATCTTTTATTTTGTTATACAGACTTTCCATTATTGAACCTTCAACATGCCATTGTAAACAAATCTATATTCTACATAATACCATCCAAAATAAGAGTGCCAATTATTCAGCACTCTTATTTTATAATTATTTACTTAACCATTAATGTATATAACCTGCTACTAATCTATCTTTTTTGTTTTCTCATATCCTTTAGTTTTTCTCTTAAATTCTCCAATTCACTAACTTTAGATTTATAAGTTTCTTTTTTTTCATCAGTATATTGAGAAGTTTGGAGAAGTATTCCACGATACTCTCCGATTGCCTCGCTAATATCCTCAATAGTTTCGTCATATGCTTCTATCTTCTCATCATCTTGTATAGTCCTTATTCTATTTCCATTATCATCTACAAAATATAGTGGATTAATAAACAATAGTTTATTTTCCTCTATTTGCCCATTGATTAAGTCTATTTGATGATTTATTCTTTTAATTTGACCGCCACTCATAAAATAATCCTCCTCCAATCCATAACTAGTCACATAGAATTCTTTTACCTCACTTTTCTTGATTGATATTTCATTAGTTATTTGCCAAATTTGGTGTAATTAATCACTCAAATTCATATACATAGTAATCACCTCTTTTTAATTTTATCAAATTTAATATATTTATTATATAGTAAAAATTACTTTATTACAAGATAAGTTTTAACATTTAGTTTTAAAACTTTAAACAATATAATGTATCCTTAAAATAATCATCATTATTTAATCTAAAATTCAATTTCAACAATCCTAACTAGACTATTATTAATTTTTCCACAAGTTATCGCAAATGTAATGGTTACATCTAGCCTGCACTATATTTTACTAATAGTATCTGATGATTAATTACTCATTCAGAATATTCAATCTCACATTTTTTAACAATTTTATGTAACTAAATGTGTTTAAAACACTAAAACTCATATTTCATTTCCACCACCTCAACCTTTTCCCCTAGGCTCCTTCTGCATTAGCTTCTCTCGCTATCCTCTTTCCAAGTGTCTTTGTATTTATACTACTTAACACTATAACACCACTTTTTAATACTATTGCACTTCTTCTATTTCTACCTCTAGTAATATCTATTAATAAACCTTTTTCCTTAGCTTCTGCTATTTTTCTCTTGACAGGAACTCCCTCTACAGAAAGTATTAGTTGTACTTCTTCTGCAACCAACAGATTATCAAATCCTATATCTATTATTTTAATTTCTTTCATCTCCTTTCTATATATCAAGCAATTTTAGATTTTGAATATACAATTACATCCTTATTAGTAACAGCAAAATTAAAGAGCTTCTCATCATCACCAAAAAGTCCTCCATCTTTTATTGGATTCCTATTTAAGTTTCTAAATATCTTGTCATACCTTTTAAATTCACTAAATTCATCTCTAGGTAATAGTAAATCTACTCCAAACAAATCACCTAATTCATTTAACTTTATATCTGTTCCAAGCCTATCATCTATATCTATTACAATTTTTGAATCCAGCTTATACTTATTCTTTAATAATTCAAAATCTCTTTTCTTATTCTTAGCAACATGAAATTCCATAAGTTCAATCAACTCTTCATACCCCAACATTCTTAAATATTCTCTTTGCTTAGGGCGAAAATCTTTTTTCCACACATCAAAGCCAATATATAATCCGTCAAGACAACATATAATCAGTTTCTGTTCCTCAGTCCACTTACTGATATCTATATTATAAAGACTCATAATCTGGATTAATGTGCTTCCACTAAATTTATCATAATAATTTACATTAGTAATGTCATAGATATTATTGATATTGGCAGAGTTTTCATTCTTATATGGCACATCCAAACTTGATAACATAGTAACATGATTATCAAATGAAGGACACATACTTTCACTTGCAAAGTCTACACAGATTAATTTATCATTTGTATCTTTATTTAGTGTATATACCTGCTGGCATTGAGTTTTATTTCCTTGAAAATCCATATAATATTGATTAAAATCTACGAAATACTTAACTTTGAAACCAAATAAATGATTCAAAAGCATACAACTAGCCCAAGAATCTAAATCATCTGACATAAGTAAGTCATATCTGTTATTCTTCAAGTTTTCAAATTTACACCAAACAGGAAACTTATCTCTTAATTTTTTTGTCATTATATTTTTTTGCATAAAAAATGATGTAGCTATTACTACACCAAACACCTGTCTGCTTCTATTATGTCTTATATTTATAATTAAGCATTTATAATCTCCTTCTACTTACTTATTTTTATTGATATCTAAGTATTCCCAGTGAAGTTCAAACGATTTATTGTAATTATTACTATATGTACTTGCTAACCTCCATCCTTGTAGAATTGCAAATACTGGATTACAATTCTACAAGGAATGGTATAATTCAATAACTACCATCTATCCACTTCCTTCCTCATTAAAAAACTTTTGTCTTGATTCCATAGAAATTCTCCTTTCATACTTTCTCATTCTCACTCATGCTTTCATTTACTCCACATTTCAATCCAAACTTTGCAGATAAAATCTATGTTTTATCATAAAACTAATTTTTAAAAACCAAAATAGCGACCTTCGTAAAAGCAGCTATTTTTTTGATGCATCTAACTTATCTATACCCTCATACGTCAACAGATATCTATCATCATTTTTCAAATGTAATATCATCTCATTGGAATAGATTTCCGCAAAAATTATTTCTTTTAAATCTACCTTATTTCTATTTTCATCATACATAATATCTTCCTCACTAATTCTAAAGTTGTGACTATAAAGTCCATCTTCATCTTGTAAGTTCAAAATTACTTTTTTTATTTTTTCTCCAGCTTTCATAACCATTTTCCTCCTACTTTTTTAAAGTGCTTTATTTTCTTCAAATACGATTTTGCCTACTATCCAATGTCCCTTTCTTTCTTCAATTATATAAAATTTTTTTATATCTTTAAGATATGCATTTATTGTATTAATTCCCAACATCCTTGCTTTAAGTCCATTCTCCTCAAATACCTTTTTTAATATTTTTTGTTCATGTTTAAATAATTTTTTACCTATTAAACTTTCTAAAAACTCTTCTAAATTTTCATTTTTCATTTTATTTCTTATCCTTTCTCATAATTTTTTCACATAAAAAAAGAGAGTAATTAACCTCTCTTATCACAATGGATTTTTACTTTTTACTATATACACATACTCAAACCTCCTTGCTATAATTCATTCACTGAAATACCCTCCGTGAGTGATAAAATAAAAAGGGGAAATTTCAGTAAAGTTATTTGCCAAAATTTCTCCAAAGATACTTGCCAGTTACATCTGCTATTTTATATATTGCTTTTCTTTATGATTAGTTGTATATTTAACTTACATATCAACTATTTTTATTTTAAATTTGATTCACTAGGGTATTCACCCTATTATTAATATACGTCTAATGTATAACATTTTTCATTTCTCTCATTCTCTTCATATTTGCTTTAACTTGTTCATTTTTTATTTTTTTCTTACATTCATCACAATATTTCTGTCTATTACTATTTTTTATTATTTCACAACCACAGCTCCCACACTTACCATTAATTTTCTTGTCTTTAAAAATCTTATTATATTCATTTACAATATTATCTACATCAATAACTTTACCTTCAGTATCATTGCTATCTGCAAATAATATTTTATTTTTATTCCTGCTGTTCTTATCATATCCTCTAAAATCTCTATAGAATACTTCTCCCTCTATAAGTTCTGCAAACTCATCTTCGTCCAAAAATTTACACAAAAAGTCTATTTCTTTTTTTATATACTCTAGGGTAAATGTAATGCCATATCTATTTTTTCTTCTATATCTTCTTTTCTTATATTCTTCTTTTTCTTCTACAGTAAGATTTTTATAATAGCTAGTAAACTGTAAAGTTTCTTCTATATTCTCATCCACGTTTTGTTTATAAATCCATAACTGTATTCCTGTCTTTTTTCGAGGTCGATGAATATGTCTTTCATATATATAAGAATCGTAAGGTATAAACATTTCTCCATATTTTTCATCAATTTCAATCATGTTCTTTAATAATTGCTTTCTCTTTTCCTTGCCTTTGTTATACATTTCAAGAAAATTATTTTGAATTAAATATGAATATATTTTTAATAAGTCATCGCTATTTATATTCAATTCCACTTCTCTTGCAACTACATTTCTTCTACATCTAAAAGGCTTATAATTATTGGCTTTAAACATGCATAATAAAGTAAACGCTATCTTTCTTATTCTATCATTAGGCATAGAATTTATTATATTAATTTCATTTTTGGTTATTTTTACTTCATGTATTCTTTTTAGATATTGCAATTTTGCCGATTTTACTAAGGACTTAATTTTTAGTTCCAAGAACATTTCAAAATAATAACTGCTAAATTTATCTCTAAACTTAAAAAACTCGCATAGTTTATTATAGGTATTATCGTTATTCAATCCTTTATTATGCAGAAAATATTTAGCTAATATAAATGCATCTACTAAAGAGTACTCATTTATACCTTTTCCTCTTGCCAACAATAGTTTACTATATTCTAGCTCGTCCCAAATATAGTGTTTTCTTGTTGTTTCATTATTCTTAAGTTCTTTCTTTATTTTTTTAATAAACTCCATATTTTCCTCTCTTTATATTTAAAATACTGATTAAATTCACATTAATTAGTGCTCTTGTAAATATGGCGACTGTCGTACGCCCTTATCTTTGAGTTGTGAACAACCCAAAGATAATTCCTCTTGACCTGTCCACGTGACACACGTGTACAGTGAATTTTTATGACTGTCTTCTATTTAATTTACATACAATTTCTTAGTAATTACACATAACAAAAGTTGTTCAATTTAATAGAAATATAGACATGTACAACTTTTACAGGTACTAATTTTGTGGAGTTTCCTATAAATAGGCAAATTCCAAATTTTTAGTCATCTATTTTTTTAATCCTTTATTCTATCAATTTTTCAACTATCCATACTGTAGTTCTTTTATTATTAATTTTTATTTGTTTACTTATAATTACATATTGTATTTTATTTGCTTTTAAGTATTCATTTAATTGACCCACGCTTTTTTGTAATCTACCTCTAGCATCTTTAAGTCCAATAAATTCAACTAATTCTTTTTGTTCTTCTTTGTGCAATCTTTCACCTGTAACACTTTCTAACATTTCTTCTGTACTTAATACCTTAGTAACTACCTCCATATCTATTATTCTTCCTTTCTCTATACCTAATTCATTTAAAATCAAATCCTTAAAACTAAATTTATGAGGATTATTCAATATAGAATTGCACACACCTAAATCACATTGATACTTATGATACATGCAGTCATTTATTACTTTCCTACCTGCATCCTTATCATTATCCCATATCTCATCTATAATTTTAGAATTATATTTATAGAACATATCATTCTTAAAGGACTTCTTTACATATTCTTCTTCTCCAAGCTCCTTCAAAATATCCGCCAGTTTTAATCCATGGACTAATTTACTCTTAAAACCATTTACTTGCTTCCCATTATAATTTTTAAAATATAGGGTTACAGTTTCACCTTGTCCTATTCTTTTCCTGCCTAGACACTGGATAAATATATCCCTATCGAATATATCAATTATTACATGCTTTACTTTACTGAATTCCTTGATATTTATGCCATTATCCAATACCGTTGTTGCACATAATAAACGACTTTTGAATATAGATTTCTTAATAATATTATCTAGCTCTTCTTGATTGATAAAGTCATTAAATTGACCATTATGCTTACTACATATAAAAGCTCCTTTAAATTTCTTACTAACCTCATATGCTCTTTTTGCACTTCTACTGATAAATAATATCTGCTCATCTTTTGGAATGCTCTCTATAATGCCATCAATGGTTTTGTAGTCGTCAAACATATATATGTTGCTGAGGTAGTCATAATTAGTTTTAAGCTCATATTTGTGCTTTACTTCAATACCATGTAGTTTAAAATACTGCATTAATACAAACGGTGTTGCAGTCATAAATATTTTACAAACTTCATTATTATCTAGCATCCATTTAAAAAATATATCTGTTTTAATATTAAAAGCACTATCTGTAAAGAAGTAATGGCATTCATCCATTACTATATAATCATAATCTCTAAAGGCTTTATCATCTAATATCATAGATTCTATCTTTTGATAGTTTTCTACGGTTATTATAGTGTTTAATCCCAAATCTTTTCGGACTTGATTCTTTAATATGTCTCTATTGGTTAGTAGCAACACTCTTTTTTTAGTATTTCTACAATGTCTATTTAGGACGGTTTTGATAAAGTGAGATTTACCCTTACCAGTTCCGGCTAATATCATTACATTATCTCCCGGCTCCCATTTTTCATATGCCTGTCCAATTAACTCTTCTACGTATCCTTTGCTCAAATGCCTACCCCCATCAATCCTATAGCCTTCCTATAGGCTATAAAATTCTACTAATGCATTAAATAGCTCTCTTGTTTTAGCATATTTGTAAGTCCTAACATCATCATTGCTGCGTTTAACAAATGTATATCTAATACCTTTGTTAGTTAAAAAATCAACTTCTTTCATATATTGTGTTTTATATTCTTTATCAAACATTTTCATATTTAAATTTTTACCTCCATCAATTGTTTTTATTAGTTTACAGCATATACAAATAATAATAGTTTAAAAAGGGCATTTACCTACATTTATGTTCTTTTTTTCAACTATATCTTTCACTGGTAATCTTTTAGTCTCATCTCGCACGATTCCTCTATCAAAAAAATCTAATAATCCATATGTTTTAATAAAACTTTCAGCTCCAAATAAATTCTTTCTAATATATAAAACATCTTTATCTTCCATTAAATTAAGTTTACAATATAATTTTTTTGCTATAGCTCCCGGTCTATCTAATGACTTGTTATTACCTTCTGTATAAAATATATTTAGCATATATAATAAATCTTTTTTTGCTGAACCTGGCTCCTCTTTTTCCCTTTCAATCATGTATATGTACTCTCCATCGTAATTGAACCCGAAAAGAAATATCAGTTCTTCTACCGTAAATCTTCCAATTTCCCTTTTATCTTCCCCAATAATAACTTCTTTCTCATTTAAACTTTTCATATAATTTTCCTCCTAATTTTCTTTTTATATTTTTTCTTTTGCAGCAAGAATGAAAGTAATCTCATGTTTCTCTCTATTCTATAGCTTGTCTATAAAATAACCTCTATATCAAACAATAAGTATAATAATTCTTATGCTCTTCTAATACATAAGTTCCTTGTTTAACAACATAAGCATCTCCAAGTTCTCGTCTGCTGTCATATATTCCATCTTTTTCTTCCATATTTTCACTCATATACAATTCAACATCTTTAAAGTCAGCCAAATTCTTATCTTTATCCTCTATATCAGATATTATAAGTTTTCCATTTTCAATATAAATAAATTTTTTATTCATTATTTTTCCTCCATCTTCCCTTTATTAATTTTCTTAAGGCTTGTTCTATTTGCAAACTTTCCAAACATTAATTAATTCTTCTCTTACATCTTTACTTACCAGTATTAAAAATAAACTTATAGTTAATAGTGTGCCTAACGTTTTAAAATATTCTTGTATACTGCTGAAACATATTAGCATATCAATTTCTCCTTAGTTCTCTTGTAGATAAAAATATTGTTTTATTGCTTTTTATAAATAACTTGTCTGTAATTTTACTTAATCAATAATCCATGCTTTTAAGTATAAAAACTTGCCTTTTTTATATTTACTATTAACCTAACGTGTTGATTTTACTAGGCTAGAATAGAAATGGACATAATATTTGACTTATTAAATAACATATGGTATTATAAATACAAGTATTTTATATCTATAATATCATTATTTGATATTATTCCATTAAGATTTATGTATAAATTGCGATTATATAGATTATGGCTAATTTGTCCATTAATCCCATGCAAATAATATCATTGATTTATTTGTATTGTAAAATAGTATTTCAAACCATATAACACGTTAATCAGTTAAGTAGCGTAATTACGAGGATTTATCTTTAAATTCCGTAGTATTTTACGTTTTTTGTGTTTTTTTACATTTCTATTTCACCACCTTTTAAGCATATCCTCTAAGTTCCTCTTTTGTTAACTTTCCTTCACAAAACCTTTCTCACTGATATTGACTCAGATTAGTCTTAATAGGTACAGAACTTTTCCTATGAAACCTAATAATTCGTTTTTAAAAGTACCATCATCACTCTCTGAACTCGCAATTACTGCTATAGGCTTCACATTTATCTTACTTTTATTTACTATAAATCCTTTTATCATATCTTTTTTGCCTCCAAAAGTTATAAGTTATCACTAATCATAATTTCTATATTTCCTTCAAATTTTATTAAGAAATAGCTACTCCACTTATTCCATTCAACGCTATGTATTTTAAGAGCATTAAACTCAAGATTTCCAACATCGTCTGTATGACTTACTAATTTAAAAGTTTCTTCTATTCCTTCATCTGTTTTCCTTGTTTCGATGTATGCCTCAAAGTTTTCAAGTATAATTGCTGGAGTTCTTACAAGTCCTAAAACTTCCACAATCACCATAGCATCTTTACTATTTGCTATTTCATTAAGCTTGTCTATTAATTCTTGAATACTAATTTGACTCACATAGTTTTCTCCTATTACCTTTTCAACTATTTCATAATCTAATCCACTTTCTTCTGAAGTTCCTCTTTTGTAATTTTCTAATACTACTTTTTCAGTTGTTCTTACCATTGTCATTAATATTTTCCTCCCTATACCCTCACTCTTGCTTTAACACCATCAGACAGCCCCATATGCTTATCATCATAGTTATAAAAATAGTATCCGCCATATTTATCTGAATGTTGTATCACTCCATCGTTCCAAGTATGAGATTTTATATTATAAATTTCTACAGGATAACCACAGCTAAGTTCTATACTTGCTAAGGAATATCTGCTATTAGGCTTTAATTCTAGATATCCTTCTTGAGTTGGTTTTGAGTAATGCTCTACATCTCTTATGAAGTCCTCTAAATCTTCTATTATCCTCTCTATAGCCTTGCAACCTTTAACATCTTCAAAAGTTGATGTTGAAGCATTATCGTATATTTTATTGATTTTGTATAAGGTATTTTCTGCAATGTTTAAAGCTTTGATATAATTTTTATCCATATCTACTCCCCCTAAAATTTAATTTCAGCTTTTATAGCTTTTTTATATTTATTTAAGTTGGAAAATGTTACTTCTATGTTAAAAGCTTTAGCAATAGTTATGAATTGATTTAAAGTTTTTATATTCATAAATAGAACCTCCTTTGATGCGATTTAATGTTTTCAAATCCGCGTTTTAATTTTAAACTTTACAATTGAATTGTATATGGTTTATTTTAAATTGTCAATATTAATTTTAAAATATAATAATCATTTTTAAAATGTACAGTTGAAATTTAGCATAAATTATGATACTATAAATTTTAGAAAACGAGGTGATTTTGATGCCATTAAAAGAAGAGCTTAAAGCACTAATAATAAAATCTGGATGGACTATGACGGATGTAGTTAATAGACTTAATGAAAAGCATAATAGAGATACTACTGTTCAAAATTTTAGTTCTAAGCTTATAAGAGGTACTTTAAAGTATTCAGAAGTCGAAGAAGTGTTGGATTTGATTGGGTATGAGATAGAGTGGGTACCTAAAAGTAATAAATAATATCTAGTTATCATTTAATCTAATAATGAAATAGCAGAAAATAATGTAAGCATTTTAAATAAATGAGGATACATTAGAGCTGCATATAAGCATGTTAATGTTGAAGTTATCACATTTTGTAACCAGAAATATATTACAAAGCAAAAAGTGGTTAAATAATAATATAGACCAAAAAAGCAGAGGACTAATTTAAAGCCTACTGCTTTTTTAACTAAATTATTCAATTTCGGACAATGATAAAAGGCTATCCATTTAACCCAATCCTAATTTTTCTCATCAATATCAGTAATTTCAACATAAATATCTATTTCATTTTCTAATACTCTTAAAACATTAAATATATACTCACATACCAATACTCTATTTTCTTCAGTGATATATATTTGTGTATTTTCTTGAAATACAGCACTTAACATTTCACTATTTTCTGTTTCCGCTAAAATGTTATTCTGTGCTCTTTCTTCTATAAATCTTATTTTCATTTTTTATTCCCCCTATGCTTTTTATAATACAATTATACCATTTATTGTAAATAATCTATAGAATTTATTATTTTTTAAGCAGTTTAAAGCTTTTATTTTAACTAAGGATTGTGATTCTGGTATTAGTTCTGTTAGCTTTTTATAGTTTTGTAACTGTCTTTGGTCAATTTTTAGTTGTTCGGCTAAATAAGCTTAGTTTTTGCCACAGCGAAATTATTTCCATCTGCCGAATTTTTATACTGATTAATACCTTTTTCATTCCCACTACCTTGTCTAATTCCATAAATTCATTCAGACTCAATGATACATCTGGTCATTTTCATTGGATTCGCATTACCTATACCCCTCTGAAGAATATTTGTTGACTTTTCCCATTTTATGGTATAATATATACAAATTAACAATATATGTTAAGGAGGTGTTAGTTATGTCAGAGAATACAAAAACAATTGATATAAACAAACCAATGAATGAATTAATGGAAGAAGACTTTTTTAAAGAACTTACCAATATCAAAAAAACAGAAAAAAAATATAATTCTTCAAGGTTATCCCAAGAGGAGCTGAAGTCATTTAAGGACGGCTCATTCTGGGACAATCTTTAATAATATCTAAAACCTTAAGAAAAAACAGACTTAGAAAGGAGACGTTGCATATGTCACTAAAGTCAGAAATTTTTGCAGAACTAGAAAAATTGATTAATTCTCATCTTGGCGAATTTCCTAAGAATGGTTTTACAATGACTTATAAAGAATCAAATATTGAAGTAAAATTAGAAGTATCAGTTACACCTGCAACTAAAGTGAAAGTAATGAAGAAAAACCTCTTCGATGCTATGTGAGCACTTAAGAGATAAAATTAGTTATATTTACTAGTTTAGCTCACTATTTATAGTTTGCACAATTTAAGTCTTACTATTGCTTATCATACATCCGAAAAAATAAAAGAGCTATTAGCAACAACTCTTGAACTGCTCCCTGTCAAGT
>NZ_JAEEGB010000047.1 GCF_016316925.1 Clostridium aciditolerans | reverse complement strand
AATTTATTCAACTACAAATGTAATTAGTGACAAAGCTGCAGTAGATGCACATTATTACGCAGGAGTTGTATATGATTACTTCAAAAATAAATTCAACAGAAGCGGAATAGATGGAAATAATATGGCTATGAAATCAAGTGTTCACTATTTAAAAAATTGGGTTAACGCACAATGGACTGGTACTCAAATGATGTATGGTGATGGTGATGGAGTTAAAGCTACAGCATTATCAGGAAGTCTTGATGTAGTTGGCCATGAAATGACTCATGGTGTTGATCAATATGAAGCTAATCTTACCTACAGGGATCAATCTGGCGCGTTAAATGAATCTCTTTCGGATTCCTTTGGAACATTTATTGAGTTCTATGCTCAACCATCAAAAGCAGATTGGCTTTTAGGAGAAGATGTTTGGACTCCTAATACACCAGGAGATGCACTTAGAAGTATGGCAAATCCTACTCTTTATGGTCAGCCAGATAATATGAAAAATTATGTATATACCTCTGATGATAATGGAGGCGTTCATACTAATAGTGGAATACCTAATAAGGCATGTTATCTAACTGCTACAAATCCAAGTGTCGGAGTTCAAAAGGCAGAACAAATTTATTACAGAGCATTATGTAACTATTTAACATCAAGTTCTACATTCCATGATGCTAGATTAGCACTTGCACAATCTGCAGAAGATCTCTATGGAGCAAATAGCTCAGAATATAATGCTGTAATTAGTGCATGGGATAGTGTGGGAGTTAACTAATAATTTTAGTTATCTAAAATAAAAATCTAAATTAGTAATGCTACCCGAAAGTGAATATGGCATACCTTCACTTGAAATATTACATAAACACACACATAGGAGGTAGTTGTATGCCATACAATTAAGAAAAGCATGTGGTTTAAATAAAATATTAAGAACCACATGCTTATTTATATTATAATTCTATCTTAATATTATACTCCTTAAGCCAAGTATTAACCTGTATCAAATAAGCCAGTAACTGAGGTCCCCTCATAAGCTGACCAAACCAAGGTTCTTTAAAGGATGAACCACCTGTCTCAATCAAAGTTTTTACTGAATTCTTATCTATCAAATCAAGTATAGGAGAAGACTTATCATTCATTATATCTGTCATCCAGTTCTGAACTATATTTGTATATTCAGGATTATGAGTTTTAGGGTATGGGCTCTTCTTTCTATCTATAACATCGTTAGGAAGAATTCCTCTTAAGGCTTTTCTGAGTATGCCCTTTTCTCTATTATTGTAGAACTTAATTTCAGAAGGAATATTAAATGCATATTCAACTAACCTGTAATCCGCAAAAGGAACTCTTACCTCTAAGCTGTTCGACATACTCATCCTATCTTTTCTATTTAATAGTGTAATCATAAACCACTTCATATTTAGATAGAACAGTTCTCTCATTCTATACTCAAGCTTGGACTCACCATCTAAGTGAGGAACCTGTTTTATTGATTTTTGATATTCTTCGTTTAGATAACCTTCTAAATCTAGAGATTTAAGCTGATCAGATAAGAGTTGTTTTCTGGCACTTACTGATTTAGACCAAGGGAATGTATCTGCATAAATATCTTCAGGTCTTCTAAACCAAGGATATCCTCCAAAGATTTCATCTGCACACTCACCTGATAGTGCGACAGTAGCATGTTTTCTTATTTCTTTACAGAAAAGATACAGCGATGAATCTATATCAGCCATACCAGGTAAATCACTGGCTTTTACTGAGTCTACAAGAGCTTGAGCTAAATCTTTACTGCTGTTAACTATATTGTAGTGATTGCTGCCAATATATTTTGACATTTTTAAAGCCCACTCTTTATCAGAAGTAGGTTCAAATTCATTAGACTCAAAGAATGCATCGTTGTTCTCATAATCTATGGAATAGGTATCTAAAGTTAGACCTCTCTTTTTAAATTCAAAAGCTGCCACTGCTGAAATAATACTGGAATCTAGTCCACCAGATAAGAAAGTACACACAGGAACATCAGCAACAAGTTGTCTTTTTACTGCATCAATTAAAAGACTTTTTACATGGTCAGCAGTAGTGTTTTCATCTTCAGTGTGAATATTACATTTTAGCTTCCAGTACTCTTTTAGTTTTAAGCCATCTTTATCATAAATCATATAATAAGCTGGAGGTACTTCATGGATATCTTTAAATACTCCGCTTCCCAAGCCTCTAGCAGGTCCCATAGCAAAAATTTCAGTTAGGCCTTCTCTAGTTACTATAGGCTCAACATAAGGATGAGCAAGTAAGGTTTTGATTTCAGAACCAAATATAAGAGAATTATCCTTGATAGTATAAAAGAGAGGTTTAACTCCTAAAGGGTCTCTCGCCATAAACACTTTGTTATCTGAATCATTCCATACTGCAAAGGCATATATGCCATTGATATACTTTACACAATTTAATCCCCAATGAATATAAGATACCAAAAGTACTTCAGTATCGGAATAAGATTCAAAAGAATATCCTTCACTTATGAGAATTTTTCTCAAGTCTTCTGTGTTATAAAGTTCACCATTATATACAATAACGTATTTGTTTCCGCCAATTGTTTTAATCATTGGTTGAGCGCCACCTTTTGGATCTACAACCACAAGTCTTCTATGTCCTAAAGATGCATGTCTTGAAAAAAAGTAACCTTCATCATCTGGTCCTCTTTTGCTTAAAGTTTTTGTCATGTTTTCAACTATTATTTTCTCTTTGGAAATATCTCTGTTAAAATTAATCCAGCCAGTAATTCCGCACATTTTCGTCCTCCTTTCAGTTGGAACACTGGGTAATTTTGCTCGTTCCCACCAGCAAAATTACCCGTTAAAGTCCATTTAGGACTTTAACCTCCAATTTTTATTTCTAGAGTACTATATTTGTTATAATTTATAGTTTATGCTTCAAAAAGTTATATGTTACTTTTTGCAAGTGTATTAATAGGAGATTTGAATTTTTATAAAAAGAATTCGTGATTTTAGGTAAAGATTAAATGCCTAAATGGCATTTAATGGACAGACTTGCCCAGTGGTAGTATATATCGAATAAGTTTTCTTAAGGAAGAGATTATATTAATGTTATATAAAAGTGTAACGATATGGAACGTTCTAATATTTATATTCACACTTATCGCAACAAAATGGAACAACTTATATTGAATATTCCAATTTTCTGGAGTATTATAATAATTAGGGTAGATATTAATTATTTTGAAGGGGGACATTAAGTTATGAAAAGATTTTCCTTACTATTCGCGGGGTTAGCTGTTGTACTATCCTTATCAGGATGTGGAAGTAAACAAGCTCAACCAACGCAGGCAGAACAAAAACCAGAAAGGACAATGATTCTAGCAACTACAACAAGTACTCAAGATTCAGGATTATTAGATAATATACTTCCTGTTTTTGAGAAAGAAAGTGGTATAAAAGTTAAAGTTGTAGCAAAGGGAACAGGAGAAGCAATGAAGATGGGGGAAAGAGGAGATGCTGATTGCTTACTTGTTCATGCAAAAGCACAAGAAGAAAAGTTTGTAAAAGATGGATTTGGGATAAAAAGATATGACGTCATGTATAACGATTTTATAATAGTAGGACCTAAAGATGATCCTGCTAAGATCAAAGAACAAGCAGCTAGTGATCCTATAAAGGCATTAAAACTTATAAGTGATAGTAAATCACCTTTTATATCAAGAGGAGATGAATCTGGAACACACTCAAAAGAAAAAGAGCTTTGGAAGGCTGCGGGAATAACCCCAAGTGGAAGTTTTTATATTT
>NZ_JAEEGB010000046.1 GCF_016316925.1 Clostridium aciditolerans | reverse complement strand
TTGTCGACTCCTTAGAAAGGAGGTGATCCAGCCGCAGGTTCTCCTACGGCTACCTTGTTACGACTTCACCCCAATCACTAACCCCACCTTCGGCCGCGTCTTCCTTACGGTTAGACTACGGACTTCGGGTGTTGCCAGCTCTCATGGTGTGACGGGCGGTGTGTACAAGGCCCGGGAACGTATTCACCGCGACATGCTGATTCGCGATTACTAGCAACTCCAGCTTCATGTAGGCGAGTTTCAGCCTACAATCCGAACTGAGGGTAATTTTATAGTTTTGCTCCACATCACTGTATTGCTTCTCTTTGTATTACCCATTGTAGCACGTGTGTAGCCCTAGACATAAGGGGCATGATGATTTGACGTCATCCCCACCTTCCTCCCGGTTAACCCGGGCAGTCTCACTAGAGTGCTCAACTTAATGGTAGCAACTAATGATAAGGGTTGCGCTCGTTGCAGGACTTAACCTAACATCTCACGACACGAGCTGACGACAACCATGCACCACCTGTCTTCCTGCCCCGAAGGGCTTCCTCCATTACGAGTAATTCAGGAGATGTCAAGTCTAGGTAAGGTTCTTCGCGTTGCTTCGAATTAAACCACATGCTCCGCTGCTTGTGCGGGCCCCCGTCAATTCCTTTGAGTTTTAATCTTGCGATCGTACTTCCCAGGCGGAGTACTTATTGTGTTAACTGCGGCACAGAAGGGGTCGATACCTCCTACACCTAGTACTCATCGTTTACGGCGTGGACTACCAGGGTATCTAATCCTGTTTGCTACCCACGCTTTCATGCCTCAGCGTCAGTTACGGTCCAGAGAGTCGCCTTCGCCACTGGTGTTCTTCCTAATCTCTACGCATTTCACCGCTACACTAGGAATTCCACTCTCCTCTCCCGCACTCTAGACTTCCAGTTTGAAATGCAGCACCCAAGTTAAGCCCGGGTATTTCACATCTCACTTAAAAATCCGCCTACGCATCCTTTACGCCCAGTAAATCCGGACAACGCTCGCCACCTACGTATTACCGCGGCTGCTGGCACGTAGTTAGCCGTGGCTTCCTCCTTTGGTACCGTCATTATCGTCCCAAAAGACAGAGCTTTACAACCCGAAGGCCTTCATCACTCACGCGGCGTTGCTGCATCAGGCTTTCGCCCATTGTGCAATATTCCCCACTGCTGCCTCCCGTAGGAGTCTGGACCGTGTCTCAGTTCCAATGTGGCCGATCACCCTCTCAGGTCGGCTACGCATCGTCGCCTTGGTGAGCCTTTACCTCACCAACTAGCTAATGCGCCGCGGGTCCATCTCAAAGCGGATTACTCCTTTAATTAGTTCTCCATGCGAAAAACTAATGTTATGCGGTATTAATCTCCCTTTCGGGAGGCTATCCCCCTCTTTGAGGCAGGTTACCCACGTGTTACTCACCCGTCCGCCGCTAATCC
>NZ_JAEEGB010000045.1:103481-151845 GCF_016316925.1 Clostridium aciditolerans | reverse complement strand
GAAAATGTAAAACGATTAAGTGGAATTGACAGATATAGCACTAATGCAGCAATTTTAAACGAATTTTCAAAGGACATAAATTTTAATAACATTTATTTTGCAAATGGTGAGAATTTTCCTGATGCATTAAGTGGATCCTCTGCAGCTGCAAAAAATTCTGCTCCAATCCTATTAACGGATGGTTCCTACTATAGAGGTAAATCTATAATTGATTCTAATAGTGAGTCTATTTCCTTCATTAAACTCCTTGGTGGAACCTCTATTATACCTGATTCCTTAGCAGAAAGAATACTTAAACCATCTAAAAGCCTTTTAGGCTATAGTACATATTATTATCCTGGAGATAATGCTTCCTATAATTCACTGATAAGTAATTCTGACCTAATAGATGAAATAGCAACAGATACCTTTGATACTGATGGATACGGAAACTTAAGCGGCGACATACCGGTAGATCAATTAAATTATGCTTCTAAAAATAAAATCTCAACTTTAGCTATGATAACTAATAATTTTGATGGAGATATAGCAAAAAGTATGCTTGAAAACAGCAGTAATAGAAATAAGCTGATTAATAACATACTTAATGTGTTAGTTGCGAATAACTATAAAGGCGTTAACATAGACCTAGAAGGAGTCTATTATGATGACAGGACCTATCTTTCTACTTTTATGAAAGAACTTTATAATGTTCTTCATTCTCAGGGCTTTGAAGTAACAATATCAGTCCCAGCTAAAACTAGAGATAGTCTTAATGATAACTGGGCTGGTGCTTTTGATTATGCTGAAATTGCTAAGTATTCGGATAAGATCATACTTATGACATATGATGAGCATTGGTCCGGTGGAACACCTGGTCCCATAGCATCTATAAATTGGGTACAGAATGTAGTAAACTACACTCTTACCGTTGTTCCAAAGGATAAAATAATGGTTGGCATAGCTTCCTATGCATACGATTGGACATCCACAGGAAAAAAAGCAGATGCATATAGCATACAACAGGCATATGACATAGCTGCAAAATATAATTCTACTGTAAAATGGGACTCAACTTCTAAAAGCCCTTACTTTAACTACACCGATAACTCAGGTGTCTATCACACAGTTTGGTTTGAAAATAGTACAAGCATCGGTTACAAATTAGATATTGTAAATAATTGCGATTTATCTGGAGCAGCAATGTGGAGGTTAGGTCTAGAAAATAGTGATTTCTGGTCAATCATTGCTTTAAGACTAAATAAATAATGATTTTATTAGAGTGAATAGCTGATTCTACGCTTCACTTTATTTGATGCTTTAAAGTTATTTATCAAAGTGATAAAATTTTATCACTTTGATAAATAGCATAAACTATTACTTTAATAATATATCATAGAACACACTATCAATTTCAATAAATTCTGTTTATCATTATGATAAATATAAGCAGATAACTTGACCTAAAATGCCACTTTTATAGTTGGCATAAAAAATGCTTAATATATAAATGAACACACTAAGTTTTTATTTTATAAAGAATTTCTTAGATTCAGATTGGGATCTGCAACCTATCTGAATCTTGGATAATTCTTATCCAATGTATAATAATTAAATAAATTAATTTTTGAACTTTTAATCTTCTACACTATGTCTTGGATTTTTTGAAACTATTTCTATTGCTCTCACTAATTCTGTAATTGCATCAGTCATAAACTGTGCTTTAAGTTCGTTGACTTTAGCATATATATTTCCTTTCTCAGTTACAATATACATAGGCTTTAAATTATTTAATGTCACGGCCTTTATATCTTCAATACACAATTCACATTTACATATATTGTTACATCGATTTAAAACATTTGGTATTAGATGATCAACAACATCCTCCATATAGTTTTTAAGCATTTCTATCCCCTCAGTTCATTATATATTCTTATGTATAAATATTAACATATAATGTATCATTTTTAAACATTTAGTAATAGAATTAAATTATGTTAGCCAGCTTTTATCATAATTAATTAAACTTTAATAGTTATTATATAGGTTTTAAATTTATATAGGAAAGGGAATGTAAATATACTAATAAAAATAAAACTTATTTATATTCCCTTTCCTATATTGTGCTTTTCTTTAATGAATAGCTCGTTTTCTGTGTATTTTCCCTGATACTTCTACACTCCCAATAGTAACAAGAGCATTTTCATCAAAGCCATGCACAATTGATTTCAATTTTGATATCTCTAGACGTGTTACTACAACATATATTACATTTGTCGGCCTGCCCATATATGCTCCTTTACCTTTAAGCAGAGTGACGCCTCTACCAAGCCTGGCCATTATAGCCTCAGTTATATCTGTATATTTTTCTGATACAATAAAAACAGCCTTTGATTCATCTAACCCTTCAACAGTAATATCAATAACCTTAAATGCAATAAAGTATGCTATTAGTGAATACATAGCTCTATCCCATCCAAAGACAAAACCCGCACTACTTAGTATAAATAAGTTGAAACACATTACTATTTCTCCAATAGAAAATGATGAGCTTTTATCCATTATAATAGCTACAATTTCTGTTCCATCTAATGAACCACCATTTCGTATTATCAGTCCAACACCAGCTCCTACTATTATACCTCCAAAAACAGAAGCCAATAATACATCCTGAGTTATACTATCTATAGGTTGAAAAACTGTCACTCCAATTGATAACATAGTTACTGAAAATAGCGTGGAAACCGCAAAGGTTTTTCCGATTTGTTTATATCCTATTAACAAGAAAGGGGTATTCAATATAAAAATATATACTCCTAAAGGAATTTTGGTTAAATAATTTAAAATAATCGAGATACCCGTTATTCCTCCATCTATTATATTATTTGGTATGAGAAACATTTCTAAGCCAACTGATACTAAAGTAGCTCCTAACATCATAAAAAAAATTCTACTTATTAATTTAAAATGCTTATTATGCTTTTCTGTCATATATTACCTCCCTTACTTACTCATTAATATTATATGGTGCTTTTTTATTCTTTGTTAAAGTAATATATTACTTTAACAAAATTGCTTATACTATAATATACTTATATATATTCAAATTAATGTTTTGTTTTTAAGCAAAGATTTTCTTTTCATATAAATAAAACTGTTGATGATATTTTATAATACCATCAACAGTTTTTGTCCGATGCCTAGGCAAGTTTAAGTTTTCGTAAAGCATCCTCATATTCTTTTATTAAAATAACCTTTTCTTCCTTAGAAGCAAAAGAAGCCTCTATTCCATTTTTTATTACCTTTAATATATCCTGCAGCGTAAATCCCTGCTCTTCTATTAAATAATTATATTCGTCAATTATAGATACATTTGAAACAGTAATATTATCTGTATTTATTGTTACAACTAATCCTTCATTCAAATAGTTCTTTACTGGATGTTCATTGTAAGACTTAACAGCCTTTGTATTTACATTACTGGTTATGCAAACTTCCAAAGGAATCTTCTTGTCCTTTAGATATTTAACTGTATTTTCATCCTTAAATGCATATACACCATGGCCAATTCTTTCTGCATGCAGCAACTCAATAGATTTTATTATATTCTCATGTATACCAGTTTCGCCTGCATGTATAGTACAGTGAAATCCATAACTATTAGCTAAATCAAAAGCTTCTTTATGAAGTTCTGGTGGAAAATCATGTTCATTGCCTGCTAGGTCTACTGCAACTATCCCCCTATTAAGATATCTTTTAGATATTTCTACTAATTGCTTACTTGTTTCACTGCCCTCATGTCTCATGGCACATACTATTAAATTGGACATTATTCCATATTTTTTCTTACTATCCTTCATTCCCTTTAGAACTGTCTCTATAACCTCTTCTGCTGACATCCCTTGTTTTGTATGAAAAAATGGTGCAAATCTTATTTCTATATATCTCACATTTTGTTTTGAAAGATCTTCTAACAATTCGCAAGTTATTCTATATATATGTTCATGCTTTTGCATAACTTTTATTGGTAAATCAAATTTATCTAAGTACTCTTTTAACGAATTACAATCTCCAAGAATTTTCACACACTTTTCAAACTCTAATAATCCTTTTGTTGGAATTTCAATATTTTCTTTTTCAGCAATATCAAATATAGTTTCTGGCCTTATGCTGCCATCTAAATGACAATGCAATTCTGTTTTAGGTAAAGCTTTAACAATTTCCATCAAATTCATTACATCCCGTCCTTCTAGTTAACATTTCATGTACAATATTATATATTATTTTTATCTTGGGATATATTTTATCACAAAAGCTTAAGCTCTGCATTTTCTTTTATTAAAAATTAGGTTTACAGTCATTACCAAAAGTTTTAAAATTATTTATAGCAAATAACTTAAATGGAGGATGTGGAAATGAATAACTGTATACTAATTAAAGATTTTAATTTTTCTATAAATCCTTATGAAATATCAAAAAAATTAAATCTTTCTCATGATAGAAATATTAGAATCATAGAAAGTTTGGCAAAGGAAGCTGAAAAGATAGCAGTTCCTAAAGCTGTCTTTAAGGAATGTTTTATATGTGAAAGAGGAGACAACTTTGTAGTATTAGATGGAATAAAATTCAATAGTAGAGTCATTAATATAAACTTGAGTTCAGAAAGCAGAGCTTTTCCCTATATAGTTACTTGTGGTACTGAACTCAAACATTGGTGTGATTCTAATAGTGATAAATTTGAAAGAAAGGTTGCTGAGTTTATAACCCAAGAAATTTTAATTCAATGTCATATCCTACTTAAAAATTACATAGAAAAAAACTTTAATACAGGAAATTTAGCAAGAGTAAATCCAGGTTCCACTGTAGATTGGGATATTAAAGAGCAAGAAAATATTTTTAGTATCTTAGGAGATAAAGTTAGCTCTACAGGAGTTGTCCTTGATAGCAATTACTTTATGTTCCCTGAAAAAACCTACTCTGGAGTTTATTTTCACAATGAAACTAATTATAAAAATTGCTATATGTGTACTGCTAAGGCTTGTCCTTTTAGAGAAAGAAATTATGATGATGGTTACTACGATAAACACTTTAAATAGAGAATAGTTATATATATGCAGAAAAGAAACATCCGTGGATTTCACTTACATAAATCTACGGATGTTACCTGTGTTAAATTTAATTATTTATTCTCTTCATAAAGAAACTTTTTAATTCTATAATAGCTATCTTCATCACCTATTGCTATGAAGACATCACCCTCTTCAAATATAGCATGCGGTCCTGGAGAAAGTATCAAATTTCCTTCTCGTCTTATACCTATTATGGTAGCACTTGTATTTTGCCAAAACTTGCTTTCCGATATAGTCTTTCCAATAATATTGAGCCCTTTATCTATTTCAAACTCAAAAGGTACAAAAGGATTAGTACTGGCAAATCTATTGGAATAATCCATAAGTTCTTTAATTACTCCTTCTATTTTTCTTTCTAATACATTTTTCTCCTCTAGCAAGTCTAATACTTCTTTTCTTAAGGAATTCACAGAGCCTATATCTTTAAATTTATCTATAAACCTTAAACAGTTATCTACGGATTTAACAGTAATCCCACTGCCTTTTGTTACTTCTACTATATCCATTTCATTCAAAAGAATGATTGCCCTTCTAATAGTTTCCGGTGAGACGTTATAATGACTTGCAAGAGATGATCTTCCATAAAGTTTATCACCTATAGAAAAATCTCCACCTACTATTCTATTTGCTATATCAATTGCAATCTTTTGATATACAGGTTTCGTCACATACTCTTCTGACATTTTAAATTTTGTTTTAAGATGTACTTCATCCTAAAACAATTCCCCCCTTCCAATATGTTGGATTAATTAAATCCATAAATAGTATAGGTTATTCTTTCTATTATGTAAATAATAATTTACCATTTTGCTTAAGCTTATACTCATTAACTTTATCTAAATATTGATTTGCATTAAAACATAAGCATTTAAAGTTTTGTACAAAATGTAAACTGATATTTAAAATCTAAATAGAAAATGGAGTTGAAACAGCAAATGACTAAAAATTGTATATATAAAGTTTACATTTACTAGCCATTTTCATTAGTAGCTCCCTCAAAGGCATTTATATACATTTGTTTTATCTCCCCGATTAGAGGATATCTTGGGTTTGCACCAGTACATTGGTCATCAAAAGCCTGCTCACTCATTACATCAAGAGTTGCATAAAAGCGCTGGCTAGTTACTCCCGCTTCCTCTATGGTTTTTGGTATATTGATTTTAGCTTTCAATTCATCTATCGCATTTATTAAAAGTTGTATTTTTTCATCTTCAGTATTTCCACCTAAATTAAGATAATCAGCAATTCTTGAATATCTCCATCTTACATTAGGATACTTATATTGAGGAAAAGCGGTCTGCTTTCTTGGATTATCAACTGCATTGAACTTAATTGTTTCATTAATAAGCAGTGCATTTGCTATTCCATGAGGTATGTGATGCATTGCTCCTAACTTATGAGCCATAGAATGGCATACTCCAAGAAAAGCATTAGCAAATGCCATACCAGCCATAGTGGCTGCATGGGCCATTTTTTCTCTTGCTTTTTCGTTAGTTGCACCTTCTGTATAGGCCAAAGGTAGGTACTTAAATATAAGTCTAATAGCTTCTAAAGCCAAACCATTTGTGTACTCCGAAGCCAATACGGATACCATAGCCTCAATGGCATGAGTAAGAGCATCTATACCTGATGCTGCAGTAAGACCTTTTGGCATATTCATCATAAGCTCTGCATCAATTATAGCTATATCTGGAGTTAACTCATAGTCTGCTAAAGGATATTTTACTCCTGTTATTTCATCTGTAATAACGGCAAAAGGAGTTACCTCAGATCCTGTTCCTGCTGAGGTTGGAATAGCAACCATCATAGCTTTCCTGCCGAGATCAGGGAATCTGTATACTCTTTTCCTTATATCCATAAATCTCATAGCAAGGTCTTCAAATCTTACATCAGGATGTTCATAAAGCACCCACATGATTTTTGCTGCATCCATTGGAGAACCTCCACCTAAAGCTATTATGACATCAGGGTTAAAGTTGTTCATTTCAGCAGCACCTTTGCGGGCAGTTGCCAAGGTAGGATCCGGTTCTACATCAGAAAACACTCTACAGTCTATACCTGTATGTTCAAGGATACTTACTATATGATTTACAAAACCTAAATCATATAGAACTCTGTCTGTAACTATAAAAGCTCTCTTTTTGTTCATGTCCCTAAGTTCTTCAAGAGCAACCCCCATACATCCATACTTAAAGTAGATTTTTTCAGGTACTCTGAACCACAGCATATTCTCCCTTCTCTCCGCCACGTGTTTTACATTTACTAGATGTTTTACTCCTACATTCTCTGATACAGAATTTCCTCCCCAAGAGCCACACCCCAATGTCAAGGATGGCGCAAGTCTAAAATTGTATATATCACCTATAGCCCCCTGGGAAGAAGGCATATTAATAATGGTTCTTCCAGTTTTCATAACTGCACCGAACTTTTCAATTCTATCTTTACATTTAGTCTGATCCGTATAGAGTACTGATGTGTGGCCAAAACCACCAAGTTCAATAAGCCTTGCTGCCTTATGTAGAGCTTCTGTAAAATCTTTTACCTTATACATGGCCAATACTGGAGATAATTTTTCATGTGAGAAAGGTTCTTCAAATTCTACAGACTCTACTTCACCAATAAGTACCTTTACAGAATCAGGTACCTGAATTCCAGCCATAGCGGCAATCCTTCTTGCATCTTGACCCACTATATCTGCGTTGAGAGCTCCATTTTCCTTTACTATGGTTCTTCTTATTTTATCTCTTTCCTCTTCATTTAAGAAGTAAGCCCCTCTCTCTTCAAATTCTGATTTTACCTCATCATAAACTTTTTCAACTACTATTGCAGATTGTTCCGAAGCACATATTACCCCATTATCAAAGGTTTTTGAAAGTATTATTGAACTTACAGCCATTTTTATATGAGCAGTTTCATCAATAACTGCTGGGGTGTTTCCTGAGCCTACACCTATAGCTGGTTTGCCTGAGGAATATGCAGCTTTAACCATGCCAGGCCCACCAGTAGCTAAAACTATATCTGATTCTCCCATGAGCAATTGAGTGAGATCTACATTTGGCTCATCTATCCAACTGATTATTCCAGCAGGAGCTCCTGCTTTTACAGCGGCGTCAAGTATAATTCTTGCGGCTTCTATAGTGCTTTTCTTTGCTCTAGGGTGAGGAGCAAATATAATTCCATTACGAGTTTTTAATGCAATAAGTGACTTGAAAATTGCTGTAGATGTTGGATTAGTTGTAGGTATAACAGCTGCGATCACTCCAAAAGGTTCAGCTATCTTGATAATTCCGAAGGAAGGGTCTCTTTCAATTACTCCACAAGTCTTTTCATCTTTATATTTATTATAAATATACTCAGCGGCAAAGTGATTCTTAATAACTTTATCCTCCACAATACCCATGCCTGTTTCTTCTGTAGCCATTTTAGCAAGATGAACTCGTGCATTATTGGCAGCTATAGCTGCTTGCCTGAAAATTTCATCTACAGTTTCTTGAGTATATGTAGCAAAAACTTTCTGTGCTTCTCTGACTTCTTTAATTTTTTGAAGAAGTTCTTCTTTATTTGTAACTCTCATAAAACACTCCTCCTTTTAATTAATACCCTAATAGCTTTTCACATACTTAAATTATTATTACATTCTAAAGTACATAGATTATATCCGGCCAGTAGAAAATGCTAAGAAAATATGCAAAAATAAAGAGAGCTTTCGTTTAAGCTCTCTTTATAAATTGCTACTTAATCTAGCATCTTTAAAATATTCTACTAATTAATGGTGTCTCTTAATAGTTTTATTTCCAAATTATATCTGCTTCTTTTCTTGGTGCAGTTCTAAAATATTTTACATCAGGATAGCCTAGTACCATGCATGTTACGACTTTTTTACCTTCCTTAACTCCAAGGAAATCCATAATCTTTTTATTATCTTGCGCAGCTAATACAAAAAATCCGCTGAAGAAAGTTCCAAGACCTAGAGCATTAGTCATAAGTTCCATATTTGAAGAAGCTAATGCGCCATTTACATCTGAATTAGCTGTAACTACTATTACCGCTGGAGCATTAAAGAACAGCCTATCACTTTCATTATATTTTTCATCAGGATTTGCTTTAAATTCTTTATACATACTTATCCACATCTCTGCATATCTTTTAAATCTCATAGTCTGTGGAGTCAGATTGGCTAACATAACCTCTCCCTTTTCTTTTAAGCTTTCTAGTGCTAAAGCTCTTAGTTCTTGCATACCTTCCCTTACTACTGTAAATGAAACATCTTGCATATTACTGCCAGTTTGAGTAAATCTACCTGCTTCTATAATTTTAGAAATCTTTTGTTCTTCTACTTCTTTATCTGTAAATTGTCTTATAGTTCTTCTAAATTTAATGAAGTTTAATAGATTATCAGCATCAACTAAAAACTCATCTTTATTATAATTCTTCACATCCTTCATGTTGTACTCATCTGTTGACACTGCATCTTTAGGACATACAGCAATACAATGTCCACATTTAATACAGGTTATATTATTAATCTTAGCTTTACCATCAACTATTTCTATGTCTCTTGGAAAGCAGTCCTTAACACATAGCCCACATCCAATACACTTTTCAGTATTTACATTCATCATATAACAACTCACTCCTTATAGGCTTTTCTATTTAATATTCTTTTGACTTATATATAAATAAAATTTATAATAAATTTGTGAAATTATATATATAATCCTAACTATATTAGGATTATACCATCAAATAATTGAGTGTGTCTAATTAATATTATTCACATAACTATAACTTAAAGTTATAATTCGTATCATTTTGCTTTTTAATAAATAATAAGGAGTATATATATGAATCTACAACAATTAGAGTATTTTAAAAAAATAGCAGAAACTGAAAACTTCACTACTGCTGCAAATTTGGCATCAGTAACTCAACCTGCCTTAAGCAAAGCAATTTCTAAGCTAGAAGCTGAATTAAATGTGCCTTTATTTGAAAGAAATGGTCGTAATGTTAAACTTACCTCTTTTGGCGAAGCATTTTTAAAGCATACAAATCTAGCTCTATTGGAAATCGAAAAAGGAATTCGTGAATTGCATGATATGGTAAACCCTGATAAAGGAACTATTTCTATTGCATCTACATATTGTATTGGTGCTTATTTTATGCCTTATATAATTAGTGATTTCTTAAAAAGCTGTCCTCATACTAAATTTCAATTTAATCATGAGTCTACAAGCGAAATATTAAATGATTTAAAAGATGGTAAAATAGATTTAGGGTTTTATGATAATATTGATGATCTTCATAAGCATGTTGAAATTAAATCAATACCTGTAAAAAAAGAAGAGTATGTTTTGATTGTTCCAAAAAACCATCAGCTTTCATGCCAAACAGAAGTTTCTTTAAAGGACTTAAAAGATGAATCCTTCATTGTATTTTCTGAAGGAAATAAAGATATGATGCTTTCTTATTCTGAATTCATAGGCTATACCCCTAAGATTTCTATAGAACCTAATGAGGTTAGCATGCTGGGAGGATTGGTTTCTGCTGGTGCTGGTATTACCATAGTTCCTAACACTCCTCTTATTAATACAAACACACTTTCCATTATTAAAATAAAAGAAGACCTTGGATATAAAACCATTTATATGGGCTGGCTTAAAGATTCTTATATGTCTCCTATGTCAAAAAAATTTAGAGATTATGTAATATCATTGAGTTCTAACAGCTATAAACTTGAATAACCGCATACTAATTAATTTTGAGTATGCGGTTTGAACCTTCAAATCCATTGTTCTAATATTTTTTTGTTAGCTGCTTTTTCTTACTCATAAGCTTTAAGTTAAACTTCAAGCATCTTTTATAAGAATAATAACAAAAGCTCATTCCAAGACACTCCGCTGATACTAAAATTGATACTAATTCTGCTATAGAAAAAATACTGTTTTTAATCAAATGCATATAAAAAGATGGCATACAGGAAATAGCCCCAATTATTATAAATACTGATATAAAGGCCAACTTTACATCCTTTTGTTTTATATCAAATATATACATGAAAACAAGTCTAGAAATTGTTCCGATAACTCCTCCAATTATTGAACTAATAGTTAAAGTAGCTGCAGCTTCACTGTTCATATTTATAGCAGTAACTGCGGCCATACCAACAACTAATCCAATAAATATAGATATTATCAAATTAAATAGAAAATCCTTTAAATTCTCTTTCATACTTTAAACTCCTCAAAACCCAAGAAATTTTTTAAAATCATTTAAATATTTTCGTGTAACATAAACCTCTTCATCTATATCTATTATTTTTAATATAAGCTTACTGTTAAACCACGAAATAATACGATCTACTTTTACTATATTTACAATAAAGCATTTGCTTACTCTTATGAATCCTTTATTTTCAAGTCTTCCTTCTAATTCATAAAGCTTTTCTTTGACTTTATATTTTTTATCTCTTGTCCTACAAAAAACGTCATTACCCATAGCCTCAAAATAATAAATATTATCATAAGTTAGTACTTTAAGCTCATCCTCTTCACATCTTCCTGTAATTATATTTTTAATCTCTTCTTTATTCACTGATATTTGGTCTAAATAGTCTATTAAAACATTTACAGTTGACATATCAAAATATATACCTATTTTGCCTTCTTCTAAATCAAAGCCTTTTTCGATGATACATACTTTAGCATCCTTGCTAATTCTTATTTTGCGATTAATAAGGAGCTCTTCTAATATTCTTCTCATATTTTCACAGCAAACTAAATCTATTTCCATATAAAACCCTCTTTTACTTTAAGCTTCTGGAAGTAACCCTGGGATTATAGTTGATAGTGCAACCCCTACAATCACTAATATATTCATAATTATAACAGTAGTAGTGTTATGTCCCAATAATTCTATAATAGCATTAACTAAATAAATTGTTGCCCATATTTTAGTTATAATACTGTTAACTTCTATAAATAGTGGTGACTCTCCGAAATCTTCTCTATATCCACTTTTAGCTTCATACATGGTATAAGGCTTTCCTAGTCTAGTAGAAATAAACCCCATAAGCGCCAGTACTATATATGAAGTTAAATACCTGTACTGAATAACGCTGTCCATTTTAAAATAGAAATATAGTATATTAGAAATAACAAAGTAAACTAATAATACAACAGATATAATCCCCATATTTTTGTTTATAACATTTTTTATGAACAATATTAAAATAGAAATTAAACCTAAAACAATCCCTATTTTATTTGATATACTCCAGAGAAATATTAAAGGAACAAACCCAAAGGTTACGTTTAAACATGCTTTTAAACTATTTGACATTGCCTTTCACCTTATCCTTTTCAAGAACTTTTTTATGGGAAGTAATCATATAATCAATTGTATTTTTCTGTACTTCTTTTCTGAATCTTTCTTTTCCCATAAAATATCTCATAACTTTTCCCTGCAATTTCTGCCTAAGGGATGTCTTATCCATCATTCCATTTTCCTTATAGTATTTATAGTCCGCTGCAAAGATAGCTCCTAACTCCCCTTCTATAGCATCAGTAAACAATTTTCTTGAGGCTACAGCTAAAAAGGTTTCTGGCTTAAAATAGTTTCTTTCACAGTAGCTTATACTCATTTTAGCAAAAGTATATATTTGTTTGTCTATAATATCACTATCTTCACTTTCATCAGTAACAAATCCAATTAGATTCCTATCTTCTCCAGTATATAATTCTAGTATTTGTCTTAAATTTTGATGTTCGCTTAATTTACCTGAAATCATATATCCTATCTGCTTTCCTCTTAAGAATGGAATATGGGTGTAGCAAAAACTTCTATCATAGTAAAGCTTAAAACGAGAGGATAAATATCTGTCTTTTATAGTTCCTGCAAAAATAACTATATCTGCGTTATCAATAACATAATCTAAAAATTTCCTATAGCCATCCTTATCATGATAAGCGCATATATTCTCTGCGGCGCACTTACAACAGCCTAGACAAGGACCTTTTATGTCTACATCATGAAGATTAAGAACTTCTACAGAGCCTTTTATATAGCTTTTATATTTATTAATCATTTCTTTAAGGTTGCTATCCTCTTCTTCTGCATCCGTTATAATGATTATTTTTTTAGTTGTAGCTATAAATTTATCTGTTTCACCGGATTTATACTTAAAGGTACTTTTACTTAGTGCTCTAAATAGATTGTTAGTAGTTAACCCTTCATTAACATAGGTCTGTAAGTTTTCAAAGAATAATTTAAGTTCTTTTCTCCTCTTTTCTTTTATTAAATCATTCATATCATGGGACAAGTATTCTATATAGTTCATGCCTAAATCTTCACAAATTGCCCTTATATAGTTATGGGCATGAATATCTGCATAATGAATAGAGGTAGAAAACACACTAGTATATTTTTCTAAGAAATAATCTTCTAAATTATTTTCAAATATTAATTCAATTAGTCTTTTATAATAGGAAGGTACTAAAGCATGATATAGTGGAAA
Source organism: Clostridium aciditolerans (assembly GCF_016316925.1). Classification (GTDB taxonomy): domain Bacteria; phylum Bacillota; class Clostridia; order Clostridiales; family Clostridiaceae; genus Clostridium_AM; species Clostridium_AM aciditolerans. Next base: position 138,222 of record NZ_JAEEGB010000045.1, on the reverse strand, counting down.
TGACCATATAATAGCATCTGCTTCCCTAACTTTTCTGCATAAGCTCTCTAACTCTTCCACATTTTCTTCATATTTTTTTATTTCCTTTATAACATGAATATATTCAAATTCATGACTTTTATAATTCTGTTCCAAGTACTTCATTGACTGTAATGTAACGCTTTTTTCTGACTTTGGACTTCCATTTAAAATTATTATTTTCAAAGTTAACACCTCCTGCTTTTTCATAATTCTATTTTATTGAATTTTATAAATTGAAACTATAGATTTCTTTCAAGATGCAATATTAGATATGCAAGATACATAGAAATTTTGCAACACAAAATCATCTTTTCAATTCTTTACACAAATTTATAAGATGTATCTAGACTTATATTTAGAATGATTTATAATGAAGTTATATCATAATTCTCACACAATTCCGAAATCTATGCATGTAATTTTTTACACTTTCCGCGAATAAAATATATTAAATCCTTAAAGAAAGTGAGGTGAAATCCACTTAGTTAAATTTAAACTTAATAAGTGGTGTCTATGAAAAACACAAAAAAAATTTATACCAAAATCGTTATATATATGAATGTACTTATTTGGATAATTGGCCTTGTTTCCGCATTTTTAATAGATAGAGCTAGACCTCCTTTTGAATCCTATCTTAATAGGATTAAAGATTTACCTGTTCGCAAAACATGGAATATGGATTTAATGAGCTATGCATACTACTTATTTATTTTAATGCTTATTTTCAGCATTTTATCTCTACTATTAAATATAGTAGCTTATAAAAAGGAAAAGTTTAGGCTTAGTATTACTCCTTTTTTCCTTGGACTTTGCTCAATATACGGTATTATAATGTACTTAACACATTTTTAATTTATACAAGCTTATACTCATTAAAAAAGGGTCTGAAAACTCTCAGACCCTTCTAATTTTTATCTATAATCAATTTTATCTTGTCATTATTATATATGGAAGCAGTATATTCAGATGCTAAAATAGACGCATATTTTTGCGCTTCTTTCACATTTTTATTTTCATAGCTGAGAATTGCTAAATCATAAAGACATTCCTCAATATATGTTCCTTTAGAGTACTTTTTAACATATTCTTTATAATAATTTATGCTTTGATTGCCGCTTGCTTTAGCAGCCTTTGAAGTAAAGAAGATTACATGCTCATCTAAATAATTGTTTTTCATGTTATCATAAGCAATTGATAAATACTCATATGCCTTTTTATATGCACCGTTCTTATAAAAAGCTAAGCCATTTTTGTAAAAATATATTTCTGCTTTGGTGCTATAATTTTCTTTTAATTTGCTATATATTGCTCTGCTTTGTTCATCCAAAGCTGATATATCTAATTTTTTATCATTTTGGGCAAAATCATATAAATCTTCTTTCATAATATCATCACTTAATTTTACAAGAAGCTTATACTGTGAATCATCACTTTTCTCTGTTTTATTTACTACTGGTCTAGCAGCTATATCTGTTTGTGCTGCCTTATAACTCTTACTAATACTAATTTTTGATATTGTTATTGATGAAAATACTATTGCTATTGCAGCTAAGGATACCATGCTCAATTTCATCTTAGAACTACTTTTTCTATCTAAATAGCTTTTCATTTCATAATAAAACAACTCTTCTTTGTTCATCTCATAAATTTCGGACAGAATTTGTCTGCACTTCTTATGTTCTTTTTTGAGGTGATATATAAGGCATATAAGTATATCATCATTTACTGTTCTGAAACCGTTCTCTCTTAAGAATAATAATGCACTTAAGGCTTCATCATATCTGCACCGCTTTGCCAAATCTACCATATCATTATGCCTTTTTATAAAATTGTTCACCTTATCAATTTCCAGTAGATATTTCTCACTAAGCTTATTATTAAATTTTTTATTATTAATCATGAAAAATCTATATGCTTGTTCAAACTCTCCTCTATACATAAGTATTAATGCAAGTGCGTTGTTACTTTCTTCTATTTCTAAGCCTTCATTAACTGCCATGCTTAGATAATTAAAGGCACTATTCAAATTTCCTTCAGCAAAATTCTCTATTCCCTCTTTATAAAATTGTACTAATTCCCCCATAAAAACACCTACTTCAAATAAAATATATAATAAATAGGTTGTGCAGTAGCTGCAAAATACTAAAGTATTAAGAACTTATTGCTACTACTACCTTCGCACTTCTTATATATCTTATATTTCTATCATTATAATAAAACCCCTTCTTTTTTACACAAATAATTGTATTATTTGGTAAAACATTATTTACTTTCTTTTCTATTACTTCATGCTTACTAATATCTAGCTTATCAATTCCTATATTAGGAGTATAAATTGTTAGTCCAATATTTAAATATTCTTTTTCTAAAAATTTAAGTATATTATCAATAGTTTTTAATACCTCTTCTTTTGTATCCATTTCTAATTCCTCAAAATACTGTCTTTTTTCATATACGTAATCATAAAAATTTACATATACATTAAGCATATTTTTTATCTTCTCTATACATCTCTTTTTAAACTCCTGATCCTCTTCTAGAACACTTTTAAGTAAGTTTCTATTTTCAATAACATCTTTATTTAATGTCTCTAAAAAACTTAAAAGCTCATATAAGCTACCATTTGTACAACTATTCTCTGAATGATTATGAATTTTATCATATTTATTAATATTGATTTCATAAAATTGTTTTTTTAATGACTCTATATCTTTACATATATTAATTGACATAATTTATACCTAGTCCTCCTTTGCTTTTTCTATCTCCAGCATAAAATTATCGAATATATCTTTTAAAATATTATTTATATATTTATTATTCATCTCTAATTTTTGCTCATTTAAATTCGAGCAATAACTTGATATGTTTTTGAAGGTTTGCTTCATGCTTTCTATCTTTATTTTCATTAATAAGTTGTCTTGCATTAATTGTTTATTTATATTATTTATTATTGGTGTCGTGTTTTTTATATTTACTTTTGAATTCTTTAATAAATCTTTTATTTTATATTCTATCTGTTCTTGTCTCTCCATAGCTTCTTTTTCTTTAACATTACTATTTATCACGCTTAAGTTAATTAAATCTGTTTTTTTAGCATTATAAAGCTTGTCCTTATCAATATCGTCATAATAAACTACTTTAGAATTTATATAACTTTCTTTTATACTATTCAATTATATCTACCTCCTAGATTACAATATTAGACCATTTTATATAAAAAACTTTAATTATACTAAGTAGTATATTCTCAAAATCAAATCACATTGTCATCACCATTATAGTACATATTTACTTATTTTTCAAAATTATGTAAAACATATGAAGCCATATAACTTTCAGTATCAACTTACAAATTATTCTCTATATAAATTTTTCTACCTCACTAAACATTATTTACTGATGTAATTCATAAAATTATATGAATAATCTATTACACTGGAGGTTAAATGTCATGTCTACTCCTTTAAATGAATTAGTTAAAAATTACAAAGAAAAATTTATGGAAAAATTTGAAGAACAACTAGAAAAATTTAAAGAGATAGAAGATTATGATGAATTGATTTACCATTCTGTATTTAAGATAGGCTCTGATGATAAGGTACTTGCACAAGACAATATACTCAGATTCAATATGGCTAACAACATGTATCAGTGCCTAAAAGATGATTTAATAAAAGAGAAAATATCAAATAGTCTATGCTTTACTGATATACTAGACACCGTTTATAGCTTACGAAGAAATAATATTATCAAGTATTTCGGGCCTTTAAATTTATATGATTGCTCACTGAGAATTGGAGCACATTACAACATTTATCCAAGCAGAGTATATGTTCACTGCGGATCAATTACTGGTGCTAAGAACTTATTTAAAAATAAATATGATAATATCATAAAATATTATAATAGTGATAACTCCTTCCCTTATATTCCTATAAACTCACTTCCAGAAGAACTTCAGAATTTAGAGCCTCATTACATTGAGGATTTTTTATGTAAATTTGCAACAAGTTTTGAAAATATAGATATTTAAGCAAAATTTAATTGTGTTAATAGTAACCATTTAAGAATTTAATTCATATAATAGAATGTAGCAAATTAAAAGGAGTTTATAATGTTATCTAATAGAGAGTTTGTTAGGCAATCTCTAGAATTAAATTTATTCTTTATGAGAATTGCTAAAGAACATGCTATTTTTCTTGAGGCAGGCTTCACAACAAAAAATCCAGGCTTAGCACACCAAGCAGATACGTTAAAAAATCAATTTAGTCAACTCTTAGTGGAAACTATTCAGCTTTCTTGCGGAATTATAAGCCCAGAAGTAGCAAACTCTGGAGAGCTAATTACCGATATGACTCTTGACGCTGAAAGAGAAACTGAATATTATACTGCAATCCTAATTGATACTAATATAACTAAAATGGAAGCTAATTTAATTAAATGTACTAATGTTAGACAAGATTCCGACATTGTTATGCGTGTATCTGAATTGAACCAACGAGCAATGGTTGCCGCCAATCAAATTGCCTTATTTAAAAGCAGACTGTTAAAAGACGTTCTATCTTGTAAAGTGTTTACTACTAATTATCCATTACTTATAGATCACATACTTAGAGAGGCTCAACTCTATTTAAGAATGCTAACTATGCTGCAAAATAGACAGGAAATTAACATAGTCCAAGAAGTTATAAACCAAGAAACATTCTGGAATAGAATTATGGCTGAACATGCAAAATTTATAAGGGGCTTGTTAGATCCAACAGAAGTTAAATTGCTTAATACTGCAAATGATTATGGAAAGAAATTTGATGAGTTAACTATTGAATCTCAAAATCTAGCAGAAAGTCTTGGCTTGTTACCTAATGTAACTCAAAAATCACTTAAAAATACCGTTGGAATTAGAGACTTTAAAAAGCAAGGTACCGAGGGATTAATTAACTGTACTATTAGATCTATAGCCTTTCCACTGCTTGGTGACCATGTCGTTAGAGAAGCTAATCACTATATTAGATTGCTAAGGAGCTTTAGCCAAGTTCGTAATGTATAAGTAATAAAAATTTTAGGCTTCCTATGCTTTGTATAGGCGGCCTTTTCCACTTTTCCAATTATTAAAATTATAAACTTTATGAAACTTTTGAGTTATACATTAAAACTTTATTATGCTAAGAAATAAAACCATTGATATTCTAAAAAGCTTAATATATAATTAAATTATTAATGATATTGATTGCCATTATCAATTTAAAATAATTATCAACAACAGTTTTTTTCTTGCAAATCGAATACATTAACATTACTATATACTATGAAAAGAGATATATGAACTTATATTGTTTTTAATTAACCTAATTTAATATGTTCCTAATGAGGAATCTAATATATATCTTGAAAACATAAGAAATTCTATCGTAACTGATGTCTATCACATTCTTGGCGAAAGGTGCATTTAAAATGGATGTTATAAAATCGTTATTTTATTTTATCTTGGCAGGATTATTTGAAATAGGAGGAGGTTATCTAGTTTGGTTATGGATTAGGGATGGTAGAAGCCCTTGGTATGGACTCTTTGGAGCTTTAGGTCTAGCTATCTATGGAATTATACCTACACTTCAATCCTTTAATGCTGGTTTCGGAAGAGTATATGCTGCCTATGGTGGCATTTTTATAGTTCTTTCAATTTTATGGGGTTGGAAGGTTGATAAAATTGTTCCCGACAAAGCTGACATTATTGGAGGAATTATTGCTCTTGTTGGAGTTTTAATTATTATGTATTTTCCAAGACGTTAAGATGATAATTAAACATAGAATTAAGAACTAAAGAACCCTAAGCTCAACAGTTTAGGGCTCTTTAAAAATCATATCATTATGTAAATTTTAAAACTTAATGTACGTAATATCCACTAGGTTCTATTGGCTGTCCACTAGAATTTCTGATTTCAAAATGAAGATGAGGTCCTGAGGAGACACCAGTATTACCAGAGTAAGAAATTAATTGTCCTCCTTTTACAACTTGTCCCGGAGATACTGCTAAAGAGGAGTTATGTCCATAAACGGAAGTTATATTCCCATGATTAATCATAACCACATTTCCATACCCAGACATAGACTGTGCTGCAATTACTACACCATCCTCAAGTGCATAGACTGGTGTACCTATTGGCACCCCTATATCAATTCCTGCATGTAATCTACTATATCCAAGTACAGGGTGAAATCTCATACCAAAAGGAGATGTTATAGCATATGGTTTGCCTGTAACGCAAAATAGCTTTCCATTAGAATTAATTTGCGTTGAAGATGATGGTTTTTTCATCTGTTGAATAGTTTTTGTAAGTTCCTGAGATTCCGATTGCTCCTGAGCTATCATATTTTCATAATATTTTTTGTCTTTATCTAATTTTTCAACTAACTGCTTCTTTTCAGTAGACTTTGATTTCAATATCTTGTATTTCTCATCTGCTTCACTTTTTAAGCTCAATACACTTTTCTTGTTTTTTTCAAGTTCTGACTGTTTTTTTTCTAAACTTTCCTGTTTTTCTTTTATGTCAGATATGAGATTCTTATCATAATCAATAATCTTTTTAATTATATCCATTCTACCTATAAGATCAGAAAAATTCTTTGAATTTAGTATAACATCTAAATATGCACTATTCCCTGACTCATATAATGCTCTAACCCTTTGCTTGAACAATTCATTTTCATTAATGTACTCTTGCTTTTTCGATTGAATTTCTTTTTCGTTTACTTTTATCTTAGAATTCAAATCTGAAATTTTACCATTTAAAGTCTGAAGTGTTGCAGAGGCTTGTGACATATCCTTGTCCAAATTTTCTAGTTCCTTTTGTACATTCTCTTTGTTGTTATTAATACTTTTTAGTTTGTCTTTTTGTTGTTGAATAGAATTATTCACCTCATTTAATTTGTTTTGCTTGTCTTCAATTCCTTCTGCGTAAGCATAAGAAAACATAGAGCTGGTAATTGCTGCAGTAATTACTAAAGATATACTTCGTCTCATTTTAACTTCCTCCTTCCGATATTTTATAGGGGTATTAGATTAAGTTTCAGCCTTGAAACCCTATAAAAATACAGCCTAATGCAAATTATAAAAATAAGATGTGAATTTTATATGAAGGCAATGTGAACTACGTGTAAAAAGGTACTTACTAACACTTGTTAATAAATACCTTTCTGTTATTATAATATTTTATAAATTTGTCTTCTACATATTATGCATACCTGGCATATTGCTTATAATTTCAGGATTTACCATTCCAAAAATCATCGCAATATGGGCAACAACAAGAAATCCACCTACCAACATAAAGTGAATTTTTAACTTTTCCTCAAAACTCTTATTTCTAAATATAATTCCTAATTCCATAAGTGCAATTGGAAGAAGAAATAAAACTCCACTTAAATAAAATCCTACAGCAACAACGTCTACCCAAGTATGCCAACCACCAGTTTTAGTTAGTGGTATAACAGCAGTTATAAGTAAGTAAATAAAAATACCTGTAAAATAAAATCCGTCTAAAATTCCTATTACTTTATTTAAAGTTCTGATTCCTCCTGTTCTAGTTTTATTGAATATAATAAAAAACTCTGTAATTGTAAGTGTTTCAGCCATTATAACTGGTATAGCCATAAAAATTATAAGATTCCACGGCTGATTTTCTGCTAAAAGTGACATGTAATGTGTCATAGTCATAATGATTCCCCCCTGAGATATTAATTTGTGGAAAGTATATCATTTTGCTATGAAGATTTTATGAAGATGTATACTCCATATTTAAATATTATCTATATAAAAAAACAGCTGTGCTTGCCATATAGGAATAACAGCTGTTTTCAAGTAATTAATTTACATTAAACTTTTTCTCTACAGGTTTATCTAATTTTTCACCTTCACTAGATTGAACTTCATCCCCAATAAAAATAAAGTATGTTTCACCTTTATTGAAACCATCTTTCGTCTCAATCATTACGCTCTTATTATTTTTATCATATGATATGCTAGCATCAACTAAATTATTATTTGGATCAACTATCATAATATTTTTTGAATTAATCGTTTCTCCTTTTAAGTCTTTACTAAAATGAATTTTCCAGATCTTTTTATCCTGACTTATTTTTTGTTCTTCCATTTGCTTTTTATTAGACTTTGTCTTTATCTTATCTACACTTTGCTTTTGCACCTTTGCCAAATTATCCATAGAAGTTTTTACTTGATCCTTTAAACTAGCTACTCTACTATTTAACTGAGCCAACTCAGGGTTACCGGAATCACCGATTCTACTAAGTTGTCTTTCTACAGTATTAAGTCTATTGCTAATAGCATTTAGTTTACCATAAAAACTATTATATCTTCCACTGTCCTCTTCTTTATATTCATTTTCAAAATCATCACTTAAATCCTGAGTTTCCCCATTGCTTTCTTTGTCTTCTATATTTTGAGTTGAAGTATCAATGGTACTCTCATCACTGCTTACATCTCCCTGTATTGCACTGCTAGTTGTGTCACTAATGACTATGGCAGATGATGTTGTTGTACTATTAAGATATGCATCCATTTTTTTCATAACATCTTTTAATGAAACTTCGATTTTATCTAATCTATGAGATATTATATAAACCTCTTTTTCTGCTTTCTTGCTATACTTATTATTAGAGCTATTTACCTTCTTATCTGAATTATTTTCCTTCTGATTTGAGCTATTTACATTCTGATTTAAACTGCCGTGACCTTTCTCCACCTGCACTGGTTTAGCAAATACAGTAATATTTGATGAAAGAAAAGCAGCTACTGTAAATGTTAATACTGTCAATCTTAAAACATTCTTTTTCATGTTACTACACCTCCCATAATTCTAATAAATCGCTTCTAATATGTTATCGACCCTTATCTTTTTCACTTTATATAATTTTAATAAAACATTAAATATTATTAAAATTTATATATTACACTTAGACTCTATACTGTTTTCATTATATCCAATTGATTGTCTAGGACATGTTGTTACACATTTTCCACACTGTATGCAATCTGGATGACTTAATAAATCTCCTTTATATTCATAAGGCACTATTCCTAATGGGCATTTCTTTTCACATAACTTACAGGAAACGCATGTTGACGATACCTGAAGAACATTTTTGCTTTTTCTAAATTTAGATATAAATGCCGCTATACTTCCCATTGGGCAAAAGTGACACCAAGTTCTTTGATTATAGAAAAATGATAGAACTATTCCGATCAAGGTAGTAACAACAATCATCCTATAAAATACTAATCCAATTCCATATAGGTTCCCCCAGTTCTTTTTAATCCCCAAAGTAAATATAGTAAACATAGTCACTATTACTAAACTTCTAAAGTATTTAGATTTTAAAAACTTTGGCGCCTTTTTCTTATTACTGAATTTAGAAACAATATTATCATAGAAATTTCCTCTTGGACATAAGTTTCCACACCAAAACCTTCCTTTGAAAATAGATACAATAATAGGAGCAACCATACAGATAATAGCTATGCTAGCTAATCTCAAGTCAAATAGCCCTAATATGATAAAAGCTATCAGTAAAACAAATGAATATTTCTTCCACAATTTTAAAAATTTATTCATTAAAATCCCTCCAAAACTTTGTATACCCTATGGGGGTATTATAACAATATTATATAACATATTTTAAATCTGTCAATATAATGTAAGTAATATTATATTTTATCCGATGTCTACCGCCACTTAGGCATTTAATCTCAACCTGAATCTAAGATGCCTGTTTATAAAAAAAGGGCTGTCTCCCCATAGAAATTGCTTTCTATGGGGGGACAGCCCTTCTTTAAGGTATAATTTCAAAAATTATTTGTGTAAAGAAAAAGAATACATATAATTATTTATACAGCCCCTAACATGAATAGCCACGTTTAGTATGCTTATCTCCACTTAATATTTCTTCTTTTCTATCTAATATTTCATCACCAATAAGTGCTTTCTGTACTTCATCAGAACCTATTCTGTCAACCATATCACCAAATCTTTCTGTAGTTATACCATTTTCTCTATAGTATAATATTGCTTTTTCTATAATATCTAAAGCCTCATCTTGAGTAAATATTTTATTTAAGTCAGTTCCAACTCTTGTAGCTTTTCCCCACTTTCCACCTATGAAGATTTTTACTCCTTCTTTATCTAGTTCTATTGCATCAAAGTGGCACTTATCTATACATAAGCCACAGTTATTACATTTATCAAAATCTATTTGAATTTCCCCATCTACCACCTTAGCAGCTTTTACCCTACATGCGCTTTCAACTCCACATTTTTTACATCCAGAACACAGGTCTTTATCAACCTTTGGCTTTCTTTGACCCATTATTCCTAGATCATTAAGATTAGGCTTTATACAATTATTGGGACATCCACCTACACCTATTTTAAATTTATGCGGTAGAGTTACATTATACCAACCTAAATAAAATCTTTCATGTATTCTACGATTTAATTCTTGTGTATCTAATAAACCAAAGTTACATACAGTTCCTTTACAAGATACAACTGGCCTAACTCTTGGACCTGTACCACCTGCATAAAGACCTACTTCTTTTAATTCCTTTTTAACTTTATCAATATCTTCGTACTTAATTCCTGGAATTTCAACTGTTAATCTGGTAGTAAAATTTACATGACCCTCTCCATATTTATCTGCAATTTGAAAAATCTTTTTTCCTTTATCAGGAGTTAAGGTACCATCTACAGTTATTACTCTGCACACAAAATGCTCTTTATCATTTTGTAGTATATATCCTTGTCCTTTTAAACTCTTTACTTCTTCATCATTCAATTTTTTACTCATTTAATCCACCCCTTAATAATATTTATAAAGCTATACAATTGCTTTTAAATTTTGCACATTTTTTTAATTAAAAACAATATTAAATTATAGGATTTTTGTTAACTAATATAAGTAGCCATGCCGCCTTCTAACATTTTTACATTTGTATATCCTATTTCTCTAAGCTTTAGATAAGCTAAATATGCATTTTTACCTATTTTACAAGTAACTACTATTTCCTTATCTTTGTCTATTTCCATAGTTCTAGTTTCTAATTGATTTAGAGGTATATTTAATGCCCCTTCTATAGAGTTTTCATTAAATGCAGCTTCATCTCTTACATCTATAATTTGTAACTCATTTAATCTATTCTTAAACTCTATTTGGGATATAGTTTCTACTTTACCTTTTAATTTATTTAGTAAAACATTAGCAGCTACTATTGTAGATGACATTGCTGTAGAAAATGGTGGAGCATAAGCTAAATCTAGTTTTTCTAAATCTTCTACTTTTCCTCCTAATGTAATAGCCGTCGCTATAATATCTATAGGCTTATCTACAATTCCTTCCCCGATAATTTCAGCCCCAAGTATTTTATGAGTATCCCTATCAGCTATTAATTTTGTTGCTATCATTTTAAAGCCAGGATAATAATGTGCTTTATCATTTGCAGGGACTAGAGTACTTACAACATCATAGCCTAACTTTTTAGCATCTTTTTCAGAAAGTCCTGTTTTACAAGCGTTTAATTTAAATAATTTTACTACGGTAGTTCCTAAAACCCCTTTTAAGCATTCCTTATTTTCTGAGTTAGCTATATTTCTACCTGCAATTCTTCCCATTTTGTTTGCTGTGGACCCCATAGGATACCATACATCTTTACCTGTTATTAAATTCTTATTTTCTGCACAATCTCCTACTGCATATATATTTTCTATTGAAGTTTCCATATACTCATTTATTTTTATTGCTCCAGTAGAGCCAATTTCAATTCCAGCTTTTTTAGCTAGTTCTATATTAGGTGTTACTCCAATTGACATAATAACAAGGTCAGCTTTGATTTTTCTTTTGTCTGTAATAATTTTTTCAACCTTATCACTACCCTCTAAAGCAATAAGCTTCTCCTCAGTCAACACCATAACTCCGTTATCTAATAGGTGATCTTGAGCTATTGCTGCGATATCCTCATCAAATCCTGGTAGTATATGAGGAGCAAGTTCAATTATTGTTACTCTAATACCTTGTTCTTCTAAATTTTCTGCTACCTCTAAACCAATAAATCCTCCACCTACTACTACTGCTCTTTTAACTTCTCCACTTTCCACAGCTTCTCTAACATTTAAAGCATCTGCTACCTTTCTTATTGTATAAACTCCGCTTAAGTTAACGCCTTCAAGATTTGGTATAAAAGGAGAAGCACCAGTTGCTATAACAAGTTTATCATAGGTAAATTCTTTGGTTTGATTTTCATTCAAATCGAGTATTTTCACTATCTTATTCTCTTTATCTATATCTAATGCTTCATGTTTTATATAAACTTTTACTCCAGTTAAAGCTTGAAACTCTTCAGGTGTTTTAACAACTAATTCACTTTTGTCTCTTATTACTCCACCTATATAATAAGGTAGTCCACATCCAGCATAAGATATATTTTCGTCTCTTGTTATTATAGTTACATCCAAGGCTGGATTTTCTCTTTTAAGTTTTGCAGCGGTTTTAGTTCCTGCAGCCACTCCTCCTATAACTAAAACTTTTTCCATGTTATTTTCTCCCCCTTATGATTTATTAAGGATATATTGTAATTTTTAACATTAACTTTTTAATGATAAACTATATTAAGATGCTATTAACTTATCTAGTATTATTTTTATACTACCACCAGATTATGGATAAATCCAATTAGGATTCGTTATGTACTCATAAGGGAAATTTATACAAATTTAGCTTAAGTTTTTGACTTCTTGCAAATATACTATTTTTCACAACCCTATCACAATTGCCTCATAAATTCATAAATTTTCTTAGATATTATATTGTTATAGTAATTATTTTAACTATAAAATTTATGGAGGTATTTTTATGAAGAAAAACAATAGAAAAAAAACTATTTAGAAAAAAATTTGTACTTTTCAAGAGAATAGACAAACCGCTGAGATATTTAAAATATGTGGTTCTTTTAATAACAATATATTATGCATGGAAAACTTCTGGACTATGGGTGTCACCGTATGATCCTTGGGCCGCATATGCTCACTTAAGTGAAGGTATTTCATAAGTAATCAGCAGCTCAATGATAGGCTTGGCATTATTAATTATTACCATTGTTGGCTCTATGCTATATGATAGATTTTTCTGTAAGTATCTTTGTCCAATGGGGGCTATGTACGGCATAATTTCTAAGGTTAGTCCCCTTAAAATAACAAGAAATGAAGATAAGTGCATTAGTTGCGGCATTTGTAACAAAAACTGTCCTATGAATATAGATATAGCTAATACTAAGCAGATTACTTCTACGGAATGTATAAACTGTCAAATCTGTGTACTTTCTTGTCCTAATGATAGTTGCTTACAGATTAAGCATGGTAAGAAAAATACAAATCCTATTTTAGCTACGAGTATGATATTTATGATTTCTTTGGAGGCATATTTATAAGCAAATCTGCAGGGCTATATAATACACTGCCTGAAGTACTGACTGCTGTAAAAATTATCTCTGTTGATGAAATAAGAGGTTATATGACTTTAAAAGAAGTTTCTGAAAGGACAAAAATAGATTTAAAAGATCTTTATAAAAAGCTAGAAATTCCAAACACCATTCCTTCAGATACTAAATTCAAGGAACTAAAGAACTATGTTCATGGATTCTCCGATGAAAAAGCGAAAGAACTTCTTAAAGAAAAGTAATATAAACATGCACATTTCAATTCGTAATGTAAAAATTATGCGACGCAATTTTTTTGAGAGGACAGAGGACAATTGACAGAGGACAGTGAAGGAGGATTTTTCTCCATTACACTACGAAAAATCTTTAATTATTTTTCAACACTAGGCGACTTTGTCGCAAGCCGTTAGGCTGTATCAATTTGTCAATGCTCTGTTTCAGATGCTTATTTAATAGCTATATTTAAAGGTTAAAAATTACAGGCTGCGCCAAACTAATGTCAGAAAAGCCATAAAAGCTTTTTCAAGAAAGAAATTTTAGTGAACTTATTTACTTCTACGTAAAAAGTTAACGGCACAAGTACGCCCTTTCGGGCTGCGGGCGAAGCCCTTTAGGAATAAAAATTTTAACTGAATCATAATGGAAAATTTTAAAAAATAAATTATCCACTAGAACTTGACACAAACTATTTTTGAGACTCGTTTCACTAATCTCAAACATCGACTTATAATATAATTAAAGATTTTTCGTAACATAGTGAAGAAAAATCCTCCTTCACTGTCCTCTGTCCTCTGTCAATTGTCCTCTGATAAAAATTTTGCGTCGCATAATTTTTATTTTACGGTTTAAAGATTTATGTATAATACTTCTTTTACTTTTTCAAGTCCTATTCTATCGATCATGTCTGCAAATCTTTCACCAGTAGCTGCGTTCTCGCTGTAATAATCTAATATTTTTTGTGTAAGTCCATCTAGCTGTTCTAATGAAAAAATAATATCAAGTCTGTCGCCTAACCTATACTTTCTACCAAACTTTCCTCCAATAAATATTGCAACTCCCTCTTTGTCAGTTACCATAGCATTAAATTTACATGCGCTGATGCATTTTCCACATCCTAAACACTTTTCAGAATGTAATTCTACTACCTTATCTATTTTTTCAATGGCTCCAGCTTTACATACTGATGCACAAAGTCCACATGCTTTGCAATTATTTTTTTCTAATCTCGGTAATCTCTGTCCCATAAACCCAAGATCATTTAAAGAAGCTTTAGCACAGTTATTTGGACATCCTACTATTCCTATTTTAAATTTGGCAGGTAAATTATATGCAAAATACTTTTCATGCAACTTGCTACATAGTTGCTGCGTATCTACTAGCCCATGAGTACATACTGTTCCCTTGCAAGCAACAAGAGGTCTTATTTTTTTCCCAGTTCCTCCTGCTCTTAACCCAAAAGTCTCTAAATCTTTTTTAACACTTTCTATATCTTCTTCTTTTATCCATGGAATTTCAATTCCTAAACGAGTTGTAAAACCTATATACCCTCTGCCATATTTATTAGCAAGCTTTAAAACATTCTCCATTTTACCCGACGACATATTGCCAGCTTCCGCTATAATTCTTAAAGAAAAGTAACGGGTGTCTCTTTGGTTAATAAATCCTTGAAGTTTTAGTTCGGCTATTTTTTTCTTATTCATTTTACTTCCCCCATCCTAATTTGTTACCAGATAAAATTATATCAAAAATTAATAAAAGCCTAAAATTATAATAACTTATATATGTATAATGAAAACTTATGTATTCCTTTAATAATGTTTTAAAAATTAATGTTAAATTAAAAGATAAACCTAAAACCCATGATTGTTTATATCATGGGTTTTCAAAATTATACAATTTCATATTAAATATTGTTTATTATGTTCATTATATTTTCTTTAGTTATATTGTTATCTTTTGCTACTATTTCTCCATTTTTAGTGTAAACTAAACAAGGAGCTTCTATTGTCCCAAGTCTTGAAGCAAGGCTTGCATTTTTATATACATCTATCTTATTTACCTTAATAATATCAGCCATTTCCTTTTCTACTTCTTCTATATCAATAAGTAGTTCTCTACTCTTCTCATCAACTGGAGACCATAGGTATATTAAGCCTATTTTCTCTTTTTGCATAATCTCATTCTCAAATACTTCTGATTCAGCAATATATTTTTCCGCTCCAACTCCAGCTATAGCTCCATCTCCAACGGCTGTAGCAACTTGTTTTAAAAACTTATCTCTTACATCTCCTACTGCGAATACACCTTCTACGCTTGTCTCCATTTTTTCATTAGTTATAATATACCCTTGAGGAGTTAAGTTTACTTTTTCTTTCAGGAACTCTGTATTTGGAACATATCCTATAAATAAGAAACATCCATCAACATTAACATCGGTTAACTCTCCTGTTTTTACATTTTTAAGTACAACTGTCTTTAACCTATCATCACCCTCGAAGGAATTTACAACTGTATTCCATACAAACTCCATTTTAGGATTTTTTAACGCCTGTTCCTGAGCTATCTTGTTAGCATCCATTATTCCTTCATCATGTATTACAGAAACTATAACCTTTTTTGCAAATTTAGTTAAGAACATTCCTTCTTCTATAGCTGCATCTCCACTTCCTATAACCATTACTGTCTTATCTGTATAGTATGCAGCATCACATGTTGCACAGAAAGATATTCCTTTATCATATAAAAAGTTTTCTTCATTCACTGCTTTTGTTACTCTTGGTTTTCCACCTGTAGCTAATATTACTGATTTAGCATGATATATCACTCTAAAGGTTTCTACTAGCTTATCTTTTCCTTCAAGTTGTACACCCTTAACATCCGTTAGCTTAAAATCTACTCCAAAATTTTTAGCTTGTTTATGAAACAAATTCATAAGCTCTGTTCCTGTTATACCTTCTGGAAATCCCGGGTAGTTTGCCATTTCATTTGTATATGTAGCTAATCCACCAACAAGGGACTTTTCTATTAAAAGAGTTTTTAATCTTGCTCTTCCACAGTATATAGCTGATGTTAAGCCGGAGGCTCCTCCACCTATAACTACTACGTCATAGTATTCATGCTTCTTTTCCATCGAAACTCCTCCTCAAAATATTTGTTACTTCTATTTTTATATATTTACATAAAAAACTTAACTAATAATTTACTTCCTATCCATGCTCCAACAAATATAAATATCCAATACATCCATCCATGTAATGACATGGATGCAACTCCACTAAATAGTGCTCCTATGTTACACCCAAAAGAGATTCTTGCACCATATCCCATTAAAAGTCCACCTAGTATTGCTGCAACAACTTGTTTCCATGATTTAATCTTCTTAATTTTAAATTGTGACGCAAGCAGCGTAGCGAGAAATGCACCAGCTATAATTCCTATATCTGATACAGAATGTAAATCATTTAGAAATCCAGCCTTTAAAGCTGCCGCATGTGCTTTTTGTTGATAGTAAAACCATTTTTCTGGATGTCCACCTATAGACTGGTATATCCAAGCTGCCCAATAAGAGAACGGAGTTGAAACTCCCCAAGCCTTACCACTTGAAGCGAACATTCCAATATTTATAATTCCTAAAAGCACTCCGCCTGCCGTGTAGGACCATGGATCTTTTAAAAATTTCTTGTAGTATACATTATTTTTAATATCCATTAATTTCACCACTCAATACTTTATATTAAAAAGACTATTTAGTCTTTTCAATAAATACTTCCCACTGTCCGTCATCTACTTCTTCTATTTCAACGTTATGTCCTTCTTTTCTAGCCCATTCTGGAACATTTTTCATAGCACAGCTGTGATCAATTTCAACTATAAGTAAATCTCCAATGCTTAATTTCTCCATTTGTTTTTGTGTTTTAACTAGAGGTACTGGACATGCTTCTCCTAAACAATCTAATCTTTTTTCTGACATAATAAATTCCTCCTTAAATTTTCACTAAATCTACTAATTATTTTTAATATTGCTCATTTAATCGTTATCACCTATTAGTTGGTACTTCTGTTACCAAACCAATCCGCTAGTATATAAATTCCTAATAATAATGCAAACTGTAAAAAAATAGCTGGTGCCCATCCTAGTACATCTGGTAAAAATACACCTTGTTTAGGCATAAAGTTTTTTGACCACCATCCAAAGTCCTTTGCTCCCCATAATGAACCTATTATAAAGAACACTAGTGCAATCATTTGCATTAAGAAACCTTCTCCTACTCTCATAAGTGTACCTGAAGCACATCCTCCAGCAATAACCATTCCTATTCCAAATAAGATAGCTCCAACCGCAACATGCACACCTACTGGAGATATATTGCCCGGTACTGCTGCACCTTTTGAAGCTGCTGCAAATTGAATGGATGAAAATCCTACTGTTGCAATTGCAATAGCAATTACTACAGCTTTAGTTAAGCTAGTGCCTCCAGTTAATACAGGATCTCTTAAGGATGCTGTAAAACAAAATCTAGATCTTTGTAGTGTAAATCCAGCTATAACACCGAATATCCACATAAGAGCCGACTTTGAAGAATTGTTGGCCATAAAAAATCCTACTCCAATTATGCCTATGAGAAGTGCTACTCCAAAAGGAATTTGATTTATTTTCTTCTTTTTTGGTCTCCTGTTTATTGATGCTTTAATCTCTGCCACATTTCCACCTCCTTACAAGTTTGTTACTTAACTACTATAAGCTTGTTAAAAGTTTGTTCATATCACAATTTCAATTATAGTCTAGATTGTTAATTTTGTGTCATAAGTTTATCTGATATAAAATTAGAAAAAGTTATACCCATATTAATATTTATAATATTTATAAAATGCTTTATAATAATATCATAAATATTACTAAAGAAAGGGTAATTGGTCAATGAATATAGATTACTTAATATCTTTTATAGAAACATATAGAGAAAATAGTATTTCAAAGGCTTGTAAAAAACTTCATTTAACTCAGTCTGCTCTTAGTCAGCAACTTCAATCTCTTGAAAAGTCTTTAGATTCAAATTTATTAATACGCAGCAACAAAGGAGTAACGCTTACAGAGGAAGGTGATATTGTCGCTAGCTACGCAGAAACTATTATAAATTTGTATGATAATATGTTAAAAGAACTACAACAATCAAAACAATCATTGATAAATGAAATTAAAATATTTTCCTGCAATAGCGTTGGTGAGTACTTATTACCCTGTACTTTACACTTATACAAAAAAAATCATCTTGATATAAGATTTAATCTTAAAACAGAAAAAACTAAGAATGTAATAGAAAATATACTTAATTGTAGCGCGGATATAGGCTTTATAGATACAAAACTTAAACAGGAAGGAATAGAGTGCATTACTGTCTCTACAGGAAACCTGGTGTTTATTTATTCAGAAAAAAATGACTATATAGATACCAGTACTATATCCTTAAATGAAATTTACAAACTTCCACTTATCATGGGCCCTAAAGAAAGTTTTTTAAGACAGTCTATTGAAGATATGTTTTTTAAAAATAATATTAATGTAAAGGATTTGAATATCGAACTAGAGTTGGATACTATTGAGTCAATAAAAGCATCTGTAATAGCTAATCATGGAGTATCGATTTTACCCTATACCTCAGTAAAAAAGGAATTGTATTCAGGAGTGTTAAAAACAACATCGATAGAAGATGCTGCACCAAAACATAATATATGTATGATATATCAAAAGAATAGAGCTAATCATCCTCATATTAAGGATTTTATTGCCTATATAAAAAAGTACGGCAAAGAAACTTTTTGCTAGACTAACTTTTTAATTATTATTTTCCAAATTCCCTCATCCTCTTCTACTTGTATTTCACAATTATATTTTTTAAAAGCATCTTTTATAGATTGTGATGTGCAGCTGTGATCAGTTATTATAGTTAAACTGTCCCCTGCACTTATTTTTTTATATTGAATTTGTGCTTTAACTACGGGAACTGGACACATAGTTCCCATACAATCTATATCTATATTCAAAGTTCTCTCCTCCTCTTTACTTTGTACTCTCACTGTATCTTCAAATAAAAATTTTCTTTTTTATTTATTAATATATCTTATAAATAAAATTTAACTTTCACAAATCCATCACAATTGTTACACATTTTAATCATATGCCTAGTGTAATATATAGTCAAATATTAAAATTCTCTATTGCAGGATATCTCTTATAATAGATATTTGCAATAAGCTTTGTGTGGAGGTAATGAAAATGAAAAAGAAAAATTTAATTATTGCTTTGACATTAGTATTATCATTAGGGGTTGGAGTTACTGCTTATGCAGACTCTAAAACACCGACAACTACTAGCAGTAGTGTAACATGTTCTGGATATGGCTTTGGTAAAGTAGCAGGTATACGAGGCTATGATTTCATGACAAATATACTAAAAAATAAATTTGGCATTAGCGATTCTGATATATCCAATGCAAGAAACTCAGGAAAAACTATGTATGATATTGCAAGAGATAAAGGAATAACAGAAGATCAATTTAAATCAGCTATGGTAGAGGAAAGAACTAAAGCTGTTGATGAGGCTGTAAAAAATGCCAGTATTACTAAAGAGCAAGGTGAGAATATAAAATCTAATATTAAAGAAAATTCATCTAACTGCATTCCTGGTAAAGGAGCTGTAAACGGTAAAAGAGGCGGTGGATCATGCAGAGGAAATGGATTTTTCTCTGGAAGTAACTAGAAATAATAAAAGCTGAATGCCAAAAGAGTATTCAGCTTTTATCACTTTATTGAATTAAGGACACTTATAAGCTAAAATTTAACTATAGAATATTCGCTGAGAGGTATGCCTATGAAAGGAAACATATTAATAGTAGATGATGAAAAAAAGCTGGCGGACGTCATGTCTTTATATTTAAAAAAAGATGGCTATAAAGTTACATGTTCCTATAATGGTGATGATGGAGAAATCCTAATAGAGAACAACGATTTTGATTTGATAATTTTAGATGTAATGATGCCTAAAAAAGATGGCTGGTCATTACTTAGAAAGATTAAGTCAACTAGTAATATACCTGTTATTTTAACTACTGCTCGTGGAGAAGAAGAGGATAGAATTTTTGGCTTAGAACTTGGTGCCGATGATTACATGGTAAAACCTATTAGTATGAGAGAGTTGATTCTTAGAGTAAATCTTAGAATAAATACAAAAAAGCCTCTTATAAATTCTTTAACATTTGGAAGTCTATCAATAATAGAAAATGAAAGGACAATCATTGAAAATAATGAAACAGTAACTTTAACTCCAAAAGAATTTGATTTATTAATATTTCTCTGCAAGAATGTCAATCAAGTATTTAAAAGGGATCAATTATTAGATAAGGTCTGGGGTTATGATTTTATCGGAGATACAAGAACTATAGACACACATGTAAAAAGTTTGAGAAGTAAACTTCTATTTTGCGAATATCATCTAAAAACTGTATGGGGTGTAGGCTATAAGGTTGAAATATAATAAAACTAAGGAGATAGAATGAAAAAGATAACAGCTAAATTAATTAAATATTTTATGTCTATTATTACAATAGTGATATTCATATGCTTTATTTTTACTAGTATATTTCTATCTAAATTTTATGTAAATATGCAGTATAAAGAACTTAGAAATACTGCTGAAAATATATACAATTCACTTAAATCCAACTCACAAATTTCAAATGTTTCTTTTAGTACGCAGGTATCTGGTGTTATTCTTATAAAGGATAATTCCATTACTCCTTTAACTCAAAGTAAGATGGGCATAATGCCTTTTCTTAAAACAATTGATATCAACAATTTGCAGGAAAAAGGTAAGTTTTTAACCCCAATGAATGAAGAATTTTTATATTATAACTATCCAAGCGATATTGGAAATATAGTTGTTCTTCAAAATAATAAATTTTCTTCTAACTACCTTAATGTAGTTTATATCATTTTAAGTTCTGTATTTTTACTTGCACTTATTTTATCAATACCACTTATATCTATACTGGGTAAAAACTTCACAAAGCCAATATTACAATTGCAGAAAGCTTCCTTAGATATTTCCGAAGGAAATTTTGATTTTGATATAAATATAAACACAAAAGATGAGATAGAAACTCTCTCTCATAGCATCAAAACTATGGCCTCAAGCCTTAAGAAAAAATATAATTTACAAAGAGATTTTGTTGCTAATGTATCTCATGATTTTAAAACACCATTGAGTATAATAAGAAACTACAGCGAAGCAATCTACGACAATATTATTGATGAGGAAGAAAAAAAATCTTATGCTAAGGATATAATAGAAGAGGTAGATAGGCTAAACGGATTAGTTCTAGATTTAATCGAACTTTCTAAACTTCAAGGAGATAGCTATACACTAAAAAAAGATTATTTTAACTTAAATGAATTCTTAACAGAATTTATCCATACCTTTAAGTCTATTGTATCAAATAAAAATATGAAACTGATTGTTTCTTCCCCCAATATTGAAGTAAATGCTGACCCAAAATATATACATAGGGTTTTATACAACTTTATAGATAATGCTATAAAATTTAGTTTTAATTCAAGCAATATAGAAATTACAGTATCGTTAATTAAGGAAGGCGCTAAAATATCTGTTAAGAACTACGGAATAGGAATTTCTGAAAACATGTTAGATGGCGTTTGGAATAGATATTATAAACATTCAGAAAGAGGTGGTATGGGCATCGGTCTAGCAATATGTGCTGAAATTTTAAAAAAGCATAATTTTTCCTATGGCGTTACAAGTATCCCCAATTCAGAAACAGAGTTTTACTTTGTTATTCCAAATGATTACATTCTATTAGAGAGCACAATTGACAATTGACAGAGGACAATGAAGGAGGATTTCTCTACGCTGTGCTACGAAAAATCTTTAAATTTATAAGAAACTCCTGCTCTTTTGTTTCGCAGGAGTAAGCGACCATCTCAAAATCGCAGATTTTGGATGTCTGCTTAAGTTAGCAATGTTTTGTTTTAGCAAAACAAGCCTGAAAAATAAATTAGTTTTCTGACGTAAGGAAGAAAACTTACCTTCACTGTCCTCTGTCAATTGTCCTCTGTCCTCTGATAAAAAAATTGCATCGCAATTTTTTTATTTTATGAGTTGTAAATTTCTAAATCAGCTAAGGAACTATACAATATTATTATTTTAAATTTCTTATCTTATTCGCAATTTCCCTTGAATCATATACTACTAAAATTGCAAGAGCAGGTGGTGTAATTAATATAAAGGTTAAAAAAATAAATTCTAGGATATATTTACTCCACATTTTAAACCTTTTCCTTGTTCTCTCTTACATTATTTAATAGTATTATATGAATTTCTTGCCTTTTATGTACCTTATGAACTTTCACATCAATTTAGCCCACTTTAATAACTAATTCAAAAAATTCTTTATAGGATCTAATTCTTCATCTTTTTCTATGTATTTTTTAAATTTAGGATAAAGTTCAACAGCCTTATTTAAATCATCTATTGCATTGTTAAAGCTATTAAGTTTTACATAGAAACAAGCTCTATTATAATATAGGAATTCAGCATCAGGGTTATGTTTAATTCCCTCACTTATAATTTCAATGGCCTTTCCATATAGTTGTTTGTTTTTATATATAATGGCTAAGTTCAGATAGCTATATGAATAATTCTCATTTTCTTCTATAGAAAGCTTATAATATTCTTCTGCTTCTTCTAACTGTCCTATTCTTCCTAAAATTACAGCCTTATTAAATAAAGCTAGATAGTGATTAGGATCTATTTCTAAGCTTTCATTTATGTTTTTAAGTGCTCTTTCATAATCACCTAACTCTTCATATATAGCACTTAGGTTTGTATGTGCCCAAAAGTCCTTATTATTCATCTCTAGAACCTTTTCGTAACATTCAATAGCTTTATTTATCTCTCCTAATTCGTCATAAGCACCTGCAAGAAAAAAGTACGCTCTATTATATTGAGGATTAATTCTAATTGCTTCTTTATAGTATTCTGCAGCCTTGTTATATTCCTTCATATTGTCATATATTATTGCTATGCCATAATATGCTCTTTCATCTTCAGGGTTTATCTTCAATATTCCCCTATACTTCTCTTCAGCTAAATCGTATTCTCCTAATTCATCGTAAATCAATGCCATATCCAGTAGAAGTTCGGTATCTCTTTTCCCACCATCACAGTTATATGCCTTTTTATAAAAATTTAGAGCCTTATCTAATAAGCGTTCTCTATAAAAATTCTTTGCTATTATTTTATAATTGTTTATCTTATAGCCTTCGACAATCATAGCTTTACTCCTTTATTTAATACTATATATCTAACATATTATTATACATTTATTATTTCACAATGCAAATTGGAATAATTTAAATTTATATTATTTTATTAAAACACTTGATTTTTATAAAATAAGGATTTATAATCATAAATATAAAATCCCTAGTAATTCAATATGAATTCTATATTTAAATGTTTTGATCAGGAAAAGTAAACTATATGAAACTTACAGAGAGAAGCTTCTAGGCTGAGAGAGCTTTATGAAGATTATAGTTGAAGTGCCCCTGTGAACATAGAGCCGAACTATAGTAGGTTTTTACGGGTTCTCCCGTTATAGAGATATGGTATTAATTGTACCAGATTAGAGATGGACAGTAATGTCTAATCAGAGTGGAACCGCGGAAATAACCTTCTGCCTCTGTTATTAACAGAGGTGGAAGGTTTTTTATTTGCATACACTTATGCGCGCAAGTGATATGTATTATATGCTTATACAAAATATATTATAAATAAAATTTTAGGAGGATAACTATGAATTCAAATTATATGAGTATATTAATTGCAATCATAGCATTAGCGTTTTTATATTTTTTAAAAAAGAAAAAAGTAAGCTTTGGGAATAGAGTATTAATCGCCATGTTAATAGGTGTTGCTGCTGGAGTAGTTCTTAAGAAAAACGTTCAATTTATTGAACCTTTGGGGCAAATATATGTAAGTCTTATTAAAATGCTTGTTATACCACTTGTAACTGCTACTGTTATATCAAGTATTGCTTCCTTAGAAAGTCCTGATAAACTAAAAAAGGTAGGTACTAAAACCATCGGTTGGCTTTTATTTACCACAGCTATTGCTTGTGTTATCGGAGTAGTTATATCTTTAGTGTTAGATTTAGGAGCTGGCATGCAATTTACAAAAAGTGCTGATTTTAAAGCTAGAGAAATTCCTACATTTGCAAAGGTATTGTTAGATATGGTTCCATCTAATACTGTATCTGAAATGTCTAATGGAAAAATAATTCCAGTTATTATTTTTGCTATATTTGTTGGTGTCGCTATTACTATAGAAAATTCAAAGAATCCTGAGTTAGTAAAGCCGGTAAAAGATTTCTTTAAATCATTTTCTATAATAATGTTTAGAATAACAAAAATAGTATTAAAGATTACACCATACGGAGTGTTTGGATTAATGACCTCAGTATCATCACAATATGGACTATCCACTTTGCTTCCTCTTACTAAAGTAATTATAGCAGTCTATGTTGCATGCATACTACAAATAGTATTAGTACATGGAACTTTGCTAGTCTTTGTCGCTAAAGTTAATCCTATACGCTTCTTTAAAAAGATTTACCCTGCACAGATTGTTGCATTCACAACCAGAAGTAGCTATGGAACCTTGCCTGTAACATTAAAATCATTAACTAACAATGTAAAAATCTCAGATAACGTTGCAAGCTTCGTTGCTCCAATGGGTGCTACAATGGGTATGAACGGATGTGGAGGTCTATACCCTGCTATCGTTGCAATTTTTGTAGCTAGAGTGTTTAATGTTCCTATGTCATTATCAAGCTATATTCTTCTGATAGTGGTAACTACAATAGCTTCTATAGGTACTGCTGGTGTACCTGGAACTGCTTCTATCATGGCGACTGTTGTTCTTGCAGCTTTAGGTTTGCCAATCGAAGGAATTGCTATGGTTCTTGGAATTGATACTATATTAGATATGGCAAGAACAGCAACTAATGTAACCGGAGCGTCTGTAGTGTCACTTTTAGTAGCTAACTCTGAAAATGAGTTTGATAGAGAGAGTTTTAATAACAATGAAGTTGATGAATTGGAACTAAGTGCTTAATGCTTTCTTATAAGAGATATAATATATTTTTAGAATGCAGTATGCGGTTGTTGATAATACACTTATCAACAACCTTTTTTATTAATCTAGCTCATAAATTAATCAGATAGTTTATATACTTGCATACTGACTGTAATAATATATTTTTACAGCAATATATATTATTATATCTATAATTATGTGTTGTAATTTTTATAATATATATTTTTCAATCACCATGTCTGTTTATTTCAATAGCAGAATTTTAAAAGTTAAATACATAAAATATAATTAGGGTGATAAATTATGGGAAATAATATTAATAAACAAACTAATTCATCACAAACTTCTAATAAAAATACTACTAACAATAACACTATAAATAACACTACTAATACCACCAATAATAATAATACTACTACCAATAATAATACTACTACCAATACTACTACTACTACTACTACCAATAATAATAATACATCACAAAATAATAATTCTATTAATAACTGTGCTTCCAGTAATAGCCGTATTATCACTAATGACCCTAACGAGAACCTGAATCATATTATTCAAACTGGAATCGAGACAGCACAAAATATTCAACTTAACTTGTCACAAAACAGAGTAACTTATATTAAACCTTTAAGTACTAGCAACATTACCGTCACTGAAACCACTACTGCTCCTGGCGAATCTGGTGCACCTTCTACTACAAGTGCACCTCCTACTACAAGTGTGCCCCCTACAGCTAAGCCCTGTGAAAATATTAGTGAAACTTCTACATTACTTCAAAATATTAACAACATTAGAGAACAATTAGCAAGACTAAATATAGATCCATCTCAACGAGTTTATTACGAAAACTGTGTAGTTCCTTTGCTTACTACTCTATATGAACTTACTGCATCTTCTTCCACTTTAGCTACGGCTGTTAACTTTTTAGCTGTTTCTCCAGTAGTTCATCCTAAAACTTCACAACTTAGAGATACCACTCATCTAGTTTATCACATAAATGAAAAATGTGAAGATGTGTATAAGGTTCTGAAGAAGAGAATAGATATAATGCTAGATATGTGCTAATTTTAAATAACATTTAATCATAAGCGCAGTATAATTATCTTTGCGCTTATATTTTATTTCAAAAAATATTTTATAAAAACATAAATATCGTAACCTTAATATATATTATTGAATAATATAAATTAGAATATCAATATTGATATTTTCATTTATATTTTAATAGTATATAAAGGAGGTCTAAAGAATGTCACACGGACATGAAAAAGATTGCTGTGAAGATAGAGATTATTGTGAAGACATAGGTTGCTGTGAGGATAGAGATAATGATGTATGTGACTGTTCACATCATGACCATGATGAGCACTGTGATTCATGCAGAGCAAAAATCATAAATACACATACAGGTTGTCAATGCTCAAATAAGAAAGTAGTTCCAAAAACAATTGCTCCTGGCGCTTTTGTTGGAAAAATTCCAATAGTTCTTGCAGAAACAACTATAACTATTCCTGTTATCTCTAATATTAAGTTAGAACACAAAGCCTTAGAAATTAAGAATATTAATAAAAATCTATATGTAACCCAATGCCACTTAATGGAAACTACTCCTTGTGCTACTACTGGAACTTTATTTATAGAAGGCTTTGTCAGAAAAAATATTCAATATGCTACTGTAGATTGTGTAGATCATAATGGCGAAACTATCAGCGGAGGAATAAAGCATACAACAGTTAGAATACCTTTTAGCTGCACCACCACAGTTACTTTCTTACAAAAACCTGTACTCAGAGGTCCTATATTTGCTGAAACTCCTGCTGTAACACAAGTGGAATTCCTCGGAGAATTTGCCAATAGAAAAGATATCTGTGCTGAACCAACACAAGGAAGTGATCCTTGCCAAAAAGGTTTTGTTCATCATGAAATATTCAACGAACCAATATTCTGCGAATTAATTAAAGCAACTATTCAAGAGGACGATTTTACTAAATGTCCAAAACCAATAGTATCTAATTGTAAAACTAATTTAGAAAGAACATTCAATTCTATAGAAGAAAAAATGCTAATTAGTTTAACATTAAAAGTATTACAAAAACAACAAGTAGGACTTACTGCTAATTAAATATATTCTAACTATTTATTGAAATAAATTAAACACATAAGAATTACTAATTTATGATAAATATTTAACAATCATATTCAACTTATAATGTCAGACCCAAAGCTTTGTTTAAGTGAGTTTTGGGTCTATTTTAAAGGAGGTCACTAATATTGTCATATAAAAATCACGAAATAGTATTTATTGATGATAGTCTTGAAACTGAAAATATTAGTATATACTATCCAAAATTGAAGCTAAAAAGAAAAAAAAACAGCATGAGCTTAATAATTACATTATTAACATATTAAATGAATCAATAAAAGATGTAAGAGATAACTTTAATACAAAAACTAAATTTTATGGCGAATATAAAATTACACTTTCAAAACGAAACTTAGTTAGCATTATTTTTGAATTATACTTTTTTGATGATGAAAATAATTCTACCTTTGATATATTGAAATCAATAACAATAGATACTAAAAAGGGACAAATATACAACTTCGAAGATTTGTTCCATAAAAATAGTAACTTTGAAAATAGAATAAATGAGCTATTGCTTACAAATATAAGAGACAATAATATTCCAATAATACAGGAATTCACAAAAATAAATAAGAGTAAAAATTTTTACCTTACAGATACATCTTTGGTAATATACTTTGATATTTTTAAAGACTCGCAGTATGCAGGTGTTTATTGTGCGCCTCAGTTTACTATCCCCTTTAAAACAATAACAGATATTATAGACTCCAAAGGTCCTATAGGCAAACTAATAAAAAATAGCAGCACTAGTGATTAACTGATTTACTTAACTAATTTATAAGCTATCTAGTTACACATATATAGTTAAGCCTATTTTAGTTCCATTTAAGGGAGGATAGAGTTATGAGCAAAAAGCATCACTCAAAGAGGAGTTGTTTAGAAGAGGATATTAATGAAAAAAAACGTAAAAAAATAAAATCTCATCATAAAAAACATCATAAGAAGCATCATAAAAAGCATTCTAATGAATTATATGAAAAGTACATTGGAGAAAAAATTAACGATAATACTGTGTTAAAGGATGAGAATAGTGAGTTTTACGATAAATCTCATAAAGCCTGTATAGAAAAGGAATTTTCAAAGCATGATGAAGACGACTTCGAAGATTATTCTGAAAATCACTTAGAAGATCACTCTGATAATCACTCAGAAGATTACTCTGATAATCACTCAGAAGATTACTCTGATAATCACTCAGAAGATTACTCTGATAATCACTCAGAAGAGCACTCTGATAATTACTCAGAAGATTACTCTGATAATTACTCAGAAGAGCACTCTGATAATCACTCAGAAGAGTACTCTGATAATTACTCAGAAGAGCACTCTGATAATCACTCAGAAGATTACTCTGATAACCATTCAGAAGATTACTCTGATAACCACTCAGAAGAGTACTCTGATAATCACTTAGAAGATTGCTCTGATAATCACTTCGAAGATTATTCTGAAAATCACTTAGAAGATTATTCTGAAAATTGCTCTGAAGATCACTTCGAAGATTGCTCTGAAGATCACTTCGAAGATTGCTCTGAAGATCACTTCGAAGATTGCTCTGAAGATCACTTCGAAGATTGCTGTAAAGATCACTATGATGACAGTTCACAAAAAGTTTGTTTTGAAAAAGATTTTAAAGAACACATAAAGCCTGAATATATGGAAAATGACTCTTCAAAAAAACACTACCACATAGAAGATTGTGTTGAAACTTGTAGCGCAAATTCTGAAACAAAAACACTGTCACTTTGTCCAAATATTCCACAAACTGTTACCGGAACAACATCTTCTGTAGTAATAAAAACTCCTGTTGTTTTAGCTGAGCCTAGAATAGAAATTTCTGCTGAGTCTGTATTTAAACTTGAAAATCCAGCACTTGAAATTAAACGCATCAGAAAAAACGTATATTTAGAGCAATGTGAAGTCATTCAAGATTCTTCTGACCCTAACTTTGGAACCTTATTTGTAGCTGGTTTTGTTAGGAAGAATATAGAATATGCTACACGTGATTGCTTAGATAAAGGAACAATAAGTGGAAGAATAAAGCACACTACTGTTAGAATTCCTTTCACCTGCGCTACTAGAGTTAAATTTACCACTTTACCTATATTCAGAGTCACTCCTGAGCCTGTGCAGGTAGAAATTTTACAGAATAACATTAGGATATGCAACTCATGCGAAGAAGGTATATCCGGTCATATTCCTTGTCAATTAAACCTTAGGTTAACTGAGTTCTTTAATGAAAAAATATTCTGTGAGCTAGTCAGTGCAGAAATTATTGAATCAGACTTTCTAGAAAATCCTACTAAGGAAAGCTGTGAATGCATTTTAGATAAAACTTATAAAAATGTAAGAGAGAAAGTCGTTGTTTATTTGACAATAAAACTACTACAAAATCAACAAGTAACAGTTAATCGAGCAAATTCTTAATAGTTACTTTTATTCAAAACTAGCCAAACTATCTTAAAATGATAGTTTGGCTATACTACCTTCAATAAATAATGTACCTTCCCAAAATGCGGTGGTTTATATTAATTCCATATCTTCCGTCTCTAATCTAAACCCATTTATTTCTACATCTTCAGTAATCTCTATCATCAAATATTTTTTTCCATCTTTGTCTCTAACCTGTCTGATTCCACTTAGTTCATTTGGATTTATAATTATACTTGTAGCTTCATTTTCAATTTTAATTGATTTGCTTCCAAAATCCGGAACTATGTTTTTTACTTTAAAATCGTAGTCTCCTCCACAAACCTGCTCGAAAGCACTCTTTACAACCTCTGTGTTTTCTATCCCACTGTTTTCTAAAATCTTTTCGACTTCCTTCATATCAACAGTTGGCTCTTCCTCTATATCTTCGCTATCTTCAATTTTTTCATTGATTTGCTCATATATCTCCTGCATAGTTTCAGGTTTTATCTTATCTCCAACAACGGTATTTAATATAATGTTAAAACTTTCTTTTTCTTCTATTGCAGTAGGTTTAACACTGCTTTCTAAAACCTCTTCAACAAATATAGTATTCATTTGTTTAGATTTTGAGGAATAATAGATCACTTTATTTACATCTACATACTCACTACTAAAGCTTGGAAACATAAATCCATCTAATGGCGAACTTAGGTTTACAGTAATATCTAATGCGGATGTAGGCTTAAATTTCATTTCCGAATAATCAAATTTTAAAACCTTTTTAGGAACATCTACCTTATTTATGCTGCACAATATAAACTCAATAGCTTGTACATAATCATCAATTGCCTCATCTGCTTCTTCATTCCTTTTCTTATTGCCTTTATAGTATTCTGCCTTAACAAAATTTATAACTATATCTGTATCATATGTATAATGCTTAGATATTTTATCTACTA
Source organism: Clostridium aciditolerans (assembly GCF_016316925.1). Lineage (GTDB taxonomy): Bacteria > Bacillota > Clostridia > Clostridiales > Clostridiaceae > Clostridium_AM > Clostridium_AM aciditolerans. The sequence goes on along the minus strand of NZ_JAEEGB010000045.1, from coordinate 107,002 downwards.
TTTTGTCAGCACATTCTGTAATGCTGCTCCCAGAAGTTAAAGCATTATAAAGAATAATTTGTGTACTTTCCTCCACTGAAGCCTCATCTATAGTATTTTCATCAACATTTTTCATCATAAAGTCTAACTCAAAAACTTTTGTATCTATAGTTCCTGTTAGTACTTTTTTAAAATTGTCTAGATAAAGTTCCTTTTTCTCTATGTCCATCATTTCAAAATAATTAAGTTCTCTTGTTATAATTTCTCCATTGTCTTTTTTTAAATATACACTATATATCTCTTTGATAGGCATCATATAACTACTTAATTTAAATTCTTTTCTTAAATCAGCTAAATCTTTTTTATTCATATCAAATACCTCACTTTATAAATTAAAGTAAACTTTCATTAAACTATTATATATCAAAAGAGAGTCACTAATCTACAGGACCCTCTAAATTTAACAGGTTATTTTATTTTTTTATATAATACCCTATGCTCATCATCATCCTTAGCAACTACTATTGAATTATACTCTCCTTCTTCAACTTCATTTTTAAATTTTCGGCCATCTAAAGCATGCTCCTCCACTGGAAACTCATCACTAACAACATCTTTATACACAAAAGGCTGTCCTTCTGGTACTTTCTCAAGTTTCGATAAATCTATATGACTTCTTTCTGACATACAAATGCCTCCTTAATTCTATTTCTGCTTTAATATTATGTGTACATTAAATAACTATTATTTAAATAAATATAAGTCATTATTGTAAGTTAAAAGAAATAAAATAGAGAATAAGAAATACTTTTCTCAATGAGATTATACAATTTTAAAAATTAATGTTTTGGGGGAGCAATTTATGAAGCCTAAATTTTATAACATTTTGATCCTACTGATTTTTGGAGGAGCAGCTTATAGACTTTTTCAATCAACATACTCTACTAGTCTTCCATTGTGGACAAGGATCATGTATGGTTTCTTTGGCATTTCGCTGATAGGTGCAATACTTATTTGTATAATCTCAATATTTGAAAAGGAAATAGTATGTCCCATATGCGGAAGCACAAACTGGAAAGAAGTACCTACATGGTACCCTTGGCACTATTGTGTAAACTGTAGAAGAGCAGAATTTATTGCAAAAGGAACTGTTAATGATCAATTAAAGTCATTAATAACCTATGATGAACCTAAAGACTACACAATATATAATTAATAAATAAGGTTTCTAAGTAAAAATTCAACTTAGAAACCCTATTTATTTAAATATCAAAAGCAGCTCCCGCCTAAAGCTATAATTATAATAAGCAATCCAATAAGAGCACCTATAATTATAGGATTTTTAATAGCTTTTTTTATGTTTGGTTGTCTCATACTTGCATTAAAGGGTATAGTTTTAGATTTGCAAAATACTTTTGATGTATTTTTCCGATACATCCTTTTATGTTTCACCCTATTAATATGACTTCTGCCACTTTGAAGAGCTCCACATTCTGGGCAGAATCTGCATTCATCATTAACTTTTTCCCCGCAGTTTGTGCATAAATGCATATATTAACATCCCCTTACAATTGATTTACTTTATAATAGACTTATAATTTTCAAGTTATTTTTTTATCTATTTCATAAGTTCTATATCCACTAAGGGCAAGTAAAACCTGGGCTGGAAGATAATATATCCAAACCAAGAACCTTGAAACGCCTTTTAAGCTGACTCCAAATATAAAAACATTATTAATTAGCGCAGATATAGCAACATTGATATCACAAAGGAAGAACAAGGTCATACCTACACAAATTAGATAGCAACTTAAGGTTGTGTAAGATCCTCTATTAAAAACTTTCCATGCACCATATACACTGGAAATTAGCAAGATTGCATAAATACAACCTATAATTAAAAGCTCTCTACTTATATTATTTATATGTATTATATTTGTGTCTAATATCATTACAAATACTAAAACAACAAATATTAACGCAGCAAAAATTTTTATATTTTTCTTTAAAATACCTGCATGTCGAATTATATAAGTAATTTGTACAAAACAAAATAGAAAAACTCCTGCAGTATAATAGTCTAATATTAACAAACATAAATCTGCTGCAGCAGTAAAACATAGTGCTAATTGTAGAAGCCTAGTATCCTTTATATTATAGCCATTCTCTCCAATTAGTAAACTTAATGTTAAGCTTAACAATATGCCAATATACTTTAGCACTGTTGAGTAGCTATTACTGTACCCATTGGTAAAATCTATATATATAAAGGATATATATATAATTAATTCTATCAATACTATAGTTATTACAAGAGATTTTTTAAAATTTCCTTTCATTCTTACCACTTCCATTAATAGTACTTACATATATTATATTCTATGCATTTAAAAATTAGCCTATTTTATAATTAAGCTATACATACTCATATGTTACTAGTTCCCTTATAACAGTTTTTATAGCCTTATTACCAATAATACTTACTGCAGCCTGCGTAGCTGTAGTAATCCTTGTTGCAGAATTAGCACTGCAGGCATACATAAATGCTGTAGCTAGCTTAAAATAAATATTAAAGGACTGGAGATATTTTCAAATAACATTATAATAAAAAAAGATACTGCAACAATATTTGAAGCAATACCTTTTTAAATTTATTATCTTGTAATAGTAAAGTTCATTCTAATTTCTCTGTTTAACTTTTGGCGATTTTTAGAACGTATTCCATTACTTATATTTAAAGTATACCTTTCACCAATGGTATACCCATTACTTGGGCTTAATACTGCTATCGATTTATTAGTAGTTAACCTAAGGCTTACATCAACTCTATTCCCTCTGCTATCAGTTACTGTTATATTTTGCATGGTTGAACTATTAATTTCAACTTCCTTGTCAAATGATATAATCCAAACCTTATGTGGATTAACTAATCTATTATCCAATATAGGCAACTGACGAGATTTAACGATACTTGGTAAATAACTATTACTGATGACATTTTGTACTATATTAAGCCTATAATTTAGGCTTGTTTTATAAGTTCCATCTGAAAGTGAATTCACTAGAGCTCTTGCACTATCAACATCATTTTGTGTTAGACTTCTTTCAGCTCTTATTACTGCATCATTTGCAATATTGATTAGACTTTGTTGATTCGGTAATCTATTATTCACTATAGCTTGTACCGAATCAAGTCTTCCACCTAAATAAACCCTATCTTCATAATTTAGATTATTCACTAAAGTTCTTGCTGAATCTATATCTACTTGTAATCTAAAGTTTTCAGCTCTTATGACAGCATTAGTTGCATCATTTACTGCTCTATAATAATTTGTATCTCCACCATTTCTATTATCTATAATTCTTTGTATTAAATCTAATCTACTTGATAAAGAACTCCTGTCATTTCCCCAAGATAAAGAGTTAACCAACCTTCTAGCATAATTAACATCCGTTTGAGTTCTGCTACTTTCTGCTCTATTCACTGCATTTATAGCATTATTTAAATCTTGTTGATACGGTGTATTGTTATCTATGATAGT
>NZ_JAEEGB010000045.1:0-103363 GCF_016316925.1 Clostridium aciditolerans | reverse complement strand
TCTAGCATAATTAACATCCGTTTGAGTTCTGCTGCTTTCTGCTCTATTTACTGCATTTATAGCATTATTTAAAGCTTGTTGATACGGTGTATTGTTATTTATTATAGCTTGTATCGCGTCAAGCCTGCTTAATAAGTTATTTCTATCATTTCCAATTGGGAGAGCATTAACTAAGTCTCTAGCATAGTTAACATCCGTTTGAGCTCTGCTGCCTTCAGCTTTAATTACTGCATTTATAGCATTGCTTAAAGCGTGTGGATATGTTGTATTGTTATCTATGATAGTTTGTATCGCGTCAAGCCTGCTTAATAAGTTATTTTTATTATTTCCAATTGGGAGAGCATTAACTAAGTTTCTAGCACAATTAACATCAGCTTGAGCTCTGCTGCCTTCAGCCTTAATTACTGCATTTGTAGCATTAGTTAAAGCCTGCTGTTCTGCTAGATTGTTGTTTATTAGAGCTTGTACTTTATCGAGTCTATTTAATAAACTACTTCCATCATCTCCAATTGGTAGAGCATTAACTAAGCCTATGGCATAATTAACATCAATTTGATCTCTGCTACTTTCTGCCTTAACTACTGCATTTGTAGCTGCTGTTAATCTATCTCTATATGGAATAATATTTTTAATTCTACTTAGTAAATCTGTTTTATCTTGTCCATCCGCAAGGGTATCGACCAAGTTTTTTGCATTTAATATATCTGAATCTATTCCTGAATTTTCAGCTTTAGCTACTAATGTCTTTGCCTCATCTAATCTGCTTTCATCGCTACTGTAAGGGGTTACTTGAATGTTCCCATATGTTAATTCATAGGTTGAGGCATTAGATATTATATAGGTTCTTGGAATTACTTTTGCTTCAACATGATTTGTTTCTATACTTAGAAATCCTGTTATTAATGCTAATATAATAACTGAATTTCTTATTTTTTTACTCACCATATATTTTTTCCCCATCCTCATAACAATGTATTTTACTTACTTTTTTATGTTTATTTTACCATCATAGTATATTCTATCATATATTCCAACATTTGTACAAATTCAAATTATAGTGAATAATTAGCAATTATATAATGATATTCACTTATGTAAAACTCATAGTTTTCCTAAAAGTTTATATGTTATATAATCAAAAATTCTTTGTTTTTTACAACTAAATTTGCAGGTTTTTTATCACTGATATTTACTTTAAGTAAAATATATTGTGCGAGAAATTACTCAAAGGGAATCCAATAAGTTGCCCCCTATATTTTAAAAAATATAGGGGGTGTAATCAGCATGATACATCAAATAAATTTAATATATCTTTGTCTAAAAATTTTATTCCTATATAAAATAATCTTAACAACTAGCAACCCTAATACCTTCTACATCTGGTTCTAGTAAAATTAATCTCCAGTTATCCTCAAGTTTTCCTAAAAAATCTTTAACCTCTTTCTCAAATTTTTCTATATCCTTATCAACTACTGCCATGAGAGTTGATCCTGAACCACTTACAAATTCTCCAACAGCACCTGTATCTCTTGCCTTTTCCAGTATTTCTTCAGCATTCTTTATTAATTTTTTTCTATATGGTTCATGAATTTTATCATTGAAACATGCTCTAAGCTTATCAAACTCCCCATTATAAAGAGCACTTATTAACATAGCAGATCTTGATATATTAAAAATGCAATCTTCTTTTACATATGCCTGAGGCAGTATTTGTCTTGATAGAGCTGTGCTTACCTGAAAATCCGGTATCATTGCAGCAAATTTTAGTTCATTTGGAACCCTTATCTTTGAATAATTTACTTTTTCGCCATCCTTAATAGAAACTACCATTCCCCCTACTGCTGCGGGCACTACATTATCGGGATGACCTTCTACTTCTGTAGCTATTTCTATTATTTCATCAAGTGATAATCTATTTCCCATTAATGAACTAGCTGCTGCTACTCCGCCTACTATGCATGCCGCGCTGCTTCCAAGACCTCTACAAATTGGAATATCACATTTTGAAACATTTATAATAAACCCATCATATTTGTAATTGAATCTATCAAGAGTATTAATTAAACTATTATATATTAAATTATCTTTATAATTATCTTCACTTTTTATACCATTATTTAATATTATAGTTTTGCCTTTTTTCTCTTCAACTTCAATTTCATTGTAAAGCTTCAGCGCCATACCAAAAGAATCGAAGCCAGGCCCCATATTTGCTGTTGTAGCTGGTATTCTTACTTTTATCATCATTACCCCACCTTTTTATTTTATCAATCTTAAATTTAGAAATACCATATAGGTCTACTGTGTTATTTCTTTTTCAATAACGCTGAAATCACATGGTAGAGTTTTTATATCTCCGCCAATATTTACAGCAATATCAGGATCTTTAAGTCCGTTACCAGTCAATATACAAACAACTTTTTTATCATGCTGCAGCTTTCCCTCTTTATATAATTTATATAAACCTGCAATTGATATGCATGATGCTGGTTCTGCAAATATTCCTTCTGACTCCGCAAGCACTTTATAAGCCTCTAATATTTTCTCATCACTTATCTTATCTATAATTCCTTTTGATTCTACTAGAGCGGATACAGCTCTGCTCCAGCTTGCGGGATTGCCAATTCTTATGGCAGTTGCAATTGTTTCTGGATTCTCAATAATTCTATTATCCACTATAGGAGCTGCTCCTTCCGCTTGAAAACCTAGAAGCTTAGGCATCTCGCTGATTTTCCCATGATCCTTATATTCATTAAAGCCTTTCCAGTAAGCAGTTATGTTTCCTGCATTGCCCACAGGTATGCATAAATAATCTGGATTAACATCAAGCTGATCGCAAATTTCAAAAGCTGCCGTTTTCTGACCTTCTATTCTAAAAGGATTTATTGAGTTTACCAAAGTAATAGGATACTTGTTTGATATTTCCTTTACCATATTTAATGCATCATCAAAGTTACCGTCTATAGCTATAACTTTTGCACCATAAGCTATTGCCTGGGCAAGCTTTCCCATTGCTATTTTTTTATTCGGTATTATTACCACACACTTTATTCCTGCCTTTGCTGCATATGCAGCAGCTGCTGCTGAAGTATTACCTGTTGATGCACATATTATTGCTTTCGAACCTTCTTCTACGGCTTTTGTAACTGCCATAGTCATTCCTCTATCTTTAAAAGATCCTGTTGGGTTTAACCCTTCGTACTTTAGATATATCTCGAGACCAGGCATAAGTTTTTCTATATTTTCTGCTCTTATTAAAGGTGTATTACCTTCGCAAAGCGTAACTATCTTCCTATCATCACTAACTGGCAAGTACTCATTATATTTATTTATTAACCCCATCCATCTCATTATTTTAGTCCTCCAATATTAAGATTTTTTTAATCTCTTCAGTATTAATTCTTTCTTTTATATCATCTATAAATCTATCTAATACGGCTTCACTTTGTGATTTAACAAAGGCTGCTACCTCTCCATCTAAATTATAAAGTTCTTTGCTAATAATACTGCAGTTTGAAAAATATTCTGTTAGAGTTTCCATTGCTTTTATTCTTTCCTCTGTTTTTATTCTAAGAAGCCATTTGCTTTCTCTCTTCCAAAGAGTATTAACGTCCGCTTTATCATAATTAAAAATTAATGTGCTCTCCCTTTTACTTTGAATAATATCTGCTATGTCTGAGAATACTGCACTAGCTGTAGGAAACATTCCTGCTCCCTTGCCTGTAAACACAACATCTCCTACTGCATCTCCATCTACCAAGATAGCATTATATTCATTTTCAATTCTTCCTAAAGTGGAGTTCTTTCTTACCATAACTGGCGACACTGCAGCATATAACTCATCATTCTGTAATTCACTCATAGCTAGCAGCTTTATTTCACAGCCTTCTCTTTGAGCATATTTAAAATCTTCAGTATCTATATTTGTTATTCCACTTATTTTTATATTTCTCCAATTCACTCTCTTTTCAAAGGCTATAGTGGATAATATGGAAAGCTTTCTCGCAGCGTCATACCCCATTACATCACTTTCAGGATTTGCCTCTGCAAACCCAAGTTCTTGAGCAAGCTTTAAAGCATCATTATAGTTCATATTTTCTTTGCTCATTTTAGAAAGTATAAAGTTTGTTGTTCCGTTTAAAATTGCCTTAATGCTTTTTATTTTATTTCCAACAAGGCATTCACTTAATGACTTTAGTATAGGTATGCCACCTCCTACACTAGCTTCAAATCTCAATTCAACTCCATTTTTATTTGCTATATCTAAAAGCTCTGCACCATGTTCTGCAATTAAGTCTTTATTCGCTGTAACGACATGTTTTTTTAATAGTAATGCCCTTTTAACATATTCATAAGACGGGTTAATCCCTCCCATTGCCTCAATCACTATATCAACATTTTCATTAAAAATTTCTTCTACATCATTAGTTAAAATATAATCCTTATTTTTTTCTTTGTGCTTATTTATATCTTTCACAAGAACTTTTGATAAAATTAATTCCTCATTTAGGTTTTTCTTGAATCTATCTCTATTTTTATATATAAGTTTTGCTACACCACTACCTACAGTGCCACAGCCAAGCATAGCTATGCAAGCCATATTTATCCCTCCTACCTCTTAATATTTTCATAGAACTATTAATAGTGTAACTGGTTATGGTTTTCATATTTTTTCCTCCCTTAAATTACTTTTTTGTTTATTTTTGTATTTTCATATAAATAAAAAACTCCTCCCACAAAAATGGGACGAGTTATATTCGCGGTTCCACCCAAATTATAGTAAATGATTATCAGCTTTACAAATACTATTCACAATTATAAAGAGCAAATAGCAATCAGGTAAGCTCATATTACATGCACTATCACTTTGTGCTGTTAACGCTAGCAAGCGAAAATACTTACTGTTAGGCATCTGAAAGAAAATAGCAAGTCAAAGATGCCTTATTCAGTACTTAACTCCAAGGTGGTTTTCAGCAGTTCTTGAACAAGAAACCTTTCAGCCAATGGGTTTCCTTCTCTTTGAACAGATTACTACCTACTCTTCCTTTTCATTGTCTTTATTCGTATTAATTCTATATTGTAACTAACTTATACAAATAATATATTATAATAAAATAAAAAAACTCCCCCAAAAATATGGGGCGAGTATTAATCACGGTTCCACCCAAATTAACATTCAACATAACCGTAAAATAATAGATTATATGAACTGTTATCTTTGTACCTTTAACGCTGGTAAACGGATATACCTACTGTAATTTCAGTACTCAACTTCAAGGTGGTTTTCAATAGATCTAGAACAAGAAACCTCTCAGCCAATGAGTTTCTCTCTCTTAGAACAGTTTTCTATCTACTCTTCCTTATCATTGCATTTATGTTATGATTTTGTATAGTTCCTTCATTGTTAATCATTATATTATTTATAATAATACATGTCAATATAAAATACTCAAAAAATCCAAAAACTTTACGAAATATTTTTTATTTATATTTTTTACACTTTTATAAAATTTATAGATAAAATAATAAATATTAATATTATTTTTTATGATTTATTATTAAATTTCACTTAGCCTATTAATCTATTCATTCATATTTTAGATATATAATATTCAATTTTATAATAATTATACGTTATAATTGTATAAACTTACACCTCTAATAAAACCTTTTAATTTACTAAGTTTTATCAATATATCCAGATTCATAAGTGATTTTTGTATTTGAATAGGAGGACTAACTAGAAAGTTATCTTATACAAAGGGATATAAGTTAGCTGATCGCCTAGTACTCCTATAATTTAAAGCTTTCCTAAAAGCTTATATGTTATATAATCAAAGACTTTTTGTTTTTTTACAACCAAATTTGCAGCTTTTTTGTCATTGATATTTACTTTAAGTAAAATGTACTGTGCAAGAAACGATTCAAAAGGAAGCCAATTAATATGGGTAGTTGGAATTATATGTCTGGTTGAACCCTTCATTTCTTTGAAGAGCTGAATTCTACTTTTAAGAGGTAAGGTTTCATCGAATAATGCATCTATAAAAGTAACTCTTTTCTTTTCCAACAGATGGGCATATGATATAGGGTCTATCCTAAAAAATGGATGTAAGTCTTTAGATCTTAGTATTTCTAGCAAACTCATACTTTTTACACTATCAAATTGATTATTATATATTTCATATAGTTTTTCTTTGTTATTTATATAATATTCTTCACCATATCCCTTTTCAAAAAGTCTTCGTGCAAATGCTGTAACATGAGATTCATGCATTATTCTAGGTATATTCCCTCCTGTGGTCATGAAAATAGTTTGGTTAACCCTTTTATCCATTGACGCTACAATAGAAGAAATCATCCCTCCGAGACAATATCCAACTACACAATTATTTTCATTCCAAAGCTTTTCTTGCTGAAGCAAATCTATAGTTGAGCGTACATCAACTACCGCATGCTCCCAGAATTGATACATAATCTTAATGTCAGGCCATATATAGCTCCGTCCACTAACAGATTTATCCTCCACTCGAGTGTAGTTTCCTGGAAGAATTATAATTGTAGAGTTTACTCCTACAGAAGCTAAATGCGTACCAAGCCACAGCATAAATTTAATATTTCTACTGCCTAAGCCATGTAATATAAGCACTGAAGCCTGAGTTTTTCCTCTAGGCTCAAAGTTATATAATTCAACATTTTCCGTTCCCGATGCAGGATTTCTATATAAACTTTTATATCTAATATAGCTGCACCTATAAAAAGTTCCTTTAAGTATATATCCTTTAACAAAATTTATATTCTTTTTTACATAAGAGAAATCAATTATCATACATTCCTCCATTTTTATTTATAATTAAATATAAAATATATATTATGCTTGCACTATTATTCCTGTGCTATTTAAGATATAATTTTAAATAAAAATTAGTATTATGGTCAAAAGGAGGTGAAAGTATTGGAAAGATGTCCTTGGTGCGGAAATGACCCTTTATATATTAAATATCACGACGAAGAATGGGGTGTTCCTGTTCATGATGAAAGAAAACATTTTGAATTCCTCGTATTAGAATCTGCTCAAGCTGGCCTTAGTTGGATTACTATACTTAGAAAAAGAGAAAACTATCGTAGCGCTTATGACAATTTTGATCCTGTTAAAGTGGCAAATTACTCTGAGGAAAAGATAAATGAACTTCTTCAGAATAATGGTATAGTAAGAAACAGAAGAAAAATTGAAGCTTCAATAAATAATGCAAAAATGTTCTTAAATATTCAAAAAGAATTTGGAAGCTTTGATAACTACATATGGAAGTTTGTTAATTATAGACCTGTAATAAATTCATGGAAAAGTATATCTGATGTACCTGCGACCTCTGCTCTTTCAGATGAAGTAAGTAAAGATTTAAAAAAGCGAGGTTTTAAATTCTTAGGTTCTATTATAATTTATTCTCATTTACAAGCAACAGGTATTATAAATGATCATATTATAAATTGTTTTAGACATAATGATCTTAAATAATTCCAAAAATATTTCAAACAAATCAATAACACTTTTCTTCTCTACTACATAATATGTAGTGTAGCGTGTAAAAGGAGAGTTTAAATAATATGTATTGTGACTATTTTGATTGCCCAATGATGCATTTATTCCGTCAACAATTCCCTAGTGGACCGCCTTTCGGAGGGCCTGGCGGATTACCTTTTGGCGGACCTGGTGGCCCAGGTGCAGGCTCAAGACCTCCTAGCTCACCGCCACCATCCTTTGCTCCACAAAAGTCTCAAATCCAAACCTTTGCTGTTAGCCCTGGTTCAATTAGACCATGTCTCTTCAGATTTACGTATATATGGCCTAGAAGAGGAAGAGGTTTTTGGGCATTTCCTATCCGTGTCGATAGCAGATCCGTTTCTGGCTGGAGATGGACTGGACGTAGATGGGTTTTCTTCGGAATGGATTTAAGGCAAATAGAAAGTTTCCAATGTTTCTAGCTTTTAGGTGAGGTCATTCCTGTTCACCTCCAGTAGGAGATGTAATCGGATCATTGAATTCTCCACCTCCAATAAATCCTCCGCCAAACTTTTCCCCAACTAAAACTCAGATATTAAACAAAACCCAACTGTCAGTAAATAATATTATAAATAAATATGCTTATATTTGGCTCAAAGATAGAGCACAATTTTGGACTTGGATAACCTTCGCTGTTGGAGAAAGAATTGGAGGCTGGAGATGGAATGGATTTATTTGGGATAACTTCGAGATAGACATACCAAAAGTTGATTCTATTGTAATTTATACCTATTCAAAGTAGCAAGTTAACTCTATGCTTTGTAAGCCTATAGCAGCTATTGACAACTTCAATAGCTGCTTTTTATATGTACCTTAATACTTAAATATGAATATTATAAAATAAAAACTTTTTTATAAAAACAAAACAGATCAAAAGTGAGGTGTTTATAGTGTCTGTACGACATTATGTTCTATTTTCCACTGATGGTTTTATAAAAGTTCCTACTACATCGGATATATTATACAATTCAAAAAATACGAAGGATATTTATATATTCGGATTCATAGGTGGCCTTTTTAGAGTTAATAATAATATAATTGATCCTACCCTTAACTGGCAAAATCCTTTAAACTGGAATAAATATGCTAACCTAAAAGGAACAGCTACAATCCCTTCACCAATTATAATTGGTGAAGTGGATGATGATATATTTATAACGCTTATAAATCTTGGTATGAAATATAGAAGTGATCTTACGGAGCTTCATACTATTCACATCCAGGGAGCAAATCTACCTGCTGAAATAGATGGTTTTCCCGAAACCTCTTTTGGTGTTCCTACATGGATAAATTATAAAGACTCTCCTCCTGTTGCAACCTACTATTTTAAACCTGAACGTAGTGGAACCTATGTGTATTACAATCAAGCAACTGCTTCTCAGCATGTTCAAATGGGCATGTATGGTGCCGTTGTTATATACCCGTCACTTAAAAATCTAGAAGACTCTGGAGTACACAGAAGCAGGTCTGATAAGTGGTATTTTGAAAGACAACTTATTAGTCATATTCCTTCAAATGCTACAAGTCATAATTTTGCTTATGCTAATTCATACACCTATTTTGATAAGGAATATATTATTCTTTTATCTAATATAGATTCGAATTGGCATAACAATGTATTAAATAGTAAATTTTATAATTCAATAAACTATAAACCAGATTACTGGCTTATTAATGGAAGAGCTTTTCCTCATACTCTATATCCTCATCCTAAAACGAAAGAAGATAAAAAACAGCCTAATACGGATCAAATAAATTATGAATCTTATGTTCATATTAAGAATGGACAGAAAGTACTCCTCAGAATTATTAACATGGGATATCAAGTGGTCCCTTGGCATGTACACGGATGGAGCTTCTCAGTAGCTGGAAAAGACGCAGAGTTAAACCAATTTTTAAAATTAAGTGCTATACTTAATCTTGAAAAACACGGTAATCACGTTCAAGAAATGGGCTGCACTGCTTCTTTATCCTCTGGTGAAACCTACGACATAATTATATCTGCTGACAAAAAAACAGAGAGCTATGAAAACTATATATCGAAAGGTCTATCTACAGTTCCTTATTTGCGCAGTCAGCTAAAAGACTTACTAGATAAAAATCAAAATTCAATTGCAACTATTCCACTAGAACCATTAAAACACCCAAATACTGACTTCGTTAATTTCCTTCAACTATGTGGTCAAACTAATCCAACCTATGACAAAAATAATCTCCCTCATTTTTATCCTATGCATAATAATGATAACTATACGATGACTAACAATGGTATTTATCCTGGCGGCCAGTTAACATTTATTCAGGTAGATAATTAACATAAGGTTCAAAGCTTGATGGCTTTGAACCCTATATCATTAATAAACTTCACAATTTGCAACGGAATCTTCTACAAGCTTTTCTATATCTAAAACACTTTCAGACTTTCTTATTTCCTCTAATCTTGGCTTTGTTTTTGGATGTTTAGGCACAAAAACAGTACAGCAATCTTCATAAGGTAATATAGAGGTTTCATAGGTGTCTATTTCTCTCGCTTTATCCATTATATCAACCTTATCCATAGCAATTAACGGTCTAAATACTGGTCTGTCAGCAACATCATTACTTACAACAAGTCCTTCCATAGTCTGGCTTGCTACCTGACCTATGCTTTCGCCAGTAGTTACAGAATTTATTCCTTTTAGTTCTGCAAGTCTACAAGCTACTCTCATCATAAATCTTCTCATTATTATAGTAAGTTCATCTTCTCTACATTTTTCAATTATCTGCATTTGTATTTCTGTAAAAGGCGCTACATATAGCTTAACATCTCCAGTATAACTCTTTAATATATTTGCTAAATCTTTAACTTTTTCCTTTGCCCTCTCACTGGTGTAAGGATGACTGTGGAAATAAACGCAATTTAACTGAACTCCACGTCTAGCCATCATATATCCTGCAACTGGTGAATCAATACCACCGGAAAGCATAAGCATTGTGCTTCCGTTGGTACCATAAGGCATTCCTCCTTCAGCTTTTACTCTTTTAGAATATACATATGCTTTTTCTCTTATCTCTATATTTATAACACCCTTAGGATTATTCACGTCAACCTTCAATTCTTCACTATTCATTAGGATATAAGCTCCTACTTCCCTGCTTATATCCATAGAAGTTCCAGGAAAACTTTTGTTAGCTCTGTTTGTTTGAACTTTAAATGTATCAGCTTTAATATCTGCTGCCTCTTTTAATGCTTGTTTTTTTATTTCTTCCATATCAGCTTCTACTTCTGTTACAACACATACTTCTGAAACTCCAAATACTCTTTTTACTCTCTTTAGCCCTTCTTCTATATCTTCAAATTCTAAAAACCATCTTCCTGTATCATTAACGAAATCATATTTTAAATCCTTTAATACACTCTTAATGTTATCAATTAACTTTCTTTCAAATTTACCTTTGTTTAAGCCTTTTAAAAATATTTCTGGTGCATATTTTACTAATAAAAGTTTCTTCATTTACTAACTCTCCTCAAAAATTTTAATGATTTATCTAAGTTTTCTATTGTATAATCAACTTCTTCTTTTGTATTGTATTCTGAAAAACTAAACCTTATAGTTCCCTGAATTTCTTCAGGTTTTAGCATTATTGCATGTAATACATGGCTTTCCTTATTACCTTTAGCTGAGCATGCAGAGCCGGTTGACACATATATTCCCTTTGCTTCCAGCGAATGAAGCAATACTTCACCTCTGACCCCTCTAAAAGAAACACTTAATACATAAGGAGAATATTCTTCACCACTGCTATTAATTTTTGCATCTGATATACTTTGTAGCTTGCCTATAAAATAATTCTTAACTTCAGCCACTTTTTTATAGTTTTCTTCCAAATCTTTATATATTTTTTCTGCAGCCTTTGCAAAACCAACCATTGCTGCAAGGTTCTCCGTACCGGACCTAAGGCTTCTTTCTTGCCCGCCACCAAATATTAAAGGTTTAGGCATAAGTCCTTTTCTAACATAAGCTATTCCAATTCCTCTTGGACCATGAATTTTATGTCCACTAGCAGATAATAAATCTATATTATATTTTTTTACATTGATTTTATATTTTCCATAACTTTGTACGGCATCTACATGAAACTTAATCTTGCTACTTTTTTCTTTTATAAGTTTACCTATTTTTTCAATATCCTGAACTGTGCCAATTTCATTATTTACATGCATAATACTTACTATTTGAGTATCTTTATTTATACTTTTATCTAGTTCATCTAAATCTATTCTACCATTGTTGTCTACATTCAGATATGTACCCCTAATACCTTCACTTTCCAATTGCCTACAAGTACCTATTATACTAGGATGCTCTATTTTAGTTGTTATTATATGAGCACCTTCTTTTATAAAACCTCTTATTAAAAAATTATTACTTTCACTGCCACCTGATGTAAATACAACTTCTTCTCTACTACATCCCAAAGTATCTGCAACTATCTGTCTACTCTCGTTCATTTTTCCTTCTGATTTTAGTCCTAGAGTATGGGCTGAAGATGGATTTCCATAATAGTTTTTCATTGTATCTATCATAACTTCCATTACTTCATCGTAGGGCTTGGTTGTAGCACTATTATCAAAGTAAACTTCCATATATATCACTCCCTAAAAATATTAATACTATTATTTGTTTACTACTCCAAATCTATAACACAGGTTTCTTAAATGCGTTAGCGACTTTGTAGATTTATTATTTTTATAATGCAAATTAAATTTAAATTATATGTAAATATTATATATTAAAATATCTAATATGCAAAAAAAACTATATGTGCCAAATAACTAATACTGTGGAAGAAATTAAAGGCAACATTTTATATAATGTCCATATTAAAACAACTAAAAAGGTAAATACTAAAGTAAGCCTATATAACTAAGCGATCATTAACATAATTTAGCATAAGGAGGGTCTATCTTGAATGGAAAACTAAATTATAAAAAGAGATTCATTATATATGTAATCGTAATTCTCACAATTAATATTGCATTTTTTTCCTTGCAAAGAAAGTATATAGCTTCTGCTACTTCTAATAAGCAGAATAGTACTTCTACAGTAGAAAATCCTTACACAAAAGATAAGAAAAACAAAATTTCAAATAGCACTAAAAGTTTATCAAAACTCCTGCTAGCTTTCGGGTATGATGAGAATGAATTAAAGACAACTGTAGAAGATATATATAATAAGCGTTCATCAGCCTTCATTACCGGTGACTTATTATCTTTAAAACAATACTTTGACACATCTCAAAAATATGGTGTATGGGCACTAGAACATGAAGTTAAACGTGTTAAATATTTGAATGATTGGTCTAGTCAACGGGGAATGAAATTTGCAAATATTCAATCTACAGTAAGAATAAAGAAAGTCTATCCTGGAACAAAGTTAGTTAAGATAGCTTTAGAAGAAAGTTATAAGTTCGATTACACTTATCCTAAAGATGAAACTCCTGTTATAAATTCTTTTGGAGTTGGAATAAGACACACTTTAAGTCTAATTAAAAAAGATGATAAATGGTTGATATATAACGATTGGTATACAGACTGCTTTGAAGACGCGCTTCAAGCTTATACAGGAGATATAAAGAGCAACATAGAGCCCTCTACACCACCAAATTCACCCACTATGAATATAAAACATATACTACCTTCTCAAAGCTCAAGTCAAACATATAAAAAACTTTATTATGACAGAGATAGGGCCGCTGCATATGCCGACAAATATTGTGGTGCTGCTTGGGGAAGCGGTAATAACTTTAAATATAATAAAAAATATAAAGACTTCAATGGTATTGGTGGAGACTGCACAAACTTTGCATCTCAAGTGCTTGGAGATAAAGAAGCTGGCGGTATTCCTACGGATTATACCTGGCGATGCGAATATTCAAAATGGGGAAATAGCCAGGGAACTTCTGCTTGGGTAAATGCAGATGGATTAAAAAACTACTTAGTATATAGCGGCAAGGGCAGTGTTATTAAAAGAGGTACCTTTAAGGAATTAACCGCTCCTTTGCCAGATTTGCCAACAGGAACAGTTGGGAAGTTACAGTTAGCAGATCTTGTATGCTATGAGAAGAAAGGAAATATTGATCATTTTGGAGTAGTCACAGGCTGGGATTCTCATGGATATCCTTTAATTAATTCTCATACTACTGATAGATACCATGTACCATGGGACTTAGGCTGGGGAGATAACCAAATAAGATTTTTCTTAATACACATAAATGGGTAATGGCCTTGAAGTTTTAACCTCAAAGCCCTATGCATGGAGGTGAGCGTATGATACCCAAAAAAAGTAAAACTATAATTTTCATATCAGTGTTTTTATTTGCTATTTTTATCTTCAATAACTATGCAGCTACTAGTGTTAACGCTGCATCCACTGAGAATACCAAAGTTATATATTTAACCTTTGATGATGGACCAAGCACAGTAGTTACTAATAAGATTTTAGATATTCTAAAAGAAGAAAAAGTAAAAGCCACCTTTTTCGTGGTAGGTTATAAAATTAATGGAAGAGAACAAACATTAAAAAGAATGCACGAAGAAGGTCATAGTATCGGGCTTCATACTTATACTCATAAATATAGACAAATATATGCAAATGATAAGGCTTTTATAGATGAAATGGATAAAACAGCTTCTGAAGTGGAAAAAGTTGTTGGTTTTTCGCCGGTAGTAATAAGATTTCCATCCGGTAGTAAAAAACACTTAAGCAAAGATCTTTTAGAAAAGCTACACTCCAAGAATTATAAAATATATGATTGGAACTTAAGCTTATCAGATGGAATAGATTATAATACTCCGCCAGATAAGCTATTTAGAGAAGCTACTCAAAAATGTATTAATCCAGAAAAAATATTTTTATTAGCTCACTGTGATCAACCAAATAAAACCACCTGTGAAGCTCTTCCAAAAATCATAAAATATTACAAAAGTATAGGATATGAGTTTAAGGTTATTACAGCAGATACTCCAGAATATCACTTTAGAGTTTCAAGGTAAAATTTACAAGAGTAAATAAGCACAAATAGTAAAAAAATATTAGGGTAAGATTTTAATATTTATTTGTGCTGAGGTGTTAAAATGAAAAAACACAAAATTATATTATCAATATTAATGCTAGCAATATTTTTGACTTATTTTCCACTAATAACTGCAAAAGCCTATACTACAACAAAAATAAATACATCCACGAATAATAAATATGGCATATTGGTAGATTTAACAGAACTTAGGCTATATTTAATAGACAATGATACTCATGCAATAGTAAAAGAGTATCCCGTAGCAGGAGGTAAAGAATCTACTCCTTCTCCAATAGGCACATGGAATATAATAAATAAAGAATCAGGCTGGGGAAAAGGATTTGGAACAAGGTGGATGCAACTTGGTGTCCCTTGGGGAAGATATGGAATACATGGCACCAATAAACCTTTAACCATTGGAGGAGCTGAATCTCTTGGATGTATTAGAATGTTTAATGAGGATGTAGAAAACCTTTATAAATATGTTGATTGTGGAACAATTGTAGTGATTTATGGAGGTCCTTATGGGCTGTATTGGAATAAATTTAGAACCCTATTGCCAGGCGATACTGGCGGAGATGTCTATGAAGTCCAAAGAAGGTTAATGCACAGAGGCTATTATACCGGAATATTAGATGGTATTTATGGTGAGGGTATGAAAAGTTGTATAATTAAATTTAGGAAAGATAACAAGCTTTCTATTACACATGATATAGACAAAGAATTCTATAATGCTATTGGCATGAAGCCCTTTGAGTAAGGATAACTCTCCTTATTCAAAGGGCTTCATTAATTACTTTATAAGTATTCTAATTGTTCTCATTATAAGTTGTAACAACATCATTTAGCTTTCTAAAAGCATCAATAATCTTTTCTGTCTCTTCTAAACCTAACTTATTAAAAAGTTCTGATAAGTGTTGGGTTTTAATATTATTAATCCACTTTTGATGCTTTAATGCTTTCTCCGATAATGATATTTTAACTATTCTACGATTTTCTTCAGGAATCTCTTTTACTATATATTCGTTCTTTTCCAATCTATCAATAATTCCAGAAACAGTACTTTTAGATAGACTGAGTTTTTTACTTAACTCGTTTAAAGTAATCCCTGGATTATGATATAACTCATGCATAAGTAATACCTGCGGAACCGTAAAACCGTAATTACAAGCTTCTTTTATAATGTGTGATTTAAAACTTTTATGCAAAGATCTAAAGATGTCAACAAATTCTTCTGCATAATTAGTTAGTTGCTGGTTCACCTGACACATCTCCTTTAGTTAATACTTTGCCATTACCTACAACTTTCCCAAATTTCTTTCTTTTAATCAACATTCCTAGAGGAATTACTACTATGGCCGCAAAAACTGTAACTAACAATGTATCATTCATTGCATATAAAAAGGCCATTTTCTGTATCTGTCCATAAGCAACTGTTTGAGCTACCCCCTGGGCGCTACCCTGTGGCATTCCAGTGCCCATAAAATATCCCTGAATTCCTTTTAGATAATCCGTATTAAAAGAATTAAAGCTTGTAAATCTCTCAGCTAATCCATAGTAATTAGAAGTTTGTCTATTTTTTAAAATTGTAGTAAGTATAGTTACACTCAAAGAACCGGCAACCTGTCTAATTGTGTTGGATAACGCAGATGCACGACCAACCAACTGCTTTGGAACCTGATTCATTCCCTCTGTTGATGATGGCATCATAGCAAGTCCAATCCCAAAACCTCTAGCCATCAGAAGCCACTTAATGGTATTTGGATCAGTGGTTAATGTAATTTTAGCTAACTCATAGCTAACATATGCTAATATACCTACTCCACTTATAACTAAAGGTCTAGCTCCAATTTTATCAAACAGCTTTCCACTAATAGGCATCATTATCCCTGTTACTATAGCACTAGGAAACATAAGCATACCTGTTTGCATTGCAGAATATCCTCTTATATTTTGTAAATATAAAGGTATCAGCATAATTCCACCATATAACGCCATATTTAATACTGCTGATATAATGATACTTAAGGAGAAAGGAAATACTTTAAGTACTCTTAAATCTAATAAAGGTTCATCAATTGTAAGTTCATTTATAACAAATAGTACCAAACTGAAGATACCTAGTACAATCAATATAGGATACTTTACATTAGACCAATCTATACTTGAACCTTCTCCGAGAACGTAAAGAAGCGATACCATACCAATTATAGAAGTAATCGCTCCTATGTAATCCAGCTTTTTGCTCAAATTGAGTGGACGATCCTTTAATATTAAGCCTGCAAAGATTACCCCCATTATACCTATTGGAACATTTATATAGAATATTAATCTCCAATCTAAATACTGTATTATATATCCACCAAGGGTTGGTCCAATAGCAGGAGCTGCCATTGCGGCAATTCCCCAGAAACCTAAGGCCATCCCTCTTTGCTCTAATGGAAATATCTCATATATTATAGACATACCTACTGGCATAATCATTCCGCCGCCTATACCTTGTATAACCCTGGCTATTATCATAGATGTAACATTCCATGCAAATCCACATAAGAAAGAACCTATAGTGAATAGAGCCAAAGCAAAAATATAAATTTTTTTAGTTCCAAAAGTATCTCCTAAATATCCTGTTAGAGGTATTACAGCTCCTAGAGTTAGCATATAGGAAGTTAACACCCAGTTTATTTGGTCTATGGATACGCCGTAAACTGCCATCATCTTAGGTATAGCTATATTTACAATACTACTGTCTAATATTGACATGAAGGTTCCTATAACTACTACACTGAGAGCTAACCATTTATAAAAAGAAGCTTCCTTCTCATTTTCCATCAAAATCACCTGCCTTTATATGCAGTAATATTTATTTAACATGTATTTTAACAACTACGCTTATTCCTGGTTGCAATTTGACATTATATTTATCAAGCTTAATTTTTACAGGAACCTTTTGTGTAACCTTGGTAAAAGTTCCTCCTGAAGAAGTAGGAAGCAATGAGAATGTTGCTGCTGTCGCTTCTCCTATAGATTGAACCTTTCCAGTTAGTTTACTACTACCATACTCATCTACTGTAATATCTACTGGTTGCCCTATTTTTAACTTTTCTAATTTTGTTTCTTCTATATTGGCATTTATATAAACCGCAGATGGATCTATCATTATAGCTAGTGATTGTCCTGGCGAAACTATTTCACCTACTGTTCCTTGTTTTTTAATTACAGTACCGGTAATTGGTGCTCTAATGATTGACATCTCTAAACTTGTATCAGGTAGGGTTCCCATGTCCTGTCTAGCTATTATCTGTCCCTTTTCAACATGTTGACCTTCATTTACATAAAGTTCTAATAACTTTCCAGAAATTTGTGGACCTGCTTTAACTAAATCAGAGCTAACCGTTGCATCTTCAGTAGAAACGTAGTAAGTATTATTATACCAGTAATACGTTCCAACTCCCGCCATAGCTATTACCATTAATGCTAGTACTGCTGTTATTAATGTTTTTCTTTTTGATTTCATACCTGCTTCACCTACCCTTACTTATTTAATCCTATTTCTGCAAACATTCCTGGTTTTAAAGCATCATTACCATCCTTAAGCGTTACCTTAACTAGCACTTGCTTGTTGCGTGCATCGATTTGGGGATCTATTACAGATATTTCCCCCTGAAACTTTTTATCCGATACGTCAGATACTTTTACCATAACAGGTTGTCCAACTTTCAATTGTGTTACTAAATCTGAAGGCACATAACCATCTACATGAAGCTGTTCACTATTAACTATAGTAACAAGGTTTTGTCCTGTTATTGCCATTTCACCTACATTTATATTTTTAGCAGTAACAGTTCCTGATATAGGTGATGCAATAGTTCCATAATTTAAATTAGCCTTTGCTGTTTCAACAGCCGCTTGAGCCTGTTTCACAGCTGCTGCTGCAGCATTTACATCCTGTGAAGTTGCACCATTTTTTAATTGCTCTAACTGATGCTGTACTGATTCATATTGAGACTTAGCTGATGCAACTGGACCCTCTAGTTTCTCTAAGTCTTGCTTTGAAACAAATCCACCGTCATATAATTCTTTTTGACGATCATAAGCAGTCTGTGCAAGTTCGTATGCCTTTTGCGCTCCTTGTAATAAAGCCTCAGTTGAAGCAATTTGCTCTGGCCTTGAACCAGTTTTAACTTTATCTAAACCAGCTTGAGCTGTTTCTACCGCTGCCTGAGCTTGATTTACTTGAGCTTGAATATCTTGAGTATCTAAAACAATAATAGGATCTCCTGCATTAACCTTATTTCCAACGTCTACTTTCACTTCTGCAACTTTTGCAGGAAGTTTTGTCATTAGATTTACTGAGTTATCTGCTTGTACTTTACCTGCAAAAATGTATATTTCTTGCGGTGCTTGGGAAGTCTTAGTGTTTTCATTTGAAGTATTTTTAGTAGAACCACATCCGCTAAAAATCATAGCTGTAGCTATTAGTAAAGGTACTATCTTTTTCATATTAATCCTCCTTAGTATATATAAAGTAAAACTTAAATCAGATGGAACTTTAATTCCATCTGATTTTTAGCAAACAAATCTAGTGACATAGTCAATCTCTTTACTCACTCTTTAAGAAGATTGTATCCCTAGATTAACAATCATTCCATATATAATTGTTAGCTTCCTTAACGTTCTTATACGAACAATTTATTTTACCATAATTTTTTTATCGTTGTCCATATATTTTTTTTGCATAAAAACATATAATTTGATTTTAAACGATAAAAAATACATTGTTTTTCTATTAAATGTTTAACTTAATAATAAAAACAGGCATCTAAATTATTGTTTTAGATACCTGTTTCCCTTAGCTACCTAAGATTTTTCTAATTTCCTTTGATAGCATATCAAATCTGTTTTTATCCCTGTTATCTAATGCACTATCAGCAAAAGCATATAATGCACCAATATAGAGATTTTTTCTTTCCTCTTTAGTTAAAGGGTTAACCAAATAATTCATTTGGTAGATTAAATAATTATTAATGCATTTTTCAAGATATATATCCTTTAATACATTAATATAGGTTAATAATTCTTTTTCCAATAAGGTAAAAAATACTCTTACTGAAGAATTATTATTTACCCTAATGGAGGATATTTTTATATATTCTTTATTAAGGGAGGATATTATTATTTTACCCTGATTTTTAATATTAAATTCTTTATTATTTTTATTTTCTCCATTTAACTCATTGGCAAACTCGACAAGAAAGCTTATATACTCCCTAAAAACTTCTTTTGATAAGCTATAGCTATTATTAATGACCTCAAGGTCTCTTTTCCTTTTAAAGCACAGGTTGTACCTATTTTTGCCTTTAATGTTTTTTTCTATAGATACAATTATGCTATCCGTTAATCTATCAGGTATTCTTTTTGGCACAATCTTTATTCCATATTCAAAATTATCATCTTTAGAATAATTAGGTAAAATAAAGTTGTTTATCTCCATAATATTTCTCCTCTCTTACTTTATATCTTAACCTATTATAATCGAAAAAAGTCGTATTTTATTTTTACAAAAAATTGTGAAAATAAAAAAAGAGGCTTAAATAAGCAGTTATGGTATATCTACTTATTTATAACCTCTAACTCATAGTTAACTTAAGCTCTCCACTATTTAAATTCAATCTTTTGATTATTACAGAAGTAATTAAACTCACAGAATTTGCATTGTTTTATGTATAAGTCTTTATTAAAATCTGTTACAAAATCATATTGATTGATATTCTCTACGAGTTCATATATAGTGCTTTCATTTTTCCTATGTTTATCTTCAGAGTAAGAAATAGTAATTATATGTTCTGCATATTGTGGCTGCCAGTAAACCATTTTTATTTGATTTAACTTTATTTCTTTGCCTAAAGTCTCACTGAGCTTTTCTCCTGCAGCATACATATATACTATGCTTTGAAATCTACCTTCTAATTCTTTACGAGATAGTTTCCTGTTTTCAGTCTTCCAATCCCATATTTCAACATCATTATTAGGTTTTATAACGATTAAATCATATTTTGCCTGAAGTCTTATATGGTCTTTTATCATTTTTATTTCATACTCAGGTAAATATACATTTTGCTTTTCTATAGGCATTAGTTTTAAAAGCTCATCAGTCCACCTATTAATATCTTCATTACAATTTTCATTTCCCAAAGGAATGCCAGAAAAATATCTTTCGCAGATTAAGTGAAAATCTAAACCTATTTTTATTCCTTCATAATACTCTATATCCTCTTCTGAATCATTTCTCCATGACATATTATCAAAATATTTTAATTTAAATTTTAAAGGACATTTATTAAAAGTATTTAGTGAGTTTTGACTATAATAAAAATAACTCAGCTTTCTAACGTCCAGCACTGTCCTCACATCCTTTTATATATAGCTTTTCTATTTTCTATAAATTTCTTTAAAACATCAAAATATTTTGATGGACAATCTTTTTTACCTTCATCATAATTAGACATTAATAGTAAATACTCTTTTGCTCTTGTTATTCCGACATATAAAAGCCTTATTTTTTCGTTAACCACATCTGCTCGTGCTTGGATAAAGGGATTATTACATATAGATTGCCCTAGCATTTTTTGTATTTCTGCCTTTCCTAAAGCAATAGGATTTTTAAATTCTTCTTTAAAGTAATAATGATCAGATCTAAATTTTCCACTTAATGAAGAAGGAAAATTATAATCAGTTAAAGAAAGTAAAAATACACAATCCCACTCTAGTCCCTTTGATTTATGACAGGTTGATATGGTTACTCTTTCTGGCGTAGGCTCATATCCCTGAATTTCATAAATAACATCAGCTATTTGCTTAAATACTGAATTCTTTACATCCAAAAGTCTTTGAGAAACTTCCTCTAAAGTTAAATCAGTTCTATACTTTTGTTCATATTGTATATATGAAGCAACAGCTTCAACCATAGCCTTATCATTTACATCTAACTTTAGAAGATTACCTATATATAAAATTAATCTTTCCATAGACATTTCATTATGTTTAAGTAAGTCTTTTATAGTATCTACATATTTCTCGAGCAGTTCGATTAGTTTTCTATCTACTAGTTTTTCTTCACTAAATTGATTTTCATATAAATCTGCTATTTTATTTTCCAACAAATCCTCAATTTCACAGTTGGATATTCTGCCTATTAATTCTTCCTTTCCCAGAAGGTTTTCATCTATCAAACAGTTTATTAGTTCTTTAAATCTCATAATGTTATCTGGTTCTGATAAAAAACGAAGCATATATCCTAGTGTGTTAGTAATCTTAATTCTTTTTTCTGAAGTTGTGGATAACTCATCACATTCAATTCCAATTCTCCTCAGCTCTTTTGCAAGCTCTGTTACTTGATTATTATATGGCACCAAAACCCCTATAGTCTTATCTGGATTCTTAATTTTAAAATTTTTAACTGCTTTTAGTGTTGTCTCTTTTACCTTATCCCAAGAACTAAAACAATAACTGTATATACCATAATCCTCAGGTTCAGGATTCTTAAATTCCTCCATACCTGACATTACTCTTATGTACTGCTCCTCAAGAGCGCCTCTACACTTCTCCTCAGGATGTTCTGACCTTACATAACTTACTAAGTAGTTAGCTAAGTTTATAATTTCATTTGAACTTCTTCCCGCCATATTCATAATATGTTTTCTTTCAGCTTGACTACAAAAATTCGCAAAAAACTTAGGATCTGATGAAGTAAAGGTTCCCATTATACTCTGATTTAAATCTCCAACTCTCACAAGATTATTGTTATTTTCCGAAAGCAACAGTAGTATTTTACTCTGCACTAAATTAGAATCTTGACATTCATCTTCAAAAATAAAGCTATATTTGTTCTTGAACTTCTCTCTCAGTTTATCATCCAGTAGTAATGCCTTATATGAGAGCAGCAGCAAATCGTTATAATCTATGTATCCTTCTATTCTAAGCTTCTTAATATAAGCATCGTAAATTTGAGAAATACTTTTTACAATGCTAATTCCTTCAACATTCTCTAATCTTTCTAAAAGTAATTCTGGGGAAATACTATTAAGCTTAAGTTCACTAATTAAGTTATCAGCTATGGTAAAAAAGTCTCTCCAATAGTACTCGCCTTTTTCATTGTATTTTTTATTGCCATTATCCGACAAGAGAAGTCTAAATATTCTCTCTCCGTTTTTTCTTCTCCAATTTTCAATACATTCATTTAGAAAAGCAATTTTTTTCAAATCATCAATTATTTGAAATTCTTCATTAATTCCAACTACATCCGGTCTTTCTTTTAATATTTTCATTGCCAAACTATGAATAGTCATAACCTCATAATCACCATTCGCAGTTATGCCTTTGTTTTCTAATACAGAGGATATTCTGCTTTTAAAATTGTTTACTGCACTATTCATGTAAGTTACTATGAGTACTTTTCCTGGTTTATGTATTTTTTCTTCAATAATTTTAGCTGCCAGATGAGCTACAATAAAGGTTTTTCCTGCTCCTGGTACTGCCGGTACTGCCATAGTACCACCTCTGTATTCCATTATAGGTTTTTGGTCTTCCCTAAACTGCACCAGAGGCACCTCCTTCACCAAAGATGTTTAAGATAATATCAGAAAAATACCCCTGCTGTTCATACCCACTTAAGGAGTATTCACTTCCGTAAAAGTAAATTTCTTCATTACATTTTCTCATAAGACACTTCATTATTGAAACTAAATTGCTCAATCTATTATTTTCTTCTATATCTGAACTATAAACTTCATTTGCATTCCATGTACTTCTTAACACATAGGTATTAGTTAGTTCTTTTATGTTTCTTGGTGCCCACATATCACTGCTTACATCTGCCCATATCTGAATCTTACTCTTTAAATTACAAGTTAGGAAATTATAAGGATTAGTTATAACTATACCCTTGTTATTTAGGAACAGTTCTTCTAATTCCCTTAAAGAATAAAAATCCGCTGCTTCACTTTTTACAAATATGATAAGTTTTTCTTCCGGATTATCTTTTGTATTAAACTGTGTTAACATTTCTATAAACTTTTCAGCAGTTTCACTTAAATTTTTGCAAATTTGTATGTTATCTTTTGCATTAGGAAGTGTTATAAGAAGCTCTAAAAAACTTCTTCTAAACAACTCACCTAAAGACATACTCTTTTCTGCTATGTAACGCTTATATTTCTGTATACATTCTTTTAAATTATTATACCTACCTTCAACATCTACACCTATTCTTTCAGTAACTCCTAAAGGCAATTGCTGTAATTCTCCACAATTTATTATTGACTTTGATACTATAGAAGCCTTAACCATATCTATATTCAAAACTGTAGAAAAAAATCTTTTATAATCATCTCGAGTTAAATTAATTCCAGTATATTTATTACAAAGACAAGCTATTACTATTAAGCTGTGTACATATGGGTTATCTATAAGCCTGGACTTCTTAGAAGTATTTATGACTCCTATTCCGAAATCTTTCAGCCTATATTCTATTTCAGAGTTTAGAACAACATCATTAGAAGGTGATATTATTACTATATCTTCTGGTCTTTTTCCCATTCTAACAAGCTCTTTAATTTTATTAGATACTTTTTCTAGCATTTCACTTCGTAGCTGAGAGGATATATCAAAGTAAACAGGTATTTGTTTATTTTGAGCTGAAATACTTCCTAAGTTATCTATACTAATTTCCTTAGAAAGTTCCATGAAGTAGTTTCCACACATAAAACTCTCTTCTACCTCTAGTTGCTGATAAGAAAATTCTATATTGCTCATTAAGTATTGCTTATCAGCTCCATAATATGTACAAAATCCACCATCTTGGTTATAGAACATATATCCTTTTTCTACAGTGCACATAAGCTTATTTACAAGTGACAGCTGTGCCGGTGATATTTCATTAAAATCATCAACTAAAATATATTTTATATTATTTAATTTTTCAGTATATGTATGGTTATTAATTAAATAATTGTTATATAAATAAATACCAATACCATAGTCCAGAACCCCATGTTTCAAAAAGCTGTTGATATAGTAATCTATTATGGAATCCATATGTTCATAGTTTTCTCTACTTATACTTTCCTTAATTTGAAGAGAATTATATAGCCTAGTTCCTATTTCTTTAAAATCAACTAGTGACATAGCAGCCTTGTTTATATTAGAAACTAGATCTGAAGCTACCCTACTTGAATGCGAAGTTATGTCTACGAGGTATCCTTTCCTTCTATAGTAGTTAACTAGAAGTTCCATCATATAATTTGCCAAATCCGTTGATATAAATTCAGGTTTTAAGGATTTCTTTTCTATTCTACTGCACTTACTTTCTATTATTGGCCAAAATTTCGATAACTCCCTACTTACAAAATTTTGATAAGTATATATCTTAAATTCACCTGATGTTTTTAAGCACAACTCTTTTTTCCAAGTCATAGCTTGATGTCTGTTCATCACTAAGACTAATATATTCTCACTATTTATTTTTTCTTCTTCAATCATATGCTTATATTTTTCTATAGCTAATGTAGTTTTCCCACTTCCCGACTTTCCACTTACTATTATGGATTTCTCACTGAAGAGATTATCAAATAATTTTCTTTTTACTTCTGAGTATCTCATTTTTTCACCTCATCAATGGATATTCACTTCCCTTTATTTTAACATATTAATTAGAACTTTGGGTCTAAAAGTCTGTCTGATTATGTAAATGAGTGAAAGTCCCTTAAATTAGAATAAGGGACTTTCACTCATTTACATATATTTTAAGTTCTTCTATTCTTTTTTCATTTACTTTCTCAATTTTAAATGTTATGTTTTCATATTCTATGGTATTCTCCTCATCATCTCTAGGGATACTGCCAAGAAGATCTACCACAAAACCTCCGATGGTATCAGAATTTTCAGATTGAAGGTTTAGATTTAAGAATTCATTCACTTCGTCTATAGCTAGCGAACCACTAACTATATAAGTTCCACTATCTATCTTTCTAAGATCTTGCTCGTATTCATCATATTCATCAAATATATTACCCATTATCTCTTCTATTAGATCTTCTATTGTTGTAATTCCAGAAAATCCTCCATACTCATCTATAAGAATCGCCATATGATTTTTTGAATTCTGTAATTCTTTAAACAGTATATCTATATTTTTATTTTCTGGCACAAAATAAGCAGGCCTCAACAATTTTCTAATGTCAATTTTGTCCGCTGATGTTTTCAGCAACTGACCAAATAAATCCTTTATAAATAAGATTCCTATTATATTGTCAATATCATCTTC
Organism: Clostridium aciditolerans; assembly: GCF_016316925.1. Lineage (GTDB taxonomy): Bacteria > Bacillota > Clostridia > Clostridiales > Clostridiaceae > Clostridium_AM > Clostridium_AM aciditolerans. The sequence goes on along the minus strand of NZ_JAEEGB010000045.1, from coordinate 77,426 downwards.
ATACACAGGAACTCTCGAGTATTTTTCTTCTAATATTTCACTTATTATTGAGGCATTTTGTTCATTGATATCTACAGCAAATACATTTGTTCTTGGTGTCATAACTTCTTTTGCTAAAGTATCATCAAACTCAAATATCCCATTTATCATTTCTTTCTCTGTTTCATTAAAAACACCATTTTCCTGTCCTAGGTCTATCATTGTTCTTATTTCTTCTTCAGATACTTTCTCCTCTAAGTTTTCTAATGTTATACCTGAAATTTTAATTAATGAATTTGTAGAGCTAGATAATAACTTTACAAAGGGAAGCATTATCTTTAATACAAATAATATTGGTTTTACAGAAAACATTGCAATTTCTTCTGAATTCTGCAATGCAATTCTTTTAGGAAATAATTCTCCTAGAACAAGTGTAATATATGCTAAAAAAACAGTAATCAAAATAACTGATATTCTATTACTATATGGTATACCATATGACCTTAATACCAGTGAAAATCTTTCAGAAAGTGTAGTTGCTGCAGAAGCACTGGCAAAAAATCCTGCTAATGTAATTCCTACCTGTATTGTTGCTAGAAATTTACTTGGCTCATTAAGCAACCTTAGAATCAGTTTAGCTTTCTCATTTCCTTCCTCTGCCAGATGATTCATTCTAGTTTTATTTAAAGATACAATAGCCATCTCAGAGGCTGAAAAAAAGGCATTAATTAAAATTAGTATAAATATTAAAAGTAATTCCGTTGTAATATTGGACACATCAATAGCCCTCCTTAAAACACAGGTCATTATATATATTTTTACAAAATTACAACATTAATATTCTATTTATATATAATAAAGTGATACTTGCTTTTGGGAAAATATATTATCATGTTTCATTATGTTAAATATTTTCACAAACTGTTTTTTAATAAAAAAAACATGATTGAAATATCAATCATGTTTTTTTAGTGGTGCAGGTGAAGGGAGTCGAACCCCCACGCCGTTGGCGCTAGATCCTAAGTCTAGTGCGTCTGCCAATTCCGCCACACCTGCAAATTATTTAAATGTAGTTAACTAAGTGACTATTACAAAATCAGCACGCTGTGTAAGTGACTATCACCAAACTAAAGATTTGGGATATCTACTTAACATTTTGGGTGCCTGCTTAGGATTTTGCATGTCTACTTATTGGTGGCTTACCGGGGAATCGAACCCCGGACACCATGATTAAAAGTCATGTGCTCTACCGACTGAGCTAGTAAACCAAAATGGCTGGGATAGCAGGATTCGAACCTACGAATACCAGAGTCAAAGTCTGGTGCCTTACCGCTTGGCGATATCCCAATGTTTAATTTGTTTACCACACATTTATAGATTATAATACGTTATAGTAATGTTGTCAACAACTTTTGATAATTTTTTTCATTTTTTTTTACAAATTAATATTCACTCTTAGCTTAAGCACTTTTTCTACTTTTATTCATATATTAATTATATGAACAATTTTATTGGAGAACGATATGTTTTTCTCAATAGAAAATTCCACTTCATCAAATGAACTTATAAAATTATACAGTGATATTATTAGTTTCTTTCAACTTATAGGATTTCCAACTATCGATGTAGCTTTTCAACTTATAAGATTAAGAAAACCTTTAACCACATATTTTAAAATAAAGAAATTTGGATAATATAACTTATATTAAGGATAATAAATTTTATAAACAAAAGAAGGTGATTCATATGTTTAAAAAAATTCAATATAATTCTCCTGTAATACTAACCTTTACATTCTTAGCTTTTGTAGCATATCTTTTAGGCAAAGCTACAGGTGGAGCTTCAACGAGATATCTCTTCACAAACTATAAGACTTCTATAACTGATCCACTACAATATATACGTTTATTCAGCTATGTATTTGGTCATGCTAATTGGAGTCACTTTTCTGGGAACTTTTTAATTGTACTTCTTGTTGGTCCTATGGTTGAGGAAAAATACGGCTCTAACAACTTAATAGAAATGATGGTTTTCACCGCATTTATAACCGGAATTATTAATACATTATTCTTTCCAACTGCCCTCCTTGGTGCTAGTGGAATTGTTTTTATGCTAATATTATTAAGCTCTTTTGCTAACACTGAATTCGGTAAAATTCCATTGACACTTGTTTTAGTAGCAATTTTTTTCCTAGGTAGAGAAGTATTAGATGCTATTTTTGCAGTAGACAATATTTCTCATTCCGCTCATATAATAGGCGGTTTGTGTGGAGGTGCCTTTGGATATCTAAAAAATCGAAAGAGAAGACCTACTGAATCTTGTAATTCTCAATAAAAATATATTTAAAAATTATTTATTTATGTTGCATAGTTGTGATATACTATAGAATTGAGCATTGCCTCATACCACATGGTATGAGGCTTAATTTTGAAAATAGGAGGTTAAAGCCCTAGATGGACTTTAACGGGTAATTTATGAGCGGAGCGAATGGGATTAATTCCCCCGTGTTCCGACTGAAAGGAGGAAACTGTGGTGAAAGTAAAAAAACTTGTTAAAATAGCTATAACTGCCGCTGTTTACACTGTTGCAACATTAGCAATTGCTCCTTTAAGCTATGGGGCTATTCAATTTAGATTGTCTGAAGTTATGACTCTACTTGCATTTATAGATCCAGTTTATATCATAGGTCTTGTATTAGGATGTGCTATATCGAATCTTTATAGTCCATTAGGTATAGTTGATGTAATAGTAGGAACAAGTGCGACACTTATAAGCGTATATATGATCAGCAAAACTAAAAATTTACTTATATCTACACTTTGGCCAACCATTATGAATGGTTTAATTGTAGGAGCTGAACTATTTTTTGTCCTAAATCAACCTTTTTGGTTGTCCACAGTATATGTGGCTTTAGGTGAGTTTGTAGTTGTAACTTGTATAGGCTACCCTTTATTCAAACTTCTTTTGAAAAGGGAAGATGTTATAAAGATTCTCAAATATAACTGATTATAAAAAATATAGGTGAAGGACACTATTTTCCTTCACCTATATTTTTTATCCGATGTCTACGACTCTGGATAACGGCTTCCCCTAAAGGATAACGTCTTCTAAGTGCTAAAGACACTAAGAATCCTGTTTATAATATTTTATTACATTCTATCAATATTAAAAGAGCCTTTCTCTAATACTGATTCTATTTCTACTGGCGGAAAAGGCTTACTAAAATAATATCCTTGGATTCTATTGCATTCCTTCTCCATAAGGGATATTAATTGATCTTCAAATTCAACACCTTCAGCAGTAACATCTAACTCCATCCTGTGAGCAAGCTTTATTATCTCATATGTTATAAGTTCTTCATAAGAATTTTTACATAAACCATCTATGAAACTTTTATCAAGTTTTAATGTATTAATAGGTAAGCTCTTCAGATAGTTTAAGGAAGAATAACCTGTTCCAAAATCATCAAGAGCGATTCTTATTCCCATGCTTCTTAATTCATTAAGTATTCTTAAGTTAGATTCAATAGTTTCCATCATAACGCTTTCTGTTATTTCCAACTCTAAGTATTCTGGTCTAGTTCCTGTTTCACTTAAAATTTCTTTTACATTATCAAGGAAATTTCTATTTTGTATCTGTGTAACAGAGACATTTACTGAGATAAATTCATAATCGTACCCTTTGCTTTTCCAATCCTTATTTTGTAAGCATGCTGTTTTTAGCACCCATTGTCCTATAGGAATAATTAATCCTGTTTCTTCAGCTAGCTTAATAAACTCATAAGGAGAGACCCATCCAAACTTTTTGCTATTCCATCTTAACAGTGCCTCTAAACTTACTATCTTTCCTGTTTTGATATCTACCTGAGGCTGATAATGCAATGTAAGCTCATCATTTTTTATAGCAGTTCTTAGTTCTTTCTCCATCTCTGTTTTCCTTGATATTTCATCATACAGCGACTTTTCAAAAAACATATAAGAATTTTTACCAAGCTCCTTGGCCTTATTAACTGCTATTTCTGCACTTCTTAAAATTTTATCAAAATCTTGTCCATCCTCTGGAAAAACTGCTATTCCTATACTAGCTGATACAAAAAACTCTTTTTCATCTAATTGCCATGTACTATTAAGCAATTCGGACATTTTACCAACTGTTTTCAAAACTTCTTTTCTATCTTCAACACCATATTGAACAATCAAAAACTCATCTCCACTAGCCCTTGACACTATGCAGTTCTTTTTTAGAAGCGTCTGCAGCGATCTTCCTATTTCCTGCAATAATTTATCACCATAATGATGGCCAAAGCCATTATTTATATTTCTAAAGTTATCTAAATCTATATACATAATAGCTAGTTTTGACGAGTCATTTTCGTTGGAATATTGAGTTATTTCTTTCTGTATATAATTCCAATTTGGCAAATCAGTTAGTGGATCATAATATGCCATTTTCTCTAATTCATCATATTGGTTTCTAAGCTGTTGCTCCGCTGCTCTCAGTTGTTGATAAACTCCTGAAAGCTCCAAATAACTTTCGCTTAATTTCTTGTTTGCTTCTAATTCATTTAAGTGTCTGCATCCCATTTCTGCCAGTAGCTTACTGATTCTTAAAATAAAGTCTGTAATTGGTTTGATTTCTTTCTTTGAAACCACTGGAATCTCCTTAATTGTCTTTAGATACTCCTCTTCATTAAAACCTAATTCCAATGCTTCATTTTTAAAATATTCCATATTAGGCTCTTCAAAGAACATCTGACTTGCAGAAATAATAGCAACAGGAACTTTATTAATTATTATTGGAACTACTATTTGTACTAAACCATTCTTACATTTATGAATTACGTAGTCTTTTCCTTCATTAAGTTCCTTAATTATAGAATCTTGAGATTCTTCGCATCTCATTTTTGTTATTTCATTTACCTTATAAAAGTCACAGCATATTTTGCTGTTAGTAATACTTGTAAAATCATCATTCCTAATTTCTTTTATGGTATAGCCGATTCCAGTTATTGAGCGAAAACTTTCAATTAAGCTATTTAAATGATTTATATCCACAAGCTCAGAAAATTTGTATTCCACATAAACACCAGCCTTTATTTTTTCCATTTTGTGTAAAAACTCCCGAATTATTAATTATATTTTAAAATGTTAAATTTCGTAATAATTTTTTTTGAATTAAATGTATTTACTCAAAAAAAATTTAAAATAATTCGATACAAACATATATTTATGTATATTTTACCATACTATATTATGTTTGCATATTAAAATCAGGTTATTTTTTGTCAAAATTTAAAGGCAATAATTATATGTATTGTAGTACATATAACTATTGCCTTAAAGCATCTCAGTTAGGAATTTCCAGTACCTTTCTGGCATATAACTTTTTTGAAGTTTTCTGTTTTTTCTATTTTCTATTGTAATTGAGCTAAAATACTGTTTCCACAATTTTTCATAAACTTCATCATTGTTATTTAAAAATAATTTTTCACCATCAGCTTTTAACATATCGACAATTACCCATTTTTCTTTATTATATAAGGCAGCTATTTCTCTCTTCCTATCATGAATAATAAAATTCTGAGAAGAAAATCTTTTAGAAAAATGAGGCATAATTAACTGGAGTATATTATGATCAGGCTCCATGGCTGCGTAGTATAAATTACTAGCTAAGAACTTAAATCTTATAAAACCTAACATTCTATGAACTTCATTTGTAACCTTATTACTTATTTTATGTACAGATAAAACTATACCATTATGCATATGCAAATTTATATCTTTTCCTATTTTAAATGCTATTTTTAAATACCTATAAATTAGAGTACTAGACTCTTTTAATTCAGATAAAAAAACATAAAAAACATATTTTAATGCTTCATGAGAAACCTTATCTTTTATAGCGTTATATACCTTATATGCTTTTTCTTTACTTGTCTTAATGTATATTGGCTCTATAAAAAAGTCTGGTAAAAAATGCTCTTTCCTTAAAATCTGTTCCGGCTTTTCCTGCATATAATAAGATTCATAGACTGCCGTAAGTAAGCCATCAAAGCTTCCATCATATATATAACAAATCATTGAAGTCCTCCTTGTTCATTATTAGATAGTTCAAGCGGGTAAAAAATTCATGGTAAAACCAACACTCCTGTATTTTAAATTTCTCCTGTAAAACTAGTTAAAGCATCTTGTGGTTTATATAATGCTGGAGTTTCTGAAAAAAAAGATAACTGTTTGTAATTGAGCTTTTCCTTACTTATTATTTTATCTTCAATTTTTTCCCGTATTGTCTCCTCTTTAAAAGAAATCTCTCCATAGTACTTTCCTTTGCAGGTTATAAAATATTTCGCCCTTTTTAAAACTACACCTAGTTTTCTTAAATCTTCAAAACTTAAAAATTGTACTTTTCTTATCTTTATTATTCTCATAGCTGATCTTACCCCTATGCCAGGCACTCGAAGGAGTGTATTATAGTGTGCTAAATTTATTTCTACAGGAAAGTTCCCCAAGTGTCTAAGTGCCCAATCGGTTTTTGGATCTAGTTTTATATCAAAATTAGGATTAGTATCATCTAAAAGTTCTTTTGCTGAAAAACCATAAAATCTTAAAAGCCAATCTGCTTGATATAACCTGTGTTCTCTTATTAATGGAGGATTCTTTATATCAGGTAGTTTTGCACTTTTCACAACTGGAACATAAGCTGAATAATAAACTCTCTTAAGATTGTAATGATTATATAAATTTTCGGATAATCTCATAATTTGCAAATCACTCTCTGGTGTTGCTCCAACTATTAATTGACTACTTTGCCCTGCTGGAATAAACTTAGGTGCTTTTTTATAGATTTTTCTCTCTTCTTGTAAGATAGAAATTTCCTTTCCTATAAAAGACATAGGTTTAAGTATTTTTTCCTTATTTTTTTGCGGCGCTAAAAGCTTTAAACTGTTATTTGAAGGAAGCTCAATATTTACACTCATTCTATCTGCTAACATACCAGCTTTTTTTATTAGCGCTTCATCGGCACCTGGTATAGCCTTTAAATGAATGTATCCATTAAATTTATGTTCATTTCTAAGAATATCTGCTACTTCTGTAAGCAACTCCATTGTGTAGTTAGCGTTTTTAAAAACTGCAGAGCTAAGAAATAATCCTTCTATATAGTTTCTCCTATAAAAATTTAAGGTTAGGTCTGCTATTTCCTTTGGAGTAAAGAAGGCTCTTTCTATATCATTAGATACTCTGTTAACACAATAGATACAGTCAAAGCTACACTGATTTGTTAGTAATATTTTCAAAAGAGAAATACACCTTCCATCTGCCGTAAAACTATGGCAGATACCACTTTCATACCCATTCCCCAACCCACCTTTAGTATTCTTTCTGTTGCTTCCACTTGAAGAACAGGATACATCATATTTAGCAGCCGATGATAGTATTCTTAACTTTTCCAATATGTCCATATACACGCCTCCATACCATATAAACATAATTATACCAAACATATGTTCTCATGTAAATATTATTCCAAATAAAAAGGTTACTTATACAGAAAGGCATAAAAAACCCATCCTTATAAGTAACCCATTATAGTAATAACCTTGTATATGGATATCTATATATTAATCAAATTTCAAATCTTTGAATTTATCTCCAAATAATTCTCCCAAACTTACTCCAGATTCCTGTGTATCAACATATTTTTCAAAATCCTCCTTTGGCTTTTCAGCAGAATCCTTAATGCTTAAACTCATTCTCTTTGCCTTTGGATCAATGTCTAGTATTTTCACTCTAACCTTATTACCTATATTTAATACATCTGAAGGCTTTAATATACGTTCCTCCGATATTTCTGAAAGATGTACTAATCCTTCTAATCCTGGTTCTATCTCTACAAAAGCACCAAAGTTTAAAAATTTAGACACAGTTCCATCTACTACACTTCCAACTTTATATTTATCCTGAACATTATTCCAAGGATCTTCGCTTACATCTTTTAATGCTAAAGAAATTCTATTATTTTCTTTATCTACATCTAGAACATATACTTCAACTTTATCTCCAATTGAAACTACCTCAGAAGGATTTTTAACTCTTTTCCATGATAGCTCGGAAAGGTGAATTAACCCATCTACTCCTCCTAAATCGACAAATGCCCCAAATTTAGTTAGTCTGCTTACTACACCAGTTCTTTTTTCCCCAGGTTTAATTTCGCTCCATAAACCTCTCTTTTTAACTTCTAATTCGGCACTTTCTACTTCTCTTCTTGATAAAACTATTTTTTCTTTTGTTCTATCAAGTTCAATTACCTTTACAGTCAATACCCTTCCTATGAATTCATTTAAATCCTTTACATATGATACTGAAAGTTGTGAAGCAGGTATAAAGGCTCTAATTCCCTTTGCATATGTAATAACTCCACCTTTAACAACTTCTTTAACAGTCACTTCAAAAGTGCTATTATTTTTAAGAGAATCTTCAAGTTCATCCCATACCTTTATTTTATCTGCTGCTTTTTTTGATAGCAGAATATTCCCATCTCCATCATTCATATTTAATACATAAACATAGATTTCATCATTTTCCTTTAAAACATCTCTAGGATTTATCTCTGAATCTTCACTTACCTCACTTCTAGGTAATATTCCATCTGACATATAGCCCAAATTTATTATAGCTTCACTATCTGTTACTGAAATAACCTTTCCTTTTATAACCTCTCCACTTCTCACTTTTTTCATTGAAGACTCAATGTCGCTTATAATCTCATTCATTGAGTTTATTTCATTATCATTAACTGACATACAACTCATCTCCTTACACATTCATATATATAAGATTTGCTCTCCATTTATTTTTATTCTATCATAAATAATAACTTTTGGATAACATAAGAATGTAGCTTAGCCTTCATTCCTTTTTGTTATCATATTACCTTCACATTAAATATATTACAAACTATAAATATCCGAAAACTCAATATTAATTTTTTTAATTCGATCATTGTCTAAGTTATATTTTACAGTGTTAGGCTTAATCAATTCATCCGATAAAAAAACATCAGGTAACTCTACGATAAATTCACTACCTTTTCCATAATCACTTTGAACACTGATTTTTCCATTATGCTTCTCTACAAGAGCTTTAACAAGCGATAACCCAATGCCGCTGCCTTCATGATTTCTAGTCAAGGATTTATCTACCTGCCTAAATCTTTCAAAAATAACTTGTAACTTATCTTCTGGTATGCCACTTCCTGTATCTTTTACGGATATAACAATCCATTCATTCCTCTTTGAAATAGTAACAGCTATGCTGTCACCAGGCTCAGTAAATTTTACTGCATTTGAAAGAAGATTCAAAAGTATTGTTTCAATTTTATCAGGATCTAAAGATGCTATACTTTTTTCTATTTCTGAATAAAATGATAGTTTTACTTCCCTATTTGATATGTACTCTGTTACTGATGCCGTTATTTCTCTGGTTAATGCAACGATATCTATATTTTGAAAATGAATTTCAAAGTAATCTGTATTTATTTTTGTCATTTCAATAATATTATTAATAAGTCTTACTAATCTGAAACAATTTTGTTTCATTATTTTACTATACTTAACCATAAACCCATTAGAATGATTCAGTTCTGATTGTTTTAGTTCAATAAGTTGAAGGGCAGACAAAATAACATTTAATGGAGTTCTTAATTCATGAGAAATATTTGCAAAAAACTCATTTCTAACCTTATCATATTCAATTTTTTCACAAATTAATCGTTCATTTTCATTTATAATTTTCTGATATTCTATTTTTTCAGAAATATCATCATATATAACAACTACTTGTTCTGAATTCAACTTATATATGTAATAATTTTCTCTCCAACCATTTATTTTATTATCTTCATAAAACGTAGGGCCTAAATAATGAGCTGTACCAGTTTTCCATACTTCCTTCATTATTTTTAGCAACCCCATTTCCGAAGCTCCAGAAAAACATTCCTCTATATCCTTACCTACAATATCTACTTTATCGATTTTTTCAATTAATTCTGTAGACTTATTCAAATCTGCAAAAATAAACTTATTTCCTTCATCTTTTACATCATAAATTACCACTGCACTTCTCATATTATTGAATAACTCTCTATATCTAGTTTCACTTTCCCTAAGCTTTTGTTCCGCTATTTTCCTATTTTCCAGCTCTTTTTTCAATCTTTCTTCTTCAAATATTAATTGCAAATCCTTTTCGATACTATCTTTAAGAAGTTCCATCAGCTTAATGTATTGATTATTATAATGGTTTTCTTTATTATCTAAAATACATAGAGTACCAAATACTTCACCGTCCGCCCATAGTATTGGTAATCCTAGATAAGATATCATATTTAACTTAATATCAGGGTTTTCTCTCCACAAAGGATCTTTTAAAGCATTGGGTACAAGAAGGCAAGATTTATTCCCTACAACAGTTTCACAATAAAGCCCCGAAATCAACTCTGCCTTTTCCTTTATTTTATAAGGGTTGTCTTTTGTGTTACTTGCAAGAAAGACTTCTATATTTTTCTCCTCAAGACGCATAATTAAAGCGGAAGGTACCTTTATCGTTAATGAAAGCAAATCAATTATATCATGCCATTTTTTGACCATTATTTCTGAAATATTTGGCTTTTCATCTGAACTTATAGACACAGTAACTGGTTGTTCTTTTGTACAAACCTTAACAATTGAATACTTCATAATTACACCTTCTTCTTCGCTATAAGTATTTAGCACTAAAGCCTCTTAAAATTAATATAAATCCATTTTATGGGTTTTATACCTTAATTCAACATAATATATTATGATAGTAACATTTATTCCATTTTATTTCAATAATTTTATTCATATCGACATTGTTTTACCACGGATAAAAAGTCATGCCTCTTGATTCTTTATTAAAGTTAACCATTATTTTTTTAACTTTATAAATAAAACAGACTTATATTGATAGGTTTTCTAACCCATACAATGTAAGTCTGCTTTTCATTAATACTTAAATCATATCTTTATAAGCCTTATATCCAAAAATACCTTCAGCATTTTTAACTGCTCTTACTACAGCTTGCTCAACAACCTTTGCAGCTAGAAGTCCTACAACATTTATATCAGCCTCTACTTTTCCAGTTGCCATAGTGAAAATTGTGTCTCCATCAAATATAGAATGAGCTGGCCTCATAGATCTTCCATAACCATTGTGCGCCATCGAAGCTATTTTGTTCATTTCTGACTTTGAAAACTTTGCGTTTGTTACAACTACTCCTATAGTAGTGTTTCCACTAAATAAATTCTTCTTCTCACTATAATTATTTATCATTATTTTCTCTGTACCTGCAAAGTTCTTTTTATCTTTATCTAAAACTCCTGCAATAATTTCCCCTGTAGCTGGATCAATTACATCTCCGAGACAGTTAACTGCAATAACTGCACCTACTTTAAGATCTCCAACCTGAAGGGCATAACATCCAAGTCCACCTTTCATTGAGTACTCAGGACCAAGTATCTTGCCTACCGTCGCTCCTGTTCCAGCTCCTATGTTTCCTTCCTTGCACTGATTTAACTCTGAATTTACACAAGCTTCATATCCCATGCTTTTGTCTGGCCTTATTTTATGATCTCCTATAACTAAATCAAAGAGTACTGCTGAACAAACTATAGGAATCTTTGTAACAGTAACATCAAATCCTATATTTCTTTCTTCTAAATACTGCATTGCACCACTGGCAGCATCCAGACCAAAGGCACTACCCCCAGATAGAACTACAGCGTGAATTTTATCTACTAAATTTACTGGATCAAGTAAATCTGTTTCTCTAGTACCTGGTGATCCCCCCCTTACATCTACACCAGCAGAAGCTCCTTCTTCACATATTACTACAGTACATCCAGTAGGGCCATTTAAGTTTTGTGCATTACCAATCTTTATTCCGTCTATTTGATTAAATAATATTTCTTGCATTTTTACCTCCTATTGTAAATAACACCAACTCTATTAACTAATATTTTACGCTTAGTGCTATCCTAAAGTAAATACTTTAATTAATGCTATAACTACCCCTGTAATCCCTTCTCCTCCAAGAAGCCCCGATGATATAAGAAGCCCATTGTTATCTGCCTCTGGTTTTACTTTTTGTACGATAAACTTTAACAATCCGCCTATGAAGGCAGCTGTTGATATAAACATAGGTAAATATATTCCTATTCCAACAGTCATTACAGGAACTCCTAGCATAAATAGTATTGTCCCTATAATAAGACCTGCAATAAATGCATTAAAGTTTGGTAATCCAGAAACCATAGTAGAAACTGCATAAGCCTGAGGTGCTACTAATTCCGTTCCTGGTCCCATACTTCCATAGGCTCTATGCATAACAAATAGAACTGCAACTGACACCACAGCACCAACTAAACCTCCTACAGTCTGAGCAATTAACTGTGCCTTTGGATCAGTTTTTAAAATATATCCTGCTTTATAGTCCTGAAGAGCATCTCCTGCAAGACCACAGGCTACTGCTATAACGCCGGCTACTAAAAAGGCTTCAATAGGGCCAACATTTACGATAGCTTTTACTAACAGTAATATTAGTATTCCAAATATCTCCATAGGATTAATACCAGTCTGACCTGTTATAGTTGCGGCCATAGATGTAGTAATCCATACGCCAAATATAGTTATAATACTTGGAACAAGCTTCATTTCAGTAAATACCGTTAACATAAATGCTATTACAGCAAAAGCTATAGGAGCCCATTTTAAATTTATATTATTATCACCAGTCTTCCCTCTAAGCATTGGTCCAAATATTTCTTTAGCCTTAGGAAGAATTCCTTTTAATAGAACACCTATACCTGCTCCTACAATAAAACCTATTCCTAGGCTATCTTTAAATGCAGTAGCAGCGGCTACATCTTTGAATATTCCCTGGGCAACACCTACTGGAATTATAACAAAATAACTTAATATTGCTCCTAAAAACCATGTTCCCATGTATAATGGCCCAATTATATATCCTATACCTACTGCCATCGGCGACACCCATACTCCGAAAAATATATTCTTAGCTGCAAGAGAAGTTGATGTTATAGCCGCTGGAATTTTACCAAAATAATCTCTTATAGCTGTAAATATTGCAGTGATCCCTAAGGTTATAAACAAAGTTTTAGCTTTGTTTCCACCCTCATCTCCTGCAATTAAAGTCTGTGAAGCTGCTATTCCCATCGGAAAAGGCAGTTGTTCTTTTTCTATAAAATATTTTCTTATGAGAAGTGTAAATATCAATGCTAATATTGTTCCAGACAAGGTTACCATTAATAAAGATACAACACTTACTGCTGCATTCTTATTTATCATCCATATACCTGGAATTGTAAAAGCTAAACCACCTGCAACAAGGCCACCTGCTGACATAGCTGTAGCTGCTACATTTATTTCATTTAAATTTGTCTTCCCTAAACCTTTTAAAACTGCCATAGATAGAATTGCAACAAAAATAGTAGGCCAAGGAAGTGCTCCCATTCTCAATGCTACATACATTGAACTCAATGTAATTATAAATGCTCCTAGTGCTCCAATTATTAAACTTCTTACTGTAAGCTGCTCTTTATAACTCTGCGCATATCCTATATTTTGGCCTTTACTTTCTTTCACATTACTCCCTCCATAAAAATTAATAAGGTAAATTATATACCTATACACACCTCCCGAATCATTCTGTATGGTAGAACTTAATTTACTATAGCAGAATATATTTACGCCTATATATTTATATGATTTGAGCATTTTAAATATTACCTTTTAACTAATAATAAAATACAACAAGTTGTTTCTAAATTGGATAAATAAAAAAACCTCGCAAAAATTTACGAGGTTTTTATTAGTCAAATCTATTTTCTTTCATACTCAATTTTTCCGTCAATAATAGTCATATCAACTTTAATATCAAGTATCTTATCCTGATGGTATGATATAATATCCTCAGAGAGAACAACCATATCAGCTAATTTACCAACTTCAATGCTGCCTTTAATCTTTTCTTCATAGCTGGAGTAAGCTCCATTGTAAGTATACAGTCTAATTGCTTCCAATATAGTGATTTTCTGAGCCTGATCCACTGGCTCATTTGTTACCCTGTCAGTTCTATTTACACAGGCATCTAATATAGACATTGATTCTACAGGTCCTGATGGTGCATCGCTTCCGATTGAAACCATAACACCTGCATCAATCATGCTTCTCAATGCTATAAAATATTTCATTCTGTCACCGTAGAACTTGGTATAATTTCTTCCATTCCAAGCTATCATTCCAGGGTTTGTACTAGGACAAATGTTTAACTTAGACATTCTATTGATAAGGTCCTGATCTACAATAGCACAGTGTTCAATTCTATGTCTAGCTTCAGGTCTCGGATTTGTTTTGAAAGCTTTTTCATAACCTTCCACCATAAATTCGATAGCCAAATCACCAACGGCATGTGCTGATGCCTGGCACTCAGCCTCATTAATCTTTTTTATATATTCAGCTACTTCCTCTCTTTTCCACCCAAGTATGCCAGGCATATCAGGATCATGACAGTAAGGTTCTCTTGTTGCGCAGGAAGGTCCACTTGTTCCTCCGTCTATCATAAACTTACAAGTACCAATTTTAAAATGTTCGTCTCCTAGTCCACTTTGAAGCCCTAGTGAAAGGAAGTGTTCGTTGTCCTCAAGAGAAACAGGTTTCCCAAAGATACTATGAAGCATCATATACTCTCTAACCTTAAATTCTCCGGATCTGCAAAGGCTCTGCATAATATGATAAGAAGGCTTATCACATTCCCCTGCATCATGAACGGAAGTTATTCCATTTCTAAGGAGCAAATCATTTGACCTCATAGCAGCAGCCTTCTGCTGCTCCTCAGTATAAATAACCTTACTCCAAAGATAAAAATGTGAATGGTCTTTAACCATACCGGTTAATTTGCCATTTTCAACTACAACCTCGTCCTGTGCAAACTTTTTTGCATCTTCAGGTGTATATATACCGACTGAATTAAGTGCAGCTGTGTTATACATACAAATATGTCCGCACATCCTCATGCACTGTACAGGATTATTTGGAGCAGCTTCATCCATTTCTTCTATTGTAATGTGTCTCTTTTCTTCAACTCTATTTTGGTCATAACCCATCATAGAAATCCATTCGCCAGGCTTTCTCTTCGCAGCAGCTTTTTTAATTAACTTAATAATATCCTTAATGGATTTGCAATTAGGATATCCAGTATTTATAATTGCAGCATCTTCTGTGTTTCCAAAGAATCCGTTTAAAATAGGATGGTAATGTGTATCAATAAATCCAGGAGCCAAAGCGCGCCCTTTAAGGTCAATAACCTTGGTGTTATTATCAATAATTTTTTCTAATCCTGCGGTATCTCCTACATACACTATTCTATTGCCTTTTACGGCCACTGCTTCAACAATCTCATCTCTTTCGTTCACTGTTATTACTCTTCCATTCTTAAAAGCATAATCAGCATACGAATAATCAAAAATCATTATTAAACCTCCAAGTAAATATTTTTATTCTGATACATTCATCTCTATTTCTTTTTTGCCATCCTTAAATGCTTTTGCTGGGAATACATACATAATTATAATCATAATTACTATTGATAAAAGAATCCCGGTACTTTGGGCATTTAGGACTCCAAAAAGCTTTACCTTATATCCAAATGTTAATATTATTGTAAGTGCTACACCAGATATTGCTGAAACCGAAGCTGCTGCTGCTGTAGGACGATTTGAAAATATACCAAAAAGTAACGGTGCTGTAAGAGATACAGACATTAATGTATAAAAAATTGAAAGTGCTGTTATAATGTTAGGAAGTAGTAATGCCATCCCAACTCCAAGAATTCCGGAAACAAAAGTAACATATCTGCTCATTCTTAATAATTCAGTATCAGTAGTCTTAGGTTTTATAAAGGTCTTATATATGTCATTTGTAAAAGATGTAGTTAGCATATATAAAACTGTATCTGCCGTACTTATTTCAGCGGCAAAAACCGCTGCCAAAGCTATTGCTGATACCCAGAAAGGCAGTAATTCTTTCATTGCTGTAGGTAATGCCAAGTCCTGAACAGTTAAATGTGGAAACAGTGCAAAAGTACACATGCCAAGTATTGCAGGAATGAAAGCAAAAATGAATTGAACTATTGCATTATATGTTGTACCCTTTCTCACAGTTGCTGTATCTTTAGATCCAAATACTATTCCAATTAAGCCAGGTGATATGAAAAATGAAGGAGTTAACATAAAAAAGTATCCTATTATAACAGTTGCACCTAGTCCAAAAAAGCTGAAATAACTATTTGTTTTAGCCACACTTCCTAAATTTGCTGCTACCAATGTGTGTAATCCGCCTAATCCCCCAACATGACTTAGTGCAAAAGGCACAGCAATTATAAATCCTGTTAAAACTACTACTAATTTCAATATCCCTACATATGCAGCTGATACTATTCCTCCGAATGCAAAATATACAGTAACAACTATTGCACCAATAATTATTCCAGTGACCTTAGGTACACCAGCAATAACATTTAATATCCATGCAACGCCCATAAGTTGACCAGCAAATAAGGCTAGAGTCCCTATTGCCATCATAGTAGAAAAAGCACCTTTAAACTTTTTGGAATATCTTCTATCTAAAAAGTCACCAGCAGTAAGCAAATTATATTTCATAGATAATTCCCAAATTTTAGGACCCACTATAAATGCAAGAACTATACTTCCTAAACCTGACATTATCATCCACCAAACTGCTGATATACCTGATGTATATGCTAATCCAGTAATACCAACTGTAGATCCTGCTCCAATATTTCCACCTATTAATGTAGCAAATAGTAATCCAGAGTTAAACTTTCTTCCAGCTACTATAAAATCATTCCCACCCTTTACATATTTAGAAACAAATATACTTATTAATATCAGTGCTATACAATATAATGCAATTGCTATAATATATCCGTTCATACAAAAACTCCTTTCTATAATCTTTTAATTTTTTAGTATGCTCATTTATCCTTGAATTTTCATAATTTAAGTAACTTCTTTTGCTTTTATAAGATTAAGTAGTACAGTATTTACTGGAGTTTTTACAAAATGTTTTATTCCCTCCCTAACAATTGCGCCATTTATCGTTTCTATTTCAGTCTTTCTTTTATTTAAAATATCCTGAAGCATTGAGGATTTATTTTCTGCTGTATTGTAGGCAACCTGCATAACCTTCTCTATTGTTTCATCTCTATTAAACTTAACCCCTAAAGCTTCTGCTACATCTATTGCCTCTTCCACAGCTAATTTCATAAGATATTTCGTTTCATCAATATCTAACAATTTTCCATTTTCTACTTCTAGTATGGCAGTGAGGGCATTAATTCCTACATTAACTATAAGCTTTGACCATATAAGCTCCATTACATTATCTGAAATATTAGTATCAAAACCAGCTCTTTTTAAAGCTGCAGCAATTTGCTCTATGCTATTATTTTTATTATTCTTCAACCATCCTATATGTGTAACTCCATTTCCTGCATGCTTGATATTGCCAGGCCCAAGCATAGTAGCCCCGTGTGCAGTAGTTCCTGCTATTATATTTTCACTTTTAACATACTTTTCTATTTGTTCAATATTGCCATAACCATTTTGTAAACTCATCACTAAAGTGTTGCTTCCCAAAATTGCTTTATTATTTGCTAGCGCCTTTTCTGTTAATATAGATTTCACAAAAATGATTGCCAAATCAACAGATCCTATTTCTTCTGCCTTAGAAAAAGCTTTAGGATATACTACGATTTCCTCTTCTCCTTCTTTTATTATCAAACCATTACTATTTATTTCATCTATATGCGATTGCCAAATATCTACTAAGTATACATCTTCTCCGGCTCTTGAAAGATATCCCCCATATAAACTTCCCATAGCACCAGCACCTATTATGGCTATTTTCATAAATGATACCCCTCCGATTTTAAATTATTGTGCTGATATATCAGCACAATAATTTAGCTTTATATTGCTAAAGTGTTATTTAATATAACTTCTTTAGAATTTCTTCTTTCATTCCAAAACTATACTTTTCATCTGGAAAACTTCCACTCTGTACTTCTTCAGAATATTGATTAAATGCATTAATAATTATTTCACTTAAATTAGCATATTTTTTCACAAATTTAGGTGTAAACTTTCCGTACATACCCATCATGTCATGAGTTACAAGCACTTGACCATCACAATCTGGTCCTGCGCCTATACCAATTGTTGGTATACCTATACTTCCAGATATCAGCTTTCCTATAGCAGATGGGACACATTCTATTACCACCATAAATGCTCCAGCTTTCTCTAATGCCTTTGCCTCTTCTACTATTCTTTTAGCATCTTCAATATTTTTTCCTTGAACCTTAAATCCACCTAACTGAGAACTGGTTTGTGGCGTAAGTCCTATATGACCTATTACTGGAATACCAGCCTTAACAATAGCTTCTACCTTGTCTGCTACAGCTAACCCACCTTCTAATTTTATGCAATCACAACCACCTTCTTTCATAAGACGAGTGGCATTTATAACAGCTTGTTCACAACTAACGTTATATGAACCAAATGGCATATCACCAATTATTATGGTATTTGGTGCACCTTTAACTACAGGCTTAATATGATGAATCATATCTTCCATTGTAACTCCAACTGTAGAATCATATCCTAACATAACCATAGCCAATGAGTCGCCAACCAATATCATTTCAATATCAGCCTGATCTACTAGTGCCGCAGTATGGTAGTCATAGGCTGTAACCATTCTTATCTTTTTACCCTCTTTTTTCATATCCTTAAAGCTTGGTATAGCTACTTTTTGTTTTGTCATCTTCTTCCCTCCTAAATTCTATATTATGGAATAAAATTCTGTATAGCAGAATTAATCTCACATTGGTATATTAATATGCTTTTAATAATACAAAAATTACTAATTATTTTACATTTTCTTCAAACTTTAAATTAATTAAATAAATTTTATAAAGTCTATTTATATTTAAATATCTCTTTTCTATAGAGAAACTAACTAGAAAGTTAACTTATATAAAGGGATATGTTTCCAAAGGCTGAAGGTAGATTTAAAAACTTTGTGCCAATCTTAGCGAAGAGTTTTAAGACAACCTTAGAACTTAGATAGTGTCTGAGCGTAGCGAGTTTATCTAAGTCTTAGGTCGTCTAAAACTTAAGCTTTAGATTGGCTAAAAGTTTTTAACGGATTGAAGCTTTGGAAACATATCCCGGGGTATAAGTTAACTTTCGGCCTAGTACTTCTATATGGATATGTATTAATATAAAATAAAAAAACTGCTGATATGCAATTTATCAGCAGTTCTTGAGCTTTATATTTAAATGCAGTGTTTACCCCAAGCTCCTAGCGCATTTATTATTTTATCAGCGGTATTTCGCAATAACTGTGTATATATCTGTTTTTTTTCTTCAGTTATTCTAGCACTTGGCGATGCTATACTTAAAGCAACATAAGACATATTGTCATCAACCTTCATCGGCACAGATATACATGTAAGTCCTTTAATATACTCTTCGTTGTCTATTGCATAACCTTGATTTCTTATTTGTTTTAACTGATTTTCCAGTTCCTCATAGGTGTCTATAGTAGTATCTGTAATCTTTCTAAGTTGTAGTTCTGATATAGAAATATTCTCATTAAAAGCTAATATAGCTTTTCCCATAGCACTACAAAAGGCAGGTACCCTTCTACCTATATCTAACTCTATTCTTAGAGGCTCCTTTGTAATTATTTTATCTAGATATACAACATCGTACTTATCTAATATTCCTATGTTTACAGTCTCATGGCACAACTCGAATAACTCTTCCAAAAAAGGTCGTGCTACTTTTCTTAAAGGCATTCTATTTGCCACTTTATTTCCCAGCTCAAACAGCTTTATCGTTGCATAATATTTCCCATTTATATTATTTTGATTCACATATCCCATGTGTTTAAAGGTGCCTAATATTCTGTGAATCGAACTCTTTCCTAACCCCGAAGCCTTGCTTAATTCTAAAATACTCATCTCATCATATTCAGATAAAATTTCTAGCACCCCGAAAGATTTAATTAAAGAGTTTATATAATAGCTCTGTTTTGAATTATCATTTTCTATACTTTCCACTATAGCGTCCTCCAAAGTACAAATTTTAATTAATTATATCATGTTTTATACATATTTTTCCATATCAGAATTGATTATAAATTTGAAAACGAATCTTAAATGTATTTATATTTCTAATAAATTATAAAAACCCTATAAATTTAGACTAAAGCTAAATTTATAGGGTAATTTTCTTATTTGCGTCTTATTTTATTAACAGCAGTTACGACTGAAACTGTTATTATTGTAGATATTATCGCTTCTGGAATACCATTAGCTGCAGCAATTGTAATTATACCTTTTTGAGCAGCACTAGTACTTAAATGCAGTGCTTTTGCATATGGTTCTAAGTATAGTAAATAAATCATTCCTAGAACTCCGCAAGTATTAGTCAGTGAACCTATTGCTGCTGCAACAGACATGTTTAGTACCTTAAAGTTAGTTTTTATAGCCTTATACGTATAATAAGACGTTAATGCTATAAGTACTCTAGGAAGTACTGATACCAGAGGGTTCAAAAATATAAATGATACTGGTGTTGGAGTAGTTATAGCTTGTACAATACTGAAAATACCAAATATCAAGCCAACCATAGCCCCTACTACAGGCCCCTCTAAAATAGCTCCTATAATAACAGGAATATGCATTATAGTAGCCTTTACCGGTGGAATAGGTATAAACCCTAATCCAGTTACTCCTAGTACAATTGATATTGCTGATAGCATTCCAATTGTAGTGATTTGTCTTGTGTTAAATCTTGTTGTCGTTCTTAATCCTCTTTCCATAGTTTCCTCCGTTCTTATTCCTACTTTGGATATAATTCGGAATAGTTTTAATAAAATAGATGTTCAGTTTCATACGAATACCGACATTTTAATTTTATCACTTAAAATAAAAATTTCAATATGTAAACAATTAATCTAAATTACATAAAAATACTAAATTAAACGTCAATTTTAACAATTATAAAAATAAAAAAATGATTGTGCTTTAATTGATTTTAAAGCACAATCACCGTCATTATTTAGATAATTCTAAAGCTACATCAGCAGCAAGTTTTGCATTATTGTAAACAAGCTTAATATTTGATTCTAAGCTATTTCCGCCTGTTATTTCTTTTATTTTAGCAAGTAAGAAAGGGGTTGATTCCTTACCTTTTATTCCTTTTTCTTCAGCTTCTTTTACTGCATCTTCAATTGCTTTAGTTATTGTATCATAGTCCATTTCATCTTCTTCTGGAATTGGATTTGTAATTACAAGTCCTCCATTTAGACCTAAATCCCATTTTGCTTTTATTGTATCTGCTATCTCTTTAGCAGAATCAACTCTATAGTCTACTTTAAAACCGCTTTTTCTAGTATAGAATGCTGGCAATTCTTCTGTGCCGAATCCTATTACAGGTACCCCGTTAGTTTCTAGATATTCCAAAGTTAAACCTAAATCTAAGATTGATTTTGCACCAGCACAAACTACTGCCACATTTGTATGAGCTAACTCTTGAAGGTCAGCTGATATATCAAAAGTTTCTTGCGCTCCTCTGTGAACTCCTCCAATACCACCAGTAGCAAAGACTTTTATTCCTGCAAGTGCAGCTATTATCATTGTAGTTGCTACTGTAGTTGCTCCATCTAGTTTCTTAGCAACTATAAATGGTATATCTCTTCTACTTGTCTTAAGCACATTTTGGCTTTTTCCTAAGTGTTCAAGCTCTTCATCATTTATTCCTACTTTTAATTTTCCATCTAGTATAGCAATTGTTGCTGGCATAACGCCTTTATCTCTTAGTATTTGTTCAACTTTTTTTGCTGTTTCAACATTTTTAGGATATGGCATACCATGTGATATTATAGTAGACTCTAATGCTACTACTGGCTTTCCTTCTTCCAATGCCTTTTTTACCTCTGGTTTTATATCTAAGTATTTTTCTAACATAATTTTAACTCCTCCATTTTTTTAATTACATTTTCATGTGACATATTAGGATTTATTGTATTACTATGAGACAGAGCTAATATAGAAGCGCTCATAGCAAATCTTACTGAATAATCTATTGTAAAATCTTTAGTTTTACCATAAACAAGTCCTGCTACAAATGCATCTCCTGCACCTGTTGCATTTACTACCTTAATTCTTGGTGTTTTTACTATATTTTCATCTATGCCGTCATTATAGTAAACCCCTTCTTCCCCTAATGTAATAAATACTCTTTTTATGCCTTGGTTTAAGAAATACTCTCCACATCTTTTTAAATCATCGTTACTTTTTATTTCTATACCTGAAAGAATTTCAGCTTCAATCTTATTTGGCTTAATAGTATGGAAATTACCAATAATATTTTTTACCTTTTTTGCTTTTGACGTAGATACTGTATCTAGAAAAAATTCTGTGTCTCTATTGCTTGTAACAATATGTTCTATAGTTTCTTCAGGAATATTTGTATCTACAACACATATACTGGAGTTTTCTATTACATGTTTCTTCTTTTGTATAAACTCCGCTGTCATGCCTTCAAAAATATCCATATATGCAATAGCTGCATGCATATCTCCCTCTTCATCAAGTATACATAGATAAGTAGAAGTAGATTGTCCTTCAAGTATTAAAGAGTGCTGCATATCCATTCCTATAGCTCTTGCTTCATCTAGTATCTTACTTCCGTATACATCATCTCCTAAAGCCGTAATGAGTTTAACTTCTGATCCAAGCTTTTTAAGATTTTCACCTATATTTCTACCTACACCACCGAGAGATATTTTAACTACTCCAGGATTAGAATCCTTAGTAATCAGCTTCTGATTAGGAAAGCCTTGAATATCAATGTTCGCACCACCTACAATACAAACATAGGGTTCTTCATTCAATATATAGCCTTTGCCCTTTATATATCCCTTCTTCATCAAGTTTGTTATATGCACTGCAGCAGAAGAACGGGTAATACCTAAAGCATCAGAAAGCTCTTTCTGTGCTATCATTGGATTTTGTTTAATTAGCTTTAAAATTTCTTCTTCTCTATTAGTCATAAAATTCCCCTCAATGTTAAATATCTTATTTTCTTAACTTTTGCTTATTAACTTAACTTATGTTTATATTAACATAATGTAATATATTTTGCAACCATAAAAAATAAAAAGCTGAAAAAACTTATCAGAGCAATTTCATAGTTAGTTTTCCTGTAAGCCAGCTATGTTATTCAACCACTCAATTTTAAAGTTTCTTCAGCTTTATTTTTATCCGATCGCTACCATTGCTAACACCCCCATCTTCTATCAAAGTGGGGGATAATCACTGCTACGCGCCTGGATAAGTTCTGCTAAGGTTCAGATGAAGAAAGTCATCCTTATAAGCAAATTCCATCCTAACCTAAGAATCACTTGATAGTGCTGATTCAAAGATTTTTAGAACATCCTCAGCATTTAGTTTTCTAAAGTTACCTATCTCACCATATCTTACTGCACCTTTAGCCATTGTTTCTAGATTTTCTCTATCTATCCCAATCTCTTGGAGCTTTGTTGGTAAACCTAGAGATACAAAAAACTCTCTTGTCATATCAATAGCCTTGTTAGCTATTTCAAATTTATCTCCTTCTGAATCAATTCCCCAAACGTTAACTCCGTACTCAACAAAGCCATCTACTGTATCATCATTTAAGATGTATTTCATCCAGTAAGGAGTTAACAATGCCAAACCAACACCATGAGTTATATCGTAGAATGCACTTAATTCATGCTCCATAGCATGCACAGACCATTCAGTTTCCTTACCATAGCTTATTAAACCGTTAATTGCCAAACTTGAAGTCCACATTAAATTTGCTCTTGCCTCATAGTTCTCAGGTTCCTTATATGCTATAGGACCATATTTTATACAGGTCTTAAGCATTGCTTCTGCCATTCTGCTTTGAAGGTAAGCAGATTTAGTATTACTAAAATAGTTTTCATAAATATGGCTCATTATATCCGCTGTTCCTGCTGCCGTTTGACTAGCTGGAACAGTAAAAGTATATGTTGGATCTAAGATTGAAAATTTTGGTGACATATCTGGATGTGCTGTTGCTAGTTTTTCATTTGTATCTAAATTACTTATTACCGCAAATGGATCCATTTCTGAACCTGTTGCTGCAAGCGTAAGTATTGTACCAATAGGCAGCACCTTCTGTATTGGCGCTTTTCTAGTTAAGAAATCCCATGGATCTCCATCATAGTAATTAGCTGCAGCAATAACCTTTGCACAGTCAATTACACTTCCTGCGCCTACAGCTAAAATAAAATCTATGTTATTTTCCTTACAAAGCTCTGCTCCTTTTCTTACACTTGTAATCCTAGGGTTAGGCTCTACCCCTGATAGCTCTAAAAATTGTATATTTGCGTTATTAAGTATTTCTACAACTCTATCGTATAGTCCGCTTTTTTTTATACTTCCTCCTCCATACACTAATAAAACTTTAGAGCCATATTTCTTTACTTGCTCTCCTAAAACACTTATTTGGTCTTTTCCGAAGAAAACCTTTGTTGGAATATCATAATTAAAGTTTAACATTTTTACATTCCTCCTTTTGTTTATTTGTTATATTAATTATATTTCTGTGAAAAAATCCTTTCAATACAGTACTTTTTAGTTTCATAGTTTCTCTAAGGTTACTTCTAAATTTATCTTCTTAATCCCTTTCAACAGGAAAGCCTTCCTGAAAATACTCTTTAGGATATAATAAATCAATAATCTTATCTTTACTACACTTTCCATTTTCCATAAATACATCTGGTATACCCTTAAGAGATATTCTTACATTTTGAATATTAAATATATCACAAACATTCTCTATGCATTCCACCACTGACTTATCTTTATTTGATTTTATATACTTCTCTATTTCTTCATTTTTTAGCCATTCTACGTCACTTGAATAATTTTCATCGAAATTTACCACAGTACATTTTAATTTGCTTTTATCATTTCCCGAGATAGAAGACATAAAAAAGGTTTTTACCATAATATCATCAAAAGGTAGACTATACCCAGCAAAGATAATATGCTTTGCATTTTTCATCAACAGTCCCATTTCAGTTTTTATTTCTTCTAAAGGAGGTATACTTCTCTTTTTGGCTAAAGTCTGCATTATTAAAGGCATATCATATGGATAAGTTACTTGGCCGCAGTAAGGACATTCAATTGCTCCTCTTCTATATTCACACTCTTTCTTGGTTTTATACTTCCAGTTTTTCTGAAGTCCTCCAAATACTGATGGTCCAAAAACCTCAGTAGAGAGCCTATCCCATTTAGCACCAAAGGTAGTTATATACTTTCCACACTCAGGGCATATCCTTGAACCAAATACACCATGAGGGAATAATATTTTTCCTATCCTTACTATTCTAGATGGATATTTATAATCATTAACCCTTTTACATTGAGATTCATCAGAGGTATACCATATTTCCGATTCATCCTTTCCAATCTCCGTTGATGCTATTCTAGTACCAAAGTCATCAAATAATCTAAGCTTTAATCCATCCTTCATGTACATAGGATTGTCATTTTCTTCTTTATGAGCATTAAAAATATTCCAAAGAAGTATTGGATCCCAGTTAAAGGATACTATTGCATAGGAGTAAAGGTAAAACCTTCTTGTATCCCTTTTATACCCCCTATCTTCAAAGCACTTAGCTTCTTCTTTCATAAGTTCTGTCAAAATTTTTGAAAATTGATAGTATGGATTTACAAGTTCTTCGTCCATATAACCTGGGCTGCTTTGCACACTAAGTCTTTCCAGTTCTTCAATGAGCAGAATTAGACACCTTTTAGCACCAATAATTCTCTCAACTCTTAGAAATTCTGTTTTGCCATTGCAAAATGCGTTGAATCCCATACCATTCTCTATTAGTTGATCTAGCATTGTAAAAAGCTCATGCATGTTTAATTTAGTGTTAGTATTTATAATAGTTGCTAATGCCTTTAAATCATATATTTTTGATAGCTTAGAGTCTTTAGTTAAATCCTCTATTACCAGTTTTTTAAAAGCATTTTTTAGTTTTTCATTCTTATTTTCTAAAAATGAAAAGTCATTTTTATTAATTTTTATTACTAATTGTATTAATTCCTTTGTTGCATATAATCCAAGTGATTTAGTAGCTCCCGCACCCCATAAAATTACTGTTTCAGGCCAGTATCTCTCCGGCATTTTATCACCCCTATCATTTATACTATCTTTATTTCGTAAGTTAAAAATTTTGCGAGGCAAAATTTTAATAGAGGACAGAGGACAATTGACAGAGGACAGTGAAGGTGAGTTTTCTTCCTTACGTCAGAAAACTATCATATCTTTAAGCTCGTTTCGCTAATGCGAAACATTGCATTATATATAATAAAGATTTTTCGCAGCGTAGCGGAGAAAAATTCTCCTTCACTGTCCTCTGTCCTCTGTCAATTGTCCTCTAAAAAAATTACGTCGTAATTTTCTTACAAGTGTATATTAACCTTTATCTATAATTTATATTTGGAATTCAAAAATTTTTATTCGAATTTCATTTTGAGTGTTAGAGCGGGTAAGTCACCGGATAAAATTTCTCTTTATTGTAATACTATATTTGAAATATACTATTATGCCTGAAGGGAGAATCTTTATGAAAACACTACATTATAATGTATCTGGCTTAGCAGGAACTCAAAGTAAAACTAAAGTAAAAAATGCCTTGGACGAAATTGAAGGTGTTCAAGATGTGGCTGTAGATCTTGCTAGAGGAACTATTGAAATACAATACAATGAGCCAGCTAACCCTGGACAAATAGAACACTGCATAAGGCACACTGGTTATGATATAACTTCTGAAAATACAAAATGAAGTCTGGATATAGGGTGCTAGGCCAAAAGTTAACTTATACTTCGGGCTATGTTTCCAAGCTTCATTCCGTTAAAATCTTTTAGCCAGTCTAAAGCTTGTGTTTTAGACGACCTAAGAACTTAGATAAACTCGCTATGCTCAAACACTATCTAAGGTTCTAAGGTTGTCTTAAAACCCTTCGCTAAGACTGACACAAAGTTTTTAAATCTACCTTCAGCTTTGGAAACATATCCCTTCGTATAAGTTAACTTTCTGGTTACTTTCCCTGCATATTTTTTCTACTTTCTTTCTAAAGTTTTAAATAGGTGCTCATATTTGTTATCTTCGTCAATTTTACATTTCTTCAGTTCAATAACTTTCCAATCCTTTTCATCATATTTAGGAAAAAAAGTATCTCCTTGTATGTCTGCATCTATTTCAGTTATGTACATCTTATTTGTATATGGAAATAATAATGAAAAAATTTCTTCTCCACCTATTACAAAATATTCTTTTTCATCTTTAATATATTTTTTTAGATCCTCTTCATTATTAACTATAGTAACTCTGTTATCATCCACCTTATAATTTTTATCTCTTGTAAGTACCACGTGATGTCTGTCTGGTAATATCTGCGGAAGAGATTCAAAGGTTTTTCTTCCCATAATCATTGTCTTAGTTTTACCTGTTGTAATTTCTTTAAATTTCTTTAGATCATCTGGTAAATACCAAGGTATTTTGTTATCCAATCCTATAACATTATTGTTTGATATTGCAACGACAAAACTTAGCATTTTCTTTCCTCCGCTTCAAAACAACTTTATTATTATATATATTTTACCTCTTAAATGTTTTATTTATCAATATAAAGTTAAAGCTGCTGGATCACTTCTTCCAGCAGCCTCATATTATACTATAATTATATTTTTACATCCGTTCTTGCTAGCTATAACCTTAAGCTCTTCCATCATTTCATCATTAGGTTGAACAGCTTCTATTTTATCCGTACGTACTCCAATAGGTCTATATTTTATAATCTTATACCTTATTTCAGGATTTAATGATGCTATAAGTTTGCTTATTTCATTTACATTATTAAAATTATCTAAAACACCTGGCACTATTACAGTTCTAACCTCGTATAACTTATTTATGCCAGCAAGATACTCTGCGTTTTTTAATACTATATCATTGTCTCTTCCTGTTAGCTTTATGTGTTCATCCCTATCAAAGGATTTTATATCTAACATTGCCATATCCATTAGATCTACAAGATCTTTATTCTTACTAAAGTCTGTAGATCCATTTGTATCAACAAATACTGTAAGATCTAACTTTTTTACCTTTTCAAATAAATCTACTAAGAATTTATTTTGAAGGGTACATTCTCCTCCTGATACGGTTATCCCTGAAATAAAGGGCTTAACTTTTATAACTTCTTGTAATATTTCACCTACACTCATTGCTTTTGTCTTAGGACCGCAACTATTCTTACATACCTTAATACATTCTCCGCAATCCTTGCATTTTTCTTCCTGCCATATCACTGAGTCACCTACCATAGATATAGCGCCAAATTTGCAGCTGAATAAGCAGGTTCCACACTGAGCACATCTTTTTATTGTTTCAGGATTATGGCAATATAGGCAGTCAAAATTACATCCTTGAAAAAATATAGCCATCCTATTTCTTGGTCCATCTACCATACTAAAAGGAATAATTTTATTTACTAGTCCTTTAGACATTATCTCTTACCTTTCTTTCAAGTATTCTTGAGTTTTTCACAGCTCCGAGTCCAAGGGCTACTGTGTCCTGAAGTACCTGTTCCCCTCTATTTAACTTTTCTATATCAGATTTTTTTACTAGATATCCTGTTATTCTTATTACATCGCTATCTGATGAGTATAAGGAGAAATATCTCATTCCTTCTCTAAAGGCACCTTTTATTATATCCAATACGGCTCTAGGATTATTTTTTGCTGTTATTTCAAAAGGGAATATATCGCCTATGCCTGATGGGAAGTATTTATGGAATTTAGCACTTTGCAATAAGTGAACAGGTAGTTCTGGCTCCTCACCAATAGGTATTCTGCATCCTGGACTTGTGCCTTTATCTGTTTCAATTCCTACCTGAGCATGTAATAAAAAGTGATTATCAGTTGCACCACAGTATGGATTTATTCTGTTGTTCACTATTTCATACATTTTATCAATAATTGAAATTCCTAATTTATTAGCACATTCGCTATGTCCAAATCTATCCTTCTTTTCTTCTGCTTTTAGTAAAGTATTTACACACTCAGCTAATCCAAACATCCCAAACATAGCTGAAAATCTATCTTGACTTATTAAGCCTTCCTTTACCAAGAAACTGCTTTCAAAAAATGAGCTTTCCTCTACAATAAACTTTATTCTCTCATCAATATAATCTGACATCTTTGACATAGCATCTGTGAGTGTATTATTTATAAATTCTTCTACACTGTTAGCTTTTTTAGATAATCCAGCTAAATTTAGTCTAACTAATGTATAACTTCCTCCCCCTATATATAATCCATTGTAACAACTTGCAATACCGTAATCACCATACTTATTAAATTCTTCAGAAAACATCTCATGATTTGCAAAGCTTGGCTTTGCTGTAACTAATGCTGTACTTACTGCATCTGCTGCAAAATCATCGGAAGTATCTTTGCTATACTTTAAAGTTATATTAGGTATAGCTGTTTGAAGTTCTCTTTGAACTTTTAATATTATTCTTCCAGCTTTAGTCTCCATAGGTCCGATATTAGCATGGCAAAAAGAATCAGTTATAGTTCTATCTATGTGCAATAAAAATAATTTTATTGCCTTGTATGCTTCTTCTTCATTATCTATAAATGGATCAAGCAACGTATCAATATTTCCTATATATACTGGCATAGCAGTAATTGACGGAACATGCTTGTACAATATCAATAAATTATTAGTTGCTTCCCATATATCCTTTGCAGGCTCTAAACCTAGAAATTCACTTCCCCGATTCATAAATTTTTCATAATCTGGAACTATATATCTTGGTCTGTATGGGGCATTTCCTTCATTTAAGTCACAAATTATCCCCTCATCTCTTAATTCCTGTATCTCTTTACTTATATTCAGTACATTTAGGCTGGCCTCAGCCTCTCGAGCAAGAGTTAAAACCTTTTGCTCATATGTTAACGTTTTATCTTTTATTACATTTAAAGTATTTTCCATATTACTTCAACTCCAAATAAAATTATTTTTACTTATTATAATTTTATAGTCATTATCGCATTTTGCAAAGTCTTTATTTTCCAAAATATTAAGCGAATAAGATTTCTCCAGAATACAATTCTGGAGAAATCTTTATTTTTAATAATTTAATCTAAATTTTAATACAGGCTTTGAAGCTTGATTGTATATAAGAGTTAATTGAGGATCATTCTTAGGTACTTCAAATGTTACTGTGCCATCTACCTCTCCCCCAGGCACCAAACTTCCTGAGTCCAGTCTTCTATTAAAGCCCTTTGGAGCTGGGCTTTTTATCTGTCCTTTTGAATTTTGAAGCTGATAAAATGCTTCATTATAGT
Source organism: Clostridium aciditolerans (assembly GCF_016316925.1). GTDB lineage: Bacteria > Bacillota > Clostridia > Clostridiales > Clostridiaceae > Clostridium_AM > Clostridium_AM aciditolerans. Next base: position 46,816 of record NZ_JAEEGB010000045.1, on the reverse strand, counting down.
CTATATTACCACTTCCGATGTTTTTTTCCTTTAAGGTAACTATTATAAATTCATTCCCCTGCCCTGATTTTATATAATCATCTCCAAAAGACTTTTGAAAGTTAGTTATTATAATAGAAGTACTGCCTATCCTGGCCTCCTCATTAATTCCATATATTTTTCCTTCTGAATTTTTGCTGATACTAGTACTATTATTTATTGTCATAGGATTAAATGCTTTAAATAAATTTCCTGTCATTGTATTTGCTAAATTTTCATTTGGTTCTATAAGCCACATATTTTTATCTTTATTTTTAACAAGTTTTATATCCACGTCGTTGGTAACAGTAGGAACTGAAGATTCATTGAGATTCTTAGTGTAGTACTGCTCTATTAACTGATTTATATTGTCCTGTGTCATTTGCTCACCATTTAACGCTTTGCTATACAAGCCTGGGAATATATCTGTTACCATTTTTCCACTGATTTTATTCAAATCTGGTGAGGTAATCTTTGTTTTAGCTATGGCTGTATCCCCAGAAGTATTTGATGATATTACTTGATAACTTAATTTTGAAAATATTAGTTTAGCAAGTCTCTCATATTCAGGTCTATCAAACTTTAAACCTCCTACACTTGCTGAATCATTTCTCGATAAATACTTTGAGGCTGTTTGAATATCAGATTTTTTAAGTGCATCAAAAAAGTTATTTATTGTGGTATCTGGCTTCACAGCACAACCGATTAGAGATAATACTACTATTAAACAAGTTGAAATGCACAATAGTTTTCTAATTTTCTCCCTCATATTTTCCTCCTTAATGCATCATCAAAGTAATTTTCATATATTTTCCACGTATTACTTATATTTTTCCTTAACTTCTTAATAATTATTACATATTCTTTCTTATTCAGATATAACTTTAAAAGTCATCCTATCTTGATATTGTCATTTCTACTGATGCAAGGACTTCTTTAAATCCTAATTTCATTTTTCAAATTAAGAACTTACCCAAACTTACTAATAGACTAATATTTAATTGACAAAATTTATTATGTTTTGTATCATTTAATTGTTAACAACTATTTAAAAAATCAGTTAACAATAGTTACGTAATAGGAGGCCATTATCTATGAAAATGGAAACTAGAGAATTAATTCTAGTATCACTGTTCGCAGCTCTAACAGCTATAGGCGCCTTTATTAGAATTCCAATTCCCTATGTACCATTTACTCTTCAATTTTTGTTTTGTGCTTTTGCTGGAATACTCTTAGGTTCAAAACTAAGAGCTATATCACAGATAGTCTACGTTTTGGTTGGACTAATAGGAGTTCCTGCATTTACAGAGGGAGGCGGATCGGGATATATTTTTAAGCCAACCTTTGGATATCTAATAGGTTTTATTGTAGCGGCTTATGTAATTGGAAAAATAACAGAAAAAATAAAAGAACTAAATTTAATAAAAGCACTATTAGCTACTCTATCAGGATTATTTTTCGTATATTTATTTGGCGTTTCATATTTATACCTAATCTACAATTTATATTTAGGACAAATCAAAAATGTAGAATGGGCAATATTTTATGGATTTACAGTATGCATAGGTGGTGATTTATTCTTAAGCTTAGTTGTAGCAGTAACTGCTATAAAAGTAGCAGCCTTTGCTAAAAAAAGTAGACTGACATTAAATTAAATGTAGGAGAGAATAGAATGGAAAGTATAGTCTTAAAATTAGAAAAGAAGATAAATGAAGGAGGAAAGGTTAATTTTGAAGAAGCTCTTCTGCTTTCTAAAGTAAAAGATATAGAAGAACTATTTAAAGCAGCAGATAGAATCCGTAATAAATTTAATGGAATAAAAGTGGATTTATGTTCAATTATGAATGCAAAATCAGGAAGATGTTCTGAGGACTGCAAATATTGCGCTCAGTCAGCCCACTACCATACTAGTGTAGAAGAATACAGCCTAGTAGATGAAAAAGAGGCTTTAAAGTTGGCAGTGGAAAATGAAAAAGAAGGAGTAAATAGATTTTCCCTTGTTACTAGTGGCAGAGGGCTACAGGGGGAGGACTTTAAAAAAGCCGTAGGCATATATAAATTCCTTAAAGAAAATGTGAAAATAAAGCTTTGTGCCTCTTTAGGAATAATAGGTTATGAAGAACTTGTAGAATTAAAAAAGACAGGAATCTCAATGTACCATCATAATCTAGAAAGCAGCAGAGAATACTATGAAAAAATATGTACAACCCATACTTATGACGAAAGAATAGAGACTATAAATAATGCAAAAAAGTCAGGCTTAAAGATCTGTTCTGGTGGAATTATAGGCATGGGTGAAAGCATGGAGGACAGGATAAAACTAGCTTTAGAACTTCAAAATTTAGAAATACACTCTATTCCTGTTAATCTGCTGAATCCTATAAAAGGTACACCTTTAGAAAATACCCATCCATTAGCTCAGGAGGAAATATTAAAAACCATAGCCATTTTTAGATTTATAAATCCTAAGGCTTATATTAGATTAGCTGGTGGAAGAAATCTTTTAGAGGGCTTTGGAGTAAACTGCTTTAAAGTAGGTGCCAATGCTACTATCACCGGAAATTATCTAACTACTTCTGGGAATAAAATTGCAGAGGATATAAAAATGATAGAAAACTTAGGATTAGAGGTAGGTATAAAAAAACGCACTTACTAAAAAGTAAGTGCAAGAATAAAAGATTAAATATATTTAAATTAACACCTGGTTTATTATAAGTTCTCATACTGCAGTTTGTAAAGACTATAATAAAAACCTTTTTTGGCCATAAGTTCCTTATGGTTTCCTATTTCTTTTATTTCTCCTTTATGCAAAACAATAACAGTATCAGACTTCTTTATAGTTGATAGTCTGTGCGCTACTGCAATAGTAGTTCTGTTTTTCATAAGCTTTTCTAAAGCCTCTTGAATTATTGTCTCTGTTTCTGTATCAATATTTGAGGTAGCCTCATCCATAACTAAAATTGACGTATTAAAAACCAATGCTCTAGCAAAAGAAATAAGCTGTCTTTGTCCCATCGAAAGGGTTGTTCCTTTTTCATTAATCTTATGCTTATATCCATCATCAAAGTTTTCTATAAAATAATCTGCATTTACATGTTGGGCAGCTTTTTTCACATCTTCTAATGATATTTCTTTATTAAATAACTTTATATTAGTTTCAATGTCTCCTGCAAATAAAAATACATCTTGAAGTACTAATCCTATATTTCTTCTCAGCTCCTCAGTTTTTATATCTTTTATATTTATGCCATCAATAAGTATTTCACCTTTCTGATTTTCATAAAAACCGCAAAGCAAGTTTATAATACTTGTTTTCCCCGCTCCTGTAGCTCCTACAAAAGAAACAGATTGTCCAGGCAATATTTTAAAAGAAAGATTCTTTAAAATCCAGTTTTCAGATTCATAAGCAAACCACACATTTTTAAATTCAATTTCTCCTTTTGCCTTATTTAAATTACATCCATCGCTATGCTGGTCCTCAATTTTCTCATCTAGTATACCAAATATTCTTTCAGAAGAAACCATGGAGCTTTGATATGTGTTATATTGGTCCGTAAGCTCAATAATAGGTTGAAATAATCTATTTATGTAATTAATGAAAGCATAAAGAGTTCCTACTTCTATAGTTCCTTTAATGAGCCTTGTACCTCCATAAAATAATATAAGTGCTAATGATAAGGTTTTTACTACATCCATGAAGGGTCTAAAGACACCAAAAAGTATGATTTGCTTTAAGTTTGCATTGTAATATTCTTCATTTATATTTTGAAACTCATTGTATTTTTTGTTCTCCATGTTAAATATCTGAATAATTTTCATACCAGATATATGTTCTGATAAAAAGCCGTTTATAGAGGATAATTTATTTCTTATTTCACCAAAAATTCTTCTTGCTCTTTTTTTAAATAAAAGTGTAACTCCAAACATTAACGGCGTAACTAAAAGACATATTACAGTAAGCTTTAAGTCCAAACTTATCATAACTAATACTATTCCTATCATAATAAATACATTCTGCAAAAAACCTATTACTACATCTGTAAACATATCATTTAAAGAATCTGTATCATTGGTAACCCTTGTCACTATTTTCCCAATCGGGTTTTTATCGAAATAGGATATAGGAAGCTTTTGTATATGACTAAAAACTTGCTGCCTCAAATTCATAATTATTTTTTTAGCTGTACGCTCCAAAATATAAGTTTGAAAGTAACTTAAAATAAATTCTATAAGCATAAGTACAAGATAAATTAAACCTAAGAATTTTATTCCTGCTTCACATTGATTTGCTGTTAAAGCACCTGATAAGCCTTTTCTTATATAATCATCAATTACTATTTTTACAATATAAGGTCTTGCTAGCTGAGCAGCTGATACTACAAGGATTAAAGTGAGCGACAGCAAAAAATACTTCCAATAAGGACCTACATATTTTATTAACTTTTTTGTTGATTCTCTATCACCTTTTTTATAATTTTTTTCATCAGTTCTAAATCTTTTTCCCGAAGAACCTTGTGAAAATCCCCCGCCGCCGAAACCTCTAGGCATAAACATCCTCCTTAGTAATTTTCAGATCTCTCCTGCAATATCTGTTTTTCATACATTCTGTGATATAACCCACCTATTTTCATAAGATCTGCATGAGCACCTCTTTCTACTATGCTTCCTTTGTCTAGTACAATAATCTCATCTGCATGTTTTATACTAGAAACTCTGTGAGATATAATCAGGCATGAACAATCTTTTATAATATATTTTAATCCATCCAATATATTTTTTTCTGTCTCTGTATCAACTGCTGATAAACAATCATCTAATACAATTATAGAAGGTTTTTTTATTATAGCCCTAGCAATGGATATCCTCTGTTTTTGACCACCAGATATATTTACACCGCTTTCACCAAGCATAGTATCAAATTTATCTGGAAAGTCCATTATATTATCATATACCTGACTTATCTTTGCTGCATCCTCTATTTGTTTTATAGTATAATCTCTTTGAGAAAAAGCTATATTATATTTTATTGACTCAGAGAATAAAAAATTATCCTGAGGTACATATCCTATGTTATCTCGGAGAACCTTAACAGGTATTTCTGTAATGTCCATATTGTCCATTATAAGCTGTCCTTTCTCTTGAGGATTGTACAATCTTAAAATTAAATTTGCTAAGGTGGACTTCCCACTTCCAACCTTTCCAACAATGGCTACAGTTTTTCCAGGCTCTAAAGTTAAATCTATATTTTTTAGTACAGGTTTAGACTCCTTACTATATGAAAAAGTTAAGTTTTTAAAAACTACTTTTCCGCTAAGTTTAAGATTATCAAACTTATTTTTAAAATCTGATTTATCATGTACTTCAGGTTTTTCATTAAACAATTTCTCTATTCTACCTTTTGATGCCTCTCCTCTTTGAACTATATTAACAATTCTTCCTATAAACTTTATAGGTCTAATTAAAACTCCTATATAGCTGTTTACAGCAATAAAATCTCCTATAGTTATTTGTTTTTTTAATACTAAAGAAGAACCATAAACCAATACAATCAAATAAGAAACAGCACTTAAAAATTCAATTAAAGGATAAAATACTCCCCAAACCTTAACCAGTTGTATGTTTGTCTCATAATTTCTTACATTTATTATCTTGAAATTCTCAATTTCCTCTTTTTCCTGTACAAAGGTTTTTATAACTCTAATACCTGCGATATTTTCCTGGACTTTTTCAGTTAAACTAGCAAAAGATTCTTGTACTTTTTTAAATCTATTATTTATTACAATCCCAAACTTTGCTACTACAACTATTAAAATTGGTATAGGTAAAAAAGCCATGATCGTGAGTTTCATATTTATAGTTTTTCCCATAGCTATTATACTTAGAAGCATAAGGAAAAATGTATCTATAATTAAGTTAACACCTCTACCTAAAGCTAAACGTACTGCATTAACATCGTTTACTGAAAGTGCCATCAGTTCTCCAACACTGTTTTTGTTAAAGAAACTCATAGAAAGCTTTTCTAAATGTTTAAATATTGCATTTGTAGTTTCGTATTGAAATAATATTGATGCACCTGTTATCTGTAGCCTGCTTAAGTAGTTTAATACAAAAATAGATATTGCAATAATTACTATAATAGATGAGTACATGCCAACATTGTTAGCATTTATACTTCCAGTTTGAATACCATCTATAATTTCCCCGGTAATTCTTGGAATAGAAACTTGTAGAATATTTATTAAAAGTAGAGCCATTGCTCCCTTTGCATATCTCATTCTATTTTTAAATATAAAATTTTTTACTCTTCCTGCCACCCTGTCACCTACCTTGCATAATATTTAAGTTAATTATATTCCAATTGGTGCCAGGTAGCAAACAAACATAAGAATAAATTTACTATCAAATAATTAAAGCCTGTAAACAACAAATCTTGTCTACAGGCTTTAATTACCTATAATCTTATCAAGTGATTCTTAGGTTCAGATGGAGTTGCTTATAAGGATGACTTTCTCCATCTGAACCTTAGAAGAACTTATCCAGGCGCGTAGCAGTGCTTATCCCCCAGTTAAGCAGAGAGCCTAAATCTTAAGCAGGCATCCAAAATCTATGATTTTGAGATGATCGCTTACACAGCGTGCTGATTTAGTGCGAATCGCTTACTCCTTCGACAATAGGAGAAGGAGTTTCATACAAAGAATGGAGGTGTTAGCAATGGTAGCAATCGGATAAAACTTTTCTTAATTGTTTTAATAATAATACCCCTACTATTGCAGGAATAATTTGCCCTATACATATGCTTATAGCTAGTACTTTATATGGAACATGTATTAAAAGTGATAGCCAAATTGGAACTACAAGTCCTGGTATAAAAACTATAGGAAGTGTTACAAACCAGTCATTTAGATTAAGTTTCTTAATCAAATAAGCAAGTCCTGAAGCCAATATTCCAACTGCTGCTCCACCGACCATATCAAAAATTCCAAGTCCCCCCATTAGTGTGTTGCTAATAAGGTTTGCTATTCCCATTGGTACAATTAAAAATGGAAATATTCCACCTAATGCATATAATGAAGTGGCAATTCTAATTTGATACTGTCCAAAGGCAAAACTTTGTGTAAAATACATAACTATTACATACATTCCGATAACAAGCCCAGAAATGACTAATTTTTTTATAGAAGATATATTTTTATCTTTAACAACATTAATTTGCATATTGACTCTCCTTTTAACTATATAAAAACTAACTGACCGCCTAGCAACCCTATAGATTATATTCTATAGGATCTTTATATCCTGCTTCCTTAAAAGCCTTTAATCTTAACATGCAGCTATCACAAGTTCCACAGGCTAAAGCTTCTCCCTTGTAGCAGGACCATGTTAAGCTATAATCTACTCCAAGCTCCATACCGAGCTTTATTTCTTCAGCCTTTGTCATATTAAGAAAAGGAGCATGTATTTTTATTTTTCTTCCCTGTTCTACCGCACAAACAGTTCCATGATTGATTGCATTTTCCATGGCATTTATAAATTCTTCTCTACAGTCTATATATCCGGAGTAGTCAACCTCACTTACACCTATGAATATATCCTGAGCGCCTATAGCTTCTGCATAGGATGCAGCATAAGCTAAAAATATCATATTTCTTGCTGGAACATAGGTAACGGGTATGTCTTTACTATCCTCTTTTCCCTCAGGAACCTCTATATTTTTATCAGTTAAAGCAGAGCCTCCCCAAACGTTCATGTTAGTAGTAACAATTACATGTTCTTTAACTCCTGCTTTTTCCACTACATTTTTAGCACAATTAAGCTCTTTATCGTGCCTTTGCCCATAATCAAAGGATACCGCATAAACTTCAAAGCCTTCTTTTTTAGCTAAATAAACTGCCGTACTAGAATCCAAGCCTCCAGACAACAAAACTACTGCTTTTTTCATTACAATCCCATCCTTTCAGCATAATAACAACATCCTAAAGCTCCATTAAATTGAGCATCTTGTAAATTTATTATTTCAGCATAATCTTTTTGCAAATATGTTTTTAAAGCATTATTTCTTGCTACTCCACCTGATAAAACTAAAGTCTTACCATAAAACTTTTTAAGCAAAGGTTCTAATCTTTTATATAAGGAATAATTTACCCCTGCGCAGAGTCTATTCATATCGATTCCCTCAGCAATTTTTCCTATAAGCTCCGATTCTGAAAAAACTGCACAAGTTGAGTTCAGTTCTACTGGATTTTCATAGTATTCAAACATATCATTTAAGGGCATTTCAAGAACATTTGCCATATTTTCTAAGTATCTTCCACAGGATGCAGCACATTTTTCGTTTAACTCTAAATCTGTTATGATTCCTTTTTCAACCTTAACTACCTTTACATCCTGTCCACCTACATCTAAAAGAATAAAATCTTTAAGCTCTGTTTGAAATAGTACTCCATAGACATGAGCTTTTATCTCATTTATAGGAGTAAAAAAACTTAAATCTGTATTATTTCTTCCATAACCAGTGGATACTGCTGAATCTATTTGTCCTACATCTAGTTTGTCAATATTAACTATTATTTTTCCATCGAAACTACAGTAATCTCTATAAAAAGACATAGTACTTATCTTAAACCTTTTTATTATTTTTTTATCATCTAACAGTACAAGCTTTACTTCTCTACTTCCTAAATCTATACCAAGTCTTCTCACATCTTCACCTTCTTTATTATCTGCATTAAGCTATTTTTGAAATTTTTTCAAGTCTAACAACATATCTAAAAATGCCTCGAGCCTAAGCTTTGTTCTCGCATCCAAAAAATTCAACTTATCTCCTTCTACATTAAGTACAGGAATATCTAGCTGCTTTTTCATTACTATGTCTTCTATTTGTCTGTAGCAAAAAGCCTGAGTATAATGTATTATTCCATCTATTTTTCTTTCTTTTATTTGCTTTTTTATATCCTTTAATCTAAATTTAATATCATAAGGGTAAGTATAATCATAATACTGTTCATATATATTTTCCGCTTTATCAGCCCTTGGGAAAGCAAATTCTCTTTGAACTTCATTGTATACAAAATGAGCATCAAAATTTTCAACATAATCATATATATCACAGGTCATTGGCGGAACACCTATATATCCAAGTCTTATTTTTTTATCAATAGGGCTTCTTTTTTCTATTTCTTCAATTTTTTCACGAAGCTCTTCCTCAAATTTATCTACATTACTATTAAAATCACTGCAGCTTACCTGATATAAGTGGTTTTCAAAACCAGACACCTTGTTATTAATAAAGGTAAGCTCATCTAATTTTCTTGCCTTAGCTCTTGCTTTATTTAACCTTTTTCTTATCTTCTCAACATCACTTAAATTTACATCAAACATATCCATGAAGTTATCTAGTGATCTTTTAACATCCTCTAATTTACGTCCATGTGGATATGCAAAAGGGTAAATTTTAACTCCCTGCATATCTAATACTTCCTCAAGCGCCTTTGTATTAGAGCAGTCGCCTTCTGTAACTCCCACTAGTTCTTTTATTTCATGCTCAACACATACTCCATACATACCTTTTTTCCAAGCACAGCAGCTTTTTGGGAATCCTTTCCTTTCAGCTATATCAATATACTTAGAGTAATCTTCTGATGTAACAAAAATATTATTAAGATCAACAACTTCATAGTCAGCAGCAATTAAGATTTCTATAGGTACTGTAGTCGTTACTCCAATCTTTTTCATAGTTCACCTCGTTGGGATATTGTTCATATTTAACCAATAAAAAAAGGGCTTAGCCTGCCCTAAAAAATACGAAATTAAACTAAAATGACCAACAAAAAATAGAAAGAGGCACTCCGCCCCTCATATACAAACAATCTACTAGTCTTAATAGTTAATTCCATAGTTTTGTTTATAGACAGGATGGTTACGAACTGTCTTATTCGGTTTTATAAATCTTAGTATATTTTAATATACCTACATAAGTTTGTCAAATGGCTTCCCTTCCTTCTTTCGAAAAAATAAGCACAAGTATTTCTACTAGTGCCTTTGTGAAATATATATTTAATTATAAGGGGACAGCTATTTTCTCTAAGTCTTTATTAACTTAGGACAATTATTATTATAAATGGTAATTGTTACATTATTGTGTCGTCTAAGTTAAATAACTATTTATTTTATTAACGTTTTGTAAAATAAATAACCACCTGAAGTTAATAAATACTTTTTTAGGAAAGCTACCAATATATTTATATAGATTCTATCAAAAAAATTTTTATAAATCCGTAACATTTTTCATCCTAGTACATATTATAGTACTGTATGTAAGAATTTTATGGAGGTACATTAATGTACAGAAACGAAAATTTAGATTCTAATCAAAATCTTAATGAAGTAGTTAGTCCAAATCTTGATGAAACTCGTCGTCATCATCATCACCATCATCATGGCCATTATAAACATCATCATTTCGGAATGTGTTGTCCTATGATGTTCTGTTGCCCAATGATGCATGGTCAGCAAATGATGCCTCATCAGATGATGCCATCACAGGTTTCCCCTGCTCAAATGATGCCTACTCAAACAATGCCGTATAGCATGGAACATAAAGAAAAATGTAAATGTATGGATCATATGAAATATAGAGATGATGAGGATGATAACGCTGATGAGGATTTCAGACAATATTATCATCGCCCTTACCACCATCATTATTATCCATATTATCCGTATTACCCTTATTATCCATATTATCCTTATCATCCATATTATCCTTATCATCCATATCACCACTATCACCATCGTTAATAAAAAACTCTATCTAGTATGTACTAGATTAACTAAACATAACTGCAGTTTAAGCTGCAGTTATAATTTTTTCACTATTTTCTTTGGAAAATAGTGAGCGCCTACGTCCATATTAGTACTATGAAAAGGATGTACATAATGTACTTTTCAATGATTTACTTTATTAATTTTCTGAAAATTAAGAGGAATAAATAATGTATTTGTAGAATGGAGTAAATATACATTATTTTAAGGAGGAATTTTTATGAAATCATTGAAAGGTACAAAAACTGCTGAAAACTTAATGAAGGCATTTGCAGGAGAATCCCAAGCAAGAAACAGATATTCATATTATGCTTCTGCTGCAAAAAAAGAAGGATACATACAAATTTCTAATTTATTTATAGAAACAGCTGAAAATGAAAAAGAGCACGCGAAAAGATTTTTTAAATTTCTAAATGAAAACTTAAAAGGAGAAATAGTAGAAATAAATGCAGCATTTCCTGTTTCTCTAGGAGATACTAAAACAAATCTTCTTGCAGCGGCAAAGGGTGAGAATGAAGAATGGACAGACCTTTACCCTGAATTTGCAAAGACTGCTGAAGAAGAAGGTTTTCCCGCTGTAGCAGCGGTTTTTAATAAAATAGCTGAAGTAGAAAAGCACCACGAAACAAGATATAGAAAATTACTTGATAATTTAAATAATAATATGACATTTACAAAAAATGAAACTGTTTTATGGAAATGTAATAACTGTGGATACATCCACGAGGGTGAAAGCGCTCCATTAGCATGTCCTGCTTGTGCACATCCACAAGGATATTTTGAAGTGTTTGTAGAAAATTATTAAAAAAATCATCTCAAAACATACTTTTATGAAGGATTTATTGATAATCCTTCATATTTTTTTAAAACCTCCTGAATATTATAGTAATGTAGTTTACTTATCTGGAGGTATATTCATGTATCGAAATGAAAACCAAGACCCTAATCAAAATGCTAATCAAGAAATCAATCAAAATTTAGATGATACTCGTCACAAACATCATCACCACTGCAAACATGATTATGAAATGTGTTGCCCTATGATGTATTGTTGTCCTATGATGTGCGGTCAGCAAATGATGCCATCACAGGTCTCTCCTGCTCAAATGATGCCGACGGAAATGGATTATAAAGAAAAATGTAAGTGTGAGGATCATATGAAGTATAGAGATTATGATGACAGCGATGATGATGACGAATTCAGACAATATCATCATCGTCCATATTACTATGGTTATCCACCTTTCCCATTCTTTATGTTCTATCCATTCTATTAATCTCATGGATGATTATAAACTTTATTAACAATGTATAACTTTAACATAGAGATAATTGAGTTTTATATCTCAATTATCTCTTAATATTTTTAGAATACTTCCTCGGAATAAAATTGAATCTTTGTTCCATCTCTATATATTAATTGAAATTCATAAAATTGGCTTCTATCAGTATCCTTATATTTAATATTTTCAACATCTTCATATTCAATTACAAACCTTCCCTTTTCATCTGATATACTTACATTGCTGTATTTAATGAAACTACTGCTAACCCTACTCTTTTTAACTCCTTCTGAGAATTCAATTGACTTTAGCTGCATACAAGTTATACAACTGCAATAATCTGAATTCATTTTAATTACAATTTTTTTGCCAATAAAGGAATTTAAAAGTTCTTCTAACTGTTCACGTGTCATTACGTACCTCCCATTACTATTCTATATTATTTAAAATTATTTTCATTTATCCGATCGCTGCCATTGCTAACACCCCCATTCTTTGTATGAAACTCCTTCTCCTATTGTCGAAGGAGTAAGCAATTCGCACTAAATCAGCACGCTGTGTAAGCGATCATCTCAAAATCAGCACTCTGTGTAAGTGATCATCTCAAAATCATAGATTTTGGATGCCTACTTAAGATTTTGGATGCCTGCTTAAGATTTAGGCTCTCTGCTTAACTGGGGTGATAAGCACTGCTACGCGCCTGGATAAGTTCTTCTAAGGTTCAGATGGAGAAAGTCATCCTTATAAGCAAACTCTATTTGAACCTAAGAATCACTTGATAAAACTAGACTATCTAAAACTATATATTATCTATTTCGCTTATAATATACAATTTTGAAGAGTATAACTATCTACTTATTGAAAAATTAAAAATAAAAAGTCAGATAGTGTATTGTCCTATCTAACTTTTTTACTTAATTACATAATATAATGTATAATACTTTATTATTTGGTTAATATTTAAATAACAGTCTAATACTGTTATAGTTATTTGACTCCCCATTTAAATATATCATATACAAAACAGCTCTAATAAGAGTTGTTTTGTTTTTTTATAAAAACTTCATTACCTATTTAAGATTTTCAAGTTTTATTTTTAAACTTATAGCTTGTTTAACCTCTTTTAGAGCACCATCAATTTCCGAAGTGTATTTCTTTCTTTTTTCTCCATCTTCAATAATATTGCCTGCTAGACTTTCTAATATATTTATTTTCTCAAGCTCAATTTTATAAAAATTATATCTATCTAAGCAGTCATTTATTATTTTATTTTGAACTTCAATTAATTCATCAATAGCCTTTCTCCTAAGATCCTGCCCATTTATCTCTTGAAGTATGTCCATACATCAATACCCCCTTTACTATTAAAAAAATAATTTTAGATTATTATTTAATTTATTTATAATGCAGCTAATTTGTGATATTTATGTACTAATTTTCATAATGGAAATAGTTATCAATATTTTATATTCAAAATAGGCCTTGTTTATTCTTTTAATTTATAAGTATATAAATTAATTTTCAGTATTAAAATTTTATAATTTAAAAGGAGGGTGTCCCCTCCTTTTCTTAGTTTAAATACTACTTTCTTCTAACTATAGCATCAGTCATAACTGCAGCTCTCTTATTTTCTTTTATATCGTGTACCCTAACAAAATCATATCCCTTCATAATTCCTATAACAGTAGTGGCAACCGTACCTTCAACTCTTTCGTCCGATGGTAAGTCCAAAGCATTTCCAATCATCGATTTTCTGGAAGTTGCCAAAAGCACTGGATATCCTAATTTATTTAGTTCTTCTAAATTATCCATTACAATTAAATTTTCTTCATAATCCTTTGCAAAGCCTATACCTGGATCTAATATTATATTTTCTGGTTTTACTCCAGCCTTTAATGCTATGTTTACACTTTCCTCCAAATCCTTTAAAACATCTTCCATAAGGTTACTATAATTCCTATTGTCTCTATTATGCATTAAGCAACAGGGCACTTTGTACTTCGCAGCTACTTCTGCAATATATGGATCTTTCTTAAATCCCCAAACATCATTTATTAATGCCGCCCCTTCTTTTATTGCCATCTCTGCAACTCTACCTTTATAGGTATCAATTGATATTGGTACATCTATTTCCTTGGACAATGCTCTAATTACAGGAATGACTCTTTCTAATTCCTCTTCCTCTGATACAGGCTTATGATTAGGTCTTGTAGACTCTCCCCCTATATCTATTATATCTGCACCTTCAGCTACCATTTCCTTAGCATGATTTATTGCTATCTCTATATCGTTAAATCTTCCACCATCAGAAAATGAATCTGGGGTAACATTAAGTATCCCCATTATGTAGGTTCTTTTACCAAGTTCAAAGTCTTTTTTTCCTATTCTCATTATTTTTGTCATAGTATTCCTGGCTAGCTGTGACTTTATATATAGGGAAACAAACTAGATATAAGTTAACTTACCGACAAGTGACCCTATAATCCTCAACTAATATTCCAGATTCCCTCCTTGTTAATATTTTTCTTTTATATAATTTTCATAATATTGTCTTATATTTTCTATAATAATATTGTCTTGAAACTCCTTATTACACAGAGTTGATACCTTCATAATTCCCATAACGCTATTAGTTAAAAAAATACCATCAGAAGCTACTAAATCTTCTTTTTGAAATTTTCCTTCTACTACTTCAAAATTGTTTATAATGAATTTTCTTACTGTTCCATTAAGCAATCCGCAATCAACAGATGGCGTATATATTTTTTCGTTTTTAATAAAATATACATTTGAAATACTACCTTCTGCCAAGTTATCTTCCGTATTTAAAAATAATACTTCATTATAACCTTCATCAATGCATTTATCGTGTTCCAAAATATTTTCAAGATAATTTAGTGACTTTAAATAAGTCATTGTTGAATACTTATTTCTTCTTATAGAACTTATTTTTACACTAAAGCCTTTTTCATATTGTTCTTTTGAATAACTGTTTTTTCTATCAGTGAAAATAACATTTTTCTCTGTGGCCACTAATTTTAAAATACAATCTGTACATTTTAATTTATCTATCGCATATATTACATCATCTTCTTCTATGTATCTATTAATCCCTATAACTTTAAGGTCATTATTTATTCTATTCAAATGCTCTTTAAGAAACACTGGCTTATTCTTAACTAATATGGTTTCAAAAAGTCCTCTTCCAAAATAAAAACCTTGATCCAAAAAAACTTTTTGCCCCTCTATCAGTTCCCCATTCAAAACTATCATAAGTATTATCACACCTTTTAAGAATTTTGCGACGCAATATTTTTATTTTACGAATTGCAGCTATAGCACTCTCATCAAAGCTTTAGCCTTATCTAAAGTTTCTTGATATTCATCTTCTTTTAGAGACTCCCATGTAATTCCTCCGCCAACTCCAAGATAAGCTTTTTTGTCTTTCATAAGTATAGTTCTTATAACTATGTTGAAGTCAGCATTTCCGTCAAATCCGAAATATCCTATACATCCTGTATATATGTTTCTTCTTGTAGGTTCTAATTCTTCTATAACCTCCATAGCTCTAACTTTAGGTGCTCCAGTTATAGACCCTCCTGGAAAACAAGCTTTTAAACAATCTACTGCAGTATATTCATCTCTAAGTTCTCCTACTACAGTAGACACTAGATGGAATACTGTGCTGTATTCTTCTAATTTGAATAATTCCGTAACTTTTACGGAAAAAGGCTTACAGACTTTACTCAAATCATTTCTCTCTAAGTCTACAATCATCAATAATTCTGATTTATCCTTTTCACTATTTATAAGCTCCATCTTATTTTTCAAATCTTCTTCACAATTTTTTCCTCTGGGCCTTGTACCCTTAATAGGTCTTGTCTCAACAATATTACTTTTTATCTCTAAAAATCTCTCTGGTGAAGATGATACAATGCTGAAGTCCTCAATATTCATAAATGCTGCAAAAGGTGCTGGATTTATGTGTCTTAAATTTTTATAAACCTCATAAGGATCTTTTGTTGTATCACAACAAAATCTTTGAGTTAAATTGGTGATGTATATATCTCCAGTTCTTATATACTGTCTAACCTTTTCTACAGTATCTATGTACTCGTCTTTACCAAAGTTTGATGTGAATTCTGTATTGCTTTTATTTAATTCATCATATTTAACCCTGTTCCCTTTTAATATTCTATTTCTTATTTCTCCAACACTATTTTCACTTGACTTTAATATCCCTAAACCAGTAATATAGGTTTTCTTTTCTAGATTGTCAACTACAATAGCATTATCATAAAAATAAAAATAACAATCAGGTATTTTTACTTCTTCTAAAGCCATAATAGGAAACTTCTCTATAGTTCTCCCTAAATCATATGAAAAGTATCCAATAGCTCCTGCTATATATGGAAGTTCCGTATTATTTTCTACTTTATATATATTAATGAGCTTTTTAAGTTCTTCAAAAGGTTCTCCACTAACTTTTTCTCCATTTATAGTGCATATTTTTTCTTCATATTTAAATGTAGTAAAAGGGTTTAACCCTACAACGGAGTATCTTCCTAAATTTTTATATGCCATAGCACTGTCTAGAATCGAAGCTGTTTTATCCTCTTTAAATAATGAATATATATCAAAAGCATCTAGCTCTGTTTTTATTTCTTCAACCAAAACCTGCATATAACTATCCCCCAGTTCATTTATTTTTATCTAAGATATCCTCCAAAAATATACTAGCATACTATCTATTTATTTTTTTGAAGATACCTAAACTTATTAAATTCTCTTGCTTCTTCTAAAAAGCTTTTAAGCATTTGGTGTCCGAACTCTGTAAGTTCTGCTTCAGGATGAAACTGCACACCTTCAACAAGGTATTCCTTATGTCTAATTCCCATCACCACTCCATCAGAAGTTTCGCAAGTTACTTCAAGGCATTCTGGTATGGTCTTTCTATCTATTATCAAGGAATGATATCTTGTAACCTTCACTGGGTTTTTAATTTTTTTAAATACTCCACTATTTTTATGATAAACTTCAAACACCTTTCCATGTACAGGCTCCTCACCTTTAACTATATTTGCATTAAAGGCATATCCTATACTTTGATGTCCAAGACATATTCCTAGAATGGGAATCTTGCCGCTAAATTTTTTAATTACGTCTACACAAATACCGGATTGTTCAGGTGATTTAGGCCCTGGTGAAATTATAATTCCTTCTGGCTGCATCCTCTCTATATCTTCTAAAGTTAACTTATCGTTTCTACAGATTTTAACGTCTTCTTTTAGTTCTTCTAAATATCTTACCAAGTTGTACACAAATGAATCATAGTTGTCAATCATCAGAAACATGATCTTCCTCCTCGATATTAAATTATGCTATTTGTGAAAATGTTATCTATCTACATTATATCATTTTATTACAAATTATGTTATTCTGGACAGTCAAAAGTTCTATAAAAAAGTTAACCCTTTTAGGTAAAAGAAGGAATTATACCTACACTAAATGCTATTGAAGATAATTACAGTGATTTTTTAATTTTTAAAACTTTCTAAAATGTAATATTACAGTTAGGTAATGCCTTTTTCAGCTTCTCTTTCTCCTCATCACTAATTGGATTTCCAGCTAAATTAAGTTGAGTTAATTTAGTTAATCCCTTTAAAACACTTACATCACTGATTTGATTATTACTTAAATCGAGTTCACGTAGATTACTTAATTCCTTTAATGCACTTATATCATTTATTTGGTTACCATCTAATTTAAGAAGTATCAGCTTATTCAAACCTCTTAAACAACTTATATCACTTACTTCACTATTTTCAAGATCTAAAAACTCTAAACCAGTTAAATTTTCAATGCCAGTAATATCTTTTATCTTTGTATCGTCATCAGCTTTGATACATATGCTAAACATATATTGAACATCTTCTTTATAAAGACTACGTTTAAGTTCATACGTCTCATCGCCTAACTTTCCCATGCGATTTACTTCATCTCTTATATTCTTTTCAAAATTTGTATCTTTAAATATTATCTTTCCTGCATCTAAATCTTCCAAGTATTCTAAAGTTGATTTGCTAATTCCAGCCTCTCCACCAAGCACCTTAAATTTACTAAAGTGCTGTGATCTTATAAAATTCAATGTTTCATCACTAGGCTTATCTCCTACCAAAATTATTGGATTCCCATTTAAGGCTGCTGGAGCTGACCCACTTAATGCATCTGCAAATTTTTCTGAATAAGCTAGATATGCACTGTTTAAATCCAACTTGTCTGCAAAAGCCTCTATAATCTTTATATTATTTTCATATGTATTTGTTCCAACTATCCTTTCTACACTCGGAAAATTAGATATTACTTCATCGCTGATTACAGAACTGCCACCTAATACATAAGTCTTAGGAATACTTTTACTCGAAATAAAATTTTTAACTGAAGTAGGTATTTTATCTTTTGGTACTAGTATAATAGGCATATTCAATTTGCCCGCCATTGGTGATGCTGAAAGTGCAAATATAAAGTCGTCATCTATACTAACAATAATTCCATTATCAGTTCCTATTTGTTCTGCTACTTTTACTGAAGTTTCATTTCTATCTTGCCCGCTGTATCTTGTAGTCTGTATTCCTAAGCTCTTTATAGCTTGTTCAACGCTTTTGTTTACCACAAAATCTCCACCAACTATAAAAACATTTTTTACCTTAAGTCTCTTCAACTCATTTAATGTATTGGTATCAAGCTTATTCGATTGAGTAAGTAAAATAGGTGCATTATACTTTTTAGCTAAAGCTGATGCACTCAATGCATCTGGAAAATTTTCTCCGTTAACTATTACTGCATAATCAGAGCTTGTCCATTGATCATTTACAACCTCAGCGCAGGTTTCATACCTGTCGTTCCCCCATAACCTTTTACTCTCTATCAAAGACTCAGCTTTTGCAGGTGTCGCAACTGCAAGTACTAATGCTAGAACTAATCCATAGATAAAATTCAATTTTCTTTTACACATATAAACCTATCCTCTCTTGCTATTCTTATTAATACCTAACTTTTTATGTATTCCATAAATAAAAGAATTTCTTTGGAAATGCCAGCAAAACCACAAGTTTAATTTTAATAGTTGTAATATCTTTAACATCATACTTATGAAGATCTCTTTGTTGTTTATTTGATACCTCCCTTACCTCTTTAATGCACTACCCCCCCAATATGTATAGTTTACTACATATTGGGGGGTAGCTGAAGTAAAATTCCAAATATTTTGAAGCTATTTTGTTATGTCTTTAACCAATGTTTTTATATCCACGGTCTTATTTAGCATTCCATTTTCCTTTAGAAAATCTTGAGTTTTCTCCAATTCTTTTATGTCCTTATCTGTAATTTGCGGATTAAAATCATACCAGTTATACATTTCCTTAACCTTATCTATTGATATATTAGTTTCCTCTGAAGCTAATTTATATGTTTCTTCTGGGTTATTTTTCATAAAATCCAAGCTCTTTTCATGAACATTCATATATCTTTTAGCTATATCTAAATGTTTATCTAAAAAATCACCTCTTGCAGCTATTACTATACTGGCATCTAATATCCCTTCACCGGTAGTAACTATTCTAGCTCCTTTTTCTAGAGCCTGTGGAACAGCTGGACCTGCCACAAGAGCCACATCAACACTGCCAGACATTAAGGCAGAAACACCTTGAGGTATTCCCATATTTACAAACTGCACGTCTTCAATTTTCATATTTTCCTTCTGTAATGCTCCAAGAAGAAGTTGGTGCAGTATAGTTCCTTTAGGTCCTGCTATCTTTTTCCCTTTTAAATCCGATACTGTCTTTATTGAAGGGTTCTTCGTCATTATTGTAAATGCCTTTGGCGCTCTGCTGTACATACCTATTATTTTAATATTTACTCCATTAGCAGCAGCCATAATAACAGAGGTTGCTCCTATTGCATTACAAAAATCTAAAGATCCTGCTGCTACTGCTTCTGTCATTTTTGATCCCTCTGTAATTTCAGGGAAAGTTACTTTTATGTCGTCCTTTGAAAACTCATTTTCAAATAAGCTCTTCTTCTTTTCAATTATAGATGGTACATTCAAAGGAGCCTTTACATAAGAAATATTTATATTTTTAACCTTCTCTACTGATTGTTGTTTATTCTTATCGTCCTTTGAACCTTGAGTTGAAGCACACCCTGTTAATGATGCAATAATTAGTAGCATGCAGCTAAATATAATACCTGCCTTATTTAGAATTTTCATCTACATTATCCCCCTAATTTAAAAGAGGCTGTCTCAAAATGAATTTTAGCTACAATATATTGCACTATTTTTCTACTTTGAGACAGTTTCCTATATTTATATTACAGTTTAGAATCTTAGATCTCTTTCACCTTTTTCTATCCTTGCAAGCTTTTCTATTGTTTCCCTGCGAACTCTTTCATCTGGAATATTTAATAAATTCTTTTCTATAGTTTCTACTCCAACAGCACGTAATTCCTCATCTGCATAATCTATTAAATATTCTTTAAATGTTAATATTGCATTAGGTAAACAGAAATTGTGTATTGTGCCACTCTTTGCAAACTCCATAAATCTATCGCCAGTTCTTCCAGCTCTATAGCATGCAGTACAATAACTTGGAATATAACCGGATTTACAAAGATTTTTAAGAATTTCAGATGGTGTACGATGATCAGCTACTTCAAATTGAGGCTTTTCATCAGAATGCTTAAGTGCATTCTTCTCTGAATAGCTTCCAACCCCTACACATGAACCAGCACTTATCTGTGATATTCCAACTGATATAACCTTATCTCTAAAGTTTGATTCTTCTCTAGTTGAAAGAATCATTCCAGTATACGGAACTGCAAGTCTTAAAACTGCCACTATCTTTATAAACTGTTCATCTGTAATTAAATATGGAAACTCTTTAATGTCTACTCCATCTGCAGCTCTTAATCTTGGCATTGATATAGTATGTGGACCAACCCCTGTTGCTTTCTCAAGATGTTCAGCATGCATAAGCATAGCCACAGTATCATATTGATGATCATACAAACCATAAAGTACACCTATTCCTACATCATCAATACCTGCAGCTCTTGCTCTATGCATAGCTGTGGTATGCCAGTTATAATTATGTTTTGGTCCAGTAGGATGCAATTTTTCATAAGTTGGTTTATGGTATGTTTCTTGGAAAAGTGTATATGTTCCTATTTCTGCGTCTTTTAATCTCTCGTAATCCTCTACAGTAGTAGCTGCAATGTTAATATTTATACGTCTAATACTTCCGTTCTTAAATTTCATTGAATAGATAGTTTTAATACAGTCGATTATATAATCTAAAGAACAATTTTTAGGATCTTCTCCCGCTTCCAGCACAATTCTTTTGTGACCTAGAGCTTCGATGTGTTCTATTTCTTCTTTTATCTCATCCATAGTTAACTTTCTTCTTGGAAAATCTTCATTCGAACACTTATATCCACAATATTTACATCCGTTAACACAATAATCACTTACATAAAGTGGTGCAAATAGCACTATTCTGTTACCATAAATAGTTTCTTTTATCTTTCTTGCAGCACTAAACATTTCCTCCAGTATTTCTTTGTCCTCAATATTTAATAATACCGCTGCTTCCCTATGTGTAAGTCCCTTACAACTTTTTGCCTTTTCAATAAGACTCATCACATACTCTCTGTCATTTGCCTTTTTCTTTCCCTCTTCTATAGACTCTCTTATCTCTGAGTCTATAATAAACTCCTCTGCTAAATACTCTCTCATTTTTATTCCTCCTATAACTTTTCAAAATATTATTCTTTTAAAGTGATATATTTCAGTAAAAATTTGTAATTTTATTTCAAAAACAAGTGAAGTATATCTTCTCTTAGTTTTAAAAATCGTAAATCAGTTGTATCTCTATAATATTCTAGGGGTACTGATATTTCACTTGATACTTTCCCATCATCCATTACTACTACCTTTTGTCCTAAATAAATAGCTTCTTCAACATCATGAGTTACAAATATAACTGTCTTTTTATTTTCTATAAAAATATTTATAAATTCATTTTGAAGCTTTCTTCTATTAAAAGCATCCAGCGCTCCTAAAGGCTCGTCCATTAATATTATCTCTGGATCATAGCAAAGTGTTCTTCCTAAGGATACTCTTTGAGCCATACCTCCTGAAATTTGTGATGGATATGCATCTTTGAAGCTTTCTAAACCAAGCATTTCAAGGTACTTGTGAACTATGTAATAAGTTTCTTCCTTATTTTTATTTTTCAGAAGCGGAAATGCCATGTTTTGTTCTACAGTAAGCCAAGGCATAAGCCTTGGTTCTTGGAATACTATTCCCACTCTTCTTGATATATCTTCTTCTTTATTATCAGAAGTAAACTCTATTTCACCACAGGTTTGCTTTTCTAGTGAACATATTATTCTAAGTAAAGTAGTTTTTCCACATCCACTTTTTCCAACAATGGTGACAAAACTTCCATCTTCTATATATAAATTTATATTATTAAGAGCCAGAATTTCTTTATTATTTATATTAAAATTCTTGTATAGATTCTTTACTATAAGCCCTGCCATACTTCACCTCTTTTCCATGGAAGCGCATAAACTTATTTGTTAACTTAAGAAATATATAATCAATAACATATCCTAAAATGCCTATAGAAAAAATGCCCACTATAATAATATCTGGCCTTGATAACTGTTCTGCATCCATTATCATATAGCCTATACCAGATGATGCTGCAATTAATTCTGCTCCCATCAAAGCTCTCCAACTATATCCTAATCCTAGCTGTACACCTGTTAATATTGATGGAACCGCTTGAGGCAATATTATCTTGAAAAATTTATCTTTACTACTAAATTGAAAAACCTCTCCAACTTCTAAAAGCTTTTTATCGTAGTTTGTTACTCCATTTAACGTACTTGAGAATATAGGGAAAAAGGTTGCAAGAAATATAACTGATATCTTTGAAAGTTCTCCTATTCCAAACCATAATATTAGTATTGGAATCAGTGCAATCGGTGGAATATGTCTGTTAAACTCTAAAATTGGTTCTAAATATGGCCTTGTTTTTTCATTCATACCTACCAAAATTGCAAAAGGAAAAGCTACTGCAAAGGTTATAATAAAACCTATAAATACCCTATAAAAACTTACTGTTAAGTGCTTAAATAATACTCCACTTTTAATTAACGTATATGCAGCACTTCCCACTGATAGCGGGCTTGGTATAATATAATCATTAAATATATGTAATGCAGATCCTACACACCATATGGTAATAATGATAAATGGTATAAATAGTCCCCTTACTATCTTCATGTAATTCTCTCCTCGAAAATTATTACAAAAAACAAAAACTTTCCCTAAAATACTTTATCTATCAAATCAGCTTAAATTGAAAAATTTAAGCCATTGACTAGTTAGAATTTCTTCTTTTAAGAATAGAATTCTTTCTTAAATAGGAAATTCATTGTATTTTTAGGGAAAGTTAGATTATTCGCAAATTATAGATATATAAAATATATACCGACTACCTACTTATAAATCTACAATCCCTTCAGATCAGAACATTCCTCTCTGTTAGGTTAAAAATATAGATAGTGTTATTTATGCATCAAATATTCCAGAAGCTTTCCAAAATTATCTGAATTCATAAATAACTTGGTTAGTTATAATTTTATCACTATATTTGCTAATAATCAAATGTAATAATTTAAAATTTACTTTAATATTATTTATTCATATTGTTCTCCATCTTTATTGTTCCATCCACTTTCATTATAAGCTCTCTTTTCAATAGTTTGCTTTATCTGGTTTTTTGAAAACCTCGTTCCTTCTCTAAACCCTTTTTGTTTATAGTTTCTTTTGTCACCTATCTTCATATATAAATTCCCTCCGTTATTTACCAATTTATAAAAAGTTTTTGCACTTTTTTAATTAACTTATCATGCTTATTATTTATAATATCCTATAGTAATAGCTATTATACTTGTACATATTACCTATACTTTAATTCGTAATATAAAAAAATGCGAAGCATTTTTTAGAGGACAGTTGACAGTGGACAATTGACAGTGAAGGTGAGTTTTCTTCCTTACGTCAGAAAACTATTATATTTTTAAACTCGTTTCGCAAATGCGATACATCGACCAATGTACTCTAATTCCACTTTTTGTTTTTAACATAATATATCCTTAGAATTAGAGTTATTACAAAAGTAATGCCTAATATAAAAGTCATACTTGCCATCTTGTGGTTCGGAAAGTAAACCCATATAAACAAAACAGGTATGCATATGACAAAATCGCAAAGCAAAAACGCCATCACAACTAAATCGTTATTTTTAAGATAGTAATAATAATAGAAAGCTATATCCCAAATAGCTAGTGAAATCATAAATAATAGATATGAAATACTTCTAAATCCATTTTTAATTAAATCTCCACTAAAATACTGAATACCTTCACCACTATAGAATATACTAATAACTTGAAACAAGCATCCTATAATAAAAACAACAACACCTGCTTTAATAAGCATTTTTGTGAATATACTACGATTTCTCAATATATAGTTCATTTCATTTACTACAGAGTTGTCTTTTCCAAAGTTCTCTAGTGCCTTATCTATACTCTCCTCCTCACTTAATCCTTGCTTTTTTAACTCCTCAACTTCCTCATATAAATGCGTTCTCATTTCTTCTTTCAATATTTTTGTATCTTCATCTGCATTATCGAAATTCTCATAAATTTTATAGATATAGTCCTCAATTTTATTCATCTAATATAACCTCCATAAAATTATTTAATAATGATTTTAAAAGTGCCCATTCTTCTACCTTTCCTGAAAAATACTTCCTGCCTTCTTCAGTAATTCTGTAGTACCTTCTTCTTCCACCTCCGGTTCTTTCATCATCATTCCAATATCCTTCTAAATAATTCTTTTTTTCTAGCCTTTTTAAGGATACATATAAAGTAGCTTCCTTTATTTCAAATTTTTCTTTTGATTTCTCCTTTATTCTTTTAGCAATTTCATATCCGTACATATCATTATCTTGTAAAACACATAATATGATTGTGTCAATATAACCTTTCAGTATTTCTTTATCAAATTCCAATGAGTAAACCTCCTCAATAAATTTATTTTATTATATAAACTACTTTATAATGTTAAGTACTATTATACTATATAATAATGTAAACTACTATATTATGTGATGTAGTTTTGTAAAATTTTATAAGACATATTTATAAATTATTTGACAATAATTTTGCATTTATTTCTTAAAATACTTTAATTCACCAAATTAAAATATTAACCAACCAAGTTGATATAATATACTTTTAGTGGTATATTTATTTTACAGGTGTATATACACATGTAAAATAAATATGTATTCTGGGGGAACTTATATGGAGATTAATTTTAAAGATGAAATATTAAAATTAAAAAAAGAAAGAAATGCTATAATTTTAGCCCATTATTATCAAAGATCCGATATTCAGGATATAGCAGATGCAGTTGGCGACTCTTACTATCTAAGTAAAATAGCCAAAGATTGCAAGGAAAAAGTAATAGTCTTTTGTGGCGTAAAATTTATGGCTGAAAGTGCCAAAATACTTTCTCCTAAAAAAACTGTATTACTTCCAGTAATAGATGCTGGGTGTCCTATGGCAGATATGGCCGATGCTGAGGGTGTTGAAGAATTAAAGAAAAAGCATCCAAATGCAAAGATTGTATGCTATATAAATTCTTCTGCAGAAGTGAAAGCTATGTCTGATGTATGCTGTACTTCTTCCAACGCTCTAAAAATAATAAGAAATTTAGAAGAAGAGGAGATAATATTTTTACCTGACAAAAACTTGGGAAGTTATATTCAAGAACAAATTCCTGAGAAAAAATTTATTTTATGGAATGGGTTTTGTATAACTCACAAAAAAGTTAGACCTGAAGAATTAGCTAAAGCCAAAAATTTGCATCCTGATATACTAATTGCAGCCCATCCCGAATGCGAAAAACCTGTTAGAGATGCTGCAGATTTTATTGGAAGTACAGGAGAAATCATAAAATTTGTTAATAAAAGCTCTAATAAAAGATTTCTTATAGCTACTGAGGAAGGAGTTCTTCATCAAATGAAGCTAAATGACCCTAATAAGGAATTTTATATTCCTGGCGGCGGAATGAGTTGTATCAACATGAAAAAAACCTATTTAAAAGATGTATATAATTGTCTTTTAAACATGGAATATAATATAGAGTTAAAAGAGGAACTACGACAAAAAGCTTACAATGCTTTATCAAACATGCACAAGCTTGGAGGTTAAAATATATGGAACTTATTACCGATGTTTTGATTATTGGTACTGGTGTTGCTGGGTTATATTCGGCTCTAAACTTAAGCGATAATCTTAATGTAGTTATGATTTCTAAAGGAAGAAAAGATGAGTGTAATACTGCTTTAGCTCAAGGCGGAATATCTGTAGCAAGAGGATATACAGACATAGATCTTTTTACAGAAGATACCTTAAAAGCTGGGAAATATGAGAATGACATTGATGCTGTTAAAGTTCTAGTAGAAGAATCCATAGATAATATAAGTGCTCTTTGTAAACTTGGAGTAGATTTTGAAAGAGATATAGAAGGTTTATGTTTTACACGTGAAGGTGCCCATAGCATTAATAGAATTGTTTATTATAAGGACATAACTGGAAAAAGAGTTGAAGAAATTCTTTTAAATAAAGTAAAGTCAAAAAATAATATTACTATATATGAAAATTGTGAGCTAGTAGAGATATTAAAAAATAATAATATGTGCACTGGAGCAATTTGTATAAAAGATAATGAACAAATAGATATTCATGCTAAGGTTAGTATATTAGCAACAGGTGGCATAGGAGGAATCTTTAAAAATTCTACAAATCAAAGAATAATTACAGGTGATGGCATATCTATAGCTATACGAAATAATATAAAAGTTAAAAATTTAGACTATATACAATTTCATCCTACAGCATTCTTTGATGAGAGTCTAAATAGTAGAAAATTTCTAATTTCAGAATCAATACGGGGTGAAGGAGGAAAACTTATAAATAACAGAGGCGAAAGATTTGTAGATGAATTACTTTCAAGAGACATAGTTACAAAGCATATATGTGAGGAAAAGATAAAAACTAATTCTAAAAATGTTTATCTTGATGTTAGTTTTATGAGTAAAGATTTTTTATTAAAAAGATTTCCCAATATATATGAAGAGTGTTTAAAAAATGGTGTAGACATATGCAAGGAACCAATTCCAGTTTCTCCTGCACAACATTATTTTATGGGAGGAATAGATGTAAATTTATACGGACAAACCTCCATGAGCAATCTATATGCCTTCGGTGAAGTTAGCTGTACAGGTGTTCATGGCGCAAATAGATTAGCTAGTAATTCCCTATTGGAAGGTCTAGTATTTTCAAGAAGAGGTGCTGAGAAGATAAATAAGGAAATAAAAAGCATGCAAGTTAAAATAACAAAACCAGAAAAAATTCAATGCACCTTAGACTATTATAAAAATTTAAATAGAGATGTTTTAATTAATACATTATGTAAATTGAGAGGAGACATAAGGAATGAATTGGTCACTTGCTGATGATATTATAAAAAGTGCTCTTAATGAAGATATACAATATGGAGATATAACAACAGAATCTATAGTAGACAGCGGACAAAAAGCTGCTATAGAACTAATTGTAAAAGAAGATGGTATAATAGCTGGAATTGAAGTCTTTGAAAGAGTTTTTCATATCCTTGGAGATGCAGAGGTAAAATTATATATACAGGATGGAGCGGAAGTTAGAAAAGGCGAAAAACTTGGAGAAATCGTAGGCAACACTAAAACTTTACTTAGTGGAGAAAGAGTTGCCTTAAATTTTCTTCAAAGGATGAGTGGAATAGCTACTCTTACAAAAAAATTTGTAAAAAAACTTGAAGGAACTAATGTTAGACTTTTAGACACAAGAAAAACTACTCCTAATATGAGAATCTTTGAAAAATACGCAGTAAAAATTGGCGGAGGAACTAATCACAGATTTGGATTAAATGATGGAGTTTTAATAAAAGATAATCATATAGATGCAGCTGGTGGGATTAAAAATGCTATTGATTTAGTAAGAAAAAATGCTCCTTTTGTTAGAAAAATAGAAGTAGAGGTTGAAACCTTAACTCAATTGAAAGAAGCTTTAGAGTGTGGTGCTGATATAATTATGCTTGATAATATGAATATAGAAATGTTAAAAACTTCAGTAGAAATTATAAATGGCAAAGCTCAAATTGAAGCTTCTGGAAATGTTACTTTAGATACAATAGATTCTATAGCTAAAACTGGAGTAAATTTTATATCTACTGGAGCACTTACTCATTCTTTTAAAGTATTAGACATAAGCATGAAAAACTTAAGATATCTATAACTTTAATTTTTTAGAGGACAGAGGACAATTGACAGAGGACAGTGAAGGAAGACTTTTCTCCGCTACACTACGAAAAATCTTTAAATAAAAATATTGTAATTTTAGAAAACTTTCTATAGTATTAAACCTTCTTATAAAACTCAAAATAAGTATGTAATAGATAGTTTATGAGGAGGGCTTTCATAATGGGAAATGAACAAGACAGAGAAAAAAATTCCTTAATAGAAAAAAGAAGACTTGCAGAAAAAACTGAACATCGTTTAGATGAATTAATTACTACTGTGGAAAATTACACTAGAACTGAAAGACATCTTGAGCAATATTCAGAAATAGGCGATCCTAAAGGAAAAGCTCATGCAAGAGATATTCAAGCAGCTAGAAAGGCCGAAATTCAACATTTAAAAAATACTATAATATATGGTGATACTTATGACGATCATCCACTTGAAAATCTTAAAGAAAATATAGAAGATACAAAAGAATATGTAGAGCATTTTGGTTCAAAAATGGATGATCAAACTCTTAAAAATATAAAAGAAAAACAGGAAAATAGAGAAGAAACTTATGATCAATTAAGATTTGACTAAAACATTGAATAACTACCTTAGATAAAATTGTATTCTATCTAAGGTAGTTATTATTTTAAAAAATATTGATTATATTTCTCTAGCTGTTCTTTTTGTAGCAGCATTCAAAGCATTAAATAATACAAAAGCAGCTATAGTATTTATTAAAGTTGCAGGCAGCACTACTGATATAAATAATACCTTAAAACTTGCAGGCAAACCTACTGTTATTAAAGCTGCAAATAGAAATGATGATCCACTTACTATAGTGCCTATTACCGCAGTTAAAATAATTTTCACTTGATTATTAGGTATATTTCTTAAAGGTATCAATAAAAAGAATATTACATTCATAGTTACTAGTTTATCCACTATATTTGCTAACTGACCTCCAGGAAAAGTTGTTGTGGCAGCTGATAATAAACCTGCTACAATTCCAGCACTTAAACAAGTTTTATAATCGTCATTCAAAATTAATATGATAAATAGCATCACAAGAGAAAAATCTGGCTTCATTCCTAATAATATAGGTGGAGCAATTTGGTGAATGACTGCACCTATTCCTAGAAATAGTGAATTTATAATAATTCTTTTTAAATTTATTCTTGAATTCATAAAAAATCTCTCCTTTAAATAATAATTTTCTATATATTTATATTTAATGAAAATTCATGAGCGCTCTTAAAACTTTCACTAAAACCTCAAATAGATAGCTTATTTAAATAAGCTTAGTTTTTATACAAAATAAAAAACCCCATCCTAAAAATTAGGACGGAGTTATCCGCGGTACCACCTAAATTGTATTTAAAAATAATAATAATTAAACACCTCTCATCTTCAAGCACCAACATGCTCTAGCCATTATAACGTACGGCTAACGGTAACCACTACTCTTCAAGAATCTTGAATTTCGATTTACTCCTCTAAGGTCCATTCACTATTTGTTTTCATACTGAGATCCCACCACCCTCAGCTCTCTGTGATTAAACATAATAGCTACTCTTCCTCGTCAAAGGATTGCCATTTATTAATTTAATAACATTATAATACTGTTAATCTATTATTGTCAATATAAACAAACATTTTTTATCGATTTGCATAATATGCTAACAAATTCCAAACCTGTCCTTGGTAAATTCCCACTATTATCCTCTATTCTTAATATAAGTGGAAGCTCTATATGGTAGCTAATCCATCTTTTATCAATTATTGTTGCTGACTTGCTGGCCTTGTAGTATATTTTATTAAAGTCTGCATTTATATTTATTTTTTCAAGATTTCGTAAATCCTTATTATTCTCATCTTCTTCTAATTGAGCACCAATAATTCTTCTTATTTCATCTTTTAACTTTATTGCATAAAACTCATCTTCTTTACTTCCTGAAGATATTTCAATATCATTGCCACAATGTTCTACTCCATGACCATGAATTTCAACCAAATATTTTGGATTACATTTCTCTAATGCCACGTAATAATCACTATAATTATTGTTCTTCTTTTTATTTGGGTCTATAAAATAATTACATGCACATAAAAAGTTGCAATTTAAGCTTTCTGCTATGTTATATCCAACATACCCTGTGTTTTGATCTCCATATATATGTTCCTCACAGGGCATCATAAAAGTCCCTACTGGAGTATGATGTGGCACACCTATTACTATATTCGATTGATGATTCATTCTTGAAATTAATATACTTGTGTCATTTATTTTTAATATGTCTGCTATACTTGGATACAAAAAATCACCTCCAGATGCCAACTTATAGATATACTTATTATGTTCCGTCTGTAACAAAAGTTTTCTATTAAATCATTCCCTTTGCTGCAAATAATTGAATTTTTCCTAAATCAATGAATTGTTATAAATAGAATAAAACATGCCACACAGGGAGAAAATAAACTCTGAAAGGGGAGTTATAAATGGTTAAGAAAAAAGCTGAGGTATTTACAAAAGACAAGGAATATAAGCACAAAAATAAAAATCAAGAAACACGAAGAGTTGCTAAAGAAACACCGGGACTATCAGGAAAATTTTCAGCAAAGTAATCTTTTAATATGAATTAAAAGATTTATTTATTAAATAAAATTATAAAGGTGAGATGAATTTATGAGTAAGAAAAAGGTATTTAAAAAAGATAGTTCAAATAGTATCCTAAATTCCATAGCACAATCTATGAAAGATCATAATGAAAATAGTTTAGATTCAACAACTGGATATATGGACCACGGTAATGACTCTATTTACCAGGCAAAGGGAAGAGTTATGCGTAATAATGATAACGGTTCACACTTTTAAAACCATCCCTCTAGTTTTGTCTTGTGCATATTGCCTCTGGACAAAACTAGAGGGACTTTAGTTCATACCTATACTATACTCTTATCTTTATTAAATAAAGTATCATAAAAATAATTAATGATCTCACTTCTTTTTATTATCCCTATGAAAGTTCTATTGTCATCCACCACTGGAACAAAATTTTGATTTACTGAAAGCCTTAATAGGTCTTCTATGTTTGAATCAATAAAAACAGACTTATTACACCTACGTCTTGGTACTTCCCTAAGCATCACATCGTATGCATTATTAAAATTTAATCCAGGAGTATTTTTTAGCTTCCAAAGTAAATCTCCTTCTGTTAAAGTCCCTACATATTTACCCTTATCATCAATAATTGGGATCGCCGTATATCTTTCTTTTTCCATCAGTTCTAACACTTGTCCCATCGTTGTACTTAAAGTTGCATAAACTACGTCACTCTTCGGTGTAAGAAAAAATGCTATATTCATATTCTTCACATTCCTTTATTAATTATATGTATATTTTACAATAATATTTTATGTAAAGCGTCAATAAACTTACATTTTTACATATTTATAACTTTTAATATACCCCTTTATATAATCTGATTTTAATCCTCCTAATCCTTTTAAGTACTACAGCTATATTTTGCCTCATA
Source organism: Clostridium aciditolerans (assembly GCF_016316925.1). Lineage (GTDB taxonomy): Bacteria > Bacillota > Clostridia > Clostridiales > Clostridiaceae > Clostridium_AM > Clostridium_AM aciditolerans. The sequence goes on along the minus strand of NZ_JAEEGB010000045.1, from coordinate 14,683 downwards.
TAAATCTTTCTATACAGCTGTAAAATTTAAGCTAAATGCCTTACAATTGAAGTTACCATACTGTAAGGCATTTAATTAATAATTCTAGTCAACTTTATTTGAGTATTCAGTTTTAACATATAGAAGTTTTCTTAACATGTCAGTTATACGTTCTTCCATATTTTCATCTATGTCCACTTTATTCTTATCAATGTGTTCCAATGCTATTTTTAAACCTTTAATCGTGTTCTCAATTTCTTCCAAACTTAAAAGCATCAATATGTCCTCTCTCATTTTTGTTGCCCCCTTCTCCCATAAACTTTTAGAAACATATCTAGAGTTTTCAGTTTGAGACCTAATACGCCTAGTTATTCTAAAAATATACGATATAGTGAATTGAAATAAAATTTTATTTTTATTTTATTTCAATTTACAAATTATTAAGAAAATTAATTCGTTGATAATCTATATTTACCACAGATTATAGAAAATGACAAGTGACTTTTATAATTTTATCACTTGTCATTTTTCATCTGTATATTTTATGCTTTAAAATACTAGATAACCAATTTCGTTTCATAAGTTTAATTTGATACTAATAGATAAAACTTAAAAGTTTGCTATAAAATCATAATATTCTTCTAACATGTCTTCTGTGTATACTTTTCTACCCATTAGTCTATATATTATATCTGTCTTTTTATACCCTTCTTTATATACCCTATAATCTTTTAAAAGCCTCTTCAACATACCCTTATTTATTTGAAGAAGATTTACTAACTCATCTATTTTATAATAGTCTCTATATAATAAATCATTTAACCTTTGCTGCAATTCGAGTTTGTATTCTAAATCAAGCCTTCTGCTTTTATGCGGTCCGTTCTTCCCCCTATGGTGTTCAGAACAAAGATATTTAAAGTTAAGCGGGAAATCCACGCCTCCTTGGCTTCTATACACTATATGGTGTTTATCCGCTTGCTTACCACAGACTTCACATTTAAGCAAATTTTCCCCTCCCACTAATAGATTAAATTAATTCACATTTATATTATAATTATATCATAGCTTTATTATGATTACACTTGTTAAAAATTATGAAAATTGTTTAATTTATAATATTTTAAATTGTCATTGAATTAACTTACAACTATTGCTATGATATTCTATAACGAATATCATTGTATGTTTAACTAACGTTCTATGGGGGGTTTTATTCTTGAATTCATTGTTTAAAATTATTATTTCTATGATTATATGGGGAAGTGTAGGGCTCTTTGTAAAAAACATCGACTTACCTTCAATGGAGACAGTTTTTTTACGGGCAATTATAGCTAGTGCAGTACTTATATTATATGGTGCAGTACTTAAATTTGGCAAAGAAAATAATAAAAAAATAGAATTAGATGAAAACCAAAGGAAGGATAGAAAGAAAAATATTTGTTTTCTTATCGCTTCAGGCATAGCTATGGGATTAAACTGGATATTTCTTTTTCAATCCTATAAATATACTACCGTATCTAATGCTACTTTAAGCTACTATTGTGCTCCTGTATTTGTAATACTACTATCTCCTTTTGTACTAAAAGAAAAGTTCACTAAGTCAAAATTATTCGCTGTTATAGGCGCTATGGCCGGTCTTTTTTTAATAATGAGTAATCAAGCAACAACTGCAAATATTGCATTTAACCATACTAAAGGTGTTATATTTGGACTTATTGCAGCTATATTCTATGCTTCAGTGGTTTTACTGAATAAATATATTAAAGGTCTATCTGGATATGAAATGACAGTTATCCAAATTTCCACTGCAGCATTACTTCTCCTGCCTATTATATTCTATAGAAATAACCTTCATATATCTAGCATGAAAACAGCAATTTTTATATTGATTGTGGGAATAGTTCATACAGGAATACCTTATGTTGTGTATTTCTCTGCAATAAAAGATGTAAAAGCTCAGACAGTGGCCGTAGTAAGCTATATAGATCCAATTTCTGCTGTTATTTTTAGCACTATATTTTTGAAGGAAAGCTTAACCTTACTTCAAATCATAGGAGGAGCATTTATTTTGCTCTCAACCTTTTTAGGCAATAAAGAAAAGAAAGATGTTGAAGTTATACCTGAAATAGATAAAGTCTAGGAACTATTATTTTTAGGTATACATCGAATAAAACTTTTATACAATTATAATAAATGACAGGTTTGTGCAAACCTGTCATTTATTATTAATCCATATTAGATTTTATCTTTACTAACTTTTCTTTCAATGCATTAATACCTTGATCTCCACCCTTTAAGCTATTAAGTTCTTCAAGACTGCTTGATCCAACGCTTTGTAAGTTTCTAACAGCTTCTTCAATTTTGCTTTCGTCACCGGAGTTAACAGCATCTCTAAAGGAGCTAAAGGCATTCACATAAGAGTTTAATAAAGTACTAGCTTTATCTGCAGACTGTATATCAAGGTTTATATTGTTTATATAGGATTGTTTAAGAGCTTCAATTCCATTTGGCGCTTGAAGACTAGAAGCTTTATCTCTTAAACTAACTAAATTTTGCTTGTAAGTGTCCATAGCAGAGCTACAACCTTTATATAGTTCAATAAACTTATCTAATGTGCTCATCATTGTATCAGGATTTTCAAAACCTGCTAACATATCTTCTGATGTAACCTTATTCATAACATCTTGGAAATAACTTTCAGCCTTTGTACTCTCAGTTTTATAACTGTCACAGTATTCTGTTAGTTTATTTATATAATCTCTTTCTTCTTGAGTTATATATTCTGAACCTTTTAATAAATACTCAACTGGAAAATCTACTGAACCATATCCTCCAAGTAGAACTATATTTTTAAAATTGCCTCCATATATATAGTCCTTTTGTTTAGTTATATCTTGTCCATCAACAAGTACTATTGGAGCATTAAGCTTTGATGCTAATGCACTACCTGATAATGCATCTGGGAAATTCTCTCCATTTGCAATTACAGCTGTACCAGTATCTAAGTTAAAGTGTTTACACACACTTAATGAAGTCTCATATCTATCCTGTCCTGCTAATTTTATTATCTTATCATTTGATAATGATGGAAGCATACCTTTTATTTGATTTACAACATTATCTCCAACTGAAGCATAACCACCTATTATATATACTTGGCTAGGCTCAATATTTTTAATCATATCTTTAGCTTCATCAGATAAGCTTGATGTTGAAGTCATTATTATAGGATATCCTTTTTGTGCTGCAATACTTGAAACACTTAATGCATCAGCAAATCCATAAGCATTTGCTATAACTACAGGAGTTCCCTTTTCTACATTCATTGAGTTTACAATATACTTATTAGTATCAAATCTGTCTTTTCCACCTAATCTAACAAAGTTATTATAGCCTTGATTCTTCATATAGTCCACGAATTCATTGCTAATAGATGCTGTTCCACCTAATAAATATATAGTTCCATTCTTATCCAAATGGTCTTTTATGTACTGTATGCTATCTGCGCTATCATTTACAGTTCCACCAGCTAACACTATTGGCGCATTTAGTTTTTTAGAAAGCACACTTCCAGCTAAAGCATCCGGAAAATCCTTCCCACTTGCAATTATAATATTTTGAACTGTTCCACTGTTGAAGTTGTTTGAAATACTAATAGATGTTTTATATCTATCAGCTCCATACAATCTACTAACATTGAACCCATCTTTTGCAAATGCTACATTTGAAATTCCTAATGTAATAGCAGCAGCTGCAACTAAACTAACTATTTTTTTCATTCATTTGTCCCCCTTGTAACCTTATTAATAGAATTGTAACATAAAGAGTTAAAATGTACATTATGAAAATGCAGGAAGGTGTTAAAATTTAATACTTCCCTGCAATAAAATCATAATATTCAATCTATTTCACTGATGCTCTTACCACACTTTTTATATCTAATTGAACTGGATTTTTAATGGTATCTACTACTGGTCCCTTGTTTTTTATGAAATCTGTTAATGCTTTGACTTGCTGATCGTTTGCATCAGTATCCAGATATACATTACATTTTATATTATTAAAACCTGGCTTAACATTTTGTACTAACATACCATCTGAATCTAAGTTCCCTTCAATCTCAACATAAACATCCTTTAAATTGATATTATTACTTTTAGCATAATTCATCGAAACAAGTGCTTCACAGCCACCTAATGCGCAAAGAACTGCTTCCATAGGATTCATATTAGCGTTTGCGCCTTGTGTTGTTGAAGTTGGTTCTAGTATAATACTAAATCCATTACATTCACATCTTACAGCATTACCTTGCTCAAATTTTCTAGTTGTTGTTTTTACAGTTGTCATTGACATACTATTAATCACTTCCTTAATATTTTATATTACAACTTATTTTGTGTTTTAAAGTTATAGTCTATTCCTTTTGAAAGAATAAGAAACAAAAATAAAAAATAGCATCTTAAATTAAAAGATGCTAATAGAAACTAGGCTAACTTATCTATTCTTCTTTATTTGTTTAACAAGAAGAATAACTAAAAATATAAATAGTAGTACAAAAAACGGTGTTGAGCCATAATATATTATTTTATCAAATTCCATAATTCTTCATCCTCTCAAATAATTATGTTTAAATTTATTATCATAGGTGTATTCTATAAATATAAAATATTCTATGTTTCACTATAAAATCCTTTATTTCCTTCGATAATAAGAGTATTATTTTTATTATATCCTAATGAAGCACATTTTTTAGCTGTAAGTTATAAACATTCTTATAATGGGAGGTGTAACGCAACATGAAGTCAGCTTTATACTGGATAATTGCCTTTAATGCCATTATATCTATATTTGTAATAGTGCTAGAAAGGAAAAATCCCGAAAAAACTATAGCCTGGCTGCTAGTTTTTATATTAGTTCCACCAATAGGATTATTTTTATATATTTTTTTGGGACGTAACTGGAAAAAACATAAGCTTCATGATGAAACAAGAATAAATATTGAAAGATTAATATATGAAGCGATGAAAGGTATAAAAGATCATACCTATGCTCCTTTGATAGAATTATTATCGAAAAATAGTGAGTCTCCTCTTTTTAACAGTAATAGCATTAAAATTTATAAGGATGGTATCGAAAAGTTTGAAGCATTAAAAGAGGAATTACTGAAAGCTAAAAGTCATATTCATATGGAATACTATATAGTAAAAAGTGATGAAATTGGTAATCAAATAAAGGACATACTGATAAAAAAATCTCTAGAAGGAGTTAAAATCAGATTAATACTGGATAGAGTCGGATGTATAAGGCTAAGTAAAAATTATATTAAGGAATTAAAAGCTGTAGGAGTAGACATAGTACAATACTCTTACTTTTTAGCTCCAATCCTTAGGAAAATTAATACTCAAATTAATTATCGCAATCATAGAAAAATAGTTGTAATTGATGGGAAGGTTGGCTTTATAGGCGGAATAAATATAGGTGATGAATATGTAGGTCGCAGTAAATTCGGTTACTGGCGAGACACGCATATTATGGTTAAAGGAGACTTTGTATATGGTCTTCAAGCAGTATTTTTAGACGACTTTGCTACTATAAAAGAAGCCAACGAAGAATTTTTTTACTACGGAGATGACTTTGATGAGTTTTTTCCTGAAACAGAAGGTGGAGAAGATAAGTTAATGCAGCTTGTAAAAAGTGGTCCTGACTCAGAGTTTCCTGCCATAGAGCAGGCTGTTATAAAAATGATAAATATGGCAAAAGATCACATTTATATAACAACTCCTTATTTTATTCCTAGTGAAAGTATAATTAATTCATTAAAAATTGCTGTACTAAGCGGAGTTGATGTTCATATACTTTTTCCAGCAAGGTATGATCATATTTTAGTTTATTTTGCCTCAAGAACTTATCTTGAAGACTTAATCAAAACTGGAGTAGCGGTTCACTTCTATAACCCCAAGGGTTTTATACACGCAAAAACAACCTCTGTTGACGGCAAAATATGCACTATCGGCACCGCAAATATGGATATTAGAAGCTATGTACTAAACTATGAAATAAATGCTGTAATTTATGATGAAGAGATTACCGAACAGCTTGAAAATCTATTTTTTCAAGATTTAAAAGTAAGTAAGCGTATAACTGAAAACTATTTTAATAATCTTTCGCCGTTGGTCAAGGCATTTGAAGCCTTTTGCAGAGTATTTTCATCACTATTATAATGGAACAAAAACTTTGAATATCGCAAGTTAGGGCGGTATTCAAAGTTTTTTATTTTTAAAATTTATTTAGTGACCATTCATAGTAAAGAGGTGAAATCGAAATTATTAAGCAGCTTCCTTGTATTCATTGTTGAAGAGCTTCCTTATATTCAATATACTTTTACTCTTAACGCCAGTTATATATTGTGAGTATGGAATATAACTAACTATACTGAATAAAACTGGTGTTATTATTACCGTTATAATCCACGCTAGAACTCCTAAAACTAAGTAATCTTTGATATACAAGTTGATTCTGATTTCATTTACAACATAATTTATGACTATAATATGTGCCATATAAGACACAAAAGAGTATTTACCTATAAAGTTCATTACATTATAAATTCTCTTTTTATCTGATAAAAAGACACATATTATATAAAAGGCCAATATCGAAAATACTGGGTATAATAAAGATAGTACCCTAACAAATCCTACAATGTTTACTTCATTTAAATAGGCATATATAAACAGTAAAAAATAACCTATTAGTATTATACCTTTATACTCTAAAACTTTCTTTTTAAAATAACTATAATTTAAAGCAAAATAAATTCCTAAGACAAAATATAAAAACCAGAATAGTATAGATATGTTTACAATTCTATGCTGTATTTCAGATGGATTTCTAAATATAAGAAAACTAATATTATCAGCTATACTATTTTGATACTTTGATATAAAATAATATAGAACAACTAATCCTATAAAAACTGCTTTTCTAACTTTAGTGCCCATTAAATGAACTTTTTTTGCTACAAAAAGTATTATTGGAAAAAATAAGTATAATCTCACGATCATCCCCATATACCATAAGTGAAATCCACCATTACCTGCTATAACTTGTACTATAAAATCCTTAAATCTCTCTGTATTTCCAAGTTTAACCATATTAATTGCTGACCATATTATATAAGGTATAAAAATATATTCCAGTCTTTTAATATAATATTTTTTCCAATCAAATTTATCTGAGTAAACATAAAAAAGAGATAGCCCACTTATAAAAAGAAAGATTGGAACTGCTGTTTTAGCCATAACATATAAAAACTTTAATATTGTGTAATCAAAAAAATTAATGCCTTCAACATTAGAAAACCCTCCCACCGTATGTTGTGCCACAACAAAAATAAATGCAGTAGCTCTCAAAATGTCAATTTCTTTTAGTCTTGTTTTATTCATAAACGCCGCTCCTTTTTGTAAGTCTAAATATATTGTAATTATTTTTGATAATATAGACGTACTAGACCGAAAGTTAACTTTCTGGCTAGTTTCTCTTAAATATTTGATTCCTTAATTTTTAATATTAATTTATCATATAACTTCTGCATGTGAGGTTCATTGCTATATTCATTTATTTTTTCTATTTGAATCCATTTAATATCACTATTTTCATCGGATTTAACAATAAGTAATTCATCTTCATCGACCTCAACTAGGTAAGCAACAGACAAATGTAAATGTGCTGATACATATTTACCATTTTTCACATGCCCCAGTACAGGTAGTATGTCCAATGAGAATATATCTGGAATAATAGGTCGAACACTTTTTACTCCAGTTTCCTCTCTCGCCTCTTTAATGGCAACAGCTAATAAATTTTCTGCTCCATCTGCATGCCCTCCTGTCCATGACCATGAATTATATATATTATGGTGTATCATCAATGTTTTATCTTTTGCTTTGTTTAATATAAATGCAGAACTTGTTATATGCATAATCTCATTATTTCTAGTTAATACATCATCAAATGTATTTATGCAATGCAAAATTATTTCTTTATCTTTTTTCTCTTGTTCATTATAGGGTTTATATGTTTTTATTAAATCAATCCAGCTCATAATTTTTCTCCCTTTCGTAATAATATCAACTCTTTTTCAAAGCTGCTTGTCTATATTAAAGCCCAATGTGATTATACACCATTTTTTACATTTAAAGAATATTTAAGTTAACTATTAACACATTATTTATGTATTACCTATCAAATAATTTTAGTGTCATACATAGATTTTTTAAAATCGCATATACAGGTACTACAGCAAAGGCTGTAAAAGGTCCTCCTACAGCTATTGCTACTATTACTAGAAAGATATCTGTTAGAGGATGTATATTCATACTTTTAGCCATTATTGTTGGTACTACAACCCTTCCTTTCAAGGTCTGTACAATAATGAATACCAATACAAGCTTCAAAACCAGCCTCCACCCTATACTGAGAGCAATAACTACAGGAATTATCATTGAAATAAAAAAGCCTACAAAAGGTATAAACGCAAGAATAAAAGTTATCGTAGAGAGTAGTAGCGCACTTGGCATTCCAATAATCTTGTATCCTAAAAATATCATCAAACTTAGGGCAAGTGCTACTTTTGCCTGACCACTGACATAATGACTAAGTATAGAATCGCTCTCAGATAGTATTTCATCCGAGAGTTTTTTATATTTTTTAGGTACAAGAGAAACTATTTTATTTTTAAACTTATCTCCATCTTTCAACATATAAAATAATATAACTAATATAAGAAATACCACCGAGAAGGTGTTCATAAAATAACCTAAAATAGTTTTAAAACTTTTGCCTATTTTAATAATATATATTTTAACTACACCTGCTAATAGAGTATATATCTCATTAATATTAATAAATTGATTAATCCAATTTACAAAACCATCAATTTGATTTCCATCGTTAATAATAGTCATAAGTTGCTTAACTATCTGATCGAATTGATAGTAAGCATATTTACTAAAATACGATAAAATCCCGCATAATGTAAAAATAAATATACTAAGAGTAATTAAACTTGATTTTCCCCTACTAATACCTTTCTTAATAAAGTTATTATTAAGAGGTCTGATTATATAAAATAAAAGAGAAGAAACAAATAATGGAATCAAACAAGCTTTAGTTAATGCAGCTGCAAGTTTATGAATAAAATTAATCTTTCCTAAAAGTATAATCGAAAGTAATGTTAGGTTTATAGTTATAAGAGTAGTAACCAATCTATTCTTAATAATATTTATCCCCTCCAACATTAAACTGGAATCATTTAAGTAATATTATTTTGGTTATGTTTAAATGTATTTATTCTATATTTTATATGATCTATAACATTTTGTTATAGAATCTGCTTGTAAGAAGCTATTTATGTTAAGTAAATATAATTAATTACAATGTAATAAATATAAGTACATCTTTTTAAAATATTTATAATAAAATCTATCATTTTTAATTAACTTGATAATTTTCGAAAATTAATTTATAATCCTACTATGGGGCAATTCATAAATAGAATCATAAAAAGTAAAAGGGGGCTACAAAAGTGAATTTTGAAAATCTAAGAAATACAGATGAAAAAATATTTGCAGCTATTGATCAAGAAAAGTCAAGACAAGAGGAAGGAATAGAGCTTATTGCTTCAGAAAACTTTGCAAGTAAATCCGTTATGGAAGCTATGGGGTCTTTTTTAACAAATAAGTACGCAGAGGGATTACCTGGGAAAAGATATTATGGGGGATGCAATGTTGTCGATGTAGTAGAAGATTTAGCTAGAGACAGAATGAAAAAGCTATTTAATGCTGAGTATGTAAATGTACAACCACACTCAGGATCTCAGGCGAACATGGCTGTGTATATGGCTGTTCTTCAACCAGGAGATACAGTGCTTGGTATGGATCTAAATCACGGCGGGCATCTAACCCATGGAAGTAATGCTAGCTTTTCAGGAAAGCTTTATAATTTTGTTTCTTACGGAGTAAACAGGGAGACAGAAAGAATAGATTATGATGAATTAAGAGAGCTCGCATTAAAACACAAACCTAAAATGATAGTTTCTGGAGCCAGCGCCTATCCTAGAGAGATAGATTTTAAAAGAATAAAGGAAATTTGTGATGAAGTCAATGCCTATATGATGGTAGACATGGCTCACATAGCTGGAATTATTGCTGCTGGAAAACATATGTCACCTGTACCATATGCTGATTTTGTAACAACTACAACTCATAAAACCTTAAGAGGTCCAAGAGGTGGAGCCATTATATGTAAGGAAAAATATGCAAAAGACGTAGACAAGTCTGTTTTTCCTGGAGTTCAAAGTGGTCCTTTAATGCATATTATTGCTGCAAAGGCAGTATGTTTTGGCGAAGCATTGACAAATGAATATACTGAGTATATAGATCAAGTAGTCAAAAATTGTAGTGTTCTAGCAGAGGAGCTTTTGAAATATGGATTTAGATTAGTATCTGGTGGTACAGATAATCATTTAGTTTTAGTAGACTTAACAAATAAGAATATCACAGGAAAAGATGCAGAAAAACTCTTAGATAGCATAAGTATCACTGTAAATAAGAATACTGTACCATTCGAAAAATTAAGTCCTTTTGTTACAAGTGGTATAAGGCTAGGTACTCCGTCAGTAACTACAAGAGGCTTTAAAGAAGAAGAAATGAAGAAAATAGCATACTTTATAAACTATGCTATAGAAAATAGGGATACTAATTTATCAAAAATAAAAACAGAGGTAATAGAATTATGTAATAAGTATCCTGTTTATAAATAAATATTAAACCAAACATCAGCCATCTAGTGCTGATGTTTTTATTTTTATAAAAATTAAGAACAGAGGTCATATTTCCCATCTGTTCTTTGTTAAATTTGTTTTTTTATACTATATTTTCTTTACTTCCTTCTTTGATTAAGCCCTTTCTATAGGCAATAAGAAGCTTTTCCAAGTCTGCTATCTGCTCTGTTAAATCTTTACCTACATCTGTGTCTGCTACTCTTTTTCTACTTACTACATGCTCCAATATCATTGTTGATGAAATTATATCCTTATCTTCTTTTACCGCATTTTTAATAGCTGCAAAAGGCTCATGGGAAGTAAGTAACAGCCCATATGAATTATAAATCAAAGTATATCCTGCAATTCCAGTCTCCGGTTGATAAGCTTTGCAGAAACCTCCATCAATTACAAGGAGTCTTCCATTAGCTTTTATTGGACTTTCTCCTTCTTTTGTTTTTACAGGGATATGACCATTAATAATGTGTGAAGTCTTGGGATCAAGGTTAAATTCAGCTAATATATTTTTGCATACTTGATCGTTATCTCTGTATTTGTAGTAGTAATCTTTTTGTTCACGATGTGTACATTTATCATCAATAAAATATCTTTCGAAAGTAGTCATTCTAGCCTTACCGAATACTGGCGAATCTGGACCACACCATAAATACCACATCATATCCATTCCATATTTTTTCCCTTGTATATCCTCTTTAAAGAAATATGAATCTCTAGCCACACGATCTATTCTATCTAGTAAGTCCTTACCACTGTATTTTATAGTTCCTATTTTAACTTCTTTAAAGCTTCCATCCTCATTTAACGGAATACATCCATGGAATAAAACATTAGAGTTATATATTAAATACATACTTCCTTTACTATACAGAAACTTAATATGTCTTTGAAGCTTTTCACTGTTGATAAATGATCTTGTTAGTTTTCCCAACAAATCTACTTCCCTATCACTAAGTTTATAAGGATCATCCCATTCAATAGTTGGGAAGCTTGTATCATTTAGTTTATAAGTTTTATCATATAAATTAATTTCTCCTTTTTCTATATCTATATGATCTAAAACAAGTCTATCATCCATTTGAAATTCTGGGTGTCTTTTTATAATATGACCTTCAACTTTAAACTGAAGAATGGATATAGCTTTATGCATTTTAGCAAGTAGATCCATCTCTCCTGCACTGATATTCTTATCTAATGTTTTGGGAACAAAACCTTTACATTCATCTTCACCATAAAATTCCATAGCAAAAGTAGCTAATGGCAATAAGTTAATTCCATAACCATCTTCTATAGTTCTCAAATTTGCATATCGTAATGATATTCTAAGCACATTGCATATACAAGCTTCACATCCCGCAGCTGCTCCCATCCATAAAAGATCATGATTGCCCCACTGAATATCCACAGAATGGTGTTTCATTAAAGCATCCATAATTATATCCGCACCAGGTCCTCTGTCGTAAATGTCACCAATAATATGAAGCCTATCAACAACAAGCCTTTGGATTACACTGGCTATAGCTATAATAAAGTCTGCTGAGCGATCTATATCTATTATAGTTTTTATAATTCCATTATAATATGCTTGTTTATCAACTCTATCATCCTGCTCATGAAGTAATTCCTCAATTATATACTCAAAATTCTCAGGAAGAGCTTTTCTAACCTTAGAACGTGTATATTTTGAGCATACATTCTTACACAACTCTATAAGTTGATAAAGAGTTATCTTATACCAATCCTCTAAATTATTCTCCGTTTGTCTAATCAGATCCAATTTCTGCTCTGGGTAATAAATCAGTGTAGCAAGGGCTGCTTTTTGCTCCTCCCTTAAAGAATTTCCAAAAACATCATCTATTTTTCTTTTAATCACTCCTGAGGCATTTTTCAGCATATGTGTGAAAGATTCATTTTCTCCATGTACGTCGCTTATAAAATGTTCCGTTCCCTTAGGTAAATTTAAAATAGCTTGTAAATTTATTATTTCTGTACTTGCACTTGATATTGTAGGATATTGCTTGGCCAATAATTGAATATATCTTAAATCTTTTTCTATTATATCTAAGTTGTTTTCATCATAGAAAATCATCTTAATCTTTCTCCTTTAAAATATTGATGTATTTAGTATTAATGATATACTATATTACTTTTTTTCGGCGAATGATATGTATTATAATATCTATTATATAATTAGTATAACATATTTGTGCATAATAAAACAATTTCCATTTTCAATTATAAAACTCAACCTTTAAGCTTGTTTCTCAATTTTATTAAAGATTTATCCATTTTTTGTATAATACAGCATAGAATACTCTTTTATTTTTGCACAAAATAATTATATATTAATAAAACAGACTTACTGAAAAATTCTAATAGTAATTTATGCCATTATTTTAATTTTCCAAATATTCTCAAACAATTATTGATTTTCTACTTTGTTATGTTATAATTAATATATGATTAAGTTATTGTTGTTTTCACTAACTTTAATCCATTTATTTTAGGACTCTCCCCCTAAAATATATTATGTTTTTTCTCAGAGTTATTAATATTCTAATGCGACTTTTTAAGCACTTGATTTTTCTTTTTTAAAGGTTGCATTGGAATTATTTTTGTCTATAAAAAAGTTTCCAGTTGATTATACTGGAAACTTTTTATTACTTATATTTCTATGACAAATATTATCTTAATTCTTCTTTTAATACTTTTTCTAGTTTTTCAATGTCTTCCATGTCCATAGAGTCTACATCTTCTAGCTTATATTCTAATCCTAACTTAGTGTACTTATCTACTCCTAGTGTATGATATGGAAGAAGCTCTATTTTTTCTACGTTGTTTATGTTTTTTATTATCTTTGCCAGCTTTTTTATATGTTCTTCAGAATCTGTTAAACCTGGTACAACCACATGTCTTATCCATAGCTTAGTATTAGCTTTCTGCACTGCAGCCAAAAACTCATCAAAGCCATTTTTGCTCTGCCCTACAAGATTCCTATAGCCATCGTCATCTACATGCTTAATATCAAGAAGAACTAAATCTGTATATTTTAATATTTCATCATAATATTTTGGTATTCCGTATCCTGCTGTATCAATAACTGTATGAATTCCAGCTTCTTTACATAATTTTAATGTTTCTATAAGAAACTCTGGCTGCATAAGTGGTTCTCCACCTGAAAAAGTAACACCACCATCATTTTTAAAGTAGGGTTTAAATCTAATTAACTTTTTAAGTACTTCCTGAGGTGTCATCTCGTTTCCTTGTCCAAAAGCCCATGTATCAGGATTATGACAATATGCACATCTTAATACACACCCCTGCATAAATACTATGCATCTGATTCCTGGCCCATCAACTAACCCCATACTTTCAAAGGAATGAATTCTTCCCATTGTCATATTTATCTCCACCTTTTTATTTATAAGTATTATTTGCAAATATACCCGTTGTTATTAAAACAACGGGTCATTTTAATTATATATTCAATTATAGGGATTGGATAACATTAGGACTATCTTTAACATTTACTTACCTTATTATACTATACTAATAGGGGGAAGGTAAGGAGCCTTTTTTAAGCTCCTTTCCTTTTATAACAGCTCTATCTAGAATAATAGTGTTATTTATTACATTTTTTCATGGAATGTTCTGCTTATAACTTCTTTTTGTTGTTCTTTAGTTAATCTGTTGAAGTGAACAGCATATCCTGAAACTCTTATTGTTAAAGTTGGGTACTTCTCTGGATTTTCCATAGCATCTACTAAAGTTTCTCTTCTAAGTACATTTACATTTAAGTGGAATGCACTTTGTGCAAAGTATCCATCCATTAAGTTTACAAGGTTATTTATTCTGCTTTCTTCA
>NZ_JAEEGB010000044.1 GCF_016316925.1 Clostridium aciditolerans | reverse complement strand
ACTCCATACCTTTTACTCCGTGAATTGTACTTAAAATAACACTATCTTCATTTTGAGATTTTTTATTTAGCTGCTCCTTTATTTCATCAACATGAACTAAAAATGTTGTTATACTGTTAAAGTCTTCAGCAGCTTCCTTAAAGCCTTCTATTATGTCTTTTAGTTCTTCAAAATCATTTTTCATTTTTTGACTATACTCATATATGTAATCAAAATACCCTAGATCATTGACTATAAAATTTATAGCATCTCTTAAGAACATTCTTTTTAGCTTAAGTATATTATTCTCTAATTTATCCATGGCCTTAATTTGAAATAAAGGAATATCCTCTATATTTTTCAATGTTTCAAAGCAGCTTTCCTTTATTATGTTTCGTCTTACCTTTTCAATATTCACTTTGCTAATGTATCTAAAAGGCTTATTTATTATTCTTATAAAGCTTTCTTTATCAGTAATATCAATACTCAATTTTAAATATGCTAATATGTCTTTACATATGAAGTTATCAAAAAAATCGTATTCTTTATCAAGAAGTTTAAATGGAATGTTCTTTTTTAAAAAAGTATCTATTAAACTTCTGCTTTCTAAATTGGTTCTGTACAAAATTGCATTGTTCCTGTATTCCTCACCATTTTTATCTACTAATTCTTCAATAATTTCTCCAATTTTTATTGATTGGCTTTTTTCATCTTCAACATTAAAAAAGTTTATTTTTCCTTTTTCTTTTTTGTTTGCTTCTATCTCTTTAAAATTTCTAGTTTTATTATTTTCTATAAGAGTCTTGGATAAATGAACAATATTCTCTTTACTTCTATAGTTCATTCTTAAAAAGATCTTCTTTCCGCCGTCAAAATACTTATCAAAATCCACCATACAATCTGGCCTTGAGCCCCTAAAGCCATATATGCATTGGTCCTCATCACCTACTGCAAAAATAGAATTGCCTTTGCCAAGCATTTGCAGCAATTCTATCTGAAGTGCATCGGAATCTTGAAATTCGTCTATAAGTATATATTTAAATAGCCTTTTATAAGAAGAAAAAAGCTCTGGTTTACTTAAGAATAACTTTTTAGCATTAATTTGAAGATCATCAAAATCCATAAGCTTATTTTCAGTTTTAAAGCTCTCATAGGCATTAAAGCACTCTATAAAAATACTTTTATCTATCTTAGGCTTATAATATTCCATGCATTCTCCACTATTCTTAAAAAGGGATATGTCATTTAAAACCTCTTTAACTTTTTCCTCACCTACAGAATCTAAATAAGATATTAAAATTCCGTTGACTAGTCTAAAGGCATCACTGCTTTTTATTATATTTATATTGCCTATATGTCTACTCAATATTTTATAAAAAAGTGCATGAAAAGTCCCGAAAAAAGGAGCTTTGCTATTATTAGTTAATTTTAGATATCTATTCTTCATATTTAAGGCTGCTGCCCTTGTAAATGTTATTACTATCATATTACCTGGATTTACTTTTTTATCTCTTATAAGATGGGCAGCTCTATTTATAATTACTGTCGTCTTTCCAGATCCCGGAGGAGCTACCACTAAAACATTTTTTTCATCGGTGTAAACTGCATTTCTCTGATAATCATCTAAATTTCCGTCTTTGAACATACTTTTCTCCCTTTATATATTTTAAACACACATTATATAATAAACTCTATTATATAATTATATCAAATAAATTTTAAATATATTGTATAATACATTCTTAGTTTTTTTACACTATTGTAATAATATTAGTAAAGTATTACAATATTTATATATATATAATTCTTAACATTTATTGATTCTACTAAAACAAATAAGGGAGATTTAACTATGGAATTCACAAAAAATTTTGATGTAAGAAATGGAAGAAATCTTACTATGTTGGTTGATTTCTACGAACTTACAATGGGGAATGGATATTTAGAAAGTGAAGCTGGAAATAAAACAGCTTATTTTGATATGTTTTTTAGAAGGGTTCCTGATGACGGAGGATATTGCATTATGGCAGGTGTTCAGCAGATAATTGAATACCTTTCAAATCTAAAGTTCTCTGATGAAGATATAGAATATTTAAAAAGTAGAAACATTTTCTCTGAAAAGTTTTTAAACTATTTGAGAAATTTTAAATTTTGCTGCGATGTGTGGGCGGTTCCTGAAGGAAATCCAGTATTTCCTAACGAACCTTTGGTTGTTGTAAAAGGCCCTGCTATTCAAGCTCAGTTTGTTGAGACAATGATTCTTTTAACTGTAAATCATCAAACTTTAATTGCTACCAAAGCTAATAGAATCTGTAGAGCTGCTGAGGGAAGATCCGTAATGGAGTTTGGTTCTAGAAGAGCTCAAGGATATGATGGAGCAATTTATGGAGCAAGGGCTGCCGCAATTGGAGGATGTAATTCTACAGCATGTACAATCGCTGAGCAAATGTTCGGTATACCAGCAGTTGGCACTATGGCTCATAGTTGGATACAACTTTTCCCAAATGAATATGAAGCCTTTAAAGCATGGGCTGAGGTCTATCCAGATAACTGTACTCTTCTTATAGACACATATAATGTATTAAAATCTGGTTTGCCTAATGCTATAAAGGTTTTCAATGAAGTTTTATTACCTAAAGGTTATAGACCAAAGGGTATAAGATTAGACAGTGGAGATATTACCTACTTATCAAAAAAGTGTAGAGAAATACTTGATAAAGCTGGGTTTAGCGATGTAAACATTGTTGTATCCAATTCTCTTGACGAATTTATCATAAGAGATGTATTAAGTCAGGGAGCCGTAATTGACTCTTTTGGAGTTGGCGAAAGACTTATAACTGCAAAATCAGAACCTGTGTTTGGAGGAGTTTACAAGCTTGCTGCTGTAGAAAATGAGGATGGCACTATAGTTCCTAAAATAAAGATAAGTGAAAATGAAGAAAAAATAACTAATCCTGGCTTTAAGAAAATATACAGAATATTCGACAAAGCCAATGATAAAGCTATAGCAGATTTAATAACTCTTGCTGAAGAAAACATAGATGAAAATAATCCTATAGAATTATTTAACCCTGTTTACACATGGAAAAAGAAAAAAATTAAGGATTACTACGTAAAAGAACTTTTAGTAAAAATCTTTGATAAAGGCAAACTAGTGTATGAAAGCCCTGATGTAATGGAAATTAGAAAAATTGTTCAAGAAGAAACAGAAAAGTTATGGCCTGAAGTTTTAAGATTTGAAAATCCTCATAATTACTATGTAGATTTATCAAGAAAACTTTGGGATTTAAAAGAGGAACTACTTCATAAGTACTCTAGCGAATATGTTGAATAAAATTTAATTGATAATAAAAGGACAGAAAATAAATAGTCTGTCCTTTTATTATGCTAAAAATATTGATTTCTTTCTTCGAAAAATGACTTTCCTACAAAAGGAAAATCTTTTTCATATAACTCTACTAAATCATTTCTACTTCCTAATGCTTCACATGAATATTGAGAGACTTTTTTAAAAGGGCAAATCCCCCCTGTATCCTTATAGTTATATAGAGCACATCCTTTAAAGCACTCTACATCTTTATCATAAGTTGATAAAAATGGGCATTCATCCATAGTCAACACCTTCTCCCCAAAAGATATAATTCAAGTTAACTTCATTATACAATAAGAAATTGGAAAATTAAATACAATTTACTAAATTTTTAAAATCTTCTTATGGTTGTTATAAAGTTTTCTAAATATAATAATTTGAATATAATATACTTAAATGATATAATTTTGTAGTGATATACTAATTACCCTATATAACTATTAGGTATACAAGTATATAAAATATACTTCAGATTTTTAAAAGGAGCATCACTATGAACAAAGGATGTAATGTTATGAAAATACGTAACAAAGAGTACACTTGTTCAATGGAGTTAACATTGGACATTATAGGCGGAAAGTGGAAGACACTTATACTATGGCATTTAGGTGTTGGCGGAACAAAAAGATTCAGCGAAGTTAAAAAAGCCCTTCCTGGAATTACGCAGAAAATGCTAACTCAACAGTTAAGAGAACTAGAAGCAGACGGCATGGTAAATAGAAAAATTTATGCTCAAGTACCTCCAAAAGTAGAATACTCCTTGACTGAAGAGGGACAAAGCCTTATGCCTATCTTAGGTACTAT
Organism: Clostridium aciditolerans; assembly: GCF_016316925.1. Lineage (GTDB taxonomy): Bacteria > Bacillota > Clostridia > Clostridiales > Clostridiaceae > Clostridium_AM > Clostridium_AM aciditolerans. The sequence continues at coordinate 38,979 of NZ_JAEEGB010000044.1, read as the reverse complement.
GTGTAAATGGGGCAGAGATTATTATGATAAATGTGAATCTAAATAAGTAGTACAACTATTTACTACTTATTTTTTATTTTTTGGTTAAACTATTATCATCAGACTCATGAAAGGAGTTGTTGTTATGAATTTGACAAGTATATCTCTCTCCTATTTTATTTTAGGAATTGCTATAGCAGCTATTGCAGCTTATTTATATTTTAAATTATTAGTTACTAAGACCTCTCCTGAAAGCCCTCAGAAAGATAAAATAATCGGACAGATGAAAGATCCTGAAAGCTGGAGGATAAAAAATGTTAGGATGGCTAATGTATGTATGTTCTGGTTTATAGTTTCTATAATAATTTTTGCTTCTATAAAATTTTTATTTAGAGTACAACTAATTTCAATAATATATTTATTAATATATGCAGTTCTCATAGTTCTATCCTTTATATTTGCTGCAAGAGTAGAAAAGAAGGCATCTACATAAGATTGCCTTCTTTTATTTTCATATATTTCTTTTAATTATATCAACAAAAGACTTTATAATTAATGCTGTAAATCCCCATATTATATAATTATCATATTTATAAAAGTACTCTGGCATCTTACCACTTCTAAATTTATAATTTTTCCCGTTTCTTATAAGATGATAAGGAAACTCGCTTCCTGGATCTGGTATTATTGAAAGTTCATGCAGCATAGGCGAATCTTCTAAAAAGAATTCTAAAGGCACCTTGAAAATATGATCGACTTCAGATTTATTAGGTTCTATTTCAGATTTATTTGTTTTAGCTATAAAAGGATATATTATGAAATTATATGGTGTGACAATGTAATCCATACTTCCTATAAATTCTATATCCTCTCTTTTAAGATTCAATTCCTCCATTGTTTCTCTTATTGATGCTTTTTCTGGAGATTCACCCTTCTCTAACTTGCCTCCTGGAAGACATATATCTCCTGGCTGATGTCTTAAATTCAAAGATCTAACTTCGAAAATCACATTAGTTTTACCCTTATCTTCACAGAGCAAAATCATTACCGCACTCTTTTTATATTGTCCTATTATTCCAGCTTCTCTATTAGTAAATATGTTTTGTATTTTATCTAACATAAATGATACCCTCCTTTATTAAGTAATTTTAAATTATAGCTCAATTACTTTTACATAATAACTTTATATATAAAATTTAACGAATTTAGCTTAATATAATCGATTGTCAAATTTTATTGTAAGTGATATACTGAAAATTGTTATGTCTTAATTATAATATTTTCAGTAAAATATGTACACAAATTTAGGGTAAATGGAGAGATGAACATTGAAACAGAAAAAACTATCTATTTTGTTAATTTTTATTTTTATACTTTCTTTAAATATTAATGTATTTGCCGCTGGCGACAACCAAAAAACTGAGCCTCAAATTTATGGTAAAGCCGCTGTTACAATAGATATGCAAACTGGTGAAATCATATATGCTAAAGATATAGACAAGCAGATGTATCCTGCTAGTACTACTAAGCTTTTAACAGCTCTTCTTCTTGCAGAAAATAAGAATAAAACAGATATGCTTACATATACACAAGATGCAAAAGCTCAACCTGAGTATTCTTTAAGTCTAAACCTTCACCCTATCGCTGTAGGTGAAAAGATGTCTGCAGATAATGCAATGGATGGACTTTTATTGTATTCTGGTAATGACGTTGCCTATATGATTGCAGAAAATGTAAGTAAAGATGCTAAAGACTTTTCAGATAAAATGAATGAAGAAATTAAGAAATTAAATTTGAGTAATACTCATTTTGTTACACCTAACGGGTTACATGATCCAAATCACTATACGACTACCTATGATTTAAGTGTTATAGCTCGTGCAGCTTTCCAAAACCCTTGGGTTAAAGAGTCTATGGGAAAGCAGAAAAGCACTATCAAAACCTCTAGTGGAACTACTTTTCTTATAGAAAATAGAAATAAGCTGCTTGGAACGGATGGATGCATAGGCGGAAAGACTGGTTATACTGTGCCTGCTGGAAGATGTTTAGTAGCAATTTATGATAGAGGTGGCAGAAAAGTACTAGGTGTTGTAATGAATTCGGTATACGATCAAAATGATGCTTTTGTATTTGATGATATGAAGAAAGTAATAGACTGGAGCTATGCTGCAAAGCCTGTGAGCCTGCACAAAAAAGATTCAGTTATAACTACTAAGACAGTTAAATATAAGCCATTAGGATTTGTAGGACCTGAAAAATCTATAGATGTTCCTGTAACTATTAAAGAAGATATTAATTATTATGACAATGCAACAAATAAAAAAGAATTAAAAGAAGTTGTTAACTTAAATGATATAAAAGTTTCTAGCCTAAAAGGAACTGAGCCGATTGGTACATTAACAATTAAAGAAAGAACTGCATCTAGGGATTATAAATTATATTCTGCTTTACCTAAAGGAGCATTAATGAAAAATAACTTACCTATTTATGGAGCTGCCTTACTAGCAGTGTTAGCTTCCTTAGGAGTTATAGCCTTTGCAGTGAAGAAAATACTAGATATAAAGAGAAAAAGACGAAGAGGAAAATATACATGGTAAAAGGAGTGTTAATTCACTCCTTTTTACTTTTCTAATGAAATCATACTTTCAGTTAGCTATAGTGTTACAAAGACGAAAATTGAAGCCCTATATGTTACTTTAATACATCCTCTATGAACTTTCCATTTTCATAGAAAAGCTCACCATCAGCATAGATTTTACCACCATTTCTCATATCACAAAGCATATCCCAATGTATGTTTGATTTATTCTTACCACCGGCATCGGCCATGGAATCTCCTATAGCCATATGAACTGTTCCACCAATTTTTTCATCAAACAACATATTTCTTGTGAATTTTTGTATACCATAATTTGTTCCTATTGCTACCTCTCCAAATCTTGAAGCACCTTCATCTATGGAAAGTAATTTTTGAAGCAATTCCTCTCCTTTTTTAGCTGTAGCCTTAACTACCTTTCCATCTTTCACTTCAAGTCTTATACCTTCGATTTCTTTTCCCATATAAATGCCTGGAAAGCTAAAAGTAATATAGCCATTTATTTTATCCTCTACTGGAGAAGTGAATATCTCTCCATCTGGAAAGTTAACTCTTCCATCACAATTAATCCATTTTCTATTTTCAATATTTACACTTATATCAGTATCTTCAGAGATTATATGCAGTTCCTTCTTTTTATCTAAGTACTTTACCCATCTCTCCTGCTCTTTGCTTATTCTTTTCCATTCTGCAACGGGGTCTTCCATATCTAAAAGACCTGCACCATATACAAAGTCCTCGTATTCTTCTAGGCTCATTAAAGCCTCTTGTGCATCTGCATAAGTAGGATATTGGGTACCACACCATCTAAGAGAACCCTCTCCTGTACGTTCAGAATAAATTTTTCTCCAGCTAGAAGCTCCTTTAGCAGCTAACTGTAACTTATCTGCTTGTATATTTGAGTTAACCCTGGTATTTCTTGTTGCCCAAGCTGTAAGCCATACATCTGCTTTTTCCAGAGCTGTTCTTTGTATGAAATACTCTTCTTCAAGCTGTTTTTCACTACTGTACTTTAGTTTTATGTTTTTAACCTCATGAGATTCAAGCATGGTTTCTACATGTGCTCCTGCTTTTATAGCCTCCTTAACTACTTCTCTCATCCAAGGCTCAGCTATATCTTCACAGCCAACTAATACAAAATCTCCTTCTTTTACTCCAGTGGAATAATTCACTAAAAGTTTTGCAAGTTTGTTAAGTCTCTTATCTCCCATTTTTATGACCTTCCTTTCATACTTTGTATATATTTTCATAAACCAACAACTTATTTAAATATTAACAGGCTTCTTAGTCTCTTTAGCACTTAGAAGGCGTTATCCAGGGACGTAGCCGATCTTTACTCCCACTAAAAAAGATACAAATAGTTCAAATATGCACCCAAATATATGATTTTAGGATGATCGCTTATACAGAGTACCTGTGGGAGTATTAGAGCGAGTAGTCATCGGATAAATTTTACCACAATATCCAAAATAATTTAAGTCGTTTGCTATAATATTATTTTGATTATTTACTAAAATTATATTAGTCATATAACCACAAGCTTTATAGTAACTTAAAAATTTTAATGGACTAAGCTTTGAAAATATAGGCCAGCGAAGAAATCAAATAGCAAAGTTTAATATATATAACTCATTAATAGTAATTTTCCTTTTTTTAATATTTTAAAAATTAAAAATTTCGTGATATAATATACCTAACAACAAGCTTAAGGAGGAATTTGTATGAAGATAGAATTTTATGGCGCCGCAGGTTGTGTCACCGGTTCATGCCATCTTCTAAAAGTAAAGGATAAAAACATTCTATTAGACTGTGGAATGTATCAAGGAAAAGATGAAAGAGAAAGAGGAAATGAAACCTTTAATTTTAATCCTAAGGATATAGATTATGTTATTTTAAGTCATGCACATACTGATCATAGTGCAAGAATTCCCCTTTTATATAAGCAGGGCTTTAAAGGAGACGTTATATGCACTGAAGGTACTTTAGATCTATGCAATGTTATGTTGGCGGATAGTGGACATATACTTGAGTCAGAAGCGGAATGGAAGAATAGAAAAAGATTGAGACAAGGACTTCCTCCAATTGAACCTTTATATACTGCAAAAATAGCTCAGGTAACTATGTACCTTTTTAAAGGATATCCTTATGATCAGTGGATTGAGCTTTTTGATGGTTTTAAGGTTAGATTTAGAGATGCAGGTCATCTTCTTGGTTCTGCTATTATAGAAATGCTGATAGAAGAAGATAAAAAGCAAACAAAGTTAGTTTATACCGGTGATTTAGGAAATAAAGATATACCTATTTTAAAAGACCCTACTATTATTGATTATGCTGACTATGTCCTAATGGAAACTACTTATGGAGATAGACTTCACACTAATTTATCTTCGGAATTAGAAGATTTAGCTAAAATAATAAAGGATACCTTAAGACGAGGTGGAAATGTCATAATACCATCCTTTGCAGTAGGAAGAACTCAAGAAGTTCTATATACTCTAAACAAATATGTTGAAGAAAATGTTCTAAAGGGAGTTTCTGTTTATGTAGATAGTCCTTTAGCTTCAGAATCTACCGCAATTTTTTCAAAATATCGCAAATACTATGATGAAGAAGCAACTAAACTTTTAGCTAGTGGCGATGATCCTTTAAGTTTTAAAGGTTTAACATTTACAAAGTCCGCTGAAGAATCTGTAAATCTAAATAAACTTCAAGGTGGTGCAATTATAATTTCGGCTAGTGGTATGTGCGAAGCAGGAAGAATAAAACATCATTTAAAACACAATTTATGGAGAAAAGAATCTTCTATAGTATTTGTAGGATATCAAGCTGAAGGCACTCTAGGTAGAAGTATTTCAGAAGGCGCTAAAAAAGTTAAAATATTTGGAGAAGAAATTGCAGTTAATGCTAAAATACACACTCTACATGGATTATCTGGACACGCAGATAGAAACGGACTTTTAGGATGGTTAGAGGCTTTTAAAGCAAAACCTGAAAAAGTTCTATTAGTTCATGGAGATACCTCAGCAATGTCTAGTTTTAATGAACTTTTAATATCTAAAGGATATTCAACTTTTGTAGCTAAATCTGGAGATACCTTTGATACAGAAGTCATACCACAAAAATTCAGCTTAACTAGAAATAAGATATTGTCATTAATAAACTCTATTGAAGACTTAGATTCTATGGATAAAAATCTTTTACTTGATCAAATAAATAATGCAATAAAAGACATATAGAATATCCTTTATTCCACAAGTTATCTAAGAAGATACATTAGTACCATTTGGTCACTAAATAAGTCTTGAATAATAAGATATCAGCTGGATACACTAAGTAGCATAAGGAAGGTTTAAAGTGGCGGTATAAAGAATATTTTAGGTTTGTGAGAACCTTTATTTTATACCACTTAATCCACATTATTCTTTCCGGAAGCTATTAATACATTTAGTGTTAGTAGTAAGAGGTAGTTGTATTGATTACATCTACCTCTTTATTTTTATTCTATAGGGAAATTAACTGACCGCCTAGTCCCCTTACATTTAAATTTAAAAATTATGTTTAAGTATTATGCTGAATTTACTGTTATTATTAATAATGTCCTTAACCTCTATGAAACTAAACTTATCCTTTAGATAATCATTTATGTCTACAGTAAAATGCTTTGCATTAAATTCACATAGGTTTCCACTTATACTAAATCCCAATTTATCTAGAAAAGAAATTACTAAATCTGTTGAACCTTTAGAAGAAACCTTAAATACAATCTTCCCTTTGTAGAATTTATCATATGTTAAAAATAAATTAAAATTAGGTGCCAACATTCCTGGAGAAATTGTAACTTTTATTTTGTTACGGTCACAGCAAATATGTTTTATCTGATCAGGCATTTTAACTCCTCTAGTAAAAATATCCACCAACTCACTTAATTCAAAATTAATTGAAGCCATAAAGCATCTCCTTTATATCTAACTTAAAAGGTTAGCATATTTTCCTGTTTCACTAAATGTATATGCATGCTTTCCCATATTAATTTAAAAAGTTAAAAATTAATAATAATTTTTTCATGATTTATATATTTATTTTCCTTTATAAGGTTATACTAAGTTGGAAAAAAAGAATAATTGTGTTAAAGGAGATGTTAGTTATGGAAACAACTATTATGGCATTAACCATTGATCCAAGAAGTGCTCATGCACCACAAGTTCAGACAGTGCTGACAAAACATGGCTGCATTATCAAAACAAGAATTGGGCTTCATGAAACATCAACAGATTCTTGTTCAGAACGAGGTCTTATACTTTTACATATTAATTCTGATGAAAATAAAGTTAAAGATTTGGAAAAAGAGCTTCTTGACGTTGAAGGTGTAAATGTAAAATATATGTCTTTATAAAAAAATGCGAAGCATTTTTTTAGAGGACAATTGATAGAGGACAGAGGACAGTGAAGGATGATTTTTCTCCGCTACGCTGCGAAAAATCTTTATTATATATAATGCAATGTTTCGCCTTAGCGAAACGAGCTTAAAAATATAATAGTTTTCTGACATAAGGAAGAAAACTCACCTTCACTGTCCTCTGTCAATTGTCCTCTGTCCTCTATAAAAACCTTGTGACGCAAAATTTTTATCTTGCGTCACAAGGTTTTTATTACATATTATTATCTTATATAATTTATAGCTGCATCATTACATTTTGTTAAGCAAAGACCGCATCCAAAACACTTATTCTGATCTATATGGGCTTTATCCTCAAGAATTATTGCACTATAAGAACAGCTTTTAACACATTCGCCACAGGATGTGCACTTTTCTTTATTTACCTGCAGTAAACCAGGTTCTTTGTTAATCTTTCGTTCCTTCATTTTTATTGCAGTTAATCCTCTTATTTCATCTAAGCTTTTATAATTATGCTTATCAAGCCATTCATCTAATTCCTTAATTATTCTAGAATATACTTCTGGTCCTTCTAGTATAGCTGCTGTACAAAGCTGAACTGCAGATGCTCCAGCCATTATCATTGCAACTACATCTTCTCCACTAGAAACTCCTCCTACTCCTATTACAGGAACTTTAACAGAATTCGATATAGAGTACACATATCTTAATGCTATTGGGTTTAAGGCTTTACCAGATAGCCACCCATATCCCTTCTCATTTCCTAAATAAGGGAGTCCTGTTTCTACATCTATGTGGAGACAAGGTCCTAAAGAATTTACTGCTACAAATCCATCTGCTCCTTCTTCCACTAGTTTCTTTACATACCAACCTATTTTAGTTATACCTGGATTTATTTTTATATAAACAGGCTTATCAAACTTTCTTGCTGCCTGCATTGATTTTATTACAGGTTCTATGTCTTGTTCCATATAGTGAGTTGATATTTCAATTATATCTGCATACGGAGCAACCAAAGGTGCTAATTTTTCTATATCTTCCGCTGTATATCCTAAGCTTATGATAAAAGGTACACCACAATCTTTACACAATTTATATTCTTTTTGCACCCACTGCTCAACAGGAATTTCTGACCATAATTCACTATATAAAAATGCTCCATGCTTTGTTTCTTGAAGAAAAGGTTTCGGAATCTTGGCAGGTATTTCAGATATAGTTTTTGTTACTACAGCTCCAACTCCCTGTCGTACGCACTCCATCATATGTTTAGCATCTCTAACCTGTGGTCCCGAAGCTGGCATAACTGGGTTTTTCAATTTAATGCCGCGTAGATTTACACTTAAATCCGCCATATAATTACCCCCTAAACTGTTGTTTTCAAATATTGAACCTAATTAATAATTTCTACATTTTGTCTTCTTTTCCTTCTAAAAAATATGATTAAATTTAAAAAAGCTTATACAATTACTATTATATTCTTTTTTATAGTATATATGTATAATGATGGAACAAAAAAAAGTTGAGGTTTCCCCTTGGGAAACCAACAACTTTTATTGGTTAGCTGCCATCTTAACATCACATTCGCTTTGTTGCTTCATTAAGTTTGCTGTATAATTTACTAAATCAACAGTTCTAGTTGAATATCCCCACTCATTATCATACCATGATACAACCTTTATCATGTTTTCACTGATAACCATAGTTGAAAGTCCGTCCACTATTGATGATCTATCATCACCTTTATAATCTATTGATACAAGTGGTTCCTCAGAATATCCTAATATTCCTTCCATAGATCCTGCTGCTGCTTCTTTAAAGGCATTGTTAACTTCTTCAACAGTAACAGGTTTTGAAAGCTCACAAACTAAGTCTGTAAGAGATACTGTTGGTGTTGGTATTCTAACTGAAAATCCATTTAGCTTACCTTTAAGGTTTGGTAATACTTTTTCAACAGCCTTTGCAGCACCTGTAGTAGTTGGAATTATAGATTCTCCAGCTGATCTAGCTCTTCTTAAGTCTTTATGAGTTTTGTCCAAAATTCTCTGATCGTTTGTATATGAATGTATAGTAGTCATTAAACCTTTAACTATTCCAAACTTATCATCTAAAACCTTAGCAAAAGGAGCTAAACAGTTTGTAGTACAAGATGCATTTGATATAACAACGTGCTTTTCAACATCTAGATCCTTTTCATTAACTCCCATAACTACAGTTATATCTTCACCTTTTGCTGGCGCAGTTATAATTACCTTCTTAGCTCCAGCTCTAACGTGCTTCATTAACTTTTCTTTATCTTTAAATATTCCTGTTGACTCTATAACTATATCAACATTAAGTTTTTCCCAAGGTAAATTTTCAGGATCATTTACATTTAATATCTTTATTTCATTACTATTTATAATCATGGAATTATCTGTAGTTTCAACAGTTCCATTAAATCTTCCATAGCAGGAATCATATTTAAATAAGTGTGCTAAAGTTTTACTATCTGCTCTAGCATTTATTGCAACTATCCTTACATCTTCATCCATTCTTTCTTGAGCAATTCTAAGTACCGCTCTTCCTATTCTTCCAAAACCGTTGATAGCAATATTTATAGACATAAACTCTCCTCCTAAAAAAGTAATTTATTACTTATGTATCATAAATATATTATTCAATATTATTTTATGTAATAATATTATTATTTAGTACATTATATATAACACATTAATTAAATGTGCTATATTATTTATATCAATAAACTATTTATATGTCAATTTTATTGAGTACCGAGTTACACTTAATTAACTTTACTTTTCATTAATTTGCTCACATTTACATTATTATTTAAAGAAATTTTAGCTAAATTTGGAGTTCTATCAAAAATAGGTTAAAAAAGTAACAATGCTTTTTTGCATACAAATATGCCTGCTTAAAAACAAAAAGACCATTAAAAAGTACCTTTCAATTACCTTTTAATGATCTTTTCATTTTATTCAACCTTAAATAAGTTTGTTTTCTCCCTAAGCTCTGCAGAATCTTTGTCTACTCTATCTGCCATACGTGATACTTCATTAGAAGAGGTTAACAATTCTTCTGAAGAAGAGGATATCTCTTCTGAAGCAGCTGAAATATCTTGTGCCGCTGAGGATATCATTTGAATTTTCTCTAAAACTATCTTGTTTTCATCTATTGTATCACTTAGCGTGCTCGCTGTTTCTTCTATAGATTTCGGAACGTTTTTCATAGAAGAAATAATATCTTCAAAAGATATTATTGTATCATTTGCAGTTACTGCTTGATCCTCAAGTAATTCTCCAACTTTATTGGAATTTTCAATGACTTCTTGAGTTTCATCTGTTATAGATTTCACTAAATCTATTATTTTTTTTGACGAACCACTAGACTCTTCAGCTAATTTTCTTACTTCTTCTGCAACTACTGTAAAACCTTTTCCATGCTCTCCTGTCCTTGCAGCTTCAATTGAAGCATTTAGTGCCAAAAGATTCGTCTGTTCAGATATATTACTTATAACATCCGTTATTTTACCTATTTCAAAAACTGTAGTGGATAACCCGTTAACTTTTTGAAGCACTACATCATAGGACTGTTTTATTGATACAATGATATTAATTAGCTCATAAATCTTGCTTTCCCCTTCTACAGCCTTAACTTCAGTATCTTTTGCATTTTCTCCTACTTCAGCTAGTTTTTTGCTAACTATATCGATTTCCTCTGTTAAAGTCACTAAACAGCTTACAACATTTGATATCTCGCCAGCTTGAGATGCTGCACTTTGCGAAACCTCTTGTATAGAACAGGAGACCTCACTAGCTGATGCTACCATCTCCTCTGATATAGTAGAAAGAGTTGATGCTGATTCTCCAAGCTGTAAAGATGCATTTTTCACTAAACCTAAAGATTCTCCAATAGTATTTAATGTATCATTTAACTTATTTGACATATTTGCTATTTCATCTTTACCTTTACTATTTACTCTTATAGTAAAATCCCCTTGGGCTATTTCATTCATAGATTGAGAGATTTTTTCTATTGGTTCTGATACATTTTTGCCAATGAACATTGCTAATAACACTGACAAAATTCCTCCTATAAGAGCTATTGATAATAATACTTCTACTATAGTTATATTAGATTTAGTAAGTTCACTCATCGGTACAGTAGCTACAAAGATCCACCCCAAACTTTTATTGTAATCATAGGCTGATAACTTTTCTACTCCATTATAGTTATATTGAATTATACCTTGCTTAGTTGAGATTATTTTTTTGCCAAAATCCGTATCGGCAACAGATTTCTTGAGTATTTCCTCTTCTTTTGGATGTGCTACAGTTGTACCATCATTTTGAAGTATATACAAATATCCTGTTTCCCCAATTTTACTATTGGCAATATATTGCTTGGACAACAATTTTAAATCCACTGTTTGAATTATTACTCCTAACAATTCACCACTATTGTCTAATACAGGTTCTGATATAATAAAAATAGGTTTTTTAGTTGTAATACTTTCCTTTATTTGGCTAACATAAACTCTTTTTTGTTTTTTAACCTCTGTAAAGTAATTCATATTACTTAAATCTTTCCCTGCTAATGTTCCAGTAGCGTCCAATATCCCTACACCATCTTTGCTAATTAATGCTATATTTTCATAAAATCCATAATGGCTTTGGTATCTTTTAAATTCACTTATAATTGATGCTTCTAATGTTGGATTTAATTTACCTGTATTTAGATCATTCAAATAGTCTATAGTATTTTTAGAATAAGACATTTCATTTCCTATTTTCTCCATTATAGATTCTAAATTCTCTAATGACATTTTTACAGCCTTTTCTTGGTTTATAAGAGTATTTTTTGCGTCTTCAACATTTATTTTACTATTTATAAAATATATTAGAATTCCACCTATAATTAAGGGTATTATTGCAAAACTAGTAAACAGTATTATAAATTTACTTTTTATTTTCATATAGCTCCTCCTCTTAAGTTATTAATTCATTGCAAATTTAAAGTTTTTTATGAAACTTTCAGTTTTTCATAATTTAATTTACCGTATATTATTTAACATAGTTGAATAAATACAAAATTCATCAAATTATTATAGTGATAACAATTTAACAAATCATATAAAAATTATACTAAATGTTAACAATTTTTCAAAGTATCTAACATCATATTTTATTCATAATTTAAATATATTTATATGTATATTTAAATTACATTCATTTAAAATGTTTGAAATACCAGATTAAAATAATATTCTTATATTAATTGTTAAAAATACTACCATGTGCTGACGGTAATATACAAAGGTATATCACTTTCCAAAATACAGCTTGACAGAAATATGGGAGCTAATGTAGAAAACTCTTTAGAATTCTTTATAAAATATTACAAATTTTAAAGTTATTGTTCACTGGAATATCGGAAATTTGGTATTGAAAAACTTAAATCAGCACATCTTTTTTGGCTCTACAGCTATCTATAAATACTAGGTCGAAAGTATCTTTATAAATTATATTTATAATTGCATTTTAAACTATTAAAATAATTTATACTACAAAACAGGCAGATGCAATTTAGAATTAAAAAATATTGTTTTTGATTATAATGGAACTATAGCAGTAGATGGTTCACTTTCCGATTATGTTAAAAATATGCTTACTGAACTAAGTACTTATTTAAATGTATATATAATAACTGCAGACACCTATGGAAATGTAAGAAAACAATGTAAAGACCTTCCTGTTATTATTGAAACCTTCTGCAGAGGAAATGCAACTATATACAAGAAAGAGTTTATAGAAAAATTAGGCTATAAAAGTACCATAGCTGTAGGTAATGGACTCAATGACGTAGAAATGTTGAAAAAAGCAGCATTGTCAATAGCTGTTATAGGGGACGAAGGCTGTGCCTCTCAAGCTATAGTTAACTCTCATATAACTTGTAAAAGTATTAAGGACGTATTTGATATGATACTTAAAAAAAAATAGAATTAAAGCAACGCTAAGAGATTAGCGCTGCTTTGATTTAGATGATAATATGTTTTTGGATTCTATAATGTCTTTGCAAAATTTTCTCCGAAAGTCTTACATCTCTGTGCTTCCTCATCTCCTGGATACCATAATTCTCTTATACCTTCATTTACTACTTCTAAACCAGCTTTATTAAGCTCTTCAGTAATAATCTTTACTGACTCTCCTCCCCATCCGTAGCTTCCAAAAGCTGCTGCTTTCTTATTTTTAAAACTAAGCCCCTTTATCATTTCTAAAATTCCAGCTGTTGAAGAAAGTATTCCTTTATTTATTGTTGAAGAACCTACCAATATAGCTTTAGATTTAAAAACTTCAGTGATAATATCATTTTTATCAGATTTTGAAGAATTAAATATCTTAATAGCTATGTCACTATTAGCAGATTTTATCCCTTCAGCTATCATCTCAGCCATTCTTCTTGTAGCATTCCACATGCTGTCATATATAATAGTAACTTGATTTTCCTGATAATTTCTTGCATATTCTAGATATTTATTGACAATTTGAAGTGGATTATCTCTCCAAATGATACCATGACTAGGACAAATCATGTTAACAGGCAAATTCAAACTAAGTACCTCATCTATTTTCTTTTCTACAAGTGTGCTGAATGGAGTTAAAATGTTCGCATAATATTTTATTACTTCCTGATATAATTCAGCGTTATCAACATAATCATTATACATAAGCTCGGAAGCATAATGTTGACCGAAGGCATCGTTACTGAATAATATGTTTTCACCGGTTAGATATGTAAACATACTGTCTGGCCAATGAAGCATTCTTGCTTCAACAAATATTAATTTATTTTCTCCAATTTCTAATGCGTCTCCAGTTTTAACCTCAACGAAGTTCCAGTCTTCATGATAATGTCCTTTAAGTAATTTAGCACCACTTTTAGTGCAGTAAATAGGTACATTAGGTATTTCCTTAAGCAATTCTGGAAGTGCTCCGCTGTGATCAGGCTCAGAATGATTTGCAATTATGTAGTCAATTTCTTTTAAATCAATTTCCTTTTTTAAGTTATCTACAAATTCTTTAGCAAATGGTTTCCATACTGTATCTATTAATATGGTTTTTTTATCTCTTATTAAATATGAATTGTACGATGAACCTTTATGTGTTGAGTATTCCTCACCATGGAATCTTCTGAGCTCCCAATCTATTTTCCCTGCCCAAGTAACTTTGTCATTAATTTTAAAACTCATAGTAACACCTCTTTTATTATTAAATACTTTGCTATATTTTAATTTTTATCCAAGACTTATTTAATCTGTGTTATCAATAGTTTGCCTATTTTTCTAATATATAAACAGGATTCTTGGCTTCAGGTGGAGTTTTAAACTTCAGGTGGAGTTTTAAACTCCAGGTGAAGCTTAGAATCCGTTATCCAGTGGCTGTAGACATCGGATAAATAATTTAAATTTTCCGTAACAAGGGTTACTGACTAAACAAATACATCCTTGGTAAAATAATACTATGACAAATTATTAATTCTACGCATTATTTCACTTAAAAGTGAAACACTGTTAATATTATTAATTAAAGTAGGAGGTAATATTATGCAAAAGTATTTATGTGTTGTTTGCGGATATATTTATGACCCTGAGCAAGGTGATCCGGATAACGGAGTTAACCCTGGAACATCTTTCGAAGACGTTCCAGATGACTGGCTATGCCCTTTATGTGGTGTAGGCAAAGACCAATTTGAACCTACTGAATAAAATAAAATGTATTTAAATTAAGAAAAACGGCATAACATTTTTATAATGTTATACCGTTTTCCTTTTCTTACAACTGTAGCTTTGGATAATTCAAGTCTAATAATTTATTTGCCTATCTGATTATATACATTAAAGGCATCTAAAATGTGGAATTGCTTTGTTTGGTGATTTCCGCTTGCTCCGGCAGTTATCAAGGCATATTCCTTCCCATTCACAACCGCTAAACTAGCAAGACATAAGCCTGCTTCTTCTGTATATCCTGTTTTCCCCCCCAATATTTTCCCTCCTGCTATATCTGTATGGTCCATATATTTAAACATTGTACTGCTAAAAGTTATTCCATCTGGATGCAGGTTCGTTGGTTTGGTACTATATCTACTACTTGTATAGATTTCACGAAACACATCTTTTTGAAGTGCATACTGTAATAAAACAGCAATGTCTTTTGCGGTGGTATAATGCTGACTATCTTGTAGTCCTGTTGAATTAGAAAAGTGTGTATTTGTCATTCCTAATTTAACTGCTTTTTCATTCATCATCTTCACAAAGTTTTTTTCTGAGCCTGCAATTTCATTAGCTAATCCAATACAGCACTCTGCACCAGAGGGCAGCATGACTCCATACAGTAAATCAATAATCTTTACTTTCTCATTAGGTAAAAACCCAGCCATTGAAGCTTTTGAGGCATATAATTCCGGAAAAATATCAGATGAAAGTTTCATTGTTTCATTAAGATCTGATACAGTATCAATTACAACAACAGCAGTCATTATTTTAGTTAATGAAGCTGGATATATTTTATCTTCAGAATTTCTTTCCATTAACACCTGCTTGTCTTCTAAATCTAGTAAAATTGCATTTGAACTATATAACTTATTTGTCTTAATATCATTCCTTTGTTGTTTCTGATATTTTTTTAATTCTTGATTTTTCTCTGATATTTTAACGGAATAGTTTTGTTGAAGGGTATCAAATTTTTTAAGTAATTTCGGTTCGTTAAACAGCAATGATTTTCCTTGAACCAATAAAATAATTGAACAAGTAATCATCAAAATAAATATACTGATTTTTAAACAGCTAGTTTTTCCCTTTATTTTTTCATTTTTTAACATATTCATTTCCTCCCTAGTAACCTAATAATTTCTTATTAAAGCTCATAGCCTATTTCGCATTATTAAGAAACTGACCATAAATGCTCTGCTCCCTGGAATGGTGAATGCATTAATCATTCTTCTTTCCACAAAGAAAAAGCCTGCTCATATCGATAAAACCATTCTATCGAAAATGAACAGACTGTACTTTAATATGAAACTATTTAATTATTAAGAAAAGGTAAAGAAAAAATTAATATTTTACTAAAGCTAGAGGCTACAGTATATTTATGCTTCTTCCAACTCATTCTGCTTAACAGGTAAGGTGACTGTAAAAACAGTAATACCATTGCTGCTTTCCGCAGAAATTGTTCCTCCATGTAATGTGACAATTTCTTTTGCTATGGCCAACCCTAATCCAGCCCCTCCAGTATTTGTTGTTCGTGCTTCATCCAATCTAAAAAACTTTTCAAATATGTAGCTCAGCTTTTCTTTAGGAATTGTTTTTCCTGTGTTTCTAAAAGAGATTACAACATTGTTTTGCTGGACTTCCGCTGAAATATCAATGATGCTGTTATCGTTACTATAGGCAACTGCGTTTTTCAAAATATTATTGAATACCCTTGCTAATTTAGCCGGGTCACCATATATTGTCATGTTTTCATCAGCATGAATCACAGCTTGTTTTCCATGTGGCTCAAGTAACGGATAAAATTCATCTGTCATTTGAATAAGCATATAGTATAGATCAATGGTTTCTCTTTCTAATGTCATTGTTTGAAAATTATATCGTGTAATTTCAAAAAACTCATTAATTAAATTTTCTAGGCGATATGCTTTTTCTAAGGTAATTCGTACATATTTCACCTTTTGTTCAGTAGGCATATCCGGAGCTTCATCAAGCAAGCTTAAATATCCAATAACAGAGGTCAACGGAGTCTTTATATCATGAGCCAAATACATTACCAAATCATTTTTTCTTTGTTCTGCTTGTTGAGCATTTTGTTCCCTTATTTTTAAAGTTTGCTTTAATACATTTAACTTGCTTTCCATGAAATCCATTTCTGGTGACATCTCAATTGCTTTATTTTCACCTCTTATTAAAGCATCAACACCATCATTCATTTCATTAAAATATTTTGTAAACCAAGAAAGAAAAAAACGAAAGAATATAAGAAAAAATATAATAATTGTTATCATCATAAAAATATCTAAATTATTACGGAAAGTGTATTGATAGATTGTAAATGCATCCTCATAGCGTAATAAAAAACTACGTTCTAGAAATCGAACAACCAGTTCTCCAATCTTCCCTCTACATAAGGAACGTAGAAACAAAGCGACAAAAACCGAAGCTACTACAATCAATAGCATTTGAAAAAATATTTTACGCTTTAATTTTATATAGTCAGGCCTTTTTCTTTTATTTCTCAATTTTATACCCCACTCCCCATATGGTTTTAATATATTTGGGATTTTCTACGGAATCGTTCATCTTTTCTCTTAAATGCCGAATATGAACTGTAATGGTATTGTTGCTTTTGCTAAAATACTCATCTCCCCATATTTCATGGAACAATTCTTCTGCGCTAACAACATTACCTTTTCGCTGACACAGTATCCTCAATATTGAAAATTCAGTAGGAGTAAGCGTCAATGGTTGCTCATTCAAGAGGCATTCATGAGTATCTATATTAAGGACTAACCCAGAATGAATAATGATATTTTCTTCTTGTTCTGAAACCTTATTATATTTCCAATATCTACGTAATTGCGCCTTAACTCTTGCCACTAATTCCAATGGACGAAAAGGCTTTGTAATGTAATCATCTGCGCCAAGTGTCAATCCTGTAATCTTGTCAATTTCTTCTTCCTTTGCTGTAAGCATAATCACAGGGTAAGTATATTTTTCTCTAATCTTCTGGCAAATTGTAAAGCCGCTTGTATCGGGAAGCATAACATCTAAAATCGCAAGGTCGATCGTATCCTTTGCAATACAATCCAAAGCATCTTTTGCGGAATAAAATTTATAAACGGTATAGTTTTCATTTTTCAAATACAATTCCACTAAATCAGCAATTTCCCGTTCATCATCCACCACAAGTATTCTTCCATTCATAGTCTTTCACCTCTCTTATGTAATATCTTATTTTACTAATATATCCGATATAAAATATTATTTTACTCTTAATAAATTATTAAGATTTTCCTAAGTTAGAGTCTTTCTCCTTTTAGTATCTATTTGTATAAATCAATCTTCGACTTTGTACCCCTATAAAAACTAAATTTATGGTATTATAAATCTTACTCCCCCTGATACTATCTCAAAGGTAATATTCTTTCTTTTTACTATTTCCCCATCTATATTTAAGGTAACCTCTTCTTCAGAATTTACTGTTACCTTTTTTCCTTTATAAAAAGTAACCTCTTCTATTTGATTATGCTCACCCTTAATAAGCTTTGGAAATAGTATAAACATTTTTGCTCTACTTAACTTTTCAATGGCACAAATATCAAATAGTCCATCCTGCAGATCTGCATCTGGAGCTACCTTCATCCCTCCACCGTAATACCTTCCATTTGCCAGCGCTAATAAAGTATTTTTTATATTTATTTCTTTACTATCAATTGTTAGCTGAATATCTCTATACTTATACATAAATATTGTAATAATAGCACTAAGTGAATATGCTATTTTTCCTGATATGAATGGGAATCTTTTTATACTCTTTGCATTATTTACAACTTCAGCATCAATTCCTATTGATGAAATATTTATAAAATATCTGTCATCAACCTTTGCTAAATCAATTGGTTTTATATCTCCATTTATAGTATCTCTTATTATATTTCTAGGCAGCTTCCCTTTATATAAGCTTCTAATAAAATCATTTCCGCTGCCACTTGGAATAACGCCGAGACAGCTTTCACTATTAACCATTCCATTCAACACTTCGTTCAGTGTTCCATCTCCTCCAACAGCATAGACTCTGTAATTTCCCCTGCTGACATATTTTCTGACTAACTCTGTAGCATGTCCTGCTCTTTCTGTTACCTCAATTATAAATTCCTCATTAGTGTTTTTAAATTCCTTCTCAATTTCAGGTATTAGCTGAAGTGCTTTTTCTTTACCTGCCTTTGGATTAATAATAAATAAGTGCTTCATAAATTTACCTCTTTCGTAAAGTGCGATCAAATATTTGCTACATACTATTATACACAAAAATGAAAACCCCTATAAAGTAGTTCTACAGTTTTTTATCTGTATCTACTTTATAGGGGTCAACTTTCGGCCTTTTACGTCTATAAATTCACTAAATCTTAAATTCTTTTATAACTTCCTCTAGTCTATCTACACTCTTTATATTCTCTACAGCATTTTCATTTACCTTCTGAAGCTTTTCAAATATATTTGCAGCTTTTTCAGTTATATTCTGCACTCCTTCAGCACTATCATTTACAGTAGAAGCAGTTTCATTTATAGCTTTTACTATTCCTTCAATTGAAGCATTTAACTCCTCTGCAACAGCACTAAAATCCACCATAAATTCATTTATATCATCTGCATCAGTATTGTACTGATTAGCTACGTCTACCATATTTTTATATTCTTTTGTTACAGTTTTTTCAACAAAATTTAGTATACTTACGGAACTTTCTATCAGCTTCTTTACAGAATGCTCTACTGTACCTACAACATTTTGTATATTACCAGCGGTAGCTGCAGACTCCTCTGCAAGCTTTCTAACTTCATCCGCTACTACTGCAAATCCCTTTCCAGCTTCTCCGGCTCTAGCTGCTTCAATAGCCGCATTTAAAGCTAATAAGTTTGTTTGGCTTGTAATACTAAGTATACCTTCTGTAAGTTCATTTATTTTATTTACTGCTTTAGTGCCTTCTATAGCCATCTCAAGATCAGCTTTTACGTTACTATAGATATTATCCGCATCTTTTATAGATTTAACGGAAGTCTGTTTTAAACTTTCAGCTCTTTTTGAAATATCATTAGAGTTTTCTGATCCTCTTTCTGCCTTCTCTGACATAGAGGCTACCGCACTTACCATCTCTCCAGAAGATGCAGAAATTTCTTCTGTTGTAGCTGCAGTCTCCTCCATAGCAGCTGATAAATTTTCAGCTTCTGTTGAAGTTTCTTGTGCGTATCCCCTTAATTCTTCTGTAAGCTTCTGCACAAAGATTGCATTACTGCTTACATTATTTGAAACTGAGGATAAATCTCCTACTACTCTTCTTAATGTTTCTCTCATATTAACAATAGCTCTAAATATGTCACCTATTTCATCCTTATAATTGAATAGGTATTCATATTCTTTATTATATGTTAAATCAAGTTTACAAGTCCTATCTACAATCTCAGTAACCTTTTCTATAGGATCTGTTATTTTCTTTGATATAATACTAGATATTAAAACTGCTGCCAAAGCTATTCCAATCATGATGGCTATTATCATAAAAGTTAATTTTCTAGCACCAGAAATTATATCAGATTTATCTGCTGATAGGACAAATGTCCAATTTACACCTGGTATTACTTCATAATAAGAGCTTTTTTCTTTTCCATTAAATAAATATTCAATGGCGCTTCCATTTGCTTTTTCGCCACTTTGTACTTTTTTTACAACTTCTTTTATCTTATCATTTTCTACTGGCTTACCTATTTTTTCTTTAGTAGGATGAAAAATCACATTTCCTTTTTCATCTACTAAATAAGCATAGCTACTACTTGTCTCTGCTATTTTTACATCTTTAAAATATTTAGAAAAACTTTCTGCCCTCACTGCAGAAGCAGAATATCCATAAATTGTTCCATTTATTATTATTGGGCTAGTTATCACTATAATTTGTGCGCCGCTTGATTTTGAAGTTAGCGTCTCACTAATTGCTGTTTTGCCTTTTAAAGCTTCTTTATTATAGTTTCTATCTGATATATTCTGATTAATAAGCTTTCTATCGCTGTCCGCTATTATAATTCCTTTATTATTTACTATAAAAGTATGTTCTAAATTGCCCTGCTTTTTTACATATTCATCTAATTCTTTATTAATGTTTTCAGCAGCAGTTTTATATGCTTCAGAATCATAAGAAGTATCATAAAGTTGAAGAAGTTCAACAATTGATTTTTTGTTAGACAGTACCTCTATCTCTGTACTTTCTTTTTCCAACATAACAGATATAGTTTCTATAGAACTTTTAGATATAGATTTCATTTCAATTTGACTGGCGTCGTAAAGTTTGGTGGATACTTGATAATATACTACTGAGCAAGAGATTATCATTGTAATTAAAATAAGTGTCCCTATAAATATTGGAATCTTCTGTTTTATGCGCATTTTATCACTCCTTCGTCATTTAACTAAAAATAGATACCTTATTTATATATTTATCGCAATTTTATTAAGTTTCTTTAAGAATATTATTGGATTTTGTCCATATTAAGCCACCAATTAATTTCTATATTTAAATTTTAAAATATATAACTTTAATAATAAAAATAAAAACAAAATATCTAAATTCTAATTGTTAAAACTTAATTCTATTTTTATATACTTAAATGTTATTGTAATTACTTATTTACAAATATCCAAAAAAGTTTTATACTATGTTTAAGGTTAATTCAAACCATATAATGCAATTAAACTATTGATATATCATTAATCCTTATAAAGTGAAAATTATTTCACGTCAATGATATAATGATGAATAATATAAAACTATGATGGAGTAGATAATTATGGAGCATGATATTATAAATATATTTCATTTGTTTTTTATATTTGTTTTCTTTACAAGTGTTTTTTCCTATGCTATTTATTCGATAAAACAACTTGTTAGAAACTTTAATTTTCAATTTGTAAAAAAGGTTTATTGCCAGGCTTTAAACTTTTGGAAACTCATGACGAGAAAAGACTATATATCTTTTGAAAAATATGAGGTATGGCGGTTTTGTGTTGAATTTTAAAAGAGATGGTGTTCTATCAATAAAAATACAAAATGAGGAGAGATAATATGAACATCATTTCTAGTGTATTAAATACATCACTAAACTATTTCTTTAACTTAACAGGTGATTGGGGTATTGCAATAATTTTATTGACACTACTAGTTAGAACACTTCTTCTACCAATGTCAATGAAACAAAAATTGAGCATGCAGCAGCAGCAAAGTTTATCTAAAAAAATAGAAGAATTAAAAGAAAAATATAAAAATAATAAAGAAAAACTAGAATCAGAGTTGCAAAAACACTATCAACAAAGTGCTAAAAGTATGCTTGGATGTTTAGTAAGTTTTCTGCAGCTTCCAATAATATTTACATTATATAGTGTAATTTTAAAAATGCCTGTCCATACAGGAACAATTATTATTCCTTGGGTAACAAGCATTAAACTAGCAGATAGCTATTTTGTTCTTCCTATATTGTATGCACTTGCTACGCTAAGTCCAAATTTACTTTCATATTTTTCATTTTTAAAAGTAAGTTCTTATAACAATATGCCAAAATCTACCCTTATATTGACAAGTATTTTCAGTATACTGATAACCATAAAAATTCCAATAGCTGTTGGAATTTATCTTATAACAACAAGTTTATTTTCTTTAATGGAAGAGATAGCCTTTAGATTATATTTAAAAAATAGAAGCTTAAGTTATTAATATCCTCTTATTTAAAGAACAGAATAAATTAAAAAAATATAGCGAGAATCTTATCAAGTGATTCTTAGGTTCAGATGGAGTTTGCTTATAAGGATGACTTTCTCCATCTGAAACTTAGAAGAACTTATCCAGGCGCGCAGCAGTGCTTATCCCCCAGTTAAGCAGAGAGCCTAAATCTGTGATTTAGTGCGAATCGCTTACTCCTTCGACAATAGGAGAAGGAGTTTCATGCAAAGATGGGAGTGTTAGCAATGGTAGCGATCGGATAAAATCAAGCCTATATCTTATTTTACACCGTAATTTAAGATATAGGCTCATATTTTCTTATTTTGGATAGTCTATTGATGAACTGTAGTTTTTCTGTTTGCAAATAATGCTAGTATATTCAACTAGCACACCGATTAAAAATTAATATATTTATATAAAATATGGGTAATACTAAATACACATAATTATAAATTTATAAATTCAATAGGTGATATCTATGTTAGATAAACTTTTAAGAAAACTTAAGTATTTTAAAATAATTAATGACCCTAAAAATTGTAAAGAGACCATTAGCAACGAACCACTCCCTACTCCTATTTCTATAAATATTAAAGATAATTTCGAAAAAATCAAGAGTATTTTTCAAAATGATATAGATATAAATATTCGCCAGTTTTTAATAGGTCAAAATAATATAAAAGCATTAGTTGTTAGCATGGAAGGCTTAAGCGAAACAAGCGCAGTAAGCAAAAATATACTAGATAATTTAATGTGGGAAATCCGCAAAATTCCTATTAATTATGATATTAACTTAGAAAACATTAAAAATTATGCAATAAGCAGTAATAAGATAAGAAAAATATCTACTATAGAGCAGACTGTAGATGGAATATTAAACGGTAATACAGTTCTTTTTCTAGAGGGAGAAGATACTGCGCTGGAATTAGGAACGCAAGCCTGGGAACATAGGGGTGTTGAACCACCTCAAACTGAAAATACAGTAAGGGGCCCTCGTGAAAGTTTTACAGAAACAATGAGTGTAAATACATCACTTGTTAGAAGAAAAATAAAAAATCCTGATTTAAAAATAGAAGAGATGGTGGCTGGCAAAAGAACTAGAACTAAAATATGTATTGTATATTTAAAAGGTATTGCAAATGCTAAAATTCTAGAAGAGGTAAGGAATAGATTAAAGTCTATAGACATTGATGCTATTCTTGAGTCTGGGTATATTGAAGAATTTATTAAAGATTCTCCATTTTCTCTATTTCCTACAGTTGGTAATACAGAAGTACCAGACAAATTTGCAGCAAAAATACTGGAAGGCAGGATTGGTATTCTCACAGAGGGTACACCAATAGCACTAACTGTGCCATTCCTTTTTGTGGAAAGTTTACAGGTAACTGAAGATTACTATTCTGCACCTTTTTTAGTAACACAGATTAGACTGTTAAGATTAATAGCCTTTCATATGACTATTTTTGGTCCTGCAATTTTTGTTGCTATAACAACTTTTCATCCTTCCATTATACCACAGACTCTTATGCTTACATTGGCGACAACAAGAGAGAAAGTCCCTTTTCCTGCTGTTATAGAAGCATTTCTCATGGCAGGCATATTTGAAGTAATCAGAGAAGCAGGAGTCCGTATGCCCCGTGCCGTAGGTCAAGCAGTAAGTATAGTAGGCGCTTTGATTATGGGAGAGGTTGCAGTTAATGCTGGGTTAGTAAGCCCTTTTATGATTATAATAATATCCTTAAGTGGTATGATGAGCTTTTTATTACCACCACAGATTGATCCAATTACATTATTAAAATTTCCAATGTTGATAGCTGCAGGTACATTTGGATTAATCGGAATAATGTGGAGTTACATATTAATGATCATTCATCTTGCTTCCTTACGTTCTTTTGGAGTTCCATATTTCTCACCAGTTATGCCTTTTAATCTTAAAGCTATGAAGGATTTTATCATAAGAGTTCCTTGGTGGCTAATGAAAACAAGACCTAGTTCTATAGGATGGAGAGAATCAGAGCGTGTTGGTAATAATATTAAACCTGATCCCAGTAATGGTAAGGTTGGTGATGAACAAAAATGAAAAAGAAGTTTATTTTTATAATAGTGCTAATTTTATCTATCATAAGCCTAACAGGCTGTTGGGATTCAGTTGAACTTAATCAAAGAGAAATAGTTACTGCAATTGGTGTTGATAAAGGAGATGAAAAGAATAATATAATTGTTACATTTCAAAGTATAATACCTGAACGTGCATCTACACCCTTGAGGCCTGCAAGTGAGAAAAGTAATATTCACGTAGTTTCGGTAACAGCAAAATCCATAACAGACTCGTTGGTAAAATACAACAAAAGAACAAGTAAAACACCTGAATTTCAACACAATAGGATTTATGTCATTGGAGAGGATTTAGCACGAGAAGGCCTTAACTCCTTTATTGATGGTATATTCAGAACCTACGATTTTCGTTCCAGAGGTTGGATTTTAGTATGCAAAGGAAAGGCCTCAGATATTCTTCATAAAAAAGTTGAGGCTACATCAATATCAGCTGATTATATAGTTAATCTTATAACTATTAGCAATCATGTAGCCACTGTTCCAACAGAGACTTTACATACCTTCTTGATGAAGCTTTCAAGCAAAACAACATCACCTGTGGTTACACAAATAGAGATAGAAGATCCGAAGGAAGGAAGTGCTGCTGACATAGGCTATAACGGATGCGGAGTTTTTAAGAAAGATAAGCTAGTTGGATGGCTTAATATGAATGAAACTAGAGGACTTTTGTGGATAACTAATGAAATTGGTAAAGGAGTTCTTCTATCAGGCTACCCAGGTACCGCCAGTGAAAATATAAGCGAACAAATAGTAAGATCAAAAGTAAAAATAAATCCTAAAATGATAAATGGCAAAATAATGATATCTTTAGATATTTGGGAAGAAGGAGAAGTACGTGAAAACGATAAAGGTGTGGATATAAATTCACCTGAAAGCATCAAAGCACTTGAAGATGGATTTGCAGCTGAAATAAAAAAAGAAGTTAAAGAATCTCTTCAAAAGATTCAAAAAGAATATAAAACAGATATTGTTGGCTTTGGTAGTAAAATCCACAAGAAATTCCCTAGTGAGTGGAAAAATATTGAGTCAAAATGGGATGAGGTATTTCCTGAAATAGAAGTAGAGGTAAATGTTGAAGTGAAGCTAAGCAATACGGGCAAGATAATTAATTCTATCACCCCATAGAAGGAGTTGAAGTTCTTTGTTTCAGAGTGAAAAAATATCCGGTCATCAGGCTTTAATGCTTGTACTTGCAGGTGCCATAGGCGATATTTTTGTGGTTATAACTTCACCTGCAGTTAACTATTCAGGAAGAGATGCTTGGATGTCAATTTTGTTAGCATACATTATTGCTGCAATAGACGGGATACTGTTAATTAATTTAGGCCGCCGTTTTCCCCAAAAGACCTTTGTTCAGTATCTGCCTGTAGTTTTAGGTAAATTCATAGGAAAGCTTGCTGGCCTTTATTATATTTTAGGTTTCTGGCTTATGGCTCCAATAATTATGAGAGATCTTATAGAATCGCTGCGCCCCTACCTTCCTTTCACTCCACCAATTGCAGTGAACATTTTAATGTCTCTATTAGTTATTTATGTGATGCGAAATGGATTTGAGGTATATGCGAGAACAACAGAATTATTTATGCCAATAATAATTATTTTAATAATTTCGATCTTATGTCTTAATTTTACAAATGAAAATTTCTCAAATATATTACCTATTTTTGAAAATGGTTTTATTCCAATTTTGAGAAGTCAAGTGGTATTGTTTCCCTTTGCTGTAGAACCAGTACTTTTCATGGCATTATGGCTTCCATGCTTGAACATAATAAAGGAAAGCAAAAAAGCTCTGCTTATAGGTATGTCCATATCAGGAATACTTTTAATGCTTTTATCAATTGTGGTAATAGGTTTTACTGGTATTGATATGACAATGAAAATTATAAGTCCTTTAAACTACATTTCACGTTATATTGATATTGCTAATTTTCTTTCTGGCTTTGATGCATTTTTTATTATACTTTGGATGTTATCCAGTTATATTGAATTATTAGTTTTCTACTATCCTGAAATTGTAGGATTATCTCAGTGGTTAAATCTAAAAGATTATAAGCTATTAATTATACCTATGGTAGCTATTAATGCAGCCTTAGCTATGATACCAAAAAATATTGTTCAACATATCAATTTAGATCTTTTAAAGAACCCTTTTATAATACTTCCATTAGGCATACTGATTCCAATTACTTGGCTTATAGCAGTAATTAGAAATCTTGATGAATCAGGCAAAGATAACCTAAAAAAGAACTGTAAGCAGATTAATTAAAAAATCCACTTGCAGTTCTTCTATATTTGAAATTTATTTTATTCTTAAACATCTATTTCAGGCATCTCTTTAATACTATTTTTACTAAACGCTATTTTAAAGTCAATTTCTGAAATCAATGTCCCTAACAATATTAATACAGCACCAAAGAATCCTATTAAACTTAAAGTTTCTCCTGAAACAATATAAGCAAATATAGCTGCAAAAACTGGTTCTGCTGTATAAATCAATGCTGTATGTGTTGCAGTTGTATACTTCTGAGCTACGTTTTGAATAATAAAAGCACCAGCTGTACAAACTACACTCAACATTATTATGCTTCCCCATATATTATAACTTGTAGGAATTATAGGCTTTTCTATAAAAAGTGATGTTACCATACTTAGTAATCCAACTATGCCTATTTGGATAATAGCAAATGATATAGATTCTACCTTTGCAGTATATTTGCCTACAAATATAATATAAAAAGCATATAAAACAGCACTTATAAGTGTGTATATATCACCTATATTTATGTCCGCAATTCCCTGATTTAGTGTAAGCATTGCAAGCCCTACAAGAGCTAGGGTTACACTTATGCATATTTTACTATTTAGTCTGGTCTTGGTCATAATTGCAGAAAAAACTGGTACTAGAACTACACTGAACCCTGTAATAAATGCTGATTTAGAAACAGTAGTATAGTTTAACCCTACAGTCTGAAATGCAAAAGAAGAATATAATAGGGCTCCAATCATAGTCCCATACTTTAACTCTTTTTTTCCTATTTTCACCATATGCTTCATAAAAATAAGCGATGATATCATAAAGGCTATAATAAACCTAATTGCCAAAAAATTATAAGTTGGCATTTCAGATATGGAGTTCTTCGTTAACCAAAAAGATGTCCCCCAACCTACCGTTACAAATAATAATGCTGCGTCTGCTTTAACTTGTTTTGTCATTCCTAAGATCCCCCTTAACATTAATAAAAGCAATATATTCTATTGCTTCAATCTACTTATATAATATACTAATTCAGGGGATTTTGGCTTTGTAAGATTTTAAATTCTACAATAGGTCCTTTTGTAATTTTTACAACATGTTGTTTAATAAATTATATATTCTTATAGCTACTGCAAGCTCTTCATAAAAATGTGTGTTATCATAATTTTCATTTAGTATTTTATTTATCCTTTCTATTCTATATCTTATGGTATTGCTATGTTGAAATAATTCTTTGGCAGTTGTTTTAATATCTCCATTATTTTCAATATACTTTACTGCAGTTCTTAATAGTTCTGTATCGTTATTTTCATCATAAACAATTAGTGGTTCTATAATTTCGTTATAGTATTTCAATACCCATGGATTATCTATAAGAGGAATTAGGATTTTATTAACTCCAATCTCATCAAAAAATGAAATATCCTTTTTATAGGCTATTGAATATTTAAAAGAGTACATACTTTCTTTTATAGAATTATTCAATTCACCTAGTTTTTTATACAAACTACTTACTCCTATGATATACTCTTTAGCAGTAATTCCACATTCCTCTAATCTTTTTAC
Organism: Clostridium aciditolerans; assembly: GCF_016316925.1. Classification (GTDB taxonomy): domain Bacteria; phylum Bacillota; class Clostridia; order Clostridiales; family Clostridiaceae; genus Clostridium_AM; species Clostridium_AM aciditolerans. Next base: position 10,542 of record NZ_JAEEGB010000044.1, on the reverse strand, counting down.
TATAAGTTTTTTAGCTTCTTTGGAACTTATTTTTTCAAAGGTATTAATAAAAATATATCCATCCTTATATGGTATGATTTTATTTAAAGATTTATAATCCTCTTTACTAAAGAAAATCTTTGTGTGTATTAATTTTTCCTTACCTTTCCTTTTACAAAAGGCTACTATATTCTTCTCTTTAAAATTTCTGTTAATTTCATGAGCTATCTTTTTTATAATCAAATTATCTAGATTGCTGTATAAAATATTGTCTATCTTTAGTGATAATGCCTCATTTTCTTTTCTGTCCTCGATAGCTTTAGCAACCTCTGTAATTATGTGTTCAAAATATGTATCACTGAATATCATAATAGGGAAAAAGTTCTTATCCGCTAGTTCTATAACTTCATCAGGTATTGTATTAAAGTATACACTTTTAATTGCTAATCCACTTATTTTTACTGAAATCATTTTTTCTACAATCTTGTACAATTCTTCAATGTTATCTTTAATTACCATTAGTGTACTTATTACAAACTCTCCTTCAATGAAGTTCTCTTCTATTAAACCACCCATTTCATAATCTAAAATTCCAACGTTAGTAATTTTATTTGAAAGCCCCTTATTTCCGGCAATAATTTTAAATCCCTTAAAGCTCTCAAATTCTAAAGCCTCATGTATAGTTATAGACATATACAATCCTCCTAAAACTTTCTCGCGTAATTATATGCTTACATGTCTTGTAAATACAAATTCATTATCTGAAGACAGCTCCTCATTATAAGAGTAGCCTTCTTCTTCAAAGTTTTTCAATATTTCAATATCATTAACCTTATTTTCTGCAATATATCTGGACATCAAACCTCTTGCCCTTTTAGCGTAAATAGCTACAATTTTATATGTACCATATCTGTATTCCTTAAAGCTTATATTAATAATTTTACCTGCGAAACTCTTTGTATCAATTGCAGAAAAATACTCATTAGATGCTAGATTAATTAAAATTTTATTATTATGTTTATTAATTTCTTCATTTAAATAGTTAGTAATCTTATCTTTCCAGAAAGAATATAGATCTTTTCCTTTTGAATTTTTAAGTTTAATCCCCATCTCTAGTCTATGTGGCTGAATCAAATCCAGCGGTCTAAGTACGCCATACAAACCAGAAAGAATTCTTATATGATTCTGAGCAAACTGCAGCTCATCTTCACTGAACTCATCAGCTCTCATTCCTTGATAAACTGTTCCTTGAAAAGTTAAAATTGCCTGTTTGCTATTTTCTAAAGTAGATTTCATTTGAAAGCTTAGATTTCTTTTAAAATTTAACTCTGCCAAATCATCACTTATTTTCATTAATGTACTTAATTCTGGAGGAGTATATTGTTGAAGCTCCTTTACTAGCTCAGTAGCTTCTTTCTGAAATATTGGCTCCGTATATAAATTAGCTAAAGTTTTTTTATTATAATTCAAAGTTTTTGCTGGAGATAATACTACAATCATTATTCATTACTCCTTTCAGTGCATTATCTTTTCAATAAATATATAGAAAACTAATTTTCTAAACTTATTCCTCATTTAGGAATAGTATATCTTGTTTATTAAATATTGCTTTAGATTTTCTTCTATATATGCTTGATAGCTTCTTCTGCATTTATATATAATTCTTATTTATCCGATGACTATCCGCTCTAATACTCCCATCTTCTTCAAAGTGGGAGTAAAGAGCGGGCTACGTCCCTGGATTCGTTCAACTAAGAATCAGGTGGGGTTGAAACTCCATCTGATTCAAGTTTCACTTCATATTGTATTTTAATTTTACTATTTTCTCATAATTAAATACATAGATTTATTAGAAGTATTTAAAATGCTAAGACAATTACAATATATTTACAACCACGAGCAACTTTCATATTATATACCGCTGTAACCTTTTTAGTCAAATAACATATAAAATTCGCAATCGCATATTGAATTATTTTTTATTAGTGTTATACTATATATGAAAATAAAATTAAATATGTGTGTTTTTTCGTTGATTAACGCATATTATATAGTATATATTACAATTGTGAGGTGTATGTTATGAACAATACTGTAGTTAAAACTCCTGAGGAATTACTAAAAGATTTAGATTCTTGTCTAAAAAAATCTGGTATGTCTCCTGAAGAATTTTTAAACTCTTTCGCTAATTTTTATAATATAAAAGACATTGTTGAAAAGGATATCATTGATTCTGGCTCTTATTATGATAGCTTTATAGCTTAAATTATTAAAGTCTAAGATATGTATCATCTCAACCATAATATATTTCAACTTTCATTTAAAAAAGCTAAGGACATGCTAAGTAAGCTTAAACTTACTTTCATGTCCTTTTGCTTTTATAGGATTTCAAACTGGAAAATTGGCTTACACAAAGGGCTATGTTTCCAAAGCTGAAGGTAGATTTAAAAACTTTGTGTCAGTCTTAGTGAAGTGTTTTAAGACAACCTTAGAATCTTAGATACTGTCTGAGCAGAGCGAGTTTATCTAAGTTCTTAGGTCGTCTAAAACATAAGCTTTAGACTGACTAAAAGTTTTTAACGGACTGAAGCTTGGAAACATAGCCCGGGGTGTAAGCCAATTTTCGGACTTGTAATCCTATATGCAAAAGAAAAATAGACCATACTGCTAATTTAAATGCAGTATGGTCTATGATTAATAGATTTAGAAGCCTGCTGGTATAACAGCCTGACCTCCTATTAATATTACAATACTATTTGAGTTAAGTTTATTCTTCATGTAATCTACTGAAGTCTTTGGAACAGATTTATAAGTTAGAACTACTGGAGAACTGCCCTCTGCTGCTAGTGCTGCACCAGCTAGAGCATCTGCAAATTCATCTCCCTTAGGACCATCTCCTAAAGCAACATATACTTTATTAAAGTTAATGTCTTTTTCAAATTGTTTTAATATATTTATATTAGTCTCATATCTATCATTTCCGCCTAATCTTATAGATGAAGTTGATGCTGATGCATCTACAACGGCTTTAACATCTTTGTCTATAGAACCTTCTAATCCAATTATATATGAATTAGCTGGCTTATTCTTAGCTAGATATGAATTTACACTTTCAGGAAGCTTATTTCTATCTGTCAAAAGCACTGGTATTCCCTTTGCAGCTGCTACAGCTGATATTGATAAGGCATCTGCATATTGGTATCCATTTGCTATAACTGCACTATCTTTTGTGCCAAGCTCCTTTGCTATATTTACAGAAGTTTCGAATCTGTCTGATCCTGATATTCTTTTTATATCAGGTTTTACTTTTAAAGAATTTTGAAGAGTATTTTCAATATTTTTTGATACTACTGACTCTCCACCTAAAACTATTACATGTTTTACTCCTAGCCTTTCTAATTCAGCCTTTGTAGCTTCTGGAAGCTCACTAGCCTTAGTTAAAAGTATTGGAGCATTGTATTTTTTAGCAAGTGGTGCTGCACAAAGAGCATCTGCAAATATCTCTCCATTTGCAATAAAGGCATATTCAGAACCTTTATCCCATCCATTCTTTGAAACATTTGCTGCAGTTTCATATCTGTCTGCACCTTTAATGCTCTGCACTGTAAATGGAAGTATTGGCGTAGTGCTTATCTTCCAATTGTTTGCTACATCTGGAGTAATTGTCTTTTTATCCTGAATGTATTTAATCATCATATTTCTAACTTGTCCATCATCGCCTAGTGTTTTTGCTGAATCATAGGTTGTTATAGCAGGATCTCCTGGCTTTAGCCCTGCGGCTTTCATAAAGCCTCCTCCACCATTGTATCTGTAATTGTTTATTGCAACTGTGAATACATCGGTATCCTTTACAGGCACACCATTGATTTTCAAGTTTTTAATTCTGCTGCCAGATGTAACTAATCCTGTTTTTGCATCAACAGTACATGCTGGTTGTGTTAAGTCAATATCATAAGTTGCTCCATATAATTGATCTAAATTATAGTCTGGAATATTTAATACTGAATCCTTAACTATTTGATCACCTGGATTTGATACCTGCTTATAATATCTAACAGAATACTCCATCCAATTTTTAAGCTGAGCACCTGTCATTTTAACTCCATATAAGAAGTTCTCAAATACATATACTCCCATCATGCTTTGAATTGTAACATCTCCTTTTGGTATATATGCACTTGCGCTTAAAGGTGCTGCTATAGATAATTGAGCTTTAGCTCCATCCATTTGCACTTTGTTTATTAAATCCATAAGAGCTGTAGGCTCAGTTGTTTGATTTGTACCTGGGAATTCTCCTGTAGAACTTCCAATAACAGTTCCTACATACTTTACAGTTGCATCCTGATAAGGCTTAGCAAGTTTTAATATATCCTGATCTGCTTCAATTTTTTCATCCATCTTTACAGTTTTTGTAGTAACAGTTCCTATAGTTCCATCTGCTTTTACACTTATATCAATCTGTGAAACAGCTTGAGCCCACTTGCCAGGCTCTGTAATTGGAACAACTTTTCCACTTGGATTTTTAACAGTAAGGTCACTCGCAATATTAGAATGTGCATGTCCACATATTATAGCATCGATTCCATTCACACTACTAGCCACAGCTTTAATTTGATTCTCTGGTATTGTATCATTAGCGCTTTCTTCTCCACTGTGAATTGTAGCCACTAATACGTCGACTTTTTCTGTATCTCTTAATACTGGTACCCATTTCTTAGCCTCATCTACTAAGTCATTAAATTTTAAACCTTCATAGTTTGAAGCATTCTCCCAGTTAGGTATGCATTTAGTTGTTAGACCTAATATGCCTACTTTTATATCTTTTCCATTTACTTTAAATGTTTTAACAGTATATGGTTTTACAAAATTTGAATCATCTGAAGTTTTATAAGTGTTTGCTGATAAAACATTTATATTTTCCTTTTGAGCATCTTTAATTACCCTATTTAAAACCGTTAAACCATAGTTGAATTCGTGGTTTCCAAGAGTCCATGTATCATATTTCATTGCACCCATTATTTTCATCATTGGATATTCTGAAGTTGTGTCTACCTTATCGTAGTAATATGAAAGTGGAGTTCCCTGTATTGTGTCTCCTGAATCTACAAGCATTACATTAGGATTTGCATATCTAATGCCTTTTACATAAGTTGAAACCTTTGCTAATCCTTGATTTGCCGGTTGCATATTACTATAATCAATTGGTAGTATATTTCCATGAAGGTCTGATGTACCAACTACAGTTATAGCTGCATCACCATTTCCTACAAGTCTTCCATCCATGTTTGTAACTATATCTTTGTTAGCTTTTACATTTTCAATTAAAGCATCCCTAACAAGTATATGTGTATTATTTAAAGTTGTCTTAACGGAAGGCTCGTTAAATACTACGAAACCATCGCCACCTTGTCCTAAAAAGTCATTAGTAGCAACCTTAATTGTTTCACTGTCTGATATAGCTTTCCCATCTTCTCTAGTTAGGCTTATTACTCTACTGCCGCTTGGTTTGGCCATATCATAAGAAACCTTAAGTCCCGAAGATTGAATTCCCTTTCCTTTATCTGCTACAGCTTGTTCAAATACTTTAACCAACTGGGCTTTATTCATATTAACTGTAACAACTTCATTGTCAAAAGGCATCAAATAAAACATTGTTCCTACAGTTATATCTCCTGCTGGTACGTCAACTCTTATTCCCCCATTGTTTTGGAATCCAACCTCAGCTTGACCCTTTGTTTTTATAACATCAGAAGTCCAGTTTCCAAGATAAGATTCTCCAAAAGGATTAGAATTCTGCATTCTTGTTAAATCAGTTTTTGTATTTCCTATAATTTCTTTAAAAGTAGGTCCTACTTGGCTTTTAGCATCATTTACTATCGCTAAAGCTTCACTATCAGTAATAGGATTCGCAGCTTTATATCCATTAGAATTATTATTGTCAAGTGCTATAAAGCTTGACTCTACATTTGTAAAAGATACCTTTCCTGATGAATCTACATTCATTTTTAAATCTGTAAAGCCTTTTCCTTGAGCTTTAGCTATTACAACAGGTATTCCTGTTTTGCTTGTAGCTTGTACAGCAGTGTGAGAATGTCCTCCTATAACTGCATCTACATTAGAAAGCTTATCTGCTATATCAAATACAGGCCCTGTTTTACTGTCTTGATTACTGCCTTCATGCATAACAGCCAGTATTACGTCAGCTCTTTTACTACCTTTTATATCCTTTGCAATAGCATTTATTTCTGCTGCTGGTTCTGTAAATTTGTAGTTAGCAACATTAGCAGGTAAAACTGCACTTGGAGTTTCTGTAGTTATTGCGCCAATAAGTGCTATTCTAACTCCATCCTTAGTAATAATTTTATATGGATCAAATACTCTTGTACCTTTATTTTTGTCATAAAGATTTGAACAAATTATTGAGTATTTTGCATCCTTCATTGTAGTGTTTATAATCTTGTCCAATCCCCAGTCAAATTCATGATTTCCTAGAGCAGTTACTTCCATTCCAATGCTGCTCATAAGTTTTTGAACTGGTACTCCAAATAATACATTAGACATCGGTGAACCTTGGTAAAGGTCTCCTCCACCTATAATCAAAGTTCTGTTTGGGTTTGCATTTTTTATATCTTTTATGTTCTTTGCAAGAACTCCACCAACAGGTAGCGCCGGTGTACTAGAATCTTCTAAAGCCCCATGAAAGTCAGTAATTTCAATTAAGTCGAAGGCTTTAGCTGCTGCTTCTGCTTTAACATTCGTAAACGCACCAGGCGTTAGAAGTGAAAAAAGCATAAACAGTGTCATTAACTTTGCTGTCAGTTTCTTGTGTCTAAGCATTTTCAACACATTATTCACCCCTTTTCAAAAAAATAGAAATATAATGATGTATAACCATTATATAGCATTATGAATTTTTTGTAAACTGAGCTTTGATCTAATCTCTCTTTATAGATATTCAACTAGGATACATGCCTTAACTAAGCCTCTCCTATAAATACCTCTAATAAGAAGTACTTGGCTTGGATACCTATGGTATACTAATTCATATTTTCTTAATATGCCATAGATTGAAACTCTCAATATACAATGGTATAATGAATTTAAGGAATTAAAATTAAATATAGCTCGGATGATTATAGCGTGAGATAACATTTTGTTAACCGAAGGAGCAATGATATAGCACCACAACTGTATCAGAAACTTTCAGGTAAAAGTAGCGTTATATGACGAAACTCTGAAAATCTGTTTAAATACAGAACCCAAGGTGTAAAATATAGATCTCTATATCTAAACTCTCAGGTAAAGAATACAGAGGACATGTGGGGTAAGCTTATACTTGCCTTCATGGCCTTTATTTTTATGCAAAAAATTAATTGAAGGCAAGGATTCCAATTAATAAAAATTGATACTTTAATTCATGTTAAAGTAAAGGGAGGAAGATTTATGGATAGGGAATTATATGAAGTTGAAAAATTTTTAAATCAGTATGGTATGAAGTTAGGTCAAAACAAGAGAATGGCGGGAAGTTTACTAAAACAGTTAAGTAGAAAGAATATAATAGCACGATCTATGCGTTGCGTATATCGATTAGATAATTTTATAATTAAGGCTTCATCAGATGCCACAGGCTTTTCCTTACCTGTAGGAGCTGATCAATGCATTAATGAATTTAAAATATATACTTCAGAAGATGAACGTCTTGAAAAGTTTAAAGAAATATTATGCCCAGTATATGCAATATATGAAAGTAAGTTTTTATATTTGACAGTTCATAAACTCTTAAATCCTATAGAAACTGGGACTGAATCTGATGAGACAATATATAGTTATATTAAAAAAGGAAAAAAATTTGCAAATGAAGAGAAGTTTTTTTCGGTGTTAGAGAAATTTAAAAAATTATTAGTAACGGAAGTCCCTGAATTGCAAAATGAGTATTGTAAAGTAAATTCCTTTGGTTACGATGAAAATAACAACTTATATGTTCTTGATTATGGTATGCTTTAAACTTTTTGACTTTAATCCTATATAAAAAATGACTGTTACGAATGGATTCGTAACAGTCATTTTATTTAAGGAGTTTCATATACCTATATTAAACTTTAAAAGTATTACTGCATATTCAAATACTGTATTAATCCTCTTTCAAAGATATCTATTGCATCCTCTAACTCATCTGAATTAATGCAGTATGAGAAACGAACTTCATCTTTCCCTAAACCTGGTGTAGCATAAAAACCTTCAGCTGGAGCAAACATGACGGTTTTATTATTGTAAGAGAAATCTGTAAGCATCCATTTAGCAAAGTCCTCTGCATCCTTAACTGGAAGTTTTGCAACTATATAAAATGCACCAGTTGGCTTGTCACATATAATTCCTGGAATTTTGTATAGTGCATTATAAAGGATATTACGCCTGTTTTCATACTCAGCCTTTACTCCATAAAAATAACTTTCTGGAGTATTTATTAGATTTGCTGCTGCAATTTGCTCTAAAGTAGGTACACAGAGTCTAGATTGACATAACTTTAATATCTGGTTGATTAAATCCTTATTTTTGGACGCAACAAGTCCAATTCTTGCTCCACATGCACTATAACGTTTTGAAATACTATCAATTAAAATTACTCTATCTAAAACATCTGTCATAGTTAATGCAGATGTATATTTTAAACCATCATAAACAAATTCTCTATACACTTCATCAGCAATTATATAAATATTATACTCTTTTGCTATATCCGCTAGCATTCGTATTTCTTCATATGTATATACAACACCTGTTGGATTTCCAGGATTAGAAACAATTATTCCTCTTGTTTTATTTGTTATTTTGCTAACAATTTCATCCTTAGATGGTAAATGAAATCCATTCTCTGCTTTTGTCATAAAAGAAACCACTTTAACACCAGCTACATCTGAAAAACCACTATAATTTGTATAGAAAGGTTCAGGTATAATTACTTCATCACCAGCATCGCAAATTGCCATCAAGGTAAACATAATTGCTTCACTGCCGCCATTTGTAATTAGTATCTCCTTCTTTTCAAAATCAATGCCCCAACCTTTATAATATTTAATGAAGCTTTCAATTAATTTATCAATTCCTTGAGAACCTGAATACTTAAGTACCCTCTCCTCATACTCTTTAACAGCATTAAAGAAACAATCTGGAGTTACTATATCTGGTTGTCCAATATTTAAATGATATACCTCAACTCCCTTTTCTTTCGCAATTTCTGCATAAGGTGCAAGTTTGCGTATTGGAGAAAATTGCATATCTAATATTCTTTTAGAAAATTTCATTAATAATCCCACCTTTTCATCATAGTATTTATAAACCTTACTAAATATTAAAAACTTGGAATCCTTAAACAAATATTCTTTTAATAGTCCTCTTCCGATGGCATTACAGAATAATTATTTTTAATTGTAGATAAAGAAACTGTGGTCTTTGTTTTGCTAATTCCATTTAAGCCTTTTATTTTATTAAGAAGTTTTTCAAGAGTTTCAGTGTTTTCTGTAATGATTTTTAACGCATAATCATAATCTCCTGCAAGATAATGACACTCTAAAATCTCTTCTTCTCTCTGAACTGCTTCTAAAAACTTGTTAGTGTATTTAGGTGATTCTAAACTAATAAACATAATTACTGTAAGATTTCTATTTAATTTTTTAGCATTAATAATTACAGTATACTTTTCTATTACACCAGATGCATCAAGCTTTTTTAACCTATCACTTACCGCTGGTATAGATAAATTAATTTTACTGCTGATTTCTGAAGCTGTAACTCTTGCGTTATTTTCCAATAACTTTAATATTTTCACATCTAAACTATCCATGGACACACCTCTCTAGTTGAACAATTAATTATTCGTTCTGATTATAGTATATATATTTAAATATTAAAATAATAATAATTAAAATACATAATTTTTAATGAATTTTATAATATTATCTTAAATCGATTAATATTATACAATTAAACGCCACTAAAAGTCTACAAAATTTAAGGTATTATAACGATTTCATTTGTTATTTTTTTAACATTTTTTGCATTATTCATTTAAAATTTTAAGACTTTGTTAAAACAGCCTTAATTTTTTAAATCAAACTATGTTTGTCCATTGTTTGCACCAATAAATTTAAGGATAAATTTATTTATGCATTAATTATTATTGAATTTAGACAAATAAGTTTAAAATTTCTAATAATTATAGTATTATGAATGTAAGCGATTAACCAATGATATTTTTAAATAAAATTTAAATTAATTTGTCTGGGGGTATCATAAAATGACAAAAGAAAGAGTAACAGCTTACATTAATGGAGTTATTGAAAACGTTAAGAAAAGAAATGGTAGTGAACCAGAATTCCTACAAACAATTGAAGAAGTTTTAGGTTCTCTAGGACCAGTACTTGAAAAACATCCTGAGTACATCGATGAAAACCTTTTAGAAAGATTCTGTGAACCAGAAAGACAAATCATGTTCAAAGTTCCATGGACAGACGACAACGGAAACGTACAAGTTAACCGTGGATTCAGAGTACAATTCAACGGAGC
>NZ_JAEEGB010000043.1 GCF_016316925.1 Clostridium aciditolerans | reverse complement strand
AATAAAATTAGAATAACCTTAATAATCTGTAGAGATAAACATATTTTACATTGTCTCTACTTTCTGTTCTTATTAAATTTTCTACTACCATAGTGCTGTTCCCCCCATAATTAACTTCATGATTATCTTAACATACTGAATAAAAGAAATATGTCATTTCATGATAAGGTTAATTACAACTTATCTCTTTTATGTGACATCAAAAAGCTTGTAACATCATCTATGGCACCATGTATATTACTTTAATGTAACTATTTACCTTTTAATTGAATGTGTTTGTCGAAATTCTATCTATTTTGACTATTTCTTTTTTGTCCTATATAACAGATAGATTCATCTAAAATTTCTTCATTAATTCTTAAAAATTTACAAATATCTTCCATTATTAATATCGTTACAACAACTAAAGCACAATCATCACCAACACAATGCTTCAAATCATATGCATTTATATAACCTTGTAGCGTATCTTTTTTGAATTTTATGTCGGAATATATACTATTTAATGTATTATATAATATTTCATAAGAAAGTATTAAAAAATCCTTTTTAGATTTTTTATTGCCATTCACTACGTGTTTTACTATATTGTTCAATGATGTTTCCTTATAATATTGTTCCATATGCATATCATAGTTATTGGATATGTATCGACCTATGATATAGCCATCTATTAACGCTATCTCTCCTTCAGTGTTAAAAATTATTGACAGCTCTATACTTTTCTTTCCTTCAGCTCTTATATCATTGATCAATTCATTTATTCTTTGATTAAACATTGTTGTAAACTTTGAATCAAAAATGAAGTATTCTAGCTCCTGGCTAGAGCATTCTGAAATAAACTCCGAAAAATTTCTATAAATCTTTCTCATATAATCTTTACTTCTCACAATATCACCTTCTAGAAAATTCTTTTAAGCATAAATACATATCCTATATTTTTTCTCAATAAATAAAAAATATACTAATCATAAAATTATTTTATATTTTATGATTATATTATCTTCCACCAAATATTGATTTTAGTCTTTCTATATATTATAATATTTTTATGGATATTAATTATTAATTAAAACTAAATATCAATAATTTGAAATGGGGGATAAGTAAATGAATGCCATTGAAATCAAAAAGGATATTCACTGGGTAGGTGCTCTAGATCCTAGCTTAAGAATCTTTGACATAATAATGTATACTCCTTATGGAACTACCTATAATTCATATTTAGTAAAGGGTAGTGAAAAAACCGCTATATTTGAGACAGTTAAAGAAAAATTTTTTGATGAATTCTTAGAAAGACTTAATTCCTTAAACACAGATATAAAAGATATAGATTATATAGTAATTGATCACACAGAGCCAGATCATGCAGGTTCAGTAGCTAAACTATTGGATCTAGCTCCAAAAGCTAAACTCGTAGGTTCATCTACAGCTCTTAGATTTATGAGAGGTATAGTAAATAGAGAATTTGACTCTATTACAGTTAAACATGGTGATACATTAAGTCTAGGAAATAAAACTTTGCAATTTATATCTGCACCATTTTTACATTGGCCAGATTCTATGTATACCTATATTGTTGAAGATAACCTTTTAGTTACCTGCGACTCATTTGGAAGCCACTACTCAAATAAAGATATATTTAATGATTTAAATGAAAGCCAAGAAAATTATATGGATGCATTGAAATATTACTTCACTGCAATAATGGGCCCATTTAAATCTTATGTTTTAGATGCTATAGATAAGATTAAAGATTTAAATATAGACATGATATGTCCTGGACACGGTCCGGTTCTAAGAGACAATCCTTCTAAAATAATAAAACTATATAAAGAGTGGAGCTTAGATTCTGAAAAACCATCTGAAAGTAAGCATATAGTAATTCCTTATGTTTCTGCATATGGATATACAGAATCCTTAGCAAAAAAAATTGAAGAAGGTATACATTCAATTGGTGAATTTAAAGTAGAATTGTTTGATGTAATACATCATAATATAAACGACATTATAAGTAGTATAGAAAAATCTCATGGAGTAATATTTGGTTCTCCTACAATAAATGGCGATGCACTAAAACCTATATTAGATATATTAATATCGCTTAACCCTATAGTTCATGGTAGAAAAACTGCTGCTGCTTTTGGATCATATGGTTGGAGTGGTGAATCTGTTAGTAATATAGAGAACAGACTTAAACAATTAAAAATGGATGTTTTTTCTCCAGGACTCAGGGTGAATTTTAAACCTTCTGAAGAGGATCTAACTCATGCTTATCACTTTGGACAAAGTTTTGCACAAAAAATAGATGAAAATATAATCAAAGTTAATAAGCCTAATAAGCCATCTACATCAAAAAAATGGAAATGTTTAATATGCGGAGTAGTTTTCGAGGGTACGGAGCCGCCTGAAACATGTTCTGTATGTGGAGCTAGTTCAGAGCAATTCGTAGAAGTTGTTGAGTCAGGAATTGAATTTAGAAATGATGATGATAAAACTTATTTAATAATAGGAAATGGAGCAGCAGGTTTTTCTGCAGCAGATACTATTAGAAAAAGAAACAAAAATTGTAAAATAATAATGGTATCATCTGAAAATAACTTAACTTATTTTAGACCTCAGCTATCTGATTATTTATCATCTTCAATATCTGACGACGAATTTTATGTAGTTCCTGAGCGTTGGTATAAAGATAACGATATAGATTTGTGCTTAAATTCACATGTAGATAAAATTAATGGAGAAGATAGAAAAATAATATTATCTGATGGAAGACAAATTTCTTATGATAAGCTTATATTAGCTAATGGAAGTTCCAGTTTTGTACCTCCGATTAAAGGAATTGATAAAAAAGGTGTTTTCAGTTTAAAATACTTATCTGATGCTGATGCAATTAAGAATTATATATCAAATTCCAAGAAGGCAGTAGTTATAGGCGGTGGTTTGCTTGGCCTTGAAGCAGCTTGGGAGCTTAAAAACTGTGGACTTGACGTAACTGTAGTAGAATTTGCAAACAGACTTCTTTCTCGTCAATTAGATGAAGACGGTGCTAAGTTATTTAGTGCTTCTATTGATAAATCTGGTGTTAGCGTAATACTTCAAGACTCTGCTGTAGAAATACTAGGAGATGATAAGGTTAATGGAGTTATGTTGTCAAGTGGTAGATCCCTTGATACAGATATAGTAATCTTTTCAATAGGAATACGTCCGAATAAAGCTCTTGCTGAAACATGCGGTATAAAAACTGATAGAGGAATAGTAGTAAATGATAAGATGGAGACATCTGTTGAAAATGTATATGCATGTGGAGATATTTGTGAATATAACGGAAAAGTTTATGGAAACTGGCAAGCTTCTATCGAAATGGGAAAAACCGCAGGTGCTAATGCTGTAGGTGATGAATCCTATTTCACTGACTTTGTATCATCTGTAATTTTTTCAGCTATGGACACTGAATTATTCTCCTGTGGTACATTTAGCTCGGAATCCAAAGCTTTATCTTCCTTAGACTCTCAAAAGGGTATATATCAAAAATTATTTTTCAATGACAATAAGCTAATTGGAGGTATACTACTTGGAGATACCAAAAAGTCCGGTAAAATAATATCTGCAATACAAAGTGGTAAAACTATAAAAGACATTATGTCTGATAACTTTTTCATATAGCATTTTATAGGGTTTCTAATTGAAACCCTATATTTTTAATATCTAACGCCTTTCGGTTTTTCTTTGCCCTCTCTATCAAAAGCAAGAGTGGCATTTAATTCTCCTCCCATTAATACTATTACTGATAGTATAAATAACCATGTTAGAATCACTATTACAGTTCCTATACTTCCATATATCTTTGAATAATTCGCAAAATTGTTTACATAATATGCAAATCCTAAGGATACTATAGTTAAAGTTATAGTTGAAAAAATAGCACCTGGCATAACTTCCTTCCATGTAAGTCTTCTACAAGGTGTATATCGGTATAAGGCTGCAAAAATAAATATGGCAGATATGCTCATAATAAGATATCTTAGTTTATTCCATATAGTTGCAAAAATATAGAATACTCCCAAGCTAGTAGCTAGTGCATTTCCTATTACTTCTCCAAACACTAATAATAAAAAGGTTGATATTATTATAAAGGTTAAAGCAAAAGTAGATAAAACTGCTATTAGCTGCACTTTTATCAGCGATCGTTCTTCTCGTTCGCTATATGCCTTGTTAAGTCCTCTGATTACCGCATTAAACCCAGCAGAAGCAGACCATATAGTAACAATTAAGCTTAAAGATAGTAAATGCCCATGTTTCGTATCCGCTACTTCTACTATAGTATTTTTCACAAGATCTACAGCACTAAGTGGAAGTATTAGTTGTAGTACCTCTATCACATCTCTACTAGTTATTGGACTAAAACCAACGAAAGTCATTAAAAATATTATAAATGGGAAAAATGAAAATATTAAACTATATGCTAACTGAGATGCCAAAGCTAAAACTTCATCATCATTAAATCGAAATGCTAAGTTTTTTATATCTTTTACTAATTTACTGCCCAATAAAAACTACCTCCTTAATATTAAGTTTTTCCCATGATAAAGCATATTATTACTATACAAAAAACCTGTATCTAAATTTAGATACAGGTTTTTTGTTAAATTTGACCTTATTATATTTTATATTGATTAAGAGTAATTTTTATTTAAAATATCTGTTTAACAATCCATTAAATGCTGCTCCATGTCTAGCTTCATCTTTGCACATTTCATGTACTGTATCATGGATTGCATCGTAGTTTAACTTCTTAGCTAAAGTAGCTAAGTCCTTTTTACCTTGGCATGCTCCGTGCTCTGCTTCAACTCTCATTTCTAAATTCTTCTTTGTATCAGCTACCACAACTTCTCCAAGTAACTCTGCAAATTTTGCTGCATGTTCTGCTTCTTCAAAAGCTATTCTTTTATAAGCTTCAGCTATTTCTGGGAATCCTTCTCTATCTGCTTGACGACTCATTGCTAAATACATTCCTACTTCTGTACATTCGCCCATAAAGTTTGCTTTAAGTCCTTCTATAACCTCTGGATCTATATCTTTAGCTATTCCTACTTTATGCTCATCAGCCCAAGCTAATGCCCCTTCTACTTTTTCAGCAAACTTATCACTACCAGCTCCACATTGTGGGCATTTTTCTGGTGCTGCTTCTCCTTCATAAACATATCCACATACTGAACAAACAAATTTTTTCATTTTAAATTCCTCCCGATTATATCATTTTTATATTTTTAATTAATTTTTATTTTCTCGTTTCTTACAATTAATATTATATAATAATAATTATTAATTTGCAACACCTTTTTGAAAAATTTTTATATAATATTTTTTATACATTAATATTTAATTACAATTTTTCTATATATAAGTAAAAAAAGAGTCAGGCACTTCTAATCACTTTCTGATTAGAAATTCCTGACCTCTAAAACACTATATCAATTTTATTTACATATATAATTACTCAATTAATTAAGCACTTTTTTCTTGTAATGCAGGTTCAGAGATATCCTTGTTCTGTAATGAACTATGTTTACGTGAATATACAAAGTAAACAACTACTCCTAGTAAATTCCATACTCCAAAATATAACCATGTTGTCTTTGATAAACTGAACATAAGGAATAAGCAACATGCTATTGCCATTAAAGGTACTACTGGTACTAAAGGTACTTTAAAACCTCTTTCTAAGTTTGGATGAGTTTTTCTAAGTACAATTACAGATAATGCTACAAGTGAGAATGTTCCTAAAAGAACCATATTAGCAAGATCCGCCAATTGTTTTAGATCTATAACTCCTGCAAGTAAAGCAGCTAGACATCCTACTAACCAAGTTGAAAGTACAGGTACATTTGTTTTTTGATTTACATTAGACCAAGCTTTAGGAAGTAATCCATCACGGCTCATTGAAAATAATATACGTGATGAACCGTAAACGTATGCAAGAATAACTGCTAAAATTCCCACAACTGCTCCAACTGAAAGTATAGATGCTGCCCATCCCTGTCCAACAGAGCTTAATGCATAAGCCATAGCATCGCCAACATTTAAGTTAGTGTAATGTGTAACACCTGTTAGAATTAGGCAAACTATAATGTATATAATTGTACAACCTATCATTGAAGCAATAATACCTATAGGTAGATTTTTTTGAGGATTCTTTACTTCTTCGGCAGAAGTTGAAACTGCATCAAAGCCTGCGTAAGCAAGGAATACAGATGCTGCACCGGCAAATACTCCCTTAATACCAAATGGCATAAATGGGTGCCAATTTATTGGCTTTATAAAAAATGCACCTACAGCTACGAATAGAACTATAACACCAAGTTTCACAAATACCATAACATTATTTACTTTTTTACTTTCTTTTGTACCTCTTGATAGAAGAAGTGTAATGAATAATACTACGATAACTGCTGGGGCGTTAAATAGTCCCCCTTGACTTGGAATATTAATAAACATACTAGGTAGATTAATTCCACACTCTTTTAGCAAGCTATTAAAGTATGCCGACCAACCACCGGCTACAGTTGCAGTACATACTGTATATCCGATAAAAAGTGACCATCCAACTAGGTGGGCAATGAATTCACCTAATGATGCATAGATATAAGCATATGCACTACCGGATGTTGGAATTGATGATGCGAATTCAGCATAACATAGAGCTACAAGTATACATGCAATTGCAGAGCCGATGAATGATAGAACAACAGCAGGACCTGCATCTCTTGCAGCAACAACACCAGTTAAAACCATTACACCAGTTCCAATTGTTGCACCAATACTCATTAATGTTACGTCAAATGCACCTAAAGTTCGCTCTGTAGAGCTGTTTCTATTGCTGTCTAAAATAGCGTTTACGTCTTTTTTTCTAAAAAATGACCTCATACGATAGCCCCCTATAAATTATAATTAATGTTTAGCTGTAATTATTGACTTGATTATACTAGCTTGACTACAAAATGCTTCACATTTCTTCACAATTCTTCACACAAAAAACGAAATGCTTTTAAAATTCTAAATTTTAAAAGCATTTGATAGTATCGAATCATTTATCCGAATTGTCTGTAAACAAGTCTTCAACGGTATAAAATTCAATATATGAGATCAAGGAATCCCTAGTAGTCTTCACATTGTAACAGCAATCCCTCAAAGAATTTTCCTATTATTACCTTTCCGCCTGTTTTATTCTTCCCCTTAATATAATCCATCTCGGCTTTAACACTTGCAAAATCAAACATACCCTTTGAATATTCCTGAAAGCTTTCATTATAATAATCTTCTATTCCTATATATGCAAGGTTCGTCAATCCAGTCTTAATTGCTCTCCTCATTCTTTGTTGCACTGTTTTAGGACTATCCCCAATAATGCAGCACAAATCATTAAAATTGCATTCTTCAAATGATTTTTTTGTTTCTAACAAATACATGCAGATTTTAATAATATCATTTGTTCCCTTTTCACCTAGCATTCCAAACTTACTTAAAACATGCTTGATTCTTTTCATATTATTGTCCTTATTATCTTGAGGTTTTTTTTGAGGATTCATATCTTTGAATACTTTTTTTATATTATAAAGCATATTTTCAATTTCAATTTTTTCAGCAACCTTACTTGTAACTTTCTCCACTTCAATTTTATTAATAGGCTTACTAATAAAAAACTCAATTCCTGAATTATAGGAATCCTCTACTAACTTTATATCTGATACTTGAGAAATCATTATAAATTTAATCTTGGGTTTTAGCAGCTTTACTTCTCTTACTAAACTATTACCATCCAATTTAGGTAGAAGTAAGTCAACTAATACAATATCCGGATTGCAAATCAATATTTCGTTAAGCGCTGTCTCTCCATCATTGGAGCTGCCTATTACTTCACCTGACCCGTTTTCTTCAATCAAATTGGTCAGTATCTTAACAATATTAACATCATCGTCAATAATATAATATCGCATTATGCCTACCTCCTAAATGAAATTGTCGGTATTTTTACTGTAAAAGTTGTACTTTTATTTTTTATAGATTGTACAGATATACTTCCTTTAAAAATATCCTGAACCAGATCTCTTACCAAAGTAAGTCCTATACCTCTACATATACTACCAGTTTCCTTATTATACTTAGTAGAAAAGCCAGGATTAAATATAAAATCAAAATTACTTTCACTTATACCTGTTCCATTGTCAAATACAGAAAAGACATATTCATCTCCAATCTTCTCAATTTTTAGTTTAACCAATCCTCTTTTTTTATTATCTATAGCTTCTATACTATTAAAAATAAGGTTTCTTATAATTGACATCAAATAAAAATGTTCAAGAACATAAAATTCGCATTCAACTCTGAAATCAAGTTCAATATCCAAATTTTTAGTAATTATATAGTCTTTTGTATCTATTTCTAGAATATTTATAATATCCTTTATCTTCATGCGTTCAATATCTATTTTATTATTAGCTATCTCCTCAAGTCCTCTCATAACCCTAATATAATCCTTTTTAATCTCGTGAACATCTTTAGCAATATCAAGCGTAAGATTTTTCAATTCTTCAGGGTAATGATTCTCTGAAACAATCTCGTAAACTGAAAATGATTTCTTCATTACGTCTTCTATTTCAGCAGCATTCTTATTCATGAAGTATATTTCACTTTTGAATCCAGAAGTTAATAATATTAATCTTCTATAGCGTTCTTCATGTTCTTCTTTTATAAGAAATGATTTATAATATTTCATTGCTATTAATATAATTAAAGTCATTAAAGATCTTATACAAGCTACTATTAAAAGATCTTTTATCATATTGCTATTTATCCCAGTTATTTGAGTTCTAATACTTAATTCAACAATATTTGAAAAAAGATCGCAGAAAAATATTGAAATCATGAATTTTGTCAGATCCTTTTTCCTATTCTTGTAATATAAAAAATAAAACATAACTCCATAAGTAACAAAGAATGCCATCTCTGGCGTCATCATTTTAGGGATTTTATCAAAATCCATAACACTCGAATGAATAAATGACGTGATTATTCCTGTGATTATCGCTGTTTTCATTGGGTTTAATCCAACATAATTATAAAGAAATATAGAAAATACAACAACTGAAAAAGATATAGTAAAACCTTGGATTAAAAAGTTAAAATAAACCTGAGACGCTATACTTACACAAATCACAACTACAAGAATATTCTTGAACTTTTTCATCTAGTACACCTCCCTTTAATTTACTAATTCAATAATAGTATACTATAAATTCCACTTTAATTCATCAAAGTATTGTATTTTAGAATATCGTTGGTACCATGGCTATTCAACTTATAATTAATTTCTCTTTCTCTTTTTCTATCCAATGAAAAAAGAGAAAGCCATATTTCCCTTGGCTTTCTCTCTATTTTGAACAACTTTTCTTCTATTTGAACGAACTCATTTATCTATAACTAATAGTTAATTTTTTACAAAAACTATTCAACTGTTACGCTCTTTGCTAAATTTCTTGGCTTGTCAACGTCACAGCCTTTTTGTATAGCCATATAGTATGATAATAATTGTAGTGGAATTACTGAAACTACTGGTGAAAGTATATCCATTACTTTTGGTATATACAATGCAGAGTCTACAGTCTTTTCAATTTCATCATGTCCTTCACAAGTAATTCCTAGAACATTAGCTCCTCTTGTTTTAACTTCTTTTATATTACTTACCATCTTGTCAAACAAGTCTTCTTGAGTAGCTCCTGCTATTACAATAGTTCCTTTTTCAATTAAAGCTATTGGACCATGTTTTAGTTCTCCACCTGCATAAGCTTCTGAATGGATATATGATATTTCTTTAAGCTTTAATGATCCTTCCATAGCTACTGCATAATCAAGACCTCTTCCTAAGAAGAACATATCTTTATGCATATAAGTTTTTGCAGTAAACTTTTGTATAGTTTCTTTATTTTCTAATACCTTCTCTGCTTTTTCTGGCAGTGTAAGCATTTCTTTCTTTATTTGATCTATAGTTTCTTCACTTATAGTCTTTTTATTTTCAGCAAAGAATAATGCTATCATATACATAGCTATAAGCTGAGTAACATATGCTTTTGTTGAAGCAACTGCGATCTCTGGACCAGCCCAAGTATATAATACATCATCAGCTTCTCTTGATACAGAACTTCCAACAACATTAGTTACGGCGATTACTCTAGCACCTTGTTTTTTAGCTTCTCTAAGTGCGGCTAAAGTATCTGCTGTTTCTCCTGATTGACTTATAACCATCATTAGGGTTCTTTCATTTATGATTGGATCTCTATATCTAAATTCAGAAGCAACTTCTATCTCTACAGGTATTCTTGCAAGTTTTTCTATTACATACTTACCTACAACCCCCGCATGATAAGCAGTTCCGCAAGCTACTATATATATTTTATCTATATTTTCTATTTGCTCTTTTGTTATTTTTATATCATCAAGAGTTACAGGCTTACCTGGCATAATTCTTGATGTCATTGTATCTTTTATAACTTTTGGCTGTTCATGAATTTCTTTTATCATGAAATGCTCAAATCCACCCTTTTCAGCTGCATCTGCATTCCAAGTTACATGATATATATCTCTCTTTATTTCTTCGCCTTCTTCTGATAAAAGTTTTACTCCATCTTTAGTCATAACTACAAATTCTTTATCATTTAAAAGATAAATATCTCTTGTATGATTTAATATAGCTGGTATATCTGAAGCTATAAATGATTCTTCTTTTCCTAATCCAACTATTAATGGACTATCTTTTCTTACAGCTACAACTTTGTCTGGCTCTTTGGAACAAACTACACCTATAGCATAGCTTCCTTCCATCTTTGCAACAGCCTTCATAACAGCATCAGTTAGATCTCCATCGTAGAAATAATCAACTAAGTGAGGTATAACTTCTGTATCAGTTTCTGAAGCAAAGTTATATCCCTTTGTCATTAACCATTCTCTTAAATGGATATAGTTTTCTATAATTCCATTGTGAACTACACTGATTGTTCCATCCTCAGTAGTATGAGGATGTGAATTTAAATCTGATGGTTCACCGTGAGTCGCCCATCTTGTATGGCCTATACCTACACAACCTTTTAATGGAGTTGTTTCAAGTTTGTCTTCAAGATTAGCAAGTCTTCCCTTGCATTTTGTTACATTTAATTTATCTCCATCAAGTATTGCTACACCTGCTGAATCATATCCTCTATATTCTAATTTGCTTAACCCCTCAATTAATATTGGTGAAGCCTCTCTCTTTCCTACAAAACCAACTATTCCGCACATAAATAATCTTCCTTTCTCATTTTAAATTTATAATTCTCCTTTTGGAGAATAGCGAACTCAAATTCACAATTTTAATTTCACGCTTATAAAGCCCTTCCTAAATATCAAAAAATGAAAGGATTAAATAAGCTTTTATGATTTTAAATTCGCTAATGACGAAACCTCTTCATGCTGCATGAAGAAGTAAGCTTTCCAACAAACACAAAGTTAGGTTGGATGCTTAGGTTTTAACACCAGGTTGATATTGTGTCGGAAATCACTTTCCGATTTTATCAACCGCTAACGGTAGTGCGATACCGTGGGGCACCCGCCGAAGAATCGATACTCCCCATCCTCGTCAACTTAAGTGACAGCCAAAATCAAAGATTTGGTTGCTGGAACTTACACAGGCGTGTAAATTCCAACTTAGCTAGTCCAACTTACCCGGACGTTTCTAAATTATCACTTACACATCTGTGTAAGTTCGGTTAACTAAATCATAGATTTAGAACCTCACTTAAGTTCTGGCGCTTTAAAATTTAACTTATAAACACTATAAGCCTACTCTCTGTTATTCACCTCCCCAATTATTTAAATCAATGTAGCATAAAACAAGTTGCTCCTATATTATATGGCTACTTTAATAATTTGGTCAATATATTTTTTATAAAATTAATATTAAGTTCATTTTAATACCAATAGCTTAAAATAATTACTCTATTAAACATATATAGTTTATTTAAATTTAAAAGTTGTATATATCTATATATTGTTGCAATATATAGATATATACAACTCCTTATCCGCTATTTATTACTAAGATCTATTTTAAATTTTAAATCCTCTCTTATATCAAAATCATCAAAATTCCTTGTTCCTATAGTATATTTTTTATTTTTATCTAAAGGTTCAAACTCCACAACATATTCATTAGGCTTATTTTCATCTTTTCTTCTATTACCTACATTAATGAGGTCAGAATTATTTTTATACTCAACATAATTATTTTCCGTGTCTTTAATAAATAGACTACTTGCCTGTGTAAGCGGAGCTAAACCTTCTACATTATACCTAACTATAGTTCTATCTTCTTTGAGTTCTATTTCTTTAATTATAGTCTTCCCAATCTTACCTTGGGAGATTTCTAACGGATACTGCCCATTAATAGCTTTGCTTTCTTCTTTCATCTTATAATTGCTATCAAATTTAGGAAGACTATAAGGTATAATCGTTAAATATTTAGGAATACTTTTCATTCGAATACATTTTAGTTCACCATAAAAATCACTAAATAAAGAATGTTTTTCGCTGCTAGTATGGAATTCCTTCCATTGGATTTCTACCCCCTTGTCATCATAGACAAACCAATTACCATATTTCATCTCTCCTGCATAGTGCTCTTCTCCAAAAGCTTTTGTTCTTTTCTCTAAATCTTTATAATCCTTATTAGTATATTTACCAGTAAACATTATAGAAGTATTTATTGGAGTAAAGGTTACTCTTTTTATATTGATAGCTGCTTCTGGAAAGTTTACACTTGTATTGGGTTTAAATACTTTGGTTTCTTTAAGTATTTCCTTTTTTGAATAGCTAAAGCTTAGCTTCCAGTTTCCCTCTATTCCACCTATATCTCTTATATTCAAGTCTATATTTATAGTTTCTGGAAGATTTTTATCTGACACATTAATTTCGCATGATCCTACATAGGTATGATTATCTACATATTTCCCTCCATCTCCACCATTACCAAATCCATCTTTGCCATTTATCTTTAAATAGTGCCCTAAGAAGAAAGGTCTGTAATTTTCGACCATCTTATCCTTAATAACATCCTTAATGTTCCCATCACTTTTTATCGTATATCCCATAATTAACTCATTATTATCACATAATACTTCATTAATAGTTAACGTTATACCCTTATCAGTTACACTATTATTAATTGATTGAGTGTACTTTTGATATTCTCCATTCTTATCGTTAAAACTCTGAATTATAGAATTTAATGCAGGAATATTTTTTGCGAAAGCTGGTACTACTAGAACACTAGCTGATATTATACATATCGCAGCTGCAGCTGCTGCTTTATATTTAAATCTTCTCACTTTACCTTCACTGCTAATTTGTTTCATTAAATTTTCCCTTAAGTTTTTCTTTCGTAGTTCATTTATTTTTAGGTCGTCATATTCATCTTCTTTGTCATCTTTCTCAATATAATTAAATAATTCTAGGATATCTTTTTCATCCAAAACATCTCTATTCATTTATACAACCTCCTTTTTTTAAAAAAGTAAGTTTTTCTTTTAAAATTTTTCTTCCACGAGAAAGTCGGTTGTCAACTATACTCCTATCTATTCCTAGATATCTTGCTATATCTACTATATCTTCTTGTATTAAATACCTTCTCATAAAGATTTCTCTATCTATTTCTTTAAGCTCCTTTATAGCATTAACAACCTCACCTTTATTCTCCTTAGATATAATTAAATCTTCTACCTGATTTTTTGCTTCAACCATATAATCTTCTATACATTCTATATTGGCATCTTTAATTATCTTCTTTTTATAGTTTATAGCTTTATATTTTGCTACTGCTTTAAACCAATACTTAAAACTTCCCTTTTCTTCATCAAAGCTTTCTATGTTATTCCATAGACACATGAATATATCATTAATACATTCGTCTATATAAGTAGAATATTGTTCTGAACCAAATACCCCAAATACTACATTGTATATATAGTCACAATAGCTATTAAATGCGTATTCTAAAGCTTTAGGATTTTTATTGTTTAATTCTCTAATGAAATTATCTTCATTTATCCCCATTTTCCCCTCCATTATACTTCCTGCAATTTTTATGTTCTTATAAGATAAAATTATTTTTAAAGAGCTCTTCATATAATAATACAAATATAATATCAACTTTCTATCATTAAATATTAAATTTATCTAAATAATTTAAAATACACCCTATATATTAAGCATAATATTTATAGCAAAAAAAGACACAGGTCTATGCCTGTGTCTTTATATCATATGAAAACTAACTAGAAAGTTGACTTATACAGAGGGATATATTTCCAAAGCTGAAGTAGATTTAAAAACTTTGTACCAGTCTTAGTGAAGGGTTTTAAGAGAATCTTAGAACTTTAGAGTTGTTTGAGCGGAGCGAGTTCTCGAAAGTTCTTAGGTTGTCTTAAAGCACAAGCTTTAGACTGGCTAAAAGTTTTTAACGTGCTGAAGCTTGGAAACATATCCCGGCGTATAAGTTAACTTTCTGCCTAGTAACTCTATATATGAAAACTACCTTAAATTTTCACTTTAAACCTTATTTATATATTAACTATTTGCTTTTTTCTCAATAAGTTGTGCTAAGTTGTGCGCCATTTCATCAAGCTCACTTTGAACTTCTCCTTCAAGCATAACTCTAACTAATGGCTCTGTACCTGAAGGTCTTATTAATACTCGTCCACATCCATTTAGCTTTTCTTCCATCTTCTTTATTTCGTTTACTATTTCTTCATCTTCTAAGTATATATTCTTTTTATTATTTGGTACTGTAGCATTCACAAGTACCTGTGGTAGTTCCTTCATCATCGAAGCTAATTCTGATAGGGTTTTTCCACTTTTCTTAACTATAGCTCCAAGTTGAAGTCCAGTAACCAATCCGTCTCCAGTAGTATTGTAATCCAAGAATATAATATGCCCTGATTGCTCTCCACCAAGCTTGTATCCTTCCTTAGCCATTTCCTCAAGAACATATCTGTCTCCAACCTTAGTTTTTATTGTCTTTATATTTTCTTTATTTAAAGCTATATCTAATCCTAAATTACTCATTACAGTTACAACAACAATATCCTTATATAATTTGCCAGTCTCTTTTAAATGTTTACCGCAAATAGCCATAATAAAGTCACCATTAATTAGGTTTCCCTTTTCGTCTACTGCAAGGCATCTATCTGCGTCTCCATCAAATGCTAAACCGATGTCACATCCTTTTTTAACCACATAATCCATTAACTCTTCAGGATGAGTTGATCCGCAATTTTTATTTATGTTAATTCCATCTGGATCATTATTGATAACATACACTTGAGCACCTAATTCCTTAAATGCTTTTACTGCTGTAATATAAGAAGCTCCATTAGCACAGTCCAATGCCACCTTTAATCCTTTTAAATCTATATCTATAGTTGATTTGGCAAACTCTACATAGTCTCCAATTGCTTCGCCAGACTCTTCTATCTTCCTTCCTATTTCTTCTCCTGTTGGAAGTGGAACTCCCTCAAAGTTGCTTTCTATAACACTTTGTATTTTATCTTCTAACTCATCAGATAGCTTGTATCCTTGTCCATTAAAAAATTTTATTCCATTATATTCTACTGGATTGTGAGATGCAGATATAACAACTCCAGCATCTGCTCCGTACTTTCTAGTTAGGTGCGCTACTGCAGGAGTTGGTATCACTCCTACACAAAGAGCCTCTGCGCCTACAGATAATATGCCTGAAACTAATGCGCTTTCTAACATGTCTCCGGATATTCTTGTATCCATTCCTACTAATATTTTAGGTTTATGTGCTCCCTCAGTAAGCACATAGGCTCCAGCTCTGCCTAATCTATATGCTAATTCTGCTGTTAATTCTTTATTTGCGACACCTCTTACTCCGTCGGTTCCAAACATTCTATGCATATCAATACCTCTCTCTTTTATCTTAATATATTATTTTTTTCAACAATATTAACTACATTATAATATTATATTACAATTTACTTACAGTCACAACAGGTATTAACTAGCTTAAAACTAATATAAAAAACCATCCGAAATTACTTCGGATGGTCAAACTTAAGTAAACTATTTTACGTATTCAATTCCTCTTTCAATAGCCTTCTTGTTTATTTCAAAGAATTTTTCTTTTCCATGAGCCTTTAATGAATCAAGTAAAGCTTCTATTCTAACTATTCCTGTCTTCTTAACAAGTGCTCCTAAAAGAACCATATTAGCTATTGTTTTGCTTCCTAATTCTTGAGCTATAGTTTGAGCTGGGATTGCTATAACATTTAAATCAGTTCTTGTAGGCATTACATCCACTAAATCTGAATCTAATACTATAACACCATTAGCTTCTACTAAGTCTTCAAACTTCTCTAGAGAAGGTCTATTCATTACAACTATACTATCAGCTTTAGTAACTATTGGTGAGCCTATGCCCTCGTCAGTTAATATAACTGAACAGTTAGCTGTACCTCCTCTCATTTCTGGACCATATGATGGTAACCATGAAACGTTTAAATTAGCATCCATTCCTGCATAAGCAAGAAATTTACCCATAGATAATATACCTTGTCCACCAAAACCTGCGAAAATTATCTGTTGTGATGCCATTTTATTTCACCTCCTCAGTTGTATCCTTCTTAATGCCAAGAGGATAATATGGTATCATGTTGTCTTTTAACCATTGCATTGATTCTGAAGGTGTTAATCCCCAGTTAGTTGGGCAAATTGATAGTACTTCTATCATTGAGAATCCTTTTCCATCTAACTGATTTTGGAAAGCTTTCTTTATAGCTTTTTTAGCTTTTAATGTATTTGGAACTGTGTCTACAGAAACTCTTTCAACATAGCAAGCACCAGTTAAAGTTGAGATCATTTCAGCAACTCTTATTGGGTGTCCAGCTTGTTTAGTATCTCTTCCGTATGGTGAAGTCTCTGTAACTTGACCTGGTAATGTAGTTGGCGCCATTTGTCCACCAGTCATACCATATATACAGTTATTTACGAATATTGAAGTTATATTTTCTCCTCTAGCTGCTGCATGTACTATTTCAGCAGTACCTATAGCTGCAAGGTCTCCATCTCCTTGATAAGTAAATACTACTTTATCAGGGTTTGTTCTCTTTATACCAGTACCAACTGCAGGTGCTCTTCCGTGTGCAGCTTCAAACATATCACATGCAAAATATTTGTATGCTAAAACTGAACATCCAACTGGTGCTACACCTATAGTTTTATCTAATATACCAAGCTCGTCCATAACTTCAGCAACTAATTTATGGATTAATCCATGAGTACATCCTGGACAATAGTGAGTTGGCACATCTATTAATGATTTTGGAGTTTGATATACTATAGCCATTACTTTGCACCTCCTACTATATCTCTAACTTTGTTAAGGATATCTGTTGGATCTGGAACCATACCGCCTGATCTTCCATAGAAGTCAACTGGTTTTCTTCCACTTGCAACAAGTCTTACATCCTCAACCATTTGTCCACAGCTCATTTCTACTGATAAATAGCCGTGTTTAGTTTTATCTATTGTATTTTCAAAAGCTTCAACTGGGAATGGCCATAAAGTTATTGGTCTTACTAAACCTAACTTTATTCCTTCCTTTTCAGCCATCTTAATTACATTCTTACATATTCTTGATGTAGTTCCGTATGCAACTAATATTAAGTCACAATCTGATTCACAGTTAAATAATTCATATCTAACTTCAGTTGCTTTTATAGCAGCATATTTCTTTTGAAGATGTGTGTTATGATCTTCTAATAGTTCTGGCTCTAAGTATAATGAATTTATAACATTATGTTCTGTTCTTCCACCTAGTCCATTGGCTGCCCAAGTTTTTTCTGGAAGCTCTCTTGCTTGTTTTTCTTTGAACTCAACTGGTTCCATCATCTGACCAAGCATTCCATCTCCCATAATCATACAAGGAGTTCTATACATATCCGCTACATCAAAAGCATCTTGTATTAGGTCAACCATCTCTTGTATTGAAGCTGGTGCGAATACAGGCATATTAAAATCTCCGTGAGCGCCACCTTTTGTAGCTTGGAAATAGTCTGATTGAGCTGGTTGAATACTTCCAAGACCAGGGCCTCCTCTAACTATATTTACAATAACACAAGGTAACTCTGCACCTGCAATGTATGATATACCTTCTGCTTTTAAGCTTATTCCAGGTGAACTTGATGATGTCATACATCTAACTCCAGTACCAGCTGCACCATAAACCATGTTTATAGCAGAAACTTCACTTTCAGCCTGGATAAATGTTCTACCTATTTTTGGCATTTTCTTTGCCATATAAGCAGCAACCTCAGTTTGTGGGGTAATTGGATAACCAAAGAAAGCCTTACAATTTGCTCTTATGGCAGCTTCTCCTATGGCTTCATTACCCTTCATTAATACTTTCTCTCCCATAAAACGCCCTCCTTACTCTTTTTCAACTGTTATTACATAATCAGGACATATTCTTGCACATGAAGCACACGCAACACATTCACTCATCTTATCCTCTGTAACAGTTGCAGGATGATATCCTTTTACATTGAGTTTATCAGCAAAGTTTATTATCTTCTTTGGACATACAGCTATACAGTGTCCACAGCCTTTGCATCTTTCTTCTCTAAAAGTTACCTTTGCATTTGGCATAAGAAATTCCCTCCTTAATGTTGGTAATTGAAAATCTTTTGAGCAATTCTTACTAGATAGCTTTTGTTCTAGAAAATTACTGAGTTTTTCAACCCTATTTATATAAATTTTATTTCTAGCAAATTTGAAATGATAAAATTTTACTTTATCTCCAAGGCGGTTTCATATATATATCTATTGGTAAAAGTTCGCCTTGCACCTTACCCTTAACCTCATCAATCAAGTCTCTTCTGCAAACAGTATATTTATGAGGTATATTAAGTTTTTCGGATAGCTCCTTTACTGTCTTATCACCTGTAATAATATCTTCTACTGCAGTTTCATAAGACATATTAGTATTAGATATTAAATGGGTTACTTTAAGCCTAGAAGCTGCTTGTATAACTCTCATATAATCCTGTGTATCATCATTATTTGATGTTAAAGGTCTATTATTATTTATGACAAAGTACATATCATAAGGTTCTTCTCTTAAGTATCTATTGTACTGTCCAAGCACAACAGCTCCCTGATCGTCACCACCGATATCCATGATTACTTCATAACTCTTATCATTAAAAACAGATAAAACTTCTGGCGGAACCACCATTAATTCTGCGTTTGATAAGTTAGGATCTGCAGCAATTACTCTTATACCATACTCTTCAAGCTCTTTCTTGATTCCTCTTGTACAAAAGTAAGGGTTTACTATATCTAAATCAACAATTGCAACTTTCTTACCTTCTTTTGCAAGCTTTATTGCATAATTTATAGATATCTCAGTTTTGCCGCTTCCAAAATGTCCTGTAAATATTCTTATTCTACTCACCATATCACCTCTCAGATTAGTGAACAACAACTCTTTTTTCTGCAATTTCCCGTAAACGTATTCATACGGAGTACAACTTAACCTATTATGTTCTTAAATTATGTCCATATAGTTTAATTTTAGCAAAGGTTAAGTTCATTGTCTACTATAAAATTCATTACTGAATTTCACTTTTGTAGAAATTTATGAATTTTTTGCTTTAAAATATTTTTCTTCTGACCATTTTTTTATCACATTTATATTATATCATAAAATATTCAAAATTTCTAATATGATTTTTATTTATAATCTTGCATAAAAATTCACTCCAGCTTTTAAACTACGCTAATTCTTTGGTTTGCTTCATCTAAAAGAAGTTCAGGTATAAAAAAGTTCGCATATAAAAAGAAGTACAGAAAAAGAATGTGTTCTGTACTTCTAGCATTACCTATTAAACTATTTATATTCTTTAGCTTTTTCTTCTCCATTTAGTACTCTAAGTCCACCTTGTGCTAGAGCTAAAAGTTCATCCTCTCCTGGATAAATTACAACTGGTCCAACAAATGATACCATTTCTTTTATAGCTGCTGTTACAGCCTTGCTGTATGCAATTCCTCCAGTTAATAATATAGCATCAACTTTTCCACATAAAACTGCTCCACATTTACCTATTTCTTTTGCAATCTGGAAAACAAACGCATCAAATATTAACTTTGATTTAGCATCTCCTTCTAATGCTTTCTGCTCTACCACTCTGAAATCATTAGTATCTAAATATGCTACAGTTCCACCTTTACCGTTTATCTTTTTCTTTAATTCATCAATAGTATATTTGCCGCTGAAGCAAAGCTTAACAAGATCTCCAACTGGTAGTCCGCCGCTTCTTTCAGGTGAGAATGGACCTTCTCCATCTAGTGCATTGTTTACATCTACAACTTTTCCATTTTTGTGAGCTCCTACAGATACTCCACCACCCATATGTGTAACTATTAAGTTTAATTCATCATATGACTTATTATTTTCTTTTGCATATCTCTTTGCAACTGCCTTTTGATTTAATGCATGGAAAATGCTTTTTCTTTCAATTTCTGGCATTCCTGATATTCTTGCAACATCATTCATTTCATCTACAACAACAGGATCAACTATAAATGCTGGTATATTTAAGGAGTTACCTATTTCATTAGCTATTATTCCACCAAGGTTTGATGCGTGTTGTCCTTGAACTCCAATTTTTAAATCTTCAAGCATAGCTTCGTTTACAGCATAAGTTCCGCCCTCAATAGGTTTTAAAAGTCCGCCTCTTCCTACAATTGCATCTAGCGTGTTTATATCAAAATTCTTTTCTTTTAGCACCTGTAGTATAACTTCTTTTCTGAATTCAAATTGATCAAATATAGTAGCATATTTTCCTATCTCTTCTGATGAGTGTCTTAGAGTTTCTTCTAATATTTGTTTTTCATCCTCATAAACTCCTATTTTAGTTGATGTTGATCCTGGATTTATTATTAATAATTTATAAGCCATTGTTTTTCCTCCTTTAAACTTAAGTGAATAATTTGTAATTTTATATGTAATTAAACTATTTCTTTTTTAACTGAGTAGCAACTAATGCTGCCAAGGCTATTGAGTACATTTTTGTTTCATGGCTATCATTTCTTGAAGTTAAAACAACTGGTGCTGATGTTCCAACTAATAATGCTCCACTCTTGCATTCTGTTGTATAAGTTAAAGTCTTATACATTATATTTCCAGCTTCTATATTAGGCATTAATAATATATCTGCTCTTCCAGCAACTGGTCCTGTAACTCCTTTATGTGCTGCTGCTTCTTCTGATAACGCATTATCTAGCGCTAGTGGTCCATCTATGAAGCATCCTTTTATTTGGCCTCTGTCATTCATCTTTGAAAGTATTGAAGCATCTACAGTTGCCTGCATACTAGGATTTACAACTTCTACAGCGCAGATAGGAGCAACCTTTGGCTTTTCTACTCCAACTGCTTGAGCCACAGTTACTGCATTTTTAACTATATCTACTTTGTCTTTAAGTTCTGGATACATGTTGAATGCGGCATCTGTTAAGAATAATAATCTATCAAAATTATTTAACTGAAATACACCAACGTGTGACATTAATTTTCCTGTTCTTAATCCAACTTCTTTATTTAGTACTGCTCTTAGGAAGTTTGCTGTATCAATAAGTCCCTTCATTAACATATCAGCTTTTCCTGATGAAACTAACTCAACAGCTTTTAATGCAGCTTTTACACTATCTTTTTCATCAACAATTTCAAAATTGCTTAAGTCCATTCCTATTTCTGCTGCAATAGCTTCTATCTGTGACTTTTCGCCAACTAGTATAGCATCCGCTATTCCTTGCTCTTTAGCATCTCTAATAGCTTCAAGAACTGGCTTGTCTTGAGCTACTGCAACTGCTACCTTTTTTGTTTCTTGATCCTTAGCTTTTTGTAAAACTTCTGCAAAATTTTTAATCATTAATAAACACCTCTTCCTCATATACTTTTGGTATTTCTTCACTCTTTAGTGCTCTTAATGCACCTTGAGCTAATGCTAACATCTCATCTTCTCCTGGAACTACTGTCACAGGAGCAATAAATTTAACCATTTCTTCTATAAAACTTGTAAGTTTTTTATTGTGAGCCATACCGCCTGTCAATATTATTGCATCTATTTGCCCTTTTAATTCTACAGACATAGCTCCTATTTCTTTAGCAATTTGATAAGCCATGGCATTCAGAATAAACTCTGCTCTTTTATCCCCCTCATCTATTCTTCTATTAATTTCTCTTCCATCGTTAGTTCCTAAATATGCCGTAAGTCCACCTTGACCTATCATCTTTTTCCTTAGTTCATCATATGTATATTTACCACTGTAACAGAGCTTTACTAGATCTCCTACAGGAATTCCCCCTACTCTCTCTGGAGAAAAAGGTCCTTCTTCATTAGCATTATTCATATCAATTATTCTGCCGTCTTTAACTGGTGATATTGATATTCCACCACCTATATGAGCTACAACAAAGGAACTTTTGTTGAAGTCTTTATTTAACTGAGTACACACTCTCCTAGTAACAGCTTTTATATTTAATGCGTGAACAAGTGATCTTCGTAGGATATCCGGTAATCCCGATATCCTAGCTACATCTTCTATTTCATCAACTGCCACAGGATCAACAATAAATGCAGGTATGTTTGTTTTTTTAGATATTGTATATGCAATTATTCCACCAAGGTTCGAAGCATGTTGACCTTGATAACCTATTTTTAAATCTTCCAGCATTCTTTCTGTAACTTTATAAGTCCCACCTGGCATTGGTCTTAAAAGTCCACCTCTACCTACTACTGCTGATAAGCTTTCAATGGAAACATTCTCTTTTCTAAGCCACTCCATTATAACTTCTGTACGCATTTCTTTTTGTTCATAAATGCTCTTGAACTTCTTTATTTCTTCTACACTATGTGATAAATTTTCAGAAGCTATACACTGCTCATTGCTAAATAATGCTATTTTTGTAGAGGTTGAACCAGGATTTATTACGAGAATAAGATATTTAATATCCATATAATAATACCTCCATGAAACCGTTTTAATATACTCATTTATATTTTAGCAGATATATCGCAAAAAAGTATTTTTCAGAAAATTTAATATAATGGACAATACTCTTTCATTAGACTTTCTGCAACTTTTAACCCATCTACTGCAGCAGACACTATTCCACCAGCAAAGCCAGCCCCTTCTCCGCAAGGATATAAGCCTTGTAAACTTATACTTTCAAGTCTATCATTTCTGGTTATTTTCACTGGAGCAGAAGTTCTAGTCTCAATTCCAGTTAAAATTGCGTTGTTGCTTGCAAAACCCTTAATTTTAAAATCAAAATTAGCTAACCCCTCTTTTAGTGATTCGGAAACATAAGTTGGAAGACATTTTCTTAGATCTTTGAATTCATAACCTGGTCTATACGTTGGCCTTATATCACCTAACTTAGTAGATACTTTATCATCTAAAAAATCGCCTACTAACTGAATAGGTGCATAGTATCCACCTCCACCTAGCGTATATGCCAGCTTTTCGTAATGTCTTTGGAACTCCATACCTTTCAGCGGTGTATTCCCTTCAAAATCCTGCTCTCCTACGGTAACTA
Organism: Clostridium aciditolerans; assembly: GCF_016316925.1. Classification (GTDB taxonomy): domain Bacteria; phylum Bacillota; class Clostridia; order Clostridiales; family Clostridiaceae; genus Clostridium_AM; species Clostridium_AM aciditolerans. The sequence continues at coordinate 20,059 of NZ_JAEEGB010000043.1, read as the reverse complement.
CAATAGCCGAGTTAGCATTATCTTCATCTCTCTTATAGTAACTCATTCCGTTTGTTACAAGTCTTTCTTCTTCCGAGGCAGCGGCTACCACTTTTCCTCCTGGGCACATACAGAAGCTGTAAACAGCTCTGCCTGTTGCTTTAGTTGTATGTGTAAGCCTGTAATCTGCAGCCTTTAGCCTAGGATGTTCAGCATATTTTCCATACTGATTTAAATTTATTAGCTTTTGAGAATGCTCAACTCTTACACCTATAGCAAAAGCCTTTGGCTCCATAAATATATCTTTTCTATATAGCATTTCGTATGTATCTCTCGAACTGTGCCCAATAGCTAATATTAAGCTTTCACATGGGATTTCTTCTCCATTTACTATAACTGCCTTCAATTGTTTATCCTTAATAATTAAGTCCTCTAGTCTATTATTAAATTTGATTTCTCCACCTAACTCTATTATCTTTTCCCTTATATTTTTTACAACAATTTTTAATATATCGGTTCCTACGTGTGGCTTTCCACTATATATAATTTCTTCAGGTGCTCCCGCTTTAACTAACTCATCTAACACAAAATCACATCTAGTATCCTTTATTCTTGTTGTAAGTTTACCATCAGAAAAAGTTCCTGCTCCACCTTCTCCAAATTGAACATTTGATTCAGTATTTAAGCTTCCTGTATTCCAAAATTTATTTATAGTATCTGTTCTCTCTTCAACTTTTTCCCCACGTTCTATTATTAAGGGTTTATATCCTTTTTGCGCCATCAAAAGACCTGCAAACATACCTGCAGGTCCCATTCCCACTATAACTGGTCTATACGCCATTTTTTTAGTGCCAAATTTAAAATCCTCTTCATGTCTTTCCTCTTGTATCTTAACATCCTTATCATTTATCCTATTTACTACTTTTAACTCATTACTACACTTTACTTCAACAGCATAATTAAACTTAATTAAATCTTTTTTTCTAGCATCTATTGATTCCTTTATTATTTTAAAGTTTTCTATATCGTTAACAGATATTTTTAACCTTTTTGCTACTTTATTTCTTAGAACTTCTATATCTTCATCTATATTAATTGTTATATTATTAATTTTGATTGGCATTTTTACCCTCCAATATTTTTTTTAGTTATTACTGCCTTTACAGTAGGCGGATTCTGTGCTACCTTAGATATTCCGCTAGGTAAGTTTACGATAACATTAGTAACATGCTCTCCTTCAGATAGAGCATTTAAATCTACATAACACTCAATATTTTCTGGTTTTAAGTTATTTACTATATTTTCTGAGCCAGAAACAGTTATATTCACCTTATCAACATCTAAGCTTACAGCATAGTTATTCCCTAAATTCTTTGTCTGTATATTTAAATTAAAGTCTTTCTGCACAGTTTTATCTAAATTAATTTTTAATTTAATTGTACCATTGCTATTTACAAGAGTAACACCCTGAGGAATAACAATTTTAACCTCTGCAGTATCTTTATTATATAACTTGCTTACATCTATACTTTCTGTATCTAAAGCATTTATATTTGAAACTACTTTTTCATCTCCAGCTATATCTATTGTGTCAGGTACAGGAATTATAGATTTTATATTTCCCTCATTGCTTAAATTCCCCTGCAATTTTAAATTTATAGGTACATTTTTAATTTTTTTAACTGGTACAGTTACTTGTATAGAATCTGGTTTTACAGATACACCATTTACTACATTTCCAGAAGAATCCACTGGCTGAAGAGATACTAGCGCCTTTACATCCTGTGTAGAACTCTTTAAATCACATCTAGCAACTGCACTGCTTACAGATTTAATTGCATCTGATGGACCATTTATCTCTACTTCAGTACTTTTTAATATAGGCTGCATTGCAAAAAATCCCTCTTTGGCTTTACCTTCAGTTATTACCTTAACTGATACAGTTTTTTGCTTTAGCTCATCTAGTGTTATTGTCACCCACAAATTCTCATTATTTACTATTCTTACGTTTTCAGGACTTTTTCTCACCGTAACTGGAATTTTGTTTTCTCCTTTTTTTACTACATATCCTCCTACATCCGATTCCAGTTTAAAATCCTCAGCCTTTACCGAATATATATCCGAAGCATTTCCTCTTATCGTCAGGGTTGCATTTAACTGTTCTTCCCCCACTGGTACCAGCTTTGATTGTGCTAATATATCCTTATTCGTTACTTGTACTGGTACAGAAATTTTACGCTCTCTCATAGGGTTTTCTACATTAAAAATATACAACCATAGTATAGTTGATGCGATAACGCAGCATATTCTAATTATTATTTGCTGCCTTTTATTTTTCTCTTCCATCCCATCACCTGCTCTCTAAAAGTCAGCTTTTTTTGCTGTCTCCTCTTAATTATTCTAATAAGAATATCTTTAAGTCTTTCTTTCGTATAATTTCTTGTAAGAACACCATTTACCGCAAGTGAAATATTACCGGTTTCTTCAGATACCACTATAACTAGGGCATCAGAGTTTTCGGATAACCCAATAGCTGCCCTATGCCTGGTTCCTAACTTTTTGTTTATTTCTTGATTATTAGTTAGTGGCAAAAAACATCCTGCAGACACAATTCTATCATTTCTAATTATTGTAGCTCCATCATGCAGCGGAGTGTTAACTACAAAGATATTTTCAAGAAGAGCAGAAGACACCATTGCATCTATCTTAGTCCCAGTATTTATTATATCTCCTAAGCCTGTCATTTGTTCAATTACTAGTAATGCACCTGTTCTAGTATCAGATAAATTTTCTATAGAATTTACAACTTCAGTTATAACTCTTTCCATCGTTTCTTCATCTTCTAAAATGTGTTTATCATTAAATGCAGTTCTTCCTAAGTGCTCTAAAGCACGACGTATTTCTGGTTGAAAAATGATGATAAATGAAAGAACTCCTATCGTTAATGTTTTAGTTAGAATCCAATTTAGCATTGTCAAATTGAGAAAGCTACTGACCGGAATAAGTAATATTATAAATATTATTCCCTTTAAAAGTTGTTCAGCCCTAGTTTCTCTCATCAACATATAACCTTTATAAAAAATATATGAAACTACCAATATATCCATTATGGAAGATATACCCATATTTTTAATTGAATTAACTACAATATCTAATATTTCCACCCATTTCACCGCCCTTATAAAAATACCTATCTACAATTATACACTATTTAATGTTATTTATTTCAATACTCAAGCTTATTTTATAAAATATTAATAAAAAAAATTATACCCTGTATTTTTTTTGAATTAATGGGTACAATACCATTAGCCTAAGTTTTTTATTAAACACGGGGAAACCAAAATTTTGGGGTGAATCGTATTTTGCGTAGGTTATGCCTTTACCGAACCCGTCAGCTAACCCCGTAGGTAAAAGGAGAGGATTATATTGAAAAAAATTACTTTTTTTATAACAATCTTGTTGACACTTTTGTTTTTATGTGCTAACAAGGTAAATGCCATGGATTCAAATAATTCGGATTCGACATTGTTTAATCAACAAGATCAAGTAGTTCAAGTTTTTAACTGCTCAGACCAAAAAGTATATATTACTCAAAAAGATATACACTTAATGGCTCAAGTAGTTTATGCAGAAAGTAACTGTGAGCCTTTTGAAGGCAAAGTAGCTGTTGCTTCTGTAATACTAAATCGCTTAAAATATCCAGAATTCCCTAAAACCGTAGAAGGTGTAGTTAAACAAAGAGGAGCTTTTTCTTGTGTAATAAATGGAAATATAAATGCAGCTCCTAATGAAGATTGTTATAAGGCAGTATTTCAAGCATTAAAAGGAGAAGATCCTACTGAAAAGGCAGTTTTCTTCTACAATCCTAAAATAGCTACATCTCAATGGATGAAAAATATAAATAAAAAGAACGTTAAAACCATTGGAAACCACGTTTTCTTTGTAGTTAACTAGACATATTTTTGTTTTAGCTATAATGAGCTAAGCACATATATAAATAGCCTCATGCATATCTTAGTATATGCATGAGGCTATTTGTTTATTAAATTGCATGAAAATAAATAATGGTATATTTTCCGCTTATTATTTATTTAATTTTATCTAAATTAAATCTAAATATGAAACAGCACTTAGTGCTGCTACCTGACCTTGACCTGCAGCTCTCATATACTGATAAGGCTTACCTGTACAGTCACCTGCAGCAAAACATCCCTGAATATTAGTTTTCATATTCAAATCTACCTTTATATGCTCATTTTCCATAGCAAGCCCTGGAACGAGTTGGTTTGGCGCTACACTATCTTTTAGTACAAATACTCCGTCAGTAGTTAATTCACCATTTCTCAATATTACTTTGCTTACTCTATCTTCTCCTTGTATCTCTAGCGGTCTATCCTTAATAGTTTCAATGTTATTTCTCAAATTATAGTTTCCATTATACATAGGTACGTAATATAATTTCTCTGTCAATTCACTTACGTAATTAGCTTCTTCCTCAGCATCCTTATTATATCCTATTATTGTTACCACTTTTCCTTTGTAAAGAGGCGCATCACAGGTTGCACAATATCCTACTCCTCTTCCCAAAAATTCTTCTTCTCCCTTCAATGGCTTTGTATATTCCATGCCTGTAGCAATAATAACTGACTTTGCCTCATACATTTTTTCATTTACCATTAAAGCGAAATAATCACCCATTGCATAAATATTGTTTATTCTCTCAGTGGTTACACCTATATCCATAACATTCATATGCTTTTCAAACTGAGCCTTTAACTCAGTCCCTGTAATATCATAAAAGCCTAAGTAATTATTTACTTTAGGAGCTTTAATTAACTTATTACTAAAATCCGCACTTCCAAATAAAATAATATTTTTATTTCTAATTCTAGCATTTATTGCTGCTGATAAACCTGCCGGGCCACTACCTACTATAGCTATATCATATCTCATTTTTTTCACTCCCTAATTGTAGAGTATATATTCTTAACTTATAAAAATAATACGATTTATTATTTTTTAGAGGACAGAGGACAATTGACAGAGGACAGAGAAGGTGAGTTTTCTTCCTTGCGTCAGAAAACTATTATATTTTCAAGTTCATGTTTCGCTAATGTGAAACATAGACTTAAATTATAAATTAAAGATTTTTCGTAGTGTAACGTAGAAAAATCCTCCTTCTCTGTCAATTGTCAATTGTCCTCTGTCAATTGATAAAAATAAGTTTATATATGTTTTTCTATCAAATCTTTTATAGCTTCCTTAGGCCTAAATCCTACTATAGTCTCAGCTATATTTCCACCTTTAAATACCATTACAGTTGGTATACTTGAAATTCTATACTGAGTTGATGTAACAGGATTATCATCAACATTTAATTTGAAGAATTGAGCCTTGCCATCAAGTTCTGAAGCTATTTCATCTATTACTGGAGCAAGCATCTTGCACGGTCCACACCAAGAAGCCCAAAAATCTACAACTACAGGCGTTGAAGAACTTTCAATGGTGCTAGAAAAATTTTCGTCTTTAATTTCTTTTATCATAGTTCCACCTCCGCTCATACCCCTATTAGGTATGCTATATATTAATTTTATCCTATATAAAAAGCATAGTCAATGGTTTTTAATAATTATTATCCAAATAAATAAACTATATTGTTTTACATAGTTAGTCTATTCTTTATTTTTAATTATATGTATGAGCAAAATATTTATTAATATTATAAAATTAAAATATTACTAGCCTAATTACTTACTAGCCCCTTTGTTATAGAGTTGTTATAAATAGAGTTCGGATATTTATCTATAAGTTTTTGGCTGTAACTCTTTGCTTTATCTTTATCTACATCTTTATATATTATTACCAAGTTATAAAGAATAGTTTCTTCATAATCTCCATTGCTAAAATTTTCGTCATATTGTGTATAATATTTTATAGCATTTTCAGCATCACCGGATAATTCATAGCTACTTCCAAGCATATAGATTATATGAGAATACAAATAACTTTGTCCCCCTAAATTATAAGCCTTTAAAAGATATTCCTTAGCTTCTAAATAATTTTTTGCATTAATATATTCAGAACCTTTATTATAAAAGTAACTTATGCCTTCTTGAAGTAATAATTCATAAGCTTTTGATATAGTAAGCTTATCATTGATAGATAGGCTCTTATCTTTCCAATTCATGTATTCATTATATATATTCTCAAAATTTTTGTTTTCAATATCATTTTTTATATTATCTGCCGGAAATACTTGAGTTTCTGATTTGATACTTGTTGTATTATTTTTTGCTACATCACTTTCTTTTATGGCACCCTTACTAGTCTCTTTTGGTTTATTATTATTTTTAAAAGTACTTTTAATATTATTTATATTCATAAATAACCTGCTTATAGTATCATGTTTTGCAAAATTAATTGATACTAAAGTGAAAGCTAATATACATGCTATTCCACCCAGCGCGCATGCTATTTTCTTTGTATCTACTTTTGAGTTAACCATGCCTAATTTTCTTAATTCATTCTTGTTTCCTTTAGCCATATCATTATTTTTGTCAACTTTTAGCACTTTCTCAATGTGAGAAAGTGCTTTATCATAATCACCCTTATTTATACAACAAGTTGCTATATAATTATTTACATTTATATAATTATAATCACTTTGCGAACACTGCTCCAAAATTTCTAAAGCATCATTTATTTTTAATTCCTTAATAAGCCTTAAAGATTCACAATAAAGTTTTTGTCTTTCGCTATCTTTTTTGCTATCGCTCAAATATCTTTCCGAAACTCCGTCTTTGTTTAGTTGATAATTCATTTTCCAAAGCCTTTGACAAGTGTCTAAATCACCTTTTAGATAATAAAGTAGACCTTTTAAATTAATAGCTGCAGCATTTTTTATATCTAACGAAATACTCTCTTCACTGAGTTCTATAGCCTTATCAATATATCCATTATTATATTTTTCTAATGCTTTAATGTATACTTTTTTGGATTTGTCCATCTATTATTCTCCTTGGTTTATCTACTGGTTAGCTCCATTAATTGTATATATAAGTTTTCCTGTAGAGCTTTTTACTTCCATTTGTTTATTTAAGCTTATATCAAAAGAATAAATAGTCCAATCTTCTATATGTGATTTATTATAGTTGTCATCATCATAAACATTTACCTTTAGATTTATATTATTACCATTCGTTTTCGTTGACATAATTTGTTGTTTTTTATCTGGAGTTTCGAAAATTAGTGATAATTTCCCTGTAGTAACATTAAGTAAATATAAATTTCCACCTTTAGAAACAGTACCGTGAGCAGAACCTATTATTACCATTAAGTTTTCATTATCTACCCATTCTATATATCTTGGTGAAATTTTTTGATTATCCGCTATTTCGAAGCTAAATATATTTCCATTATTATTCTTTACAAATATTTTTCCTACACCTTCTTCTAATGCCTCTGCGCCCCTTCCCTCTATGCAAGCTGCATTATTTCCATTGCTGCTAGTTACCCATGGTGTATTAAAATTTATCTTAGTTTCTTTAGACGCTTGTTGTTTTACAATTTTAGGTACATTAGCATTTTGGGTAGTAATAGTATTTGCATTATTTTTTGTTTCTTTAGAGTTGTTTTGGCTATCATTAGGTTTTTGATTATTATTATTTTGTTGTACTGGTGTCTCATTGTTTACAACAGCAGATTTATCTTGTTTATTTGAACAGGCAGTAAGTCCAAAAGCTAATATCACTGATACAGAGCATAGTACACATATTTTTATTTTCAAGTTCTTCATATAAATTCCTCCTTATACAGTACAAATAATAATATTTTTACTTCTATATTTTATATTATATACTAAAATTAGACCTTAGAGTTGATATTTTAACAAAAATAAAACCTAAGCTAGATAAAAATCAGGCTTAGATTTTATTTTTGTTAAGTTAAGTAAACTATATAATTAATTTTGCATTATCAACTGTTTTGCTTTTAACATGGAAGATGCGCTCATAGAGAATTCATCTAATCCATATTCTACTAATGTAGCTATAGCTTTTTCATCTCCAGCCATCTCTCCACACATTCCACACCATTTACCTTCTTTATGCGCTGCTTCTATAGTCATTTTTATAAGTCTTAATACTGCAGGATGCATTGGATTATAAAGGTATGATATTTTTTCATTCATTCTGTCTGCTGCTAAAGTATATTGAATTAAATCGTTAGTTCCTATACTAAAGAAGTCTACATATTTAGCAAGTTCATCTGCACAAACTGCTGCAGCAGGTATTTCAACCATTATTCCTGTTTCAAGATTTTCATTGAAATCTTTTCCTTCTTTTTTCAACTCTTCCATACACTCTTTAAGAATCTCTTTAGCTTTTAGGAACTCTTCTAATGATCCTATCATTGGGAACATTATTTTAAGATTACCAAAGGCTGAAGCTCTAAGTAATGCTCTTAATTGAGTTTTAAATATATCTTTTCTATCTAGGCAAATTCTTATAGCTCTATAACCTAGGAATGGATTCATTTCTTCTGGAAGCGGTAAATATGGAAGTTTTTTATCTCCACCTATATCAAGTGTTCTTATGACTACTGGTCTTCCTTCCATTTTTTCTACTGCATATTTATATGATTCAAATTGTTCTTCTTCGCCTGGCATATCATCTCTATCCATATATAAAAATTCAGTTCTAAATAAACCTACTCCATCTCCACCGTTTGCTAGCACTTGATGGACGTCTTCTGGCTTTCCTATGTTTCCTGCAACTTCAATACGTTTTCCAGCCTTAGTAACAGTTTTAACGCTTACTAATTTTTTAAGTTCTTCTCTTTCTTTTTTGAAAGCTTCTTTTTTTGCTTCATATTTCTTTATCGTTTCAACATCTGGATTTACTATGGCAACTCCTTCGATACCATCTACAACAATGGTATCTCCATTTTTTACTGATGAAGTTATATCTTGCAATCCAACTACAGCTGGAATTTCTAAAGTTCTTGCCATTATTGCACTATGTGAAGTTCTTCCACCTATGTTAGTTAAGAAAGCTACAACCTTGCTCTTATCAAGCTGAGCAGTATCAGATGGTGTTAAGTCATGTGCAACAACTACTGTATTATCTGCCATTAAATCTGAATCTCCTGATATCTTACCTAGTAAGTTTGCAAGAACTCTTTTTCCAACGTCTTTTACATCAGCGCCTCTTTCCCTCATATATTCATCTTCCATAGCTGCAAATATTCCAGCGTACATATCTACAACATCTTGAAGTGCTTTTTCAGCATTGATTTTATTACTCTCTATTCCCATTTCAACAGCACCTGCAAATTCTGGGTCCTCTAATAACATCGCATGACTTTCAAAAACCGCCGCCTTATCTGCACCCATTTCTTTTGCTGCTTTTTCTTTTATATTTAATAGCTGTTCCTTAGAAGCTTCTAGAGCTTTTTTAAATCTCGCCTTTTCAGCCTCTACATTCTCTACCGCTCTCTCTTCTATGTTTAATTCATTTTCTTCTTTTAATACGACTGTACCTATAGCATATCCTTTTGAAGCTGCAATACCTATTTTCATTTTTCTTCCTCCTCAAAATAAATAATTATCTATTTAAATTCAGCTCTTAATTCCAAGTAATCTTAAATTCAATATCAATATTATTTAAGCAATTCCTATGCCAAAGATTCAAAAATTTCATTACAAGAATATTATTTTCTATTTTATATTGTATATGCCTTTATTCTTCTCAATCTAAACTACATATTATAAATAATTTTTTAAATTAATATTATAAATTTAAAAAATTTGCAGAAAAATAATTTGATAAAAATTATCAACGTAAACATATACATTAATAAAAATTTGCCAAAAATTCCTTATAAAAATTCTAGACTTATTGATTTATATAGGTTAATATATTATTGATAATTTTTATCAACTTTTCCGATGTATATGATACTTTTTATCAAATAGGGGGGAATTATGTATAAAAATAGTATAACTGTTCCTATTCATAATGGAATTCATACAAGGATAGCTGCAATGATAGTTCACAAGGTTGCTGAACTCAAAAGCAAATACGGCGTAAATCTTTATATACGAAACTTATCTTCTAAAGAACCTTTAGCTATAAGTATGTTAGCGTTAATTTCCTTAAAGATAAGAGAAGATGAAATAATAGAAATCTCATGTAAAGAAGATTCGATAAATGGGCAAAAATCAGTAATTGATCTCTGTAACTTTATCACCAAGGACATGGCTACCAATAACTCTGTTCTATCTAAAATTGACGATATTATCGAAGAAAATACTATTGCATATGAACAGATTGTTGAAAACATACCAGTGGGTATACTAGTTATAGATATTGATGGCTATATTACAGTTATGAATGATTATGCCTTAAAAATTATTGATAAAAAAGCAAATGATGTTATTGGAAGGTATGTTAAGGATATTCTTCCAACTACTGATCTTACTAATATTGTCTTATCTAAAAAACGTAAAGTCGGTGAAACTCAATATATAAACAATCGTCTTGTTATCACCAGTAAGTCCCCCATATTTTCTAATAATAAAGTTATAGGGGCCTTAGGTGTTTTTCAGGCAGTAGATGAATTAAAAGATATTGTAAAAAAGCTAGAAGAATCAGAAGAAGAATTAAATTATTACAAAGAGGAGTTAAAAAGACACACTGAACTCGTAAGTTCATTTGATTCTATTATAGGATGCAGCAGCTCTCTCAAGGATTGTCTTATAATAGCTCAAAAAGCATCCCAATCTACATCTACAGTATTGATACGTGGTGAAAGTGGTACAGGGAAAGAGGTTATAGCAAAAGCTATTCACAACAACAGCATCAGAAAAGATATGCCTTTTGTTAGAGTAAATTGTGCCGCTATTCCTGAAAATCTACTTGAAAGCGAACTCTTTGGCTATGAGAAAGGTGCTTTTACTGGGGCAATAAAAAGTAAACCAGGTAAATTTAACATAGCAAATGGGGGAACTATTTTTTTAGATGAGATAGGAGATATGCCCCTTTCAATGCAAGTTAAACTTCTACGAGTGTTGCAGGAGAGAGAGTTTGAAAGCGTAGGTGGGCTTACCACTCAAACTGTAGACGTAAGAATCATCGCTGCTACTAATAGAAACCTTGAAAAAATGATAGAACAAAATAACTTTAGAGAAGATTTATATTATAGATTAAATGTTATAAGTATTATGCTCCCACCTTTAAGACAACGAAAAGAAGATATAAATCTTTTAGCAGAACATTTTATTCATAAGATAAGTAATAAGTTAAATAAAAGTGTATCAGGTATAGATAATAAATCTTTAATACACCTTCAAGAATACCATTGGCCTGGTAATATACGAGAGCTTGAAAATATTATAGAAAGAGCAATAAATATGTGTGATGATACTATAATAACAGAGAAAGATTTACCTTTCTATATTGTAAATACAAGCCCAGAACGGTCTAGTTTAATAAATTTAAAAAATGGAGAACTTCATCCCTTAGAGTATTATGAAAAAGAAATAATAGCTCTTGCTATGAAAAAATATAAAAGCTATAACAAAGCTGGTAAGGCTTTAGGCATAACCCATAGAACTGTAGCTTTAAAGTGTAAAAAATATAATATTAACATTGAAAGCATTTAATTTTATCCACAGCTACAAAAGAAAATAATCCCCAATGTTTAAAAATCCTTGGGGATTATTTTTACTTTATTAAATCCTGAAACTCTTTAGAGTCCCTTACTGGATTAAAATCTTCCTCATCACTAGCAAACTTTTTAATTTCTGGAGACATACTTATAGCTATCTTTAAGTATTTTACTGTATTCTCTACATCCCCTTTTCTTCCATATATGCTAGCCTTACCATAGTAACTCCATATATAGTTTTCAATTTCTAAATCCTTATCATACCAACTCAAAGCATCATCATAGTTACCCTTTAGTTCGTATGCTAGTGCTTTATTAAATCTTGCATATCCAAAGTCTGGTTTTAACTCCAGTGATCTATCTATATTCTTTATACCTTCTTCATAATTTCCCCTATAACACAGAGCAATTCCTTTTATATTGTAGGCTTTATAAAAGTTCGCATCTTCCTTTATAATATCATCTGCCGTGCTTATAGTGTCATCATATCGTTTTTCACTAAAGGCTTTTGAACTTTGCTCGTACAGTTCTTCTAGTCTTTTATTTTTTTCTTCCTGAATTTTTTGAGCTTCATTCTTTGTATTTTGTGAGCTATCAGAACCCTTGATAGTTGCCGATGGAGTATTATCTGTCTTGCTATCTTGTTTTTCTATAATACTTCTATTAGCATTGCTATTGTTAATTGCTTCTTTGCAAACTATTCCTCCTGCTATCAAGATTAAAACGCAAAATATAATTATTTTAGTTCTTATAGCAACATTTCCAAATAAACTACTATTCCTATCTCTGAATCCCAATCTATTTTCCTCCTGAATGCAGTAATTTGATATCACCAATATAATAATTATATATCTATTGTATAGTTTTTGTAGTTTATAAAAAACTCTTGTAACTGTTTTTTATAAAGTCCTTAATTTCTTTCTCACTATGTTGTCTTTGTCTCACACATATATGTGCATAGTTGTCACATATGTAACAGCTTCTTCTATCTAGTCCTAAGTCTTTTCTACTTAGACTTCTATTATATTTATCATATACGTCTATGTCAACAAATCTTCCTAGTGGGTGATTCTCCTCAATACCTACAGTCCTGTTTTTAATATCCATGGCTAATTCATCTACAACTAATGTAAATATAGGGCCTTCAGCCGTTATATTAAACTTTTTATATAAAATGTGATTTCTAAACTCCCTGATAACCATATCACATAAAATTTTCATTATTCCAATTGAAACATAGTCATTTTTAATTACCCCTGGATAGTTTACTCTAATACAAATAAGAGAAGAACTATATTTTTTTATTAGTTCTTCCTGCACGTAAACCCTTTCTTCTCTTTCAGCAAGTATATCCTCTGGTATATATTGCTTAGTATATCTTATTGTATAATCATTTAACGCTTCTGAATCTACAGAAGCGTCTATAAATGTTAGCATATCTTTTATCATGTCTACTTCGTTTTTTAATTTAGTACTATCTTCCTTCATAGTTAATGCGGGGAATTGCTGCTCTTTATTCTCCCAGCTATCTCCTTTCCCTCATGTGAATTTAAAAAGTTCCAGGTTGCTTCTGGTACAATATTTCTTACTTCTTCTATTTTATCGTTTTTTATAAGTTCTCTAACTTTAGACGCACTTATATAATATCCATCATATTTTTTTCTTTCCAACTCAATAAGTTCTACTTTATACTGAGGCATAATCTCCTTTAGAGTTTGGTTATAAGTATTAGTAACATTGCAATAAGGTTCCTGTCCTACAAATCTTTTTATTATATTGAATTTACTACAGAAGTATTTTCCGAATATCCCACAGTCTATACTTTCATAAGCCTTTAGTTTTTCGTCTTCTTTCCTTATGAAGTACGAAGGAAAGGTAGCAGAAGATATAATATATTCACCGCCTGGAATAACTGTTACATTTTCTAAATCCTTTACCGCTTCCTTCACAATAGCATATCTGTGTTTAAATGAAAAAAGAGATTTATCTTCTTCCACAATAAATACTAATACCTTTTCACAACTTTTTGATGCTTGCTCAATTAGGTATCTATGACCTTCTGTAAAGGGATTGCAATTCATTACTAAAGCTCCCTTTTCTATAGAATTATCTATGCTATACTTTATTGCCATATCATCTAATGATTTATTTATATCATATATGCCATATTCTAATAGTGCTGCGTCTTTTACTTCATGTATAGTTTTAAAGTTAAGTGAATTAAAGACTTTAACTTTGTCTGGCTTTGTAAATATAAAGCTATGAAAAATTCCTTCTTCAAAAAGCTTATCTATTAAATTAGATATAAGAGAAGAAGTTACATTCTCTCCTCTTATATCCTCTGATATTGCAAAGCATTTAAAAACATTTTTAGCTTTAGAACAGGTTGCTTGAATATTATCATTTATATCTCTTAAAACAATAGTATAGTCTACATCCTTGTCTAAAGTTAATCCAAACTCTTCTAAGAATTTATATACCTCATTTTTCTCATATTGGTTCTTTAAATTTATTTTCTGGAGTTTTAAATCAAACATCTATTTTCTCTCCTTTAATTTAAGGTATATAAACATGCTCCTAAGCTATTGGTTTTCTGACTACATCTATAACTGTTCCATCTCTATATTCTACTATAGCCACAACTTCATCTGATGTCTCTATAGCTTCTGGTTTCCCTGTCATTTTTTCAGCTAATCCTTTTAATTCTTCTATAGTCATAACTGGTAAATTTGTATTATTTAATTTTTCTATTAAATCTTTTCTATTAGGATTTACAGCTATACCTCTTTCAGTAACAACCACATCAACACTTTCACCTGGGGTAGTTACTGTAGTAACTCTATCTTTTATAATTGGAAGTCTTCCTTTTATAAGGTTTGTAACCACAATAGCCAGTTTTGATCCAGCTGCTGTATCGCTATGTCCACCGGATCCACCCATTATAACTCCGTCTGAACCTGTAGTTACATTTACATTAAAGTCAGTATCTATTTCAGTAGCTCCAAGTATCATTACGTCCAAGTTGTTTACTACAGCGCCTTTATTATGAGGATTTCCATACATAGAGCCTGACATACCCTGGTGCTTAGGGTTATCTCTATATGATTCAACTGCATCCAAGTCAAAACATTGAACATCAAATAGATTTCTAAATAATCCTTCTTTTAGCATATCCACTATATAGCCAGTTATTCCACCAGCAGCAAAGCTTCCTACTACTTCTTTGTTTTTCATCAATTCTTTAAGTTCCGCTGCAACTGCAAGAGAAGTTCCACCTGCTCCTGTTTGGAATGACAAACCATCCTTAACAAGCCCTGATGCTTCTATAACCTTAGTTGCCATCTTAGCTATTTTAAGTCCTACAGGATCTTTAGTTATTCTTGTAGTACCTGATACTATACCCTTTGGATCCCCAATAGAGTCAACTTTCACAACATAATCTACATAAATTTGACTTATTTCTATTGGACATGCAGGATAGGCCACTAAATTATCTGTAATCGCAATTACTTTATCAGCATACTCAGCATCTGCTACTGCATATCCAAGTGATCCACAGGCAGCATTTCCATATACTCCATTTATGTTTCCGTAAGTATCCGCTGTTGGTGCGCCAATAAATGCTATATCTATATGTAAATCTCCGCTCTCGATTGCTCTAGGTCTTCCTCCATGAGTCATCATAACTGCTGGATTCTTTAAATATCCATCAGATATAGCCCTAGCAACAGGTCCCGATATGTAGTTTGCAACTATTCCTGTTACTACTCCATTTTTCATGTGCTCAACAAGAGGCTCATGAACTGGGAATATTGAGCTTGCAGCAATAGTTATATCTTTTATTCCTCGTTTTGCAATAGCGTATACTACATTATTAAGTACAAAATCACCGTTTCTTAAATGATGGTGAAAAGATATAGTTATTCCATCTCTTAATTCAATCTTGTCTAATGCCTCATCAATACTATTTAATACTTTTTCTTCTCCCGGTTTTACACTGCTTACCTTTACACCTACTTTTTCTCTAGTGCCGTAGTTTGCAAAGGCTCCCTGAAAAGGCTTTACTTCTCCATAACCTTCTATGTAATCAGGAATCTCTCTTCCTAGTACATTTTTCATGCTAATCCCTCTCTTTATAAAATTAATTACTAAATAAGTCCTAACATTTTAGCTAGCTCAACAATTGTTGTTGCCCTGTTTATTATAGGAGCATCCACCATTTTCCCATCTAATGAGAAAACTCCAAGGCCTTTTTCTTTTGCTTCATCTCTTGCTTCAAGTACTCTTAATGAGTGCTTAATATCATGTTCTGTTGGTGCGAAAACTGAATGTATGGTATCAATTTGTCTTGGATTTATAGATGCTTTTCCTGTAAATCCTACACTCTTTGCCTTAGCTGTATCCTTAGCAAGACCTTCATAATCATTCGTGTCGGTGAATGGAGTATCTATAGCATCTACTCTGGCAGCCCTACATGCAGTTGAAACTCTATTTCTTGCATAGAATATTTCTTCTCCTTCTTTGGTTCTTTTTATTCCAAAGTCAGAAGTTAAGTCTTCTGCTCCTAAAAGAACAGCAACTATTCTTTTTGAAGAATTAATTATGCTATATACATTCTCTAATCCATAAGCCGTTTCTACAATTGGTATAAGCTTTATTATTCCCTGCTCAAATCCTTCTTCACTTTCTATCTTTGAAAGTGTATTGTCTATAATTTGTATTTGTTCTTCTGTAGCTTTTGGAATCATTAAACTATCCGGCTTTACTCTTGCTATTGTATCAATGTCTTTTAAACCATATTCTGTATCAAGAGGATTTACTCTTACAACTAATTCTACTTTTGAATAATCTAAAACCTTAATCGCTTCTCTTACAAGGATTCTTGCGCTATCCTTTTCTGTAAGACTTACTGCATCCTCTAAATCAAGTATTACAGAATCAGCTCCAAGAATTGATGCATTTTGAAGCATTCCTGGATTGTTTCCAGGCATAAAAAGCATAGTTCTTCTTAATTTTTTCATTTATATCACCTCGAACTTCAATAAAAATTTATACAGCTCTTTCTATAGCAGTTTGCACTCTTGCTTTAATTGTATAGTCTAATGCACCCTTATCTTGTGCCTTTATAACTACATCTTCTACATTCATTTCTTTAAGTTTATCTAATATTGTGCTTTTTATTTGATTTCCAAACTGTTTTATAACAATACTTTCAAGCTGGAGCTCTACTCCACCTTTTTCATTAGGCATAACCATAATCATTATATCATTAGATTCAAGCGTTCCGGCTTTAGCCACTTTGTTTATTCTCATTCTAAATCCTCCTAACATTGATAATCAGAAATTAAGAATTGATAACAACATGAAATAGTTATCAATTCTTAATTATAATTTACTTTACTGAGTTAAGATATTCTTTCTGTCCCATCTCATAAAGGTTGTTTCCCTCTGAATCTATAACTACAACTACAGGTAAATCCTCTACCTCAAGTCTTCTTATTGCCTCAGAACCTAAATCTTCGTAAGCAACTATTTCTGCACTTTTTATGGATTTACCCATTAACGCAGCTGCTCCTCCTATAGCTGCAAAATAAACAGCCTTATTCTTTTTCATAGATTCTACAACTTCTTTTGATCTCAATCCCTTTCCTATCATGCCTTTTAAACCAATTTCTAAAAGTCTTGGTGCATAGGAATCCATTCTATAGCTAGTAGTCGGACCTGCTGATCCAATAGGCTGGCCTGGCTTTGCTGGGGTTGGGCCTACGTAGTATATAATTGAGTTTTCAACATTTACAGGTAACTTTTCCCCCTTGTCTAAAAGTTCTACTAATCTCTTGTGAGCGGCATCTCTTGCAGTATATATAATTCCTGATATTAAAACGCTATCTCCAGCTTTCAACTCCTTAACTTTTTCCTCTGTTAGTGGAGTTGTTATTCTCCTATCCATTGCTATCCCTCCAATTTAGATTGTTCACTCTACTTATAGTATTACTTCTGAGTGTCTTGTAACGTGACAATTTATATTTACTGCCACAGGTAACCCTGCTATATGTGTCGGATATGTTTCGATATTTACTGCAAGAGCAGTAGTTTTCCCACCGAATCCTTGTGGTCCTATACCAATGGAGTTTACTTTCTCCAATAGTTCATTTTCTAAGTCTGCATAGAATTGATTACTATTTCTCTCTGATAAAGGTCTAATAAGTGCTTTTTTAGCTAGATTAGCAGCTCTATCAAAAGTTCCACCTATCCCAACTCCTACAACTATTGGTGGACATGGGTTAGGGCCTGCTTCTTTTACTACCTTAAGAACAAATTCCTTCACACCATCTAGCCCATCTGCAGGCTTTAACATTTTTAACTGACTCATATTTTCAGAACCAAATCCCTTTGGTGCTACAATAATTTTTAATTTATCTCCTGGTACAATATCATAGTATATTACTGCAGGTGTATTATCCTTTGTGTTAACTCTATCTAAAGGGTCTTTTACTACAGACTTTCTTAGGTATCCCTCTTCATATCCTTGTCTTACGCCTTCATTTATTGCATCTTCTATACTTCCACCTGCTAAATGTACATCCTGACCTATTTCAACAAAAACGCATGCCATTCCTGTATCCTGACAAATCGGCATATCTTCATCTTTAGAAATCTGTACATTAGTAAGAATTTTATCTAGAATACCTTTTGCCATATCCCATGTTTCATTTTTTGCAGCCTCTTCTATCTTATTTTTAACATCCGCTGAAAGATAATAATTTGCGTCTATACATAATTTTTTTACTGCCTTTGTTACCTCTGATACATTTATCTCTCTCATAATTAAACTATTCTCCTTTTCATGAAGTTTAGATTTAGGCATCTGAAAGAAAATAAACTAGCATACTGACTAGTTATTTTTTGAAGATGCCTTAATTATATATGAAAAGGCAGTTTCTAAAACCGCCTTTTCATAACTAAAAATCTGCTTATTTGTTTCTTCTATTTATTAATGCAAGTACTCTGTTCATTTCGTTGTTAACTATCATGTAGCCTTCGTCTACACCCATTCCTGGTTTTGCAAGTACTTGTTTTGCTCCACAAGCCATACCTATGTTTGTTGTAACTTCAGCAGATCTATTAGTTTCGTTGCAAGTTCCTCCACAATAAGCTCCCATACCATGTTCTTTACAGTACATTATAGCATCAGCTATATTGTTAACTCCTCCAAGATCTGGAGTTTTGATTTGAACCATATGTCCAGCTTTATTATCTGTAAAGAATTTAACATCCTCAACAGTATTGCACCATTCATCTGCAACTAATTCAACTTTTATTCCTCTGCTATCAATTTCAGCTCTTAAATCTCTCATTGCTTCCATTTGTTTTTGTCTATCTTCTACATCCATAGGTCCTTCAATTCTTAATTGGAATGGCTTAGCAGCTTCTTCTAAAGTTCCTAAATAGTCAGCCATAGCTTTTGTATTACAGTCAAATGCCATTCCTATTGTTCCATAAACATCTATATGGAATATTGGATTATAATTTTCTGATGTTCTTAATTGAAGCACTCTATCTCTTAACCATTTTACATAGTCTAATAATTTCTCACCCTTTAATCCAAGCTTTTCTGCTACGTGGTTTATAAGTGCATGAGGCATCACATCTGCACCTTTTATGATCATTTTATCTGAGTTATCATATCTATCATCACCAGATTGTGTGAATATTGGCACTCTTTTAATTTCAGCTTCTGGATTGTATTCATTTCTTATAACTTCAGCCATAGTTATTTTTTGTGATTTTGCTACAGCATCAAGTATTGCTTGAGATATTCCATATCTTATAGCAGTGTGTAATCTATTTCCGTTAACTTTTATGTTATCAAACTCTTCAGCAAGAGCTTTAAAGCTGTTTAATTCTCTTCCTATAAGCTTTGGTGCTATTTCATTTTCTATTACTGGTATAAAGTCTTTTGCTAAAAATAGTGGGTCTCTTCCGCCTGCTCCTGAATATTGAACAGCAGCACAATCTCCGTATGCTACTTGACCGTCTTCAAGCACTAACATAACAGATATAGCTTCTCCTGCCTGTCTTACACTAGTAAAGCCGTCTGTTACAGGCTCTCCTACATATGTAAATCCATCATGCTTTGCTCCTTTTTTTATTGCTCTTTGGTCATCAAAATAAAATCCAGTTTTTCCTTCTGCACAAATAACGTCAACTATTTTCATTTTTTACACCTGTCTTTCTAAATAGTTTATTTTTAATATTTATTAATATGTACACCTATAGTTGTTGACTACCGCTTAGAAAACGGTAGTCTTAATAATTAACATCAAGTATTTATTCTTATTATTCTGGTCTTCCTATAAGAACACCCTTACCAACAGCGAATATATCGTCTATTGTCATTTGGAAGCTT
>NZ_JAEEGB010000042.1 GCF_016316925.1 Clostridium aciditolerans | reverse complement strand
ATAAAGAAATTCTATATTGGAAAAGTTCAACCTCTAGATGCTGCTCTAATATATGTTAACGGACTTGCTGATAAAACAATTATAGACAGAGATATTTTAAATCCATTAATGTTTAAAATTGAAGAAGATTTGCCTGAAAAAGAAAACCTGGCAGCTTATATTTCTAAAAAATATATCTCTATGAGTAATACATATATTAAAAATAACCTAAGTAACATTGTTCACGAGATAAAGAGAGGCAACTCTGCTATTTTAATAAATCAAATGAGTGAAGCAATAATTTTAGATACTAAAGGAGGCCAATATCGTTCTATAGGAGAGCCTGAAAATGAAACAACTATTAAAGGTCCAAGAGAAGGTTTTATAGAAAATCTATCAACAAATTTAAGCATTTTAAGGAGACGAATTAAAGATAAAAATTTGGTGATAGAACAATTTGTATTAGGACAGCGTTCCGAGGTCGATGTTGCCATTGTATACTTGGAAAATTTAGCGGATACAAGCATAGTGAATGAATTAAGAAAGAGAATTAACTTAATAGACGTAGATAAAATAACAGATTCTGGAGTTCTGCAGCAATATCTAGAGGAGTCTACTTATTCTGTTTTTCCTCAATCCTATGCAACAGAAAGACCGGATGTGGTGACATCAAATATACTTGAAGGCAAAATTGCAATCATTGTATCTGGTACTCCTTTTGTCATTACAGTTCCTGCAGTTTTTATAGAATTTTTTCAAACTGTTGAGGATTATAATTTTAAAACTGTGCCTGGTTCACTATTTAGATTATTAAGAGTTGCCTCTATTTTTATAGTAATTACTTTACCCTCTATATATCTGACTCTTATTAAGTTTAATGCAGAACTTATACCAATTAAGTTTATAACACCTATTGTTCAATCAAGAATAGGAATAGCTTTAACTCCTTTCTTAGAGATAATGGGAATGGAAGTTTTAATAGAAATTTTGCGTGAAGGTGGATTGAGACTTCCAAGTAAGGTTGCTCAAACACTGAGCGTTGTTGGAGGAATAATTATAGGTGACACTGCTGTTAGATCTAAAATGGTTAGCCCAACAACTTTATTTCTTGTTGGTATCACTGTAGTAACTTCCTTCGTAATACCTAATATTGAAATGTCTTTAGCTATAAGACTTTTAAGGTTTCCTATGCTTATAATATCAAATTTTTTAGGCATCTACGGCATAGGCATAGGTTGGTTTTTAATTATAGTTCATTTATTTTCCCTCGAAAACTTTGGTGTTCCATATTTAGAATTTACCAAAAATGATATGCTGGATACTTTTATAAGGGCACCAATTTGGATGCATAATAAAAGACCTGAAGTTATTCCTAATAAAGACCCGATAAGGCAAACAGACTTCAGAAAAAAATGGAAAAATTAAAGAGGAAGAAAGATGACTAAAGGGAAGTATAATACCTTAACCGCTAACCAAATGAAATGTTTTATAATTGGTGCTGCCGTTAGCTCTGGAATACTTAGCTTACCTAATTTTCTGGTAGAAGTTGCAAAACAGGATGGATGGATTTCTTCAATATTAGGCGGTATTTATCCTTTTTATATGATTCTTATATGTATTTATATAAGTAATCAGTTTCCCAATGATAATATTTTAACTCTTAGTAAGAGGTTTTTGGGAAAATATCTAGGAAGCTTTTTAAATTTATTATTTGCTATAAATTTTATATTTTACTCTGCAGTACCGCCTTCTAGCATATCTAACTTTCTTAGAACTTATGTTTTAGATTTTTTAAGTGCACCAAAGTTTTTGCTTATATTTATTAGCATAGGAGCCTATACTGCCTATAAAGGGTTATATGTTTTAGGAAAGTTAAGTGAATTAGCTTTTTACATTATCCTTTTTATCATAATTATACCTTTATTCGAGTTAAACTTTGGAACACTATTAAATATGCAACCAGTATTTCAAAATGGCTATAAAAACATATTAATTGGAAGCATAAATTCATTATATTCCTACGGCGGCATAGAAATAATGTTCATAGTTTATCCTTTTATAAAGAACTCAGCAGAATTTAAGAATTCATCATTAAAAGCAGCTATGCTTCTTTGTTTTATTTATTCCTGGGCTACATTTACAACCATATACATTTTAGGTATTGATTTTATACCTAAAACCATATGGTCATCTATTTTTGTTGTAGAAAAGATAAAACTCCCATTCTTAAATAACTTTAGGTACATAATAATGTTTTTATGGACTTTAGTTACTCTTAAAAGCTTAGCAATTAACTACTTTGCTTGTGCTTTTATTTTGAAAGATACCTATAGAAAAATAGAATCTAAAAAAATTTACTTATTTATATTTCTAATAATATTTTTCTTGTCTCTATGTTATGGTAATGAAGTTATAATAAAAGATTTAGTAAGAATTATTGCACCTATATTAGTAATATTCTCTGTGCTTTATGTATCTCTTATTTCACTAATAATTTTTGTAAAAAAGGGTAATGCATATGAAAAAAAATAGTGCTGTTATATTATTAAGTGTTTTACTATTTATATATTTGTTAAGTGGCGCAGATAGGCTGCCAGCAGAAGAACTCTCACTTCCATCAGGCACTGGATTTGATATAGAGCAGAGAGGTTCAGAAGACTTACTATATACTACATCTATTAGCGCTTATATATTTAGCCAAAATTCAAAAGTTATAACCAAGTTATATACTGGAACTGCAACAAGTCCAGCAGAAACACGCAAAGACAGACAGAAAAAAATGGATAAAAAATTTATTTTAGGTCTTGAAAAGGTAGATATTTTTAGCGAGGATTATGCAAAATCAGGAATAAGACCTACAATGGATATAGTTTTAAATTCTAATACTGTAAATGATCTATCAGAGGTTGCTGTATGTAAGGGTAAAGCCTCTTCTTTATTAGAGTATAAAATTCCAGCTTATTCGGGTTCCTCAGACTATATTGAAGGTATGCTTAAAAGTGCAAGTAATTATAACTTTTTTGAAAAAAATTTCCAATTACTAGACTTTTTAGTAAGAATAGAGTCAGAAGGAATTAACGCTGTTTTGCCTTATATAGAAATAAGAGAAGAAGGCTTGCAAATCACAGGCGCTGCATTATTTAAAAATGATAAAATGGTAGCTAAAACAAATATTGAAGATGCTAGAATATTAAATGCACTGAAGAATACTAAAGGTAAAGGCATGCTCACAATAGTAGAAGGTTCTAATCATTATATTGATTTTTATTCAAAGGTTAGAAGAACTGTAAGTTGTAAGAGAGAGGATGATAACTATAAGTTTAATATTAATTTAAAATTTAAAGGAGAGATTGTTAACAATGAACTTTATTCACAAATAGGCTATAGCGAAAAAACGAAAAAAGAATTTGAAAATATATTAGAAAGTAAGATAGAAGATATGTGTAATAAATTTTTAGATAAAATGAAGAATGAATATAAGGTAGATTCCCTAGGACTTGGAAGAGTTGCTGCTGCAAAATATGGAAGAGATACAAATGTTGATTGGGATCAAATAGTTTGCAATTCTGAAATAAAGGTAAAAGTAAATGTAAAACTAGATAGACAGGGAAGAGGGGATTATTGATGGGAATTCAAAAAAATAACCTCTTAACTGCTAGCGAGATTATGCATATTTTAATAGGCTCAATTATTGGTATAGGAATACTGAGTCTACCAAATTCTTTAGTTGAAAATGCATACCAAGATGCGTGGATATCTGTTGCAATTGGATCAATATATCCTATATATATTATTTTATTAATTATTTTTATTGTTAGTAGATATCCAAAGGATAATATACTTGTTTTAAGCAAAAAATACTGTGGTACATTTATAGGAACCATATTAAATTTTGCATTTTTAACTTTTTTTTTCGTATACACAAGTTTATCTCTAGCAGGTTTTAGTAATTTAATAAGGACATATTCTACACCTTATATTTCCTCTTTTAGTATCGTATTTACCTCTACTCTGATAATAGCATATACAGCTTATAAAGGAGTAAAAGTTTTAGGAAAAATAAATCAGCTATCCGCCTATTTGTTAATGATTCTCATATTAGCTTCTATTCCTGCTTTAGCTAAAGGAAGAATTGAAAACCTATTTCCTATGTTTCAAAGCAACTTTAAAGGTATCTTAAAGGGAGCTAAAGAGTCTACTTTTTCCTATGCTGGATTAGAATTTATAGCAATAATATATCCCTTTGTAAATGATGCTAAAAAAGTTAAAAGTTCTTTGCTCAAAGGTATACTTATACCAGCAATAATCTATATATATGTAGTCTTTATAACTATATACTATTTAGGTGTGGATATAATTCCAAAAGATTTTTGGTCCTTTGTAGTAGTTATAGAAAGTGTTACAATAACAGTTATAAATAATTTTAGGTTTATATTTGTAGTTCTGTGGATTGGTATAGAAATACCATTATGTTCAAATTATTTTTATGCTTTAACCTTTATATTGAAAGATATATTCAAAAAAACAAGTAGAATGTTAAGCTTTATTTTGTCTTGCATTCTAATTGTCGCTTTGACAATGATGTTTGTAAATGAGCCAACAAGGAAAAAGTTTTTAGAATTTTTTGTTCCAAAATATACAATTTTTAATATATTTTATATATCATTAATATCCTTACTTATATTTTTTAAAAAGGGTGAAAAAAGTGAAAAATACTAAAGTAATTAAGTTTATTATTTTTCTATGTATCGCAATAACAATAGTTATGATATTTAGTGGCATCGAACAATTTAGTCCTGTAGAAAACCTAACTATTGTAGTGGGGAGTGGATATGATATAGAAAAAGGTACATCTGGTAATGTGGTATATAAAGTTCCACGATCAACATATATATTTGAGAGTACTTCCTCAGTTATAAATAGAGTATTTACAGGGACCTCAATGAGCATAGGTGAAACTAGGCAGGACAGACAAACAAAGCTGGATAAGTTAGATATATTTGGGCTAGATAAAACCTTCATTATAAGTGAAGAAACTGCCTATTATGGAATCAAACCTATAGTAGATATACTTTATAAAAATCCTATGGTAAACAATAACGCAAATGTATCTGTATGTAAAGGGAAAGCTATCACTTTGCTAAAGTTTAAGATACCTAATTACCCCAGTTCTTCTGATTATATAGATGGTCTTATAAGAAGCGCTAAAGATCAAAATTTCTTTTCTAGAGAGTATACTTTATCAAATCTATTTGTAAGAGCTGGAGCTGAGGGAAGAAACATAGTGCTGCCATATATCGAAATCAAGAAAGAAGAATATCCATCAAATGAAAGTACAATTGAAATTACTGGCTCAGCATTATTTAAAAAATATAATATGGTAACTAAACTTGATATAGATGATACTAGAATAATGAACTTATTAAGAGAAAGTAACGTTAAAGGAATACTGAAAATTCAAGATAGTTCTAAAAAATTTGTTGAATATTATGGTAAATCTAAAAGAAAAGTAAAATGTTCTAAAGAAGGAGACAAATATATATTCACAATAAATATAGATTTAACTGGTGATATTATTACAAATCAATTATTGAAAGATCTCAATGACGACTTAAATGTAAAGAAGGAATTTGAAAATAATTTAGCTCAGGTAACTGAAAAACAATGCTATGAGTTTATAGATAAGATGAAAAATGTATATAAAATTGATTGCTTAGAACTAGGAAGAACTGCAGCTTCAAAGTACGGTAGAAGAACAGGTGTAGATTGGAATGAAATCATAAGCAAATCAGATATAAGAGTAGATGTAAAAGTACACCTGGATAAACAAGGTAGAGGTCATTTTATGTAGAATATATATCAAAGGTAGAAAATTGACTTATACCCCGGGATGTGTAAGTCAATTTTCTAGTTTAAAATCCTATACTTAAGTACAATTCTCAATTATTTATATGCCTTTATATCCAATAATTTGTCTAAAGTCACTATTTCATATCCTTTTTCTTTTATACCTGATATTATTTTAGGTAATGCAGCTGCTGTTTCTGATTTATCACCATTGCTATGCATAAGAATTATATCTCCAGGACGCAAATTATCAAGTACATTTTTTATTATATTATCTCTTTCCTTTTGTGACCAATCTAAAGTGTCTATAGACCATATAACTGCTTTATTGTTTGTTTCCAATATATCCTTTACTATCCGATCATCTATATCTCCATAAGGTGGACGTATAATTGCAGGCTTTTTTCCAATGATCTTAAATATTTCATTCTCGGTTCTAAGAATCTGATTTTTAATTGTATCATTATTTTCTTTCTTAAAATCTGGATGGTTATAACTATGATTTAATACTAAATTCCCTTGTTGATATGCCTTTTTTACTACATTAGGACATTTAGTGATATTTTCTCCTGTAAAGAAAAAATTTCCTTTCACATTGTTTTGTTTTAATATTTCCAAAACCTTTGGAGTAATTCTTCCATCGGGACCATCATCAAAAGTCAATGCAACTTGTTTCTTAGTAGTATCCCCATTCACAAATACATAATCAGGATTCTCTCTTGCTACTCTAATAATATCTTCCATCCACTTCTTCGCACTAGCTTTTTCTTTTTCTGCAAGCTTATTTGATTTTCCAAGTATCTCATATATAACTTTTTCATTATTTTGCTTCTCATTTTGCAAAGTATTTTTAGTGCCTTGATTTGTATGACGAATATTGCTGGGATTTTTACTCTCTGTACTTAGTTTGTTATCACAAGAACTTAATAAAAACGAACAAGTTATTATTAAAATTATATTTATAATATTTTTCATCATAATATGCTACCTCCAAAACAAGAAATCAATTAGTACTCACGGATAACTTCTACTTCTAAAATAATTGATTCTACAATAATAAGATATAATATTATTTTTGTAAATGAAATTTTTCTTTACTTTTTTGAAAAATAATTTTATAATATTTATATAATAATAAATATTATAAAATATTTATTATTATATAAATATTGATTCACTTATTCCCTTATTTATTATAATCTGAGCCCCCCATTTTTTTCAATAAGATAATATATGATAGGATATTAATATAATTATCTACTATATAAAAATTTATAATTGGAGTGATATTAATGGAACAAAATATAAATGCTGAAATTCTTGATAAGCTTACAAAAGTTTGCCTTTGCAAAGGTATATCAAGAGCATCAATAAAAAAATCTATATTGAATGGAGCCAAAACTATAGATGAAGTTAGAAAGGCTACTGGAGCTGGCTCTGGCTCTTGCTGTGGAAGACGTTGTACTCCCAAAATTGAACAGCTATTAGAAGAATTAAAATAACAAAAAAACAGTATATGTAAGCTTATTACATATACTGTTTTTTTGTTATAAGTAACTTATTATTGAATAAGGTTTTTTAAAGTAATATACTTAAGATGGATAATTATAGTTATTATTTTA
>NZ_JAEEGB010000041.1 GCF_016316925.1 Clostridium aciditolerans | reverse complement strand
TAAGCAGAGAGCCTAAATCTTAAGCAGGCATCCAAAATCTATGATTTTGAGATGATCACTTACACAGAGTGCTGTTTTTGAGATGATCGCTTACACAGAGTGCTGATTTAGTGCGAATCGCTTACTCCTTCGACAATAGGATAAGGAGTTTCCTACAAAGATGGGGGTGTTAGCAATGGTAGCGATCGGATAAACTTTGACATAATAGTAAACCATCTTAATAATTTTATAATACATTATAGCATTACTATGAGGCTTAAAACAGCAAAGCTATATAAATTATCCACAGGACCTTTGCTTTCCTAAAGAATATGAAAGCTATGACCATTTTTTTCTGATCATAGCTTTTATTTAACATAATAAACTTCTATCTGCTTATAAAATACATAAGCTTTATTTACCCTTTTACAGCACCACTTGTAAGGCCATTAACTAAGTATTTCTGTATTGTACCAAACATCATTCAGTTTTAACCTTTCCTACTGGTGCAGCATAAATAACAAATTCATCTTTTCCGTCAAGCATCAAAAACTTATCAATTATATCTTGGTTATAATCTCCTATTGCACAAGTTCCACAGCTTATAGCTTCACATGCCAGATACAGGTTTTGACAAAGATGTCCTGAATCTTGAAGAATGGTCTTATGAGCAGATATATCATATCTCCATTCGCTTCTGTAAGGGATACAGCTCCAAACAAATATAACTGCACTACTAGCAATGAAATTTTGTCCTGAAACAGCTTCTTTTACTTCCTCTTCCATATTATTTTTATCAAACATAAAGACAAGTTTATGATCTAAAGATAAATAGCGATATACTCCTTTTCTTAGTCCTTCTACTCTATTTATCACTAAATAGGTTTCAAAGGGATGTCTTGCTCCACCTGAAGGCACTGTTCTAAAGGTTGCAAAATTTACTTTTCCAACAACCTTTTTTACCCCCTGAGTACTCCACAATAAAAATGAAAGTTCTTCTAAGGATAGACTTTCTTCAGTATAAATTCTATTACTTTTCCTATCCATTAAACAATCGAAAATATTCATTTTGGTTATTACATCCTTATTTACTTCTGGAAGCACAATTATTTCTGCATCTTCTTCTACAAACTTTTGAAGTGGTGGTTGTGGCAGTTTTTGTTTTTGATCTGTTTCAATATTATTAAGTAAATTAAAATTAGATTTCAACCACTCTCTTTGTAACTTAGCTTTATCCATACAATTACCCTCTTCCCTAATTTAAATTCATACTTATTAATCCCCATTTTATAATAACTAATGCAACACTTCAACATAGTGAGTATAAATAAGTTGTAATCTGCTATATTGTTATTTTAGATAAATAGCAATATAGCTAGTATTATCTAATCTTGGTACTAAACACTGTTTGTAATTTTATTTATACTGTGATATTATAATATCTGCGAGTAAGTCAGACAATCGCTGCTGTGAAAACACAGGAGAGGAAAGTCCGAGCTCCATTGGGCAGGGTGCTGGGTAACCCCCAGTCAGGGTGACCTGAAGGAAAGTGCAACAGAGATATACCGCCGAAGCTTTGTTTCGGTAAGGGTGGAAAGGTGAGGTAAGAGCTCACCAGCGCATTGGTGACTTTGCGGCTATGTAAACCCCACCTGGAGCAAGATTGAGAAGTATCAAGGGGCGGCCCGTTCCACTTCTCGTTAGTATCGCTTGAGCCTACTGGTAACAGTAGGCCTAGATAGATGATTGTCAAATACAGAACTCGGCTTATAGACTTGGTCGCATATTGAAAACACTAGGTTTTACCTAAGTGTTTTTTGTTTTGTTCTTTTTACGTCCATTGTGACCTTCATAAGTTAATTACATAAAAATATAAATGACTGCCAAATTTTTATTAAGCAGTCATCTGAATTTCTAAATTCTATTCATAAAATGAACTTCACAATTCTCTTATAAGCATTTTCAGTACCTTCTATATCCATTTTGGAATAGTTCTTGAAGCTTTACTGAATTTCTTTTCAAACTATGAAGCTAAGCAGTGGAGCTTCATATAATTTGTTATCAATACTTTTTGGTTGCGGGGGTAGGACTCGAACCTACGACCTTTGGGTTATGAGCCCAACGAGCTACCAGCTGCTCCACCCCGCGATGTTATATATTGTATTGAACAATTTCTTGTTTTGTGTTTGCTGCTCCTTCAAGCGACATGTATTATCTTATCATGAACATCGATATAGAAAAGCAACTAACTATATGTTCACTTCAAAGATACATAGTAATGATTATCTATTCTCTAGTATGCTCATTATTTAATATAATATACACTCGACTTAGTTTTATCCATTAATTTCAGAAGACCTACCTTAGTTCCTTTAACATCCTAAATGAAAAGTCTTGGAGAACTTTATATGAATTCCTCATCATCTATATCTTCTATGCAAGGCAGTATAATAGAAAAAGTTGTCCCTTTTCCTAAAATACTTTCTACTTCTATTTTTCCCTTATGCTCCTTTATTATTTTATAGCAGACATTCAATCCTAAGCCAGTACCATTTCTTTTAGTCGTAAAAAACGGCGTACCTATTTTCTTTAAATTTTCTTCCGATATGCCTACCCCGTTATCCGTTATTCTTATAAACATTTCCTTTGCTGATTCATTAAAACCAGTTTCAACTTTGAGTTTTGCATTGGTTTTATCAATCATTGCATCTACAGCATTTTTACAGATATTTAATATAACCTGCTTTAATTCTGCCTCATCACACATGACATAACGCTCTTCTTTTGATAACTGAAAATCAACATCAATGCCTTTTACAAGGGAGGATGACTTAACCATACTTTTTATGGATTGAAATATGTCAATCATAGAAACTTCCATCAGCTCGGTTTCTCTTGGTTTTGATAGAAATAAGAATTCGCTAATAATTCTGTTCACTTCATCAACTTCTTCATTTATCTTTAAAGCATGTTTCTTAACATCCTGTTTTTGTGTCACAGCACTTATTAATTGACTCCTACCTTTAATTGTTGTAAGAAAATTTCTAGTTTCGTGGACTATCTCCGCACCCATTTGCCCAAGCAACGCCAGCTTTTCCTGCTGTATTAGTTTTTGCTGCTCCTTTTTAAATTCCGTTATATCGGTGCCTATGCCTATGCTTCCAATTATATCTCTGTCCACATTTCTAATGGCAGTTAAATCAACCAACATATCTTTTTTATTACCTTTGAAAGAACATATTGATATCTGATAAAACTGCTTTTTTGTGTTATCTTTTAATATCAAGTCGGAAGGTTCTATAACATTAACTTTTACCAATTGCTTTAATTTATCTATATTCATGTCAATAATATCTTCTCTGCTTGTTTCCAGTGCTTCCTCTAAGGCTTTATTACAAAGAACAACCTTTCCATTTTTATCAAGCATTAATATACAGTTGTCTATAGATTTAAGTATTGTTTCCGTTTGTATATGTAAATTTTCAAGTTCCTGCTCCTTCTTTGTTTCACTAAAAAATACCAATACACCATTTCTAACTCTTTTAGAATTTATTGAAAGCTTAATATTGTCACCCTTTAGGTTTTTATAGGTTCTGACAATATTTTTTGTGTCTTTTCTATGCTCAAGTAATTTACTTGGAAACTTCTTTGAAAACTCTTCCTCTGTAAGCCCGTATAATTCATCTCTGTTACAGGCAAATAATCCTTCAAATCTTTTATTAACATATCTTACTTTTCCATTGAGATCATATTCCTTTACCGCTATTGGAAGTGCGTCAAGTAAATCTTTTAAAGTCTCACTAGTATACTTTAACTCTTTAGTTGTTTTCTCTAAATTTTTATGCTCTGTTTCCAGTCGTTCATAGGGATAAAGTATTGTGCTGATAAAAATACCCTTAAAAAGGAAATAGTAAGATGAAACTTTCAATATGTGCCCAATAATCCATGAAATTGAATTCACTGTGGTGTATAGGGTAAAACAAATTTCAGTAGAAACACTTATAAGCAGCGATATAAAAATATACTTATATGTTATTACGCCTTCATAACATAACTTATCTTTTATCTCATATAAGCTCATTATATACATACATATAATTCCACACTCTAGTATTACTTTTATAGGTGCAACTCCGTTATTAGTTAGTAGTATAGGCAAATAATCATTATAAAGAGCTACAAAGTAGGATACACCTAAAACTATACTTAAGGTAATAAAGAGACTCATCCATTTTTTTAATTTTATTCGAACTAATTCTATGGACAAAAATAAGACTATAGATTCGGCAGCTCTACCCAATATCGAGAATTTCAAAGAAATATCGAAGTTTAGATTATAAGCTGGATTTAAATAGTAAACAATGTGTAAAACATCAAAAATAGCAACTGCTAAAAATCCAAAGCCTAGTACATTATAGCTCACTGAGTTGCGGCTATATAAGTACCATACAGATATGAATATTGATAAAGCTATAAATACGCATGTTAACTCTAAAACCGTATAATATACATTTAGATATTTTACTACTGTATTATGTATAAAGATTGCAGTAAAAAAGGATAAAATTAAAATTGTTAAGAATTTTGTTATTAAAGGTTTCATAAAGCTTCTTGAATTGAGACTTATAGTATCACTTAACATCAATTTTGAATCCCCCCCTAGGTTGTAAAAACACATCTAGTATATCCTACCATAAATATAAACTTAGCGGAACTCTTTGCGTGAAAATATATTATTTTCACACTAGTAAAAAAACAGAGAAATACTACTTTTTACACCTTCAAAAGTCTGTATGATTAATAGATTATATTTTTTAGAGTTATTACTTATAATCCAGTTTATTCCTTAGCTGTTCAAGGTTTCTCATCATATATTGTAACATCTTCTAACCTTTCTCAATAGTATAAATTAGACTTTAGGACAAATTTTTAATAAGAGATTTACTCAAGATTAATAAATGAGTGGAGGGGAAATTTATGAGTATTTTTGTAATATTCCTCGCAGCACTTGGTCTATCAATTGATGGTTTTACACTTTCTTTTACTGGTGGGATTTTAACAAAGAAGCAAAAATTGAAAAGCGCTTTTTATATAGGTATCTACTTTTGTGTTGTGCAAACAACTGTAGCCGCTTTGGGATGGTTTTTAGGCTCAAAATTTAAAGGATATATAGCAGAATATAGCAGCCTATTTGCTATTGGGCTATTACTATTTATTGGAGTAAGAATGATTTTTCAATATATTAAAGAAAGAAAAGAAGCGAATTATGAATCTAAAGAGTTAGACCATAAGTTTTTCCCCATTCTGGCACTGCTGGTCAGTTTTGATGAACTTGCTGCCGGAGTAAGTTTTGGTCTTTTCCAAGTTAACATTGTAGAAGTATTAGTAATACTAGCAATAACCTTCTTTATTACAGCTTTTACTGGAATACTCATCGGCAGAAAACTTGGACTTATACTAAAGGAAAAAGCAGATCTAATAGGTGGTTTAATGTTTATAGCAATTGCTTTGGTGGACATTTTTGCTTAGTTTCAAAATTATTTATGTAAAATAGGGAAGTAAATTACCTTGGTATACTTACTTCCCCTACCTACCAATAATTCTACTTTAACTCATTAACTGAATTTTTAGGCACTTACCTTGAGTGCTATAACCTATAAATTCTGAGATATAATTTTGTATTTCCCTGGAAATTATTCTTGCTATATATAACTTTGGTTCCATAAACTATCTTTAGCGGGCAAGAATATTATAATCATTAAAGCCGTTAAAATACTCACTTCCTTTCTATTTTATAATATAGGCAACTTCCTATTACTCTATTTGTCCAATTCTAAATATTTACTGACAACTGCGTTAGCTAAGCATTTTGATGAGTCAATAATATTAATTAAAGGAGGTGCTTTTTCTAATACTACATTTAAATCAGTACAAGCTATTACTATATTTTCAATAGATTCCTTTTTTACATCTTCAATAAGTTCATTCCAAATATCCACATTCTGTGTATTTTCTTTATCTATTTTTATATTTTGAATAAGATTATTTAATTTTACTTGCCATTCGTCTTTAAAAATAAATTCATGACCACTATTTATTATACCTTTTTGATAAATTGTAGATTCAAATGTTGAGCTTGTTGAAAATAGAGTTACCTTTTGTGAAACTACAGGCAATTTTTTAACAGTCTCCTCTACAATATTTAATAAAGGAACATTAATTGATTCTTTCAATTCTTTAAAATATATATGTGCTGAATTACATGGCATTGCAATAAAACTCACGCCGATTGATTCAAGCTTTTGTAATCCTTCAATTATAGTTTTTCTCATAAGCTCATGATCTATTGGACGGTCAATGTAAAATGGGGTAGGTAAAGAATATATCATCATTTTAGGAAACTCATCATCGTATTTTGCTCCATATTGAATTTGACATTCATCAACGACCAAATCAACAAATGGTGCTGTTGACCTTGGGCCCATTCCAGCTAAGATTCCAATTAATTTTTCACTCATTTAAGTTATCTCCTTTTAAAATGTAAATTTATTTAACTATACAACACTAAAATTGTTGTTTTTTATGCTTTTTTAATAAACATTATATTAATTAATATTTTCAGAAAGATAGTAACTGCCATTAATTGGATTGAATCCATAAGTTTTTACTTCACCAGCCTCTTTAACTCTAATTAAATATATTCTGTTAATGAATATATTGGGGCTATTAATCATTTGAAGAGATTTATAATCAGTAGGTATAACAATAATAGATTTTTGACTTTTTATTTTTTCTATTGCTTGATTATATGTGTATGCAGGTTTATTATACCAGAGTAAAACTGGAATAATAATTATTAATAATAAAGTTATAATTAGGTAAGCGATGCTATTTTCCTTAGATTTTTTGTTTATTTTTGATATTGAAAAAAATATCAGTACAAAAAAATTGCCAAAGCATATGCTGTATCTTATTACTCCTGAGTAAATTACATTGTTAATATAAATAAGCAAAAATAATTCAATTAAATTTAACAGCATAATAATTATTGGTAACACAAATGAATCTTTATTCTTGATATTCATATAAATCCACCTTTACAATTTAATATTATAAGAAGATTGCGAATTAGGTTTTATATAATTCTAATATTGTTAGTGGTCTAACACATAATATTGAATAAAATTACTAATGAAATGTTATGTTTGCAAATGTCCTTTTTAATGCAAAACTATATTTAATATTAGGATGACCGAATATAACCATTATTCCGCTTTTGTTTTTTAAAGGTATCCCATATTTTTCTTTTATTCTTTTTCAATACATTAATTAAGTCTAAAGTAAATTCGTCAACCTTTTCTTTATCGTCTAATACCATAACTTCAACATCAGAACTTCCAAGACCATTGGGAGCGGTTGATGCTACTTCTAATATCTTATCTATAATTTCACGTTGAATCTTTTGTTCCTTAAAATCTCTTACACTTCTACGTGATATCAATAATGACTTTAAACTTTCATAATCGGCGATGCTTTCATTTTTAGGCAGCTCAATAACATCATCAGGCGTCATATCTCTTCCTATCTATTTCAACTTTTGCACATTCATAGAATCGACCAGTTTTTAATGACACGAATCTCCATCCCCTCTCATTCATATATTCTTTTTCAATTCTATATTGACTTATCATCAATAAAACATGTTAATTCGTATTAGATTGCTATTGTAT
Organism: Clostridium aciditolerans; assembly: GCF_016316925.1. Classification (GTDB taxonomy): domain Bacteria; phylum Bacillota; class Clostridia; order Clostridiales; family Clostridiaceae; genus Clostridium_AM; species Clostridium_AM aciditolerans. The sequence continues at coordinate 73,537 of NZ_JAEEGB010000041.1, read as the reverse complement.
AATTATCGCTATTTTAAAGTTGCTGAACATAATAAGAATATTCCGACCTAATTAAATTTAGCTAATAACTTTGCTTAACCACATCTCACCAAAATAAATTTACACTTTATACCAATATTTTAATTATATAATTTTTGTTTATACAAATAAAGGAGTTATATAATTAAATTACGGCATAAGTATTCTTTAGCAGTTGAATAATATGGCATCTATGATATAATTTTAAAGTAAAAATTATTTATATTTTCTAATTATGAGGTGAATGAATATGACATATACACATGGTGATAATGGTGATAAAGAATTATCCGAAAATCACAGAGATTCAGCATCTTTTCCGAGTACAAGTCTACCTAATCTTAGAATTGATTGTGAAAAGTGTTTCGGCTTGTGCTGTGTTGCTCTGTACTTTTCGGCTTCAGAAGGCTTCCCAAAGGACAAAGATGCTGGCAAGCCTTGTATAAAGCTACAATCGGATTTTCGCTGCTCTGTCCACAAAAGTCTTGGGAATAAAGGACTTAAAGGCTGCACTGCTTATGACTGCTTTGGAGCAGGACAAAAGGTCGCTCAAATTACCTATGGTGGACATGACTGGCGACAAGCACCAGAATCAGCGAAGGAAATGTTTGAGATATTCCTGATTATGAGACAACTTCATGAAATGTTATGGTATCTAACTGAAGCATTTACGCTACAAACAGACCTTCATATCAAAAATGAGATTAGCTTCATGATCAGCGAGACTGAACGTCTTACTCATCTTAGTGCTAGCTCTCTCATAGAACTTGATTTGATAGCACATAGAAACAAAGTTAACTCACTAATTTCACAGACAAGCGAGCTTGTAAGAACTAAAGCCCGCAGAGAAGATAAAACTCCTTCAAAACATCAAAAGACTATCTCTAAAAAATTAGACTTTATTGGTGCAGACCTTAGAAAAACTAATCTAAGAGGTGCAGACTTAAGAGGAAAATATCTTATTGCTGCTAACCTTAGAGGAGTGGATTTAAGTGGAGCTGATCTTATTGGAGCTGATTTGAGAGATGCTGACCTCAGAGGTGCAAATCTCACAAATAGTATTTTTCTTACTCAGGCCCAGATCAACACGGCGAAGGGCGATTTCAATACAAGATTACCGATGTCACTGACTCGCCCAACATCTTGGTCAAAATAATTAGTTATCTAGCAAGAATAAAAAGCTTTAGAAAAGCGCAGGTTTACTTTGTCTTGTAGAATATGTTTTAATATAGTACTAAAAATTTATAGATTTTTAATGGAAGTTGATAACAACTTCCATTAATTTATATTTTAATAATATTTGGACAATATCCCTTAATTATCTCCACAACCATCTATTCCTACCAAAAGGGGTGACTGCTTTCTTTGTAAGTTTTCCATGATAATTACTGAGAAGATACTAATTTCAGTCCTATAGCTCCTATTACTATAAATCCAATACAAATTAATCGAATTGGGTTTACAGATTCATTGAATAGTATTATCCCTAAAATTCCAGTACCAACAGTACCAATTCCAGTCCAAATTGCATATGCAGTTCCTAATGGAATGTTTTTCATGGCTAGTGATAGAAAATAAAAACTTGCTATCATCCCTAATATGGTAAGCACACTTGGTACAAGTTTTGTAAATCCATATGAATACTTTAAACCGATAGCCCAAGCCACCTCAAAAACTCCTGCTATAATTAAAAACAACCATTGCATAATTTTCACTCCTTCTAATTTTAAGTATTCTAATTAACTATTCTCCTTTCATTAAAAATCAAAAAATAAAAAAACCTAGAACAATATATTAAAATATCTCCCAGGCTTTTGTCCTTCCGTGAACACAGCTTAACTGTGCGTTTTATCTTGGACCAGACCAGCTAATAATTTCAAGCTGCGGAACCCTATAAAACTTTTTTAAATACATATATTCGGTTTTCCTATTGTAAAGATAGCAAAATATGTGAGGCTTGTCAATATCTATTTTCATAACACTGTTATATTATGTATCATTTTTTGTTAAAGATATAACAGCTAAGCACTTACTTAGGTTTTATTATAGACTTAAATATATAGTCTTGTTTTATTCTCTTAAGAATTTATCAATATTATTGTTTATTGCTACTTCTGAAAATGCTATGATTGTTTCTGTTATTGCATATTCAGATATTTCATTTATAAATTCTTCAATCTCATTTAAAGATTTAACGGATAATTTAATCAAAAAACACCCATCACCGGCAATTCTATAACACCATTCACTTCGTTTATAATCCTTAATAAATACCTTGAATTTTTCATACCCTCCATTTTTCATGGTTAACTTAATTATACAATCAATAGACAAGCCAAGTTTCTTTTTATTTATTTTAATTGTATAACCTTCAATAATTCCATCGTCTTCAAGTCTTCTTACTCTTTCAGCAACAGATGGCGCAGAAAGATTTATACGTTTTGATAACTCTCTTATAGATAACCTACTATTTTTTTGTAACTCTTCTAAAATTGACACATCTATCTCATCAATTTTCATTTATAACTTATCCTCCTAATTATTATTTCAAATAACATATTTATTATTATATTACATTACATATTTAATGCAATATTGCTGCTACACTTTGTATAATATTAATTATCAATGAAATATATTTATAAAGGAGAGATACTATGGCAAGAATAACTTTTTCACAAGAAGGACTTACACCATTTGAACAATTATTAGGTCATAATAAAGAGATACTAGAAAAATGGTCTTCTTTAGAGGAGTGCATTTTTAATAGTAATACATTTACATCTGAATTAAAGGAGCAACTAAGACGTACCCTTGCTTTTAATAATGGATGTCAATATTGCATGGCTAAAGGTAAACCCTCTAATCAAATAGCTGATTCGAGAATTTTAATTGCTACTAAAACAGCAGATATAATTTCTAAAAACAACATTATTGATGATAAACATTTTAATCTATTAAAAAATGAATTTAGTGATAAAGAAATCTCTGAACTTTTAGCTTTGATATGCTTTATAACAGCTTCCCAAAAATTTGGAGCATTACTAGATTTACAACCGAGCTGTCCAATTTAAATTATTAGACAATAATTCAACATTTATATATTATTTTCAGTTAATTTACATCATAATTATTACTGCACAAAAATTCTAATATGATTATCACAATGTTTAAAACGTGATGAAAAACACCGTAAAATTCAGATTTTAACTGCACCCTGTCTATACTTAAGGGGAGCATATCAGTTTGAATAATACGGTGTTTTCAAAATTATTCCGTTATCTCTATTCGATTTCCATCAGGATCTAAAATACAACTCTCATAATAACCATCTCCAGTATAACGAGGTTCACCTACTACCTTGTAACCTGCATTTCTTAATGTGTCAGTAAGTTCATTAACCTTCTCAACACTACCTACAGAAATAGCAATATGAATTAAACCTATATATTGATTAATAGTATCATTCAAATTAGAAGGAATTGTCGGCATCTGCATAATTTCAAGTCTAGCACCAGATTCAAATTTAATAAAATATGATTGGAATTGTTTTTTTGTATTAGTATATTTATCTCCAGCAATACCATCAAAATAATCTACATAAAATTTCTTTAATTTTTCAATATCTTTGGTCCATATAGCTACATGCTCGATTTTCATATTAACACATCCTTTATCTTAAATTTCAAGGCGTAATACAAATAACTACCTTTTATCCCATTTTGGTAACATCAGTTCACTATGTCCACAGTTAGGACATTTAGCCATACGCTTACCCATTGAGTGAAATGTAAAAATATATTTTAAAACACTTACTTTAAAATTTGCACCACATTTAGGGCAGATAAAATGGGTTTTCAATGCTCTAAATACAGCAAATATCAAGACTATAGCGATAATTATCAATCCGATTCTCATATGTTTTCGCTCCTTTTAACCTTATCAACTAAGCACTAGTTATATTATATAATAATTATGCAATTCTTCAAGGAGTCATAATCTTACCAATGCAACGATGAAAAGGATTCATAATAAAATGATTTATACCTTTATCATCAAGTTATTTCTTTAAAGTCTTCTTTTAGTAGTTTATCACAAAAATAAATAATCTTTATACGCTAAATTTGGATTATAAGTTTAATAAAACTAGAGCAAAATTAAACCCTAAATTATTATAAGTTTATGTAATCAAGAATAGAACAGAAGATAAAGTAAAAGCTATATGTAAAAGTTATGAATAGCAAAATTCTACTCCTTCAAATAATCAAAGATTCGGTATGTATAGTGGCAGAAACTCTGTTCAGCTATATAATTTGAAATAAAATTCAAGGAATTGTTAAAGAAAGGATTGTATTAATATGAGCATAAAAAAAGCAATAATTCCTGCAGCAGGTTTAGGTACAAGATTTTTACCAGCTACGAAATCTCAACCTAAAGAAATGCTGCCAATAGTTGACAAACCTACTATTCAATATATAGTTGAGGAAGCTGTGGCTTCTGGCATTGAAGAGGTTTTAATAATTACAGGTAGAAATAAAAGGTCTATAGAAGATCATTTCGACAAATCTTTTGAACTAGAAGCTGAGCTTGAAAGTAGTAATAAAGGAGAATTACTTGAGTTAGTACAAAACATATCTAATATGGTTGACATTTATTATATAAGACAAAAAGAACCTAGAGGACTGGGGCATGCTATAAGCCGCGCTAAAAGCTTTGTAGAAAATGAAGCTTTTGCTGTTATGCTTGGCGATGATATAGTTGATAGTAAAGTCCCTTGTTTGAAACAGCTAATAGATTGCTATGACAAATATAAAACTTCTATTTTAGGAGTGCAGCCAGTTCTTAAAACAGAAATATTCAAATACGGTATTGTAAAAGGTATAAGCGTTGAAGATAGAGTCTATAAGGTTAACAATATGGTGGAAAAACCAAAAATTGAGTTGGCACCATCAAACATTGCTATTCTGGGAAGGTATATAATAACTCCTAGCATATTTGAAGTGCTTGAAAAAACTAAGCCAGGCAAAGGCGGCGAGATACAACTTACTGATGCATTAAATCAATTAGCGAAGCAAGAGGCTGTATATGCTTATTACTTTGAGGGAAAAAGATATGATGTTGGCGATAAACTTGGATTTTTACAAGCTAATATAGAGTATGCCTTAAAACGTGATGATTTGAAAAAAGATTTAACGTCATATCTTTTTAGTGTTAAATACAGAGAAAATTTTAAAATAAAAGAAGAACTTTATTATAAAGAGAATTTAGCATCAAGAGAGCCAGTTGGAGTAAATAATTTAATTTTCAAATAATATTGCATCTATAAAATAAAAAACATACACATAGTTTATAAGGAAGTGATTTAATTGGCAAAAAAATACAAAAACAAAAGACCTCATAAAGTTAGGAAACAGATACTACTTGGGTTTTTTTCTGTAATTCTAGTAGTTATAGTTTTCTTTTGTGTTAAGTATTTGCCTATAACAATATCACTCTATAAGGATGCAACAAAGAAGGTAAATTCTATATCCTATAATACTTTTCATGGAAATCAAACAACTTATTTATATGATTCAAATAATAATATAATAAATAATTTATATGGTTCAAGGAATTCCCTATATTTAACATATTCTAATATACCTCAAGCGGTGAAAAATGCTTTTGTATCCATAGAAGACAAAGATTTTTTTAAACATGGCGCTTTAAGTATAAAAGCAAATCTCAGGGTCTTGTATTCTATTATAAAAAATAACGGAAAAATTACACAGGGTGGAAGTACAATTACACAGCAGCTAGCAAGAAATGTGTTTTTAAATTTTGATAAAACTTATAAAAGAAAAATAGAAGAAATATTTATTGCTATAAAATTAGATCAAAAATACACTAAAGAACAAATCTTAGAATTTTATATTAATAATATTAATTTTGCTAATAATACTTACGGAATTGAAGCGGCCTCAAGAAGATATTTTAACAAAAGTTGTAATAAACTTGATTTATCTGAGATATGTTTTTTAGCTGCAATACCTAATGATCCTACTTACTATGATCCTATAAAAAATGCAAATGCTACATTAAAACGCAGAGACCTTATTTTATCATCAATGAAACAAAATAATTATATTACAAATGATCAGTACAATAATGCAATTAACTATAAAATTGTATTAAATCCAGAAAAATATACCGGAAACGTGTGGGTTGAATCCTATGCTCTCGACAATGCTGCAAAGGTACTCATGAAGCTAAAGGGATTCCAATTTAAAAATACCTTTGATACAGAGCAAGATAGAACTAACTATTATAACGACTATTCTAATGTATATAATGGGTGCATAAATGATATTCGTAAGGATGGATATAAAATTTATACTTCTATAGATATGAATAAACAGCAACTCTTACAAAGTTCCGTAGATAATGGATTATTAGATTTTACAGACCAAAATAACGGAATATACGCCTTACAGGGCTCAGCTGTTTCAATAGATAATAACACTGGTTGTGTTATAGCAATAGTAGGCGGTAGAACAAGTCCTCAGAAGGATTATTTAAATAGAGCATTTCAATCCTTTAGACAGCCTGGTTCATCTTTTAAACCTTTGGCAGTATACACTCCTGCCTTTCAAAAAGGATATACTGATACAACTATTATAAATGACCATTATATAGAAGGCGGACCTCATAATGATGGTGATGTTTATATGGGGGATATAGATATAAGAAAAGCTGTACAAATGTCATTAAACAGTGTGGCATACCAAGTTTTTAATGACATAACTCCTGATTATGGTCTATCCTTTGTGAAAAGTATGGATTTTAGCAAAATTGCTAAGAGTGATTATATACCTGCTGCTGCATTAGGTGGTTTAACCTATGGAGTAACGTCTACTGAAATGGCATCCGGTTACTCAACTCTTGCAAGGAATGGAGAATTTATCGACCCCACATGTATACGTAGTATTATAGATAGCCAAGGAAAAACTATTTATGAAAATAAAATGGAAAAAAGAAGAATATATACAGCTGATGCAAGTTATTTAATGACGGATATTTTAAAAGGTACTTTAGAAAATACTTGGGGTACTGCATATAATGTGAGACTTGATGGCATTACCAGCGCTGCTAAGACTGGTACAACAAATGAGCAAAAGGATGGCTGGCTATGTGGCTATTCTGCTTACTATACTACGGTAGTCTGGGTTGGATATGATATGCCAAAGCATGTTGATAACTTATATGGTGGAACATATCCAGGTACAATATGGCATAATTATATGCAGCAGGTACACACAGGATTGCAAGATAAGGATTTTAATACACCCTAAGTTTACTAAAGAAAATGGAATAAAGCATTATTATTCCATCAATTACCGGGATATAACAGATGGAGTTAGAAAATGCTATTGCTAAATGAAATAGACATATTTAATTATTGCTATATACTTTTTTATTAAAATTATTAGAAAAAATAACGCTAAAATTTATCTATTAATCTAGAGACTATCAAAACTAACCAATTAGTTTTGATAGTCTGTTTATTTGAATCATTGAATTAAGTCGCAATCGTAAAGTTTTGCGACGAAAAACACCCCAAAATTCAACTTCGAATAATATAGTGTTTTGGTAAACTGTTTGTTTTTTGGTTGTTATATGTAAATAAGAATAACATATCTTCAATAAAAGCAAAGATTAGATTTAATTTTTTCTATAATCATAAATTTCATTTTTAACATTTAATTCTACACCATTTATTTTTATCATCTCATCATTCAACCATTCCATATCGGCTTTTTCACAACGATACTGCCAATAAATATTTTTTGTTTTTCCATTTTTATTATTCTTTAATGTGCCTAAAACAGCAAAACTCGTTGTGGCTCCACCATTATTCAAATAAGCGGTCACAGTATATGTTCCATTCGGCGAAGTTGATTCATTAAGATACTTTTGCCCATTAATTCTTTGAATATCAAAAAATGCCCAGTTGACAGAATAGGATACTCCACCAATCATAGCGACTATAATGATGCATATTTTTATGAATCTCTTTTTTGTTTTTAATTGCATATATTTCTCCCTAAAAATATAAATAATCTTTACTACACATAAATTTAATATTGAGATATATTATCTGAATAAGGCTTCTTAATAAACTTCCATCTATCCTTTTGTATATCATAAACCATGAAAGATAGCTTTTCCATGACTTCCGCTTGTAATAACAATATCTGTTTGTCTTTTTCTTCGATAGCATTAATAGCGTGTACTTGTTTTATTTTGCTTTTATAGTATTTAATAATGCTTAAACACCAATTTAGAAAATCTTCACAACTTCTAATTTCCTTAAAATGCTCATGGCTACCTTCAAATACATAATCACAATTATAATACATATCTACATGATAAAATGGTCCTGAAAGTGCCTCTCTGCCTATCAATAAATCCACATCATGCCACAACTGAATGAACTTTTCCGTTTTAAGGTTGGGTCTATTAAATCCTTCTTCAAATAATTTATTAAATAACAGTAAGTTTTCTTCATATTCTTCATAATTCATTTGATTTTTCACTCCTATTAGTGATAATTATGGCGTACTAAATTACAACTTCGATTTAATTAATATAAAAATTATACCATAATACCTATATATTTTCATTGCTTTACAAGATTATATAAACTTTCAACACCGCATTATTGGATTTTCAAAGACCATCGTTCGTGTTTCTGTTTTCATCAGTTACGTCGCAAATTTACCATCTTACGAAACAAAGGAATCCTTTTGGGGATTCCTTTTCAAATCATTATAATTTCAACACTATTTTTAAACATAGCTCAAATTTAATATAGTTTTAATAATATTTTAATTGATCTTTAAATATTGTTCGCTAATATATGGTTTAAACAATAAATTTTTCACTTAGGTTCTTATTACATTTTAATAGACTTAAAGGTTACCTCATTGAATTAAATTAAGTTAACTTTGCTCGCTGACGCAGCGTTGACTTAACTTCACTAATATCCTTAACATTGCTTTTCGCCATTTTTATATAGGATAAGGCTGAAGGTATAAGAAATAATTGAAAGATTATCAGCGTAATCATATAGTTATTTGGTTCCCTCGTATACTTAGAAACAATAACAAGTAAATAACCAATACCAACGTTACCAAGAGTTCTTCCTAAGCTATTAGCAATGTTGGCTACACTAAAGGCCGTTCCTCTGTGTTCCGGAAGGTTCACATCTGTTATCAGTGCAAGCCAATTTGGTGTATTAGCTGATTGGGCCGCAGAAGCAAAAACCGATAAGACAAACATTACAGTCATCCATGGATTTATAACTATTTGCTTCAATACACTTATTAGTATTAAATAAGAATTATTGCTATTAGTCAACGATAGATTATGCATTGGAGTTATAAACATTGCTAAATAAAGTGGTGCAGTAATAAAAACAAAAAATGAAGTTAGTAAAGCTCTCCCTTTATAGGTTTTCCTTTGAAATACGTCTCCTAGATAACCAAAAAATGCTGAGGAAAGACCTCCTATTTGAAATAAAGCAAATAAATATCCTGATACAACGATTGCTATCCGGGAACTGTATCCCTGATGTTGGATTTTGGATATATATAATGTTGGAAGCCAAATTAAGCTTCCAGTTGTAATATTCATAAAAAATCCTTGAAAAAACAATAGAATATTACTACGTTTTGAGGCTATTTCGGAAAAATGATTAAACTCGATATTGTAATTATATTCATATCCTTCTTTAATAAGTTCCTGCAATTCCGGCTCTGATTCTCCTAAAGTAGGTTCTTTTATAAAGAGATATAGAATAATCAAGAAAAAACCTATTATGCTTACAATTTCAAATGGTTTTTTCCAATTTGTAGCTGTAGCAATAAGTGAAGCCATTAATGCTCCTGCAATTCCTCCAAAGCCTTGAGACATTCCCCAGAGACTTAATAACATTCCGCGGTATTTATGTGGAATATAGTCAGTTAAAACACTAAATCCAATTGATGCTATGCATCCTAGCCCTATTCCAGTAAAAATTTGAAAAATAAAAAGCTGAGCATAAGTACTGCTCCGTGAGGTCAAAAATACTGATATTGACCATAAGATAGTGCCAATAATAATAAGCTTCTTACGATTAAATTTTCCTGAAAGGTAACCCCAATAAACTGAAGAGATAGATGTTACTAAAATATTAACAGCCGAAACCATTCCAAGGGCAGATATATTAACATTTAAATCCTTTGCAATTGAAGAAAAAAGTGGTGGAAACAGTCCTATAATAATGTTATCAAAAGCAGCTAAGGCTACAAAAACAAATATAGTATAGATCATTCTTATATTGAGAGTATTCATTAATCCTTACATCTCCCTTTAAAATGATTTGCAATATATATATAATAAAGTTTTATCTAAATGATATATTATTATAGCCTATTTCTATTAATATATCTATCTAACCTTATTAGTATAGATAAAAAATAGTCTTTGGGGAAAAATAGTTGCAAAGTACAATTATCGCTTTCACATAGTGCGTTGGATTGTTAGTGGCGATAGACATCGGATAAAAGTATCAATCAACTTAACCAAGGAAAGGAGTAATATCATGATTAAAAATATACTTATTATCTCATCTAATTTCACAGGACATGGACATAAAAGTATAACGGAGTCTTTACGTGAAATTTTTGAAAAACATAACGATATTAATGTTCATGTTGTAGATGGATTTTCCCTTGGAGGAACCACACTACTTAAAATAGGTAAATCATACGGACCAATAACTAGATCTTCCGAGAATTTATGGCAACTAATTTGGAATGTATCTTCCATTAGGCCAGCATTGGTTAACGAGTTCATTGAATTAATAATAAAAGATAATTTTTTACAGCTATTAAAAGATATAAATCCTGACTTGATTTTATCTGTACATCCAAATTTTAATGGTTCCGTTATAAATATATTAGAAAATCATAAAATTAAAATTCCATTTATTACTCTAATTGCAGATCTAGTAAGCATTTATCCACTATGGGCAGATCCTAGAGCGGATTATATTATAAGTCCAACACAAGAAGCAAAAGACAAATGTGTAGAATATGGTGTTTCTGAAGAAAATATAAAAGTTTTAGGATTTCCTGTACGCTCAAAGTTTTATAGAGATATACAAGATAGCCAAGAACCTATTAACTATAATGCTGATATTCCTTTAAAATGCCTAATAATGAGTGGCGGAGAAGGCGTAGGTAATATGAGAAAGATAGCTGAGATTCTTCTTGATAACTTTAATTGTACTGTAAGCATTGTAGCAGGTCGAAACACAAGGTTAAGAAACAAGTTAGAGCAATCATTAGTTGAAAGATACGGTGACAAGGTTAAGATTTACGGATTTATGGAAAATATACAGGATTTAATGCTATCCTCCGATATTGCATTTACAAGAGGAAGTCCAAATGTAATGATGGAAGCTATTGCATGTAATTTACCCTTAGTAATAACAGGTGCTTTACCGGGGCAAGAAGAGGAAAATCCAGAGTTTGCTGAAAAATATAAACTTGGAGTAGTATGTGAAAATATTAAAAATATACAGGATACCATAAGCGATTTACTTGCAAATAACGCAGAAAAGTTAAACCAAATTAGAAGCTCTCAGAGAAGCTATAGCAATCCTAATGTTGCAAAAAACATTGTGGATTTTATTTTAAGCTTAGATTAAGTAGACTTATAAAAAGCGGTACTTGAATATCGCATTGATAATTTCAAAATACCGCTTTATCTCTTTAATTTATATTTTCTTTTTTTCTTCTCTAATTATTCTTCTAATAGTCTGCTCAGTAAGATAATACTTCTCAGCTAGTATTTTAATAGGACTCCCTTTTTTGTAACTATTAAAAATCTCTACATTTCTGTCTTTTAATTCATTCTTTATGCCGCTATTTTCTCCCCAAGCCTTCCTATTTTCACATTTTCTCGGTATATATAAATAACCACCATCTATATATTGCTGAATTAATTCAACTACATCTTCTGGTAATATATTTTGTGCTTTTTCATATTTCATAGTCCTTGCTCCTATCTACATTTCATTTTGTAAATAATGAAGCAAAGTCTGCACAAAAATATTTTAGCCTAAATAAAACTCTTAGATCCGGCTCCGAACAAAACTATGCTCTATATCTTCATGCAGCTTTGCACGAAGCCTTCTTTCGCAACATTTAATTTTGTATTTCCCACACTTTATTCCCCCTCACTTAGTTGTCTATTTATAAAGTAAATATATCATACTTTTCTTAATTTATTCAATATAATTGATTCATTCTGCAGCACAAGTACTGCTCCAATAATGAAAACTACTCCTATAACTTGCGTAAATACCATTGTCTCATTAAGCACTAAAAAAGCAAGAATTAATGTTATAGGAAGTTCTGCCGTTGCTATTATTGTGCTTTTCTCGGAGCCTACCAATGCAATCCCTTTGTACAAGAAAACAACCGGTAAAATTCCTGAAACAACCGCAAGTTCGAAAACATAAAATACCATCTGTGGACTCAAAGCTATATCAAACCTAAAAAAGCCTGGATTAAGAATAGCTGAAATTACAAACATAACAACAGATGTATACATTGCCAAAACCTCTGATTTTACATCATTAAGCTTTAAATCCGCAAATACATTAAAAAAGGCATAAGATATGCTGCATATAACTCCATAAACAAGACCTATAACAGGTGTTTCAGTAACATTTAGATTAAAAAGATTTATTACCATTCCACTTCCTATTACCGCAAGCATCAGTGCCAAATTATTTACCAAACTAATTTTACGTATACCAGTTATAACAAAAAATAATGTAACAAAAACTGGATGTGTAAAAATAAGCATTGATGCAATACCTGCATTTATCTTTTCAAGAGCTAAATAAAAAAATACTGTAGTGGCTGTACTACCAAAAGTCCCTTGAATAATTACCCTTTTAAGTTGTCCCTTAGTAAGTATCATTGACTTTTTATCCTTAATGAAAAGGTATATAAACATTATTACTGCACTTACTGCATTCTGCATAACTAGAAGATCATACACTTTCATCCCTGTATTAAAAGCACTTTTCCCTATTATAGCTATTAAAGCAAAGAAGAAAGCTGCTAAAGATACATATATATATCCTAAGCTGCTTTTTTTCAATTTAACCACCCCTTAGCAAATGTATTACGGTTTAAGGAATACCATGTCACACCCCTATTTCTAACTTATTTTAGCATGACTATATATTTCCATACACTTAATAATAACATAAAAGCTTGTACAGAAGTAAAATTCTATACTAGCTTTTATTAACTGATTTTTGTTTATCCGATGACTACCCGCTCTAATACTCCCCCTTCCCAAAGTGGAAGTAAAGAGCGGCTACGCCCCTGGATAACGATTTCTAAGCATCAGGTGGAGTTAAAACTCCATCTGATGCCAAGAACTCTGTTTATATCTTCTTTCAACTTTTCATAATAGATATAACAGGTTAGAGAAAAGAATAAACAAAAATATAATAAAAGAAATTGCTCATTAGAACTTGACAAAATTTTTTTACTGTGTCACTGTAAATTTTACCGTAAAATTGTATAAAATAATCAAATAGTATTGTATAATAGAAATATATTCTTAATTAAGAATTTTCAAACAGGCACTCTAAAAGAATATGATTTGATTATAAGTATTAAATAAAGAATAAATTATGAAAGAGAGGAATAGACATGAGTGAAAATGCAAAAGAAATAATTTCGAAACTGAGAGTGGTTATGGAAGAAAAGGGATTGGATGCTTACATTATTCCATCTTCAGATAATCATCAAAGTGAGTATGTAGGAGAATTCTTTAAGGCAAGAGCCTATGTATCAGGGTTTAATGGTGATGCTGGAACAGTTGTCATTACAAAGGATGAAGCAGGGCTTTGGACTGATGGAAGATTTTTTCTACAGGCTGAGTATCAGCTTAAAGGCAGTGGAATCAAGCTCTTTAAAATGGGCAACCCAGGCGTACCTACTATATTGGAATACTTGGAAGCCGAAATGCCTAACAATGGAAAACTAGGATTTGATGGACGTCTTATTGCCATGCAAGAAGGAGAAGAATTTGTTCAGAGACTTGCTAATAAGAATGTGGTGGTTGAGTATAACCATGATCTTGTTGATAGAGTGTGGGAAAACCGTCCTAAGTTAGCAAATGAACCTGTTTTTCTTCTTGAAGAAAAGTATTCTGGTGAAAGTACAGCATCAAAACTTGGCAGAGTAAGAGACGTTATGCAAGAAGTAGGCGCAAATTACCATGTCCTTGCAACCTTGGATGAAATCGCATGGTTGTTAAATATACGTGGAAATGACATCATGTATTCACCATTGATTCTTTCTTATGTGGTTGTTTCCATGGATAAGGTATATTTGTTCATTGAGGAAAGCCGAATTGATGCCAAAATTAAGGAAGTTTTAGCTAAGGATAATGTAGTGCTAAAACCTTACAACGACATTTATGAATATGTTAAAGGCTTCAAGTCTGAAGATGTAGTGCTTATCGACCCAGATCGTATCAACTATGCACTATATAAAGACATTCCAGATCATACAAAAAAAATAAAAATGGACAACCCTTCTGTCCTATTCAAAGCCATTAAAAATCCTGTGGAGCTTGCCAATATTGAAAAAGCTCACGTTAAAGACGGAGTTGCTGTTACTAAGCTCATGTATTGGTTAAAAACAAATATAGGAAAAATAAAAATTACAGAAATCAGCGCTACTGAAAAACTAGAAGAGTTCAGAAAAATGCAGGATAATTACTTATGGCAAAGCTTTGACCCAATTTGTGCTTTCAAGGAACATGCAGCTATGATGCACTATACTTCTACACCTGAAACAGATGTGGAATTTGCAGAAGGAAGCTTCTTCTTAACAGATACTGGTGGAAACTACTTTGAAGGATCAACAGATATCACAAGAACAATTGCCCTTGGCGAAGTGAGCAAAGAGCTTAAGCATCACTTCACAGCTGTGGCTAGAGCTATGATGAATCTATCACGTGCTAAATTTTTGTATGGATGCAAAGGCTACAACTTGGATATATTAGCTAGAGGGCCTATTTGGAATCTAGATATAGATTATAAATGCGGAACCGGTCATGGTGTTGGCTATTTGTCAACTATTCATGAAGCACCTACCGGCTTTAGGTGGTATATAGTACCATCCAAGCACGAAACCCATATATTAGAGGAAGGCATGGTTTTAACTAATGAGCCTGGTATTTATATAGATGGATCTCATGGCATCCGTACAGAGAATGAACTTATTGTTAGAAAAGGTGCTAAAAACGAATTCGGTCAATTCATGCACTTTGATGTTGTAACATATGCTCCAATTGATTTGGATGCTATAGACCCAGAAGACCTTAATCGTGATGAAAAAATGTATTTAAACAATTATCATAAACTTGTGTACGAGAAAGTAGCCCCTCACTTAACTGATGAAGAGCAAGCTTGGTTAAAGTTATATACAAGAGAAGTTTAAAAACTCTTCGGAGGCTTGATTATAATTTAGCTAAAGCGCACTATAAATAGTTTGTTATCAGAGATTTAGCATCTAACTTCCAGTAAAAATTTTATTTTTACTGGAAGTGTATTTTTTTACACTTACTTAAAAAGCTTGTAAGGCCGCAGACCGTTAGGTTGCAAAAATAGTTACACTTCCCCTACCCCAAAAAATTTCAATGAAAAGTTTCAAGTTTTATTTTAAATTAAGTCTTTATAAATAATGTATTATCCCAATCATCTTCTGTAGTAAATCTCTCATCTCTTATATCTTCAATAACATCTATCTTAAGCATATTCTTCTTCCTAAAACCTCTTATACCCCTAAAAAAATATAATTGCTTTAAGTTAAATGATATTACTATAAACATTAGCACTGTTTCTATGTTCGTAGGGCTATGAAGAAAACAATGGTCTAAATGCCATTCTTTTTTCATAACTTATGTTTACAAAAGTGGACACCAAAAGAGAAGATATATATCATACCGGAAGCTACATGGGTTATTTTTGAATGTGATGGATATTTTCAAGAATCTATTCAGACAATCTTTAAGCGATTTCTTACAGGATGGCTTCCCTTTTTCGGGTATAAATATGCTGTATCTTTTTCCTTACTTCAAATATATATTTATTTTTACATAGAGTTCGAGATTATCATCTTTTTAATAATTATTATTGACTAATAATTATATTTATGAGATAATATACTTAAATATTTGAAAATTATCACTAATTAATATAAACTTTATAAATAAGTATTTATAATTTGATATGCTAATAATAAGTACTAGAAAAATTTTATTTAGGTATTAAGCTAAATTTTTAAAGAACAGTTAAAAGGAGAAATATAAAATGTTAAGAAAGATAGAAAGTAACAATATGGGCAGCAGCAATCTTGGATGGCTAAGAAGTAAATTCCACTTTTCTTTTGCAGAGTACTACAATCCAAACAATATAAATTTTGGAGTTTTAAGAGTTATAAATGATGATTTAATTGACCCTAATACTGGATTTGATACTCATCCTCATAAAGATATGGAGATAATATCCTATGTAGTTGATGGTGAGCTTACTCATGAAGACAGTATGGGCAATAAGAACGCTTTAACTCGTGGTGATGTGCAATATATGAGTGCAGGAACAGGAGTGTATCATAGTGAACATAATTTTGGAGAAAATATATTAAGGCTTTTACAAATATGGATATTCCCTGATAAAAAAGATTATGAACCTAACTATGGAGACCACAAATTTAACTGGGATGATAGAAAAAACAAGTGGCTTCATATGGTTTCAAGCAAAGCTGGAAGCGCACCAATAAAAATAAATCAGGATATTAATATTTATTCCTTAGAACTTGAGGAAGGAAAAGAAATTAGGTTCCCAGTAAAGGAAGGAAGACAGGCGTATTTGGTACAAATAGAAGGAAAATCTGAATTAAACAATATTGAGTTAGCCGATAGAGATGGAATGGAAATAGTCGAAGAAGACATTTTGATACAGTCTAAAGAAACTTCTCATATTTTAATTTTAGAAATGAATAAACAAGATTAACCTTCTCTAAATCATAGAAAATTGGAATACATTAAATACTACTTACAAATAATAAAAAAATATTTTATATAAAAATGGAGGGACGATTAATGGCAAAGGATTTTTATACTGCAGTAGCAGACAGACGTACATTTTATGGAATTAGCAAGGAGCCAGTAGTTTCAGATGATAGAATTAAAGAAATTATTGAGCATGCTGTAAAACATACTCCATCATCATTCAATTCTCAAAGTGCAAGAGTAGTCCTATTATTAGGAGAACATCATGATAAATTATGGGACACTACAAAAGAAGCCTTGAGAAAAATTGTACCAGCAGACAAGTTTAGTTCTACTGAAAATAAAATAAATTCATTCCGTAATGGATATGGTACAATTTTATTCTTTGAAGATAATAGTGTAATTGAATCTCTTCAACAACAGTTCGCTCTTTATAAGGATAACTTTCCAATTTGGTCAGAGCAATCAAGTGGCATGCATCAGTATGTTATCTGGACTGGATTAGAAATTGAAGGATTTGGAGTATCCTTACAACACTATAATGAACTTATTGAAGCCGATGTGAAGAAAGAATGGTCAATACCAAATAACTGGAAACTTATTGCGCAAATGCCTTTTGGAAAACCAATAGCGCAACCAGATGAAAAGCAATTCCAACCATTAGAAGATCGTGTTAAGATATTTAAATAAATTATAATTTAATATAGGGTTCCAAGGCGATCATGGCTTACACTCCGAAATATATTTATAACTCTTTGTTACGTAAATATATCCCTCTGTGTAAGTCATTTTTCTTGTTTGAAATGTTGTAGTTTACTTTAGAGTTTAGTTGACATAATATTGTAATTGTTAACTCGATTCAAGAAATAAATATATAAAAAGCAGGTACAAGAACTCTTTAATTCTTATACATGCTTTTAAACTCTATAAATTATAGTTATATTATATAATTTATATTGAACCTAATATCAATAGTCCACTTTATACCAATTCTCATCGGTTTCCTCAATTATTTCTTGAGTACCATCGCTTTTTATTGCCTTCACCTGTACATCTTTGACATCACTGACAGCATACCAAAACCTTTTATCGCCTTTAACCTCAATTATTTTCGCTGGTTTTTCACCTGCATATACTTCAGAAATAGATTTATCATTAATTGCTCCTGAATAAATATATGGGACTTGATTCATTGAAGACCATTTAATAGGTGAATCCCATTGTGCTCCTCTTGTATGTCTCCAATTCCACTTATCCTTTTCTTTTTCAAAATATGCAATAAAAATTTTTTCTTCTTGTTGGTCATTCTCTACAAATATTGCGATGGCATCATTTTCGTGTACAACATTCATTTCCTTATGAATGAGCGAATAAGAATAGTACTTTGATCCTTTGTGCATTTTACCCATAGTTGTATGAAAGAAATTCTCAAATGTTTCTTCCTTTGAACAACCAATTAAAAGTACTATACAAATTAAGAACAAAGAAAAGATTTGCTTTTTCAATTTTCTCTCCCCTCCTATGTTTTTTATAATGGTAAGACATAATGAAATACAAGTGTATAATATTTAACACAAATCTTGACTCTTTCTTGGCCTAAAGTTTATTACTGCATATACTTTTCCACCAATTCATAGCATCTATTTTTTGTTGTATTTGCCATGGAGTTCATATATATAACTGGTTCCATTGTTCCGCCTTTCATTGAAGATGATTCTTCTTTAGCTTTAGCATCTCTATTTGATATCCACCTTATTTCTTCGCTTTGAAGTTTTTTCATATCACTAGCTGATAGTTGTCCTTTTAATACACCATAAATTTCATTCAAAGCATCATCCCATCTTTTATATCTTTCATTTGCAGCCTGTCTCATATATAATGTTGTTCCTGAAGCATCTTTTTCATCTAAAGCCTTTAATTCCAGTTGAATTTTATCTAGTTTAACTCTATACTCCTTTTTCTTGCTTGCTTTTTTATCTTTATTTTTTTCTTTTTCTGTTTTAGCTAACTCAGAGTCAATTCTCCCCTTTAATTTATTAATATTAGCTTTTTGGGTTTCATCTAATTCCTTACTATTTAAATGTTCTATTAAAGCCTTAGCTTCACCATACTTTTTTTCATCAATTAAGCTGCTCACTTTATTAATACTATTGTCAACTTCTTCTTTAACTTTTACCTTATCCTCTATTTTAGTCTTTGATGTGTCGTTATCCGTATTTTTTACAGTGCTTTTTCCACACCCAACTGTTACTAATGCCAATACTAACACTAGAACTCCTAAAATCTTTTTCATGTTCATATTCCTCCAGTAATAATAAAATACTGTAATATTTTTGATTTAATTATACCATATTATGCTAAAATAGATATTAACGTGGCAAGTTTATCAAAAGAAACACACTGTTGAAGTATTGATCTAAGTCTTACCATTCCTACCTATTCTTTGCCACAATGTATTTTTGAAATAAAAAAAGCAAGCGAGAGAATCTTTTAATTCTCGCACTTACGTTTTAAATTACATAAAGCTCTATATGAAATATTCCTTTCAATATAGGCTTTTATATATTATATTCTTAAAGAATATATAACTAAGATGCCCTCTCTTAATTTAATCTAATAAAATGATTTATAGCTTTCTTCTTTCTCCCATAAATAGAGATATAAGTCCACAAATTGTAGTAACTACACCGCCTCCACGAATCCATGCAGCGGTTTTATGGCAGTCCATAGTATCCTTCATACATATTCCAATTCCAATTGTTGAACCATATGTAACTACTAGAAGCATAATTCCTATAGCTATGAATGTCCAAGGCTTTTTAGTTTTTGTAAGAACTGATTCTATTGCAGCCACTATTAATACTATTGATAATAGTATAGAAGCTTGTCCTGTATAATAGCACTTCATATGAGTCATATTTCCACTTTTTAGTTCTAATATTCCTTTACAAACTGGTGCCCATACAACTATTGAACCTATTATAATAAGTCCTATTATTACTAAGATTCCACTGATAATTTTCTGTGATTTAATTTGCATTTAATCCCCTCCTGCTTAATTACCTATTTAAAAATCTCCAGTTATGATATATCAAAGACCTGTAAAATTCAAATAATATTTTATTATAGTTATCAACACCTGTATAATTTTTTTCTATAATAGAGAACTCTATATTTTCTATTACTGATTATTTTCTATGCTATAATCTTATTGTTGTCTATGATTTTAGAAGGGAGCAATTTAATTTAAATGAATATTGTAAAATTAGCTTATCTTAATGTAGTAAGAAGAAAAAGTCAGTCTTTACTTACAGGAATTATTACAGCACTAACTATTCTTATATTCGTATTAGTTTTTTCTATTTTTTCAATAGTACAAAATGGATTAACTCTTAGTACTGAAAGATTAGGTGCTGATATAATAGTTCTTCCAAACAAAGCGAATTCAGACTCATTAAAAACACTTTTCACAGGTACACCACAGAATATATATATGTCAAAAGATATAGAGTCTAAGCTTAAAAGTATAAATGGTATAGAAAAAACTACACCACAGTTTTTTACAGCTACAATGCCTGGGATTGGATGTTGCAGTTATGGTGATACATTACGTCTCGTAGGAATGGATCAAAATTCTGATTTCATATTAAAACCTTGGTTTGAAGAATATAGTGTCAAGTCACTAGCAAATGATGAAGTTATTATAGGTAGAAATGTAGAAGCAATAATAGGTGATAAAGTTTCAATTTTAGGTCATCCTTTTAAAATAGTAGGAACTCTATATAATACCGGAAGCGGCATGGATTATACTATATTTATGAACATAGATAAAGCTAGATCATTAGCTAAGGAAAAATTCTCTGCAGAATTATGGAATGGAAGTACACCAGAAAATTTGGTTTCATCTATATTAATAAAAACTTCTAAAGGAGCGAATATAGATAAGATTGTAGATAAAATAAACAATGCTGATTTAGGGGTTAAAGCTACATCTACAACCGGTTCTATAACTAGCATAAAAAAGCAATTATCCTCTGTCTCTAAAATAATATTATTTCTATGGCTAGCTTTACTATTAATTTCCTCCTTAGCTCTCATTGGCAGATTCAACTCACTTGCAAAAGAGAGAAAAAAGGAAATAGGTTTCCTAAGAGCTATGGGCATCCAAAAGAGTGGAATATTTAAATTAGTAATTTCTGAAGCTTGGATTATTGCTGGATTAGGGGGACTTATAGGAAGTATCTTAGGAGTTATATTGGTAAAACCAACTCTATCCATACTAGAAGGAGCAGTTTTACTTCCTCAAGGTCAGTGGTCATTATCCACAGCAGTAGTAAATATCATCATAGGTCTAGCAGCTTCTCTTTTATTGGGACTTGCAGCAGCTATTTATCCTGCATGGAAGAGCTCCAGTTTAGTACCTCAGGAAGCTATTTCGAAAGGAGATATAGGATAATGGAAATTTGTCGTTTAGTGAATGTTAAAAAATCATATGAATCTGGTGAAGAGGTTACACCTATAGAGCAAGTTTCCCTAATTATAAATTCTGGAGATTTTATATGCATCGAAGGACCTTCAGGAATAGGTAAAAGCACCCTACTGTATATAATTGGTGGACTTTTAGATGCCACTTCTGGTGATATTTACATAGATGGTAAGAACATAAATACTATGACTGACAAGGAACTTACAGATATACGAGGAGATAAAATAGGTTTTATATTTCAAGATAGCAACCTGATACAAGCTCTAACTATTGAAGAAAACTTACTTTTTGTACAATCTATGAGTTGCAAGAAAAAAGATTATACGCAAATAAAATATTACTTAACTCGTCTAGGTCTTTGGGAGCGAAGAAATTATCTACCTAGTGAAATAAGTGGCGGGCAGCGCAGACGTGCGATGGTGGCCTGCGCCCTTATAAAAGATCCTCTATTAATACTAGCGGATGAACCTACTAACGATTTAGACGAACATTGGGCAAAGGAAGTGCTAAGTCTTCTATCTGAAGCTGTAGATAATGGTAAAAGCGTCGTACTAGTAACTCATAATACTCATTGGGCCGAAAAAGCACACTTAAGATTTGATTTAAGCCAAGGTGTGCTCTATAGGAAAATATAGTTATAGTAAGTCCTTTTTATTTTATAATTAGTTATCACAGCCTTTTGCTCTTACAAAGCCATATAAGATTTTATAAAATTATGGAGAAAAGCCTTAAATACTAGGCTTTTCTCCATTTTCTTCTTATACGTTCCTGTAAAATTTTATGAGGTCCCTTTGTAAGGGCTGGCTGCAATTGCTTCCTGTGTGGAGGGTTTGATTATAACCAATAAAGAAGGAGTCTACCATATTCGGAAATATCTAATTTTAGAGAAAAATATTCTACATTTTCTCAATAATATACATATATAGAATATAATGTTATAATTGGCATATGAATAATCTATAATTTAGTACACACTTGTAGGCTATGACAAAGCAATGTATAAATTAATGGAAACCTAAAAATGACTTTCATTAAAAGTTGTTACATTATTATCACTATTCTAAAACATAGCCTTAAATTAAAATAATAATAAACTATAAGGGGTAGTTTTATTATGGATGAAATAGATAAAAAAATTATTGAATTATTACAAGAGAACTCCCGTATTTCAATTACTGACATTGCAAAAATAATTAATCTTTCTAGACCAAGCGTTAGTGAAAGAATTGAAAAATTAATTGAAAAAGGTGTGTTGGAAAAATTCACTACCTATGTTCCTGCTCATAAAGTTGGTCATGAGGTCAGCTTTTTTATGGAGATTAGTAATATAAAGATTTCTTTTGATAAACTAGTTAATATTCTTCTGTCAAATGAATACATAACTGAAATTCATTGTGTAACTGGCAATACTAATTATATTGTGCGTGCATCCATGCCAAATATAGAAATGATGAATCAATTATTATCTGAATTAATGAAATATAGTCATGTAGTTACATCAATAGTTCTACATTCACCTCTAGCTCATAGACCAATAAAGCCACTTTAAGCTTAATTTAAAAATATGTCCATTGCTAAAATTTTTTACTTTATATTTGATTTGCTCTAAAATCATAAGCTTACTTCTACTCAAATTCTATAATGAAACTAACTAGAAAGTCGACTTATACAAAGGGATATGTTTCCAAAGCTGAAAGTAGATTTAAAAATTTTGCGTCAGTCTTAGTGAAAGGTTTTAAGACAACCTTAACCTTAGCACCTTCGAGTTGGTGAAAAGCCTAAATGGCTTTTCACGAGCGACTTATCAATGTTAATTGATAAGTTGGTCCGACTGAGCGTAGCGACTTATGTTATATGAAACTCCTCTTCCTTATGTCAGAGGAGTAAGCGATTCACGCAAAATCTTAGATTTTGGTTCTCTGCTTAAAACATAAGCTCTAGACTGACTAAAAGTTTTTAACGTACTGAAGTTTGGAAACATATCCCGGGGTATAAGCTAGCTTTCGGTCTAGTATTCTTATCTATTCCTTCATGTTGTAAATTATCTATAAATATCATCTTCTTTTTGAAGGAGATACACTGTAATATTCTTCGAATATTTATGTTTAAATTAGCATATTTATATTATTATTTCTCTATGAAGTTAAAATTTTAAGGGGGAATATGTTATGAAGTATGAATTTAAGGATGGATTAGAATTTGCCAAGGAATTAGACAAGCTAGATAAGCTCCATAATACTAGAGATCGTTTTTATCTAAATGAAGGTGAAATCTACATGGATGGAAATTCTCTAGGATTAAGCTCCAAGGACGCTGAGGAGTCTTTATTGAATATCTTCAATGTTTGGCGTACAGAAGGAATCAAAATATGGGGTGTTGAAGATGGACGCTACTTTAATTTTTCAAAAAATCTTGCAGAGAAATTAAAAAATTTAATA
The DNA here is from genome assembly GCF_016316925.1 of Clostridium aciditolerans. Taxonomy (GTDB): domain Bacteria; phylum Bacillota; class Clostridia; order Clostridiales; family Clostridiaceae; genus Clostridium_AM; species Clostridium_AM aciditolerans. The sequence continues at coordinate 49,459 of NZ_JAEEGB010000041.1, read as the reverse complement.
AATGCAGATGCAAATGAAATCATTGTAATGGGAAGTACTACTTCAAATATTCATCAAGGATTGGCCACTTTCTATAAACCAACAAAAGAAAGATACAAAATTATTGTTGATGAATTAAATTTCCCTACAGATATTTATGCTGTTAAGAGCATGCTTAATCTTAAGGGTTACAAGATTGAAGATGCGTTAATTGAAATCAAAAGCAGAGATGGACGCACTATTTGTGAAGAAGATATTATGTCAAAAATGGCTGATGATGTTGTATTAATACTATTGCCATCAGTTCTATATCGTAGTGCTCAGCTTTTAGATATGGAACTAATTACTAGCGAAGCTCATAAGCATGGAATTGTTGTTGGATGGGATTTATGCCACTCAATAGGATCCGTTCCTCATGACTTTAAGAAAATTGATCCTGATTTTGCAGTTTGGTGCTCATATAAATATCTAAATGCTGGACCTGGCGCAACTGCTGGTATGTATATAAATAGAAAGCACTTTAATAAAAGCACTGGACTTAGAGGTTGGTTTGGAAGTAAAGATGAAAGTCAATTCCTAATGAGTCATGATTTTGATCAAGATAAAGATGCAAATGGATGGCTACTCGGAACTCACAATATGTTTTCAATGGCACCTTTAGATGGAGTTCTAAATATCTTTAATGAAGTTGGGATGGAAAGCATACGTACTAAATCGCTGCATATTACTGCATACTTAATGTATTTAATCGATAATAAATTATCTAAATATGGATATTCAATTGGCAATCCTCGTGAAGATCATCGCCGCGGAGGTCATGTTTGTTTAGAGCATGATGAAGCATATAGAATAAGCCTAGCACTACGTGATAACAATGTAATTCCCGACTATCGTGAACCAAATGTTATTCGTCTAGCTCCTATTGCATTATATACTTCTTACGAAGAGGTTTATAATTTAGTAGAAATTCTCGAAAGGATTGTTAAAGATAAAGAATTTGAAAACTATTCATTAAAAAGAGTAACAGTATTATAGGCATACGGTTGGGTACCTATATAGATAAATGTGCTTAAAAGCTGGCTTATTCTTAATTAAATACATTGATATACAAGGCTTCTAATGAAGGAATAAGTCAACTTTATAGTTAAGAAATCTATAACAACCCCCAGAAGTAAAATTAAAAATCCATTATCCCTGGGGGTGAATTAATTATTGTGTTAAACTTTTTATTGTTCTAAATATTCCTTTGTATATAGATGTTTCAGCATCTCCATCCTCTATTTTTGTCTCATAGCCTTTAATTCCTATAGCTGCTGTGGTTTTCTTAACAAATATTAAACCATCATAGGATTCCATAGGTACCTCTGGCAGCATCCATTGGTTAGGTCTTCCATTATAAATAGCTCCAATGCTATGAATCAATTGTTTTTGTGATAACCATGCTGAAATATTGGTATCCTTCGAAGCTGATTTAAAATCTATAAAACTTAAAGGGACACCTGTCTTTTCAAAACTATATGCAAAAGAATTCGAATCTGAGCTGGATATATTAAATTTTGCTAAACCTGAGCCTATTGTTTGACCTCTACTATCACATGGAATAGCCCTAAAACTGCCTTGATAAAAATCAAATCCTATTGCGTAATACTCATCATTAAACATCTCTTTAAGATTCTGTCCCATTGATTTATAGTTACTAATTTTTTTAGTTATATGTCCATTATGTGCCCAAAGCATAATTTTATCATTACCAAATTGTTTTTCATAATCTAAAATCCATTTAGCATTTTGTGCCATGCAATGGTCTCTTGTATTACTTGCTTTTCCCCAGCCTTCAGTTTTTGTTATTATTACATATTCTACGCATTGATTAATAACATTTAAATCCTGAAGTACTTTTTCATATTCACTAATAGAACTCTTGTTAACATAATCTTGTTTTTTCTCTTCAAAGATATTTTTTAATTGTTCAGTACCTTTTTTAATATTCTCTAATTTTTCTTTATCTAATGAATACAGTTTATCGTTCACATCTGATAATTTCCCTTTAAACTCTGACAATTTATTATTATCAACTTTTTTTATATACTCTAAAACTCTAGCACTATTTTTATCGCCAGACTGCATATCAAACCCATAAAATTTAATTTTTGTTTTATGTTCAGGATTTTCATTATAATTTCTCATCCACTCTACCATGTCAACTACTTCTTCTGTTGACCATGTCCAAAATTTCATAGACTTAATGGCATCCTCTGCATTTCCCTTTCCATAAAGTATATAATCATTAACATCTTGAGCTCCACCAAATTCAGCTTCTATGGCAAAAAGTCTATATCCCATTTTTTCAACTAAAAACTCAAACATGCGGTGCTTCATTTCAAAAAATTCTTTAGTACCATGAGTGGCTTCTCCCATTGCCACAATTTTTTTATCTTTTAGTATTTCTTGAAGTTTATCTAAGTCCTCAAATCCATTCCCAGCTTTTGTAGTTTTTAATGGTATTATCTTATTTTGCAAATCAACACTTTGTGCTTCTTCTGCTTTTCCACTTATGCATCCCCAATTAAATAAAATAAGACTTAAAAATAATATAGAAAATAAAATTCTTAAGTAACTTTTTAAAGTTTTCACACGTATCCCTCCATTTACAATATTTTAGTTTATACCCATTTAATTTATAATAACATATAAGCAAAAATTTTAAACCAATATGATACAAATTATACATATTTAAGTACCAAATGTCACTTTTCATAACTTATATTTAGTTGTAAAATTAATCTTTTTAAGGGTTTATGCAGGTTTTGTCAGCATCTTTATCCGTTAAAAAGCCCTCTGAAGCAAAAAACTATTCGATGTCGCTACTAACAAAAATATCAGCCCTAATTAAATTAAAAAGAAAACTTCAATTGAAAGCAATTGAAGTTTTCTTTTATGTTTATTTTACTATATTCACCTTTTCACCATCAGCTAAAATGCTTTGTCCTTCAGTAATTATATCATTATTTTCTTTTATATTACCTGATACTTCTGTGAATTTATTATTTGAAATTCCAGTGTTTACAGACACCTTTTTAATCTTGCCATTTTCCACTGTATAAATATAATTTACGCCATTCTCTATTTTAATAGCTTGATTAGGAACAATTAAAACATTATCCTTGCTTTCAGCTTGTAAAGATACTTTGGCAAACATACCAGACTTTATCTCTCCATTAGCGTTATCAACTTTAATCTTAACAATATAGGAGTTGTCTTTAGAGTTAGCCTCTGGACTTATTGTCTCTATAACACCTGGCATTTCTTTATTTTCTAGTGCACTTACAACTACTGGTATCGATTGTCCTACTTGAAGTCTGCCTAGCATTTTATCTGGAACAGTAATCTCTGCAGTTACACTAGTTGAATCTATAACTGTAACAGAACCGGATTGACCCCCTGCCATTTGGCCTACTTCAACATCTTTTGCTGCTACTATTCCTGAAATAGGTGATGTAATTTTAGCATTATTTATTTGAATTTGCACAGAATTTACACCTGCCTGTGACTGTGCTACTTGGGCAGCTGCAGCTTTTGTATTTTGAGGTCCAATTTTATCTAGTAATAAATTTAAGTTAGTTTGATCTGCATTCAAATCTATAGATGCATTGTCATATTGAGTTTTTGCATCATCTAATTCCTTTTTTGCTATAGCTCCTGCTGCGTATAATTTTTGCATTTTATCATAATTGTCCTTAACATCATTAAATCTCACTTGTGCTTTTTGAAGGGATTGTTCTGCTTGAGACACCTGCTGCGCCAATCCTGAATCACTCGTTTTTTCTAAGTTAGCACTTGCTGCTTGAAGCCCTGCCTGTTGTGCCTGAAGATTTGCCTCTAACTCTGCTGTATCTAGTGTATATAATAATTGCCCTGCAGTAACTTTGTCTCCTACGTTAACATTAACACTAGCAACTCTTCCTCCAGTTTTAGGGAAAACAGCTACTTGAGTTTTAGCTTTTAAATTACCTGGGAATTCTACTTCTGCTGATATACTGCCGAGCTTTATTTTTTGTGTCTTAACATTTCTTATTTCTTCTTTTGCTTCTATTCCTTTATTTTTCTTTAAAGAACGGATACCCTGGAATGCAAAGACAACTACTAAAATCAAAACTAAAATTGATATTACTTTCTTTTTTTTAATCTTTTTTATACTAATTCCTTTAAAGTTCATATTCTCCTGCCTCCTTTACCTTTTTACTTCTCTTCTTTCTAAAAATAAAGTTTTTAAAATCATCTATAAATGTATATACTACCGGTAATACAATAGGTGTAACTACAGTCGATACAATCATACCACCTATTATTACTACCCCCATGCTCCTTTTCATCTCACTTCCCTCTCCTAACGCTAGTGTAACTGGAAGCATAGCAACTATCATTGTGGCAGATGTCATTATTATAGGTCTTAATCTTGTCATACCTGATTCTATAAGGGCATCTCTTAAAGTCATACCTCTTTTCATCAGTGTATTAGTATAATCTATTAGCAATGTACCATTTTTAGAGGATAGTCCTTCAAGCATTATTATTCCGATTCCTGACATTACATTTAAGCTTTGTCCGGTTACTGCTAAGGCAATCAACGCCCCCATTAAAGCAAAAGGCAATGCAACCATTCTTATAGCTGGTGTTAAGTAAGACTCATAAAGTACAACTAATATCATGTATATGAGAGCTATAGATGCTCCAAGTGCCAGCATAAGAGATCTACCGGCCTCATTCATACTTTTGTCTTCTCCTCCAAAGCCTATAGTATATCCGCTCGGTACTTTAAGGGATTTTAATTTAGCTTTAATATCATTAATAACTGGTCCAGCTACTCTGCCTTGAACGTTAGCATCTACAACAGCTACATCCTGTTTACCTTCTCGTTCTATAGATGGAGGAGTATCTGTTTTTTCAACAGTTGCAACTTGGCTTAGTAATATTTGCTGTCCTTGAGAATTGGAAACTTTTATATTTTTGATATCATTAATACTTTGTACTTCTCCCTTCATAAATTTAAGAGTTATATCATTTTCTTCATTATTTGCTCTATAAACTCCTACCTGATTACCTGATAATGCAACTCTTATAACACCACCTATATCTGAAGTATTAAGTCCATATTTAGAAGCAGCTAATCTATCTACACTTATTCTTATTTCGCTATTTCTTACTTTTGTTGAATTTCCTATATCCGTTGTTCCAGGGATTGATTTCAATAATTTTTCAACTTCATTTGATAATGCTTTTAATGTATCTTCATCTTTTCCTTTTATTTTAATAGCTATTGGTTTACCACTTCCGCCACCGCTATCTGATTCTGTTACTTGAAAATCTATTCCAGGTATCTTTTTACCAAACTCACGAACCTCACTTGCAACCTCACTTTGACTCTTTTTACGTTCTTTCTTAGGAACTAAATTAACATAAAGTCTAGCAACAGCTTTATCCGAACCAGACTGACCATTTCCTCCGACTATTGTAAAGTAATTTTTTATTTCTTTAGTTTTATGCAAATAATTTTCTACTTCAACTACCTTTTCATTTGTTTGTTTTAGTGTAGAACCAGGACTTAGTGATATATCTATAGAGATAAAGCTTTGATCAGATTTAGCCATAAATTCTGTATTTATCATTCCAGTTAAAAGAAGTGCTATACTGAATACTATACCTGATATAGATATAATTAAGACTTTCCATCTATTATTTAATGACCACAAAAGAGACCTTTTGTATAATTTTAAAACTTTGCTAAATAGCCCATTTTTCTCTGCTTTTTCTTTCTTTTGAATATCTGTTTTTTTAAGTAATCTAGATGCCAGCATTGGAGTAAGGGTAAAAGAAACTATAAGAGAAAACATTGTAGCTATAGCTATCGTTAATCCAAATTCTCTAAAAATTTGTCCTATCATACCTGACATAAAAGCAATAGGTACAAATATAACAATATCGCACAAACTTATAGCAATGGCCGCAAGACCTATTTCTCTACGACCAGTAATAGATGCATCTATAGGATTTTTCCCCATATCCAAATGTCTTTGTATACTTTCTATTACTACTATAGAGTCGTCTACCAGAGTACCTATAACTAAAGATAACCCCAGCAAGGACATTAAGTTTAGAGTAAAATTAAATTCATACATAAGGAAAAAGGTAGCTATAAGGGATGTTGGTATAGCAACTAACACCACTATTGAAGAACGTAAACTTCTAAAAAATAAATAAAGCACTACTGCAGTGGTTACTATTCCTTCTAGAAGATTATGTTTTATCTCCGTTAAAGCAGAAGTAATAAAAACAGTATTATCAAATGCAACATCTATGTTCATTCCTTTAGGTATAGTTTTTTTAATTTCTTCTAGTTGTTTTTTCACATTATCAGCTACTTCTACTATATTGGCATCACTTTGTTTTGTAACCATTATTCCTATGGTCTTATTATTCTTAAATCTTATTGTGGTATTAGCTTCTGGAACTTCCAAATCTATTTTAGCTATATCGGAAAGGTGTATACTCCCTCCTGATAAGGTTGGTATTTGCAAATTTTTAACATCATTAATGTTGCTGAATTGACCAACTACTCTTACAGACTCGTCCATATCCTCCTGCTTAATTTCTCCACCTGGTATGTTTAAATTATCCGCTTGAAGCTTTTGTGCTATAGAGTTAACACTTACTCCATAATAACTCATGGCTGTTTTATCAAGTTTTATCATTAGTTGTTTTTTCTGTCCACCTACTATGTTAACTTTTCCTACTCCTGTTACCTTTTCGAGTTCATCTTTTAATTTATCAGATTCATTATAAAGCTCGTCATAATTAGCAGCTCCATTTACAGAAAGAATTAAAATTGGTTGATCACTAACGCTCATTTTATACAGGATAGGCTTATCAGCATCCTTTGGGAGCTTACCTGATGCATTTTCAACTGCTTTCTGAACATCTAAATAAGCTGTGTTTGTATCTGCACTCATTTTAAAAGTTATTGTAACTGTACCATATCCTTCTTTTGCACTGGAGTTAATTGTATCAATACCACTAATTCCAGATACAGAATCTTCTATAGGTTTTATAATATCCTTCTTTATATCCTCTGCACTAGCTCCGTTATAAGCAGTAGTTATTGATATAACAGGTATATTCATGGATGGCAATAAATTTGATCCCATTTTTTTATATCCAATGACACCTAATGTAAGTATTAGCACTACTGCCATCCATATTGCAGTTGGTCTTTTTACTGATATTTCGGTTATACTCATGTTTGTCCCCCTTTTTAATATTTTCTATCAAATAGTTTACATACAATTTTTATTTTTTTAAAATTTCAAACCTTACACTTTTAATGGCATATGTAGTAATAAAGCTTTTAAAATTACCACTATGTTTTTTCAATACATTACGCAGCATATATCCAATTATCGGCAATAGTATAGTTACAAGTACTTCCGAAAATAACGTATTATTTCCAAGATATATTGGCAAACTTGGAAAAACAAGATGCATAATAAGAAAAACAGGTGCTAATAAACAAATATAAGCAATAGTATATATACTGCCAAATAATAAACACATAGATAAAATTAATGGTGCAAATATAAATATGTTAAATGCACTAACTATTATATTTATAGTCTTATTCATTGATAATTCCTTTCTTTTTAAATATTAAGATATTTATAATCCATAGCCTTAAGGTTCCTTAAAGGTGGAATCATGTTACTTATGGATACAAATAGTGGAACTAGAAAAGCAGTAAAAATGCTACCTACATGAAAACTATAGACATATTGACCATTAGGTTTAAAAACTACTATATTTAGTAATTCTACTGCTATTATGGTGAATGCAACGCCAAAAATAAATGCCAATAAGTTTAGGGTTATATTTTCTTTTAAAATTCTCTTATATATAGTGGTTTTTTTATATCCAATAGCAATTAAAATAGCAAATTCATCTTTTCTGTTTGAAAACAATATATGATTTAAGTTACCAAGTGAAATACATAAAACTGAGATTACTATAAAATTAAGAATAAATTTAAGAGAATTCATAATCTTAAACAGCTCATTCAATTCGTCATATGCAGACCTATAATCAATAATGGTAACTTTACTTTCTTTCATAGCTGTAAGTTCATCATTAATCATTTTGTCATTTTTATTTTTTAGAGAAAACATTAAACTTTGTTTTAGCACCTCTTCTCTTTTGGCATATCCAGCATTAGTTGTTATCATGGTGTCTACAGTTCCATCGATTATACCGCATACCTTATATCTCTTATTTAAAATTACATTTGAATCAGGATCTTTACTTAAATAGTCTCCTATTTTAATTTTATTTTGTTTTGCAATTTTAAGGGGTATAAGTAGTTCATTGCTGTTTGCTGAAGGAAGTTTTCCTTCTACAAGTTTTATATCGAAAGCTTTAAGAATTTTAGGAATATCCTCTTCAAAAACATTAAAACCTTCAGTACTAATATCACCAAAAGGACTTTTATATCGAAAACTTCCAATATTGTTTATAATGGGTATTATATACTCTACATTGCTAGCTTCCTCAATTTTATTTAAAATTTTATCTGGCATAGGATCTTTAGTATTAGATCTTACACTTGTTACTTTTTCAAATATATTTAAAGAACCCCGGTTTATTTGAAATATGCTGCTGTATAATATTATTGAAAAGAAATATATAATAAATATACCTAATGCCATACATATAAAACCTGGCAGCACCTTCTTTGCGTTATTTTTTAGATAAGCGATCGTTGAGAGAGGTTTCATTATATTCCTCCCCTGCTTTTACCAATGGAAGCAATAGCACCATCAAACATATTGATAACATAATTAGCGTTCTTTAAAATACTATGATCATGGGTTACTACTATAATCATCTTATCTTTTTTATAGCTCTCAATAAATTTCATTACTTCTACGGCACCAGTAGAATCTAATGCTGCTGTTGGTTCATCTGCAAAAATTACTTTTGGATCTCCTATTAATGCTCTCGCAATAGCAACCCTTTGCCTTTGACCTCCAGAGAGCTGATAAGGTTTTTTGCTTGCAAAATGGGCAAGCCCAAGATTATCCAGTATGGATACTGCTTTTTCCTTTGCCTCTCTGCTATCATCATTTATTGGTACTAATACATTTTCCAGTACAGTCAAATATTCAATTAAAAAATGTCTCTGAAAAATAAATCCAAAATCTCTTCTTCTTATATCAGCACTTTCAGAAGGAGGAATTTTATTATAATTTATATCTTTATAATAAACCTTTCCTGAGGTCGGTATTTTAAAACCTGCTAGTGCATAAAGAAGAGAGCTTTTTCCACTTCCTGAAGGTCCCATAATTCCAATAAATCTATCACCATCTAGAGAAAGGTTTATATCCTTAAGTGCATAGGTTTCAGCTTCTTTCCCTATATCATAAACTAAATTTACACTTTCCATTCTAAAAATCATAATATTCTCTCCTTAGGCATCTTCAAAAATGTTAGTCTATTTCGCGCATAGAGGTACTAGGCGGTCAGTTAACTTTCTAGTTAGTTATTTTCAATCATTCCAATAGGATTAAGTTTGTTTATCATTTCATTTATAGGCACTATAGTAAATAATGTAGTGAATAGAGGAATATATAAAGATACAAGCACAGCCTTTCCATTAAATACTACTCCTATAGCACCTGCATTCTCAAAGATATTTCTTTTAATCAAATAACTTATCCCAATGCCTAAAATTAGTCCTAAAATATATGAAATTGTATTAATTATCAGCACTTCTGATACAGCCATCTTTAGTATCTGCCCTTTCGTGTATCCGATAGCATTTAGTATTCCAACGCCCTCTTTTCTATTGAAAAACTCAACATATTTTGAGCTTCCAACTGTAACTACCATTAGAAATATAGACAATATACTTATGACCTCCAGAATTCTCATAGACCCCTCAACCTCATGAAATTCTTTATCTAAAGTATTAAAAGTATTATATACAGCTTCACCTTTGGGTAGATTTTCAACTAGCTTATTAACTTCACTAATTTTATTTTTCTTAGGAAAAACTATTACTCCCCTTTGCAAAGACTTTTCATTATCACTATAATCCTTAAAAATTTCATTATTAAAAGATACAACAGACAACATGCTTGCACCTTTTAATATTCCAACTACCTTATATTCTCCATTTATTCCATCAAACTTATCTAATGCATTTCCAACGCTGTCCCCAATAGTGATTTTTTTATTTTTTGCAACTAAATAATTTACTGCAATTTCCTTTTTATCTTTTCCTGGCAATCTTCCAACCATAACCTGTATAGATTCTTTCTCTAAAAAATAATTCATATCTTCGTCTTCTACCCCTATTACATCTGCGTAGGTTAAACTCCCTGGAATACTGTACCTTATACCATACTGCATAAAAGGAATTAATCTTTCTACATTCTCATTATCCTTAACTTTTTTAATTATATTTTCATTGTCACAGGACATAATCGTTGCATGGTATTTATACGAATCAATACTAAGTTTATGTAATGAATTCTCTATTGATTTCACAAAAGTATTAATCAAATACAAAAAGGAAACTGCAATTAACACCGGAATAATGGAACTTATAACTTTATCTTTATTTCTTCTACTATAATTTAAAATTGATAGAATCTTCATTATTATATTCCCTTCTAAGTAAGCATTTATTTTCCTTACCTGTATTTCTTATCCGGTTTACTTCCAAATATAATAATAAGTGAAATTACAATAATAAAAAAGTTACCTTAGTCACATTTTTTTATGACTGTGGTAACTTTTTTATTACGCTTCAATTATTTTCCTTATTTCAATTGCTGCTGCAGTTCTATCTGAAGTTCCAAGTTTACTGTAAATATTACTTATATAATTCTTCACTGTGCCTTCAGATATGAAAAGTGATGAAGCTATCTGACGGTTGTTGAAACCCATCGATAGCATTTTTGCAATTTCAATTTCTCTCTCTGAAAAATCAAGCAATATGTTTTTTTCTTTAGGTTTAATTATGGCCTTTTCAGAAAGCTTTTCAACAAGCTTTTTAGCTACACTTGAAGGAAGCATAAGAGAACCTTTGCAGGCATCATTTATAGCTTTAACAAGCTCATCTCCTTCTATGTCTTTCAGTATGTATCCCGCTGCTCCATAATTTAAAGCCTCAACAATATAATCCACATCATTAAATGTAGTTAAAATTAAAACAACAATTTCAGGATATAAGCTTTTCAATATTTTAGTACATTTAACTCCGTCCATTTTAGGCATCCTTATGTCCATTAATACCAAATTGGGAGAGTCCTTTTTACAAAAATCTAGTACCTCTTCACCATCCTTTGCTGTACCTACAACTTTAAAATTGTCTTCTAGCTCTAAAATAGTCTTTAGTCCATCTCTCATTAGAGTTTGATCATCTGCTATCAGTATTTTTATTTCGTCCATAACCCACCTCATCATCCTATATTAAAAGCTAATATATATACTAAAACCCTCTCCAAGTTTTGATGATATATCAAGGCTTCCATTAAGCTCCAATATTCTTTCCCTCATAGCTCTAAGTCCAAAGCCATAAGTAACTATGTCAGCTCCCCTTCCGTTATCCTCAAGTGAAAAATATACTTTTTCATTATCTAAATACAGCTTAACTAAAAAGGCACTACTTTTACCATGTCTTATACCGTTACTGAGCCCCTCTAAAAGTGCTGATATAATAACCTTTTCCTGCGCCTTGGTAAGAGCTATATTATAATCTATTTGTGCTTTAATTATTGCCCCTGAATGTTTTTCTGTTTCCGCTATGATTGACTTTATATCAGAATAAAAATCAAGTATATCTTGTCCGTTTTCAAGTACACGTACAGAGCCTCTTATGTCATTAAGCCCTTTTCTAACCTGCCCCTGAGCTAGATTAAGTTTGCTCTCTGCAAGGTCTATGTCCTTTTTTATAAGTCTTTTTGCCGCTTCCATTTCAACTAAAACTGTAGTTAAAGTATGTCCTACTGTATCATGTATTTCTCTAGCAATCCTATTTCTCTCTTTTAATGCAGTTATAGATTCTACTCTCTCATAAGCTTCTTTAAGGTCATTATACATAGAATCCTTTTCAAGTTTTTTAACAGTAACCTCCTTTAATGCCGCTTCTATAAGTTCCGTCTGTTTTAAAAGATGATTAATCAGGAAAAATATTATATACACTACAATAAAAATTGGTAGATTTAATAGTGTTGAAGAAATAGCACTAACATTATCATAATCTAATTTGCTTAAAATGGAAACACCAGATATAGCATATAATGTAAAAAAAGCAGTAATTCCTCCTATAAGCCCTTGATTTACAACTATGTCAGCTAGCATAAAAAGATATAATCCTATAGATATATGGCTACTATCAAATCTATTAATTGCAAATATTAAACACGCCTCTAAAAGATATACAGCCAAAATCATTAGGTTATGCTTTCTTAAAATTCCCCACTTATTCAAGGGGTCATGTAGAAAAAATGTATTAACTGAGTATGCAGTTAAAAGAATAAAGTATAAAGACATAAGTATAAACCAATTTGTACTATTATATATACAGTCAACGAGCATAATTAATGTAAATACGCAATAATTTATGATTATTACAATATTTTTAGCTTTACTATTCACTATGAATTCCTCCAAGTATGTCTTTCATTATATGGCCAATATTAATTAATATAAAATAATTTTAGCAAATTTCACAATCTTTTACACCAAATTTATTAATGCTTTCATAAAATTTTTTTAAGATACACAGATTTCTATTTCACTAGTACTTTTTAGTGAATTTTAAAGCTATAAATGCATGACTTAAATGAAATAAGAGGGTGTGTGTCACCCTCTCTTGCTGCCTTTCTTCAATAATTTTTCTTTCTTTTGAATATCTCTTTTAGTGTTTCTGTATATGGAGCTTTAGCTATCCCATACTCTGTTACGATACCAGAAATTAAATCATTATCTGTAACATCAAAGGCTGGATTAAATACTTTAACTCCTTTTGGAGCCATTCGTTCTTTGTACCACATTTCTGTAACCTCTTCAGCTGGTCTTTGTTCTATTTTAATATCAGCGCCAGTCTTTGTATTCATATCAATAGTAGAGGTTGGAGCGCAAACATAAAAAGGTATATTATATCTTTTTGCAACAGTAGCCACTACAGAGGTTCCAATTTTATTTGCTGCATCGCCATTGGCGGCTACACGGTCACATCCCACAAATATGGCATTTATCCAGCCATTTTTCATTACTGTGGCTGACATATTATCACATATCAAAGTAACATCAAGTCCAGACTCAAATAATTCATAGGCAGTAAGTCTTGCTCCTTGGAGAAGAGGTCTTGTCTCATCAGCAAAAATTTTGAAATTATAACCTCTTTCATGTCCCAAATACATAGGTGCAGTTGCTGTTCCGTATTTAACTGTAGCTAATTGTCCTGCATTGCAATGAGTTAAGATGCCATCACCAGGTTTAACAAGAGTTAGTCCAAATTCTCCAATTTGTTTACATACCCAAATATCTTCCTCTCTTATAGCAACTGCTTCATTATGAAGTAGTTGTTTAATTTCTGAAATAGATTTATTTTTATTTTCTTTAACAATGTTATCCATACGATCCAATGCCCAGAATAAATTAACTGCTGTTGGCCTTGAAGAAGACAAGTAACTTTTTGCTTCTTTAAACTGTTTGTAGAACTCCTCATAATCCTCTGTTTTGATTTCTTTAGCGGCAAGATATACACCAATGGCTGCAGCAACACCTATAGCTGGTGCCCCTCTAACCTTAAGCAAATAAATAGCATCCCATATATCTTTTATATCTGTAAGTCTTAATATTTCTTTTTTACCTGGAAGCTTTGTCTGATCAATAATTACTAAAGAATTATTTTCATCATCTAAAGCCACTGTATCGTACTCCGTAATTAATTTTTCGTTTTCCATCCTTTTTTCCTTCTTTCATATAAGTTATAGCAATAGGTCTTCTATTTATGAATACATTTCAATCACTTCATTAATAGCCCTTCTATAATCTGCCCCAGTCTTGAATTTACCTCTATTAATTATATAGTTCTTAGCCAATGTAATTACCATCTTCTCTGCTCTAGCTCTTTTATCTTGATCTGAGATCGTAGTAATATCTTTAACATTAGCCATTCCTACAGTTCTTCTAATAGATTCAAGTCCCGCAACTCCTGCAGTGTCAGCTAAAACACTTCCTAAATACCAATCCAGAAAACCCTCTCTTTTAGCCATTATTTCAGTTACACTTTCTTTAAATTTTGCTTTAAACTTAGCTATAAACTTATCAACAATTTCTTCTATAGTATCAAGAATCCAACCACAGAATTCTTCTTTTTCCTCTTTATTATCAATAGTTGCATCTCCATTACACCAAGTAAAGAACATATTAGCAATAACATTACCCACGTCATATCCGATTGGCCCAAAGAAAGCAAACTCAGGGTCAAATATAAATGTATGTTCCTTATTTATAAATATGGAGCCTGTGTGTAGATCACCATGAATTAAGGCTTGTGCATTATTCATAAAATCAAATTTCAATTTCGCTACTTCCAAATGAAGCTTTTTGTCTTCATATAATTCCTTCTGAACGAAATCTGCTACTGGCGGAAAGATATTATTTCTATGATTGTAATCAATATATGGTTCACTATAAACTAAGTCTTCTGTAATTTCACAAAGGTCAGGATTAATAAATTCTTTAACCAGTTCTTTCTTTTCCTTATGGTTCATAACTACGTCAGTTGTAGGCAACAAAGTATTTACCATAAATGTTGTTATATGTTCTGCAAACTTTGGATATATTTCATGATTCATTAGTCCAGTACGCATCATAGCATATCCAATCATATCTTCCATAATAATTGCGCACATTACTTCATCGTAAATATATACTTTGGGAACAAGTCCAGGCGCATACCTCTCTTGCATTTGCAGTATCTTCGCCTCTATTCTGCCCCTATCAGTAGAAAGTTTCATTTCACTTGATATTCTTAGAGCTTCTGCTGCTTGTTTTACAACAATGGATTTGCCAGATTTAGTATCTTTTATCCTGAACACATAATTTATATTTCCGTCGCCTATTTCCTTGGATTCTAGTTTCGCATCATCATCAAAATAATGAAGCTTTTCCTGAACATATTCTCCTACATCTTCAGTTTTCATTAAAAAATAAGATCCAAATCGAGACATAACCTTTCACCTTTCCTTTCTTAGGTATATTAAAATCTATTTAAATTCGCTATAAGTAATTACAAAAAATTCTTTGCTAAGTCTCTTTTTTAGTAGCGTAAGTAAGTGCTAAAGCTATTGCGAGTACCGCACCCTTTATAATATCCATTGCATAATATGGAACAGACATCATAATTAACCCGTTTTCCAGCATGCCTACCAATACCGCTCCTGCCAAGGTACCTAATGCGTTAGGTTTGCCTGCTCCAGCAACGGAGAATCCGATATATGCCGCTGCCACCGAAGGCATTAAATATGCAGCGCCAGCGTTAACCTGAGCTGTACCAACTCTTGCAGCAATCAATATACCTCCTAATGCTGCAAAACTTGCAGACAATAAGTATGCCAGTATTCTATATTTATTAACAGGAATACCTGATAACCTTGCCGCTTCGGGATTGCCTCCAACTGCGTACATATATCTTCCATACTTAGTGTAGTTTAAAAAGAAATGTGCAAATATGACTACTATGAGCATGATTACAATAATCCAAGGCTCCTTACCTAAACCTCTAAATGCAGGTGGTACTAAACCTAAAGCAGCCTTACCACCTTTCATCATCATACGCTCAGTAATAGCCCCACCATTTGAATATGTCATTGCAACGCCTTGAAACATAAACATTGTAGATAGTGCTGCAACCATATCTGGTATCTTCATTTTTACTATTAGAAAACTGTTAATCAATCCAATAACTAAACAAATCACTATAGATAGAACAATAGATGTGCATATACCCATACTGTGCCAAACAAACATTGACATAACTAAAAAGTCTGCAAAGTTCGCATTAGCACCAATTGATAAGTCCATTCCATTGACAGTTAACGAATAAGTCAATCCTATTGCGATAATTGCTGTAATTGATATGCTTCTGACAATGGTTATCATGTTATCATAAGTTAAGAAAATACTTGAATTTTTAGCGCTATTCCAGTTGGCAAAGGTAAAGAATACGAATAGAATTACTATTGTTATGAAAGTACCCCATTTAGTAATAAATTTCATTAAAGACTTGCTTTTCTTCTTATCTTCAACTATTTCTTCTTTCATTTGATTCTCCCCCCATTGAATAATATAGCAGTTCTTTCTCATCAATATCTGATACCTTGTCCAATTCTTTAATAATCTCCCCATCAAACATTACATATACTCTGTCTGCAATTGATAGTATTTCTTGAAATTCACAAGTTGCATATAATATACCTTTCCCTTGTGCTGCCAATCGTTCAATTAGTTCATACATTTCACGTTTTGCACCAACGTCAATACCTTTCGTTGGCTCATCAAAAATATAGATTTCTGATTCAGAATTCAACCATTTTCCTAGTACTACCTTCTGTTGATTACCACCGGACAATAATGCAACTATTTGATTCGCTGATGGTGTCTTAATTCCAAGGTTAGCAATCATTGTACGGGCATCCTTCTTTTCTTTATTTTTATCTACTATTGAAAGAACTTTGACATATTTTTTTATAGCTGCAATACTAATATTACGATATATAGGATCAGTAATTAATACGCCTTCCTTTCGCCTTTCTTCCGGGACAAGAGCAAATCCGCATTTTACCGCTCCATTTGGATCTTTATATTTAACTTCTTTACCATTTAATTTTATAGTTCCATTTTTTTGCTTTAAGGCACCAAATAGTGTTTTGCAAAGTTCAGTTTTTCCAGCACCAACTAAACCTGCTATTCCAACTATCTCTCCTTTATTGATTGTTAGGTTTATGTTCTTAACCAGATTATTTATCTCTGTAAGGTTTTTCACTTCTAATAATGTAGGACCAATAGCAGCTTGTTTTTTTATATATTGATCAGTAATCTTTTGACCGAGCATCAATTCAATCACTTTACTCTGCTCTAATTTTTCCGTAATAGGCATACTGTTAACAACTTGGCCATCACGCATTATAGTGATTGAATCACAGATTTCGAATAATTCACTAATTCTATGTGATATAAATACTACAGATACATCCTCTTTTGCTAATTGACGAACGATCCTAAATAATTCTTTCGTTTCTGAATCAGACAAAGGAGCAGTAGGCTCGTCCAAAATTAATACTCTACATTTTTCAACTACACATCTGGCAATAAGCACCATCTGTTTTTCTGACAAGGTCAAGTCTGAAGTTAACCGTCTAACATCAAGTTCCAAATTTAATTTTTTTAGAATATCACTGGCTGCTGCCCGTATTTCATTCCAATTAACCAAATGTTTTCTTTCCATTTTGTTTACAATGTAACCAAACATAACATTCTCTGCAACAGTAAGATAAGGAATTAAAGCCGTATCTACCTCCTGGAATACAATCTCAATGCCAAGATTTTTTGCATCTTTAGGGGACCGGATTTCAACCGATTCCCCATCTATAAAAATCTCTCCTGTGTAATTTGAATTAGCACCTGCTAGAACTTTCATTAAAGTTGACTTGCCTGCACCATTCGCACCAATAAGCGCATGGATTGTTCCACCCTCAAGGTTGAAATTAACGTTAGATAAAGCTTTAACCCCTGGAAATTCGATAGAAACATTTTTCATTTCCAGTTTAATTTTATCCATTCGCTTCACCCTCACATATAATTAGATAATACTTGTCATCTTTGAGGTTACTTACCGTTTACCTTTTTTACTTCATCCATCCAAGGCTCGTTAAGTGCACCTTCTTTTGCATTAGAATCGCCCCAACCATTAATAACTGTTTTGAGATTTGTCATGCTTATATTTGAAGATAACTGTGAAGTTTTAACTAAATTTGCATTTAGGTTATAATACTGTGGAGTTTCTAAATTTAAGAATTTCTTAGCTAGTAATCTAGTATCAACAATACCAATTAATTTAGGGTCAACAGCAGCTGTGGATTTCCATACCTCTTTATTTTTAAGCATTAATTGAATATCATCATTAGATATATCGATTGTATACATAGGAATATCTGTTCTTTTAGCATCGTTTAATGCTTGCAGTACGCCTTTTGCAAGCTCATCATAGCAGCCCCAAATAGCATCTACAGATCCTTTTGGATACTTAGGAAGAATAGCAGCAGTCTTATTAGTCATATCACCACGAACATTTGCTGTATCTGACGGAGCAATTACTTCAACTGTTTTAATCTTACCTTCTTTTTCTAATTTTGTATAAACAACATTACGTCTATCTAGGGGAGGTATACCAGGGCCCATGAATGTCTTTAAGACTTTCATAGGATACTTTCCACCATTCGTTTCGAATTCTTCCATCATAAATCCAAGGGATAAACTTGCTAAAGCACTATCATCTTGTGCTGTTGAAGTTACACCGTCAAGTAATTGTCCTTTAGCATCACCATCTTTAAGCGGCATACTATCAAATGTAACTACTTTCATTCCCTTATCTATAGCAGGTTTTAACATATTATACGCATAAGATAACTGAGCGTGGGAAACTATTAGTCCATCATATCCTTTTTGAATACATTGAGCTGTAACCTCCTGAGTTTTAGCATCATCACCATCTGTTACGAAAGTATCAACCGTAAAACCAAGTGCTTTACCCTCCGATACACAACCATCTAAAAATTGTTGTGTATGATCACCTGCCGCAAGATTACGAACAACTGCAACCCTTTTACCTTTAAGAGCCTTAGCATAGGAAGCTGTGTCTCCTGCTTTTGGTGCAGAATCCGTTGAAGTTTGAGTTGAAGTTTGTCCACCACCGCATGCAGACAAAGATATACACATTAAAGCTGTTAATGTCAAAGCTAGAATCTTTTTCATAAAAACCTGTCCCCCTTTTTTTATTTTATGCCTTGTCTATACATAATAATTTTATTAATTCCAGTTAACAAATATACCTTTATTTGCATATACTAATTGTATTATTATTCATGATTTAACACATTATAGAGTTTCTAACTAAAAATATAATCTAGTTTTTTATAGAAGAAGAAAATTAATAGTTGAGAATAGATAGTGGACAGTTTATGTCAAATATTTGTGATCCATAATGGTATTCTGTATAATAAAGTAAATGGACAATCGTAAAGCTTATGACGTAGTTATTAATCTTATTGGGGGAGTGAAAATTGAGGAAAACAATCAGTGTTTTGATTATTATAATGTTGCTGATAATTACAGGTTGTTCAAACAAGCAGGTCATTAAGCATAATTATATTTACAGGGGAGAAAATGAATTTTGGACGGCTGAATACAGAGTAGATGCTGTAGGCATATTCAAGGAAGACAACGACAAGACGGATTATAAAAGTGAATCTAATACCACATTAACAGTAACCTATAAGAAAAATCCATCCGAATTACTTTCAGTAAAACATTTAGAAATATCTTATGAAAGTAGTGCTGGAGGAGGAAAACTAACCAATAACTTTGATAGCACTCATCCAATTGAAAAAACTTATACTCTTAAATCCAGTGGTTCTGGCATAGCAATAGAACAAAAAGATGAAAGGATAAAAGTTAATATAAATATTGATGGAAAAATACAAACAATTGAATTAAAAAACGTACAGCAATAAGACTGTACACAAATTTATGTACAGTCTTAAATTTCTAGGGTTTTTAATTAGTTCCTAATGTTTTAAATTTGATCTGATATCCAATAGTTCTTCAACCTGACTAGGTGACAGTTTATTTTGCTTTCCAATTATATAACCTGTATACATAAGCACACTAGCATAATATTCAATTGATTCCATTCTATAATAAGCCTCATATATATCCCTGCCCCAGCTTAGCGCACCATGATTAGCCAAAAGCACACCATTATATGTTTTACAATATGGTGCAATCGAATCAGGAACACCTTGTGATCCAGGGGTAGCATAAGGAGCTACTGGAACTGAACCCAATTGAACAACTGCCTCCGGAAGAATCGCCTTATCTAAACTAATTCCAGCAATTGCAAAGGAAGTAGCGATAGGCGGATGCGCATGCATAACTGCCATAACCTCTGGATTTTCTTTATAAACACGCAAATGCATTTTAAATTCAGATGATGGTTTCAATTTTCCAGCTATTATTTTCCCATCCAAGTTCATTTTTATCATCATATCAGAGGTCATAAAACCTTTAGAAACACCTGTCGGAGTTATCCATATGGTATTAGGATCAACTTTGCAACTAATATTTCCATCATTAGCTGCTACAAACCCTTTTTCATATATTCTTCGTCCGATATCCACTAATGCCTTTTTAACCTCAGAGTCAGAAGGATAATTAATATCTTCAACGATCATTTTATATCACCTCGTAATAGTTTTTAGTTCAAATCTATACTTTTCTTATGCACTACTTGATGATTTTCATTAACTAATTTTACCATATTTATATTATTTTATTAGTCTTTTATGCCTGTTTTTTAAAAGACGAATTATTTATACTTGACAGTAAAAAAACTCAGGAAAATAACTTCCCTGAGTTTTTATAACTATTTATTTAACTTTGCCTTAATAGTTGACCAATAATCCTCATTTTCAAGACCAAGTCTCCAGATAGCTATACCAGCTAAATTGTTATCATTAACAATATCCAATTTGTAAGAAAGGCTTGTACTATTTTCAAACCATACAGTATGACTAACTCCTGCCTTATCTTTATAATTAAAGAATGGGCTTTTATATGCATCATTCCATTTAATTTCTGCATTATTGGTTTCTGCTAATTTATATATTGCGTCAATTCCATAAGCTTTTGAGCCCTTAGAAGACCAATCATATCCGTAGCTCGCAACTCCTAAAACTATTTTAGAGGTTGGTATATTAGAAGAAGCATATTTAATAACACTTTTTACCCAGTTAATCGAAGCAACAGGTCCAGCAGCACCGTCTAGAGAATGTTCATCGTAGGTCATTAATATAACTTCATCTGTATATTTTGCAATTTCTTTATAATCATAAGCACCAACCCAAGGAGCTTTAGAATCATCTTTGATTTTTGCTGGCACCGAAGCTGTAACAGTAAAACCTTTTGGGTTGAGTTCTTCATAAAGTTCCTTCAAAAAGCTTGTATAGTAATCTCTGTCGTAGTAATAGACATTTTCAAAATCTATATTTACACCTTTATAGTTATTTGTTTTTAAGGTATTCAAGATATTATTTATTAAAAGCTTTCTATTAGCAGGATTTTCAAGCAAAGTTTTTGCTAAATCAGCATTAAATTTATTAGTTATCATAGCTAAAGGCTTAATTTTATTATCATTAGCGTATGCAATCTGTTCTTTTGGAACATTGCCAGATAAATTACCTTTATTGTCGATAGTATAAGTATCTGTTGCTATATTATTTATTGAGCTAGTATTTTCCACCATTTGATTATAAGAGGATTTATCCTCTGGATAGTAGTAGGTTGTAAATGCTAGGACAGTTTTATCTTTATTAGTAGATGTTGTTACTGCCATCTTTTCTTTATTGTATTTGTGAAAAACAATAAATGATGTAATAAGAATTATAGAAATAGTAACTCCAGCTAAAAGAACTGGCAATAATCTTTTTTTATTAGACATAAGATTTCCTCCTAGATTTTATACGTAACAGGCTTCTATTCATACCCATATAAGTTTAAACAGGAATATAACCATTATGTATAAGATCTTGGACAATTTCAAATGTAAGTTTTAACATAGGTGGACAAAAATTGATTAAGCTTCTAAATAGTTAATTTAAAATTGCACTTTCTTTTCCAGCTTTTTTGCTATTATATAATCTAAATGCAGTTATCGCAACTCCGATTAAACACATAACTGCTGCAGATAAATACACGTATCTCATTCCATAAATAAATACATCTTCTCTGCCTTTTATATAGTCAACTACTCTGTACCCAATCTTGTGACTCATTCTATTGTATAGTAAAAGAGTTGCAAGAGAAGTTCCCACAACCATTCCAAGATTTCTAATAAGTGCATTTACACTTCCTGCAATACCAAGTTTGTCCTTTGGAACTGTGGACATTATTAGAGAATTATTAGGTGACTGGAACATTCCATTTCCTATGGTCATAATTACTATATAAACCATTAACATAACAACTGGAGATTTCACATTTAAAGTAGATATAAGCAATAATCCTAAACTTGTAAATGAAAGTCCTATTACTGTAAGAATCTCTGACCCAATCTTATCTGATAAATAACCACTAAAAGGAGCTACTACTGCTAAGACAATTGGAGACACCATCATAAAAAGTCCGGTGGCCGCTGGAGAAAGCTTTAGTACATCTTGAAAATAAAAAGGCAGTATTATATTTGATGCACTGATTGCAATAAAGGAAATAAAGGCACATATTATACTTATTGAAAATAAACTGTTATTAAAAATTTTCAATTGGAGCAGTGGTAGTTCCATTTTTCTTTCTACAGCAATAAAGATTATAAAAGATATAAATGCAATAACAAAAGCAGAAATCATTATTGGGCTATCGTACCCAGTGCTTTGCCCTTGAACTAATGCTCCAAATAATAATACAGTGGAAACAGTAAATAAACAGGAGCCTTTTACATCAAGCTTTTCATTAAGCACTGTATTTGATTTTGGAAACACCTTTATTGTAAGTATAAAAACAACTATTCCTATTGGTACATTTATTAAAAATATATACTTCCAACTTACAGCTGAAACAATCATACCACCTAGTGGAGGACCTGCCATAGCACCTAAGGCAACGAAGGTTCCTAAAATTCCAAGTGCTCTTCCCCTCTCAGTTGGAGGGAAAACCTGAGTTATAATTCCCTGGTTAGTAGCCATAGTAGCAGCGGCCCCTATAGCTTGTATTACTCTTGCTGCCACAAGTACTGGCAGCGAATTTGTAAACCCGCATAATAATGAACCTAAAGTAAAGAGAACTACCCCAAACCTGAAGACCTTTGTCTTTCCTTTTATATCACCAAGTCTTCCAAATATTAAGATTGTAGCTGCAATAGTTATTAGGAAACTAGTAACTACCCATTCAATAGCCGCCATACTAACATTTAATTTATCTGACATATTTGGCAGCGCTACGTTAACAATACTACCGTCTAATGTAGCCATGAATGTTGCAGATAAAACTGTAAATAGAATTATCCATCTTTTTTTATATACTTCATTTTCTATATTATTCAATACTTTTCATCCTTTCACAACATTTCTTTCTGTGTCTCTTGCCATTTTCTAAAACACTTTCTAAAAAGTCTAAAGAAGTTTCTATTGTTTCTCTGTCATTTCCCTGTACTAAAATATTAGCGAAATCATCAAGAATTTCAGTAATTTCAGGAATTATGCTCTTTGCTTTATCTGTTATATAAAGCTTATAAGCTCGTATATCCTCTTCATTTTCTTCTTTTCTTATGTAGCCAAGCTCTATTAATTTTTTTACAGTTCTCGCAGACATGGCTTTATCTACATTAAGTTCCCTGCTTATTTCATTTTGACTTATCCCTTCATTTCTATTTAATACAAATAAATAAGGATATGTTCCTATAGTAAGATTAAATTTTTCAAGTTTTTTATCAATATAAGCCTGTGTACATCTATATATGCTATTTGTTAACTTAAGTAAAGGTCTTATTTTATTATCCATATGTTTTCTCCTATTCTATATAAAGTTACAATCTAGAAAATTGACTTACGCAAAGGGCTATGTTTCCAAAGCTAAAGGTAGATTTAAAAATTTTGTGTCAGTCTTAGTGAAGGGTTTTAAGACAACCTTAGATCTTAGATACTGTTTGAGCAGAGCGAGTTTATCTAAGTTCTTAGGTCGTCTAAAACACAAGCTTTAGACTGACTAAAAGTTTTTAACGGACTGAAGCTTGGAAACATAGTCCGAGGTGTAAGTCAATTTTCGGCCTTGTAGCCATATATTTTACTGTTTCCTTACTTTGGATTTCTATAACTTACAAAGCAAAACTTCTGACTAAAATAAAATAACACAACATAGTTGATTAGTCAACCATGTTGTATCGATTTCATAATTTCTATTTTATCTTTTTTTATTGTTTCTTATCATAAATTAGCTTAGCTAGAATATTCTCACTTTCTTCGCCGTTCATCATTTAAATTGATTAGTACTGCTATCATATTCATAACCTATGACACTGAGCCTATCTATAATATCTTTCTCCTTTAGATCATAATAACTAGATAAACTTTCAATACTTTCAAATTCATCTCTCAGCTTAGTATTTATAAAACTTAGCAGCATATATGGGTCCATAGATAACATTTGATTTTTATTCATTTTCTTCACCTCTAAGAAATACAGATTCTTATTCCATTATAGTAGCTTCCCAATAATTAATAAATTTTCTTAACTTATTTGCAAGCTCACGATTGATTTCGCCATTTTCAAAGAGAGATTGAACTTCTTTCCTCTGTACTTCAATAGCTTTAAATTGAAGTTCTCTTTTATGTTTATTAAATTGTTCATTATCTTTAGGCTGACTACCTCTTTGTATTCTTCTAATATATTCAGTATAATGTGCAATTATCTCTAATGAGATTCCTCTATTTTCGTCGTTAATTTCTTTTCTAATAGCTGATATGGCTGCGTTATATGCCAATATTTTAGCTGATTCAATTTCCTTAACATCAGTCATAGAGTCATTTTTAGATGAAGAGAATATTTTTAAAGCTACTCCTTTAATTATTGAAATAGCTATATTAATTCTATGTTTTAGTCCATTAGATAGAATACTTTCTGTGTGATTAAATTTCTCTTTAAGAACATTGTAGACATTTTGAGAAATCTCTCCCGCTTTAAATAAGTGCTCAATTTCATCTTCTTCTACTTTAAGTGCCTTAGCATAAATATCCTTTTTCATTTCACTAGACTTCAAATTTAACTCTACTTGATTTTCACTTCTATAACTCTTCCTAATATATCTATTATAGCTAGAAATAACATATAAGGCAGCTTTTTTATTTTCATCATTTATCTCTTCCTTTAATACTTTAATAGAAGCCTCTATTACTTTTATAAATGCTTTTCGCTCAATTTTATTTTTATCTTCCCCTTTTGACTGTTCCTCTTTTTTCACAAGAATAGGCAGAATTATACTTGTTTCAAGCAGACTAAAAAGGATAACTCCTGCTGATATAAATATAATTAAATCACGTTGTGGGAATGGGGCTCCACCTTGTAAAACATAGGGAATTGAAAATGCTCCCGCCAAAGTTACTGCTCCTCTAACACCTGAAAGGGATGTTAAAACAGCTGCTTTGAATCTTAACTTATTAAAAATTCCTTCTTCCCTAAATCTGAATTTTCCTTCACCAAATATGTAAACCCATAGAAATCGAATTAAAGTTAAAATGATGGAAATAACCACAATATATCCGAAAACCTGTAGGTTATTAAATTTCTCATCTATAAATATTATTTTTATTACACCAGGAATTTGCAATCCAAGAATTAAGAAAACAAGACCATTTAAAATAAATAAAATTACAAACCAGGTACTATCTGAAACAATTTGCAATTTTGACATAAAGGACTCTGTATGCTCATGTTCAATAGAGTGTATAATACCTCCAGAAACAACAGCTAAGATTCCCGATAACCCTAAATGTTCTGAGGTTAAATAAATGATAAATGGAGTTAATATCTGAATCAACATTTGGATTGTAACGTCCTCCATACCTAAACGTCGAATAAGTCTACGTATATGAATGATTATAAAAGATAAAACAACCCCACATAACAGGCCTCCAATAGCAATTATAAAGAAGCTAGTCGTAGCTTTAATTAGTGAGAAACTCCCGCTAACAGTTGCAGCAACGGCAAACTTAAATGCTACTAATCCTGAAGCGTCATTTATTAATGCTTCTCCTTCAAGAAGGTTCATTATTTTTTTAGGTAAATGGATTCTCTTAGATAAAGCTTGAACTGCCACTGCATCTGTTGGTGACAAAATTGCTGCCAATGCAAATGCCGCTGATAAAGTTATGGACGGAATCATCCAGTGAATAATATATCCTACAATAAATACCGTTACAAAAACTAATCCAAGTGCCATCAATAAAATTGGAGTTCTTAAATTCCACAATTCACTTCTTGACACTCGTTTTCCATCATTGAACAAAAGAGGCGCAATAAATAACACTAAAAATAACTCTGGTTCTAATGCCATATGTATACCTAGTGGCAGGATTGCTAGTATCATTCCTAAAGAAATCTGAATCAATGGAATAGGGAATGAAGGAATAAAACGATTTATAATATTAGAAATTCCAATGCCTGCTAGTAAAATTAAAATAATTATAAATATCTCCAAATAATCCTCCCCTTTTTATTTCTATTACTATATTAATAATACCATATTGTAATTATGATTCCTCTTTAAAAAATATTGATTCAAATCCGCTGAAAAATATAAGGTAAACTTAAACCGCAAATAGGGTTACTTGATGGAAAGTTAGTTTTTCTATAGCTTGAGTTCTTGTGCTAGTTGAATGAAATTATACTTAATCATTTAGTGTAACTTTAAGCTAAGTTCAATTATTAGTTAATATTTTCAATATATACCACTATAGTTAACTCATAAAAACTTAATATTTATTAAATAAAATGTCTGACTATGCTAACAATAATTAGTGAGATTATTAAGTAATTCTTAGACTCAATTGAGTTTGCTTATTTTGATATGAGCTTATAAAAATAGATGAGCTAGAGGTGATTACCATGGATTTAAAAAACATTAAAAAGGTTGAAGATTTAACCATTATGAGTGATGCAAATAGACGGTTAGAGCAAGGTTGGATACTTATTGGCACATATACTAATAGTTATGACCGTTTTTCTTATCCAGGCGAAACTGCTTTTCATTATGTAGTAGGTCTCCCAGAGGGCGCTGAATACCTAGATACTCCTCAAGATACCAACTACAACGATCCTGGTGAAGCATAAAATGATGATTTCTATGCTGGATTAAAAAACTATAAAAGTGTATTTAAAGTGTACTCTAAGCTTAAACAGCTAAAAACCCCTTAAACAATATTATTGTTTAAGGGGTAAAATATTTACTGATTATACAATAGTAATATTTTCTGCTTGAGGTCCTTTTGGTCCTTCAACTACGTTGTAAGAAACTTTTTGACCTTCTTCAAGTGATTTGTATCCATCTTTATTAATTTGAGAAAAATGTGCGAAAACATCTTTTCCATCTTCTCCTGTAATAAATCCAAATCCTTTTTCTGAATTAAACCATTTAACTGTACCTGTCATATTATGTGTACCTCCAAAATTTTGTTTTTCTTAAACTCGTTGTAATAATTTGTTAATAAATTTCAATAGCAAAATACTATATTTAAATACTAATCAAATATTATTATGTTTAAATTAATTACGATTTATTTAAGTATCTTTTAACTTTATCACCTTTTATTACAAAAAGCAAGTTATTTTAGTATTTTAATAAGTCATTTTTCATGTTTTTGCCCTATTAATATATATTTCCTTTCATTACAACAAACATTTGTTATATATATTATTGGTGTAATTCTCATTCTTTATACAAACACTTATTCTTATTTTAAAAAAGCCACATTTAAATTTTTTTCTATTTCAATGGAGGTTAAATGCCTAAATAACATTTAACGGGCAGAATTGCCTAGCGGTCGTAGACAAACTTCACCTGAAGCTAAGAATACTGTTTATATACAAAAAATAAGATGATATACTTAAAAGATACATTAATGGTACTAGGAGGAAATATGGATAAGCTTTGTATAATAGAGGATGATTTTAAGCTATGTGAATTAGCTAAGGAGTATTTTGAAGCTAAAGGATATGATGTGCACATAGTAAAGGATTTTATTAATATATTAGATGAAATAAATAGAGAGAAACCCAAATTAGTATTATTAGACATAAATTTACCTTATTTTGATGGTTATTATGTTTGCAGGGATATTAGAACTAAATCTAATATCCCAATAATAATAATTTCAGCTAGAAGTGGAGAAAAAGATCAGATTTTAGCTATTGATCTAGGAGCAGATGATTATGTAACCAAGCCCTTTAAATTAGAAATACTACATTCAAAAATTAAAGCTGTTTTAAGAAGAACCTATGGTGAATATGCTTCTACTAATAAAGACATTGAAAGGTCAGCCTTGTATTTAGAAGAAAAAGATTTTTCTATTCATTTTAAAGATAGAATTGTTGAACTTTCTAAAAACGAGTTTAAGCTTATTAATAAGTTTTTGCTGAATCCAGGAAGAGTAGTTAAGAGAGGTGAATTGTTTCAGGAGCTTTGGAATGAGGATACATTTGTCGATGAAAACACGCTAACGGTTAATATAACTAGAATTAAAAACATATTTAAAGAGTTAGGAATTAAAGATATTATAAAAACTAAAAGAGGTGTTGGATATATTTTTGATGATAGTGTGCTAGTAGAGGTGGAATAATATGAAAGATACAATTAAAAACTTTTTTATAGATAAACTTTTGTACATATTCTTTATGTTAATAAACTCGATATTGATAACAACCTTTTATTCCTTTACTGTAGGTGAAAATGTTGAGATTATATATCCTTTTATAATAACCGTATTTCTTATTTCCACCGCGCTGATAATTGATTTGTTTAGATATTACGGATTTAATAAGAACATTATATCGATACAGCAGGATGAGAACCAAAGACTAAAGGCATCAACAAGAGAGCAAAAGGAAGTATCAAAAGCAATTGAACATATTAACCTAAAATATTCTAAGAAGGAACAAAAACTCTTAAGTGATTATAAAAATAAAATATACTTTTTAAGCGGTGCAATACATAAGTTTAAAAACTATATATCTGTTATCGGACTTATAATAGAAAAAAATAAATATAAAAATGGAGAATTAGAATTAGTTTTAAAGGACATAGAATATGAAAATGACAATTTGTGTGCTTCCTTAGAGCAAGTTTTAAATTATATAAAGCTTGATAGTTTTAGTAATGATTTTGAACCTATAACTATTAACTTATATGATGAGCTAAAAGAGATAATCAATGCAAGTAGAAGTACATTTATAAATAATGATGTGTTCCCTATTTTAAACTGTGAAGAAAAAGATAATTGTATAATAACAGATAGAAAATGGAACAAGGCAATAATAGAACAACTAATCACAAACGCAGTCAAATACAGCTCATTAAAAAAGAAAAGTAAAAATATATATTTTAATATTTTCAAAAAAGATAATAATGTATTTTTAGCTGTAAGAGATGAAGGTATTGGTATACCAAGTTATGATTTTAAAAAGATATTTGACCCTTTCTTTACGGGGGAAAATGGAAGAAAAATAAGGAACTCCACTGGAATAGGCTTATATATAGCCAGAGAAATAGCGCTGAAGCTAGGACATGAAATATATATAGAGGAATCAGAAGTCGATATAGGTACGGTGTTTACAGTTAAATACCTTTCAAAATTGTAAGGTTATTTTCACGTAGATAAATTTTTATATGTGGTAAATAACCTTAAGATTGTAGATGAAAGGGAGCTGATTATTATGGAAATTTTAAAAGCAAATAATTTAACAAAAATATATGGTAGTGAAAGAGGCGAAGGATCAACAAAGGCGTTAAACGGAATATCTTTTAGTATAGATACTGGAGAGTTTGTAGGTATAATGGGTCCCTCTGGCAGCGGAAAAACAACACTACTTAATGTATTGAGTGGTATTGATAGGTTAACCTCAGGAAAAGTAACAATAAATAATAAATTGATATGTGAAATGAGCAAAAAAGAGCTGGCTTTATTTAGGAGAAGAGAAATAGGCTATATATTTCAAGATTTTAATCTTTTAGATAGCTTAACCTTAAAGGAAAATATAATGCTTCCAATGATTTTAGATAAAAAACCCTCAGATGAGATAGAAAAGAAAGCTGGAGAGCTTATGAAGCTTTTTGAAATATATAATATAGCAAATAAATATCCTTATAACATATCAGGAGGACAGCAACAGAGAGTTGCTGTAAGTAGAGCACTTATTAACGACCCATCAATAATCTTTGCAGACGAGCCAACTGGAAATTTAGATTCAAAGTCCTCAAAAGGTATTATGGAATGCTTTGAAAAGATGAATAGAGTACTTCAATCAACTATATTAGTAGTAACTCATGATGTTTTTGCAGCAAGTTTTTGCAACAGGATTATATTTATTAAAGATGGAAAAATACACTCAGAAATTATTAAAAAAGGTACAAGAAAAGAATTCTTAGATAGCATCTTTAACTCCTTAGCTGTACTCGGAGGTGAAAGCTATGACATTTAAAGATATAGCGATTAAAAACTTTAAGGGAAATATAAAAAAATACTTAGTATACTACTTATGCAACAGCTTCATTATAACAATGTTTTTTATATATTCAACATTAATTTTTAATGAAAAACTATGGACAACATCTCAAATAGAAAAAGGTATTTTGCAGATGTTGATTATTCCTAATGTAGCCTTAGCAGTGTTTTGTATATTTTTTATAAGCTATGCCCATTCTTCATTTATAAAGTGGAGAAAAAAAGAATTTGGTGTATTTATGAATCTGGGCATGACAATTGAAGATATTAGAAAAATTATCATTTATGAAAATATAATAGTTGCTTTTGGTGCAATACTATTAGGACTTTTAACAGGAGCCGTTTTCTCAAGGCTATTTTTTATTGTTATAACAAGGCTTTTAGAAGTTAGAGGAATAGCTTACACTATAGGTTTTAAAAACTTTATATTTTCAGTTAGCATATTTTTAGGTATATATTTTGTTAACTTAATTACAACAATAACAACTACCTATAAATTTGAGATAATTACACTATTAAAGGAAAATAGAAAAGTTCAAAACAACAGGGTTAACAATCCCCTATTAGCTATTGTTGGAATAGTCATAGTTGTGTGTGCGTCAATATTTTTGTATCTAGAATTTATGGGCAGATACCAAGGACAAGCATTACTATTATCAACTATATTAATTCCAATAGGCGTATACATGATAATATCCCAATTTGGAGAAATATTGATAAAACTTTGTAAAAAAAATAAAAAAGTCTACTATAATAAATTAATATTAATAACCTATATAAATAGCAAGTTTAAGGATACTAAGAAAATAATATTTATCCTCTCAATGTTAGTTGCAGTAGTTATATTTTATGTAGGTGCTATGCTTAGCTTTTGTATCACAGCTGAAAAAAGTGCAGTAGATACAAATACTTATGACATTTCTTATGCTGAAATTAAAGATAAAAATATAATTTCTGATGAAAAAGTAAAGAGAATAATAGTTAAAAATAATGAAAAGATAAAAGCGCATGAAACACTTGAATTTATATATTATTATGTGACTAATAAAATGCCAAATCTCTATATTCTTATGACAGATAAAGAGATAAATAAATTAGGAAAAACAAATTTAAGAGTTGATAAGGACAAATTCATATCTCTTTGTCAGTTTGAAAGAAAGGATGAAACTGATAAAAAGAACATAGAACCCCTTAAGTTAAACTTTACTCTCAACAGTGGCACATATGAATTATATGAACAAGCGGTTGTTTATAAAGCGTTATTTAAAAGTAGCAATTACTGTTACTCTAACATTATTGTTTTGAATGAGAGTGATTATAATTTTATTAAGGATCAAAAAGACATCTGTGCACTTGGTAGGTTTCAGCTATATAATTTTAATGATTGGAAAACTACAAGACCTATTGTTGAAGAGCTAAAAAATGAGCTTGATATAGTAAATAAAAATGTAAAAGAAATACCTTCAGCTTTAAATAAACATGAAAATCCTCTAGAGGTTGCCTCAAAAATTGGCAGTTACAATTATAATAAGCAATCAGCCACACTATTGCTATTCACCTCAGGCTCTTTAGGACTATTCTTTTTTATAGCTACAGCTATAGTGTTGTTTTTGAAGCTATTATCAGATATTGATAATGATAAAAAGAGGTTTAACAGTATGTACAAAATAGGAATTTCAGATGAAGAGGTAAAACAGCAAATAGGAAGTGAACTTAAACCCTTATTTTTTATAGGACCTGTCATCGGGATTATATTAGCCTTCACCTATACTATAATCTTCAGCCAAGATGGAACATCTGATGTAAGAAAGTATTTTATGCATTCTAATTTAATAATTTCCTTAGTATTTTTGTTTATACAAATACTTTATTATTTTATTTGCAAAAAGATTTATAGTGATGAGATATTAGAAGAATTTTTTATACAATAGGATTAAGAAACGCAAAATAGTAGCTCCACATATAGGTGAGGCTACTATTTTTATAAGAAGTATTTTGAATTAACAACTATATCCTTAGTACTTTTTCTTTTGCCAGGTTTTTTGTTTATATGCAAGTACCCCGTTTACAATTAAAGACTTATGTCCTAAAATGTTGCGAAGCTTAATTTTAACATCTTTATTTTCTTCAGTCATTATTGTTTTAGGGACATACACTGTAATCCCATCTTGGACAAAACTCTCATAATTTTCGCTCTCCTCCGGTTCTCCTAACTTGATTACAGGAACAAAAACAGGTCCTGAGCAGCATCCTCCTCTATTGTCCATTTCTATATAAATATCTTGAAGATTCTTTTGATTTAAATACTCTTTAACACCTTTTTTAATCTCTATATTAATAATAACACCTCCTTTTACTTAAGTTTACTGCTGAAGTAATCAAATATATTATAATACATTCTGCATTTTCTGTCATTTTTCTATTAATATAAAATTTTAATTTTTAAACTTATTTACGCCTCTCTATCAGTATCAAATCACTTGTTATTCAAAAGTTAATAACTAATAAGACAAATATTAATCAAAAAGATTACTAGCAGAATAAATTGTATTGACATTCCCCCTCTACAACTGTAGAATGAAATTGTATTCTACAACTGTAGAGAGGAGTAATGATAATGAAAAAATTGCCTAAAATTTCAGATTCTGAATGGGAAGTTATGAAGGTATTGTGGGATAAATCCCCCTTAACCTCCAGTGAAATTATTGAGAAGCTTAAACCTGTTACTAA
The DNA here is from genome assembly GCF_016316925.1 of Clostridium aciditolerans. Taxonomy (GTDB): domain Bacteria; phylum Bacillota; class Clostridia; order Clostridiales; family Clostridiaceae; genus Clostridium_AM; species Clostridium_AM aciditolerans. Next base: position 16,148 of record NZ_JAEEGB010000041.1, on the reverse strand, counting down.
GTGGAGTCCCACCACAATATATACTTTAATTAATAGACTTGTTAAGAAGGAAGCAATAAAAATCGAAGAAGGATCCTCTCCATATATTTGCTATCCTATTATATCTAAAGAGGATTATACAAAAAAAGAATATAAATCTTTTCTTTCAAAGGTTTATAACGGCTCATTAAATCTTATGATATCCAATATAGTAGAGGAACAAAATCTATCCGATGAAGAAATTGATGAACTTAAAAAAATCCTTGATAAAAGTAAAGAAATGAGATAAAAAGCTATGTCAGAACTTACCCTAATTTTTAATTGGATAGTTGTCTCCTCTATTGCTGCAAGCATTCTTATAGGAGTAATTTTAATTGTAAAATTAATAGTTAAAGATACACTAAGTCCAAATTGGCAGTATCTTATATGGTTAATATTATTGATAAGACTTTTAATGCCTTCTCTTCCTTCAAGCTCTATGAGCATATTTAACACTGTAAAACCAGCAGCTGAAAAAATAGCATTAACTGAGAGAAGCTTTACTCCTAATATAGAAGGCAATATACAAATTCCAAGGATATCCTTACCTGAAACAAATAATATAACAAATAAAACTAATCATGAAGTTTCTAAAGATAAGTTTAATCTCAAAAATATTCTTATGCTTATTTGGCTGTCAGGAGTTTTTATTTTTACACTTTACACTATTTTTATTAACTTAAAAATTATAGTTAAAAATAAGCAGTGGATATTAGCAGATAATGATATTGTTGACCAAAAGCTTAGTGAGTGCAAAGCTGCCTTAAATATAAAGAAAGATATACCTGCTTTTTTCACTAATAATGTTTCTACACCTTCACTTTTTGGGATCTTCAGACCAGTACTGCTTATACCGAAGGATACATACCATAAAATTAGTGATGATGAACTAAAGCATATATTTCTTCATGAGCTATGCCATTTTAAGAGAAAAGATAACTTAATTAACTGGGTAGTTGTAATCTTAAAAATACTGCACTGGTTTAACCCTATTATCTGGTATGGCTTTTATAAAATGCGTGAAGACTGTGAAATAGCCTGTGATACCATGGCAATGTCCTATATGAGTGAAAAAGAAAAGTCTGAATATGGATATACGCTTGTACATCTTTTAGAAATAACTTCAAAGCAAAACCACCTATTAGGAACTATGGGCATATTGTCAGATAAATCAGGAATTAAAAGGAGGATTATAATGATTTCAAAGAATAAAAGATATGTTAAATTTTCTTTGCTTGGTATAGCAATATTATTATCTCTAAGCTGTATATTGCTTACTAATGCAAAAGTTAACACTGCTCATGCAGACAAATTATTAGCGTCTGATAACAAAATTGAGAGTAACATTACTGTAAATGATATTAAAAACTCTGAAAGCTATAGTGGAAAAGTCATGATTATTCCTAATCCTAAAAAAGTGGCAGTTGCCTATAGTTCACAGCTTGGGAAAACAAATAATACTACAAGTGAGCTTGCCAAATCTCAGAATGCCATAGCTGCCATTAATGCAGGTGCATTTTATATGGATCAATTGCCTTGTGGATTTATAATAAAGGATGGAAAATTTATATATACACAATCTAATGATAAAACAACTAAATTTGACACCACTGGTTTTACTGATGAAGGAAAATTAATTATAGGAAGTTATACTTTAGAGGAGTTAAAAGCTAAAGGTGTAAAAGAAGCGGTTGGGTATGGATTACCTCTTATTATTAATGGCAAATCAGTATCTGGAGTAAACAGCTTAGACCTAGGTGTAGGACCAAGAACAGCCATAGGCCAAATGGCGGACGGTACAGTAATATTTCTTGTTACCGATGGCAGAAATACAAACTCTATTGGAGCAACAGTAAAAGATGTAACAGATGTCTTACTTAAAAACGGTGCTGTAAATGCGGCATTATTAGATGGTGGAAGCTCCTCTACCATGTATTATAAAGGTAATGTAATAAATACTCCAAGCAACTCATCTGGAGAACGTAAAGTTCCTTCAGCCTTTGTAGTTCTTCCTTAGCTGACTGTTTCTATAGAAAACCTCAGATTAAAAGCCAATACCTAAATTTATCAGGTATTGGCTAATTTCTTTTCTTAATATGTTTGCCACTAGTTTAGTTAATTACTATAATAGTAATTATTAGTTCTAAATACAAAAGAAAGGTAGGAAAAATATGATTAAGGTTCAATCATTAACTAAAACATTTAAAGATGTTTCAGCTGTAAATAGTATTAGCTTTGAGGTTAATAAGGGCGAAATAGTAGGACTTCTTGGAGAAAATGGAGCAGGAAAAACAACTACACTTAGAATACTTGCAACTATGCTCAAGCCTACATCAGGAACAGCTTTAATAAACAATTACGATGTAAATAAAGACCCTGAAATGGTAAGAGGAGAAATAGGAATACTTTTTGGTGGAGAAGTTGGGCTTTATGACAGATTGACCGGAAGAGAAAATATAAGATATTTTGCTGAGCTTAATGGAATGTCAAAGGAAGAAACAGAAAAAAGCATAGAATATTTAGCTGAAAATCTTGAGATGAAGGAATATTTAGATAGAAGAGTAGGTAAATTTTCAAGAGGGATGAAGCAAAAAATTTCTATAGCTAGGTCCATAGTACATAATCCATCAGTAGTATTGTTTGATGAACCAACATATGGATTGGATGTTACTGCAGCTAGAATAGTGCAGGATTTTATAAAAAAATGTAAGTCAGATAACAAAGCTGTTATATTTTCAAGCCACAGTATGTCCGAAGTAGAAAAGCTTTGCGATAGAATTATAATAATTCATAAAGGGAGAATTATAGAAACAGGAACGATAACAAGTCTAAAATCTAAATACAATAATAATGACATGGAAGAAATATTCATGAAGTTAGTAGGTGATAAAAATGAAAAATAATATTATAGCTGTAGTATTTAAAAAAGAACTTTTAGATTTATTTAGAGATAAAAAGACAATAATCATGAGCATATTAATCCCTATGCTTCTTCTCCCTATAATTTCATTGGTTATTGGAAAAGCCACAAGTAACAGCTATAAAAATGTAGAAAATAATTTGAGAATAACTATAGTTGATAAAGGCAATAGCAATTTTACAGAGTTTCTAAAATCACAAAAGAATATAAAAATAGTTAGCTCTAATAATATAAAACAGGATGTAAAAGATGGTAAAATCTTAGCAGGAATAACTATACCAGAAGGGTTTGATGAAACTATAAGTAAGGATATGAATGAAAATATTACACTAACTTATGACAACTCCAGCAGTGATGGTATGCGGGCTGTTGAAATATTAAATTCTTACATAGCTAAATATTCAAAAGCTATAGTTTCAAATAGATTAGAAAAAAGAAATATAGATTCAAAAATATTGACACCAATAAACGTTGTAGAAGATACTATAGCTAAAAAGGAAAGCGGTACCGGAATGTTAATGCTTAATATTATGATACCTTTGTTATTAATAGTAGGAAGCGTAGGTAGTACAGTGGCACCGTCATTGGAATTAGGCGTAGCTGAAAAAGAAAGAGGTACTTTAGAACCACTATTAACTACTAAAGCAAGCAGAATGTCTTTACTTTGGGGCAAATTTCTAGCAATTACCATAATGGGAATGATAGTATCATTAGCGTATTTAGTCGGATTGTTTATTACTATGAATCAACCTAATGGAATATTTCAGAACGCAAAGGACATTAACATTGGAATGGGAACTATCCTTTTAATAATGATTTTACCTATAATGCTAACAATGGTTTTTGGAGCCTTAGGCCTATCTATAAGCATTTATGCAAAATCTTCAAAGGAAGCTCAAACCTACTTAAGTCCTGTTACAATAATAGCTATGATATTAGTTTATGCCACAATGATGAAGAATGGTAAAAATATAGAAACTTATTATTTTAGTATACCTATAGCTAATGTTTCCTGTTTAACAAAAGAGTTTTTAATGGGTATACATAATACGACACATATAGCTATAACCTTTGGATGGATGATAGTATATATAATTGCTGCAGTTTTATTTTCGAGATACATGTTTAGTAAAGAAAATGTTATTTTTAGAGCATAATGTGAAGTAAAAAAAGCCCCAGCATATTATGTTATTCTATCTTTAGAAAACACTACTGATATATATGCTAGGGCTACTTTTATCCTTTTGACATTTTATAATTTCCTTTACAATCAAACTGTTCTTTCCATGCTTTTTCTGCTAAAGGCTTAAAATCTTCCGCTATTTCATCTAGTTTTCTTTGAAAATCCTTATCCTCTATCATCATTCTTGCACCTTCATCTGTAGGTTTTGCACCTGTTTTGTCTACTACTTCTCTAACTACACTAGTATTATCTATCATCATACATGGCATTAGTAAATTTTCGTTATAAGGCTGCCTACTTCTCAGTTCTTTAAATAAATCTGATTTAAATACATCCATAAGCTTTTTATTCTTTAAGTTATCTACTGCAAAATGTGCAAAAATACATGGTTCTACATCTTCATGGGAGTTGATATGACAATAATATTTGCCTGCTATACACCCTCCAACATATGGTGCATCATTAAAGAAATCTATCATGAAATAAGGTTTATCCTGTCTAAGTTTTCTAACTCTTTCCCCTAATTTTAATCTTTGTTCAGATGTAAGCATCAAATTTATATCTGGGTCTTTTCCTACAGGCATATACATAAAGTACCAGCCCATTCTTGCTCCTTTTTCTACAAGCATATCTATAAACTCATCGGATGTTACAGTATCCACATTCTCTCTACTTGTAGCTGACGAAACTCCAAAAAGAACTCCTCTTTCTTTTAAAAGCTCCATAGCATGCATAACCTTTTTGAATACTCCTTTTCCTCTTCTTTTGTCGGTGTCCTCTTCAAAACCTTCAAGAGAAAACATAGGTATTACATTACCTAACTCTTTAACTTTATCAGCTAAAGTTTCATCAAATAATGTACCGTTAGTAAATGGAGTAAACATGCAGTCTTTATGCTTTTTATATATATCTAGCATATATTCATTAAAGAAAGGTTCTCCTCCCAAAATTATAAAATAATATGTCCCAAACTCTTTTGCTTCTTTAATAATTCTATCCATTTCTTCATATGGTATATCATCTTCTTTGCTATAACTAGAAGCATAGCAGCCAGTACATCTTAGATTACACCTCATTGAAGGACTTATCAAAAGCACAAAGGGTGTCTTTGTACCTGTTTCCTCAAAATACTTAGCTCTTTTAGGCATGCCATACCATGCAGCATTAGCAAAAAAATTTGTAAATAGTTTTTTTATGCATTTTTTATCAGTATTTTTTAAAATATCGTTAATAAATTCACGGGTAGGAAGGTTATTATTGTACATATCTTTTATAACTTTCAATCTTTCTAAGTTTTCCTCATCTTTGTGAACTGCCTTTTCAAACACATCAAATAATTTATCAACATTTTTTTCGGGATTCTTACTCAGTAATTCTGACCCAGCTTTAACTAGGGTATCCTTAGCTTTTCTTTCTAAGATATCTCTTACTTTCATACCAATTCCCCCTAGGATATAAATACATCTATTTATATATGTCTATTAATTGATTTTTTGAATTATACATATGTATTTTAAACTGTATATAATCTTAAAAGCAACTTCGCCACGCTTATTATTACTATACTCAAAATCCTTAAATCTAAAATGAACTGTGGTATGTAAAGTTCATAACCGTAGCTCAAGCTTAACTCATAGGGTAGCTTTGCCCGTCTTTTGCTTAGTAACATATGAGCTTTTGTTTTAACATAAATTTAATATTCTACATATGTTATCTTAAAACATCCTGTGATATACTAGTTCAGTATGAAATCATTATAGAGGGTGGTAAGATGCAGAAAATTGACTACAAAAAACTTGCGCTGGACTTAGTATTTTTAATAACTGGATGTGTCCTCTGCGCATTTTCAACTACTTCAATTTTAAAACCAGCTGGTTTAATCACTGGAGGAATTACTGGTATATCAATCATAACGGACAAGTTAATACACATAAGGTATACCTACGTTTACTATGCGCTATCAATATTAGTGCTTACTATTGCATGGATAACCCTTGGAAAAAGAGAAGGATTTAAAATAATGACTGTATCTCTACTTTTTCCAATAATTCTAATTATCTTTGATAAGCTGCACATTTCTTTTATACACAACGACTTAATGCTAGCCTCAGTTTACTATGGAATACTAAGTGGATTAGGTTGTGGACTTATACTAAAAAGAGGATTTTCTTTTGGTGGAACTGACACCTTAGCGAAAATCTTTCACCATAAACTTTTCCCTTTTATTGGTATTAGTGAGATTTTGCTTGGTATCGATGGTGCAATAATTATATCTTCAGCTATTATTTATGGTATGAATATAGCCTTGTACGCAGTTATTTCTCAGATAATACTTATGAAAGCAATAGATACAGTCCTTTTTGGATTCGGCTCTAAAAAGGTTCAAATAGAAATAATAAGTGAAAAACATGAAGAGATAACAAATTATATACTTCATGAACTAAAAAGAGGTGTTAGCACTTATCAAATTAAGGGCGGCTATATGAATCTAACCCGAACTAAGTTAGTTACAATTTGCTCTCCACGTGAATCTATGTTAATCAAAAGATTTATAGCCCACAGGGATGCAAACGCCTTTGTAAATGTTGCTCCTGTTATATCTGTTTGGGGCAAGGGATCTGGCTTTGATAGTCTTATTGATGATGTTTAAAATTCCTTTCTTTTTCATAATACTCTTATATTAAGAAAGCAGGTATAAGAATCATTTAATTCTTATACCTGCTTTTTATTGAGATATTTTCTACACTTAGTAAATATTTAAGCAAACAAATTACTTCAGACTTTAATAAAAATTTTACTCTATTGTGTTTTAAACTTTCATTATCCAATTTTATAAACTATTCTTTCACCATACCCTACTACAACATTTATATACCCCTGAAGCATCTTATCTATTTCAGAGTTACCAGTATCCACTAGAAATTCCTTACCTCCAAGTGAGTATATCTTTTGTTTTACTGCTACTACAATTATATTTTCTTTACCTGATTTTTCTATAACTCTAGGACTAATTTGCTGATTACCCCTTCCAAATATATATCCCTGTCCACCAATTGGAGTAACAATAATTTTAAAAGGCTTATCATTTATTATGTTTAAGATTTGTTCTTCCGCTGCATCAAGTTGAATAACTTTTTTATTATAGACAACATCTATCCCAAGCAATGTATGCGGAAGATTGAGTTTTTTCATAATTGGAACTGTTGTACTACCTGGGCCAATTAAATAGTAAACATCCTCCTGCATATTATCTATTATATCTACAGCAATAGCTTCCTTTGATACTTCCTCATTTAAAATAGCTCCACATTTCAGCCCTTGTAAAAATTTTTTACTGGAAGGTACCTTTAAATATCCGAAAAGTTTTGCAGTAACTATACCTTGTCTAAAGGCTTCTTCGTCAATATCCATAACCTCTATATCCTGTACTTTTCGAATCTTATTTTGTAGATATTGCAGTGCTAACTCACCGGATTTAGATGGTGTTGCTCCGTATACTGCAGAATGCATTTTAACTCCAGTTGGAATTCCTATAGCTACAAGATTGGTGCCTACTGCCTTATAAATATCTCTTGCAGTTCCATCACCACCTGCAAATAGCAGTAAATCCACATTTCCCTCAAGCAATTTTTTAGCAGCATTAATAGTATCCTCTCGGGTTGTTTTATCAGAAGATATACTACCTATCAGTTTCACTTTAAATCCAAGCCCTTCCGCTTCAACTCCACCCATTTCTCCGGAAAGAGTTAAAATTTCAATTTCATCCTTGAGTATTAATAATTCCTTTAATGCCTTTATTGCTTTTTCTGGAGCCTCGGGAACAGCCCCAAGCTCTATAGCTTTTTCAACTATTTCTGCCTCATCTGTTCCTTTAAGTCCAACTCTTCCCCCCATTCCTGCGATTGGGTTTATAATTAATCCTACTTTTTTCATGGTACTCATCCTAACTACTAATAATTTTCTGTTTACGCTCTGCGAAAGCGATTCACGCCAAATCAGCACTCTGTGTAAGTGATCATCTCAAAATCATGGATTTTGGATGCCTACTTAAGATTTGGGCTCTCTGCTTTCTTCAAATACATTCTCCAGGTTGGCACCCATTTTTCAGGGTCTTCAAATTCTGAATCATCTATTTTATGGACAACACTATTGTGTGGAGCATTTTTAAGGATTTCTGGCTCCTCATAGGCTTCCCTTGAAATCTCAGTTAATACATTAATATATTCATCAAGATCTTCTTTTGAATATGATTCTGTAGGCTCAAGAGTAAATGGTTGTGGCACAATATATGGATGGTGACTAGTCCAATAGTGCAGCCCAAAATCAAACATTCTATTTTGAACATTTTCTGTTGTTATACCAGTATCCTCTGTGAGCTTTTTCCAACTGTACCTAACCTGTTCAATTCTTTGTTTTCCTTCAATAAATGGAGCACTTGCACCTTTGATTTGAAGAACTTTTCTAAATAAATAGTTGTTATTAAGCACCGCAATCTTTGCAACCTCATATAGTCCTTCAGCACCAAGACTCATAATCCATGAATATGCCCTTAAAGCTACCTGTGGTACTCCATAAAATGCTCTTACCTTACCGATGCTGTTTGGTAGGTCATAGTTTAAGAAATAGCTGTCATCTTTTAAATCCACTAATGGAACAGGTAAGAACTGCTCAAATTCCTTTGTCACTCCAACTGCTCCACAAGCTGGGCCGCCACAGCCATGTGGACTTGAAAAGGTCTTGTGTAAATTAAAGAAACACATGTCAAAACCTGCTTCCTTTGCTCTTGTTACACCTAATAATCCATTAGCATTAGCTTGGTCGTAGCAGCATACTCCACCGGCTTCATGTATAAGCCTTGTAAATTCCTTTATTCTATGATTATATACTCCTGTATCTTCAGGATTTGCAACTATAAGTCCTGCTGTTCTATCTGAAATTGCATGTTTAAGTGCTTCTATATCTGGATATCCTTCCTCATCAGGATAAATTGTTATTATTTTATAGCCTTTTAAAGCTGCTGCTGCTGCATCTGATGGATGTGAATAGATTGTTGTTATAACTTCATCTCTTTTATTATCTTCACCAGTAAAAATATGCTTAGCCTTTATAATTGATGCCATTGTCATAATTGCTTGGCTTCCACCACCTGGCTGGAATGAAAATCTATCCATACCGGAAATTTCTCTCATCATATGATCTAATCTATACATTATTTCAAGAGTTCCCTGAACTGTACTCTCCTCCTGCAGAGGATGAAGTTCTGTAACCTTTGACATTCTGGCTAATTGTTCATTTACTTTAGGGCTGTACTTCATGGTACAAGTTCCCTGGCCTATTTCCACATTAAGATCTGCTCCAAGTGTTTCCTGTGATAATCTAAGATAATGTCTTAAAACTCTTACCTGCGAAATTTCAGGTAGATTTACCGAACCCTCTCTTTTCATGCTTTCAGGAATCTTTGATACACCATCACCAATTGCAGACACTATTTCTTTCTCTGCTTTTGGTACAAGTACTCCCCTTTCACCACTCTTGCTGAGCTCAAATATTATTGGCTCATCCCATTTTGCCTGATGAAATTTTCTTAGTGTATTGCTTCTATCAATTCTTTTCATTATAATACTCCCTTCCTTAACAATATAACTACTATTCTTCAACAATTTCCTTTATAGCACCTACGAGTCTGTCTATATCTCTCTTTGAATGAATTTCAGTTACACAATACAAAGCCGCTTGACCTAGTCCTGGAAACTTCTTTGAAAGATCCAAGCCTCCAAATATTCCTTTATTAAGAAGCTTATTATTTATTTCTTTAACTGTTTTTCCAGTTTTATTAAAATCAACAACAAATTCTTTAAAGGATACAGAAGTAAATAATGACCCTGTTACATTTTTAATATTATTTAATTCCTTTATTGCATATTGGGATTTCTGCATTATTGTCTGTCCTAATTCTTCCATTCCCTTAGGTCCCATTAAGGATAGATAAACACCTGCAGTTATACCTAAACTAGCGGTTTGTGTACCTACATATTCCTTTCCACCTTCTCTTAATGCAAAGGAAGTTCTTTCATAGGCAACATCACCAAAACCATATTCCCCTGGAACTATTGTTGGAGCTATACCAAATAAACGGGAAGGAAACTCCATTACATATTTTTCCTCATCTCTAGTTGCAATAAATCCTGATTGTCCACCACCATAGTTCATATGAATTCCAAGGGGCTGTAAATCTCCACATACTATATCCGCACCATATTTTCTAGGTGGCTGAAGAATTCCAAGGGAGCTTGAATCAACACCAACAATACTAATTGCTCCAGCTTCATGTGCTTTTCTTGATATTTCCGCTCCACCCTCTTCTATAAAACCGAGGAAAGATGGATTTTCAAAATAAACAGCAGCAGTATCTTGTGATAACTTATTTTCAAGGTCAGTTAAATTCACCTGTCCTGTTTTGGAATCAAAATCCACAAGTATACATTTAATTTGTGGTGCACAATAATTCTTTATAATAAGTAATTTATCATCATCAATTGTTCCTGCAATTAAAACTTCATTTCTTCCTGTTATTCTAGATGCCATTCTAATAGAAGTTGCAGCTGCTTGTGCCCAATCAAAAGTAGGAACATTTACAACATCCATGTCAACAAGCTCAGCTACAAGACTTTGATATTCAAAAAGTGTCTGGAATCTTCCATGATCTTCGTAAGGCTCACCACCATATGCAGTTAAAAACTCAGCTCTTGAATTGATTTCGTCGCACACCGCTGGCACAAAATGCTGCCAACAACCAGCACCTAAAAAATTCAAATTTTCACTGCAGGTTTTATTTTTTCCGATTATACCCTCAACATGTCTTTTTAACTCATATTCTGAAGGATAACATTCAGGCAGTTCCATATTACCTTTTAATTTCAATTCCTCTGGTATTTCATCATGAAGATCTTCAAGATTTTCAAGACCAATTTCTCTTAACATTTCTTTTTGTACTTCTATATTTGAATTAGGTATATACGGATGATTTTTATATCCTTTAATAGGCATATTTTTTACCCCCTAACTAAATTTGGTTTTTATCAGATGACTACCAGTTCTAACACTTCCATCTGATTCAACTTCCACTTCATTACCTATGCTAGACCACCGCCATCAACTACAAGAGCAGCTCCTGTAATCCATGTAGATAGATCACTAGCAAAGAACAATACTGCATTAGCAATATCCCTTGGAGTTCCAAGCCTTTCAAGTGGTCTTCCAGCGGCTGATAATTTCAAGAATTCTTCATCATCAATGCCAAGCTGACGTCCTTCATCTCTTAATAGCGGTGTATTAGTATCGCCAGGATTAATGCTATTTACCCTTATGTTTTGCTTTCCATGGTCTATTGCCATTGCTCTAGTTAAATTAACAATTCCACCCTTTGCAGCACAATAAGCCGCAGCATCATCTCCACCTTTTAATCCCCAGCCTGAGCCAGTATTTATTATGCTTCCACCGCCGCCCTCAGCCATTACTGGAATCACATATTTGGACATTAAATAGGCACCCTTTAAAGTAACGTCAACTACAAAGTCCCACTCTGACTCTTCAAGATTAACTACAGTTTTTCTTTTTGTTACTCCTGCATTATTAAATAAAATATCAATTCTTCCATACTTATCCTTAATAATATTTACAGCTCTTTCACAATCTTCTCTTGATACAACATTATTTTTTATGAAAAAAGCTTGCCCTCCATTTTTAACTATTTCTTCCTCTGCCTTTTTGCCAAGTTCTTCGTTAATATCAAGGATAGCAACCTTTGCTCCGTATTCAGCTAAAAGTTCACAAGTTGCGCGGCCGATTCCTGATGCTCCTCCTGTTACCACTGCAACTTTTCCTTCCAATGAAAGTACATCTTTGTCTCTAAACATAGTAAAACCCCCCATTATTTTTATTGTGATGCTAATATTCTTATGAATATAAAATTCTCATCTCTATTTTATATTCATCATAAAGAAGAATTATTTTATAAATAATATTAACTACTCCTATATAACCCTAAAGCAAAATTTGTGCCAAACATTTCCAATGATATTATCAATACTAATTCCTTTTACATTTTACTTTTTTGCCACATTTGGCAATACAAGTGACAACTATAAGCAAATCTAAAATAAAAAAACCGACTTATATGTACAGGTGTTCAATGAACACTCATTTACATACAAGTCAGTTAAAACATTCTACTTATTTGGATTCCTTATTTGTCTCGTCCATTGAGAAATCTACTTCCATTAAAGGCACTACCTTTGTTTTCTTGACAATCTTATATCCTAACCAAGCTAAAAGGAATATTGGGACACCTACATAGTTAAATATAACACTTACCCAGTCGATCTTATCGCCAGTAAAGGCACTTAAATTCATACCGCAAATTACTAATACTGTGAGTACTCCTGCTACTATCGGTCCAAAAGGATACCACTTAGCCTTAAACTTAAGATCCTCAACCTTGCCGCCTTGTGCAATATATGCCTTTCTAAATCTATAATGACAGGCTGAAATTCCAATCCAGGTTATAAAACCAGCTACACCAGTTACTGAAACTAGGAATGTATATATAGTTCCATCACCTACAAAGGATGAAAGAAAGCAAAGTGTACCTACAAGTGTTGTGAACATTAGTGCATATACAGGAACTCCTTTAGCACTTACTTTTGTAAACATCTTAGGAGCCTTACCATTCTTAGCCATAGAATATAGGATTCTTGTTGAAGCATATAGTCCTGAGTTACCTGCTGATAAAACAGAAGTAAGGATTACTGCATTCATGAGAGATGCAGCAAAGGCTATTCCTGTCTTTTGAAATACCAAAGTAAATGGAGAAATGGCAACATCTTGAATGGCACCACTCTTTAATAAGTTAGGCTCTGTCCATGGGATTAAAAAACCTATAACTATAATAGCACCTATATAGAATAATAATATTCGCCAAAATACATTTTTTATAGCCTTTGGAACATTTACTTCTGGATTTTCAGACTCTCCCGTTGCAATACCAACAAGTTCAGTTCCCTGGAAAGAGAATCCCGCTGTAAAAAATGCTATACATATAGCTGCTGCACCACCTATAAAAGGACCGGTATTGCCTTTGCCATCTGAAACCACCCAATTTGAGAATCCAGGAGCTGTACCTCCTAGAATACCGAATATCATAAGCACACCTACTACAAGGAATATAATTACCGTTGCAACCTTTATACCTGCAAACCAATATTCTGCCTCACCGAAGGACCTTGCTGAAAGAACATTAAGTGTAAATAAAATTGCTAAGAACAGAATACTCCAATACAAGCCTGGGATGTTTGGAAACCAAAATTTCATGATAAGTGCACTAGCTGCCAGTTCTGCTGCTACCGTTGTAGACCAACTAACCCAGTAGTTCCAACCAAGGGCAAACCCAAGAGCTGGGTCTATAAATTTTGTAGCATAAGTTTCGAAAGAACCTGAACTTGGAATAAGTGTTGCCATCTCTCCAAGAGATTGCATCATAAAGTATACAAGCATACCCATAACAGCAAATGCAAGCAGTGCGCCACCTGGCCCAGCTGAGCTTACAGCATTACCACAAGCAAGAAAGAGCCCTGTTCCAATTGCACCTCCAATTGCTATCATGTTAAGATGTCTTGCTTGTAGACTACGACGAAGTTCCCCATCCCTTTTCTCTGTATTCCTTATCTGCAGACTATCATGAAGCTTATTACTAGGTCCCTCATTATTGCTCATTTTTTTCCCCCTTATCTTTATTATTATTTTAATCGCTTGCGCAATTACGCAAACGTTGGTTTACCTAACTTTGAGGTCATAGTAAATACAGAACTTTATCTTAATTACATTTATTGTTATAATATATAACATATTACATATAAGTTAATTTATATATATGATGTAAATAGCAAAATTCATGCCAAGTAAATTCTATTTTTTTTACTAATTTATAATTCAATTAAAATGTTGTTTGCGATACTCTCGCCATTTTTGTCATATACATTGCCAAAATTATGATTTTTAAGGAGGAGTTTTATGGATTTACTCAAAAAGGCTAAACCGACTATAGAAAAATTGCTTAATCTTCTTTCTACTTCCCTTAATATTGAATCAGCAATTATTGATGATAACTTTAATCTAATAATATCTACAAAAAATTATTTAAAATATAAAGGCCTAGAAGTACATAGTCCATCTATCAAAAAAGTTCTTTCAAATGGACGTACTTTAGTGAACAAACCCGGGCACATGCTCGAATGTAATGGTTGTAGGTTTGACAATAAATGCCCATCTACAATTGAAATTTTAAATACAATAAAATATAAAGATAACCCTATAGGAGTCCTTTGCTTAACTTCCTTTACCAAAGAAGGTCGAATGAAATTAACTGATAATATCAATATTTATATTGATATTATAAATGAGATCTCTGATTTGATAGAAAGCCTTTTTGTAAATGATTACCAATACACAGAATTTGATTATCCAAACTCATTATTAAATTCCACAGCAGATATACCTAGTGATACAGAATCTAATGATCACCTGAATAAAATAAAAGGAATAAGTAGTGATATACAAAAGCTTAAAGAAAGAGTCAGTAAGATAGCCAATAGTTCCTCTACCGTTCTAATAACAGGAGAAACAGGTACAGGAAAAGAGCTATTTGCAAAAGCAATTCATTACACAAGCAAAAGGGCAAACTCTCCTTTTATATCGATTAATTGTGCAAGCATCCCTGAAAATTTATTTGAAAGCGAGCTATTTGGCTATGATGAAGGAGCCTTTACAGGGGCAAGAAAAGGTGGGAAACCTGGTCGATTTGAATTAGCACAGGGAGGTACAATCTTCCTAGACGAAATAGGTGAAATGCCTTTATATACACAGGCAAAATTATTAAGAGTACTTCAAGATTATACAATTTACCGTGTAGGTGGAATACGTCCAATTAATATAGATGTTAGAGTAATAGCTGCTACTAATCAAAATATTGAGGATATGATTAGCAAAAAAGAATTTAGAGCTGATTTATATTACAGGATAAATGTAATTCCTTTTAATATATGCTCTCTTCGTTATAGGAAAAATGATATTGAGTTATTATCAATCCACTTTTTAGAAAAATATAACAAAAAACTAGATAAGAACATTAAAAGTTTCTCCTCTAAAACTCTTGAGCTTCTTAAAGCTTACGATTGGCCAGGCAATGTCAGAGAACTTGAAAATGTTATTGAATATGCAGTGAATGTTGAGACAAATAATATTATTGCCCCAAGCAGCCTTACAGAAAAAATCACTATGAATTCTAATACTAACAACTTAAATATAAAGCCTAAAATAAAAAATGTTGAGTTTCAAATTATAAAAAATACTTTAGATAAATATGGATGGGATGCTAGTGGTAAAACCTTAGCAGCAAAAGAATTAGGCATTGGTCTTAGAACCTTATACAGAAAAGTTAGTTTATATGATATACAAAATAAATAATTAAAATAAAATTTCTATCTTTTAATCTAAGGCTATGTTTAAGATAAATGTTGAAAATTGATCAAGAACTTTAATTATAAATTATGAGGCGGTGGATATAATATTGAGAAATAAAGGTATTAAAATAGCCTTATCATGTATTATCATGGTAGCGTTTTATATTGGATTTGATATTTTTACTCATTCAACAATTTAAAGAGTTATAAGAACAAACCTATTTTTTGAAGGTTATTTTGTAAAAGCATTTAAGACAGAGATTTCTGAACGACCAATTCCTGACTCGCAATATGGCACTATGTATATTTGTAAAAATCCTGCTATTGGTCCAGACTCGTATGATGTTGACAGTAAGTATACTTATTTTGGTAAGATTAAATATTGGTATATTAATTGGTCGGGAACTGGTGGCGGCTAAATAGCATTCTGTAAATAACGCACTAATGGAAGTCAATTTTGACTTCCATTAAAAATTAGTATAATATCGATAATATTCTTCTTAATTTTAGT
>NZ_JAEEGB010000040.1 GCF_016316925.1 Clostridium aciditolerans | reverse complement strand
ATTTTTATTTAGATTTTACACAAAAAAATTTGCTAAAAATTAATATAAAACTTATTGTAGATATATACTCTATATGCTAACCTGTATTCATAGAAATTCAGCAATATATGAATTAATTCTCAGTTATTACAGAAGGAGGAACATTTAATTGAACTTTAGAAATTATTTATACAAAATTGCATACTATTTAAGAGATTCAAATGGATTTGATAGGCTTTCTAAGTACTTGATTGTTACAGGATGTATATTTTCAATTAGTAGATATACTATTATGTTAGGATATGCCTTAATTATTTATGGAACCTGGAGGATCTTTTCAAAGAATAAATATAAAAGACATAGAGAGTTAGTAGTATTTGAAGACTATCTTTTTGCTATAAAGCAAAAATTCTATAGACATAAATATTCAGTTTCGGAATTCCGTGATTATAAAATATTTAAATGTCCAAAATGTTCTCAAAAGCTTAGAGTCCCTAGAAAGAAGGGGAAGATGGTTATTACCTGTAAAAAATGTGGCACTGAATTTAGAGGAAAGTCTTAGTAATTCCATCAAGTCTATATTCTACATTACGAATTATAATAAAGGTAAAAGCAATTTTTAAAGGAGAAGAAGCTATGAAAGTGGTATTTCAATATAAAGATGCAAGTGGAAAAGTACTTACAGATAATAATATGGAAAAGGAATTAACTAATGATGAAATACTTGTAATACTGAATAGCAAGCAAGTAGATTATCCTGTTAACAATGGATTTTTGTTTACTGTTAAACATTGTTTAATTGAGAATTCCACATACGATATGTTTACAGAACCTTATAAGTTAAAAATAAGTCTTATAGAAAAGCCAGAATAGCTGAGTACAGCATTATGGACATATTTTTTGGCAGTTTGTTAGAATAGAAAGAAGCATACTTCTTCCAAGGTATTCCTTCTTTAAAATAAAGCCTATATCTTACTTTACATGGTAATTTGAGATATAGGCTAATTTATTTTCTACCTGTGTATAACATATTGATACAATTGTTTATTGCTTTTGTTCATAAAATAAGAATAATACATTATTTTATGTACTAAAATATTTCCTATAAGAGTATAATTTTTTATACTTCATATGTGTTAGGAGGATAAAAATGAAATTAGGAATAATTGGACTCGGAAGAATGGGCTATAATTTAGCTTTAAATGCAAGAGAACATGGCCACCATGTGGTAGTTTTCAATAGAACCTTGGAAAAGGTAAAAGAAGCAGAAAAGGAAGGGCTAATTGGAGCATATAGCATTGAGGAACTAGTCAAGAAATTAGAAGGAAGAAGAGTCATATGGTTGATGGTACCTGCGGGCAATTCTGTAGATGAAATGATTGACAAGCTAGTTCCTCTATTAAGTAAACAGGACATAGTAATAGATGGAGGTAACTCTAACTATAAGGATACATTAAGACGATATAATTATCTTAAGAGTAAAGGAATAGATTTTGTTGACATAGGCACTAGTGGAGGAATTGAGGGGGCTAGGAATGGGGCCTGCACTATGATAGGAGCTGAAACTGAAGTCTTTGAATTTCTTGAACCCTTTATAAAAGATATAAGTATTGAAAATGGATATTTGCATACAGGAGCAAATGGTTCAGGGCATTTCGTAAAGATGATCCATAATGGTATCGAATATGGTATGATGCAGGCTATAGGAGAGGGCTTTGAAATATTAGAAAAATCTCAATTTAGCTTGGACTTTGAAAAGGTTGCAAAAGTCTGGAATCATGGATCTGTTATTAGAGGATGGCTTATGGAATTAACCGAGAATGCTTTTAGAAAAGATCCTCAGTTAGATGCAATTAAGGGCGTTATGTATTCATCCGGCGAAGGTTTATGGACTGCTCAAGAAGCATTGGAGCTTAAAGTAGCAGCAACAGTTATAACACAATCATTGCTTATGAGGTACAGATCAGAACAAGAAGATACTTTCACAGGGAAAGTCGTATCTGCACTAAGGAATGAATTTGGAGGACACGCAACCAAGAAAAATGATTAGTGCCCTCCTTATGTAGCGAAGTTAAAGGTCTAAATGACCTTTAACGGGCAACTTGCGAGCGGGAGCGAGTGGGTTAAAAGGCTAAAAGGAGGTGTAAATTTGAATCAAAATGTGGATCTGTCATGCATTATAGTTATATTTGGTGGAACAGGAGATTTAACTCATAGGAAGCTCATGCCAGCTTTATATAATCTTGCATACCAGCAAATGTTGCCGGAGGATTTTGCTGTTGTTTCCATAGGAAGAAGAATTTTAACTGATGAAGAATATAGGAATCAGGTCAAACAATCAGTAGAAAAATACTCTAGGTTCCCTATGGAAGAAGAAATATGGAAGGGCATTGAAAGTAGGATATATTATTTAGAATTTGACTTTCAGGATAACCATGGATATATAAGACTCAATAATGTATTGAAAAATCTTGATGAAAAATATAAAACAAATGGAAATAGAATTTACTATCTTGCTGTTTCTCCTGAGCACTTCGAACCAATAGTTGATAAATTAAAACTTTATGGTATGAATGCCAAGGAAAATAGTCATAGGAGAATAGTAATCGAGAAACCTTTTGGGAGAGACCTACAATCAGCTGCTTATCTAAATGAAAAGATAACTTTAGCCTTTAGTGAAGAAAATATTTATAGAATAGATCATTATCTTGGAAAAGAAATGATACAGAATATAATGGTTATAAGATTCGCTAATGTAGTATACGAATCCCTCTGGAACAGCAAGTATATTGATAATATTCAAATTTCCTCAAGCGAAATTGTAGGAGTTGAAAATAGAGGAGGCTACTATGAATCATCAGGAGCACTTAAAGATATGGTACAAAACCATATGTTTCAGCTCCTTTCACTGATAGCTATGGAGCCTCCTGCCAGTCTCAATACTGAAAACATCAGAGATGAGAAGGTGAAGGTGCTCCAATCCATTGAAAGTGTAACTCCGGAATATATTAAGGAAAACATGGTAAGAGGCCAATACGGAAAAGGTATAATTGGTAATAATGAAGTTTTAGCATATAGGGAAGAAGAAAAAGTAGCAATAGATTCTGATGTTGAAACTTTTGCTGCCATGAAGCTTCATATACAAAATTACAGATGGGCTGGAGTTCCCTTTTATATAAGGACAGGAAAGCGACTTGCTAATAAATCAACTGAAATTGTTGTACAATTTAAGTCTTTGGATAAAGTGTTATATTTCAAAGAATTTGATTATTTAGAGCCAAACCTATTAGGTATAAAAATTCAACCTTGTGAAGGGGTTTACTTTCAGATGAATGGTAAGAAGCCTGGAGTAGAGAATGAAATAATACCTATTCAAATGGACTTCTGTCAGAACTGTAATCTTGAGAACAATTCGCCGGAAGCATATGAAAGGCTTATTTTCGATGTAATGAAAGGGGACTCAACCCTATTTACAAGATGGGATGAGGTGGAATATTCCTGGAGGTTTGTTGATGCCATATCTAAGGTATGGAAAAATATTCAGAGTGATTTACCTATTTATAATTCAGGTACTTGGGGACCTGATGAAGCAGATGATTTACTAAAGAAAGATGGACGAAATTGGTGGAACATATAGAAAGGAGAATTATATGAAGATACATGATATATCAATGGACATAAATTTTGAAATGACAGTGTATAAAAATAAGGATATAAAAAGGCCTGTTATTACGGTTAATCAGGATTTTTCAAACAGCAGCGCCTATGAATCAAGTATAAAGATGGATATGCATACGGGAACTCATATAGATGCACCTCTTCATATGATAGAAAATGGTTCGAATATGGATCAGTTTAATATAGAAACAACAGTTACAAAATGTAAGGTTTTGGATTTTACTAATGTTGCAGACAGGATCACTGCGGATGATTTGGCTGCTAAAGAAATAAATGTGGATGATTTTATCATATTGAAAACTAAAAATTCCTATAGGGAAGATTTTGACTCTAAATTTGTGTTCCTTGAGGATAGTGGAGCTATGTATCTAAGAGACCGCAGGATAAAAGGTGTTGGAATAGATTCTTTGGGGATAGAGAGAGATCAAGAGGGGCACTACACTCATAAGGTTCTGCTCGGGAATGGGATAACAATTATTGAAGGTCTTAGACTTAAGGATATTAATGAAGGAGAATATGAGCTATGTGCTCTCCCTCTTAAAATCAGTGGTGTAGAAGCAGCACCGGCAAGGGCTATTTTAATAGAAAAGACAACAGTTTAATAATAAAGAGCTGCATAGTTTACCAAATTACTATGCGGCTTGTTAATTTAGGAAGCGTACATGAAATTGATGAACTGATATATGATATTCTGGATTCGGAGAATAAAATACCTGATATTGATTATATTCAAAGGACTCATTTGAGTTTGAACAAACAAAGGGTAAAAATGATATAATAAACACATTAGAAGTATATGTATTCTTAATAGTTTTATTTTATGTTTACAAATAACTTAATGAAAAGTGGTGATTATCGTGTGTGGACGTTTTTATATTGAAAATGATATAGAAGATATAATGGTAAGGTACGGAATAAAGAATACAAAGAACATAACCTATTCAAAGGGTGAAATATTCCCTGGCACCAATATCCCTATAATTTTTAATAATGAAGGAAAAAAATTAGACTTTTTTAGATGGGGATATCAGATTAGAGGCCTAAATAAAGAAATAATAAATGCAAGGATTGAAACAGTAGCCGAAAAACAAAATTTCAGAAAGGCTTTTTTCAATAACAGATGCATCATTCCAGCTAATGCTTTTTTTGAATGGCATAATAGAGAGAAGGGCAAGGATAAATATAAAATTTCTTTGAAGGATACTAAGATTTTTTCTATGGCAGGAATATATGACAATTTCATTGATAAAAATAATAATCCTTATTTTGGAGTTGTTATTTTAACTCGTGCAGCCAATGAACATATGAGTAAAGTTCATAACCGAATGCCTGTGTTTATAAAAAAAGAAGAGGAAGATGAGTGGCTGCTAGAATCTCCAAACAATACATTAAAACTTAAAGAAAAACTAGAAAATAGTAATTGTTTTAATTTAAACATAGCTCCAGTAGACGGGAGTAAGCAGCTCTCAATGTATGATTTTATTTGAAAACTAAAAATGATTAAATAAAGTGAAACTTGAATCAGATGGGGTTTTAACCCCACCTGATTCTTAGTTGAACGAATCCAGGGACATAGCTGCTCTTTACTCCCTGTTTGAGAACAGGGAGTATTAGAGCAGGTAGTCATCGGATAAAATGAAAGAAGAAGGATATGAGAAATATATTTCTTTAGTAGAGGATAATTATTCTAGAAAGCCTGTTAGGAAATCATATAATACTTATTATAATTCTAATAATTTTGACACAATACTGTAACAATAATCTTTTATTATATATTTACAGACTTTAATAAAATTAGAGGAGAAATATAATATGGATAATGTATTGGAAAATGTAAGAATGATATTAGAAATTTTAAACAGAAAATTATATGAGTATACAGGTATTGGAGTCATTATTCCTAGAGTTAAAAGAGTTAGAGTTAGAGTAAAACCTGTAGAACCAGAAGTAGTCATAAGAAATAGATAAATAATTATTTGGGTAGAACCTAAATAGATTTATATAAATATAAAAAATGAGGTGAATATTTATGCCATACATAAATTCAAAATTAACAGTAAAACTTTCAGATCAAGACAAGGAAAACTTAAAGAGCCAAATGGGAGAAATTATTGCAGCAATTCCAGGAAAATCTGAAGAGTGGCTTATGGTAAGCTTTGACGACAATGAAACAATCTATTTCAGAGGAAAGAAGATGGAAAAAGCTGCTTTCATTGAAGTAAAAATATTTGGAACTACAGAAAGACAGTACAAGAATAAAGTAACTGATTTGATATGCTGCCTTTATGAAAAAGAACTTAACATACCAAAGGACAGTATATACATAACATTTAGTGAAGTTAGCGACTGGGGCTTTAATGGAGAAATGTTTTAAAAGTCTGACCATGCACAGGGGATGAAAAATATTTTAGAACAAATTAGCGATCAAAGTATACAGAAGTAATAAATTATGTTCTAATTTGATAAGCTACATATATGCATTAGATTTATTTATAATATTTTAAAAAAGGTGGCTTAATATTAATGACTATTTTAAAAGAGCTTATTATCAGAGGTGTATTAGTTGTTGTATTGAATGATGCCATTATATTTTACTGGATTAGTAAACATTCTCGGAAAATAACATTGCCTTTAGCAATTGGAATTATAGTAATCACATGTATCGCATTAGTAATTAATATTTGGTATTGTCTTTATCATAGAGGGATAATATAAACGCATTTTTCTTAAAATACGTAATATTCTTATTGTAAAACTAACAAGTCCTACACTCTTGATTAATTTTATAAAGTTTTGGGAAGGAGTTTCAGGTTATGGAAATCATAGAAGGTGAGTATATATTTACGGATAATACTACTCGAATTAAATTAGATGAGGTTTGCAGTTTGTTGAGGCAGTCCCATTGGGCTAAAAATCGACCTACTGAAATTATTACTAAAACAATTGAAACTTCTCTTTGTTTTTCTATTTATCACACTGATATGCAAATTGGATTTGCGAGAGTTGTAAGCGATTATGCTGTTTATAGTTTAATATTAGATGTAATCATTGATGAGAAATATAGAGGTAAGGGCTTGGGTAAAAAACTAATTGATTTTATAAATAACCATCCAAGTATAAAAGATACAAATAAGGTTCTTTGGACAAAAAATGCTCAAGAATTGTATTTAAAGTGTGGATTTAAAGAAGAGGATTGTTATAAATTTATGTTTAATAGGCCTTAATCAATATGTCTCTAAGACGGAATAGTAAATTTTTACGAATCTAAGGGAGCTTCAAATGAAGTCCCCTTAATTTTATTTAAAACAAAACTTATGCTACTTTGTTGAACTATCAGCTTTAATATTTTTATATTCTAAAATGGTTAGCATAATCATGATAAGGTCAACAAAGGTCAAAAACAGAAGAACAATTGAATGAGTTTGGCTGAAACGTTGCATTTGTAAAATTATAAAAACGGTAAATATAACAACAGACAGTGGATACGCCCATAGCTTTTTTCTCCATAAAAGAATTAAAACCAATATTTTAACTATTCCATGTGACAATAAATAAAAAGAAGTAAAATGCTGCATGCTGTGTGAGAAGGTATGGCTGAACGCAACAAGATAATTCATTAAAAAGTCTTTCGGATCTTCACTTAATTCGTTTTTTGATATCAATGTTATAAGCTTACTCATTCTTTCAGGGGTTAGAAAAATCAAAAAAATACCGCACAAAATTTCCCCTATATCGTATAAAGCCTTTAAAACTATACCAACACGGAAAGTAACATGTACATTTCTTTTATTAAAAATATTATTCAAAATCTCACCTCGTTTAGTAAACACTTAAAATATAAATTTTCTACTTAACTCTTGTTCATAAAACATAAATAACCTTTAATGTTAATTATGTGATTTTCACTGATATTTTATCATAAGAATGTTTGTATATCCACATATTTTGATAAACAGAATTCTTGGCTTCAGGTGGAGTTTGTCTGCGACCACTGGGCAATTCTGCCCGTTAATAACCTCCATCTGAAGCTTAGAAGTCGTTATCCAGGGACATAGCCACTCTTTACTCCCACTTGAAGAAAAGCAGAGAACCAAAATCTCTGATTTTGTGTGAATCGCTTTCACAGAGTGCAAGCAGAGAACCAAAATCTCTGATTTTGTGTGAATCGCTTTCACAGAGTGCGATGGGAGTATTAGAGCGGGTAAGTCATCGGATAAAACGAAAATCATCTTAGTGATTATTTTAATCATAATTATACTTTTATGATTTGCATGATAATAGTTTTAATTCAGATAACCATTTTCATACTTAATTATAATACTAATTGGATAATTAACATAATCCAGAATCCAAAAAAGTTATTATCCCACTTCCTACATCTCTCCTAACTGTATATATATTAAGTGAAGGGAGATGATAAATATGGCTGCAACAGCAACAAAATTGCAGACTGCACTAGTACTAAAATATAAGGATGGTGTAGATGAAAAAGGAAAGGAAATAATTAAAAAACAGAGGTTCTCAAAGGTGAAAACCACAGCAACAGAGCAGGATATATATGACGTGTCCGCAGAGCTTGGCAAGCTTCTTGGAAAGACTTTAGATGAAGTCATAAGAGAAGACCAAAGTGGAATAATGAACGCTTAATCAGTTGACAGAGGACAATTGACAGTTGACAGTGAAAGTTAGTTTTCTTCCTTACGTCGGAAAACTATTATAGAAGCTCAAAATTCTCTGTCCTCTAAAAATTGAAGTATCTAAGTTCAGAATAAGAAATAAAGGGGGAGTGTGTGTAATGAGTAAAACATTAGTTATGAATTTTTTAAATGAGTCCGGTAAAAAGACTGCTATAAGGGTGAGTAATGTAAAGGAAGATGTTACTGAGGCAGAAGTAAAGGCTGCTATGGATGTAATACTTGCAAAAAATATATTTGCAACCACTGGGGGAGATTTAAAAGCTAAGGACTCAGCACATATTGAAGATAAAAACAGCACTGATTTATCAGTGAAATAACCATAAAGGAAGACATGCTTTATGAATAATGATCTGTTAAACATGATTGGCAATCTTGGTTTTCCGATAGCAGTTTCTGTATATCTGCTTGTAAGATTAGAAGGCAAGCTTGAAGTGTTAACGCAGAGCATAAACAATCTTTCCAACGTTATAAACAAATCTAATGCATCTTAAAAAAGTGGGTATAAGAATCAAAAGATTCTTGTACTCACTTTTTTGTTTGAATTTCCTGCACAAAGCATATGACAAAGGAGGGTGACAGCGGAGTAAGGTGCTCCTTTGGTATTAACCAAAATGAGTTCGAGTTAAGGTTCTAACTAAAACTTTTGATAGATATAATAAATTTGGAGGCAAATATATACATTAAGTAAATATATTTGAAAATATGTTAATCAAAAGGAGGGAAATATATGTCTTTTAAGACTACGGTAGAACATGAAAATTTGAGAACGAAAATCAGAGAGTTTGCTGAAGAGGAAATTAAACCTATTGCACTTATGCTGGATCAGGAAAATAAATTCCCATCAGAAGCCATTCGTAAGTTAGCTGATATGGGCATGATGGGGATACCATATACGAAAGAGTACGGCGGAGCAGGTCTGGATGTAATCAGCTATGCAATCGCCGTTGAGGAATTATCAAGAGTGGACGGTGGCACAGGTGTAATTCTTTCCGCTCACACATCTTTGGGGTCATATCCAATTGCCGCTTACGGAACAGAAGAGCAGAAGAAGAAATACTTGATTCCACTGTCAAAGGGAGAGAAAATCGGAGCCTTCGGTCTCACCGAGGAAAATGCCGGTAGTGACGCTGGCGGTACGGAGACCACTGCTGTCTTAGAAGGCGATTATTATATTTTAAATGGTGAAAAGATATTTATCACTAACGCAGGAGAGGCTGATATTTACATTATTTTTGCAGTTACTACACCAGATATAGGCACTCGCGGCATCAGCGCCTTTATTGTGGAGAAGGGCTGGGAAGGCTTTAGCTTCGGCAAACATTATGACAAGATGGGTATTCGTTCTTCTGCCACTGCACAGTTGATTTTCAACGACGTGAAAGTTCCTAAGGAAAACCTTTTGGGTAAGGAGGGAGAAGGTTTCAAGATTGCTATGTCCACTTTGGATGGCGGTCGTATTGGTATTGCTGCTCAGGCTCTTGGTATCGCACAAGGCGCTTATGAGAAGGCTTTAGAATATTCGAAAGAAAGAGTTCAATTTGGCAAACCTATCTGCCAGCAACAGATTATAGCTTTTAAGCTGGCGGATATGGCTACAAAGCTCAGGGCAGCTAGATTACTTGTTTATAGTGCGGCAGAGCTGAAAGAAAATCATGAGCGTTACAGTATGGAAGCAGCTATGGCTAAACAATACGCATCTGACGTTTGTCTTGAGATTGTCAATGACGCCCTTCAAATATTCGGCGGAAGCGGTTATCTGAAAGGCATGGAAGTTGAGCGTGCTTACAGAGATGCTAAGATTTGTACAATATATGAGGGAACTAATGAAATTCAGCGTGTTATTATTTCTTCTCACATAATCGGTAAGATGCCAAAGACCGAGGGTGCAGCTAAAGTTTCTAAAGGTGAACCTGCTACAGGCTATCGTAAGAAAGTGATTTTCAAAGACGGAACTGCCGAAGAAAGAGTTAATGCTCTTATAGAAGCTCTTAAGGCGGATGGTTATGATTTCACCATTGGAATTCCTATAGATACTCCTATTAGTAAGGCTGAAAGGGTAGTCAGCGTAGGTCTAGGCATAGGGGAAAAGAAAAATATGAAACTTATAGAAGACCTGGCAGTACAAGCCGGAGCAGCTATAGGTTCATCCCGTCCAGTAGCTGAAACTCTTAAATATGTACCACTGAATCGTTATGTTGGCATGTCTGGTCAAAAGTTCAGTGGAAATCTTTACATTGCCTGTGGTATTTCAGGCGCAGGTCAGCATTTGAAAGGTATAAAGGATGCTTCCACAATTGTTGCTATAAATATTGACCCTAATGCGAAAATTTTCAAGAACGCAGACTACGGCATAGTTGGAGATATAATGGAAATCCTGCCAATACTCACTGCTGCTTTAGACAATGGAGAAGCAAAGAAAGAGGCTCCACCAATGAAGAAGATGAAGAGAGCCCTTCCGAAGAAGGCTGCTCCAACTTGGAAACATTATGTCTGCAACGGATGCGGTTATGAATATGATCCTGGCCTGGGAGATCCTGAAGGCGAAATAGTGACTGGTACTCTCTTTGAAAATGTGCCAGAAGACTGGACTTGCCCTGATTGTGGTGAAGAAAAAGATATGTTTATAGAAGTCTGATTCCTATAATAATGTGTATTTAGCGTAAAGGAGGATTGAATTTATGTATTGTGTTAGAGAGATAACAGAAGATCTTTATTGGGTTGGTGGCAACGATCGTCGCCTTGCTCTCTTTGAAAACATTCATCCGATTCCACGAGGTGTTTCCTATAACTCTTATCTACTTTTAGATGAGAAGTCCGTACTCTTTGATACGGTGGACTGGTCACTTTGCCGTCAATTCCTTGAGAATGTTCAAGCTCTTCTAGAGGACAGAACTTTAGATTATATGGTAATCAACCATGTAGAGCCGGATCATGCAGCCTGTATTGAAGAGATTATTCTTCGTTATCCGGATGTAAAGATTGTATGCACAGAAAAAGCTTCTATGTTTATGCGTCAGTTTGGTTTTCATATTGATGACAAAGTAATAGAAGTCAAAGAAGGCGATACTATGTCCTTTGGAAAACATGAGGTTATGTTTGTGGCTGCTCCAATGGTACATTGGCCAGAAGCTATGGTAACCTATGATACTAAAAGCGGAGTACTATTTTCCGCTGACGCCTTTGGCTCTTTCGGTGCTTTGGATGGTAAGCTCTTTAATGACGAGGTTAACTTTGACCGGGACTGGATTGACGATGCCAGAAGATATTATACAAATATTGTAGGCAAGTACGGTCCTCATGTTCAGGCTCTGCTGAAAAAGGCAAGCAGTATCGATATCAAGGTTATCTGTCCGCTGCATGGACCGGTATGGCGTAATGATTTTGGCTACTTGCTAGATAAGTACGACAAGTGGAGTCGTTATGAGCCTGAGGAAAAGGGCGTAGTTATTGTTTATGGAACAATGTACGGCAATACTGAGGCTGCTGCTAACGATCTGGCAACAAGGTTAGTTAAAAAGGGAATGACCAATGTGGTTATGTATGACGTTTCAAAAACTCATGTATCATATTTGATTTCCGAGACTTTCAAATATAGTCATGTGGTTCTTGCCTCTGTAACCTATAACTTAAAAATTTACCCACCGATGCTGGATTATATAATGGATATGAAGGCATTAAACCTTCAAAAACGTACTTTTGCTCTCATAGAAAATGGCTCCTGGGCTCCCCAATCTGGCAAATTAATGCGTAAACTTTTAGATGAGATGAAGGAAATGACTATTTTAGACAATGAGGTATCCTTGAACTCCACTATGAAAGAAGATGATGGAAATTCAATGAATGACCTTGCTGACAGCATTATTGAGTCAATGAAATAATTTAAGAAAAAATATAATTTTGGACCGACTCATGAACAAAATCCGTGAGCCGATCCTTTTTGGTGTATGTTTATCTACTACATTGACTATAACAGATAATAAACTTTTTTAACTGCTAACTTAATCCTAAACCTTTTCTTTTTTTGATAATATGAGCTTCTATATTATTGGCTACTTCAATAGGGTCATCGCCTAATGCAATTTTTCCACCTGTTACATCTTCTGCTTTGTTAGTTAAAAGCTCTACTAGCTGAGGAGCTCCTGTCATGAAAGGAGTAGGAGATAGATGAGTATAAGCTCCATAAGCTAATGCGAAAATGCCGTCTATAGTTGCCTTTTGTTCCATCCACTCTGGGGCAGTAACAGCTATTGGAAGGTCAGATACATCAACATCCAAATGATCTGCAAGAGCAGTAACAAGCATAGATATTCTTCCGGTATCGGTACAAGTACCAAAGCTTAGTACTGGAGGAATTTTTAACATATTACATACTTCTTTTAATCCTTCACCAGCTAACTCGTTAGCTGCTTCTACTGTACACAATCCCGCAACCTCAAGAGCGTGGTTTCCACAGCCGCCGCTAACAACTAATATATCTTTCTTTATAAGTTCTTTTGTAAGATTTATTGTTACCCAATCTTGAGGACCATTTCTTAGGGTAGAACAGTTTGCAAGAGCCACAACTCCCTTAATCTTTCCAGCAGCTATTACATCTACTAATGGATCGAGCTTATTACCAAGGGCACCTAAAACAGCTTCAGTAGAGAAACCAGCTATAGCCTTTTGAACTTTTTTAGGAACCATCGGTTGAATTCCTCTCTCTTTTCTCTTCTTAAAGTTTTCTATACCAAGTTCAATTAATCTATCTGCCATGGTACCAACTTGTGAAGGATCGTAAGGAATCTTTTCACTAATTCCTGGCAAGTCAATGATGGTACTTACAGATACCAAGGTTACTTGATATTTCTCAGCATACATATCGATAGCTGGAGGTGAGCAGTTTTCTTCCATTGCAAAGACATCTACAGCACCAGTAGCTAGTAATGGTTCTATAGTAAGCCAGTTTCCCATGTGACCTACAAATACATCATCCATTTCGAATCTCTGTAATAACTCTTGACCTGTTTCTATGGAGCCTACTACTCTAAGGCCTTTAGCTCCAGCAGCTTTTGCTTTTTCTTGAACTTCTTGTGTTCTTGCTTTTAATATGGTAGCAACTCCAGGCCAAGGTTGATGTCCATTAAACACTACATTTATATACTCTGGATCCATGACTCCTAAATCCATATTAACTTCATGTGGCTTTGGAGTTCCAAACAATATATCTTGAACCATTTCTAGTCCTATCTGAGTATTATATATGGTAGCTATACCAAGTCTAAGAGCTTTCATTGCTAAAGAAACATGGCTTCCATCTACATTTGTAAGACAACTGGCAACACAATTTTGTTCTTCATGTACTGTTCCTGCAGGATATATGTCTAGTTTCTTCCATAGTTCTTTTCTCTTTTTTGGAGCAAAGGCGTCAACCATAATATTATTGTCTTCCACACCAATCCTTTGTTGATCCTCAAGTAGAACAGCTAATTCTATGGCCATATCATTAATTTCTTGATTTGTGTCTATACCTACTTTTTCACACATCCATTTAAGTTTATCTACATCTGTAATCTTAAATGGAGTTTTTCCTTCAGCTGTAGCTTTTAATGTTCTGAATGCCTCATAGGCATGGTGACTATATGTACCTGCTCCCATTATGTTTTTGAGAAGAAAATTTCTCATTGCCATTGCATCAGCAGCTATTCCGCAGACACCTTTAGTCTGACCTGTTTTTTCACTTATTCTACAAGGGCCATTTGAGCATAGTTGGCAACTTAAACCTTCAAGACAAAACTTGCATCTGATTTTCTCCTGCTGTGCATATCTGTCAAATGCATTAGACATTCCATCTTCTCTAATTCTTTTAAGCATTTCTTCTACGGAATCATGATAGCTTACTCTACCTTCTGATTTTTCTAATATAGTTTCACTCATAAGACATTTACTCCTTTAACTATTAATATTAGTACTAGTAGTAAATTTTCCTATTATGGATTTAATTATACATGATTAGTTTTTGTATGGTTTAGACATAACTTAATGTTATAATTCGTATAATGCACATTAATCGTAAATACAGGATATTTAGATAATAGTAATTTTAGCAGTAATTATACCAGGAGTACTATTCGCCATATATTCAGCATTTTATCTTCAAGTCTTTACCCTTGAGAATAATGGAATACGAGCTTCTATAAATAACAGTATGAGTTTTAGCCAGGGTTTTAGAGACTATATTTTTAAAATGTTTATAATTGCTATGATTATAGGTTTAATTAATGATGAAGCATTGCTAAGGTTGTTAAAACATTTATTTAATTCATCCATATCATCAGGAGTGAATATAATTATAGCATCTGTTATTGATTCATTTACAACAATAGGTATTACTAGCCTATATCTCAAGATAAAAAAAATTAAAACTATAGAATAAGTATCTAATAATACTAAAATTACAGTTAATTAGACTTATTATATACAAATTAGCTGTAATTTTATGTATAATAAGTTTGATTTAAAGTTATTTTATATGGAGTTGATGCCGGAATGATTTATATATTGGATATATGTACTTGCCTGGTAAGTATATATTTTGTTTACTTTCTCGGATTATTCAAATTTCAAGTTAAAAAATGTTTAACCATAAGCATAAGTGTTCTTAGCTTTATGATGTTATTTTTAAAATTTGAGGATAAATTGAGTTATATTAGCTACATTTTAGATACAAAGTTTATTTTGAGCATAAGTTTAGTTATAGCTTTTTCTTTAGCATATTATAAAGAAAAAGTTAAATATCTAGAAAAAGCACTGTTTTCAGTATTTATAATATTTATAGTTAACAGCTTTGCAGTAAATCTAGTTAAAATAATTTTCATCAGTGTTTTTAATCATGATAAGCTAATTTATAATATTTATTTTATGCCTATATCAACCCTTGTAAGTTATCTATACACAATATCTATGATATTCTTAATAAAAAAATATAGTAAACTCAATAATTATAATATTAAAGATATATTTAAAAATAGTTTTTTATACTACAGCATAATATCTTTGTTTTCCTTTGCTTTAATTATTGATAGATTTACAGCATATACGATTTCAATTATAGCTTTTAACAAAAGTATTTTTAATGCATTATTAATTTTAAATGAAATGACCATTGTTGTTTTCTTTGCAATAATTTTAGCTTTCATATATTTAAGTAAAAGACATGAAGAAATATTATTTAGACAATTAGAAATTGAAAAACTTACAGAATATACAAATAACATAGAAGTTTTAGATCAAGATATTAGAGCTTTTAAGCATGATTTTGTAAATATACTGTCTTGTATAAGAGGATATTTAGATACAGATAACTTTAGTGAATTAAAAAGTTTTTTCTTTAATAAAATATTACCAATTAATGATGATTTAAATAAGGATTCTTTAAAACTACATTTACTTTCAAATATAAAAACTCCGGAGCTAAAAGGACTTATTTCTTCAAAGGTTTTAAAAGCAAAGTCAGAGGGGATAGATATATTTATAGATATCGCTGAACCTATTGAAGATATAAAGATGGATACTATTGATTTGTGCAGAGTTTTAGGTATTCTACTAGATAATGCTATTGAAGCAGCGGTTTTATGTGCTAATCCAGTTTTAAAGCTAGGGGTTATTAAAAAACAAAAGTCTATTAGTTTTATAGTAATTAACTCATTTGAAGGAGAAACACCTAAAATACACGAAATATATATAAGAGGATTTTCAACTAAGGGAATTGGGAGAGGAATAGGACTTGCTAATTTAAAAAGCATACTTAGCAATTACTACAATACTATTCTTGATACTAGTATAGAAGATAATTTATTCATTCAAAACATTGAAATTATAAGTAGGAGAATAAGTTTATGATTAAAATATATATTTGTGAAGATATTGAAGAGCAAAGGAATAGGATAAGAGGGCTAGTTAAAGATATTATATTAGAAGAAAAATTAGATATGACAATTGAGATAGCATCGTCTAGTCCTATAGAAATATTAAATAAAGCAAAAGAAAATGATAAGGATATTTCTCTGTACTTTTTAGATGTAGATTTAAATTCTAATATTAATGGGATAGCCTTAGCAAGTAAGATTCGAGAGTTTGATGAAAGGGGATTTATAGTATTTATAACTACCCATGGGGAAATGAGCTATTTGACTTTCACCTACAAGGTTGAAGCTATGGATTATATAATTAAAGATGATTATTCAAATATGGCTGAAAGAATAAAGCAATGCATTTTAGAAGCTAAAAAGAGATATTTATATAGTGATGAAGATGAGGGTGAAATTTTCACGATAAGAAAAGAAGATAAAGTTATAAATATAAAGTATAAGGATATTCTTTTCTTTGAAACCTCTGATACAGTTCATAAGATACTATTACACGCAATTAATAGACAAGTTGAGTTTTATGGTAAAATGAAAGATATAGAAGAAACTTTAGATGAACGTTTTGTAAGATTTCATAGAGCCTATTTAGTCAATAAGAATAATATTTCAGAAATAGATAGGAAAAATCGTATAATTCATATGACAAATGGAGAGATATGTTATAGTTCGGCTAAGAACCTAGATAATTTTTAGAGTAAAAATTTTTTACAAAACAAAAGAAAGGTTTTCAAATATATTAAGGGTTAGCAAAGTTCCCCAGGGTATGTAAACAAATTTTGTATGCGGAATGTACGGAGTATCTATAGATGAGAGCATGAGTTTGAATATTTGATTGCAAACAATTATAATCCGTCTATAGAAATACCTAAGGGTTTTGTTACAAAGATTATTCCTAAACACACGTGGGCTGTTTTTGCTTGCAAGGGCGCAATGCCGAAATCTCTGCAAGATGTGAACAGAAAAATCTTCTCAGAATGGCTGTCTAATTGCAAGGATTATGAAATTGCAGCAGGTTACAATATTGAAATGTACACCAATATGGCTGATTATCCGCAAGGTAATCAAGATGAAAACTACTACAGCGAAATTTGGATTCCTGTTAAGAAAAAATAACTATTCTCATTACATTTAGATGAGAACTAGCTAAAAGTCCGTACTCTGTATAGGGTATGGATTTCTTGCTTGTGGAAGGTTTTCAGAATATCGGTTTTATATTGTTTTAGATAAGTTTTATTTATGATTTTGATATAAGTTTTAGAATTAGGTATGATGAACCGTACCATAAGTAAATGCAATTTTACCAATAGGGTAAAGATAGTGTAATATATATGCCTATTGATTATATAAACCCTTTAAAATAATGTAAGTTTAAAAGTCAGTAAGTTTTATCGTAAAATCCACCATAACTAAAATAAAGTGTTATAGTGGATTTTTATATTTATAGAATGATTAATAAATTAATATTAAGTTTAATATAATATAGTATTAATTTAGGGAGAAGATTATAATGCATAATGGTATAAAAAAAATTATAAGCCAATAGGGCCAACTAATTTATATACTTACTTTTTGGTTATAAAACCAAAAATACAAACATATTTTAAATTAGTTATTATGTTTAAATGAAAGTATTTTTGACGAAAGGTATAAATCGGTATGAAGAATATTAATATAGAAAAGCTTTTTAAAAGTAAGGATACAGGGACTATTAGTATTCTAATAGTCTCAATTTTGCTATTTTATTTACTTATTTCAGTATACTTTTCTAATCATTTCTTTTTTAATACAGTAATAAACGGAGCGGATGTCTCATTAAAAACACATGGTGATGCAGATAATATAATTAGAAGTTATATTAAAGATTATAAGCTACAGTTAGTAGAGAGAAACGGAAAAGTAGAAGAAATAATAGGACAAGATATAGAATTGCAATATAATGAAAAAAATAGCATTTCCAAAATTTATCATGGGAAAAATTCACTTAAATGGATTGTTTCAATATTAAAGAATCAAAATTATTATGTGAATGATTTAGTTATTTACAATGAAGATAAATTGAAAAATAAAATAAACCAATTAAATTGTTTAAATGGAGTTATTATAGAACCTAAAAATGTAAGTTTTAAGTATTCAAATGGTTCATATGAGGTGATTAAAGAAGTATATGGAAACAAGATAAATAAAGATAAATTAAATGAAGTTATAAAAATGAGCATATCAAAAGGTGAAAAAAAATTAGATTTAAATGAAAAACTTTGTTATGAAAATCCAAAGTACACTCTAAGTTCTAATAAAATTTCTAAAACTAAGGATTTATTAAATAAGTATGTTAGAGCAAAAATCACTTATACATTTGGAAGTAATGATAAAATATTAGATGGGAATATAATAACTGAAATATTAGATGGGAATACAATAAATGAATGGCTTAATGTTGATGAAAATTTAGAAGTAGTAATAAATGAAAAAGCAGTTTTAGAATATGTACAATCATTGAGTAAAAAATATGATACAGTTGGAGTATCAAGAAATATTAAGACATCTATAGGCAAAATAATAGAAGTTAAGGGCGGATTTTATGGATGGAAAATTAATTGTGTTCGTGAAACAATAGCATTATTAAAAAATATAAGAGGTGGTGAAGTAATCCAAAAAGAACCAATATATACTCAAAAAGCTGTATGTAGGGGTAAAGATGATATAGGCAATACTCATGTAGAAATTAACATAACAAGACAACACTTATGGTTTTACAAAGATGGAAAGCTTATAACTCAAGGTGACATAGTAACAGGTAATCCCTATAGAGGGAATGCCACTCCCGATGGAATCTATATGCTTAATTATAAACAAAGAGATGCAGTTTTAAGAGGGCCAACTTATGAAGCTAAAGTAACTTATTTCATGCCTTTTAACGGAAATATAGGGATACATGATGCAAGCTGGATGCATTCTTTTGGAGGGGATATATATAAAAGAATTGGAACACATGGATGCGTAAATACTCCATTATATTTAGCTAAAACAATTTTTGATAATATAGAAGATGGAACTCCTATTATTTGTTATGAAGAATAGAACTATAGTTAAAAGGGCATATACGTACTGAATATATGCAATTCAATATTGAAAAATATCTAAAATTTTATGGATGTTAATATATTGTGGACAGGTCTTGTGTAATTATTAAGTCACAATTCTCTTACTAGAATAACTAATTAAAAGTCCGTACTCTGTATAGGGTATGGATTTTCTGTTTATGAAAGGCTTTCAAAATACTCTTTATCAAAAATCATTGAAACTTTACTAGAATTAATTAAATATTATAAAACAACTTCACTGGCCAAAACTGTCAGTGAAGTTGTTTTATAATAAATTATGTAACTAGCAAAGTTATTTGAAATAAGATATAAAAGTAGATATAAAAGGAGCGTATATTATGAATACAAAAAAAGTTTATCTTTATGTTTTTGATACTATGTCAGACTGGGAAATAGGTTATTTAACTGCAGAATTAAACTCAGGAAGATATTTTAAAAAAGGAGTACAACCTATACAAGTAATTACGGTAGGAAATAATAAAAGCCCTATTACCACAATGGGAGGGCTAAAAGTATTGCCAGAAATTTCTCTTGATGAATGTAATCTTAAAACTACAGATGTTTTAGTTCTACCAGGTGGATTTACATGGGCAGAATCAATCCATGATACTGTATTAGAAAAAACTGAAAAAGCCTTAATGCAAGGTATTGTAGTTGCAGCTATTTGCGGGGCAACAATAGGACTTGCAAAGAGAGGGTTGTTAAATTCTAGAAGCCATACAAGTAATGATTTAGAATATCTTAAAATGGTAGTGCCTAATTATATTGGAGAAAAATATTATAAGTTTGAATCAGCAGTGACAGATGAGAATTTAATTACTGCATCTGGAATAGCACCGTTAGAATTTACTATGCAAGTATTGAAAGTGTTAGATGTATTTAAATCAGAAACATTACAGGCTTGGTTTAATGTTTATAAAACTCAAGATCCAAAATATTTCTTTGAATTAATGAATTCAATGAAATAAATAAATGAATGGTTTCAAATCGACTAAACTTGAACCATTGGAAGGCTTGGGTAATGCCTTAATCCAAATATTACATTTGTGAGAGGAGTGAGACTATAGGTTTTACTCCTTTTTAGTTTGAAAAATTTTAAATATTTTCCAATGATACTTGCATTGCAAGGTAGGTTATGTTACTATACATACATAACTTGCAATGCATGGTAGCTTAACTGTAAATTATATTATGTATTTAAGTTAATTGGTAGAAATTAAAAGGGTGAGGGTTATATAATGAATAAATTTATAGATATTGAAAATAAATTAAATAAGGAATATTTAAAGGCGTATAATGAGGTTCATGGAACTTTAAATAGATCAATTGCAGATAAGTACTTTTTAAATGAAGTTTTAGAAGATTTAATTGAAATGCTTTATACAAGTCAGGAAGAAGGGAGAAATATAGAAGATGTTTTTCCAAATGAGGTAAAGGGTTTTATTGATGATATTGAAAAAACCTATTATAAGGGAATTCCTAAGAGGGATGTTTATCTTGGATTACTAGGAAGAATATTTAATCAAATTGCAATATTTTGTTTAATATGCTTTTTATTATATGGTGATTCCAAGATTACATTAATAGGCATACCAACTGGTTTATTTTATGCAGTTTTAATGCATTTTATATTTGGAAACTTCAAAAGTGGCTACTTAAGAACCATAGTTGATTTTGTGGCTTATGCAATGATTTACGTTATTGCAAGTAAAGCTTTTATTGGCATAGCAAAGGAAGAGTTATCATCTACTATTATACTTCTTATAATAATGGGATTTGGAACTCTAGGATATGTTATTTCTTCAAGAAAAATATACTTTTAGAAGAAACAAAAGTAGAAGGTGAGAAGATGGCAAAAACAACACAATTATTAAAGGGTATTATGGAAGGGGTAATTTTAAAAGTAATTTCAAAGGAAGAAACCTATGGCTATGAAATTTACAAAAAGCTACAGGATTATGGCTTTGAAGAGTTTGCAGAAGGCTCACTTTACCCGTTACTTCTAAGACTAGAGAAAAAT
The DNA here is from genome assembly GCF_016316925.1 of Clostridium aciditolerans. Taxonomy (GTDB): domain Bacteria; phylum Bacillota; class Clostridia; order Clostridiales; family Clostridiaceae; genus Clostridium_AM; species Clostridium_AM aciditolerans. Next base: position 7,755 of record NZ_JAEEGB010000040.1, on the reverse strand, counting down.
AAATTAATAAAGTCAGAGAAAAAACAATCTCCCTTTGGTCCAGATAGAAAGTATTACAGTTTAACTGATACAGGGCAAAAGGAAATGGAAGAGTTTATTGAAGCTTGGGATATTATTAATGGAAATATACAAAAGGTATGGAAAAAATAAGTTAAAGATCAAGTGAATAATTATTTAACCTTAAAAATCCTTGGCTTGGCGTTCCGTGTTTTCTACAACAATATCATAAATTCCTCCCAAAGAATCACAATACTTGCTGCATATGAGCATAATTCACTAAAATTTGAATGCGATAAAATATTATTATAGAGTATTTTTTATTCTTTTTTGAGAAAAATATATTTGTATTTAAGAGAGGCGATATTTTGGCACAACAAGGAATTGCACCACATAGATCTAGAAAGTTATTTGACTTTATAATATTTTGTACACAATACCCCTTTGTGAATGAGTTGTAAGGATTTGCAACCATTATTGAAGTTTAAATTAATGCCTTCACGCTCTTATATTCATATTTTTATATTAATAAAGTAAGAAGGGCTTTTAAGTAGATCTTGTAAGCCCTTTCTTTAATGTTATCTTCTAGCTATGTATCTAAACTTTGCTTCCAGGTAACATTTTATTGTAAACCAGAAAACTTCATTTATTAAATAAAGAAAATAATAATGTTAAACATAGCATCATAAGTTAAAAAAATAAGGTTCAAAAAATTTTAAAATACAATAGCATTTCTGACTAGTTTGCATTGGGGGGAGAATATGAATCCAATATTACTGAAAAATTGTTTATTAATAAACTTTGATGATTATAGTAAGTTTACCAAGGATATCTTAATAGCGAATGGAAAGATACAACAAGTTGCTGATAGTATAAGTTTTGAATGTGAGTGACTATTTGAGAGAGAAAGGTATATTGGATGCTTTAAAATCAATAACAAGTAATGCAGCAGAAATCTTAGGCTGTGCTGATAAAATAGGAACAATAAAAGAAGGCTATGATGCAGATATAATTGTATTAAATGGTGATCCTTTAGATATGGTTAACACTAAAGTAGTAACAACTATTACAAATGGAGAAATTGTTTTTGAAAGAGTCAAACCTAATTAGAAAATAACACAAAATTTTTATAGATCATTATTATTTAATAAATATCATAGGGAATGAGTTGAAAATGTCTTATTAATTAACCGCACACCACTTAAATCAGATGTGCGGTTTAAGAAATTCAAATATAAAGAAGTTTTGTTTAGCATTTGTACTGCTACTAACTTGGCTAAGCTGAATAATTTACTTTTTTAATATGCTATTATTTGTTTTTTTCTAAAACATTATTAGATACGTATTTATGGAAGAACCATTCTCCTACACCTATAACAACAGCTGATATTAACGCATTTGTAAAAGATATTCTTGTAGTATTCCATAGATAATTAAACATGTATATAGTGGCTAGTGCCAATCCAATATCTGCAATAGTGGCTACAGTATTATCTGTTGCAGGAAGTATTAATAGATCTCCTATAATATATGCAAGGATTGTAACAGCAACAGCTATGTAAAGTACAGAAGTAAAAGTTAAATTAGTTAACATACCAAGAACAATTTCTAAAACAATTGCCGTCATAACAAACTTTATAAGCAAAGCTGTGACATGTTTCATGATATCACCTCCCTCTAAATTCTTTTATAAAATTAGTTTTCCTAATCTTATAAAAAATATCCTCTTGTGCTTATGATAGTTAAGGTACTCCATTTCTAATTATTCAAATTTAAATTTGTGATGTTTTTACATTGTATTTCCAAGACTATCTGTTGCTCTACACTATAGCAAACAAAATTCTAAAGGAATTTGTGACCAACAGGTGCTTATTGTAGCATGAAAGTTTTGGTTTTTCTATTGTTTTATTTTATAATAAATATTAAAAGTGAGACAGCATATGATTACGGTGAAGAATGGGTAATTGATACTCTAATATGCTATGTACAAGGATGTGTAATTTGTCTATATTACTTCTGAATTTTTAATTAGCACTGTTTATGGACAGGCTTTTATTAGATTAACATTAGTATTCACTGTGAATGGTATGGCTTAAATTGAAGTATAGAGGTGGAATTGTGATTAGTTTATTATTAATGAAACAGATTGTTGAACTTTTTTTAGTTATGGTTATGGGATTTGTATTGGTGAAAACAGATTTACTGAAAGCAGAAGAGAGCAAGAGCCTTTCAATAGTTGCTCTTTATTTAGTGATGCCCTGCGTAATCATTAATGCCTTTCAGGTTAAATATACAGAAAGCATCCGCAATGGCTTGATTCTCGCTTTCGTGGCAGCAGTATTGATTCATATTGTACTGTTGATTTTAGTAAAGGTACTTGAAAAGATATTCCACTTAGATGCAGTTGAAAAAGCATCTATGATGTATTCCAATGCTGGAAATCTGATTATCCCTATTGTAACTTCTATCTTAGGAAAGGAATGGGTTATTTATTCAAGTGCTTTCATATCTGTACAGCTAATTCTTTTGTGGACTCATTGTAGGATGGTATTTTGCAAAGAACAAAAAATAGATTTGAAAAAAATCCTTTTAAACATCAATATGATTGCTATTTTCTTTGGAATTTTACTTTTTGTTACAAGAATCCAGCTGCCGGATATCATTACGAAAACTATGGAATCAGTAAGTATTATGATTGGTCCTATTTGCATGGTTGTGGTGGGGATGTTGATTGGAAATATGAGTTTCAAACAGATATTTGCATATAAGAGAATTTATCTAATTACTTTTCTAAAGATGATAGTATGTCCAGTTATAATCCTGCTTCTACTTAGATGTAGCGGAATGGCGAACTTATTACCAAATGCGAAGATGATTTTGCTTATCAGCCTTCTTGCAACAATCACGCCTTCTGCAGCAACAGTTACACAAATGGCTCAAATCTATGGGAAGAATGGAGAATATGCTAGTGTTATAAATGTAGTTACAACTATTGTTTGTATTGTAACAATGCCAATTATTGTTTGGCTGTATCAGATATAAGACATAATTATATAGTAAGTAAGCCACAAGATATTAAAAATATAGTAATAAAATTCAAGTGGTATCAATATAACTGGTATTGGAGGTGGTTGATATAAAAAATAAGATTCTCCTGCTTTTTTTATGTTTAATGTTAATTGTAGGACTAACATATGGGGCTAAATATTTATACGACTTAAAAATATATAAAGATAAGACGTCATCATTAACCATATCTAATATTGACCTTTCAAAAGTAAAAGATGGCGTATATACTGGCAAGTATGACGCAAAACTTGTTGCTGCAAAAACAAAGGTAACTATAAAAAATGGCAAAATAATAAATATAGAGTTATTGGAGCATAAGAATGAAAGAGGTAAAAATGCTGAATCCATACTTTCTAAGGTTATATCATCACAGTCTCTGAATGTTGATGCAGTTTCAGGAGCCACAAATAGTAGCAAAGTAATTCTTAAATCAATTGAAAATGCTTTAAAAGAGTAATTTTTTACTATATCTTTAAAGGGGGAATTATGGGGTGGTATCTATAATTAGCATTATTGGATGTTGTATTTTGTCTTTCTTATATATTATTGTTTATAAAATGCTCATAAAATTAAGAAGCTCGGCGATTAAAAAGTATTACAATTATATATGGGCAGCTTTAATTTTAGTTATCGCACTAATTTACCCTAATAGTTTTTTGAGAAAAGCATCCTTTGAATTTTTTTATAACGGAAAAAATTTGAGAGAAATTTTCAAAATTTCGATATTAGCTTGTATCTTGGGATGTTTTTCGGGATATAAAACAGTAGATAAAAAATATGATTTTGATTTTTGTGTTATTTTTCCTGTGTTCGAAGAAATACTTTTTCGTGGAGTAATATTATCAATTCTTGTTAATGTCGGATTATTAAGTGATAATTATTCAATAATACTTTCTGCTTTATTGTTTGGTATTATGCATTTTCAATATTTTGGATTTAAAGATTATGCTATTAGATATGTAGTAATTGCATTTATAGGAGGGTATTTCTTTGCTAATATAGTTCTAATGACACAATCAATATTACCTTCTATCTTTATACATATGGTATTTAATATATCAGCAGTTGAGTTTTCAAAATATAGAAATATAAAAAGCAATATGTAACAAATAATATAGATTGTGTATGGCGGACTATTATTATATTGTGCAATATAGATATTAAAATTATAATGGAGAGTGATATACTAATGAAGTTTATAGACATAGAAAACTGGAAGAGAAAAGACCACTACAATTATTTTAAGCAACTTGATTACCCACATTTTAATATTTGTGGAAATCTTGATATTACAAATTTTTATAAGCATATTAAAGAAAATGAACTGCCATTTTTTATATCTGTTTTATATGCTTCCACAAAGACAGCAAATAACATAAAAGAATTTAGATTTAGGATAAGAGAAGATAATGTAATTGAGCATGAAACTGTAAATCCTTCTTTTACGGTAATAACTAATGGGGAGGTATTTAGTTTTTGTACATCAAACTTTATTGAGAAATTTAAGGATTTTAAAAATAATACGTTAAAGGAAATCCAAATGGTAAAAGATAACATAAACATAGAAGATGAACCAGGGCGTGACGATTTGTTGTATATTACAAGCATTCCGTGGGTTTCATTTACTAACATCACTCACCCAATCCAGATGAATCCTGTTGATAGCATACCAAGAATATCATGGGGTAAATACTTTGAAGAAGGTGATAAAATTAAGTTACCAATATCTGTACAGGCACATCATGCGTTGGTTGACGGAATACATGTCGGACGGTTCTTTAATGACTTCCAAGAGATTTTAGATAATCCTGTGAAGTATCTATAATCTCAATATTAATTTTTATATTAAATTAATGCATAACTTTCTTGTTTTGTGAAGTATTAATAAGTTATACACAGCAGTTTTTCTGCGAATAACTGCTGTGTATAAAGTAAGTAAAATAAATCGGTGTATAGAGATATACATTAGATATAATAAGGAGGATTTGAATTATGAAAAATAATTTGAAGAGGCCAATTTATATTGAGGAATATGTACCAATTAATGATATCCATCAATATCTATTTCATTCTGGTACAAAGCATGATAGTCCAGTAATGCTATATTTACATGGCGGACCTGGCAGTCCTGAATCACTATTTGCATATGCATTTCAAGAAAAATGGGAAGATATTTTTACAGTAGTCCATTACGATCAAAGGGGTTCTGGAAAAACTCTTACTAAGAATCCAGATAAATATCCTACAATTGATTTGCTGATAAAGGATTTGTATGAAACTATTCAGTATCTAAAGAAAAAATATAATAAAGAAAAGATAATTTTACTTGGTCATTCCTGGGGCAGTGTTTTAGGAAGTACCTTTATAAAGCAATATCCAGAAGAAGTAGCTTATTATATTGGAGTTGGACAGGTTGTTAATATGCTTGAAAATGAGCGTGTTGGCTACGAAAAGGTTAAGGAATTAATTATACAGGCTAATGATAAGAAATCTCTTAAAAAGCTTGAAGCCATAGGTGATTATCCCGGAGATAAATTTGATAGAAATTGTTTAAAAAAGTGTATGCAAGTACGTAAGCTTCAAGGTAAATACAATTTAGCTGTTAAGGTGGATCTTTCCATATGTAAAACTGCTTTTAAAAGTCCCATTTTTAAATTATCGGATATTTCTGCAATGATAAAAGGGGTTAAAGCAAACGAAGAGATACAAGATTATTTAGGAGCCTTTGGCTTAAATTCGGAATGTGCAGAATATAAAGTGCCAATTTATTATATTTTAGGGGGAAACGATTGGCAGACACCCTATGTTATTGCTAAGGAATACTTTAATAAAATTAATGCTCCACGTAAAGAATTCTATTTAATACCTAATGCTGGACATATGACAATGCTGGATCAGCCTCAATTATTTTTTGATACACTATTAGAAATTAATAATAAAGAGAAATTGAGAATTTTTAGCCATTCATAATATTCATATTAAAGATATAGGATAATAATTGATGTGTTGCCGGGAGTGGGGTAAAATATTATTGAAGGATTTCTTAGAGTTTATCCGATGACTTACCCGCTCTAATACTCCCATCGCACTCTGTGAAAGCGATTCACACAAAATCAGAGATTTTGGTTCTCTGCTTTTCTTCAAGTGGGAGTAAAGAGCGGCTATGTCCCTGGATAACGACTTCTAAGCTTCAGATGGAGTGAAAACTCCACCTGAAGCCAAGAATTCTGTTTATAAAATAAGGAGGAACTAAATTATGAAATTTTGCTGGAGTACATTAATGGTTAAAAATATGGAAGAGTCTTTAAAGTTTTACAAGGAGATAGTAGGACTTGAGGTGGATAGAAGATACAATGCAGGGCCAGGAGTAGAAATTGCATTTTTAGGGGATGGAGAGACAAAAGTTGAACTTATATGCAATGAAGCTATGAAAGAAGTAAACTTTGGACAGGATATTTCACTTGGATTTGAAGTAAATTCAGTAGATGAAATGATGGCTTTTGTTAAAGAAAAGGGTATAGATATTCATAGTGGACCATTTCAGCCAAATCCACATGTCAAGTTTTTCTATGTATTAGATCCAAATGGATTAAAAATTCAGTTCGTAGAGAATATTTAATAGCAAGCTCACTTCACTAGGCACAGAGGGGATTAGCGAAGTGAGCTTGCTAATCTGCCCCCATGACCGTTAATTGAAAATAAAATCTTAATTAAATAATATTTTATTTGCTTGCTGCTTCAAATGCGTCTATAAGTTGACTTTTAGAGGTAGCTCCCTCATGGATTTTAACTCCATTAACAAAGTAGGTAGGAACATAATAATAATCATATTGCTTAGCTACTGACGGTTCAGCCTCTTCATCCACTATTTTAACCTCAATGTCTGCGTATTTTGGATTTTCCCTCTTTATTTCTTCTATCCAAGAAGCTGCAGCTTTGCAGTAAGGGCACCAACTAGTGATAAGCATCATTATGGTTTTCATTTCTAATCACCACCTAATTTTTTTATTTAATATACTTTAAGATAAAAATTACAGTTTATTGTTTGTTTCCTATTAATAAAATATTCTAACTTACCTATAAGTGACTCAGATAATCCCAAATATTCTAGATTTCCAAGTTCTCTCCTTACGTCTATTCTTTATAATTCTGTGAAAAGGCCCAACAAGCAGCTGGTTACCGCAAGTTGAGACTTAAAATGTTTATGTACAAAGTTTTTAATTGACTATGCAGTATGTCCTAATTATATTTTAGACAGTTTCTGAACTTACTTATTAGAGTCAATGGAGATTGTATAATGAACATAAACATCAGGACAACCTTTTACAGGAAGCCAATATTTAATCTTTTCAGTTCCTACATTAAGTATTTGTGCAGTGTTCGTAGAAATAGCTTCATTTGCTTTGCAGCCTTTGTGAGCTTCAGGAGCTCCAATTGCAAAACATGGCACTTCTGTTTTCATTCCCGCATTGTGGGCAGTTTCATTCACAGCTAACACTGTTTTGTTTTTATGAATCAAGCGAACAGGTGCAGGAAAGCTATCCCACATCATATGAAAAGCTTCTATAACTTTTTGATCAACCATTTATTGTTCCTCCTATATAAATACATTGTAGTTACTTTACATAACTAATTATACTAATTGTCCATAATATTTGTCCATAGATGATTTATACCGTTATTATAAAG
>NZ_JAEEGB010000004.1 GCF_016316925.1 Clostridium aciditolerans | reverse complement strand
ATTAACAAGTTGGTTATAGAATGCTAAAGAATTATTTACCATTATTTCATTTTTTGTTATACTTGTGTATAAGTGATTGATGAAATACAATACAGAAAGGTAAAGATTATATATGGAAAAAAGTAAAAAGTTAAAAATAATGGCTGGAGTAATAAGTATATTATTTTTAGGCTCTGTATTTGGAGGTTATAAGGTAATAAAGGCTAAAAAATTTAATGATTTAGTTAATTCTGGCAATAATAAATTTAAAGTAGGTAATTATGATGCAGCTATAGCATCATATAGTGAAGCTTTGCAAATAAAGGATGACAATGAAGTTAAGAAGCAAATATTAGTTGCCCAAAATTTAAAAGTATTTTTATCAAATAGTGTTAAAACTAATGAAAAAAGTGTTACTGGAGATAAAGAGGAAAGTACACCATTTAAAGATGCCGAGGGTAATGCTTTTGATGGTTTTACTGAAGAAGAGAAAAAAATATTGGCACAAGTTTCTAATATTAATATAAATGATCCAGTTGTTAATGGCTATGATGGTACTTCTAGTAATAATATAAGCAGTAATAAAAAGAACTATAGTTATACAACACAAAAAAATGTACAAAGAAATACTAAAGTAAATACAAGTAATGCCTCTAGTGCAGCTGGAAATATCAATACAAGCTCTAATAGCTCAAGTAATAATACAAGTGCTAAATCAAATAATAGTCAAAGTACTGATTCAAGTAGTAATGCAAATACTAACTCAAATAGTGGAGCAAATAAGCAAGAAAGAATTAATGCTTTGTACCAACAAGAACAAAAAGATTTAGCACCATACATTGAAAAAATAAATAAATTACAGCAAGAATCAAGTCAGTTAATGCTGCAAGTTGATGCACTTCCTCAAGATAGTGCAAGTAAAGCTGAACTATTAAAAAAGAAGGCAGATGTTGAACAAGAAGTAGCGAAACAACTTGAGCAATGTAAAAAAATTGCTAATGATTATTTACAAAAAGCAGAAGCCATTCAAAATGAATAATCTAAGTTATGAATTATTAAAATTTAAGTTTTATTAAGAATGAAGTAGGAGAAATCCTACTTTTTTTATTATCCTTCAGTAAAATAAACATTTGTGAATATTAGGTCTGAGATATAATTGGAGTAATATGGTATAATCCTATTAGTAGCAATTATATTTAAATGAAAGGTAAAGGCAGTAGATAATGGGTGGGAAAGAAGTACAGTGTCACAATTGTAAATATTATTATATTACATGGGATATGCAGTTCCCCTATGGATGCAAATTATATGGAATCAAATCTAAACAAATTCCGTCTATAGTTGTTTCTAAGTCTATAGGAATGCCCTGTAATGAATTTATAGAGAAATATAAAGATAAATAAAAATACATGACGAACATTGTCAGTACTGTAATTATTATATGAAATAAGAGTTAAGCATAGATAAACTGACAAAAGTTATGATTTTCTTAAACCAAGTCTATAGTTTTAACTTAGGGGGGATTAATACTATGAAAAAGATAATAATATCGATATTCTCTGTTTTATTGATAAGTGTTTTATGGTATATAAAAGATGAAAGAGTAAATGTTAATATACCAATACCAAATAAGATTATAATTTATAAAAATGGAGGAAGTAAAACACTGACTTCTAATGATAAAAACTTTAATGATATCATTGAACTTACTAATAAGAGAGTAAATAAAAGTAAGAGTCGTAATTTAGAAGAAGACTCTGATTATGTAAACTATTTATATAAAAACAAATTATCTTGGAAATGTTTAGAGTTTGTTTATGATGCAAATAAAAGTTTTCAATTAAAAATAAAAAATAATAAGGTTGAATATAATTATAAAAAATTATTTTTTACAATAAAAGCAGAAGGCGGCAAAGATTATGGAGCAGATATGGCTTATGGAGACAAAGAATATATTTCTATAATATCAGGAATATCTTATGATGAAAAGATAATGATGAAATTATTAAACATTATAGATCAAGAGATTAAGTAGACAAACCATACTTCATAATGTATGTAATATAGGAGTTTTACAAATATTAAAGCATATGAACTTAAAGCAAAGGAGAAAGAAAAACATAAAAAATATATAAAGGAGTATGAACATGAGAGGAAGATCAGTAATAATCATTTCTGCTGTAGCTGTATCTTGTGTGATGATTTTTGTAAGTTTATCAAAGAAAAATAATCTATCGAAGAACGTTAAAACACCGCCGAAAGCGACTCAAGAGCAATCACCTTATAAAAAATATGGATATAATATAGATAAAAGTCTGTCGAAATATAAAAATGCATTGAAAAATACAAGTACTCAGAAAGTAAAAATATATTGTATAGGTGAGTCTAATACAAGAGGAGAATATTCTAGTGATGAAGTAAATAAGTCTTGGGTTGGTGTAATGAAATCATCCTTACAAAATCAATATGGCAATGCAGGAGAAGGCTTTATTAGTATCTACGAAGGTGCCTTACCCTATGGCACTAAGCCTAGATGGACTTTAGGGCAGGGATGGAGTGTTTCTGGTGCTCTTAATACTGTGACTTCTAATGTCGGTGGTTTTGGCGGTTGTGTTGGAACTTCCAATAAAAATACTTCACCGGCAACTTTAGTTTTTAATGGAACAGATTTAGATTTACTATACTCTAAGGCAATAGGTGGAGGTACGGCAACAGTAACAATAGATGGTAAAGAAGTGGGTACTATAAATTGTTTAGATAAAGAAGCAAGTTTCTCACATAAAGCTTCTTATTCAGGTTTAAGTAACACTACTCATACATTAGCAATAACTCCTAACACAGCCTCAGATATTTTTATAGAAGGTGCAATTGCTTCATCAAATACAAGGGGAATTGAAGTAGATAAAATAGCAATTTCTAGTAAAGGGGCAAGTTATTTTAATGCATCATTACAGAAAGGAAGCTGGGATACCTTACCAGCACCAGATTTAGTACTTTTGTCTTTTGGTCTTAATGAAGCAGCAAACCGCATTCCTGTTGAAGACTATAAAGCAAATATGATAGCCTTAGTAACCTATTGGCAGGGAAGAGGTAGTAATGTGTGTATAGTGCCAAATCAAAAACCTGCTGAGTCATGGACAAAAAATTGGCCTGCTTATGTAGCATCAATGTATGAAATAGCAGATACTTATAACACCGGTATTATTGATATTTACAAAGCATTTTTTGAAGATTATACTGCCGCACAAAAAGAGGGGTTATTTGGAATGGCAGCCAACGATTATTCCGGTGGTAGTGGAACAAATACCGGTCATCCTAGTGACAAAGGTTATAAATATATTGGAGACGTTATTTATATCAACTTGCAATAAGTATAACTTTTAAAAATGATTAAAGAAAAAATTGTGATATTTTAGTGTTGGATGATTTGTAGGTAAAGCAGTAGAGAAGGTATAAAGTTATCTTCTCTTATTTTTTTATTTTTGGAGCTATATGATGTATATTTAATTTTAAATTAAGCATACTAATGTCGAAATTTAATACTTGAAATATAATGAAAAAAGAGTATAATAATAAATATCAAGAGAAAGTAGTTATTACTTGATAGAAAATAAAAAATGGTTTTGCTACGTATATAGATTTAGAGCCATTAAAATATCCCCCTTTCGAAGGTACAATTAATTTTGTACCTATTTTTTTATTCAATTGCTGCCATAAAATACACTAGTAATTAAAAAGAAATAAGTTAATGGAACAATATAACAAATGATGATATAATTTTGTATAAATAAACTAATTGGGTTTTAGGTTATTACGTTTAAGTAAAAGGGGAGTATTTTTATGAATAGTGTAAGTCCAATAAAGACTGTAAAGGAAAAGTGTACAGGCTGCAATAAGTGTATAAGAGAATGTCCTATACTTGGTGTAAATATTTGTTTTTTAGGGGAAAACAAAGAAAATAAGGTAGTTATTGATGGAGAAAGATGTATAGGTTGTGGTAAGTGCATAGAAGTATGTCAGCATGGTGCTAGGTATTTTGAAGATGATACAGAAAGATTTTTTAAAGATTTAGCTAATGGGAAGGCTATAAGTATAATAGCAGCCCCAGCAATACGTGCAAACTTTTCTGATTACAAAAGGCTATTTGGATATCTAAAGCATTTGGGAGCTAAGATCATATATGACGTGTCCTTTGGTGCGGACATAACTACATGGGCATATTTAAAGTATATTAAAGAAAATAATGTTAAATCATTAATTGCACAGCCATGTCCTGTAGTAGTTAAATATATTGAGAAATATAAGCAGGATTTAATAGGATATTTGGCACCTGTACAAAGTCCTGTTATGTGTACTGCTATTTATTTAAGGAAGTATAGAAATGTAACAGATTCTATAGCATTTCTTTCTCCATGTATAGGGAAGTTAGTTGAAATTAATGATAAAAATACAAAAAATACTATAAATTATAATGTTACATATAAAAGACTAAGTGAATATATAAAAGAAAATAATATAGATATAAGAAAATACGACGAGGTAGAGTTTGAAAACGTATCCAGTAGTTTGGGGAGCATATACAGTATGCCGGGAGGACTAAAAGCAAATATTGAAGCAAGAAGAAAGGATTTATGGACAAGGCAAGTAGAAGGTCATAATGAGTTTAAAAATTATATAGACACATATAGTGAACATATCAAAAAAGGCAGAGAGACCCCTAATGTAGTTGATATACTAAATTGTTCTAAAGGCTGCAATATAGGAACTGCCTGTGTAGAAGGATTAGATGATTATGACATAGAGCATAAGTTTTTAAATCTCAAAGAGAGTAAGCTTTTAGAAAAAGAAAGTATGTTTAAGAAAAGAGTTCAATTTATAGACAGCTATTTTGATAAAAATTTAAAACTTGATGATTTTATAAGAAAATACAGTGAAGAGAATGTTCATCAGATTAAAGAACCTTCCTTCTCGGACTATGATGTTATTTTCAATGATATGCTAAAATATACAAGCAGTGATAGAGAACTTAATTGCTCAGCCTGTGGTTATGATAACTGTAAGGATATGGCCAAAACTATTTATAATAACATAAACATAAAAGATAACTGTATGTATTATATTAGAAAAGCTATTGAGATTGAAAATAAAGAACTAGAAGAAAAAAATATACAGGTACAAGAAGCTATAAAAAATATAGAAATGATGAACAAGAATAGAGAGGAAAATGCTGAAAAACTAAGCAAATATGTTAAAGAAATTGCCTTATCTATAGATGAAGTAGCAAAGGGAAGTGAAGAAAGTGCCTCCGCAATTCAGAATATATCTGAAGAACTGCAAGATATAGTAAATACTTCAAATTCTCTTAAAGCTGGCGTAGACGAAATAAAAAACAGTGTTGAGCATTTTTCTAATGCGTCTAAGGAAATTGTAAATATAGCTGGACAAACAAGCTTACTTTCCTTAAATGCTTCTATTGAAGCTGCCAGAGCAGGTGAAGAGGGCAAGGGGTTTGCAGTAGTTGCTGAAGAGGTAAAAAAGCTAGCTGAACAGTCTAAAAGTGTTGCTATATCAACCAAGCAAGATGAGGAAATAATGATAGATTTAATAGAGAAAATTTTAGAGATATCGGACAATCTGTCAGGGAAAATGAAAAATATAGCTAAGGATATTGAAACTATTTCTGATGCAATACAAGAAACCACTGCAAAGGGAGAAGAAATAATATCCTCAGCAGAAAGTCTTATGTAATAAAATTAAAAGATAAGTTAACGTTTTCTGTTGTAAAATGGCGAATTATTAATAAAAATTCAATAAAATGTGATACATTATTTCACTTCATTATTAACAAGTGCTATGAATTTTGCATAATATATGATATACTAATTACGAGAATGTTATAATCATTAAGCCTGGGAGGTTATAAGAATGGTTGCTTTTAAAAAGATGTGGGATGATGTATGTACAATATTAGCAAATAATGAAATTAAAGACCTACAAATAGTAGAAAATTATAATAGTGGTTTTGTTGTAAAAGAAAACGAAAACACTTATTTTGTAAATAAAGATGATTTCGTTGATTTTTGGTGTAACATGTTATTTTTTAATAAGGTAGATGAAGAGAGCTTTGCACAAGAAGGAAAATCATCCTTTAAGTATGTATATAAAATCATTAAAAAATTACCTTATATAACAGAAAGTGAAGGATCATTAAATCTTACAGAGTAGTTTATTGGATGTTTAATTTTAATGCTATATAATTTTATTAAGCCATTAAACTCATATTCTTAGAATATGAGTTTAATGGCGTTTAACATTTTGCTGAAGCATTAAAAGTATATAAGTAGCATATATAATTATCTTCTACTATAGTTCAATAATTAATTACCAAACACATAGATGATTCATATAATAAGAAAATTACGAATCTACTACATTGAAATATTTAATTGCCTCTTTCAAATGGTTATAGTTAAAATCTGGCCAAAAATCATTTGTAAACCATAACTTCGATTTAGCAGATTGCCATAGCAAAAAATTACTTATTCTCATTTCTCCACTTGTTCTAATAACTAAGTCAACATCAGGTAATCCTGAAGTAAACATATAATTACTAATTAAATCCTCGTTTATTTTATCAACATTAAGATTTCCAACATCTATATCATGCATTATGTTTTTTGCAACATTTATTATTTCTGAACGACTTCCATAATTTAGTGCAATATTTAATATCATACCTGAATTATTTTCAGTTGATTTTTCTGTTCTTTTAATTTCATCTATCAATTCAGAGGAAAGGTTATCTGTAATACCAATATGTTTTACTCTAATATTTTCTCTAGCTTCATTGCGTAATTTTATAAAGAACTCCACAAAAAGCTTCATTAAGAAATCTACCTCTTCATAAGAACGACTCCAATTCTCAGTAGAAAAGACATAGAAAGTCAATACTTTAACACCTAATTCAGAACAGTCCCTAGTAATATTCTCAATTGGCTTTGTACCAGCTTTATGACCAAAAGTTCGAGGAAACCCTTTCTTTTTAGCCCACCTACCATTTCCATCACAAATTATAGCAATATGCTTTGGTATCTTAATCCTGTCACCATCTAATAAATCTTTAGTTAAACTAATCACTTTTGGTAACTCCCTTTCTTTTATAGCTTTTTGCTACTGACTTTATATATAAACAAAGTATATTCTATTTATACCATATAAAAGTAAAATTTATTGACACAATAAATTGCAAACTCGGTCTAACTATTAAATATACTATACCATAAAATTCCATAAAACATTTACTTTTCAGTAAATAACACGTATGCTGTTATTAACCCAAATTCACAAAATAAAAAAAAGAGAAATACTCTTTATAGACAGTATGCTTTCTATTTTTATCGATATATTATATTGTATTCACTGCTAATATCGACATTATTTTTTACCATGTTCCAAATAGGACATAAAGATTCTTCCGACAGTTTTAAAGCCTTTTCAATATCATGAGGCTGTACATCCTTTGATGCAAGTTCAAAGCTTAACTGTATACTTTTAAAATATGTCGGATAGGTTGCTCTTCTTTCACCTGAAGCAATTACTTTTAGTTCAGATACATCCTTGTGCATCTTCCTAAGCAATAAAGTCAAGGTCATTCCACTACAGGTTGCCAGGCTTATAAGAAACAGTTCAAGTGGAGTATATCCCTCTCCATTACCTATGGGATGCACATAATCTATGATTACCTCATGATTATCACGTGATAACCCTGAAAATTTTACCTTGTCATTTATTAAATCTGCTGTTACTGTTAAATTGTTGCTCATAATAAAGCCTCCTGAAATTCAATTAATATCATTAATATATTACGATTCCGACTTAACCCTTACAAATATCATCGTACCATAAAATGCTAGTACTTGTAAACTTGTACAAATATCTATGTGTAGATAAATCGTTATATCAACGCCATCTATCACTATACGTCATTGCTCTTAATGTGTGCTTTAACGTTTTAACAATTATATAAAAATGAAAAAGAGCATTTCTGCTCTTGATGTTAAACAATATAAGAAGAATGTGAATTAAGTATCTAATTATTTTATGCCATCTATCATAATTGAGTATCGGTAATATGTTTTTCCTTATATGGAAACTGTTTTTCGAAAATATTTAATTCTTCATCATCTACTTCGAAAACAGAATCCTCATAGTACTTACCTGAAATTCCTTTAAGCGAACCTTCATACAACTCAAGTACCATGAATGCTTCAAAATTGGCACCCCAAGATGTTTGAATATTATACTTCTCAGCACTTTCAAAACCAAAACGATGATAATAGTTTGGATTACCAAAAATAATAATTGCTTTATAGCCTAATGTTCTTGCAACATTAACAGAATGCTTTATAAGTAAAGTTCCAATACCTTTACCTTGATAAGAAGGCAATACTCCAATAGGACCCATGCACAAAACTTGAAACTCTTCATTATCTTCACTAATTATCTTTGCTTTCGAGTAAATAATGTTACCAATAGTTATTTCTCCATCACACGCAATAAAATCCAACTCTCGAATAAATGCACTTACTTTTCTAATTTTATGAACAATTAAATGTTCAACACATCCTGGTTTATATACATCCCAAAAGGCCTCTCTAATTATATTTTCTACATTTCTAAAATCATTTTCATTTTCTAATCTAATTGATATATTCATTTTTAATATACTCCTTTGATATGTTATTTTTTTACTTAACCAATTTTATGGTGATAAAAGAATAACACGCAAAGCTATAATATATGTTCCAATAGTATCTTTGGCGTGTTATTCAAAAACCACCCTTGATACACTGCTCTTTTTGTTCATCACGAAAACACTTCCTTTTTATATTTAAATATTCTAAAAATAAAGCTCATTATCATTGATGAAACTCTGACAATAAAAATTAAATTAACATATTTTTTAAATTATAGGCTATTAATCTAAATATTATTTCGGCTTGTATTATATACCATTTAACAATATTAAACAATTTAATTGTAATAGTTATATAATAATATCTTACAGATAGGGCTTTATGAATTAATATAATTATATAATTTTTACCAATACAAATAAAGGAATTTTATTATAATAATAAGTAGTTTTACATTCTTTTAAACAAGAGTGTAGGACTTGTTAGTTTTACAATATAAGAATTAAAAGTCCTAAGAGGAAATTCGGTTAAGATATAGAAATATATATTTAAGATATAAGAACGAGGTAGGGGGAGAGGGGTAAGATGAGAATTGGAATTTTAACTTGTTCTAGCGCAACTCAGGATTTAGGTTGTTCATCTGTTAGTTGTCTAAAGGATTTAAGAAAAAGAAAAGGTGCATTTAGTCAATACCCAAATGATGAGAAGCTAGACCTTATTGGAATTATTAACTGCTCAGGATGTCCAACTTTAGCGGGGCCTGAAAAGTTGCTGGGTCGAATACGTGCGTTAGCGGAATTTAGGATTGATGCGATTCACTTTTCATACTGTATGGAAGCCTTATGTCCTTATAAAGAAAAGTATAAGAAACTGTTACAAGAGCGCTTTCCGGACATTAAGATTATTATAGGAACCCATGAGGCTCACATCACACAGGAGCAATTTCGAGAAGGTGTTAAGGAATTATTTTGCCAACCAAAGCGAACTATGGTGGATTTGATAAAAGGAAAATAGCCATTTAAATCATACTAAAATACATATGATATAGTATATGAGCCTGTATTCGAAAGTTAATACAGGCTTATTTAAGTTTACAAAACAAGAGAGATATGTAATAAGAATAAATGCCTATCACTTAATCTTAAATTTTAATTTGAGATTCTAATCTGGTTATTGTATTTTAGTTAGTTTTTCTACCAAAAACATGACAATTATTGTTTTATTATTGTACAATCGTATATCGTATTATACTTACTTTAATATCTTGAACTAATTCGTATGTAATATTTTACTCTCATAAAAAATCAATAGATTTATATAATATATTTTGCACAAGTGTGAATTTATTGTAAGGCTTACTATATATTTGAAAAAACCGTAAAATCTTGATATAATTAATCTTAGTTTTATATATTTAGGGGGAAATAAAATGTTAAAAAGATTAATAGTAGGATTAATAGTGATAGCTTCAATATCTTCATTTACAGCATGTAGTTCAAATAAAAAAGCTGTGGAGACTAGTAATCAACCAGCTAACGCTCAAACTAACACACAAGCCAGCAAACCTAATGAATCTACTCCTAAAAAAGATGATTCAATAAAAGCAGGACAATACAAAGTTGGAGTAGATATTCAACCGGGAGAGTATTTAGTAGTTGGCGATAGTGGAGGAGGATATGTAGAAGTAGCAAAAGACAGCAAAGGATCAATAGAGAGCATTGTAATGAATGATAATATACAAGGAAGAGTTTATGTTACTATTGAAGCTGGTCAATATATAACAATTAAAGATGCAAAAACATATACAATCGATAAAGCTCCTAAAGTAGCTGCTAAAGACAATAAGTTACCAAGTGGACAATACAAAGTTGGAGTGGATATTCAACCAGGAGAGTATAAAGTTGCATCAGCATCTGAAAGTTATATAGAAGTTTCAAAAAGTAGCAGACATAAAATTGAGGATATAGTTACAAATGATAATTTTACAGGGGAAAAATATATAACAATAGCAGATGGTCAATATATAACAATCAAAGATGGTGAATTGTTATTAAAATAAATAAAAAGAAATTAATTTTAATATAAAATTATAAACAAGATAAAAGCTTTGGTTTTATACGCCAAGGCTTTTATAATTCTAAAATATTATTTCACAAAGCACTCCGGTAATAAAAACACACGCTATATATAAAAGCACTGAAGTAATCCAGAGCTCTTATTAACATAATCCCTTTGACGTCAAAAATAATTTATATAATATTAAATATTTTCATGATCTAAATCTTGACAAATTGATCCATATAGGCTAGTTTACAAACATTTTATAATTAACTATAATTTTATTAAGACAATAGATCATATTCCTAGAATATGAGCTTTTAAATTATAAAAAAAGAGGTACTATTATGGACGGTAATAATGTTAACCCAAAAGATTTAATATTTGCACTTGATATTGGTACACGCTCAGTTATAGGTACTGCAGGTATTATAAAAGATAAGAAGTTTCATGTAGTAGCTGAGTATTGCGTGGAACATGAAGAAAGGGCCATGGTGGATGGGCAAATTCACGATGTATCCTTAGTTGCTAGCGCAGTAAGTACTGTGAAAAAGCAAATTGAAAGTAAGCTAAATGTAAAAATGGAATGTGTGGCAATTGCAGCGGCAGGAAGATTCTTGAGAACAGTGGTCTGCAAATCTGAACTGAAAGTTGACTACGATAAAGAAATTGACAAGGATGCAATTAGAAGCCTAGAGCTAACCGCTGTTAAAGCAGCAGAAGAAAAAATTAATAATCAGACAGAAGGAAAGCTGTATTGTGTTGGATATAGTGTGAAAAATTATTATTTAAATGGATATGTTATTAGCAATCTACTTTCTCATAAGGGAGAAAATATAGGAGCAGAAGTTATAGCCACATTTCTTCCAAGATCCGTTGTAGACAGCCTTTACTCTGTAATGAATAAAGTAGGGCTTCAGGTTATAAGTCTTACATTAGAGCCAATAGCAGCTATGGAGGCAGCAATACCTAAAAATTTAAGACTTTTAAATTTGGCACTAGTGGATGTAGGTGCTGGAACTTCAGATATAGCTATAAGCAGTAAAGATACTATTAGTGCCTATGGGATGGTTCCTATGGCTGGAGATGAAATAACGGAAATTATAGCTCAGAACTATTTAGTAGACTTTAATACTGCCGAAATTATAAAAAAACAGTGCAGCGAAAAAGAAAAAGTTACATATACTGATGTTTTAGGTCTTGAAAATGAAATTGTATCAGAAGAGGTAATAAAATTAATAAGTCCATCTGTTAAAAAAATAGCTGAGGAAATAGGAAGCAAGATAATAGAATTAAATGGAGATAAAGCTCCTAATGCGGTATTTTTAGTTGGTGGAGGAGCACATACACCGAAGCTAAAAGAATTTCTTTCAGAAAAACTAAATATTCCTCTTCAAAGAATAGGAATAAAGGGAAGAGATGCGGTTATAGATTGTGTATGTGAAGATAACTCGTTAGGTAGTATTGGTGTTACTGTTTTAGGAATTGCTTTAGTTTCAATTAAAAGGCTAGGACATGATTTTATAGATGTATTTTTAAATGACAATGTTATTAGTTTATTTAATTCTCATAAGCATACAATAATGGATGTTATGATGCAAGCTGGGGTAAATCCTAAGGTGTTGATTGGAAAGAATGGTAGGAATATAAGGTTTATGCTGAATGATATAAAAAGAGTAGCCTTTGGAACACTTGCAAGTAATGCAGAAATTAAGGTGAATGGTGAAAAGTCCAGTATCGATGAAGAAGTAAAAGAAGGAGATAGCATAGAAATAAATTATGCTGTTGATGGAAATGATGCATGTCCGAAAATTAAGGACTATGTAAGAAAAATTCATTCTATAAGCTTCTTTGTTAATGATATTCTTGAAAATTTAGAACCAGTTATATATATTAATGATGAAAGAGTTGATTTAGAAGCACAAATTAAGGAAAATGATGATGTTCAAATAATATATCCAGAAGCACTAGGAGATTACAAGAAGTATTTTGCAGATAACAATTCAAGTTTTAATTATTTTCTAAATGGAGAGGAACTTTCTGACGATTATGCTATAAATGAAGGGGATAGAATATACAGAATCAGTAAAGAAGAATTGACAGCGGAAGAAACTAAGTCAAATGAGGAAGTTACAGAAAGTGATAACATAAAAGAAAATGAAGATAAAGTAAAGAAAGAAATCATTGATGAAGAACAAGAGAATCTAAGTAGCTTTAATACGCAGAAAAACAGTGAAGATACAAATATATATCAAGAAGCTGCTGCTAGTATAGCAGAAGAAAGTAGCTCAAGTACAGTTAAGGATTACATTCAGGTTATAGTCAATAAAGAACCTGTAATTTTAAAAGGTAAAGAGGACTATATATTTATAGATATATTCAATTATATAGAATTTGACTTAACAATGCCAAAAGGCAGTTTATATCTATTGTTAAATGGGAAAAATGCTGGATATCATGATAAGCTGCTAAACGGGGATGTTATAGAGCTTGGTTGGCAATAATATTACACAGATTGGAGAGGTGGAAATGGGACTAGATTTTTTTAAATTAGCAACTGATATTAAAGAAGAATTAGTAGACTTAAGAAGAGATTTTCATATGCATCCAGAGTTAGGCTATGAAGAACATAGAACTTCTGATAAAATAAAGGAATTTCTAGCAAAGGAGGGCATAGAATATACAGAAACTGCAGGTACTGGAATCTGTGGAATAATAAGAGGTAATGGAGAAAAGACTGTTGCCCTTAGAGGAGATATGGATGCCCTTCCTCTTGAAGACAAAAAGAGTTGTAGTTATGTCTCAACAGTTAAAGGAAGAATGCACGCTTGTGGACATGATGCTCATACTACAATACTTCTTGGAGCAGCAAAGGTTTTAAATAGCATAAAGAGTGAATTAAAGGGAAATGTAAAATTATTTTTTGAACCAGCTGAGGAAACGACAGGTGGAGCTAAGGTAATGATAGATGAGGGCGTATTAGAGAACCCTCATGTAGATATGGTATTTGGACTTCATGTAGAAGAAGACTTAGAAACAGGGAAAATAGGTGTAAAAACTGGCGTGGTAAATGCAGCATCTAATCCTTTTTCAATAAAAATTAAAGGAAAAGGTGCACATGGGGCACGTCCACACACAGGTGTTGACCCTATAGTTATAGCTAGTTCTGTGGTTTTAGCTCTTCAAAATATTATAAGTAGAGAATTGCCACCTACTGATCCAGCGGTTTTAACTATAGGTTCAATTCATGGTGGTACTGCTCCAAATATAATACCTGAAGAAGTGACTATATCTGGTATTATAAGAGTAATGACAACAGAACACAGAGCTTATGTAAAACAGAGAGTTGTGGAAGTTGTGGAAGGTATAGTACATTCAATGAGAGGACAGTGTGAAATAGACATTGAAGAAAGCTATCCTTGCTTATACAACAATGATGAGGCTGTGGATATACTTTTAAACTCTGCAGAAAAGGTTATAGGAAAAGATAATATAACGATGCTTCAAAGTCCAAGTATGGGAGTGGAGAGTTTTGCATACTTTTCACTAGAGAGACCTTCAGCATTTTATTACTTAGGATCTAGAAATGAAAGTAAAGGTATAATCCACCCAGCTCATGGAAGTTTATTTGATGTTGATGAGGATTGTCTTGCAGTTGGAGTTGCAATACAATGTCAAGCAGCCTTTGAATTTCTTAAATAATATGTGTCAGGAAATATTGTCTTAAATGAGGTATCTCATTTCTTATATTAAATAGTAAAAATGTTCGTATTTACTTACAATTACATGTAATAAATATGGGCATTTTTACATTACAGTAAGAGCTATGGAGGCCGGTTCAGGAGGAAGGAAAAATCCTTATTTTAGAGTTAGTATAAACGGAAAAGGTTCTTTAACGCCTGAAGGACGGCTTTCCAATGATAAAGCATTAATTCATATAGATTTTAGTGATAACTACATTGAGCCAATTGATAACATGATAAAAATATTCAAAGGAAGTGAATAAATTTGCTACACTCAGAATTGCAATTAAAATTAAATGAATTATGGGATGGTACTATTGAAAAATTTAATGTTGATATCTTAAGAAATACACTTTCCTTTAAATTGAAAGTAATTGCTAATGAAGTTAGCAAAGAATTTAATTTAATATTTAAAGGTGTAAGTTCATTTTATTTCATAGAAGACATAGGCGAAAAAAGATATAATTTAAATAAATATGATAATAATGATTATATGGAATTAACGTCTATCGACTATTACGAAAAAGGGATTGGCAAAATTACTATAGATTCTTTATCTGAAGATTGGGCTACACAGTGGAAATCTTCAGCTAATTTTACAATAGAATTATGGAACTCTATATTATTTTTAGAAGCTAAATGCGTTGTAATAAATGATGAAAGTTTTGATATTAGTTACCCTTGTATTTAGTTTATATTTATAAAACTAAGTTTTAGAAACGCTATCTTTTACCACATCAATAAGTTTTAAATGAATTTGATAAAAAAGCAATCTAGGGTGGAATAATCCTCAAAAGGATAATGTGTTTCACCCATTTTATATACTTGTGATATTTGAGATGAATTTATATCTAAAACTTACGATGGTATGGATAGACTGACTGATGTAAGTAAAAATGTAGATGGTAAAGATATAACAAATAGTTATGCTTATGAAAATGATAAAATTAAAACCATAACACATAATGGTTTTAGTTATAGTTTTGATTATGATTCTTTAGGTAATAATATAGCGGTTAATGTTGGAACACAGAATCTTATAAAGAATAACTATGATTTAACTACAGGAAACCTTCTTCAATCTACCTATGGAAATGGTCAGATTGTAAGCAGTGATTATGATAACTTAGACAGAGTAGTGGCTAAAAATTATTATATAGACGGTAAACCACAACAAAGATACACTTATCAGTATGATGCTGCAGGAAACTTAGGTTATCAACAAGACCTTGTAAATAATGTAAGTTACAGATATGTGTATGACTTAGCAGATAGACTTGCAAAAGTTGTAGACAGCCAGGGAAACAGTACAGTGTATGGTTACGATGGAAACAATAATAAAAATAAGTTTACAGAAAAGATAAATGGAAAAACCTATGATGTTCAGTATTCAAATAATCATATTATGTATACTTATGATTCCTTAGGAAGAAAAACAAGAGATGCATATATAACACCAACTCAATTTGGAAGCAATGGCTATTATGTGGATTACACTTATACAGATGGAGCAGGAGGTTCTACTACAACAAAAGTAAGTTCTGTTAATTTCTTGCACAAAGGAAGAACAATAAATTATAATTATGATTCTAAGGGTAATATAGATACGATAACTGACAATAATAAGAAAATAAAATACTACTATAATGAGCTTAATGAAGTAACAAGAGAAGATAATCAGGTATTAAACAAAACAATAGTATATACCTATGATGCAGGAGGAAATATACTAACAAAGACAGAATATAACTATACTACAGATGCTAATCCTTCAAACCCTGTAAATACCTATAACTATGCATACGGAGATAGTAACTGGAAGGATAAGCTTACATCTTATAATGGAAAGACAATAACCTATGACGCTATAGGAAACCCACTTACCTATGATGGATGGACATTTACATGGGAAGAAGGAAGGCAACTTTCTTCTATGTCAAAGACAGGAACAAATATATCTTACAAGTACAATGATAAAGGAATAAGAACAGAAAAGAGTGTAAATGGAGTAGTTACAAAGTACCATTTAAATGGTGATGATGTAACTTACGAAGATAACGGTACAGATAAAATTTATTACACTTATGACAGTAGTGGTAAACTCATAAGCATGAACTTAAATGGAACAGAATACTACTATACAAGAAATGCACAGGGAGATATAATAGGCTTATTTGACACAAATGGAAATGATGTAGTAAGTTATACTTATGATACTTGGGGTAAGGTTGTATCTATAGATGGAAGTCTTAAGGATACTGTTGGAGTTAAGAATCCATATAGATATAGAGGATATAGGTTTGATACTGAGACTGGGTTGTACTACTTAAATGCTAGATACTATAATCCTGAATTAGGCAGGTTTATTAATGCAGATTCTATAGGTGGAAAAGTAGGAGAGTTACTATCTCATAATGTATTTGCGTATTGTACAAATAATCATGTTAATCTTAAAGATTCTAACGGAAATTGGCCAACTCTAACTGATATTTGGAATGGAATTAAAAATTCATGGAACTATGTTAGTAAGCAAGTTCAAGTATCAGTTAAGATTGCTATTGTAACAATTGCGGTAGCAGTAGGAGTTAAGTATATTGAGAATAAGGTAGTATCTAGAAAAAATTTTAAAAGCAAGAGTAATGCAGGTTGGGATATGCCTCAAAGGGGTAAAATAATTAATGGTAGGGAATATTCCAAACATGCATTAGAAAGAATGGCTCCGAAAACCCCTCAAGTAAAAGCAGAACTAGAACAAAGAGCACTAGTAAATGGCTTAAAAAGAGGTACAAAGGCTTTTGAAAAATATGTGGATCCAAGAGGTGTACCGCCGATGGTAGTTGAAGATGCTATTCAAAATGGAACTCGATTGCCAGGGAATATGCCTGGCACATGGGAACACATTACCAATGATGTTAAAGTAATAACTAATGATGCAGGAAAGGTTATTACAATATATCCTAAATAGGAGGGATTATATGAGTATCTTTTATGATAAATATAGTTTATTAAACTTATTCTGCGATGAACCAGTTTTTATAGACAAGGAAGCTAAAATATTAACATATACTTATGAAGATAATTTTGGATTTAAATTTATCTTGCATTTTTCTACATTTGAAGAGTATGTTTCAATAACGCTAAGCTATAATAATATGACAAACCCAATTTTCGATATATTACTAAGTAATGTAGAAAAAATAGACGCGGACAATGAAAAATTAATAATTTACGTTAGAGATAATGATAAAAAGATATCAGTTTATCTTAAACCAAATATCTCGTTAAGTTTTGACGAAAATGTTATATAAAATATAGTTAGTACTTAAATTAAATTTCTATAATTGTCCTTAACTAAGTAAATAAGCTAATAGCTGGGTTAAATGTTTTTCAAATTCAAAATAGCTATATAATTATAGTTAGAGCTAACTTCATAATGATTGATGTTGTATGTTTTGTTTACAAATCATTAAATAATTAATAAAGTAGAATTTAATCGTAGCATAATTAGAATCTTGCAGCGAGCAGCTGATTAGTAACAACTAAGACACCACACAATTAATAGTCCAACAGGTCACAGTACTTGTTGGACTATATTATTAAAATTCCCTCAAGAGAATTTAGGCGGAGCTAGTAGAATGTAATTAAGTTCCGCTCATAAAAGAAAAGATGGTTATTTGTAGATACTACGTAATTGAAATAATGTATTGAGTCTAAGCTATCCTATCCTATTAGAGAATGTGCTCTAAAAACTCTAATTGAACACCAAAAAGGAGCTAATAGGACACTATCCTAGGAAAACACATAAGCTAGTTAATGAAACTCCACAGAAAGGCTAATATAAGCTAAAAAACAATAGCTCAACAGGTCATATAGTACTTGTTGAGCTTCTTCCATTAGGTGAAATAAAAAGAAAATCAAATATTTGCTAATAATCTAGCGAATATGAAAGATTCAAGTGGATTTCTCTTCAATTCAATTGCTAATAGGATTAACTCATATGCTTATAAAACAGTAATGGCAATGGTTGCAACGGAGGTTCTACTACAACAAAAGTAAAGTCTATTAATTTCCTACATAAAGGAAGAACCATAAATTATACTTACGATTCTAGAGGAAATATAGATACGATAACTGACAATAATAAGAAAATAAAATACTACTATAATGAGCTTAATGAAGTAACAAGAGAAGATAATCAGGTACTAAACAAAACAATAGTATACACTTATGACGCAGGTGGAAATATACTAACAAAAACCGAATATAACTATACTACAGATGCTAATCCTGCAAACCCAACGAAAACATATAATTATGAATATGGAGATAGCAACTGGAAGGATAAGCTTACATCCTATAATGGAAGGACAATAACCTATGATGCTATAGGAAACCCACTTGCCTATGATGGATGGACATTTACATGGGAAGAAGGAAGGCAACTTTCTTCTATGTCAAAGACAGGAACAAATATATCCTTTAAGTACAACGACAAGGGAATAAGAACAGAAAAAAATGTAAATGGAGTAGTTACAAAGTACCATTTAAATGGTGATGATGTAACTTACGAAGATAACGGTACAGATAAAATTTACTACACTTATGATAGTAGCGACAAGCTTATAAGTATGAATCTAAATGGGGTAGAGTATTACTATACAAGAGATGCACAAGGGGACATAATAGGGTTATTTGACACAAATGGAAATGATGTAGTAAGTTATACTTATGATACCTGGGGAAAACTTATATCTATAGATGGAAGCTTAAAGGATACTGTTGGAGTTAAGAATCCTTATAGATATAGAGGATATAGGTATGATACTGAGACTGGGTTGTATTATTTGAATGCAAGATATTATAATCCTGAGTTAGGCAGATTTATAAATGCTGATTCTCTAGGTGGAAAAGTAGGAGAATTAGTATCACATAATATGTTTGCATATTGTGTAAATAATCCTGTAAATATGCAAGATTCAAATGGTAATTGGCCTACCTTAACTGAAATGTGGCAATCAGCTAAAAGTGCCGTTACGGGTGTAGTAAATACAATAAAGCAACATTTAGTAACAGCAGCTGTAACAGCAGGAGTTGCACTTGTTGCAGCGGTCGGTATAAATTATGTAATAAAACATCCACGCACAGCTTCGATTATATCAGGTGGGGCTAGTGTGGCGAAAAATCAAAGTGATAAAGTCTCTAAGGGTGTTAATGGGGTAAGTAAAACGTTTCCTAAAAACCCACATGACTTTAATCCTATTGGATTAAAAAAGCTTGAATTTAATACTAAAGCTAACGGAAGAATTATCAAATGGCTAGACGACACAAAAAAAGCGTTATTCGAGTGGAATGAAGATTTACAATATGGCGAGCATTATCATATTACACCGGATGGGGAGAACCGAATCCCTCATCCTACAACTGAGAATACACATATACTGCCTGGCGATCCAATTCCAGATGATTTTATACATCTATTCAAGTAAGGAGGCATAGAAGTGATAGTAATAGATAAAAAAACACAGACCAATATTAGCTATATGAATATACACGATTGGCAGATTAGACAAGTTATATGCAATTACGATGATTATAAAGTTATAATTCCAATTTCAAAAATTGTTTCTAAAAACCAACAATTAGAGGCAAAATTGATCTTTGAGGAAGTTATTTATAATGAAATTAGCTATTACGAGTTATGGGGAAGTGGAAACTATATTTCACACTGTGACATGGATGATAATAGTGAATTAATTAATAAACTCGAAAAATATAAAGACGATGAACAATTCTGGTGTAGTAGGCTTGCAAATTATACTAGTATATCAGATGAGTTTTTTAGCTTTAATATAACACTTAATTCAGGTGATACAATTAAAATTTTGGCTCGTAAAGTAATTTGGGATATGGATAAAAGTATATAAATGGAATAACTAATATTTATCACTATAGAATTACAGTTAAATTTTTGAATATGCCAGAAAAGCTATGGGATCACTAGTTTAAATATAAAAAATAGAAAGAGAAATAATAATGAACTCAAAAGAAAAACTTCAGTATCTACTAGAAAAATATATTAAAGAGAAGTATGATGTAAATTCATTCTGTGAACAGTTTACAGTAATATATAATCTAGACACAGATTATAGTACCTTAAGCACAGTAGAAAATTCTCTTTTTAAAGAACTTTGTGAGTTTACTGCTAGATATTCACCTTTTGAAGATGATCTTGCAATCTCAAATGTTTATGTAAATGAAAATCAGATAAGGAATAAAGCAAATGATGTGTATAGTAAGCTGATGACAGATATAACTAATTAATTATACTAAACAGTTTAATTTGATTACAAAATTAGAATTTATCATTAATATAGTGATATAGAGAAAAAGGTATAGAATGTAGAATATATAGAGGAACTGAAAGTTATATCAGTTCCTTCTTTTTTGGGGTCAACTATTATAAAATAGAACACTGTTCAAGAACGTTAACTCACATTAAAATATGGGTTGAGGAGAAAGTGAGAAGGTTTGCAAGAAAGGCAGAAAAGAAATTTGGCTTTGGTTGGAAAGAGTGGAGTAGCGAAATGATATACGACAAATGGGGGCTTTTTAAAGATTAGCAGGTTAGATATTATAATATGTGAAAGTGAAATCCAGACAATAGGATACATAAACTGTTAGAAGAATTCAGCAATTGGGCCGTATGAGGGAAAACTTCACGTACGATTCTTAGTCGAGGGTAATGGAAATAGAACTAAGTAATATAACTACGCCATTACTCTACCCGGCCTGTTAACTTAGATGATCCAAGTGGTTGATGGTCTAATTGCGGTAAGATTTTTGAAGCAGTAAAAAAGATAGTTAATAAAGTGTTAAAAAAGTGACTCAGTTTCTAACACCATCTACATCAACTAAGGCTGCTGTTGCAATAGCCACGGGAGTTGTTGCTTATAAAGTTCTCAAACTCTATAAGATATCGGCTAAGGGGACAGGTAAAGCATCAGTAAAATAAGTAAAAAAAATGCAGGTCATATTTTTAGACAAGCAGAAGGACACTTTAAAGTTGATACATCAGCAAACAGAAAGCTTCTAACAGATACAGCAAATGATATGGCAAATTTTTTGGGAAAAGATAAGTATGGAAGTGAATGGTACGCTAGAATAACCGAGGAAGGTAAACAAATATGGGCACAAGTTAGGAATGAAGAAATTAGAAATGGCGGAATAAATGATTCTATTAAACTATTTCATCATGACACTGGTTTATCGAGCCCTGTAAAACCTAAATAATGGAGGTGCGAATATGGATTTAAGTATAGAAGAAGCGTATAAAGCTATGGTTTCTTTTCTAGAAAAGTATTATGAAAGAACAAATTCTGATGAAATTGGTGGTTTGCTTAGTGATATGATACTTATTGAGCAACAAAGTACAGCTGATCCTGCCATTTGGCATGATTGGTTAGATTGTATTAATCAAATAAAAAATACTGATTAAAGCATACAAAAATGGGGCTGTTGCATTAAGAATAAATACTACAATATATTGTGCTAATTTTAAATTTACAAAGCAATATATTGTATGAAAATTCCTTAGTGCGGCAGCCCCATTACAACATAGATTCCTAAGACTTACTTAACAGATAAGGGAGTAAGAACAGAGAAAAATGTAAATAGAGTTGTTACAAAGTATCATTTAAACGGGATCGAGTATTACTACATAAGAAATGCACAAGGAGATATAATAGGCCTATTTGACACAAATGGAAATGATGTAGTAAGTTATACTTATGATACCTGGGGAAAACTTATATCTATAGATGGAAGCTTAAAGGATACTGTTGGAGTTAAGAATCCTTATAAATATAGAGGATATAGGTATGATACTGAAACTGGGTTGTATTATTTGAATGCAAGATATTATAATCCTGAGTTAGGCAGGTTTATAAATGCTGATTCTCTAGGTGGAAAAGTAGGGGAGTTACTATCTCATAATGTATTTGCATATTGTACTAATAATCCTGTTAACTTAGATGATCCAAGTGGTTGTTCATCTTTCTGGGGGAAAATTTGGGAATCAACAAAAATGATAGCCAGCAAAGTTGCAGAAGCTGTTAAAAAAGTGACTCAGTTTATAACACCATCTACATCAACTAAGGCTGCTGGTTTAATAGCTACGGTAATTGTTTCTTATAAATTTGTTAAACCTCAGAAAGTATCAGCTAAGGGAGAGCTGAAGCTAAAAACATTCCAGGGAGAGGTTATCACAATGAAGTTTATGCTAATAAACCTGTAAAAGTAAAAGATGCAGTAGGCAAGTGGGACGAGTTTTTAGGACCAGGTGGGCGGACTAATATTCATCAAAGAACAGGATTAAAAGATCTAGATAGAATATTTTCAGCAGATGGAACTCGAAGCATAAGATTCAGTTCACATGAAATGAATTCAAATCCGAGTAAATTTCATTATCATGAGGAAATATGGACGTTTGATCCTATAAAGAATGTTATGAATGTTGATAATACAGTGGTTAGAGTGCCTTATAAATAATAAGAAATGGTGAATAATTAATGATAGTTAAAATAGTAAATATACTTGAGAAGGGTTCTAAGAGTTACAAAGTCATAGTAGAACTTGATAATGAAAATATTGTAGCTGAATGGGATGGCAATAAGCCAGAGAAAAATAGAGAATATGATGTAGAGCTAGATATAGATGAGAATTTTACTTGGGGTAAAAATATAGTTTCAACAACTAAAAACAAGAGCTTAATTAGGCAAAGTGGTAAGTATATTACAATAGTAGCTAAATTAGATTTTAATTATGAGGATAATTTTGCATCTATTGATATGAATGAAAGTGTAATCCTTATAGAATTAGAAGGACTTCAGCATAACGTTTCTGGTGAATGTGTAGAATTAAATTGTAGAACAATAAATGTACATGATACTAATCTATAAATTTGAATGCAAAATTAATAAATATATTACTGCATAAAAATGATATGTGAACTAAGCTGGGAAAATCGACAATAGATGAAGAATAATCTAATGCATAATAATAATAATTCTGTAGTGAGCGAATGAATAAAACTTAAATCAATGTTAAAAGGGTAGTAATAGGTAAAAGTTGTTACTACCCTTTAGGTGCGCCTAGCATGGGTGATAACTTGATGGTGAAAGTCCGTTGTGGGCTTGATAGTGAGAACCACTAGCTGAAGGCAAGGGTGTCCTCCGTGAGGAGGAATCTGAAGGAAGTCCTAAGTAAAGTCTCGGTCTGAGGAACACGAGCCACATATAAGGCTTACATAGAAAGGACGAGTTTGCCTAGCAAAACCAAGTCCAACACTATACGAATTTCTATGGAGTAAATGTGGTAGATATATGAGATGAAGGTTGTCGTTCTTACATGGTGAGGTCTCATGGACGTACGGTAATGAATTCGAACCGTACGGTTGAAATAAGATTTATCATGAGAAGTCAGTCAGCAGAGGTCATAGTATCAAAGCAGTCATGAATGCTTTGAGAAGGACTGAACAAAAGGTACATGGCATATGATTTGTACAAGAGAAATCATATAACTTACTCATAAAGTAATAGTAATACAACTAATAATCATCAGAATACTCAGCCCAAAAATCCAAATAATAATACGAAGCCTTCTAGTAATGGAAGGGTTAAAAATAAACTTAAGCCTGATCCAAATGCAAAAGGTGATCATAGTACGTTTAAGAGAGATCCTAATACTGGAGAGATCACAAATTATGAGACATATAAACCAAATCCTTTTAATCCGAAAGGATTTGATTTAAGGATAAGTTATGATGGAGCAGAAAAGCCTCATAGAAATCCAGTGACACAAGAAGATCTTCTACCACATGTACATGACAAAACAGTGCCAGGTGATGTAAGAGAACCGTTATCATGGGAAAGACCTAATAAACCTTAAAAGTTAAAAAATTGCTTTGAAAAATTAAAAATGGAGCGTGATCATTATGAATATAATTAAATGGATACAGGATTGGTATATAGAAAATTGTGATGAGGATTGGGAACATTGTTATGGCGTTACAATTTCAACACTTGATAACCCAGGATGGTTGGTTGATATAGATCTAGTTGACACTGATTTAGAATTTAAAAAGTTTGATGAACTAAATATATATATAAACGAGTCAAATTGGATACAATGTGTTGTTGATAACGGAGTTTTTAAGGGGAGAGGAGATGCTAGGAAACTAGAAGAGATATTAACAGTATTTAAACAATGGGTGTTGTTTAGGAAACCAGAAGATAAAATGGGAAAATAGTTTTAATTTTAAATTAATCTCTTGTGCTAGTTAATTATTTTGACATAATTTATAGATAGAAAAGTTCAAACATAATATACTAACCTTTCATTAAATTAATTATTCAAAAGCATCATGAAGGGTGGAATAAATTTGGATATTAAAAAAATGAAGGAATGGATATATGATAGCAATATTGAGAAAAGAGCAGTTTCGAGTTTTTGGAAAACCTTTGAGATATACAGAAATGAATCAGAAGAAGAGTTTTCTAAAGTATTTGGAAAATTTAATAGTAACGAATTAATATCAGAAATACAAACCATTTCTTTAAAGCTTGGGAATTGGCCTGATTGTGATTATAATCATATAGCAGTAACAATACCAAATTTTTACAAAAATAAACATGTAGGCACATATGATTTATTATTTAGCTTGGATGGACAAATTGATGATGATTACTTTATAATATTCTAAAATAGGATGATATGTAGAAGAATTAAGTGAATGGTTAATTAATGAGAGTTTTAGAGATAGGTCTATAAGGTGAGGGGCTAATATTATGGCTAAAAGAAAAAGAGTAAAAGTAGAAGATGTCTTCATAATACCTGTTGATAATGAAAAAAATTGTTATGGGCAAGTTGTATCAGATGGAATAGATAAATGCTATGTGATTTACGATATTACTAGCGAAGATATACTTATACCTGAACAAGTTATATGTAATCCTATTGCTTTTTTAACATTTACAGTTGATAATTTTATTGAAGAAGGTAGATGGAAGGTAATAGGCAATGTTGATGTTCCACAAAATATTATTTTTCCTATATATAAGGTGGAGACTTTAAATGGATATATGGTCACTGATCATAAAGGAAACTATTTAAGATCAGCAACTGATAAAGAGATTAGAGAATTGAAATATCATAAATCAGTATCGCCAGCACTACTAGAACATGCAGTTCAGGCTAAATACGGAAATAGAAAATGGGAAAATTATTTTGATGAAATTATCTATAAAGAAGAAAAGTAAAATACGATTAAAAAAGCCTAAATATAATGTTAGATAGGCATGTAATTCTTATGATTAATGTATAAAAATAAAAATTAGGAAATAAGCATGTTCGGATGGAACTACCTTCACAAAAGTACGGTGTTCCCCCCGTTTTATGTTGCTTTAAGAATATTGCAACGATTAATATAGTTGATACTGAATTTGAAGAGGAAAATGATGAAGTAGTTATAGTCAAATGCTTTGGTAATGTTAAAATTGGGTTAGCAGTTTCACAGAGATATAACGGTGATTCTGTATTATGGTTTAGTGTTGATGAAGCACAACAAATTATTTCATAGTAGCCTTTCGTAATGATAATAGTGAAAGGATAAGCGAAAAAATTGATAGAAGGATTAACCCTTTAATTACTACAGCATTTTGGGGTAATGAAGAACAGACTATTTCAAGAGACAAATATGATGATTTTGTTTATAATGGTGGGTTTCTACTTGAAAGACAGATAATGGATTTAGAAAAGAGTACAGAGTCATGGATGGAATATTATGATATGATGCAAAAACAATGTGACTTGCTAAAAATTATATTTAACAGAAAGGAAATGCATTCAAATCAAGTAGTGAAATTAACTAAAAACGAAATAGAAGTTATATGGTAGAATATATAGAGAAACTGAAATTTATATCAGCTTCCTCTATTTTTTTTGATCAACTATTATAAAATAGAGCATTAGCTGTTATAAGAATTCAGCTCAGTGGTAGCCGCTGGATAAAATATTAGTATTTATATGTATTGATTTTGGTAACAATAGTAGTATATAATTAGATGTTGTTTAATATATTAAAATGTCAATATGAAGATAAAAATGAAGAATAATGCAGAACATTATTATAAAATACTAGGAGTGATTACATGAAAATTGAAATTGGACCAAATGAGGCTGGACAAAGAATTGATAAGTTTATGAGAAAGTGGCTTAAGGATGTTCCTTTAAGTGCTATATATAAGACTATAAGAAAAGGTGACGTAAAAGTAAATGGAAAAAAAGTTAAGGAAAAGTATTCTCTAGTTGAAGGTGATTTAGTAGAGACAAGAGATATATCTTCTAGCGAAAAGAAAGAAAAGTTCACAAGAATAGAAAGCAATTTCTTAAAGATTACTTATGAAGATGAAAATATGTTAATAGTAGAAAAATGGCCAGGAGTGTTGGTACATTCTGATAGTAAAAAAGGAGATTCTACGTTAACTGATTATGTGCTTTCATACCTGTATGATAAAGGAGACTATAATCCGGAAAAGGAAGTAACTTTTACTCCAGCACCTTGTAATAGACTTGATAGAAATACATCTGGTATCGTTATTTACGGAAAAAACTATGAAGCACTAAGATTATTAAATGAAATGATTAGAGAAAGAAAAATAGATAAGTACTATATGGCCGTTGTAAAGGGAAGAGCAAAAGATGGCTTATATGAGGCATACATAGCTAAAAATGAAGATGAAAATATATCTAAAATTTTTGATTCACCAAAGAAAGATACAAAAAAAATATCTACTAGGGTA
The DNA here is from genome assembly GCF_016316925.1 of Clostridium aciditolerans. Lineage (GTDB taxonomy): Bacteria > Bacillota > Clostridia > Clostridiales > Clostridiaceae > Clostridium_AM > Clostridium_AM aciditolerans. Next base: position 195,785 of record NZ_JAEEGB010000004.1, on the reverse strand, counting down.
AAGACTCTTCAAAGTGTTGGAACATATTCATTGGTTGAATTAGAACTATTGACAGGAAGAAGCCATCAGCTAAGAGCTCACTTGAACCATCTTGGAAATCCAATAATAGGTGACGCTAAATACGGAATATCAAAGTTAAACAACTTTTTCGTTAATAAGTATGGACTAAATTATCAGTTTTTATATGCATATAAGCTTATATTTAAGGACTGTCCAGAAAAATTATCTTACTTAGAAAACAAGACTATAGCAGAAAGCTTACCGCCAGTATTTAAAAAGATAAAGAATGATATATTTGAGAAATTCTAATATATTTAACTTTTAATTTTAATTAATTAAGGTTCGGATAGGGAGTTTTTAAAATGAAGGAACAATCAACCACTAAAGGTTTTGCTATACTTTCTGTGGCAAGTATGATGGTAAAGATACTGTCATTACTTTATATACCATTTTTAAGGATAATTATAGGTGATGAAGGTTACGGAATATATGGAGCTTCATATCAAGTATATGTATTTATATTTGTGCTGACAAATTCAGGTATACCAGTGGCTATTTCAAAACTTGTATCTGAGCTTATAGCAGTTAAAAACTATAAGGATGCAGTAAAAAGTTTTAAAATAGCTAGGGCTATTTTATTTACAGCTGGGGTTGTCATGTCGATAATGTTGCTTATTTTTGCAGGGCCTTTTGCCAATGCTGTGCACTATAAAAAAGCTTACTTGTCGCTGTTAACATTAGCACCGGCAATTCTCTTTACATCAATAGCTTCTGCTTATAGAGGATACTTTCAAGGCAGAGGAAATATGACTCCTACAGCTGTTTCACAGGTAATAGAGCAAGTTGCAAATACTGTCTTTTCTCTATTGTTTGCTGCTATGCTTATAAAATATGGTGTTGAAGCTGGATGTGCAGGAGGGGCCATAGGTACATCTATAGGAGCACTAATATCTGCTGCATTCTTGATGTTTTATTATGAAAAAAATAAAAAGTTTAGAATACATAAAGACGACATAAATGAAGAGGTAAGAAGATTTACTACTAAACAGCTAGTAAGAAAGATTATAAAATATGGAATACCTATTACTGTATGTGTTGGTATGACATATGCAGGAAATTTGGTGGATTTATATAATACTAAGGTTAGATTGATGGCTGGTGGAGTACCGGAAATACAAGCAACTATATTATATGGATTTTTAACAAAATACCAACAGCTTTTAAATGTTCCTATAGCTATAATATCTTCTCTATCTATGGCAATACTTCCAGCAATATCAGCAGCTTTTGCCATCAGAGATAAGAAACAGGTAAAAGATAAAATTAATTACTCCTTTAGACTTTGCTTTTTAATTGCTGTGCCTTGTGCTGTAGGACTTGCAGTACTAAGTGATCCAGTTTTCCAAATGCTCAAATTTGGGGGAGGATCATATATAATGACATACGGCTCAATAGTTTTAGTATTGATGTCTGTAATGCAAATACAAACCACAATATTACAAAGTATAGGAAAACTTTACACTGCAACACTATATTCTGTTATAGGAATAGTTTTTAAAATAATTACAAATTATTTCTTAATTGCTATACCAAGTATAAATATTCTAGGAGCAATAGGTGGAAGTGTAGTTGGTTTCTTAGTTCCTATAATTTTAAATCATAGAATAATCAGAAGATCTCTAGGAGTAAGATTGAGTATAGTAGTTCATTCCATAAAACCATTATTTGCTTCTATATTAATGGGAGTAACAGTATTTGTTGTGAACTATGTATTCAAATATCCACTTGGTTTTTCAAAGAGAGGATATTTTCTTAATACATCTCTAACTATAGTATGTGTTATAATAGGTGTGCTTGTATATATGATTGGATTAACAATAACTGGAGGCATCACTAAGAAGGATTTACAGGGGATGCCAAGAAAACTAACAAGACTTATACCAAGATTTATTTTAAGAAGGATTAAGTAAATAAATATAAAGAATAACACTGATGTAAAATCAGTGTTATTTTTTATTAAGCAGATTTTTCTAATTCTGAGGTTTTATTTTTGCTGGATTTAAAGGATTTATACATTATAAATGCTGTATACAATACTACACCGATAACTAACCATTTTAATGTAGTAAGTGGTAGAGATTTAACAAGGTAAGCTGCTACTAAAACACCTATTGGACCCATAATATTAATAGCCAGAGAAGTCTTAGGAGCGTGAGCACCTTCTTTTATGAACTTAAAGGATGCAAATGGAAGTAGTATCGCACCTGAACCCATCATTATTGGGAAAGCAACTTTTGGATCCATACCTAAAGCAAACACTAGAGCCATACATGGAGCAAATAATCCTATACCTAGAGTATTAAGAGCACCAAATATAAAATTACCTATAATTCCGATTATGAGTTTTCCACCAGATAAGCCGATAGCGTTTCCTCCAACTGGGAAAAGATTTAATTGTCCTGCTATCATTATGAGTGCTATACAAACAAGGGCAAGTCCCATGGAACCTTGAACAGCTTTTTCATTTAGTTTAGATATGATCCCAGCTCCTATAAGAGCACCAGCTACAGCTGCTAGAATCATACTTATAAGAGTTATTGGTTCAACTTGTACCACTGTTAAAAATATTAAGGCTTCACAAACTGTTGGAATTGTAGCACCAACGTTTAATGTGCCAGGTATTTTTTTATCGCCTACAAGTTTTAGATTTTTAAATAATGAAGTTTCGATAGCAAAGCTTCCTATACCTAAAGTATCGAAAAAGTTTGCAACCATTCCCACAAGACCTGATGTTAAAAAACTTTCATTTCCAAGTTCACCTTGCTTTGATTTATTCATGTAGTCCTTTACAAGTACAAATAAAAATATTACACCTGTAACTAAGATTGCTGCTAATAAAATTTTTAACATGATTATTCCTCCTTAGTCATTAATTGTATTATTGCGACAGTGATATTTTACTGGGATTCTAATCTCTTTACAATAGTTATTTGATTTTCAAATTTTTGAAACCTTTTCTATTTAAAATGCATATAAAGTTTCATGATTAATATATCTAGTTTTAATATGTGAAGTGCTTTATTCAAAATAAAATTGAAGTAAAAGCATACATTACTTTATCCGATGTCTACCGCCACTAACACCCCAACTTCTCAAAGTTGAGGATAAGTGGCGCTACGACCCTGGATAACGGCTTCTAAGCTTCAGATGGAGTTTAAAACTTCACCTGAAGCTAAGAATCCTGTTTATAAGAAAAAGATATAAACATATATAAGCTTATTAAATTTAATTATAATTGTTGTTTTGATTTCAAAATAAAAATACAATAGGGAATTGAGACAGTTTACGTTTATTAGGCTATAAGAGGAGGAACAAGTATGAAAATTAGAGAAGATATTCTAACTCCAAAAGAAAGAAATAAAGCATTTTCAGAGGGAAAACCAATAGATAGGATAGTTTGTACGCCTATGCTTGCAAGCAGTGCAGTTTACTTAATAGGAAAGAAAATAAAAGAATTTCAATTAAATCCTGAAGTAATGGCAGAGTCTCACATTACAGCCTATAAAAGGTTTAGGTATGATTCCGTTGGGTTATGTACACATTGTGCCATTATAGCTGAGGCTATGGGTGCCAAACTTACATATCTCGAGGATGATGTGGCAAGATGCGATGAACCTATACTTAAGTCTAAGGATGACTTAGATAAGATTAAGATAAGCACAGAAAAGGATGGGAAGCTTTGGGTATTATATGAAGCAGCCCAGATAGTTAATAAAGAAATAGGAGATGAGGTTTCACCTTCTATATCAACACCTGGAGCTTTTACAACGGCTGCTACTTTAAGAGGTGTTGAAAACTTTGCTAGAGATTTGTACAAAGATCCTGAGTTTTGTCACAAATTGCTGAGAATGACAACAGAAAGCGCAAAAAATCATATTAGAGCTGTTGCTGCATCTGGAGCAGCAATTGGGGGAATTGCAGAACCTATTGCTTCAGGGAATTTAATTGGCCCTAAAATCTTTGAAGAGTTTGTTTCCCCTTATATTAAGGAATTAGTAGAGTTTATGAAAACCTTTAATACTTCTGCAGGACTTCATATTTGCGGAAATGTAAATAAGCTAATTGAGCCAATGATTGCAACTGGTGTTAGTACATTAAGTGTAGATAGAATTGATTTACAAGTTTTAAAAGAAAAAGTAGCTGGCAGGACAAAAATATTAGGCAATATAGATCCTACACAAGAAATGTTATATGGTCCAGTAGAAAAAATTCATGAGGCGTGTAAAAGGGCTATTGATATAATGAAGGACTATGAAGGAGGTTATATTCTATCAACAGGATGCGATATATCTCCAAAAGCCCCTTTTGAATATGTACAAGCCATGATGGATGCAGCAAGAAGCTATGGCGCTTATGAATATATAAGACAATAGAGAATTAAAATTTGAAAAATAAATTGAAAGAAGGGTAAACTCACATTAAGGAGAAAGAATAAAAAGAGTGCTATAAACTAAATGAGGCATATAAATTTACTATAGAATTGAAATAGGAATTGATATCTATATGTTAAAACATAAAACAGGTAGTCGAAAAAGACTGCCTGTTTTACATTATCCAGTATAAAATGTTTATTTATGCCTGTTTTTAAGTATATATAAGGCAAAAACAAGTGATATGAGAAAAGCAATTGCTATCATGGATAAGTTTTTAAGTGCAAACATTTGTGAAGGTAATACATTGTTTAATATAGCTAATACAAAATAAAGAAGAATTCCTAAAAGGATTATTATAAACATATCATATTTGCTAATGTTTAAATTACATATTCTCTTTATCTCATATAAGTTTAGTGCTAATGTGGTTATAGAGGTTATTATTAGAGATATACCACAGCCATAAATGTTTATCCATGATATTCCTGTGAGTACATACAAAAGGAACAATTCTTCAAATGCTACGATTAGTGAATTACGTAAAATTATATTTTGCTTTCCTAATCCATTTAATATGCCAAAGGTGGTAGCAGAGGTAAAAGCAATAGGAGCGGCAAAGGAGCAAAACTTAATGTATGATCCTAGGTCCTTTCTACCATAGAAAAGTTCTCCTAAGGAATTAGGCATATTTAAGCATATTACCATAGTAGTAATACCTAATAATAAGGCGATTTTTAGAACCTGTGATATTCTATGCTCTGCATCCCAGTAGTTTTTTTTCTCTATTTTTTCAGAGAGATCTGGTATGAGTACAGTTGAAATTGACATAACTATGAGCATTGGAAAGAAGATTATATTTAAAGACATACCTTTGAATTTACCAATCATGGACAGTGCCATACTGTATTCTATTCCTGCGCCCACAAGTCTTCTTGGTACTATTAAAGTAGATGCAGCAGATATAGCTGTTGATAAAAAACCATTTAAACACAGCGGAAAAGATATAACCAGTATATTAAATAAAAGCTGAAGCTTGTCTTCAGCTGCCGTAAAGTTAAATTTATAATGGGATTTTTTAATTTTATAAGCAATATAAAGAAGAACAAAACTTACAAGTTCGCCAACTGTCAATGTTACATAAGCGGCAGTTACAGTATTTTTAACATCATCAAGTGAAAAAAGAGTTACTATAGTTACTAAAACAACTATTCTTAAAAACTTTTCTAAAATATCAATAAAAGCAGGTATTTTAATATTAGAAGTACCATAGAAATATCCTTTTAAAATTGCGGATAATGCTATGAAAAGCATAGCAGGGCACATAACCTGTATAGCATGTATGGTTCTCACGTCTTTTATAATATAAACACTTATGTACTGAGCGTAAACAAATACGAGACTTACTATAATTAGAGCCCATACACAATCGAATAATAATGAAATATCTATAGATCTGTTTAAGTTCCTAAAATCGTCTTTAGAAAAATATACTGCTGCAACCCTTGATATAGCTGCGACCATTCCGCCTGATATAAGACATATGAATAAATCATAGATAGGCATTACAAGACCATAAAGGCCCATTCCTTCAGCACCTAATTCGCGAGATAAAATTATGGAGAATATAAAACCAAATACTCCTGTAATTAAATTAGAGCTAATTAATATAAGTGAATTCTTTAAAAATCTATCCCTTCTCATACACAAACCCCTATACTAAATAATGTTTTTTAGGTTATCACTTTAGTAATTAAAGTACAACTAAAGCAGATGTAAAATAAAGCTTGTATTCCCTAGTATTAATAACTATGTTAAATTAAATAATTATATTCCATTTAATGATGTATGTGTAAACATAAAAAAGCACAGCCCGTAAAAGCTGTACTTGAAGAGATACTTATAATTTTTTTAATTTATATAGCTTAAATATTTGCTAGATGCCCATCCTTGAACTCCATTAACGCTGATTTTCATCCAACTTCCATCTACAGAGTAATCCAATACTTGAGCATATTGGCCTTGGCTTAACACCCCTATAATATTAGAAGATACCGTTGTAGGGTTATTTCTTATATTTAGCTGATAAGTGGAATTGTTTACTGTTACGTATTCGCCACTTTTTACTGGAGCAATCAAATTGCCATATATCCAACCTACTTGTCCATTGTATTTTATTTGATACCAGCCGTTAGAATAATCAATTAAATATGCAATAGTATTCTTAGGAACAGTACCTATAATATTAGCGCTAGTTGAAGGATTAGCTCTAAAGTTTGCATAACTATTTACATTTGTTATTTGACCAAATGTTCCTGCGCTAACTGAATTTGATGTAGATGAACCATTTGAGCTGTCTTCAACGATGTTAACATATCTACCTGGAATATATCCATTATTGATATCATCCATAGTCATAAAATATCTTTTTGTACCTTGTATTCCACCAAAGACATCTTCATAAGTAGATTCATATGTGAAAGCACCTTGCACTCCATTTAATGAACCCCATCTGTCGAATATAGCTACATGATCACCAGGCCTGTCCAATATGTCCATGTGTTTAATATCACTTAGATTGATTTTAGTAAAGTATTTGTCAAACATAGTTGAAGTAGATATTTTACTATCTTTAATATTAAAAGTTGCTTGTACAAATCCAGAACAGTCAATACCGGCAGTGCCAGGCACATATTGCTGACCAGCAGTCGTGTTAACATTGCCAGCATAAGCTCCTTTATTAATAGCGTCTATAAAGTTTGACCATGTAGAATCAATTGAATTTGAATCTAAACTGTCTTGTCCACCCCAGTTATAAGGGATACCCGTAACTTGAGCAGTGGAAACATTAGCAAACTGCTTTGGCTGAGTAACACTTGAAGCATAATTAGGGTCAATTTTTCCATTTTTGCTGGCAGAGTATGTCCAAGTTAGATTAATCATACTTAAAGCTCTTTGCTCTGCTTGAGCTCTTGTAATTGGGGTTTGCACTGTACTAGCACTTACAATGCTCATAGGTGTAACTAGTGTAGCAACTGCAAATAAGGAAGCAAGAAATAATGATTTATATCTTTTCATTATATAAACCCTCCTTTTATAATGGATTGAATGCACTTAGTGAGGAATTTTTTCGAACTGCAATCATAATTATAAACAGGAATATGGTTTACATCAACACGCAAATTATGGATTAAAATATTAAGATTATGGGTAATATTTCATAAAATTATGGTATACTTATTATGATTATTATGCTAATTGAAGGAAGGGATGGAACTATGGGAAAATTAGTATGCGTAATTTGTGGTATGGAGATTAATGATAAGAATTATAACTTCAATAAAGAAGCTTTTATTAGCTCAAACAGTAAAGAGGATATAAGATATTGTCCATTTTGTGGTGCACCGGAACAATATTTACAAATAGATGGTAAAGAGTTTGATTATGATAAAAGTAAACTTGATGATAATGCTTTGAAAATAGTTGATCATGCTGTTAAATTAGAAATATTTAATGGAGATTTTTACAAAAAAGCATCAACAATTGCTAAAGATGAGAAAGTTAAAAAAATATTTGAGGCTTTATCAAGAATTGAATATATGCATGCAAGAATACATAAAAAAATAGGTGGTTTTAAAGAGGATCCAGTTTTAAGAGACATGGATTATTCAAAGTATGACAGTGATGATATATTGCTGGAAATGGCTTGTAAGAGAGAAAAACATGCCGTTGAATACTATGAAAAGTACAGCAAGGAAATAGAGGATAAAACTATAGTAGAAGTATTTGCTGCTTTATCTGGAGTAGAAGAGGAACATATTGAACTTACAGGTAAAGGAGAAAAAGTATAAAAATTATATAACAAGATTTTAGGAGGAGAGCTTATGCTAAAATGGAAAGATGAATATTTAATTGGTGTGCCGGAAATTGATAAGCAGCATGAAGAATTATTTAATATAGCAGGAAAAGCCTATGCTGTATTAAAGGATGATTTTAGTGTGGACAAATATGATAAAATCGTTGCAATTTTAGAAGAGCTTAAAGAGTATGCAGTTTATCATTTTAGATCAGAAGAAGAATATATGGCAAGTATTCATTATAAGAAGTTTTTTTCCCAAAAGCTTGAACATGATGAGTTTATTAAAAAAGTAAATAATGTTGATCTAAGAAAAGTGGATGAGGACCAAGATAAATATTTACTTGATGTACTTAATTTTATTGTTGAATGGACAAGTGATCATATTCTGAAAAAGGATAAAGGAATAACTTCATAAATCGATTTAAGCACTGTAAACAGTATGGGTTTGCAGTGCTTAAATTTTAAAAAAACTTATTGACATTCACGTTGCGTAAAGGTGTATATTAATGTTGTCAGGAGGCATACTGACTGATAGCCTTAATATGCATATTGAGAATACAGGAGAGGGTACAAATGGAATACACGGTGCAAAAACTAGGGAAAATGGCAGGTGTCAGCACTAGGACACTACGATATTATGATGAGATTGGAATTCTTAAGCCGGCAAGAATCAATTCTTCAGGATATCGCATTTACGGAGAAAAAGAAGTTGATAGATTACAGCAAATACTATTTTATAGAGAGCTAGGGGTAAGCTTAGAGAGTATTAAGGAAATAATAACTTCGCCCTCCTTTGATGGTACAGCTGCACTTAGAGAACATCGTGAGAAGCTTCTTGAAAAACGAGAACAATTAAACATGTTAATTGCAAATGTTGATAAAACAATAGCTGCAACGGAAGGGAGAATTAAAATGAGTAATAAAGAAAAATTTGAAGGCTTTAAACAAAAGATGATTGATGAAAATGAGAAAAAATATGGTAAAGAAATCAGAGAAAAATATGGTGACGAAACAATAGATAAATCAAATAAAAAATTGAAAAACATGACAGAAGAGCAATATGCTGAGTTAGAAAAACTTGGACGTGATGTAATTGAGACGCTAAGCAAAGCCTTTGAGACTGGTGATCCTGAAGGTGAACTTGCACAGAAAGCTGCAGATTTGCATCGTCAGTGGCTAAGTTATTCTTGGCCTAGCTACAGCAAAGAAGCACATGCAGGCCTTGCTCAGATGTATGTAGATGACGAAAGATTCACAGCATACTATGATAAGAATCAACCAGGCTTAGCAGCTTTTCTAAGAGATGCTATTTTAATTTATACAGGAATGAATAAATAGAAATCATAAAACATCGGGGTACTTCTCCGATGTTTGTTTTGTCTAAATTTAGTTGTAACTTAACTAGCGGTTAAATTTATCATGCAGCATTCAACTATGTGTCTATTGGTATATGAAGAAAATTAAATTACAATAAAAGTATAAGAGCTCTTAAAGCAAAATGAAATTAGGAGAGTGATTAAGCGTGGATAAATTACTTATAGGGGAAGTTATTTTAAAACTAAGAAAAGAAAAGGGAATTACTCAGGAACAATTAGGAAATTTTATTGGAGTATCAACAGCAGCAGTATCAAAATGGGAAAGTGGAAGTTCATATCCAGATATAACTTTATTACCAGTGATTGCAACATTTTTTAATATTACAATTGATAAATTACTAAATTTTAAAATTGAGCTTTCAGATGAGGAAGTTATGAAAATATTTAGTGAATGTGAGAGTCTATTTAGCAATGGTGCTTTAGATGAGGCAATAGATAAGTGCAAGAATTATGTATTAAAGTATCCATCAAGTTATTATTTAAAACTTAGAGTAGGATTTCTATTTACAATGTATTCATGGAAAAGTTCAGATAAAGAAATCGGTAAGAATATGATAAATTACTCTATTGAATTATTTGAAGATGTATCTCAAAATTGCAGTAAAGCAGAGTTAGTTGAAGCGGCATTATATCAACTTGGTGCATTGTACCCATCAATAGAGGAAGAGGATAAAGCTATAGAGGCTTTGAGTAAAATTAATAAAAGTAAGCTTGACCCAGATATGTTGCTTGCTGGCATACATATCAAAAGGAATGAACTAAAAAAAGCGAGAGAACTACTACAAAGTAGTCTGTACAAAAGTGTCAATGATATAGGTATGGTATGTATGGGACTGGCCAACTCATTTATGAAAGAAGAAAAGGATTTAAAGATGATAGAAAAATATTATAACTTATCTATTAATGTAAAAAAAGTCTTTTCTACTGATGAATATTCAGCATTTGGATTAACAATGGAATATTTAAATTTCGCTGAAACATATTTACAATTTAATGAAACAAAAAAAGCGATAGACATGTTATATAATATGATAGAAGATATAAAGAAGAATGATATAAATGAGCCAGCTAAATTTAGTTCTATTTGGTGTTTTAATGAAATTCCAGTTGGAACTCGCACAATAACAATGAATTTATATGAGAATATATTCAAGATTTTTGAACAGCCGATATTTGATATAATTAGAGAAAGTGAAGAATTCATAAGTATAATGAATGAGTTGAAAAAGTTAGAGGAAAATTCCTTAAGTAAAAAATAATTACATTAGTTTAGAGTCATAGTATAAATGTGGTAATCCAGCATTTTGGACTACCACATCTTATCTTACTTATATATTATTTTAAGCCATATTTCCAACCGGATAAACCGCGATTCATATGATATATTTTACTAAAATTATGTTTTAAAAGAACTCTTACTGCTGCTGGGCTTCTACCGCCTGAAGCACAGTGAACTAATATAGGATTATCTTTATATTTTTCAAGTTCATTAATTCTTGAAGAAAGTTCTCCTACAGGAATAGACTTTGAACTAGGTATATGACCAGACTTAAACTCTTGCTTTGACCTTACATCTAGAATTATGAGATTTTTAGTAGTTTTAATTAACTGATGAGCTTCATCAGCGGTAACATTCTGTATATTCTTATTAGTAGTAAAGGCAAATCTACGGTATAGTATAAAAGCTAAGATAGCAACACCAAGTATTAAAATAAAGTTTTGCATTGTAAGCACTCCTCATCTATAATATTAATTTTCATATTAATAGTATAATCCAAATTTCTAACTATAAAACAATTATACCACCTAGGGGTATAAAATCAAGAGTTATTTTTATTGAAATAACATATTCAGTAAGAGATGATATAAAAGAAAAGGCGATTTTTTATTTTTTAAGATATTAAAGTCTCTTACTAGAAATAAACCGACCAAGTTTTAAATCATTATATGAATAAAATAAAGTTAAGAATAAAAATATAAATAAAATAACTTAATATAGTGTTTTAAAAGATGGTGGGTTTATAAAATTTAAGTTCAAAATACTTATAGAACGCATCTTTGTGTAAAGAGTATAATAAATTAGCAGAAGCAGACACTAAAAAGGGTTGTGTTATGTTGACATAGAAAATAAATAACTAAAAATATCATAGAATACCTATAATTTTTATTTTATCTAAAAGAAAAAGTTAAGATACAAAAAAATAGAAGGAGGAAAGGAGATACTATGATAGAGACAAAAGAAATAATAGAAACAGGATGGAATTTAGACAACAGTTATGCTCGTCTTCCAAAATCATTTTTTACCAGACAGAATCCAACTCCTGTACCCTCACCGAAGTTGATTATTTTCAATGATTCCTTAGCAACATCCCTGGGGTTGAACTTCCTGGCATTGAAAAGCGATGATGGTACAGAAGTATTTGCTGGCAACAAGATTCCGGACGGCGCGTTACCTCTTGCTCAAGCTTATGCAGGGCATCAATTCGGACATTTTACAATGCTTGGCGACGGTAGAGCTGTGCTGCTTGGTGAACAGATTACTCCCAAAGGCGAAAGATTTGATATTCAGTTAAAGGGTTCAGGTGAAACGCCCTATTCCCGCGGAGGCGATGGCCGAGCGGCACTTGGACCGATGCTGCGGGAATATATTATTAGCGAAGCAATGTATGGACTTGGTATTCCAACCACCCGCAGTCTAGCAGTGGTGACAACCGGTGAGTCAATAATCCGCGAAACAGAGCAGCCTGGCGCAATTCTTACCCGTGTGGCGGCTAGTCATCTGCGGGTGGGTACCTTTCAATATGCTGCACAATGGGGCACTACTCAGGAGCTTCAAGCTCTGGCTGATTACGCATTGAAAAGGCATTTTCCTGAGGTTAGTGATGATGAGAACCGCTATCTCTCCCTGCTTAAAGAAGTAATCAAACGGCAAGCTGTGCTGATTGCAAAATGGCAGTTAGTTGGTTTTATTCACGGAGTTATGAATACTGACAATATGACCATTAGTGGAGAAACTATTGATTACGGCCCTTGCGCATTCATGGATACTTACGATCCAGCAACGGTATTTAGCTCTATTGACATTCGTGGCCGCTATGCCTATGGCAATCAGCCCAATATTGCAGCGTGGAACCTAGCGAGATTTGCTGAAACTTTACTACCGCTGCTGCATGACAACCAGGAGCAGGCTGTAAAACTGGCCCAGGATGCAATTTCAGATTTTGCTGAGTTATATAATATTAATTGGCTGGAAGGAATGAGAGCAAAACTGGGAATCTTTAACGAAGAACAGGAGGATGAGGCTCTAATTGAAGACCTACTAAATATGATGCAGAAGTATGGTGCGGACTACACCAATACCTTCCGTGCATTAACTTTTAATAAGTTGTCGGATACGATGATGTTTGACACCACAGAATTTACTCAGTGGCATGAGCTGTGGCAGGCGAGACTAGATAGACAGCAGGAACCAAAAGCCTCCTCATATCAGTTGATGCAAAGCAATAACCCAGCTATAATTCCTCGGAACCACCGCGTAGAAGAAGCACTAGAAGCTGCGGTGAAACATGGAGACTACAGTGTGATGGAAAGACTTATTAATGTTCTTTCCTGCCCTTACGGACACTCTCCTGAACAGGAGGATTATTCCACATTACCAGAGAAATCAGACCGTCCTTACCGAACTTTTTGCGGTACATGATATAGAAGCATTAAGCTAGCTAACTAGTACCAATTGAAAACTAAAAAAGATAATTTTCAATATAATGTATTTAAGTAATAGAGGAGAACCAAATCTAGAGGGAGGAGGTTCTCCTTCTTATTTTGTTTCAAGAAGAAAGTTGATGATAAATCCTTTGTAAAGTGTTGACCCTAACACCACGGCATAGTGTAATATAAAAATAGAGCTTGAATATATTAACAAAAGCTCATAGCCGGCTGAGTATTAGATAATATTATAAGCTCTAAAATCAAACTTTGAGGTGTAGCAATGAGAACAGTAAAACAAGTTTCGGATTTGACAGGAATAAGTGTGCGCGCACTACATTACTATGATGAAATAGGATTGTTAAAACCAAGTGAAATTACAGAGGCAGGATATAGACTTTATGATGATGAAGCCCTTAAAACTCTGCAGCAAATTTTATTTTTCAAAGAACTTGATATACCTTTAAAAGATATTAAAGAGATAATGTTGAGTCCATATTTTGATAAAATGCAAGCTCTAAAAAATCAGAAAAAGTTGCTTATGTTAAAACGCAAAAGATTGAATGGTTTAATAGAGCTTATAAATAAAACATTAAAAGGAGAAAGCACGATGAATTTTAAAGAATTTGATATGAGTGAATATTATAATGTATTGGAAGAATTTAAAGTAGAACATGAGGATAAGGTAATTAAAAGTTGGGGTAGTGTAGATAAATATAATGAACTTATTGAAAAATGTAAATCTAAGGAAGATGAAATTGCTAAAATGGCCATAAAGCAATATGGAAGTATTGAGAAGTATGCTAAAGCTGTAAAGAAAAATCTTAATAGTGACACGCTAATTTTAGCAGAACAATATGATAAGTTTAAAAAAGATTTTTTGGAAGATAAGCATCCAAAATTAAAAGAACTATTTAAAAAGCTTGTATCTGACTTAAGTAAAGATCCTTCTTCAAAGGAAATTCAACAAATTGCTGAAGAAATAACAAATATAGCTAAAAAAGATTATGAAGCTTTCAAAACTGATATGGGAGACGATCATTGGTACTATATGGTGCAAATTTATTTAGTATTTCCTAAGTGGATAGAAGAAGTTGATAAGAAATATGGTAATGGTGCGTCTAAATTTATCGGAGAAGCTCTAAAAAATTATTTGGGAGATAAACAGCCTAAAATAGAGGAACTATATAAAAAGCTTGCATCGGACTTAAGTAAAGATCCCTATTCAAAAGAAGTTCAACAAATTGTTGAAGAAATATCAGGTGCAAATAAAAAAATTCAAGAATTTTACAAAGTGGATGAGGGAGAGAATCATTGGGGTTATACAGCAGAGCTTTATTTGTCAGATTCTATTTTGAAAAAAGCAATTGATAAGCAATATGGCAGTGGTGCATCTAAATTTATTGGAGAAGCTTTAAAATTTTACTCTGAAAATAATAAGTAATGAATTATATAGTAGCTTATTCTATAGATGCTCAATTAAAAAATACTTAACTGACAAATAATTATGTAGATATTAGTGAAAGTGACTAGTAGCGCCAAAGAAAATTCTACCATAAATTAAAAGAATATGATTTAATAGTAATAGTAAGTATTAAAATAACATTTATAATTTTTACTTCATTCTATAAGTTGGATAAAATGTAATTTGTGTTGAGGAGAGAATGAGTATGGATTTTTTAAAGGTAGAAAAAGAGAAAAAATATTTTAAAAATGTAAAGATTACAAGAATTAATGATAACAAAATAAATATTAGCTGGAAGTCGGAAGAGGAACTTAACCAGGTTAAAATTTATTGGAATAAAACTCCTGAAATAAATGGAATTGAAGAATGTATTACAACTGTAGAAGGAAAAGCGGAAGTCATTTTTGATGATCCAGATACTAATAGAAGAAATTATTTTATTTTAAAAGCCGAGGGATATGATCCAGAAATAGTTGCGGAAGTATTAATACCATTTAAGGGCACTAGTAACTTTCGTGATATAGGAGGATATAAAACAAAGGATGGTAGAAGAGTTAAATGGAATGTTTTTTATCGTTCTGATGAATTAGCGGGCTTAACGGAAGAAGATATAGAATATCTAAAAACCTTAGGTATAAAAACAATTTTGGATTATCGTTCAAAGGGGGAAGTTAATGCAAAACCAGATCCATTAATTGAAGGCATTAAAAATCTAAATATTTCTGGAATGAAATCTTTAGATAATAGTGATGTGAATTTTGATATGTTTTCATTAATAAAAGAAAGTAAAAGCTTAGAAGCATTAGGGAAACCAGGGGAGCTTCTTAAAAAGGGTTATTTAGAGATGGTATTTGAAAACAAAGCCTTTAAAAAGCTTATGGAGTGTATTGAATATCCAGATAAAATGCCTATAATTCAGCATTGTACAGCTGGTAAAGATAGGACAGGTATAGGTTCTGCGTTAATATTGCTAGCATTAGGCGTACCAGAGGAAACCGTTATAGAAGATTATTTATTAACTAATATATATCGCTCAAATATGAATGAAGCATTAATTAAATCCCTTAGCAATTTGTTAATGGATGAAGACAGCAAAGAAATTTTCAAGTCCTTTATAGAGGTAAGAAGAGAATATATAGAAAGTGCTTTAAATGCAATTAAAGAAAGATACGGCTCTATTGATGAATATTTAGAAAAAGAATATGGTTTTAATAAAGAAAAGAGAGCTAGATTACAGCAAAATTACTTGTTGTAGCAGAAGATGCGTTGTTCAATGTAATTAAATTTCCTTAGAAAGGGAAAGAGTTTTATATGAGAGGTTATTCAAAATTTATTGATGAAATTTCAATAAAATCACTTTTTAAAATGGATTTTAAAAATAGCAGAGAATTTGAAAGAAAGTATATTTTAATAAGTCTACAGCGTGGAAGGTTATTTAATTGGATAATTTTTATAGCAAGTTTTTATAGCTTCTACGCTGACTTTATTTTCTATAAAAATAATAATATAAATGTACTTTACAGAAAAACACTAATAGTTATACATATTATAGTTTTCATATCTTCTATGATTTACATTATAATTTTCAAGTTATTGGAGAGTAAAGAACGGTATAGAGCTTCTCTTATTGCTAAAGCAGCAGTAATTTCAGATATTTTTTTAGGGATTTTTTCAGCAGCAGTCACTTCTCTAAATAGTCAAAGATTTTCCGGAAACATTGATGCCTATATCATAACTGTTCTTGTAGTGGTATTAATAATTCCCATATACCCCAAAGCGATGTTTTGGATATATAGTCTTAACCATACTTTTTTTATAATTGGCCTTTCATTTTTTTGTGAAAATAAAGAGAAGGCAATAATAAATCAATTAAACTCCACTACTACAGTTATAGCTTCATTTGTTTTATTCTTTGTTTTGTACAGATATAATGTTAAAAATTTTTTAAATGATGAAAGAATCAAAGAGGATAAGCTAACTTTTCAAAAATTGTTTGAGATGAATCCTTTTCCTTTATTTATATCTAGACTTAAGGATGGCAAAATACAAGATGCGAATAATAAAGCCATGGCATTTTATAATATTACAAAAGATCAAGTTGATACTTTAAATCACAAGGATTTATATAAAAACACAACTGATTTGGAATTAATACTTGATATGCTGCAGAAAAATGGACAATTTCGTGATTATGTAGTTGAACATAAAACTTTTTCAGGACAGAGCAAGTGGGTTATTGTTAATTATGAGCTTATTGATTATTTTGGAGAGAAGTCTATTTTAACCGGCATAGCAGATATAACAGAAATAAAGAGGATGGAGAATGAATTGACCACACATGCGTCTATAGATGCTTTAACAGGCGTTTTAAATAGAAGAATTGGAATGGATATAACTAAGAGGAAGCTTGAAAGACTACAAAATGAAAATGATGAATTTGCTATTTGCTTTGTTGATATAGACAAACTCAAAATGGTAAATGATAACTTTGGACACAATGAAGGCGACTATTTAATAATTGAGATCTGTAAGGCCATTAAAGAAGAAATACAAGCCAATGATGTTATTTTCCGTTATGGCGGAGATGAGTTTATAATATTATTTGATAATAAAAGTGAATATGAAATAAATAAGATCTGCGGCAGGATAAGGGATAGATTTAAAGATTTGAATAAGAATAAATGTAAGCCTTATTTTATCAATGCAAGCTTAGGTATATTCTTATATAAATCAGAAATGAATCTTAATATAGAACAGATTATTGAATTAGCAGATAAAGAGATGTATAAAAATAAACTAGAGAACGGCCGTAAATTTGTGTAGAGTCTCCAGTAAATCTAAGTATAAATAGTAGCATATAATTGTGAGTGGAGCTACTTATTTATACTTAGATTTTTTATAAGCAGCACTATATAAAATACCACATTAAAACTATATGTTCAAATGATAAACAAACTTAATTGTAAAAAGTTTATTTATACGTAGACAAAAATGAAAAATGTGCATATAATTAACGTATAAACAAATATAAAAGAGGTGCTGAGAATATGAATAATAAAGAAATATTTTGGGATGCAACTATTGAAGATGTAAAAAAAGGCTTCATTGAGAGTGATGAGCATTATAAATGTATAATTTGTGAGGAGGAATTTACAAAGGGAAGAATATATGAAATAGATTCTAACCTTTATGATTCAAGGAAAGCAACTGAGCTCCATATAGAGAAAAGCCATGATTCAACATTAGAATATTTACTAGGTATGAACATCGCCTTTACTGGCATATCTGAGGTTCAGCGAGATGTACTTGTATTAATAGCTTCAGGATTAACTGATAAGGAAATTGCTTTAAAGCTAGGAGTTGCACAGTCTACTATAAGGAGCCATCGTTATAAATTGCGAGAAAAAGAAAAGCAAGCAAGATTGTTTTTAGCAATGATGGAGCTTATATCTAGTGATACAAGAAAAAAGGTTAATATATTAGATAAAGAGGCTTTGTGTGACGCACATAAAACAGCAACTACCATAGATGATAGATATAATACTACAGACAAAGAACGAGAAAACACTATTAAAAATTATATGGATGAAAATGGGGCAATAAAGACCTATCCTGCTAAAGAAAAAAATAAGATAATAGTTCTATCAGAAATAGTTAAGAATTTTTCAAAGGGAAAGAAATACTCCGAAAAAGAAATAAATAGAATTTTAAAAAGAGTATATGATGATTATGCTACTATCAGAAGGGCTTTAATAGAATATGGGTTTATTGAACGCTCTAATGATTGTAGTACTTACTGGATAAAGGAATAGCTTAGTGTAATTTAATTTCAGTAGATGACCTTCCAACAGATATTTTACCGATGCATCCTCAATGGCTGAAAGATGCTCTTTGTCAGCAAGAAGCAGCTTTTATTCGTTAGTAAAAATACAAATACTATTATCCGTAACTGCCTATTGAAATAAGCGTAGGCAGTTTTTATTTTTTAAAAAGAATTATTTGAAAAGCTATTTAACAATTACCGATAAGTAGTATATAATGGATAATAAGAACCTAAATTTTTGTAGTAATCTGTAATTTTTGTTTATATTATGGATAATTTTTGAAGCAAATGGATGTTGCAGCTGAAGGAGGGGTATTATGATAAAAAGGTCCCTGGTTATATTTTTAGTTATTATGGTTTCTATTATGGTCGCTGATAATTACTCTGGCAAGAGGTTTACCGTTAAAAGTAAAAATGTAAAAATAATAGGTCATAGGGGAAGCAGTAAACGTGCGCCTGAAAATACCTTAAGCTCTATTTTATGTGCTGCAGAAGATAAGGCAGATTATGCTGAGTTGGATGTACAGGAAACAAAAGATGGGGTAGTTGTATTAATGCATGATAAGAACTTAAAAAGAGTAGCAAAGGTAGATAAAAATCTCTCAGAAGTAACATATAAAGATATAGAGAAGTTAGATGTAGGCAGCATTTACTCAGGAAAGTTTAAAGGGGAAAAAATACCTACACTAGATCAAGTTATAAAGGCAGCAAAGGGAAAAATTAAATTAGACATTGAAATTAAGAATTATAAAAATGATACGGATCTAGCAGGAAAAGTAGTACAACTTATTGAAAATAATGATTTTGTAGATAACTGTTTAGTATGTTCCTTTGATTACCGCACGCTGATAAAGGTGAAAAAGCTAAATCCTAAAATTAGGACAGGATATATCACAAATTTGAATAAAGAAGATAAGTTAAATCTAGAATATGTTGATTATTATAGCATTTACTATCCTAAAGTTAATAAGAGTATAGTAGAAAAGCTCCATAAAAATAATAAAAAAGTGCATGTATGGACAGTAGACAATGTAGATGATTGGAGAAAACTTATTCAGATGGGAGTTGATGACATAATTACTAATTATCCAGGTGCTTTGAAAAGTATTTAATATAACATAAAGCGAAGGGGCTGTCGCATTAGCATAAAAAGATATGCTAACGCGGCAGCGTTTTTTGCATGTCTTATAGAAAATCTGATGGTATTTTAACTCCAAATAGGTTCAATAACTGAAAAATGGCGTATTTTAATAAACCTTTGATATTAAGACTTTTTTTATTACCGCAGGGTAGCACTCCTTTGTAATTTACATTACTTGTGTAGGATGAATTCTGTATTTTCAATGTCTAAATCGCCTTTCTGGACGATTACGAATCACTTGAACCCAATCATGCAAATGTTTTTTGATTTTCTATCAAGTTAATATAGATTTTGAATCAAGTCATGTCATCCCGAAGCGCGTCAATGATATTTTCTTTTTTTATCTTGCGAGTGGCATACAGCATTGTAATGAACACGATAAAGAGCACGCTGAACACGCTGATTGCCATACTGCCCCACGGGAATACAAAATCAAAGTTATCCAGCCTTTCTACAGACACAAACCCTTTGTAAATCAGCCACGAGATGATTCCCGCTATTGGAAGACCGAAGAGCAACGCCCTCATGCCATAAAAGGCACACTCGAAATTCATCATCTTTTGGAAATCACGTTCAGACATCCCTACCGAGCGGAGCATGGCAAGCTCCCGCCTGCGCAACCTGATATTCGTGGAAATGGTGTTGAACACATTGGCAACCGCAATAAGCGAAATCATGATGACAAAAACATAGGTGAAAACATCAATAACAAATGTTAGGCTGCGGTATTGTTCAACTATCGTGTACATATTTTGTAGGGTATATGCAGACGTAATTCCTGCGTCCTGAATCATCGATTCCATTTTAGTCACCGATTGCGAAGGATTCTTTGACAGAAAGCTCAGGCCTATATCCGCATGGGTATCTGGGGTTTCAAACTTCTCTTTGAGCGAATAGGGGGCCATCACCATAAAAACGTATGGAGTCTTGTCGGAAGATTGCTTTAGGGTCTTAAGAGGATCCACCGGGTACGTATCGACAAACGTAATGTTTATACTTTGCCCCTGTTCCATCTTCGACTTGTCATTTGTTTCGGGAGCAACACTGAAAGTCATGGAACGACTCGCAAACATATCAAACAGTTCGCTCGACCCGTCTTTCTTGGCAACCGGCTTTTTGGCAACGGCAATCATTTTCGCGTCCTTCCCGGTATATTCTTCTGTGGACAAGCCCAATTTTTTGATAAAACTCAGATATTCGCTGTCCTCAATAAACTGGATGTCCATTGGCAGATGAACCGTTTGGTCCGGCGCAGCATAACCCGCGGATTTCCGGTAACGATCCGAAAAATCGCTTGTCTTAACCGCGCATGAATATGCGAAAATCGATTGGTACGAGCTTTTGTAAACCCCATCTGCGGTTTTTAGCTTGTCGTAAAGCGGGAACATTTCGCTGTCGTTCATGCCCTCAGTGGTAAAAATGATGTCATAGTCAAAGTCCATTACCGACCGTTCTGCAAGCCGTTTCAGAGTTGTTCCAAAAGCATTTCCCGATACAAACAGCACAACGCTTAAAACAAGGGATAGCACAATGCTGCGATAGCGTTTTTTGTTTCTCTTAAAATTCTTTAGCGCAAGAATACCTTCCAAACCGTAAATGCGCTGCGCCAGTTTTGACGTGTTCACAGCTTTCGATTCGGTTTTGATCTCACTCGTCTGGCGAATACTCTCCATCACGGGAGTGTTTGCGGCTTTCCTGGCCGGGATGTAGGCTGAAATCAAAATGGTAACTAAACTGACCATCGCCGCTGCGACAATGGCTGGGACAGACACCGACAAGGTTAAAGGCACATGGTTTGGGATAATGTTCCCGAATTTCCCAGCAACAATAGGAATTACAAGGCTGATACTGCCTATGCCGACCATAACGCCAATGGGTATGCCGATTGCACCAATGCAAAGTCCCTCAAACAGCACCGAATTTCGCAGTTGCCTTGCGGTGGCGCCAACCGATGAGAGAATCCCGAATTGGCGTGTGCGTTCGTTTAGCGAGATGTTAAAGGAGTTATAAATCAGAAAAATCGAGCCTACCATTATTATGGCAACTAAAATGCCGCCAACCGTGTACAGAAGCGTGTTGAACAGTTTATTGTCCGAAAGACCCATGAAGCGCAGCACATTATCGTTAAAGACATAAACCCCTGTTCTGGCTGTGCTGCTTGCGTAAGCCTTAACTCCGCGCGGGTTTTTAAGCGTGACAAATATGCTGAAGCTGTCCGCTTTGTCTTGAGTATCTGCTTTCGTTATCAAGGTGTATCCCGGTGCGGAATGTTCCTCAAAACCGGGTCTTTCGCAGATACCCACAACCGTGTAGGTTCTCGCTGCTTTTGGCACAAGAGTTTCTTTCCCTGAAATGTAAGGGTCGTGTTGACCGAGATTTTTGTTGTTATCCATGCGGCTTCCCACAGCAAGTGAAAGCTTGTCGCCCACCGCGAATTTAACGCCGCCCTTTATCGCGACGTGCGCTGGGACAAGAATCTCCCCACTGTTTTTCGGCAATCTGCCTGAAACCAGGGTTAAGGGCAAGGTATTAAAGGCTTCCTTGCTAAATCCGGCTATAAAAAGATAGGGCTTTTCGGGGCTTTTCCCGCCGTCAAGTTTTGCGTAGCCGATATTTTCAAATGTTGCGGTGTTTGAAACTCCCTTGTCCTGGGTTCGCTCCTGCACGAAAGAGGAATTAACATCTAAAAACTCAACGTGCCAACCGCCGTATTTCACAATAGAACCGTTTACCAGAAAATTCAACAGGGAAGTGCCAAAGGTAGCGACTGCCGTAATCATGGCGGCGGACAGGATAACTCCGATAACCGTGACAATCGTTCGGGTACGGCTTTTTTTCATGCCTTGCAGGGTAACTTTGTTGAAAATATTCATGGTCTCACCCTCTCATCTCGTACTACTTTGCCGTCTGATATGCCGATAATGCGGTCTGCTTGCAAAGCTATATTTTCATCATGGGTGACGACGATAAGGGTCTGCCCATATTGTTTATTGCTTTCTTTCAGCAAATTGATAATCTCATGTCCATTCCGGCTGTCCAAACTGCCCGTGGGTTCGTCGGCAAGCATGACCGCTGGGGCATTCATCAAAGCACGTCCTATGGAAACACGCTGCTGCTGGCCGCCCGAAAGCTGATTGGGTAAATGCGTTTTACGGTCTTTTAGACCAAGCAGTTCGAGCAAGTCATCAAGCCTCTCCTTGTTGACCTTCCGCTTGTCCATCAGTATAGGCAAGGTGATGTTTTCCACCACATTCAGAGTGGGAATGAGGTTGTGAAACTGGTAAATTAGTCCTACCTGCCGCCTGCGGAAGATGGCGAGTTTTTCATTGCTTTGGGCATATACATCCTGCCCCTCCAAATACACCTTTCCGCTTGTCGGCACGTCCACGCCACCGATGCTGTGAAGCAACGTGGATTTGCCGGAGCCGGAGGAACCGATGATTGCAGTAAGATCCCCTTTTTCGATTGTAAGCGAAACATGGTCAAGGGCGGCAACTTGGTTTTCGCCCTTGCCGTAGACCTTGCAGAGATTTTCAATTTTTAAAAATTCCATTATGTGAGTCTCCTTTCTCATGGTTTACCTATATAATAGAACCTTCAACTTACATCTCTGTGACTTTTAGGTGAGAGATTAGTCACTTTGGGAAACGAATGGCAAATATCGCGCCGCCCTGCGGGTGATTTTTTGCGGTAATCGTCCCTCCCTGCCGTGTTATAATCATCTTGCAAAGAGCCAATCCGATTCCATATCCTGTAGCACCTGCGTTTTTCCCACGATAGAACCTGTCAAACAAGCAGGGTAAATCTTCTTTTTCAAAGCCCGCGCCGCTGTCGTGGATGGCAATCTCGGTAAACAGTGGGTTGTCTGTGCAGACAATCTCAATCTTCCCTTTATCGCCTGCGCTTTCCATGCAATTTTTGAGGATGTTTTGAATTGCTTCCGAAAGCCAACCAGAATCGCCCTGAATAATCATCCCTTTTGGCACGTCTGTTTGCAAAGTAATATCGTGCAGATCCATTGGGATTAGAAACGGGCGAAGCGCAGTGCATATCAAGTTGTTTACATCTATCTGCTCGCTTTGGAACACCACAATGCCCGCGTCCAGGCGGGATAATTTCAACAGGGAAGTAAGCAGCCAATCCATCTGTACAAACAATTCCTCTGTTTCCCGCATCAATGCTTTCCGGTCATTTTCGTCAGGGTTATTCTCTAACAATGACAGAATAAGGTTCACGGATGTGAGAGGGGTGCGGAGTTGGTGGGCTATGTCAGCCAGCGAATCAGCAAGATGTTCTTTTTCTTTTTTTAGTGCGTCGTTTTGCTCCCGAATACGCAGCGTCATTTTTGTTATTTCGCTTTGCAGAATGGAAAGTTCGCCCTCGTCCGATTCAGCAATATACAGATGGTCAGCGTTATGAAGCACAAGATCGATTTGATCTGAAATCTGCGCAATGCTTTCGTATCGGGCTTTGGTAAACGCGAAAAACGCTGTGCCAAAGGCAACGGCAGAAGCAATGGCAAGGATTCCCGCCAACCTATTTATTGCAAATCCCAGCATTACAGTAGCGGCGGCCATTAAGGAGAATAGAATGGCAAACTGCCGAAACTCTCTATTCCGAAGCATACTCGCCCCCCAATCTATACCCCGTCCCGCGAACGGTTAGAATTATTTGCGGGCTTGCGGGGTTGTTCTCTATCTTCTCCCGCAAGCGTTTGATGTACACGGTCAATGTATTGTCATTTACAAACTCGCCCGCCGCGTCCCACAATTCGTCAAGTAGCCTGCACCTCGTGATAATACTTTTGGGGTTGCTAATAAACACCAACAACAAGCGGTATTCTAATGCTGAAAGAAAAACCTCGTTGCCGTTTTTTTTCACAACGCCGCTTGCCGTATCGACATGAAGCCCACGAATTTCAAAATCCGACCCAAAGCGTCCGCTTTTTCGCAGGGCGGTTCCAATTCGCGCAATCAATTCCCGCGGACGAAAAGGCTTGGTGATATAGTCGTCCGCACCCATGTTCAGTCCGGTAACAACACTTCCTTCATCGCCGGAAGCTGTCAAAAATATGACGGGAGTATCTTGCGTTTCTTTGATTTCCGTGCAAACCGTAAAGCCATTTCCGTCAGGCAAAGAAATATCTATAAGCGCCAAGTCAAATTTATTCCCGGCAAGCGCGGCAAGGGCCTCACTCCGCGTAGGGGCGTGAGTGACTGTAAATCCCTCCGAGCGGAGCAAAAGCACAAGGTTTTTGGCGATTGCCTTATCGTCCTCAACCAAAAATATCCGTTTCATTTATTTTCACCATCCTTTACTTTACTGCTCCCGAATCGTCCGTCAGCCGGTTTTTCAGCGTCAACCGGAACAAGCCATGTATTTCCCATTTTTTTAGCTCCCTTAATCCGTCCGGCAGAGCAATGGTACACTACCATTCTGTCTGTGATTCCCCAATTTTTCGCTGCTTCTTTTGTCGTTATATAATCCACGCATAACACCTCCATAGCTCCATTGTATTTCTTTTGACGGAAATATACAAGCTGAGGTATAAAACAAAAAAATACGGGAGCGTGGAAAGCCGTTGCACTAGTTTTCTTAGTGCGACAGCTCCTTTTATTTAATTTTTATTTAAAATTAAATAAAATTAAATAGGATTATGGAAAAGCTGGAAAATAAGGATTATAATATAATTCATAGGGTATGTTATTATAGTTATATTGAAGGGTTTCTAGACGGTCAGTTAAGTTATACAACCGAATATGTTAACTTTCTAGTTAAGAATCTTATATAGGTAGTATAAAGATAAATTTATATGTATGGGAAAAGAAGATAGTTTTTTAATATAATCTACTAAGGTGGTGAGCTGTAAATATGTACAAGAAAAACATTTTAGAAAACGATAGTATCATTCTAAATATTATAATGGACACGCTTTATGATGGAATTATAACTATTAATAAAGAAGGTTTTATTACAATGATTAGTAAAGGTTATGCTATGATTTTTAAAAAGAAAAGAGAAGATATTATTGGGAAACATATAACAGAAATAGTTGAAGAAACAAGATTGCCTAGGGTAGTCAAAACTGGACAAGCTGAAATAGCAGAGTTGCTTAAAATAAATAGTCAGTATTTAATTGTAAGTCGTATACCTATTGTTAAAGATGGAGAAGTAATTGGAGCCATTGCAAAGATTATATTCAAAAGTATAAAAGATTTGAATGATATGCATGAACATATAAATAGAATGAAAAAACAACTTAATGGATTAACTAATAATATATCCGTATTAAACAGAACAACCTATTCCTTTGAGGATATTGTTGGAGAAGGAGTACTAATAAAAGGTGCAAAAAGGTTTGCTGAAAAAGCTGCATGGAGCTCTTCAAACGTTTTACTATTAGGTGAAAGTGGAACAGGTAAAGAACTTTTTGCCCATGCTATTCATAAGGAAAGCAGAAGAAGAAATGGTGCTTTTATCAAAGTTAACTGCGGAGCTATTCCAGGAGAACTTCTTGAATCTGAACTCTTTGGATATGAAGGTGGGTCCTTTACAGGGGCAAAAAAAGAGGGAAAGATAGGTAAATTTGAATTAGCAGATGGAGGTACTATTTTTTTAGATGAAATAGGAGATATGCCAATATATATGCAGGTTAAACTTTTAAGAGTACTTCAGGAAAAGGAAGTTGAAAAAATAGGGTCAGAGGGCCCTAAAAAAATAGATGTAAGAGTTATAGCAGCCACTAATCAAAATTTAGAGCAATTAGTAAAAGAAGATAAGTTCAGGAAGGACTTATTTTATAGATTGAACGTTTTAACAATTAATGTGCCATCATTAAAAGAAAGAAGAGAAGATATTGAAACAATAGTTTATCATATTATTAACAAAATAAGTAACAAAGTAAGTAAATATATTGAGGGGATTTCAAATGAGGCTTTGGAATATATAAAAAGTTACAGTTGGCCAGGAAATGTAAGAGAACTGGAAAATGTACTTGAGAGGGCAATAACAATTATAGAAAATGAAACAGTAATAGATGTAAAACATCTTCCCTCTAAAATAACAGCAATAAGGGAGTGCAAACCTGTTAGAAATCTTCAAGATATATTAAATGATGCAGAAAAAGAAGCAATTTTAAATAGTATTAGTGCCGCGAAGGGAAATAAATCAAAGGCAGCACAACTTCTAGGCATAAGTAGATCAAGTTTATATGAAAAGATGTCAAAGTTACATATAGATTAGATTGATAAAATTAAAACTGAATTTACTATATGTTAATCAAGAGTATAAGCTCAATTGATATTAGGAAGCTCCAAAAAATATTTTTTTGGAGCTTTTAGTTATATATTTAACAATGTGTTTATTTTTACCATTTGGTGTATGGAATACAAGACATTCTAAAAAAGTGGAATTGTTATAAATTTGTCAATTGTATAGAAATGTGGACAACTTTAAATTGAAATTGTCTTGAATTTAACACAAATATTTAAATAAATACTAATTTTGTTAAATATTATATTTAATTGAAATTGTAGAGAGGCTAAATTACTAGTTTTAATAAATAAAATATCTTTGGCAAGGTATTTGCTATATCTATTTTCGTATACAAAAATTATATTTCAAATTTTTCTAGCATATATATTTTATATCAACTTATAATATTGACAACATTTTCACATCAATAGTATAAGTTAGCAAAGTAACATTTAAATCAATAGAGGGAGAGGAGATTAGAAATGAGAGAAGTAGTTATAGCAAGTGCAGTAAGAACAGCTATTGGATCTTTTGGAGGGACTTTAAAGGATGTAGCAGCAGTAGATTTAGGTGCTGTGGTAATAAAGGAAGCTTTAAATAGAGCAGGTGTTAAGGGTGAAGCTGTAGACGAGGTAATAATGGGTAACGTTTTACAAGCAGGACTCGGACAAAATCCAGCCAGACAAGCTATGGTTAATGCAGGTCTTCCAGTTGAAGTTCCAGCAATGACTATTAATAAGGTTTGTGGCTCAGGTCTAAGAGCAGTTTCTCTAGCTTGTCAAATAATAAAAGCTGGAGATGCAGATGTAATTGTAGCTGGTGGTATGGAAAATATGTCAAGAGCTCCATATCTTTTAAACGATGCAAGATGGGGACAAAGGATGGGTAATGGAGAATTTGTTGACGAAATGATAACTGACGGTTTAACAGATGTATTCAATAAATACCATATGGGAATAACTGCAGAAAATATAGCAGAGCAATGGGGAATAACTAGAGAAGAGCAAGATAAATTTGCTTTAGCATCACAAAACAAAGCTGAAGCAGCTATAAAAGAAGGAAAATTCAAAGATGAAATAGTTCCAGTAGTTGTTAAAAAGAAAAAACAAGAAATAATATTTGAACAGGATGAATTTCCAAGATTCGGTGCAACAATTGAATCTTTAGCAAAATTAAAACCAGCTTTCAAAAAAGACGGTACAGTTACTGCTGGTAATGCATCAGGAATAAATGACTGTGCAGCAGCAATAGTTGTAATGAGTGGAGAAAAAGCTAAAGAGCTTGGAGTTAAACCTCTTGCTAAAATAGTTTCTTATGGACAAAGAGGTCTTGAACCATCAATAATGGGATACGGACCATTCTATGCAACTAAGAAAGCCTTAGAAATGGCAAATTTAAAAATAGAAGGTATAGATTTAATTGAAGCTAATGAAGCATTTGCAGCTCAAAGTTTAGCTGTGGCTAAAGATTTAAAGTTCAATATGGACATAGTAAATGTAAATGGTGGAGCTATAGCTCTTGGACATCCAATTGGAGCTTCAGGGACAAGAATACTTGTAACACTATTACATGAAATGGTAAGAAGAGATGCTAAAAGAGGTCTTGCAACATTATGTATAGGTGGAGGAATGGGGACAGCTCTTATAGTTGAAAGATAGGAATCTTAAAATATAGAGGGGGATTAACATGGAATTTAAGAATATAATTTTTGAAAAAAATGATAAAATTGCAACTATATCTATTAATAGACCTAAAGCATTAAATGCTTTAAATTCAGAAACTTTAAAGGAACTTGATTGTGTTGTTGACATGATAGCTGAGGATGAGGGAGTGTATGCAGTTATCTTAACTGGTGTCGGCGAAAAGGCTTTTGTTGCCGGTGCAGATATCACAGAAATGAAAGATATGTCAGTGGCTGAAGGAAGAAAATTTGGAATACTTGGAAATAAAGTGTTTAGAAAAATTGACTTGTTAGAGAAACCTATAATAGCTGCAGTTAATGGATTTGCGCTTGGCGGCGGCTGCGAACTTTCCATGGCTTGCGATATAAGAATCGCGTCAACTAGTGCTAAATTTGGACAGCCTGAAGTTGGTCTTGGGATAACACCAGGCTTTGGTGGAACTCAAAGATTAGCAAGAATTGCAGGAATGGCAGTAGCAAAAGAGTTAATTTTTACAGGAAGAATTATTAAAGCTGAGGAAGCACTTAGAGTTGGTTTAGTGAATAAGGTTGTTGAACCAGATAAGGTTATGGAAGAAGCTGTAAGCTTTGCAAATACAATAGCAGCGCAAGCTCCCATAGCCGTTAAGTATTGTAAAGCTGCTATAAATAGAGGTATGCAGTGTGATATAGAAACAGCACTTATGTATGAATCAGAAGTATTTGGAGAGTGCTTTGCAACTGAGGATCAAAAAGAAGGTATGACAGCCTTTGTAGAAAGAAGAGAAAAAAGCTTTAAAAATAAGTAGGAGGTAATTTCATATGAATTTTGAACCAACAAAGGAACAAGAGTTAGTAAGACAGATGGTTAGAGAATTCGCTGAAAAAGAAGTTAAACCAATAGCATCTGAAATAGATAGAACAGAAGAGTTTCCTATGGAAAATGTAAAAAAGATGGCTAAGTATGGAATGATGGGTATTCCATTTTCAAAAGAATATGGTGGAGCAGGAGGAGACACTCAGTCATATATTATGGCAGTTGAAGAGTTATCAAAGGTATGTGCCACAACAGGTGTTATACTTTCAGCTCACACTTCATTATGTGCTTCATTAATAAATGAATTTGGAACAGAAGAACAAAAAAGAAAATACTTAGTACCACTTGCAAAGGGTGAAAAACTCGGTGCCTTTGGCTTAACAGAACCAAATGCAGGTACTGATGCAGCAGGACAGCAGTCAGTTGCAGTTCTTGAAGGAGATCACTATGTATTAAATGGATCAAAAATATTCATAACTAACGGTGGAAAAGCTGATATATTTGTAGTATTTGCTATGACAGACAGGAGTAAGGGTGTTAAGGGAATATCCGGATTTATAATCGAAAAAGGATTCCCTGGATTTTCAATAGGAAAAGTAGAAGATAAGATGGGTATAAGAGCATCATCAACAACTGAGCTTATATTTGAGGACTGTATAGTTCCAGCTGAAAATTTAGTTGGAAAGGAAGGAAAAGGCTTTGGAATAGCAATGAAGAGTCTTGACGGAGGAAGAATTGGTATAGCAGCTCAAGCATTAGGAATAGCTGAAGGAGCTTTTGAAGAGGCAAAAAATTATATGAAGGAAAGAAAACAATTTGGTAAATCACTTGATAAATTCCAGGGGTTAAGCTGGATAATGGCAGATATGGATGTTGCTATTGAATCCGCAAGACATCTTGTTTATCTTGCTGCATGGAAGAAAGATAACAAACTTCCATATAGCGTTGATGCGGCAAGAGCAAAACTTCATGCTGCAAATGTTGCTATGGATGTTACTACTAAAGCTTTACAGTTATTTGGTGGATATGGATACACTAAGGACTATCCAGTTGAAAGAATGATGAGAGATGCTAAAATAACTGAAATATATGAAGGAACATCACAGGTTCAAAGGATGGTTATTTCCGGAAATATATTTAGATAACGAGGAGGATATTAGACAATGAATATAGTTGTTTGTATAAAACAAGTTCCAGATACAAATGAAGTTAGAATTGACCCAAAGACAGGAACCCTTATAAGAGAAGGAGTTCCATCAATAATGAATCCAGATGACAAGAATGCATTGGAAGAGGCTTTAGCAATTAAAGATAATCACGGAGCACATGTAACAGTAATTACAATGGGGCCTCCACAAGCTAAAAATGCTTTGATTGAAGCAATAGCAATGGGAGCAGACGAAGCTGTACTTATTACAGATAGAGTTTTTGCAGGTGCAGATACTTTAGCTACTTCTTATGCTTTATCAGGCGCATTAAAGAAACTTGACTATGATATAGTATTTGCTGGAAGGCAGGCCATTGATGGAGATACTGCACAGGTTGGACCAGAAATTGCTGAGCATCTTGAACTTCCCCAAGTAACCTATGTTGAGAAGGTTGAAGAAGTAGGAGAAGGATATATAAAAGTTAGAAGAGCTTGGGAAGATGGCTATGAAATAATAAAAGTTAAAACTCCTGCACTTTTAACAGCAATAAAAGAATTGAATATTCCAAGATATATGCATATGTCCAAAATATTTGGCGCATTTGATAAAGAAATAAAAGTTTGGACTGCAGATGATATAGAGATTGATAAAAGCCTACTTGGACTTAATGGTTCACCAACAAGAGTTATGAAATCAGCAACTAAAGAAGCTAAGGGCAGTGGAGAATTGGTGGTTAAACCAGTTAAAGAAGCAGTAGAATACACAGTTTCAAAATTAATTGAAAATCACTATATTTAGTTTGGAGGAATCTCAGATGAATATATCAGAACATAAAGGTGTATGGGTATTTGCAGAGCAGAGAGATGGGAAGCTTCAAAAAGTATCCCTTGAACTGCTTGGAAAGGGAAGAGAAATTGCAGATAAATTAGGTACTGAACTTACTGCAGTTGTGCTTGGACATAATATCCAAGACATAGCAGATAACTTGCTATCCTATGGAGCAGATAAAGTCCTTGCCTGTGACAATAAATTCTTATCACACTATTCAACAGATGCATATACTAAAGTTATTTGTGATTTAGCTGTAGAGAAGAAGCCAGAAATAATATTTATAGGAGCTACATTTATAGGAAGAGACTTAGGACCAAGAGTTTCCGCAAGATTACGCACAGGCTTAACTGCTGACTGTACTGGACTTGACATAGATTCTGAAACTAATAACCTTATGATGACTAGACCAGCTTTTGGTGGAAATCTTATGGCTACAATAGTTTGTGGAAATCACAGACCTCAAATGTCAACTGTAAGACCTGGTGTTTTTTCAAGATTAGAAAAAGATAGCTCAAGGATAAATGGGGAAAAAGTTGATTATGTAGCTGTTGAATTAACTGAAAAAGATATAAGAACAAAGACAGAAGAGGTAGTAAAGCTTTCAAAGAATATAATGGATATAGGAGAAGCTTCAGTACTTGTAGCTGGTGGAAGAGGCCTTGGAAATGCTGAAAATTTCTCAAAGCTTGAAGAGCTTGCAAAAGTTTTAGGTGGTACAGTAGCTGCCTCAAGAGCGGCTGTGGATATTAATTGGGCAGACAAGGCTATTCAAGTTGGACAGACTGGTAAAACTGTAAGACCTAAATTATATATTGCCTGTGGAATTTCTGGTGCGATTCAGCATTTAGCTGGAATGCAGGATAGTGAATTTATAATAGCTATTAATAAAAATCCGGAGTGTCCTATAATGAAGGTTGCAGATCTTGCAATAGTTGGAGATTTAAATAAAGTATTACCTGAACTAACAGCTAAAATTAAAGCTCATAAAGAAGAAGCAGCCATATAGTAACTTTGTTTTTAATGGCATGTCTTTAGGATAGAACGTTGATTTGAAAAAACAGTGTATCTAAGGCTTGAATTAGTCAAGGGGACATGCCATATCCTACAATTCGTAATATTAAAAAATTGCGACGCAATTTTTTAAGAGGACAGAGGACAATTGACAGTGAAGGAGGATTTTTCTCCGCTGCACTACGAAAAATCTTTAATTATATTATAAGACTATTTTTGAGATTAGTGAAACTAGTCTCAAAATAGCTCGTGTCAAGTTCTAGTTGGCAACTTGTTTTTTGAAATTTTCCAGTATAATTCAGTTAAAATTTTTATTCCTAAAGGGCTTCGCCAGCAGCCCGAAAGGGCGCATTTGTGCCGTTAACTTTTTACGTAAAATTTTATAAATAAGTTCACTAAAATTTCTTTCTTAAAAAAGTTTTTATGGATTTTCTGATATTAGTTTGGCGCAGCCTGTAATCTTTAACCTTTGAATATAGCTATTCAATAAGCATCTGAAACAGAGTATTGACAAATTGATACAGCCTAGCGGCTTGCGACAAAGTCGCCTAGTGCTGAAAAATAATTAAAGATTTTTCGTAGTGTAATGGAGAAAAATCCTCCTTCACTGTCCTCTGTCAATTGTCCTCTGTCCTCTAAAAAAATTGCGTCGCATAATTTTTATATTACGAATTAAAGGTCATATCATATAATTTTTTATAAACGGGGGTAATTGAAATGAAAAAGATATGCGTATTAGGCGCAGGTACTATGGGAGCAGGTATTGCACAAGTATTTGCAGCTAAAGGATATGAAGTTTTACTAAGAGATATTAAAGATGAATTTGTTGAAAAAGGTATTTCTGGAATAAAGAAAGGCCTTTCAAAATTAGTAGCTAAGGGAAAAATGGCACAAGGAGATGCAGATGATATAGCTAATAGAATAACAGGAACAACTGACTTAAAATTAGCAGCTAATTGTGATTTAGTAGTAGAAGCAGCAGTTGAAAATATGGATATAAAGAAAAAAATATTTGAAGAATTAGATCAAATATGTAAACCGGAAACTATATTGGCATCAAACACATCTTCACTTTCAATAACTGAAGTTGCAGCAGCAACTAAAAGAGCAGATAAAGTCATAGGAATGCATTTCTTTAACCCAGCGCCAGTTATGAAGCTTGTAGAAATAATTAGAGGAATGGCAACATCGCAAGAAACTTTTGATGCAGTTAAAGAGATGTCAATCTCTATAGGAAAAGACCCGGTAGAAGTAGCAGAGGCTCCTGGCTTTGTTGTTAATAGAATACTTATTCCTATGATAAACGAAGCCTGTGGAATATTAGCTGAAGGAATAGCCAATGCAGAGGATATAGACAAAGCTATGATGCTTGGTGCAAATCATCCAATGGGACCACTAGCATTAGGTGATCTCATAGGTTTAGACGTTTGTCTTGCAATAATGGATGTATTATATAAGGAAACTGGAGATTCAAAATATAGAGCTCACTCATTGTTAAGAAAATATGTAAGAGCTGGATGGCTTGGAAGAAAGACCTCAAAAGGATTTCATAACTACGCAAAATAAGCTTTTATTATAGAATATATCAAATAAATTACTGCGCGTTCCATGGCGAATTGTCTGAAAAGCCAATAATATTCATTCTATGTAGTAAGATAAGAAAGCTAAACTGTAGTCTAAGGATTCACAGTTTAGCTTTTTTATTTTAAGAGGAAAATTGTCCTCTGTCCTCTAAAAAATGTAGTTGTATGACAAATTTTGTTGTATTTACGCGTATGTTAATATATAATGGATATAATTGGTTATAAAGGTTTAATAATTTTTAATTTTACAGAGATTAGTAAAGTGTTATATTATAACTTTTGAAAAATATGTTATATTCTAGACATATTAAAATTTAGCTATCTTTGCTTCTCAGGAGGTATGTAATTTATGGCACAACAAGAATATGAGCAAGAACCAAAGTATGTTATGGAATCAAAAAAAAGATGCATAGAATTGGGTATGGATCCTAATGAACTTAGAATTCCCAAAGAAATTATGTCAGAATTTAAATTAGAAAATAAAAAAGAAGCTTATGAAGAAATTTTAGAGGTAGTAAAATTTTTTAGTAAAAAAATAATAAAGTCATTAGATGGCACCCCTATATTAATAGTAATATCAGATGAAAATGGTTATTTGCTAGATATGGTTGGAGATGAAACAATAAAATCCACTATGACTCAACTAGGTATCAGGCAAGGTGTTCTATTTTGTGAAAATAATTTGGGTACA
Source organism: Clostridium aciditolerans (assembly GCF_016316925.1). Lineage (GTDB taxonomy): Bacteria > Bacillota > Clostridia > Clostridiales > Clostridiaceae > Clostridium_AM > Clostridium_AM aciditolerans. The sequence goes on along the minus strand of NZ_JAEEGB010000004.1, from coordinate 160,991 downwards.
AATGTAGTCAGTTTAACTCTAAAACAAAATCATCCAATACAATTAGTAGGAACTAATCATTTTCATACATTTTTACACAACATTGCTTGTTATGGAATGCCATTTCATGATACAGACAGTAATCGCATTTTAGGAAGTATATGTATTATGACAGAAGTGAGTCTTCATAATCCATTTTTTCTAATGACATTAACAACAGTAATTGATGCTATAGAACGTGAGCTATTACTTAGAAAACAGAATCGTAAGCTTAATATAATGAACCAAATTATGTTAAGCAAAACTAGAAATGCAATTATTATCACAGATGCAAATGGGAAAGTGTTAGAGTTTAATGAATTTGCAGAAAAAATATCTGGTTTTGATAAAGAGGAAATAGTAGGGAAAAGTATTTTTGATTCTCCAATAACAGGTGATCTTTTTAAAGATGTATTAAATAATCAAAAACAGTATAAAGATGTTGAGATAAAGTTCAAAAATAATAATAAGGAACAATATGTTTGCCTTGTTGATGCGCAATCTATTTATGATGAAAATTTAAATATGATAGGTGCTTTTGGACAATTTAGGGATATTACAGAAAGATATTTAGCAGAAGAAAAATATAATTATTTAGCGCATCACGATGAGTTAACTGGACTACCCAATAGACGGTATTTTCATGAAATAATGAATAAATACATTGACGATAAAATTTGTCAATCTAGGAATATGTCACTTGTATTTTTAGATTTAGATAAATTAAAAATGATTAATGATAAGTTTGGTCACTCAAAGGGTGATTTATTAATAAAAGAAGCTGCAAATATACTAAAAGAATGTTTAAACAAAGATGATCATATTTTTCGTGCAGGCGGAGATGAATTTATATTATTATGTTTTGATATTAAAAATAACGAACAAGCAACCGAATTGGCAGAAAAAATTATCTATGCTTTTAATAGAACAATTGTAATTGATGGTCATCAATTACATATAACACCAAGCTTAGGAATTGTTTTATACGAAGATAATCCAGCGAGCTACGAAGATAGTTTAATTTATGCGGATAATGCTATGTATAAGGCAAAATCTAATGGAAGAAATGGGTATGTAATTTACGATTCGATTTTAGAGGAATCCTATAAAGATAAGTTGACACTAAAGATGGATATTGAAAAAGCTTTAGAAAATAATGAATTTATTCTACACTATCAACCACAAGTGGATATACAAAATGGCAAAATAGTTGGTGTTGAAGCATTAATCAGATGGAATCACAAAGAAAAAGGAATGATTTTTCCAGATAAATTTATTCCTATAGCAGAAGAAACAGGATTAATTACTAAAATAGGTGAGTGGGTATTAAGAGAAGCTTGTTCTCAAGTTAAGAAGTGGCAAAATATAAATTTACCACTTCTAAAAATAAGCGTAAATTTATCAACACAACAATTTCTAAAAAGTGGTTTAACTAAAGTTATTAAAGATGTTTTATCTGAAACAGGACTTGATCCAATAAATTTAGAACTAGAAATAACTGAAAGTATGACAATGGAAGTTGACTATGCAATAAAAACATTAAAAGAATTAAATGATTTAGGGGTGAAAATTAGTATTGATGATTTTGGAACTGGATATAGTTCCTTAAATTATTTAAAAAAGTTCTGCATTGATTACTTAAAAATTGATAGATCTTTTGTTAAGGATATTATGATTAATGAAAATGATGCAAAGATAGTTGAGACAATTATTTCTATGGCTCATAGTTTAGGTTTAATGGTAATAGCGGAAGGGGTTGAAGATAAAGAGCAATTAAGATTCTTACAATCACGTCATTGTGATTTTGTACAAGGTTATTATTTTAGTAAGCCCATACCTGCAGATGTTTTTGAAACGGGATTTTATAATTTGCAAGAAACATTTAAAGAAAAATATTAGTTGACATAGGGGGATAGAAGTATGAAAAGTATAGCATGGATTTTAGCATGGCATTTAAAAAGATGGGGAATCAATCATGTTTTTGGTATACCTGGAAAGCCTGTTGTTCCTTTAATTATTGAATTAGACAAACAAGATATCAATTTTATTTTAAATAAACATGAATGTGGCTCAGGTTACGCTGCTGCAGGTTATTCATTAATGAACAAGAAACTAGGTGTAGCTATTGGAACTTCAGGTCCTGGTGGTACAAACTTATTAACTGCTGCAGGGCAAGCAAAAGCTTATCATATTCCAGTATTATTTATTACTGGACAACAAAATATGAATGATGTTGGGAAGGCATTAGGACAGGATTCTACTATTTTTGGTACAGATTTAGTTAAAATGTTTGAACCGGTTACTAAATTTAGTGTTAGAATTGAAAGAGCAGATCAGTTTAAGAGATATTTACAGCATGCCTTGGAAAAGGCTTGTTTTGGCGTAAAGGGGCCAGTTCATTTATCTATACCATCTGATATACTTAATGAACAAATAGAAGAATTTGAGCTTGAGTTACCTAATAACATTCCTCAGATAAATTCCTCTAGATTAGATGAATTTATTGATAAGCTTAATAATGCTAAAACTCCTGTAATTTTAGCAGGTAAGGGTGTTCATTCAAGTTTAGCTTATGAAGAAGTTAAAAATTTGGCTGAACTATGGAATATACCAGTTATGACTACGCCAGGTGGAAAGGGGACATTTGTTGAAAATCATCCATTATCACTTGGTGCTTTGGGATTAGGCGGTACAGAAAAAGCATCTGAATATATTAAGGAAGAAATAGATTTAATGATTGTAATTGGAAGTAAACTATCAGATATGTCTCTAGTTGGCATATCACCAGAAAATTACCCTAAAGAAGTCATTCATTTAGATTACGATCCTACATTTATAGGTAAATCTCTATCAGTTCAAACGCTCTCTATTATAGGTGACATTAAAACAAATTTACAGTTAGTATTAGAAAAGGCTAAAGATAGAATAAAAAATGATTATAATTCATTAGAGGAGGAATATGAGATTAAAAATAGTAATAATCATTCTTATATGTCAGCTATTAATGCTATAGAGATAATAAGACAAGAGTTACCAGAGGAGTCTATTGTGTTTGGGGATGATGGGAGCCATTCATTTTATGCAATAAAGCATTTTAATATAAGAAAACCAGGTACATTCTTTTTCGACGATGTATTTGGAGCTATGGGACATGCTATAGGTTACTCCATAGGTGCCCAATTGGCAAGTTATAATTCTAGAATCATTTGTCTAACTGGTGATGGATGCACTTTTATGCACGGCACTGAAATATCCACAGCAGTAAATTATAATATTCCAGTTACTTTTATAATATTAAATAATGGAAGATTAGATATGGTTGATAAAGGCATGCAGCAACATTTAGGAAAAGCGATAGGAACCACTTACAATGTACCATTAAATATTAAAAAATTTGGTGAGTCAATGGGAGTAAAATCATATAAATGTTGTAATCAATTTGAATTAAAAGAAGCTCTACAAATTTCAAATTTACATAACGAAACAATCATAATAGAAGTTATGGTTGATCCATATGAAATACCACCAACTATGAAAAGAGGTTAAGGAAATGAATAAAGATTATCAAAAAGGAATTGATGTGTTAAAAGAAATGACAGATATAAATGGTCAACAGACCGTAAAATCTTTAGGAGAGATATTCCCTGATTTTGAAGAAAAAATGATTGCTTTTGGATTTGGCCAAATATATTCAAGAGAAAATTTGGATTTAAAAACAAGAGAGGTTGTAACTATAACGGCTCTTATAACACAAGGTGCATTTGAACAATTAGATTTTCATATAAAAGCAGCGCTTAAAGTTGGATTGAAGCCAGAAGAAATATTAGAAATTATTTTGCATTGTGCAGCATATGTAGGATTTCCTAAGGCTTGCAGCGCTTTAGTCATCGCAGGTCAAATTTTTAAAAATAATGAAGTTTAAATTATAAGATTAATAAAGTGAAAAAAGGCTATGAAGGAGCTGATTTAAATTGGGAACTTCATGGTCTTTTTGTGTTTTGCAAAATATGAACTATACAAAGGGGATGAGTTCGTTAGATAATAAAAATAGATGATTTATTGGAAGAGATGAATAAATAATTATTTGTACAGGTCGGATGAAATGCATAAGAGAGCATTATAGTCTATAATCTCATAATAAGCTTCTCTCTTTTTTATAATACTTTTTTCACATAATGTTTTTAAGCTCCTCAATAAATGTCTGTAACTTGTGCCTAATAACTCAGATACTTCAGTTAAATTCTCATTGAATACCACAATTTTTCTATCCTCAATTTCCATTAAAGTTTTTGACGCAATAATAAAACTAGCTAATCTATTTTCAAGTGGATAGCTTAAATTTATAGAACTATTCTTGGATAATCTTTCTAGTTTATTACCTAATGATTCACAAATTAAAAGTAGGAAATTTATATCTTTCATCAAATTTTCTTTGGTAATTTTAGTTGATATACCTATGCAATAGCAATCCTCTATAGCTTGAATACTCGATATTGCTGGCACTAATTTTATAATTTCTACTTCTCCAATTAATTCTAATGGGCTGTAAAAACACACAAGCATGTTTTTACCATTTTTTAATGTTGTGTAAACCTTCGCCTTACCTCTTACAAAAAATAAAAGATAATTTGTCTCCTCGCCTTCTTTACAAATATGTTCTCCTTTTTTAAATAATATAAGTTCTAAGTAAGTTGGTATATCTCCATTAAAAAACTTCTTAATATTGTACTGCTGTATATATTTATTTACCATAGAAGTATTCTTTATCTTTTCCATAATCAAATTACCCCCATATAATGCTTAGCTCACTTTTTTTATTCCATTATGACATATGTCATACACTATATCAATATATTTATGCTACACTACTTTCGACGAGGATGTTAAAATACAAAATATGTATAAGATTATATAAGGAGGTACTAAAATGAACAATATGTATGATAAAGTTACAGAATCTGCAAGATATATAGGAAATAAGGTTACAAACTTTAAACCTGAAATTGCAGTTATTCTTGGTTCAGGATTAGGTGATTTAGTAAACGTATTAGAAGATAAAGAATATATAGATTATAAAGATATTCCAAACTTTCCTCAATCAACAGTTGAAGGTCATGAGGGTAGATTAGTATTTGGAAGGATAAAAGGAATAGATGTATTAGCAATGCAAGGAAGATTCCATTACTATGAAGGATATACTATGAAAGAAGTTACTTATCCCGTATATGTAATGCAGCAATTAGGTATAAAAAAACTTATAGTTACCAATGCTTGCGGAGGAATAAATACTAGTTTTAACCCTGGCACACTAATGCTTATAAAGGATTTTATAAACTTATTTGGAACTAATCCACTAATTGGAGTTAATGATCAAAGATTTGGACCAAGATTTCCTGATATGTCTGAGCCATACAAACTAGAATTGATAGACAAAGCAAAAACATTAGCTGATGAACTTGGTATTGAATATAAAGAAGGAATTTATGCTGGCTTTATGGGCCCTTATTATGAAACAGCTGCGGAAATAGTATCTATAGGCAGGCAAGGGGCTGATGCTGTAGGAATGTCAACTGTTCCTGAAACTATAGCTGCTAATTATCTAGGAATAGATGTCCTTGGCATAGCGTGCATTACAAACATGGCCACAGGAATACAAAAGCATAAACATTCCCATGAAAGAGTTGTAGCAACAGCTAAAAAGGTTTCAGCGGACTTATGTACCTGGGTAGCTAAGATAATAGAAAATATAGAATAGAAACTTATTGATTAAAAACGCCTATGTTTTAAAGCATAGGCGTTAACTTATTACTTAATATATTATGCGGCAGTATTGCATATTCCAACATGTGGATTATGAATAGTAATAATCTTACTATTCATTTAGAAAATACTTTGGAAGTAGAATTTAAAAATACGCTGAAGTCCCTTTTGTTTTCATTGTTACGTAATTATGTTAAAATTTAATTGATGGGAAAATGGGTCGGAGCATAGATAATATTGTCGATATAAGTGATATAGCAAGAGGAGGCCAAGAATGAGTGTTGCAACAAGTGTAAGTACGACGATTTTTATTTTAAACGTACTATTTTCTATAGTATTGATATTTTTTGAAAGAAGGAATCCTTCAACTACATGGGCTTGGCTATTGATATTTATGTTAGTTCCAATTGGTGGTTTTGTAATCTATTTACTTTTTGGAAGAAATATAAGTAGGCAGAAAATGTTTGATAAGAAGGTTTTAATTGATGAAGCTAAAAAGAGATATTTAGAGAATATAAGAGAAGAGTATGAATATGATTTATCATCTTATGAGCATAGAGATTTAATTAATATGAACTACAAGAATTCAGGAGCAATCTATACACAAAATAATGATATAACTTTGTATACTGAAGGTAATGAAAAATTTGATGCTCTTATTAAAGCTTTAGAATGTGCAACAAAATTTATTCATATAGAATATTATATATTTCGTCCAGACGATATAGGAAAAAAGCTATTAAATATTTTAATGAGTAAAGCTAAGGAAGGTGTAGAGGTAAAATTTTTATTTGATGCAATGGGGTCAAATAGCTTAAATAATAAGAAGTATTTAAATGAATTGGCAAGTGCAGGGGTTGAATATGCAGCCTTTTTTCCAGGCATAATGCCATACATAAATAGAAGAATTAATTATAGAAATCATAGAAAAATAGTAGTAGTAGATGGAGAGATAGGTTTTGTAGGTGGCTTCAATATTGGTGATGAGTATTTAGGTAAAGACAAAAATATAGGTTATTGGAGAGATACTCATGTGAAAGTTATAGGACAAGCAGTATACGGATTAGAGAAAAGATTTTTACTAGATTGGAGCTACGCTAAAAATTGTGATATAGAAGATATATTTAGGTATTTTCCAAAGGGTAAAAACTCAGTGGATGGCAAAATAGGAATGCAAATAGTTACAAGTGGACCAGATCATAAGGAACAGCATATAAGAAATGGGTATATAAAAATAATAAATAAGGCAAAAGAAAATTTATTTTTACAAACTCCATATTTTGTGCCAGATGATACATTGTTAGAAGCTTTAAAGATTTCAGCTTTATCTGGAGTAGATGTCAGAATCATGATACCAGGGAAACCGGATCATAAATTCATGGCTTGGGCTGCAAACTCTTATATATTGGAGCTTCTGAATGTAAATGTAAAGGTATATTTATATGAGAAAGGATTTATTCATGCTAAAACTATAATGGCAGATGGTGCTGTTTGCAGCATTGGTACAGCTAATATGGATATTAGAAGTTTTAAATTAAACTTTGAGGTTAATAGCTTTATATATAATAGTGAATTTACAAAAGGTTTAGAGGCCAGCTTTAAAGAGGATATTAAGTATTGTAGACAAATAAATAAAGAAGAGTTTATAAAAAGACCGTTAATTGAGAAAGCAGCAGAGTCAATGGTTAGACTTATTTCACCAATTTTATAGTTGTAACACAGTCAGAAGGAAATATAGAATTATATATTTTAGAAAGAAGTATTACATTAACATTGGGAGGTAAATTATGGAACTGAAGATGTTTAATTTTATTGAAGAAGTTATAGGATGTTTAGAAGAAATAAATGATGAATTACAAGATAAAGCTAAGGATTTAGAGATATATTTTGAAAAATTATTAGAAAATAATAATGATGGAGATATAAAGGTAAATTCAAGAGTAAAGTCTTCTTCTAGTTTGAGAGAAAAAATAATAAGGAATAATTATTATAAAAAGTACAAGTCAGGAGAGGAGGTTATTTCAAATCTTTCAGATTTGATTGGAGTCAGAGTAGAATGTAGATTTATTGAAGATGAAATGGTAATATTTAAAATTCTAAAAAAGCTTTTTAACAAAAGAAATGCTGATGGATATTATTACAATGAATTAAATGAAAATATTAGATTAGAGTTAACTGGTAAACAACCACAGGAACAAAAAAATGGGTTTGAAATCTTTAGAATAGATGGAATTTATGAAATAAATGATAAAATAATTAAATTTGAGCTCCAAATTAAGTCCTTGGTTAATATATTTTGGGGTGAGCTTGAGCATAAAATAATATATAAAGATCATAACTACAGAATAGCAGATGACTTTTTAAAAGAACTAATGGGATCTATTAAAAAGAACCTTACTATGATAGATAATCAGCTTCTTATGATTTATAACCAATTTAGTAGTGCAAATAGTATAGATCCTATGATGAGAAAGTCTAAATTAGAAGTATTTCTTTCGAAAATTATTTATGATATATTTTCAACAAAAATGCAAAATAGTATTGGCTTTGGAGTTGACTTTAAAAAATCCTGTGATACCATAATGAAATATATTTTTAGAACTAGAAATGCTGAAAATTTGGATGATTATAATAAAACAATGGTAAAAACAATGGATAGATTAAATAGTATTAGTAAAAATGATGTGAATTTTAATAGTGAGATAGAATTTGAAAGAGAGATACATTTTGAAGATGCTTTCTCTAATAAGATTGGATATACTATATTGAATTCAATAAATAATGAATTTCAATGGAATTTGTTTTTTAGAATATTATTTGAAATAGAGCTTGGAAATAATGCTGAGGATTTTGAGACATTTATAAAGTTTGTAAGAACTAGATTTTATGAAAATAATAGTTTTTTAAGGTTACATTCAATTTTGAATGAAGAAGAGTTTGAAAGTGTAAAAAATGATATTATGCTGACCATAGCACATAGTTTTGAAATTGTAGACTCTATAGAGTTTATATATGATAATAATATTGATGAAATAAATGAAGTAATAACTTCTCTTATAGATTTAATATGTGAAAAGATAAGTACATATGAAGAATGGGAAAAAACTCGTGACATAGGGCTAAATCTATTGCATTTTAAAGTTCTATCTATTTTCAATTGTAAGGTTGAAACCTATAAAGTAAAAGAACTTATTGAAAGGGTTAAAAGTGGTGCTTACAAAATAGAAATAAGCAAAAGTATCTTAAAATATATAGATAAATTAGATGAGATGGATAAGATTAAAGCTGAAGAAGCGGTAAGACTTTTTAAAATTAAGTTATAAGAAGCTCTAAGTATAATTCCAATGCGGCAATATAAAAAGCTAAATTGTGACCTAAGGATTCACAGTTTAGCTTTTTATATTTAACGAATAAAAAAATATTGTTATTATAAAAAATGTGATATAATAAATCTACATATTTTTTGAACAAAGGGGGCTAAATGTGAAGAGAACCATTAGTTTTATAGAAAAAAACATAAAAGAACTTATAAAAGATAAATTTTTTATGACAGCGGTAGTAGGCACATTAATACAATATATTCTATTTATCTTGCTTTTATCCGATGGAAATGCAGTAAGTATAAATTTTAGAACTGCTATTTTAGGGATACTGCCAATATTAATATATATAGTATTTGCTTTAATACCATATTCTTTTGGATTTTTATTTAAGGGTATAGCACAAAATTTGTTTATGATAATAATGAATATATTTATTTCATTATTATTGATACTGGACTTATGGTATTATAGAAGCAATAGCTCATTTTTAAATTACTATATGTTTAAAATGACAGCTAATTTAGAAAGATTAACTCCAAGTATACTCGCAATGTTTAGAACAATAGATTTGATATTTTTAATAAACGCTGTAATTCTTATAGCGATTTTTATAAAAAATATAAAGTCTTATAAGAATGTTAGAAGAAGCCTAAATAAGTTTGGCATATTATTTTTAATTCCAAACCTATATCTAGCCTATAATCATGTCAAAGTAGATAAATTTCAAAGAGGATATGCTTATCAATATTTATTTAAAAGATCATGGTCACAAAACCAAAGCATGTATTATTTAACGCCAATAGGTTATCACCTATATGATTTATACAATTACAGCAAAGATAACACATCTTATATCATGTCTCAGCAGGAGAAAGACTCAATAAAAAGATACTTTAGTTCAAAAGAGAAAAATCTTAAACCAAATAGTTATAATGGAATTTTTAAAGGAAAAAATCTGATTGTTATTCAAGTAGAGTCAATGGAAAACTTTATTATAAACGGAAAAGTAAACAATCAAGAAATAACACCTAACTTAAATAAATTGCTCAGTAATTCACTTTATTTTTCCAATTATCATGAGCAAACCTATAATGGTACAACTTCTGATGCTACTTTTGTTTCTAATACTTCTATGCTTCCTGTATTAATAGGAAATAATAATTTTAATTATCCATATAATGATTATAATTCATTACCAAACCTATTAAAGAAGGAAGGCTACTATACTTATTCGATGCATGGAGAAAAAGGTAGTTATTGGAATTGGATGGCAGCAGAAAAACACATGGGCTTTGATAACTGTTTAGACATAACAAATTTTAATGCAGACGAAATAATAGGGATAAATTTAAGTGATAGAAGCTTTTTATCACAAGCAGTGGGAAAGATAGAAAAACAAAAAGAGCCCTTTTATACTTTCATGATAACGGAAACTAGCCACAGCCCTTTTGTTATTCCAAGAGACCAGGTAACTATTGACCTGTCAGATAATTTAAAAGGAACTAAGATGGGTGGGTTTATAGAAAGCATACATTATACAGATGCAATGATAGGAAAGTTTATACAAGACCTTGATAAAAAAGGTATGTTAGAAAATACTATAGTGGCTATATATGGCGACCATGAAGGTGTTCACAAGTTTTTTGGTGGAGAAGTAAAAGATATTAACGGTATACCAGATAAATGGAGAAATAATGATAGAAGAGTACCTTTAATAATATATTCGAAGAATTTTCACGGTAAAGAACTTAAGGTTAATGGTGGACAAGTAGACTTTCTCCCAACGATTAGTTATTTAATGGGTATAAAAGAAAACAATTATATTGGCACTGCATTAGGTAGAAATCTTTTAAATACTAATTTAGATTATGTGGTGCTAACTAATAAATCTTATGTAGGAAAAGAAATTTCCAGTGAAGAGAAGAAGGAATATATTAATATACTACAGCAATCAAATGATATGATAAAAGCTAACTATTTTAAAGAAAGGCAGTAAAGAATGAATAGTAATTTGGAACAAAATGTAGTAAGTACTTCAAATGGATTGCAAGAGGAAATAACCGTAAAATACAGTGAAAGTATAAAATCCCTATTTATTTTTCTGCATTTATTAATACCAATATTATCTGTAGAGAGTTTATTCAGCTGGTGTATTGGTATTTGGGGGTCATATAAAATTATAAATATATATAAAAATGCAGAAAAAAATAAAACGGAACAGGCAATAAAAGTTTTAATAGTATTATGGACAATTGCTATAGCATATAATATTTTAGTTTATTATGCAACAAAGATAGTTGTAGCTAAAATAGTTTAGTTAAAATGGATTAATGGGGCTGCTGCATTAAGAATAAATACTACAATATATTGTTCTAATTTTAAATTTAAAGAACAATGTATTGTATGTAAATTCTTTAATTCAGCAGCCCCATTTTGGCATACCTAAAATTTCACAGTATTATATATAGTTGAATAGTTACAAGTCTATCTTACTAATGTATTATTAAAATAAAATAGAAAAATTTGAGAATATTTTATTTTTCATTCGTTATATAAAGTGTAAAAGCTTTTACAACAACACCTTTTAGTAAGGAGAGAGTTTATGAAATCAGACGAAAAAAATTACATACAAAGGCTAAAAAATGGGAAGGAAGATGCTTTAGATTATATAGTTGACAATTATCTGATCTTAATTAAAGGAACTATATATAAGGTTCTTGGTCCACTTAAAGATGAAGGGCTTATAGAGGAATGTATAAATGATGTGTTTCTTTCTGTTTGGAGAAACGCAAATAAATTTCATGGTGATGATAGTGAGTTTAAGAAATGGCTTTATATTATATCTAAGTTTAAGGCTATTGATTATTACAGGTCAAGGGTAAAAAAGGCTGAGGAAGTTTTAGAGACTATTGAAGTTGTGGATAAAAGTTCAGTAGAAGATGATTTAATTACTATAGAAAACAGAAACGAGGTAATAGAGATAATTAATAGTTTAGAAAAGATAGATAGAGATATTTTTATTCTTAAATTTTTCCTTGGCTATAAATCAGAGGATATAGCTATAAAGCTTAATATTACCAAGGCTTCCGTGGATAATAGAATTTACAGAGGAAAGAGAAAATTAAAGGAAAAAGCATTAAACTTGGAGGTGATTTAATATGAAGGATATTTATGAAATGTTTAATGATATAGAAGTAGATGAAAAGGAATTTGAAGAAATGCCTGTAAGTGAAATAGAAAAGGAAAGAGTTAAGAAGAATATAAAAGAAGGTTTAAGTAAGGAAAAATTAATAACTAAGAAAAGATTTATCAGTAAGAAAAAGATTTCTATAGCTGCTGCAATTACTATGATTTTCATATCTTCTGCTATAGTGGTAAACCCAGCATTAGCTACTAGTGTTCCAATAATCGGAGAATTATTTAAAAGAGATTTAGTTAGTGTAAATGGAAAATACTCTAATTACCTTGATGTAATTGGTAAGACCAAGTCCTGTGAAGGTATTGACGTTACCTTTGAAAGTGCAGTAGCAGATAATAATATGCTATTTTTAAATTTTGTAGTGAAAAATAATAATAAAGAAATTAAAGATAACTATTCTGATGCTTTATTAATTCCAACAGAAATGAAGGTTAATGGGAAAAGTGTAAGTACAGGTGCTGGAGCATCATGGGAGTTTATAGACAACAATACAATTAGAATATTAAAGAAAATAGATTGGTCAAAGGATAAGTTGCCAAATAAGATGAATATAGATATCAACATATCACATTTATTTGGTAAAACAGGGGATTGGGGCGTTCATTTCTTCCTTGATAAAAGTAAGCAGACAGAGAAGACCTGTGAAGAAAAAATTAATTCTAAGCTTGAAATAAATGGTGAAAAAGGGGAGATTTCAACGGTAACTATTTCTCCACTTACTGTAACTATAAAAGGAAAAGGCAAATTTGATGATATAAGTGGTGTTACTGTTTTTGACTTTATAGTTTTGGATGATAAAGGTAATGAATTGTGTTGGAATGGTAGTTCTAGATATACAAATGGTTTACTAGGAACCCCTATATGGAGTTCAACTTTTATATCCAATAATGATATGAAAAGCGCAACCATTATACCAATTTATGAGACCAAAGCAAGCGAAGAAACTGAAAAATTACCAGCGGTTAAGGTAGATGTGAATAATGTAAAGCCAATGGAATTAACCATTGATAAAGATCGAAGTGTAAGTATAAAGGATTACTTTATAGATGGTGAATATCTGATTGTAAGATGTAGTGAAAAGTATTTTGGAAAAGAGCGTTTCAGACAAAGATTTCATATACCAATATATGTTATAACAGATGGTACTGTAGTAAAGGAGGGGTGGGGAGATAAAGAAAATGAACTTTGCAGAAAATATCATAATTTCAATGATAATGTACAGGTATTTAAAATTGGTACATCAAGAAATATTATGATTGGAACTTATGATGGTTCAAATGTGAAAATATTAAAGGACAAGAGTTTTACTGTTAAAATGAAAAAATAGTGATTTAGGATAGTTAAACCCATGGCACTTAAAGCCATGGGTTCAGTTAATTTTAAAAGGGCCTGCTTTATTTCTTTTGGATCATCTTAAAAGATTAGACAGTCTAAAACTACTTTTTGCAGGTTATATTTTACGATACTTAACATTATTAGGATCAAATCCATTTCCTAAAGAACCATAGATATTACCTTTGTGTGGATCAATTAATTCCGTATTATTATAGTAAACTCTAGGTGTCTTCCAAAGTGATATTAATGCCTTTCCCATCGGCATTTCATTATAACGCTCCGGCCACATTCTTTTTATTTGCTCCTTAACTAAAGGATAGTACTTAGGACTCATTCTAGGGAAAAGATGATGTTCTGTGTGGTGTGAAAAATTAAAGTTAAGGATATCCAACCATCTAGGTACTGTAACAGTAAGACTATTAACTAAAGGATCATTAACTGGTACAAGGGGATTTAATCGATGGTTAGTTGCAATATAAGCCATAACTATAAAATTCCCAATAAGCGCCGGAATTAAATAAACAAACAACCATTTTTCTAAACCTATGTAAAAGAGCAAGCCTATACAGGTTGTCCAAGGTAAAATGAATTGTATCCAAGTAACTAATCGTTTATTTGGCTTAAAATCATTTATATAGTGAAAGAACATCCTAGTAGAATGTAGGGTAAATGAAACAGTTAAAAAGGTAAAACTAAACAAAGAACGAAATGTAATAGGTAGACGGTATATCCAACCTATAAAAGGTCTATTATTAAACTGTTCCATACTCATCCATGCATCAGGGTCCATATCATCGTCCTGAGTGTAAGCATGGTGATTCATATTATGCCATTTAATCCAAAGTCTAGGGCCAATGAGTAAGGGCCAAAATCCAATTGCACCTAGTAGATTTCTGAGCCAAGGTTTCTTTACTACAGTACCATGTAGAATTTCATGGGCTAATAAACCTATAGATGCAAAACTGAATCCCAAAATAATTGAAATCAAAAAATTAAAGAATAGATTAAGATTGAATAAATCAATTGCAAGAAACCCTGCAGTAATAACAATTAAATAAGCAAGTCCTCCAAAAAGACGAGTAGGTGCTGGCTTAAATGCTTTTTCAGGTAAATAAGGCGATATGCGCTCTGCATACCAGCTAATTTTGTAAAGATCTTTCATTATGCTATTCCTCCTAGTAGTATGTATTTTTTGCTATTATTTGTTTGATAGTCAAAGTATTTACCTTTAAAATCATACCAATTATTATTATTAGTTGTCAATTATTATTTTTTGATATTGATTATTTTTGTTTTAAGTAGTAAAATATAGCTAAAGAGAAATCAGAGTAATATTCTCGGATATGATGAAGATTATTATGAAATGAAATTTGAATCATATAGAGGTATTAGAACAGGTGGTCGCCGAAAAAAGACAATTAATGTATAAATTTTTTTGTTTAAAAATCAGAGTGAAATACTCAGATATGTAAGGAGAGATAATGATGAAAAATAAACTATTGAAAATAAATAACTTAAAAGCTTCTGTTGAAGGGAAGGAAATATTAAAAGGATTAAATTTAGAAATAGGAAAAGGTGAAATTCATGTAATAATGGGACCTAATGGTGCTGGTAAATCAACTCTTGCAAATACATTAATGGGTCATCCAAAATACTCAATTATAGATGGAGAAATGGTCTTTGAAGGCGATATAATTAATGATTTAAAAGTAGATGCGAGAGCAAGAAAGGGAATTTTCTTATCCTTCCAATATCCAGAAGAAGTACCGGGAATAACAGTAGAGAATTTCTTACGTACAGCTAAAGGTACAGTTGCAGGAAAAGTTCAAAACATTATACAGTTTAGAAAAGCACTTAAGGAAAAGATGAAACTTCTAAAGATGGATGAGAGTTATGCTCAAAGATATTTAAATTTAGGATTTTCTGGTGGAGAGAAAAAGAAAAATGAAATACTTCAAATGGCAGTATTAGAACCTAAACTTGCTATATTAGATGAGACAGACTCAGGATTAGACGTTGACGCTGTAAGAATTGTTGCAGAAGGGGTTAGCAAACTTGTAAATGAAGAAAATTCAATTCTAATAATAACTCACCATAATCGTATACTAGACTATCTAAAGCCTGATTATGTTCATGTTTTAATGGATGGAAGAATTGTTAAAACAGGAGATATGTCATTGGCAAGAGAAATTGAGGAAAGTGGATATGATGCAATAAGAGCTGAGTTAGATAAGTAAGCTTGAAACTTAGCAAAAGCATATTCAGAAAAAGAGGTGGAGTAAATTGGAAAAGAAGAAAACTTATATTGATGATATAGAAAGAGGAATTTATGATATAAAAAATGACTTTAAATATAGCTATAAGACAGAAAAAGGGCTAACTAGAGAAATAATAGAGCAAATATCTGAGGAAAAAAATGAACCTCAGTGGATGAGAGATTTTAGACTTAAGTCTTTGGAGATATATAACAGCATGGCTATGCCATCCTGGGGACCAGATTTAACGGAATTGGATGTAGAAAATATAGTTACTTACATTAGACCAAATACTGATATGAAGCATGATTGGAAGGATGTACCGCAGGATATAAAGAAGACCTTTGATCTTCTTGGAATACCAAAGGCAGAGCATGAATCATTAGCGGGAGTAGGTGCTCAGTATGATTCAGAGGTTGTTTACCATAATGTAAGCGAAGAGCTAACAAGTCAAGGTGTACTTTATATGGATATGGAAACTGCAGTAAAGGAATATGAGGATTTAGTAAAGCCATATTTCATGAAGTTAGTACCACCAAGTGATCATAAGTTTGCAGCACTGCATGGTGCAGTATGGTCAGGAGGCTCCTTTGTTTATGTGCCTGCTGGTGTTCAGGTAGATATACCAATACAGTCTTATTTTAGACTAAATGCCCCAGGAGCAGGACAGTTTGAGCATACACTTATTGTAGTAGAAAAGGGAGCTAAGATTCACTATATAGAAGGATGTTCAGCACCAAAGTATTATGTTAATAACCTACATGCAGGCTGTGTTGAATTATTTGTAAAAGAGGGAGCAACTCTTAGATATAGCACTATAGAAAATTGGTCTAGAAATATGTATAACTTAAATACAAAAAGATCTGTAGTAGATAAAAATGGAACTATTGAGTGGATATCTGGTTCTTTTGGATCAAGAGTATCTATGCTTTACCCAATGAGTATTTTAAGAGGAGAAGGAGCTAGATCAGAGTTTACTGGAGTTACCTTTGCAGGGTCAGGACAGCATTTAGACACTGGTTCTAAGGTTGTTCACGCAGCACCTTATACAACTTCAACAATAAATTCAAAGTCTATATCTAAAAATGGAGGAATTGCTGTTTATAGAGGACTTTTAAGTGCTACTCCAAATGCACATCATTCAAAGTCTACTGTATCCTGTGAATCCTTGATGCTTGATAATGAGTCAAGATCAGATACAGTACCAGTTATAAGCGTTGCCAATGACAATATAGATATTGGTCACGAAGCAAAGATAGGCAGAATAAGTGACGAGGCTATATTCTACTTAATGAGTAGAGGATTAAGTGAAGAAGAAGCAAAAGCGATGATAGTTAGAGGATTCGTTGAACCTATAGCAAAGGAACTTCCTCTAGAATATGCCGTTGAAATGAATAACTTAATAAAACTAGAGCTAGAAGGAACTATAGGTTAAGGGGGGGAGCAGAAAATGAATGGTACAATAAGAGAGTTGTCAAAGAATAAATATGATGACATTATAGATATTTTAAATGCAGTAAACAGCGAAAAGGAGCATAAGTTAAATCAAACTGTAGTTCCTGCTTGGAGTTATTTAAAGGTAAACAACTTTAATCTAGAAAAGTTTACACTTCCAACGATAGAAGCTTTTAATAAACAATATTTAAGCTTTCAAGATGGAACTTTAGATAATGCATTGGTTTTGGAAACAAAAGAGGCTTTAGAAGTAGTAAAGGATATAAATGAATTTATAAATTTGAAGGAAAGCTTTGGAGTCTCCGATAAATTTGTAGCCTTAGGTGAGTATAACTTTAATTCTGGAGTGTTCCTTAGAACCTGTGAAAATCATGTTGTAGCTTCACCTATTAGACTTGACTTTGTAATGGATAGGGAAAACCCTACAGTGATAGATCATAATATCATTATTGCAGAAAAGGGAAGTAAAGTTACTGTTGTTATGGACTATAGTATAAATGACTCAGACACGGAAGCTAATAGAGATGCTTTAGAAGAAAATAAGCCATTCCATAATGGTGTAACAAAAGTGTTCGCAAGAGAAAATTCGGAGGTAACTATAGTTAAAATACAAAGAATGAATGATAAATCAACTCATTTTGATTCTAATGTAGCCTTTGTAGAAAGAGATGGAAAGGTAAACTGGGTTACTGTTGATATAGGAAGTGAAATAAACGTTACTAACTATGTTACTAATCTAAAAGGGGATAATAGTTCCTCAGAATTACATTCTGCATACCTTGTAGATGGAACTCGAAAGCAGGACATTTATTACACTGTAAATCACAGAGGCAGAAGAAGTGAAAGTAACATGGAAATCAAAGGTGTACTGAAGGATAAAGCAAAGAAATTATTTAAAGGTAATATAGATTTTAAAAAGGGTGCATCAAAGGCAAAAGGAGCACAGGATGAAGATGTACTTTTATTAGACCCTACAGTAAAAACTGATTCAGTGCCAATGCTTCTATGTGAGGAAGATGATGTAGAAGGATCACACGCAGCCAGCGTAGGGCAAATGGATGAGAATAAATTATTCTATTTAATGAGTAGAGGATTTAGTGAGAAAGAAGCTAAGAAACTTGTAGTGGAAGCTAAGTTCAGCCCTATTTTTGATAGAGTACCGGTACAAGAACTTAAAGAATTTTTATTAGAGGAACTTAGAAAGAGGCTAGTTTAGGAGAAGAAGTAGGAAATTGATTTTTTAACTTGGAATCCTAAACTTTCTATAGGAGGATTAAAGATGAGCAAGATTGATGTGAATAAAATAAGAGAGGACTTTCCAATCCTCTCTATAGATATAAATGGTAAAAAATTAGTTTATTTAGATAACGGAGCTACAACACATAAGCCAAAATCAGTTATACAGGCAATAACAGATTATAATGAAAAGATTAATGGAAATCCTCACAGAGGCGCCCATTATCTAAGCGTAGCAGCAACAGATGCATATGAAGGAGCTAGAGAGAAGGTTAAAAATTTCATTCGAGCTAGAAAGGCTAGTGAAATAATATTCACAAAAAATGCTACTGAATCACTAAACCTGATAGCCTATACCTATGGAATGGCTTTTATACAGCCAGGAGATGAAATTGTAGTTACTATTTCAGAACATCATAGTAATATATTGCCTTGGCAAATGGTAGCAAAAGCAAAAAACGCAGTTTTAAAATATATGTATATAAATAAAGAAGGAAGACTTACTGAAGAAGAGTATAGGGAAAAGATTACTGATAAGACAAAGCTTGTAGCTGTAGCACAAATGTCTAATGTACTTGGAACTATATACCCTGTTAAAGATATAGTAGAGTATGCTCACAGCAAAGGAGCCGTCGTTGTTGTTGACGGAGCTCAAAGTGTACCCCACATGAAGGTAAATGTAACAGATTTAGATGCAGATTTCTTTGTATTTTCAGGACACAAAGCACTTGCTCCAATGGGAATAGGAGTGCTATACGGAAAAGAAGAACTTCTTTTAAAAATGCCTCCCTTTTTAAGAGGAGGGGACATGATAGAGTATGTAACAGAGCAGGAGTCAAGCTTTGCTGAGCTTCCCTTTAAATTTGAAGCAGGTACACAAAATGTTGAAGGAGCAGTAGCTTTATGTGCAGCTATAGATTACCTAGAAGCTGTGGGAATGGACAATATTACAGAACATGAAAAAGAACTTACAGAATATGCACTAAGTAAAATGAGGGAAATACCTTATGTAACTATTTATGGACCTAGAGATATGGATAGTAGAGGTGGAATTATATCCTTTAATATAGAAGGTGTTCATCCCCATGATGTTGCAAGTATTGTAGACAGCTATGGTGTAGCAGTTAGAGCTGGTCACCACTGTGCACAGCCTCTTATGAAGTATTTAGGAATTCAAGCTTCCTCAAGAGCAAGCTTTTACTTCTATAATACCTTTGAAGAGGTAGATAAATTTATTGAAAGTATAAAAAGTGTAAGGAAGTGGTTAGGATATGGAGAATCTTAATTTAATATATTCTGAAATAATAATGGAGCATAACCAAAGTAATCACAATAAGAAGCATATAGAACATGCAGATTGTACAGAGAGAGGACACAATCCAAGCTGCGGCGATGATATAACTCTATCACTAAAATTTAATGGAGATATCATTGAGGATGCAGCCTTTGAAGGCAGTGGATGTGCCATATCTCAGGCATCTACCTCAATGATGATAGACCTTATAAAAGGAAAGTCTAAAGAGGAAGCATTAGAATATGTAAATACCTTCATAGGTATGATAAAAAAAGAAGTTACTGATGATGAAGAGTTAGAAAAATTAGAAGATGCAATTGCTCTTAAAAATATTTCTACAATGCCAGCTAGAGTGAAATGTGCGGTGCTTGCTTGGCACACATTGAAGGAAGCCATAAGAAAAAAAGATGGTTTAGATCTCTAAGAGATAATCGGTACCGTAAATAGTGGGAGTTATAGGGATAACAAATAATATAAATCCAGTAGTTATAATGAACTGCTGGATTTTTTAATTTCTCAATTAAAACTTCATTAAATTTATATTAGTATTTAATAATTTCGATACCTTCTATGGAATTACTTTCAATATATTGCAGTGCATCTTTTGAAATAGAGTCAATGTTTTCGAAATTATTAATTTTAATATGAATCAAGTAAAACTCTGGTAAAGATTTAAGGAGTTCATAAAGCGCGTTAATTACTCGTACTGGAGGTACCGCTTGAGGAACTTTGATTTTTTCTTTACTCAATAACACTATTTTATTTTGAATAAATGCTAGGTCGGCAATATAATTGGTTTCAATAATTAATTCCTTATAAGCTTTTAATTCCTCTACAATCTTTCCTATGACATCAGAAATCCAGAAAAAGGGGATTTTTTTTAGGCAAAAGGTATTAATAAATAAATGTTTTTTTTGCACATTGGCGTAACTATTATTTGTTATCTTTTTTTCATTTTGATTAGTAGAAATTATTGAACTATAGAGCGTTTTCAATTTCTTTGAAGGAGAAATATTTAAGTTCTTCCTGAGGCTTTTCTCGAAGCTTTGGTAAAAATCAATTGCGCTAGTTATGTTTTCTGATTTATTATAAGTATCCATAAGCATATAAGCAAAATCTTCATTATATAAATCAATTACCAACATTTCTTTCACTGTCCTAATAAAGTTTTCAGGTTGATTTAGTTCTTCATATTTTTTCGATATTTTCTTCAGAATTTCTAGGTTTTTATTTTGAAAAATGATTCTCTCAAATAATATGAAATCGTTGAATTCAGAAGCTTTCTTGATATACAGTCCTTCTAAAAATTCTCCTGAGAATAAAGTTTTCAAATTAAGAAGTTCCTCTAGGGTAATGTTATTCTTTTCCTCATAATTTTTAAGAAAAAGAATGTCACAAAAAAAGTCATATCTTTTATTTATATAACATGAATCCTTTTCTGAAATAATTAATTCCTCACCTTTTTCATCATGATGGATAATACGTTTAATACTCCACAAACTATATCTTAAATTGTATCTTGAAGATTCCTCATCGCTATCAGCCCAGAGCAAACCTGCTAAATTCTCACGGCTAATTTTTTTCTCTGAATTAGTAATTAAATAACAAATTAGAGCAATTGCCTTGTTACTTAATTTATTTTCGATGTATTCACCGTTAAATTTCATAGTGATTTTTCCTAGCATACTTATCGAGAGAATAGGCATTTTATACTCTACCTCCCCCTCTAAGTTCATTAAACAAAACATTGCCAGATTTAATAGTTGCCTTAACTTTCACATCTATTATATTTTCTTTGTTTATACTGAATAAATCATCGCTTAAAATTACTAAGTCAGCCAATTTTCCTATTTCTAAACTACCTTTAACATTCTCTTCAGATATCGCATATGCAGAGTTCGATGTAAACATTTTAACAGCTTCTAGAACAGGTATTCTGTGCTGTTCAACGGGATGGTTAACTGCAGAATGAATTCCTAGTAATGGATTGGAAGGTGTAACATCACTGTCAGACCCGCCACAAATTTTAATACCACATTTAATAATTTCGTCGAATGGATTGGTAATTTTATATCTTTCTCCAAGCCTCCTTTGATACATTTTACCTACCCCTCCCCAAAAGTACTCATAAGCCGGTTGCATTGAATAAATCAAATTTAATGCTTTTGATTTTTTTAGATGAAGTGGGGTAGGGAGTTCTATATGTTCGAGTCTATGCCTCAATGTGTTATTACCAGTTCTTCTATATGCATATTCATGAGCATTTAAAGCAAGATCAATGGAATGCTCACCAATAACATGAACTGCAGTTTGAAGATTATTTTCATAGCAATCTAGGAAGAAAGAATTTAGTTCATCTTGAGTATAATATAAAACTCCTCGATTACCAGGGGAATCAGAATAGTCCTGATAAAGTGCAGCAGTTCTAGAACCAAAAGAGCCATCTATAAATAAACTCCCACCAATTCTTTTAAGTCCCATACTAGTGACTTTTTTTATGTCAGTAGTCTGATAAAAGAGCACCAAATCAATAGGCATAGATTTATAATACTCATGTATGAATTCTGCATCTTTATCACAAAACATAAAGCCACCTTCCATTGAAGATACCGTTGTAACACCAGACTTAATAAAGTTTGGTATTATCTCTTTTAAAGCTTCAAGTTTGAATTCATTGCTTATGCTATTTAAGATATTCTGACGCAGCAAAGCGTTTGCATTTCCTCTAAAAATACCTGTTGGCATATCGCTTTTATCAAGCTCAATTCCTGAGACTGAATATGGAATTTTGTAATGGAGCAAAGAGTATGTATTTAATATACTCGTATGATATTCCACTCTATTTATCCAAACTGGAACATCATCGCAAAATTTATCTAATATATATCTATCAGGAAGTTTCTTTTCTTTCAAGTTAAGTTCATCCAGTCGAATTCCTCTTATTGGTTTACCAGGATTCTTTTTTGACTGCATAGAAATCAAATCTCCGATATCATTAAAAGAAGTAGCCTCACTTAAATTCAGGCTAACATGATTGATAGCGGTCTGAGCAAGATGACAATGACTATCATAAAAACCAGGTAGCACTGAAGAACCATTTGCATCGATGATTTCGCCGCAGTATTCAGAGAAATTTAAGTAGTCATCGCCCTTTCCTATAGCAACTATTTTATCTTTATTTATTGCAATCCACTTGTAGGTTTCATTATCAGCGGGATTAAAGCATTTCCCATTTACTATTAATAAATCTGCTTGCAAATCTTCGCCCCCTCATTTAAATGAATATTAATAGTTAATTATATAGTAGAATCATCGCTAATAGAAGCGATGATTCTACTAAAAAATGTTAATAAATATTGACAATAATATGGGGGATTATTTTGAGAGCATACGAACAAGAAAGTCATAAATAATATCTGCAGTCTTTGAAATTGAAGTTAAGGTTGCATATTCATCTGAACTGTGAAAATTTTCTCCTTCGGCACCAAATATTACCACAGGAGCATTTGTTCTCGAGCCTAAATAATTGAAATCTCCGATACTTTGGAAATAGGATACACTTGGCTCTACTCCACATATATTTTCTATGCATTTAAAGAATTCAACAACATAGGAGTTCTTTTTATCAACTTTATAGGGCATGAAACCTCGACTTCCCTCTGTAGGAGAGTTCCTAAAAGAAATTTTGTAATCACATTTAATTTTTGCTTTTTCAATGGCTTCGATAATATACTTTTCTATTGAGGTTTCATCTTCCCCTGTAACAATATGCCAGAAAAGTTTTACTTTTGAATAGTGGGGAACACTACAGGCGCCACCATCACTTTCAAGAGCAACAACACAGGCTACACCTTGGCCCAGCAAATCATCCTTTAAATAGCTTATATTTTCAAGCTGGCAAATGAATTTACCAGCGTCAACAGCAGCACTGATACCGTTATGGGGTAGTGCAGCATGAGCAGCTTTGCCAAAGAATTCTACCTCCAAAGCGTATCCACCTCTTGCGCCTAAGCAAATATTAGGGAAGGGCTTTAAAGCAAATGATGCACTTGGTTCAGTAACAATAGAAAAATCTATCCCTTCTAGCAGACCATCTTCTATTAATGCGTTG
Source organism: Clostridium aciditolerans (assembly GCF_016316925.1). GTDB lineage: Bacteria > Bacillota > Clostridia > Clostridiales > Clostridiaceae > Clostridium_AM > Clostridium_AM aciditolerans. The sequence continues at coordinate 137,005 of NZ_JAEEGB010000004.1, read as the reverse complement.
GTTCCTAATCCATAAGGTCCTTCTTCATCCGAAACAAAAGTAGAAATAATTTTACCGCGAAAATTTTTATTAAGTCGATAAAATCTTTCAATTGCAATCATTATCGCACAGCATCCCGATTTCATGTCAAGAGCTCCAAGGCCGAATATTTTGTCATCCTCTACAGTTCCAGCATAAGGATCTTTGGACCAACCATTGCAGGGCTTTACTGTATCGAGGTGACCATTGATATGAATTGTAGGCCCTGGTTTACTACCAAGTAACTCACAAACTACATTTTTACCTTTATAATTTGTAATCTTCGATTCATGGTACTCGTGAAAATATGCTTTAATTTCTCTATCACGAAACCAGTTAAATACGAAGTCCATAATCTCTGATTCATTGAAATATGAACTTGGTATAGAAATTAGTTTTTGCATTAAAGCTGTTACGTCAGAAATTAAATTTTCTTTATAATTATCTTTCTTTTTACACTCCATTTTTGTTTCCTCCAGCATTAATAAATTTATGAGTTTTCTGACTCTTCAGCTTTTATATTTGCTTCCAGATACTCTGAATAGCTTGGAGGAATCATATTGCCCTTTTTGTATTGCCAATAACCTATTCCAAAATACAATGCCATCATAGGTATGCCAATTAGAAATGAAAATCTAGTATCAGGGCTTGTAGCCATAGCTATTGCAATCGCAATTAAAAATATAAGAGCAATTATAGGTGCAGTTGGATAGAAGGAAGCTTTGAACTTAAGATTTTCAACTTTTCCGCCATTTTTTACAAGCCATTTTCTGAATTTTACATGAGAAAGTAAGATTCCAAACCATGTAAGTAAGGTATTAAATCCTGCAATTGAAATTAGCCAAACAAATACTTTATCTGGTGAAATAAAATTTGTTAATATTGAAATAAAGCCAATGGACATAGTCAACAAAATAGCGGGAACTGGTATACCACGACTATTTATTTTACCAAATACTTTTGGGGCTTTTCCTTCTTGAGCAAGAGCCATTAGCATTCTGCTAGCAATATAAACAACTGAATTTGCACAGGAAGCAAGAGAAGTCAATATTACAACATTCATTAGTGTAGCACCAAATCCGATCCCAGCCATTGCGAAAACACCAGCATATCCATTGTGTAACACATCCACATTTTTATAAGGCACAACAAGACCGATTATAGTAACGGATCCAACGTAAAATAATACAATTCGGAAAAAAACAGTTTTTATAGCTTTAGGAACATTTACTTGAGGGTTTTCAGTTTCGCCAGCTGCAATAGTTACAGTTTCAACTCCTAGATAGGACCAAATTACACCAATAGATACTAATGCAACAGCCCATATACCATTTGGCATAAAGGAGGCACTCGTCCAGTTGGAAAATCCGATTGGACCTTTACTACCGATAACACCAATAATCATAAGTATACCAGTAATCATAAATGCTATAATTGTCACTACTTTGATCCCAGCAAACCAAAATTCTGCTTCCCCATAGGCCTTAACAGTAATCAAGTTTAATAGTAGTATTCCAACACCGATAACAATGCACCAGACTACAGGATTAATTCCAGGAAAAAATTGTTGCATAATCATTGCACCGCCAACCAATTCAGCTCCAATTGAAATTGAAGCATTGACCCAAACATTCCATCCTACAGCAAATCCAAAAACAGGATGAACAAACAAGCCGGCAAATGTTTGATAAGCACCAGATGTCGGAAGGAATGTTGACATTTCTCCAACTCCCATCATGAGGAAATATACTAGAATTCCAATAATTAAATATGCAAGAGGACCTCCTCCTACACCTGCTTTTTCTATGTTATACCCAGAAGCTAAGAATAGACCCGTTCCAATTGTTCCTCCGATGGCAATCATATTCAGGTGACGACTTTTTAGACCTCTCTTAAGCTCATTTTTCATGTTAACCCCCTTATAATTGAACTTTTTTATATTTCTTATGAAAGGTACCTTCATTATTTCAATTATATATTAAGGCTATTTTAAAAAATGTTTTATTTTTCCATATATTTCTGTTTTATTTTGTTTGTTATCATAGGTTATTAACTTTTTTAAACAAGGAAGCTATAAGAAAAAAACTCCTTCACTGTCCTCTGAAGAATGCTTCGTATTATTGAAAAGGTAAGAGCACTAAGTGAAATTACACTTAGTGCTCTTACCTTTTATTATTATCTAAGCCTTAAAAGCCTATTTTTTAATTGTTCTTCAATGTTTTGAAGTTCTGCCTCAGCTTCTTTACGTTTTTGACGTCCTTCTGTTTGTATACGAAGCACTTCATCAAGAGTGGAAATTAATGATTCATTTGTTTGGCGAAGAGTATCAATATCAACAATTCCACGTTCAGATTCTTTAGCTGTTTCTATAGTTGACATTTTAAGAGTTTCTGCATTCTTACGTAAAAGCTCATTTGTCATATTTGTTACCTCGCTTTGAACCTTAGCTGCATTGCTTGAATGAGCAACTCCAAGAGCCAGTACAATTTGACTTTTCCAAAGCGGAATAGTATTTACAATAGTAGACTGTATTTTCTCAGACATTAAAGAATCATTATTTTGAACTAAGCGAATTTGAGGAGCCATTTGAAGAGAAATCATTCTAGTTAGCTCCAAATCATGAACTTTTTTCTCGAAGCGGTTACAAAGGGCTACAAAATCATTTGTTGCCTGTGCATCCTCAGGAAGTCCACTAGCTTTTGCTCTTTCAACTAGGATAGGAAGCTCTTCTTTCTCCAATTTTGCAAGCTTCTTTCTTCCAGCTAAGATATACATAGAAAGCTCTTTAAAATATACCTTATTTATTTCATACATTTTATCAAGCATAGCAATATCTTTTAAAAGTTGTATCTGATGTTTTTCGAGAGTAGTACAAATTTTGTTTATGTTTCCTTCAACTTTATCATACTTTGCTTTCATATGAGAAAATTTTTCCGTAGTTTTCTTAAAAAAGCCTAAAAATCCTTTTTTCTCCTCTGCAGCATCAAAGTTTTTTAGCTCACCTACTACATTAGAGAGCATTTCACCTATTTCACCTAATTCCTTAGTCTTTACATTATTTAAAGCAGTTTCAGAAAAGTCTGCAATTTTCTTTTGAGCACCTACTCCATACTGGAGAATTGAATTTGAATTAGTTACGTCAATTTTATTAACAAATTCATCCACCATCTTTTTTTCTTCTTCTGTTAAATAACTATCATCAAGAACTTCCCCCTGTGTATTTTCCTCTTTTGCCTTAACAATAGGAGCCTCCTCTTGAAAAGGCTCAAAGCTTAAGCTTGGGACCACATCAATATTTTCTTTAAATTCGTTATTCACTCTCAATTTCCCCTTTTTGTTTAATATTATTTTTTAAAATCATTTTCAGTCAGTCCTTCTTGTGTAAACAGTGTTTCAAGCACAGAAATATCTGTAGAAATATCTAAAGCCACTTCTCCAAATAAGTCATCTAGCAGCTTTTCGAAAGCAATATTTATAGTATCTATGGTTTTTTCAATTTCATTTTTTGCATTTTTTATATTATCACCTTGAACTGGCTGATCATTTAGCTCTTTATATGCATTGACTAACTTTAAAGTTATAGGAAGATAATGATTAGTAAGTCTGTTAACTTCAGGCAGCTTTTTAGGATTATTTCCTATATAATTAAATATTTGACTAGCAATATTTTCAAGTCTATGCAATTTTGTTGAAATTTCTTCTTTTTGTATAGCATCATTTACACTTTTTATCTGTTCAATATAGTTCTTTCCAAGCTCAAGTGTATATCTTAATTCTTTCTTTTCTGGATCATTTAATTCCTCGTTTAATTCCTCTTGTCTTTTTAATTCTTCTTCATTACGATGCTTAAGAGCCTCTTGCGAATTCAAATAGTCCTCATAAACTTCATCATTTAACATGAAGTAGGTCTGGTTATCGTCAATATGTGCTTGAGGAAACATACTTAAGTCAATCATTTTTCTTAAATCTTTTACAACAAATTTATGCTTCATTCTAAGAGATGCAGCTAATTCTTCTATAGAACAATAACTTTGACTATCTAGGGTTTTTACATACTGTTTAAAACGCTTTACTCTTTTTCTTAAATGTACACCTCTTAAAGCTAAGAGCATGCTGAATACAAAACAAGAAAACAGAATTCCCAAAGTAATAAAATTTGCCTCAGAAAAAGCTATAAGAAAAGAAGTAAATATTGAGTATATAGTTAACATAGAAGCAAATGCTGCGCAGCCTATAAATCCAAATATCATATAAAGTATTCCCGATATGCTTCCCGCTGGTCTTTTAGAAATATACATTTGCACTTTATTTTTGTCCTTTGAGATTACATCTGTAGTATTTCTATATTTATAATACCTGTTGTTTTTTATTTTTTCATTAAAATATTGTGACTTATTCTTTAAATTTGTTTTTACTTCATTTAAAGTGCCCTCAGTTTTATCATTAATATCCTCTTTTATTCTAGCAAAATCTATAGCGTTAAATGCATTTTTCAATGTATCTTTAATTTGATCTTCTAAATCAGAAAAATCTCTTTTTCTCATGCCCATGCCTCCAAATTATTTTCTTGTAACTCACTATGATTGTAATAATATTTTGGCTCTATTATATATCATTCTTTTATAAAATACAATTTGTAACAACTTCCTAGTATATCTATTATGGAACAATTGGTGATATTCTCATTTACAGATTTGCAGATCTCCAATGCAGTTTATAATCCAACAAATGGATTTGGTTTATTATTTCAAGCAATTGGTGAATTCCCTGCTGCGGTTATTGCAACATTTTGTACAGTCAGTTTTAGGGGCTCATTTTGCATCAGATGTTACAATGGGGGCTACTATAACGTTAATAATATTTACATTATTGAAGAATAAATATATAAAAAATATGTCTGAGGAAATAGGTTGATATCAAAGCCTTTCAAGGTTTTAAGTACTAGATAATAACAAGTTACTATTTATCCGATGACTACCCGCTCTAATACTCCCATCGCACTCTGTGAAAGCGATTCGCACCAAATCAGAGATTTGGGCTCTCTGCTTTTCTTCAAGTGGGAGTAAAGAGCGGCTATGTCCCTGGATAACGACTTCTAAGCTTCAGATGGAGGTTAAATGCCTAAATGGCATTTAACGGGCAGAATTGCCCAGTGGTCGTAGACAAACTCCACCTGAAGCCAAGAATTCTGTTTATCTGTAAATTATAACTTATCGTTGTAATATAGTATTCTTCCGCAATGCTCGCAATAAACTATCTTTTTACTTTTCTTTATCTCATCCAGAACAACGGAAGATAAATACATTTTGCAGCCAGAGCACACATTGTTTTGTACTTTAGCTGCTCCTGTTCCCATCCTTTGCTTTATGTCATTAAAATCAAGCAATAGCTTAGGAGGGATTAACTTTTCTAGATTTTGAATGTTTATTTCTACTTTTTTCATATCTTCTTTAGCTTTATTAATCTTTTTATCTGTATCTTCTTTACAACTATAGAAGCTATTTTTTAGTTTGACAAGTTTTATTCTTGAGTTTTCCTTATCCTTTAGAAGCTTTTCTTGGCTCTTCAGTAAAACTGCTTTCTTATCTTCTAAATCTTTTATTATATTTTCCCTATATTCCATAGAATTTTGTAATGCTTCTAACACGTGATAATTACTTACATTGTCATTGTATAATTTATAATCTTCTTTATTTTGCTCTTCCTTAACACTAGAAAGTTCTATATTTAATTCACTAATCTTATTGTCTAAATTAGTTAATTCTTTTTCCTTTTTTCTAAAATTTATCTTTTCATCTTCGAATTCTTCTTTAAGCTTTTTCAGTACGTTGATATATGAGCCGTCTTTTAATACTTTGATATTTTCTTTTGCAATCTTCTGATTCTCTTGGATTTCTAAAAGTAAATCTAATGAATTCATTCTGTATTCCTCCCCACAATCTTTAGTATTAATACTGGCATTCTATTTATAAAAAAAATAGAAATAGGTATATGAAACCCATTTCTATTTATATTTATACGGACTTCTATTAAATTCAGATATGTATACAAAATTACTGAATCCCATAAATTCCAATTTATCTTTTAACCATTTAGCAAACACCTGCATAGCAGGCCATTCAGTTCCAAAATGTCCAGCGTCAATAACAGCAATACCTTCCTCATTTAAATCACTAACATAATGATAAGTTGTATCTCCTGTGATTATACAATCTGCACCTAATCTTTTAGCAGCGTTAAAATATTCCTGACCACTGCCATTTATAACAGCAACTTTCTTGATTTTCATTTCATCTTTTCCACTATATCTAAGCATAGAAATATTTAAATCTTTCTTGATTTTATCACATAGTTCTAATACTGTTATAGGCTCATCTAAAACAGCAATTCTTCCTATTCCAGTACTATGATCATCATCTTTTCTTTTATCTGAGAGACTTATGGTATCATATTTTTTAAGACCTAGCAATTGCATAACAATATCATTTATGCCACCTTTAATTGAGTCTAAATTAGTATGACTTGAATAGACATTAAGGCCATTTCTTATAATTTCAATTATTTTCTTTCCTAATAATGTGTCATTTGTTATGTTTAAAGGCTTTCTAAATAATAGTGGATGATGAGTCAATATAAGGTTGCACTTTTTTTCTTTCGCTTCCTCAATTACATCCAATGTACAATCTAAAGCTACAAGTATTGATGTTATCTCAGCACTTCTTTCACCAATCATAAGTCCTACATTGTCATAGCTTTCTTTAAATTTTGATGGGGCATGTTCTTCCATTATTTTATCAATATCTTTAACTTTTAAAGACATTTTAACAGCTCCTCAAGTTTTGTTATTTTATTTTTTACTTCGACCTTTCTTCTATTAGATGACTCCGACTCTTCTGCTATATTATTTAGTATTTTTATATAGCGATCAATTTTTATCTTAATATATTGCTTTGCAAGTGGATGTTTTTTTTCTATTAATATCTTCCCTACTTCATAGTAAATGCTATCTATATTTTCAATTTTATTATCATAAGTTACTTTAATGATTTCATAAAGTCTATTATCATCTATACATAACTCTTCATCAATTATTTTATACCCTTTTTTATAAATATATTCCCTTAGCACTTCAGGATTTTGAACAGGTTGCAGCACTGCAAATTCTGATTTTTTAAACTTATCTACGCCTTCTTCCATAATATCTCTTATTAAGTTTCCACCCATTCCAGCAATAACTATTCCCTGTACCTCTCCTGGTTGAATTGTAGTAAGCCCTCCCCCTAACCTGCACTCTATTCTATCCTGCATATTTTCAAGTTTAATATTAAACTTTGCTTTTTCTACAGGGCCTTTATTTATATCTGATGCTATAGCTCTTTTGCATACCTTATTCTTTACTAAATATATAGGTATATATCCATGGTCAGTTCCTATATCAGCTACAGCTTCACATTCATCAACCATTCCGGCAATAGTCTTAAGTCTTAAACTAATTTCCATTGAATTCTACTCCATTCCAATTATCTAAAAGTTAATAGTATTCTTACCTGCATGATAAAAAACATCATAGACAAAATTAATGGTATATAAATGAACTTATATGCAGATTTTCTATCGTATTTTGCACAAAAGTAGGCAGCATAATACATACAGAATAAAATAGCCATATTAAGTATTCCATAAAACATATGTTTAAACGCAAACTGCTTTGCCGTTCCAAACTTAATAGCTACAAATTGAGGGTTAAAATTTAAAGGCATCATGCTTGGGAGCTTATTATAAAGATACAATATTATAGGTGTTACTGTTATTATAGTTACAATTATAGCTACTATAACAAAAGGAACAAAAAATTTTTTATCCTTATAAAGATTAACATTCTTATTTATTTTATAATTCCAAATTAATTGATTAATGCATTTTTCATTTAATTGTTCTTCGAATTTATCGAAGTTTTCAGGAGACAAACCATAGTTTATATCCTCTGTTCTTAAGTAAAGTATGTTTTTTGTAGAGGTTACAAACATATAAGTGCTTCCTATCTTATCTATTATGGATCTTCCTATAGCAAACTTGCTATTGCCATATCCAGATAGTCTTACACCTTTTATATATCCATTAGCTTTTTGATATCCTTGTATTTCACTAAAAGGTATAACTATGTTTTTTAATCCTAAAGCACTGTTAACATATATGTTTTGATTATCTATAGAATATGTTAAAGAACAGCTGATGATCATATAATAAAGTTGGTATATATTAAAAACAATCATAGTTATTTTAATCAGTGTTGAAATTTCATAATAGCCTACCATATATAAGATTATAGTTAAAAGAATATCATATGCTGCAGTTATTCCTAGTATAGAATATACACCTGAACCTTTAACTGATTTATAAGTTTTCACATCATCACCTTCCTTTATACATTATAACATAACTACCATTTAATATTAAGGCATCTTCAAAAATAACTAATTAGTATAATAGTGTATATAAAAAAAGCACCATAATCTGGTGCCTTTAGTCTAAATAATCCTTTAATTTTTTGCTTCTGCTTGGATGTCTAAGCTTCCTTAAAGCTTTAGCTTCTATCTGTCTTATTCTTTCTCTTGTAACATTAAACTCTTTACCTACTTCTTCAAGAGTTCTAGCTCTTCCATCATCTAATCCGAATCTTAATCTTAGTACTTTTTCTTCTCTTGGTGTTAATGTATCTAAAACGTTTATAAGTTGCTCTTTGAGCATAGTGAAGGCTGCTGCTTCTGCTGGTGCTGGTGCTTCATCATCTGGGATAAAGTCTCCTAAATGACTATCTTCTTCTTCTCCTATTGGTGTCTCTAAGGATACAGGCTCTTGAGCTATTTTCATTATTTCTCTTACCTTATCAACTGGCATTTCCATAATTTTTGCTACTTCTTCAGGTTGTGGCTCTCTTCCAAGTTCTTGTAAAAGCTGTCTTGATACTCTTATTAATTTATTAATAGTTTCAACCATATGAACAGGTATTCTTATAGTTCTTGCCTGATCTGCTATTGCTCTAGTGATTGCCTGTCTAATCCACCATGTAGCATAAGTACTGAACTTGAACCCTTTTCTATAATCAAACTTCTCAACAGCTTTTATAAGGCCTAGATTTCCTTCTTGAATAAGATCAAGGAAGAGCATCCCCCTGCCTACATATCTTTTAGCTATGCTTACAACAAGTCTTAGATTTGCTTCAGCTAGTTTCTTTTTAGCAGCTTGATCTCCAGCTTCTATTCTATTTGCTAGCTCAATTTCTTCCTCTGAAGAAAGTAGAGGTACTTTACCTATTTCCTTTAAGTACATTCTAACAGGGTCATCAATTGCAATACCTTCAGGAATTGATAAATCTAGATCTTTTTCATCTACTTCTGCACCCTGCATATCTCCTATAACTTCAATTCCCATTGATTCAAGTACTTCATATATCTTTTCTATTTGTTCAGGACTTAAATCAATTTCGTCTAATTCATCCATTATTTCTTTATAAGTTAAAGTGCCAGTTTTTTTACCTTTTTCTATTAGCTTTTTAACTATCTGCATCTTTGCACTTTTATCTTTCATGATTTTGCCTCCTTCAGCCATTACTGTATCCCACCAATCTTTTTTTGTATTTCAATTAGTTCGTGTGCCAACTTTAGCGATTCCTCAAGCTTTCCCTCTGATTCATAACGCTTTATTTTATTAATTAGCTCTTTTTTTGCTTCTTCAAATTTATATTTTTGGATTCCCTTTATAAAATCTTTTATCATATTTTCATAATCATATTCGTCATATACTAAATTAGTTTCTAAAATATTTACCCATTCTTTTGAAGTATCTATATCATCACATCTTGACTCTATGCGTTTTTCTCTTTCATTTTCATCAAATTGCATGTTTTCAACAATATAGTCAAATATTTTTCTGTGACTATCCATTATTAATTCATCTTTTTTTATAGTGCTTAATGCATATTCTAAAGCATTGTTGTCATTTACCATGAGCTTTAATAGACCTCTCTCAGCCTTTAGATATGCCGGCTCTAAATATAATTTTTGTCCAAAAATGTTATCTGTATTCATATTTTCAGAATTTTTTACATTTTTTTGAATTTTATTGTTCATTATGTCATATAAAGCCTGATCTCTAATTTTAGTTTCTTCGGATAATCTTTTTATATAGACCTCTTTTTCTAAAGGATCCAACTCTTCTAGCATTTCTAATGTTTTTTCTGCATATTTTACAATATCATCAGAATCACTTAAATTCAGTTCATTTTTAAGTACATTTATTCTATAGTCAATAAGCGGGAGAGCCTCCTGTATAAGTTTTAAGAATGCTTCCTTTCCATTATTTCTTATAAATTCATCTGGATCTTTACCCTGTGGAACAATTAAAACTCTCACATCTAATCCCGCTTTTTTTAATATTTCTAATCCCCTCAAAGTGGCCATCTGACCTGCACTATCTGCATCATAGGAAATTATAACTTTATCTGCATATCTTTTCATAAGCTTAGCTTGGTTCATAGTTAAAGCTGTACCAAGAGAAGCTACAGCATTAGTTATACCATGCTGATGAAGAGATATACAATCCATGTACCCCTCTACTATTATAAACATCCTTGAATTATTGTTTTTAATTGCAAAATTTAGTCCGTAAAGATTTATACCCTTTTTAAATAATGATGTTTCAGGTGAGTTTAGGTATTTAGGTTTAGAATCGTCTAAAACTCTTCCACCAAAGCCAATAACCTTACCTTTATAATTAAAGACAGGAAATATAATTCTATTTCTAAACCTATCATAATAGGAACCTTTTTGACTTTTGATTACAAGCCCTGCAGTTAGCATATCTAATTCAGTATATCTCTTAGCTTTCAAATGTCTTATTAATCCATCCCATCTATCAATTGAATATCCTAACCCAAATTTTCTTATTGTAGCCTCAGTTATTCCCCTGTTGATTAAATATTTTTTTGCAGTGTCGTCTTTCTGTAGACAATTAAAAAAATATCTAGCAGATTCTACATTTAATGTATATAACTTTTCAAAGTTATTGTTCTTGTTATCATTATCATGATCTAACTCTAAATCTATATTTACTCTATCAGCCAGCAATTTAACTGCTTCTGGAAAATTTAAATTCTTAGTTTTCATAACAAATGTTATAACATTCCCAGCTTCACCACATCCAAAACATTTGTAGATCTGTTTATCTACTGAAACACTAAAGGATGGTGTTTTTTCGTGATGGAATGGGCATAGTCCTGAATAATTTCTTCCTGCCCTTTTTAACTTTACAGTTTCTGATATAACATCTACTATATCATTTTCCTCTTTAACTCTTTGAATGACATCTTCCGATATCAATAAATACTCCCACCTATCTTAATAATTTAAATGAAACTCCTTCTCCTTTCGTCGAATGAGTACTCACTGAGTAAGTGACTCACTCCAAATCAGAGATTTGGGTTCGCTACTTGACCGATCATCTCAAAATCAGCACTCTGTGTAAGCGATCATCTCAAAATCATAGATTTTGGATGCCTGCTTAAGATTTTGGATGCCTGCTTAATTATACCCGGATTAATTATATTCGACACAAATCACGACATTCCTCCTAATAATATTAATTTTTTTTCTTCTAATCTACTATATATATTCTTTATATATAGTAAATATCCTTCAAAAACAATATTATTAATAAACAAATTTTGCGATAGCATCTATATCTATTTAATTTTATACTAGACAACTTATTATACTATTTCATTATTAGACTAATCAAATGGATAATTTTAAATAATTAACTTCTTTTGACTTTTGTTATTTTACCCATTTAATACTAGAAATTATTCCTAATACACAACAATTTTAGGAACATATATGTTATTAAATAAAAGTAAACAGTAATCATCACTCATACCAGATATATAATCTGCGACACCTCTATATAATCCTTCTTTTTCAACAATATCTATGTAAAATTCAGGCATTTTATCTGGATTCTTTAGAAAATAATTAAAAACTTGCTCTAACACAAATTTTGCCTTATCCCTCTCTGTCTTAAGAACAGTACCCATGTAAACTTTTTGAAACATAAAAGTTCTAAGCTCTGATAAAATTTTACCCATTTCATCACTTAGCGAAACTTTGATTACACCTTTGCTTATATTGTCTATAGTTGTATATATACAATCCTTAACCAGTATATCTATCCTTTGTCCATGAGTATTTCCTAGTACTTTTATTAAATTTAATGGAAGTTCTTCTTCACTTAAGAGTCCTGCCCTTATAGAATCGTCTATATCATGATTCACATAGGCTATTTTGTCACTATATCTGACCACTTGCCCTTCTAATGTATGTGCCTTTGAATCGGAATTAGAAAAACCGCTATGATATAGTATTCCATCCAATACTTCTTCAGTAAGATTTAACCCTTTTCCCTGCCTCTCTATTCTTGTTAAAACTCTTATACTATTTTCATTATGTCTAAATCCACCTGGTAAAAGTTTGTCCAAGACTTCTTCCCCATTATGAGCAAAAGCTACATGCCCAATATCATGACCTAAAGCAATAGCTTCAATTAAATCCTCATTTAACCCAATTCCTTTTCCTATAGTTTTAGCTATTTGAGATACTTCAAGAGTATGAGTAAGTCTTGTTCTATAGTGGTCTCCCCAGGTTTTTATATATACTTGTGTCTTATGTTTAAGTCTCCTAAAAGATTTACTATGTATAATTCTATCTCTGTCAACCATGAATGAGGTTCTAAGCTCATCCTTGTTTTCTTCAAATTTTCTTCTCTTTGAATTAGAAGAGAATGCTGCTTCTGGAATTAATATAAGTTTTTCGTTTTTTTCTATTCTCTCTCTTAAAATCATATAAATCACCTAAATAAATTATTCTATATATATATTTAAAACTCCTTTTTTTTAATGAAAATGTATATTGTAAGGATTTTCTTAATATTATTATAAAGAAATAGCTTTTAAGGAGTGTTAATAATGCCTTATGCGGCTAAAAAATATAATTTAGATTTATTATCTGAAGAAAACGTAAAAAAATACGTACTTCCACACTATAATCTTAATGAAGCAGAAATATCAAGAATAAAATTCAAGGATACAGACAAGCAAAGGGCAGTATACAAAATAAGCTATAATAATGAAAATTACTGCTTGAAAAAGGTTTACTTTTCAAAAGAGGAGCTACTTTTTGTTTATTCTGCAATAGAGTGGCTATTTAGAAATAATATTAAAGTACCTAAGATACTTGCTACAAATACAAATGACAGATTTGTTAACTATAATAATATGTTATTTATACTCACTCCATGGATAGAAGGTGAAAAATGTAATTATGATATTAGAGAACATATTCTCTTATCCATAAATAATCTTGCTCACATGCATAAGTCATGTGGAAAATTTACACCTATAGAAGGAAGCACTATAAGAAGAAGCTTTGATAGTATAAATATTTCAATAAGCAAGCATTTTCACCAACTGTTATCTTGCTCTAATTTAGCATTTAAGTATGGAGACAAGTTTTCAAAACTATTTTTACAAAACTTTGAAAACAATCTATTTTTAGCAGAAATAGCTGCGCAGGTATCATCAACTATAAATAATAATAATCTAAGTAAATCATTATGCCACTTAGATTATGTAAATAAAAATATAATATTTGATGATAAAAAAAATACCTGGGTAATTGATTTCGATAAATGCAGCACTGATTATTGCACTCACGATATATCTTATTTTTTAAGAAGACTTTTAAAAAGAGATAGCACTAACTGGGATTTGGACCTTACTTTAAACTGCATAGATATTTACGAAAAAACTTGTCCTCTCACTTTAGATGAATACAAATATATTCTAGCATACTTGTCCTTCCCTCAAAAGTTTTGGAAAATATCAAAAGACTACTACAATAATATAAAAAAATGTAATCACAACTCTTTCTTCTATTTATTAAAAAAGACAGTACAAAGAGATAAAGAGCACTTAAATTTTGTTATAGATTTTGGTAAACACATAGAAAATAAGTTTAATACAAGAATAACATAAACAAGCTTCTAAGCTTCAGGTGGGTTTTAAATGTCTAAATAATATTTAATTTCCACCTAAAGCTTAGAAACCGTTATTCAGATGAAATAAATTAAAACCCCTGAAATTTCAGGGGTTTTAATTTATACTATTTTCTTGGACTCTTAACTTGAGCTTGTGCTGCTGCAAGTCTTGCTACTGGAACTCTAAATGGTGAACATGATACATAGTCTAATCCTACATTGTGGCAGAATTCAACTGAAGATGGATCTCCACCATGCTCTCCACATATTCCAAGATGGATATCTGGTCTTGCTTTTCTTCCAAGCTCTGCAGCCATTTTAACAAGTTTACCTACTCCAACTTGGTCTAGTTTAGCAAATGGGTCAGATTCATATATTTTCTTATCATAGTAATCCTTTAGGAATTTGCCAGCATCATCCCTTGAGAATCCAAATGTCATTTGGGTTAAGTCATTTGTTCCAAAAGAGAAGAATTCTGCCTCCTTTGCAATTTCATCTGCAGTAAGAGCTGCTCTTGGTATTTCTATCATAGTGCCTACTAGATACTTCATATTAATGCCTGATTTAGCTATGATCTCATCAGCTATTCTTACAACTATATCTTTTACAAATTTTAATTCCTTTAATTCACCAACAAGCGGTATCATTATTTCTGGAACAATATCATAATCATTTCTCTTCTTAACATCTATAGCAGCCTCTATTATAGCTGTAGTCTGCATTTCTGCCATTTCAGGGTAAGATACTGGTAAACGACATCCTCTATGTCCCATCATTGGATTAAATTCATGTAATGACTCTACAGTTGATTTCAAATCTTCAAAGCTTATACCCATCTCTTTAGCTAAATCCCTTATATCTTCATCTTCGTGAGGTAGGAATTCATGAAGTGGTGGGTCTAAAAGTCTAATAGTCACTGGTCTATCTTCCATAGCCTCATATATACCAATAAAGTCTTCTCTTTGCATTGGCAACAATTTATCTAAAGCTTTTCTTCTTTGCTCTTCTGTTTTAGATAATATCATTTCTCTAACTGCTGGTATTCTATCTTCATCAAAGAACATATGCTCAGTTCTACAGAGACCTATTCCCTGTGCACCAAATTTAATTGCCTGACTAGCATCTCTTGGTGTATCAGCGTTGGTTCTAACTTTTAATGCTCTAATTTCATCAGCCCATGCCATATATATTCCAAAATATCCGCTTATTTCAGGCTCAACAGTTTTAATTGCTTGACCATATACATTTCCTGTACTGCCATCAAGTGATATATAGTCCCCTTCATGATATACTTTTCCAGCAACCTCAAACATTTTTGCATCTTCATTAATTTTTACATCTCCGCATCCGGCTACACAACATGTTCCCATTCCTCTAGCAACAACCGCTGCATGTGATGTCATTCCACCTCTTGCGGTAAGTATACCCTCAGCAGCTACCATGCCTTCTATGTCTTCTGGTGAAGTTTCTAATCTTACCAATACTACTTTTTCTCCCTGTTCATGATGCATCTTTGCATCTTCAGCAGTGAAATAAACCTTACCACAAGCAGCTCCTGGTGAAGCTGGTAAACCTTTTGCTATCACTTGAGCATTCTTCATCTCATCTTGGTCAAAATTTGGGTGCAAAAGTGAATCCAATTGTTTAGGATCTACCTTTAACATAGCCTCTTTTTTGGTTATAAGACCTTCTTCAACCATTTCAACAGCTATTTTTAATGCAGCTTGAGCTGTTCTTTTACCATTTCTAGTTTGTAAGAAGTACAATTTACCTTGCTCTATTGTAAACTCCATGTCTTGCATGTCTTTATAATGATTTTCTAATCTATTTGCTATATCCATAAACTGTTCATAGCAATCTGGTAAATCTTCATGTAATTTTGTTATTGGTTGAGGAGTTCTGATTCCAGCAACTACATCTTCCCCTTGAGCATTTATTAGATACTCTCCAAATATTAGTTTTTCTCCTGTAGCGGGATTTCTTGTAAATGCAACTCCAGTTCCTGATGTTTCTCCCATATTACCAAATACCATCGATTGGACATTTACAGCTGTGCCCCAATCACTTGGTATGTCATTTAACCTTCTGTAAACTATAGCTCTTGGATTATCCCAAGATCTAAAAACAGCTGTTACAGCTTCTAGTAATTGTTCTTTTGGTTCCTGTGGAAATTCTTTTCCCATTTCTTTTTCATATAAAGCCTTATATTTTTTAACTACATCTTTTAAATCTGATGCACTTAAATCTGTATCAAATTTTGCTCCTTTTGATTCCTTTACTTCATCTAATATGTCTTCAAATCTTCTTTTTTCGATTCCCATAACAACATCTGAGAACATTTGTATAAATCTCCTGTAAGAGTCATATGCGAATCTTTCATTATTAGTAAGCTTTAATAAGCCTTCTACAGTTTCGTCATTTAATCCTAAATTTAATATTGTATCCATCATGCCAGGCATAGAAGCTCTTGCTCCTGATCTTACAGATACAAGTAAAGGATTTTCTATATTACCAAATTTCTTTCCAGTTAACTTTTCTATATTAGACAATGAAGCATAAATTTGCTCTACAATATCATTAGATAATTTTTTACCATCTTCATAATATTTAGTGCATGCTTCTGTGGATACTGTAAATCCTTGCGGAACAGGTATCCCTAAATTTGTCATTTCTGCAAGGTTAGCCCCTTTTCCTCCAAGCAAGTTCTTCATGCTTGCATTCCCTTCGTTAAAAAGGTATACATATTTTTTACTAGCCATAAAGTAACATCCCCTCTTTAAAATATTTTTCAGTGTTTTGTATATAGTAACGGATTTTTACCCGTTATTTGAATTAGCTATTTTCTCCCATTTTTACAAACAACCTTGTAATATTAGTTTTAGAAACTTTTCCTACAATTTTTATAGATTCCTTTGTACCTATATATGCTTTTTCTACAACTGGAAGGCTATCTACTTCATGCTCCATAATTTTTAGAGCAGCTAAGTATGCAGCATCTTCTTTCTCAACAAAAACTATGTTAGGCATTCTTGTCATTATTATACCTACTGGTACTTTATGAATATCTGTACCACCCATAGCTATCTTTAAAAAGTCCTTTCTCGATACGGCTCCAATAAGTAATCCATTATTTTCAATAAACAATGTACCCACATCATTTAAAAATAAATGTACTATAGCGTCATATACAGTTGTATTTTCATCAACTACTACTGGCTTTGACATTATATCCTTTACCTTAATAGTTCGAATATAATCGTAGATTAAGCTATGAGAGGGCCTTTGGGAATATACATAACCTACCTTTGGCTTTGCTTCTAAAATACCTGTCATAGTGAGAATTGCCAAATCTGGTCTTAACGCAGCCCTTGTTACACTAAGTTTAGATGCAAGCTGTTCGCTTGTAATAGGCTCTGTTTCTTTAACTAACTTTATTATTTGTTCTTGCCTCGGTGATAATTTAATAATACTCACCCTCCCTCTTAATAAATAGCCTAAGGGATTTTTCCAAAGTAAAATAGTCTCCCTTAATCAGCTACACTTTTGTTGATATACTATATATTCGCTTAAGGCTAATTATAACACACATTTAAGCAAATAGTATAGCACTTTTAAAAAATTAGTTCTTTTTTTGAAATTTTTTTAAATGCATTATGTAATTTTCTGAAAAATATTTTATAGCGGCTAACCCTTGTAATTAATAATTATATATTAATTATATATTATAACATTATCACTAAATAGTATTTTTATTTATAAAATTTAAATTTTTTTTACACTATAAAAAGTCAGCAATAGAAATATTGTTAGCTGACTTTTTAATATGTTTTCTTCATTAGTATGTTATTTATTTTTATTTAAATTTTCTTAGATTTATTCATGATTAATTTACATTTTTTTGTTGAAATTATTATTAAACTTAAAATTAACAACTATCCTATATTTCATCATTTGTATTTTTTGCATTTTCAGTATTTGTATCTTCATTAGTCATAGTTCCATAGGTTACAGTTCCATAAGTTTTGCTTCCATCTTCTATATCTTCAAATTTTACTGTGTATTGATAAGTGTTTTCCTCTTTATTCTTATCCTTATTCTCATCTTTATGTGTGAATTTCTCTTTCACTGAGGATGCTGCATCAACTACTTTTTCTTTTACATCTTTCATTGTGTCTTTCACACTGGTTTTTATAATTTTGTTTACAACCTCTACAGTTCCATCATCTTTAGTTATTTCTATTGTTACCTTTGTAACTACAGCTGTCAAAATTCCAATAGCTATAAGTGGTGGCCAAACTAAAACTGTTAAAGTTGCAGCGATTCCCGCATTTACTGGTATATCAACAATAACTTTATCATCTTTTTTAATTTTTACTCTATTAACATTACCCTTTTTAACTAAGTCTTTTAACCAATCTAAGAATTCATCTTTCGTAGTATAAATATTGTCCATAGTTGTTTTTTTGCTTTGTTCAATATATATTAATGCATCAACTACGTTGCCTTGAGAAGCTTCCAAAGCCTCTTTAGCTTCTGTATAGCTAACCCCAGTTCTTTCTCTTATAATATCAATTTTCTCCAAAGTAATTTCACTCATTTTCTTCACTCCTTTTTATTTAGTTTACTTAAAACTACTCTTGGTTATTCTGAAAGTTTAATAGATAGTTAAGAGTTTCTAAACTTTTTGGTTTTCTAAAATAGTTTTGAGATATAACTAAAGATAATATATTATACATTTCTTGCTTTATCTCTTTTGACAATGAAACCCTATAAACATTTTCTAATGATATTCTAGATAGATATTTTAGTGCATTATAGGTGCCTTGCTTCACGTATATACCATTAAATCTTTCGCACTCTGAACAAACCCCTCCAGAATACTGCAAACTTATATAATTGCAGTGATTTAATTTTTTTCTACACATACAACAACTTTCTAAATTAAATCCATATCCAGTAGCCTCTAAAACTTTTAGTTCATAGGCTCTTGCTAAAGTTTCTATATCTACTGCTTTGTTTTTTATAAGGTAAAAAGCCGTGACTAAATGTCTGAATAACTCTCTATTACTCTCTTCATCTTGCATACATATGTCTATAAGCTCACAAAAATATGAAGCATATGTTAAAGTATCTAAATCATTAAGCAAATCTTGAAAAGAGTCTATTATTACACTTTCATTTATTGTATAAAGGCTTTTTCCTTTATAAACCACATAATCACCGTAACAGAATTGCAAAGTAGTTGTAAATAAATTATTTCTACTTTTTTTTGATCCTTTTGCAACGGTGGATATTTTCCCTAATTTTTCACTGAAAAGCCAAACTAGTTTATCTGACTCTTTTATATCTTGTGTTTTAATAACTACAGCTCTAGTTTTAAATATAGACAGAAAATCATCCCCCAAATGCTTTATAATTACTTATCTTAAATTATTATTACCAAAAGATAAAATAAACTTTCATGCTTTTCACTACTTATATCCTAGTTCTTTCAGTATGTTCATACTGTCTCTCCATTCCTTCTTTACCTTGACCCATAGTTCTAAATAAACCTTGCTTCCAAGAAACTTTTCAATATCTTGTCTAGCATAGGTAGATATTTTCTTTAGCATTGACCCATTTTTGCCTATAATTATTCCTTTATGAGAGTCCTTTTCACATAATATAGTTGCCTCAATATGATAGATTCCCTTCTCATCCTTTTTCATTGTCATAACATCTACAGCTATACCATGAGGAACTTCCTGTGAAAGAAGTCTTAATGCCTTTTCCCTAATGGTTTCTGCTACAATAAATCTTTCCTGCTGATCTGTAATCATATCTTCAGGATAATATTTTGGACCTTCTGGAATATACTCTACCATCAGTTTTTTTAACTTATCAACATTTTTTCCGTTTAATGCTGATATAGGTATAATCTCTTTAAAATCAAAAACATCAGAATAGTTTTTTAACGTCTCAGCAACTTTTTCCGCAGGGTTTTCATCAATTTTATTTAGAACTAAAAATACAGGTACATTACAGTCTTTTAACTGCTCAAGTATATATAGATCTCCTTTACCAACCTCTTTTTCAGGGTTGGTCAAGAAAAGTATTAAATCAACTTCTTTAATAGAATCCTGAGCAATTTTAACCATGTACTCTCCAAGTTTATGTTTAGGTTTATGGATTCCTGGTGTATCTACAAACACTACCTGAAAATCCTCTTCTGTTAATATTGTTTGTATATTATTTCTAGTAGTCTGTGGTTTACAGGATACTATTGATAATTTTTCTCCCATTATTGTATTCAATAATGTTGATTTTCCTACATTAGGTCTTCCTATAATTGTTACAAATCCAGATTTAAACATATATTCTCTCCTTACTTACCTAAGTCACCTTTAGTAAAAGCTCCTGGCAATACTTCTTCTAATTCTTTTACTATATATTCATTTTTGTTTTTAGCAATTATTATTTTTATATCTTCTGATGCAAATTCAGCTATTACCTGTCTACAAATTTCAGATGTATATGAAACTCCTTCTCCTATCGTCGAATGAGTACTCGCTGAGTAAGCGATTCACTTCAAATCAGGGATTTGAGTTCTCTGCTTAAGCGATCATATCAAAATCACAGATTTTGTATGCCTGCTTAAATTATATTTTTACCTGCTATAAATAATTATATCCTAAGTGGTGTAAATAAATTATAACATTATTTTCATCTATTGCAATATTTTTATTTAACACTATTATACCTGCTTTAAAGCTGCAATTATACTAATAATATCTTACCCAAACACCCTAAATAACAGCGCTGTAATTAGAGTTCCAAAGATTCCACCAGCAATAACTTCTATAATAGAATGGATTTCAGAATCTACTCTACTTTGCGCTACTATTAGTGCAAGCAAATAACTCAAAATCACTACTGTTAGCTGCCCTGTTGTAAGTGCTATAGTAGTAGCAATAGAGAAAGCTATTGCACTATGTCCGCTAGGCATTCCTCCCTTTAGAGGTGTTCCTTCACCAAAAATTGCCTTTATTACTATAGTAGTAATGCATACAATAGCAAGTATAATAAATATTGTATACGGATTTGAACTTTTTATTTTTCTAATTAATATAAAATTTATATATTTTAACTTATCCCAAAATACAATATATCCAACAACTATTGCATTTATAGCAGTTACTAATACGCCTCCTGCTGCCACATTTTTAGCAAGTTTTGCAAGAGGATGATAATAATTAGTGGTGGCATCTACAGCAAATTCTATTGCAGTATTTAAAAGTTCTGCCATAATAACCATTGTTATCGTTATGGTTATCGCTAAAATCTCCATCTTAGTTAAATCGTAAAAAAAGCAGGCAGTTAGAACAACCAGCGCTGCGATCATATGTATTCTCATATTTCTCTGGGTTCTAACTGCATATATTATTCCTTCTATGGCATAATTAAAGCTATCTAATAGTTTTCTAACTTTCATTATCATCACCATCTTAAACTAAATTTGTTGACTAAATATTATAAACTAAAACTTTTTATCTAGTTAGATGAAATTTATTCAATATTTCCTCTTCTCTTTTTCTCATAACATTTTTCTCTTCTTCTTCCATATGATCATATCCAAGTAAGTGTAAAACAGAATGCACTGTAAGATATGCTGCTTCTCTTAAAAATGAATGCCCAAATTCTTTCCTTTGTTCTTCTGCCTTTTCCAGCGATAGAACTATATCTCCTAATATTAAGTTCCCATTGTCCAAATCACTTACGTGAAATTTATGATTTAAATACACATCTTTAAACACAGAGCTTTCAGGATACTCTAGCATTGGGAAAGAAAGAACATCTGTAGCTTTGTCAATATTTCTATTTTCTTTATTTATCTCTCTAATCTCTTCATTATCAACAAATACAACACTTACCTCACAAGGTATGTTAACTTCTTCCTCTTTTAATGCATACTCGATTACTGACTCTATAGTTCCTTCTAATTCTTCAGAAACACAAATTTTATCTTGCCTATTATCTATAAAAATCATTTGTTCGCTCCTCTTTTATATATTACTACTTTTAGCTTTATCCTCTGGGTATTCTATTCTCTGATGGTATATTCCTGTTAGAACTTTTAAAAAGGCATATTTAATTATGTTAATATCTTTTAAGGTTAAATCACAGTTATCCAGCTGCCCCTCATTTAACCTGTCTTTTATAATGTTATTTACCATTTCTTCAATTTTAGACTTAGTAGGCTCACTTATGGACCTTACAGCAGCTTCTACACTATCTGCAAGCATTATAATTCCTGCTTCTTTTGTTTCAGGTTTAGGTCCTGGATATCTAAATTCCTCTTCATTTACATCCTCTGGCTTTTCACTGGAGTTTTTTGCTGTAATATAAAAATACTTAACCAATGTTGTGCCATGATGCTGCTCTATTATATCTCTTATGACTTTAGGAATTTTATATTCTCGAGATAGTTCTACTCCATCTTTAACATGAGATGTTATTATAAGGGTACTTAAATTAGGAGTAATTTTGTCATGTGGATTATCATTACCCAGTTGATTTTCTTTAAAAAAATAAGGTCTCTTTATTTTACCAGCATCATGATAATAAGCAGAAACCCTGGCAAGTACTGGATTTCCACCAACTTCTTCTGCCGCAACCTCTGCAAGATTACCAACTAGAATACTATGGTGATAAGTTCCTGGTGCCTCAATTAGAAGCCTCTTTAGCAGTGGATTATTAGGATTAGATAACTCCAATAACTTTATAGTAGTTACTATATCAAAGGTGCTTTCCAAGAATGGTAGAAACCCTATAGTTAATACACCAGATAATATACTGGCTATGCATGAATACATAGCTCTTTTGGTTACATCCACAACATTATTGCTAAGTAATAATCCTAATGAAAAAGTAAAGATAACATTAATCACTGCTATATATAGACAAGAATATAATATATCATTTCTCTGCTGCATTTTCTTTAAAATTATCGCACCTATCACTGCATTTACTATAGCTAAAGCAGTAATTTCTATATTAAAATTTACCGCGCCACTTATCAGAATACAGTTCAACATGTTTATTGTTAAAGAAATTTTATGATTTACTAAAAGAGTAAAAAGCATTGGTATACAAGCAAGTGGAATCAAAAATGGTGATACCACTGAAAAGGTTCTTGCCAAAAGTATAGATATACAACTTAATACATTTATCATTATGAGTTTATTTGTATTATTATATATACTACTATGATATCTTGATAAATAAAACCATTCTAATCCTATTACTAAAAGTATTACTATACTTAAGCTAATATATATATACCATTGAAAATGAGAGTTATCATTTAAAAGTCCTAAGTCTTTAAGCAATTCTATCTGATACTTTGTTATTGGTTCTCCTTCTTTTATTATTGTTTGATCTTTCTTTATCATAACTGGTGGAACTTTTTTTCGTGCTTCTTCTTTTAGTTCCTCTGTTTTATCTTTGTCATAGAAAAAATTAGGAGATATCTGGGAATAAGCTATAGTTATCACCATATCTCTAAGTGATTTTGAAAGCTTTGAAGAATTTACTGTAAATAATATATTTTCCTTAGCCCTTTTTATATCCTCAAGGTTGTCCTTCTGACTATTATCACTTATATTATTATTTTCGTAAAGCTCAGCCATAGTTGTATTCAGGAAATTTTGCATTGTTTTTAAATCTTCCTTACTTAATTTTACTAAAGTTAAATAGTCTTCATCCGATAAACTAATCTCAGAACTACTTTTCAATGTTTGCGCTTTGTCTTTCTCTTCTCCTGCAGAATCTTTTATTTGAAGTAATTTAGTAAAGAAAGTGTTTATCCTATTTATTACTTCTGTTTTCACTTCTGTTTTTTTGCTATACTGAATTGGTACGGAATCGACAGCTTGCTTAATCCTAGCTTCGGTAGATACTTGATCCTTCACCTCTCTTGGAGCCTTAATATCCACTCTAGCAATGTCGCCTTCTTTTAAGTTGTATCGTTTAGTAACTAAAGTAGTAAACAATACTGAATATATAAAAACAAATGTTAACATAAAGGTCAAAATTCTATTAGCTTTTTCCCTACCAAAAATTCTCCTTAGTGATAGTTTTTTCATCTTAACCACCTTTTATCCTAATAAATTAGTTCTATTGCTGTTTTTGTTCCTGCTGTACATCTTGGTTCTGTTGCTCAGGAATCTTTTCTTCCAAAGCCACATTTTCTTCTGCTACAACTAAGACTCTCACAACATAGGTATCTCCAGCTTCATAGTTTACTATTTTGTCTATAATTTTAACAGACTTATCTAGATTTGCACATATCTTTGAGTAAAGTTCATTTGCAGTATTATCTACAATTTTTTTAGCATCTCCATGTACTGTAGTTTCCTTTACTTCATAATAGATTTCTTTTTTAATAAAAAGTTTGTTATCTTCTATTCTATCATATTTATTGAATTTATTTACAGACTTTTTTAGATATATATTTTTTCCTTTTATATTTAAATATATATTTTCAATTTTATTTCCTGTTCTCTCTCTCTTAACAGTGTCAATTTTTACTTGTTTGATTTCTTCATAAAAGGTTCTACATATTACATCTCCAATAGCATGAACTTGATAAGTTGCACCTTCCTTTCCCTGTTCTCCTTTAACTAATACTTGACCTTTTCTTATCATATCACCTTTTTTTACTACGGGCGTACCTGCTTTAGTGTAAACTCTTATAACTTCACCATCTTTTCTAGCTACTAAATTACAAGGACTACTTTCTGCAATAATATTAGGAGGCGATTGCCTTTCTGCTGCAGAAATTTTTAATTTAGCTCCCTCTACTCTTGCCCTAACCCACATTATATTCTCATTGTTTTTTATAAGTTTTTCTTCTATATCATAAACGTTTATATTTCTTTTATTTATTCCTGGCTTTATACCAAAAGAACTTAGTTGCTGTCTTATTTCATAAGGAGATAAGCTATGATCTACACTTATCTCAATGTTCCAAACAAAGGTAGATAAGTAATATAACATTCCCATAAATAGTATTATACCTAAAACTAGCGCTATTCTTCTTTTAATTTTAATAAGAAAGAATGCAAATCCCCTTCTTTTAATTATTTTAATTTTTGTCTTTGTCTTTTTAGCTATCTCTTCAATTTTATCATAATCTCTTAAATTAACATCCATAATCATAGTAGTAATATTTTCTTTTCTTAAATTTTTTATAGGAACACCATTCTTCCACATAAGGTTAACAAACTTTTCAGGTATTAGGGATTGAATCTCTATAGTAATTATACCATTTTTATATTTTTTAAAGCTAAATTTACTCATTTCCTTCATAAGCAATAGATTTGAATTTTCCTCCTATTGTTATGGTACTTCCGCCCATAAACAATATTTCAAATCTCTCTCCATATATTGATATTAACCCTACCCCTGAATTAATTTTAACCTGATTTTCACCAAAGAGTACAACACCCTTATGATTCTCTATAACTATTTCATTACCACCGGTAACCGTGATTTTAGGCATATTAAGTATTATATCCCTAGGCAAATCTAATTTTTCTGCAATATTTTGCTTTGTACTGTATACTTTGTCCTTCACTTTACCACCCCTAAAAATTCTTTCATACTAATTTATGAAGCATAAATTTAATAAATGACAAAATAAAAAAGGTTGAGAACATCTCAACCTTTTATTTATTCAAATATTGCTTTACAATTTGACTTACAAGTTTACCATCAGCTCTGCCTTTAATATCAGACTTAGCTGAAGCCATAACTTTACCTATGTCTTTTATGCTATTATGTCCCACTTCACTAACTGCCTGTCGAACAATTTCGCAAATTTTCTCTTCGCTTAACTGCTGAGGAAGGTAACTTAACAAGATTTCTTTTTTGGCATTTGCCTTATCAATTAAATCCTGCTTATTTCCCTTTTCAAACTCCAGTATAGCTTCGCGTCTTTGCTTAACTTCTTTTGATATTACTTCATATATCTCTTCATAGTCAAGCTTCTTATCATCAGTTTTTCAACTAATAAAATTGCAGCCTTAGCTATACTTATTGTATCAGCTTTTAATTTGTTTCTGGATTTCAAAGCTTGCTTCCAGTCTTCCTGCAGCTCTTCTTTAAGAGACATTATTTAGTACTTTTTTTCCAAAAGAATTCTATTTAAATTTTCTCTTTCTTGCAGCTTCTGATTTCTTTTTTCTCTTTACGCTTGGCTTCTCATAGTGTTCTCTTTTTCTAACTTCAGAAAGAACACCAGCTCTAGCACATTTTCTCTTGAATCTTCTTAATGCACTTTCTATTGTTTCGTTTTCTCCAACTCTTATTTCTGACATATCTTATCCCTCCCTCCGCTAGCTCAATTTAATTTTAAAAATTAAATGCAGCCTGTGGGTCACATAGCACATTGTTTATTATACAACATTAGTTTAGAAGCTGTCAACAATTTCATTGTATATTTACAATATAACTAATTTGGTATTATTAATGAAACTCCTTCTCCTACCGTCGAATGAGTAAGCGATCATCTCAAAATCAGCACTCTGTGTAAGTGACTATCACCAAATCAGCACTCTGTGTAAGCGATCATCTCAAAATCATAGATTTTGGATGCCTGCTTAAGATTTGGGATATCTACTTAAGATTTTGGATGCCTGCTTATGAAACTCCTTCTCCTATTGTCAAATGAGTAAGCGACTCACTCCAAATCAGAGATTTGGGTTCGCTGCTTAACCCGGAGGCCATTGAAGTGATCTACCACCTAAAATATGAAAATGAATATGAGGTACTGTTTGCCCTCCATCTTCTCCACAATTAGAAACAATTCTATATCCTGTTTCATCAACACCTAACTTTTTAACAATTTCTTTAGCAGTTACAAATATATGTGCTATAACTTTTGAATTTTCTTCATTAACTTCATTTAAGCTACTTATATGTTTTTTAGGTATTACAAGAACATGAACTGGAGCTCCTGGATTTATATCTTTAAAGCTTAAAACCATATCATCTTCATAAATTTTTTCACATGGTATTTCACCTTTTACTATCTTACAGAAAATACAATCTTCCATAATTTCACCTCCTTTAACTTTATAGTATTCAATATAAATACAAAATATCCTCCTAAAATTAACCAACAATTTTTAAAAAGATGCCTTGTACTGTAATTTAATCAGATATTTCCTTTAAATTAGCTCACCTATTATAAATTCTTTTTTAACTTCAGTTAACTTAGTTTTTACAATTCTACCTTCTATATCATCGCTACTTTTTGATACTACCTTAATATAATTAGGCGTATACCCTT
The DNA here is from genome assembly GCF_016316925.1 of Clostridium aciditolerans. GTDB lineage: Bacteria > Bacillota > Clostridia > Clostridiales > Clostridiaceae > Clostridium_AM > Clostridium_AM aciditolerans. The sequence goes on along the minus strand of NZ_JAEEGB010000004.1, from coordinate 109,566 downwards.
CATAGGAGAATTCTTCCCCATTGTATCTTTGTTCATACAGAACGTCCATAGTCTTTCCGATTAACTTATTCATAAATTGTTCTTCCAGTTTTGCATCTAATTCAATAAGCTTACTGCTTCGTTCATCTTTTAAGTTCCCATTTATCTGTTCTTTCATTACAGCAGCTTTTGTGCCTTTTCTTGGGCTGTATTTAAACACATGCATTTTTGAAAGCTCTATACTCTTTAAAAATTCATATGTTGTATTAAACTCCTCTTCAGTTTCTCCAGGAAAGCCAACTATTATATCTGTAGTTATAGAAACATCTTTTATATTTTTTCTTAGACCTTCAACTATATCTTTATATTCCTTTGTTGTATAACGCCTATTCATCCTCTTAAGAGTCTCATCACAGCCACTTTGTAATGATAAGTGAAAGTGTGGACAAAGCTTCTTTAACTCACTAAGATTATCTATAGTTCCTTCTGTAAAGAACTGTGGGTCAATAGATCCTATTCTTATTCTTTCAATACCTTCAATTCTATCTAGTTCTTGAAGTATTTTCACTAAGCTCCAATCTCCTTCTAGGTCTGCACCATATGAAGCTATATGTATACCTGAAAGAATTATTTCTTTGAATCCATGTTCTACAAGTTCTTTAGCCTCACTTACAACCTTTTCTGGTTCTTTACTACATACTGCTCCCCTAGCGAATGGAATTAAGCAATAGGAGCAAAATCTATTACAACCATCTTGGATTTTTAAAAACGCTCTCGTCTTGTCTTGATATTCGCTTATATTTAAATCCTCAAAAGCATTATTTTTAAGTACATCGTTAACCTCAATTATCTTTTCTCGTTCTTCCCTTGCTCTATTTACCCAATATACTATATCGCCTTTGTTTCTGGTGCCAAGTACTACATCAACACCTTCTATTTTGGATACTTCCTCTGGGGCAATCTGTGAATAACAACCAACAACTGCTATTACTGCCTCCTCATTTTTTCTTCTTGCTCTGCTTACCATTTGTCTAGATTTTTTATCACCAATATTTGTAACAGTACAGGTGTTTATAACATATACATCAGCATACTCTTCGAAAGGTACTAGTTCGTACCCTTCCTTTTTAAATTTTTCAGCCATAGCTTCAGTCTCATACTGATTTACTCTACAACCTAAAGTGGTAAAAGCGACCTTCATTAAATTCTTCCTCCCTTTAGTCGGAACACTGAGCAATTAAGATTACTCGCTCCCGCTCACAAGTTACCCGTAAAAGTTCATTTAGAACTTTTACCTCCTAAATCTCCTAGCTCATACATTATTAAGGATGCACATACAAAACCTGCAGTTTCTGTTCTAAGTATTCTAGGTCCAAGAGTAATTATATAGGCACCTAATTCTTTTAGAACGTTTATCTCATCTTCTTCAAATCCACCTTCTGGTCCAATTATTATGCCAATTTTATTTATACTATTTTGAGCTATGTCTCTCACAACTTTTTTTATTCCATATCCTTCTTCATTTTCATAAGGAACTAAAATTAAATCCAATTCCTTAAGTTTTGTTAAAAGCTGTTGAAATTCTAAGGGACCATTTATTTTTGGTATTATACTTCTTTTGCTTTGTTTGCAAGCTTCAAGTGCAATCCTTACCCATCTGTCTAGCTTTTTAAATTCTCCTATTTCATTTTTAATTATAACTCTCTCAGTTATTATAGGAGTTATTTCTTTCACTCCAAGTTCTGTAGCCTTTTGCACAATTAAATCCATTTTACTTGATTTAGGAAGTCCTTGAAACAGGTAGATCTCCACTGGACTTTCATTATTTAAATCTAATTTTTCTGTTAGGCTTACAATAACTTCTTTTTTATCTATTTTCTCTATAATCCCCAAAAATTCTTCGCCTTCACAGTTATTTATACTAACTTTTTCACCTTCATGAAGTCGTAAAACCTTATATATATGTTTTACATCGTCACCTTCAATATATGCTCTATCGCCAGTTATGTTATTCTTTTCAACAAAGAACTTATGCATAACATTACCAACCTCTTTCCACTAGTTTTTAGCTACAATACAAACCCATTCTCCATCTACATTTACTTCTTCTATTTTAAATCCACATTCTTCAAGCTTATTTACTACGTCATCTTTTCTTTCTCTTATAATACCTGAGGATATAAATAGACCTCCATCCACTATGAATTTTTTAACTTCTTCAGTTAGGAATATTATTACATCTGCGATTATATTAGCTATAACTATATCTGCTTTTCCATCAACTACTTCCATTAAATTTCCGTGCATTATTTTTATATTGTCTATATTATTATATTTGACATTTTCCCCTGCAGATTTTACAGCTACTGGATCTAAATCAACCCCTATTGCCTCTTTTGCTTTAAGCTTTGCTGCTGTAATTGCTAGAATTCCTGATCCAGTTCCTATATCAAAAACTACGGACTCAGGTTTAACATGTTTTTCCAAAGCCTTAATACACATTCTTGTAGTTTCATGAGTTCCTGTACCAAAAGCCATTCCTGGGTCAAGCTCTACAATAATCTCATCATCTTTAACTTCATAATTTTCCCAAATAGGTTTTACTACTACTTTTTCTCCTATCTTGGTTGGCTTATAATACTTTTTCCAATTATTTTCCCAATCTTCTTCATTTACTTTACATACTGTAATTAATCCTTTGCCTTTATCTATTCCAAACTGCTCTAAGTTATTAATACTGTCCTTTATGTATCTCAAGTATTCATCCAAATGCTCATCTTGTTTATAATATCCTTTAACTATTGCACCATCTTTTACAAGTAGTAAAGTTTCATCAAAGTAATCCCAATCTCCAGGATTTTTTTTCTTAAATTCTATATCCTCTGGATCCTCTATAGATACCCCTTTAACTCCAGTATTGTAAAGTATCCCTGAAACAGCCTCTACAGCTTCGCTGCTCGTAACTATCGCAACCTCTATCCATTCCTTATCCATAAGTTACCTCCACAAAATTTAATAATCGACAATCTTTATAACTTTGATTCATAATTTAAAAATTATGCGACACAAAATTTTTATAGAGGACAATTGACAGAGGACAGTGGACAGTGAAGGTGAGTTTTCTTCCTTACGTCAGAAAACTAATTTATTTTTGAGCTCGTTTCGCTAAGGCAAAACATCAGCTTATAATATAATTAAAGATTTTTTGTAGTGTAACGAAGAAAAATCATCCTTCATTGTCCTCTGTCAATTGTCCTCTGTCCTCTAAAAAAATCACATCGTAATTTTTTTGAATTACGAATTGTAGTCTCATAATTACTAACAAATCTACTTTATAATTATAACCTGTCTCTGTCAATATATAATATTATCATAAAAAAACTTTGTTTCTTCTAAAATAGAATTAAGAAGAAACAAAGTTCATGCTATTTAAAACTATCTTTTATTTTATCTACGAAAGATTTTTTATTTCCTTCACCAGTTGGAGTTTCCCCACTAGCTTCCATGAACATTTCTAGAGCTTCTCTTTGCTTTTGATTTAGATTTTTAGGTATATCTACTATTACATTAACATACTGGTCTCCTCTGCCATGTCCGTTGACTCTTGGAACACCCTTACCTTTTAATCTAAATATAGTTCCTGGTTGAGTTCCTGCTGGCACCTCATATTTGACATCTCCATCTACTGTAGGAACTTTTATCTCAGTACCTAGTGAAGCTTTAGCAAAGCTTATGTGAGTGTCAATATAGATATCAGTACCCTTTCTTTTAAAGGTTGCATGAGGGGCAACTCTAATATTTACATATAAATCTCCTGCTGGACCGCCATTCGTACCATGTTCTCCCTGACCTCTCATAGGCATTACATTTCCTGTATCTACACCAGCTGGAACATTTATTTTTATCTTTCTTTGTTTCCTTACTTTTCCTTTGCCCTTACATTCATTACAAGGATCTGTTATTATAGTTCCTTTGCCTGCACACTTATCACAAGTACTCATACTTACGAAGCTTCCAAGTGGTGTATTTCTTTGAGTTCTTACTTGGCCAGTTCCACCACATTTATCACAAGTTTTCGGATGACTTCCTGCTTTTGCTCCAGTACCACCGCACTTATCACAACTCTCACTTCTCGTAATATTTATTTGCTTTTCTACTCCAAAAATTGCTTCTTCAAAAGTTAAATTTAGAGTATACTCAAGGTCAGATCCTCTCTCAGGACCATTTCTTCTTCTTCCTCCACCTGAGAATCCACCACCAAAGAAGGAATCAAATATATCTCCAAACCCTCCAAAATCTGAGAAGTCAAATCCACCTTCAAATCCGCCTCCATTGAAATCAGTTGTTCCAAACTGATCATACTGAGCCTTCTTCTGAGGATCTGACAGTACCTGATAAGCTTCATTTAGTTCCTTAAATTTTTCCTCTGCTTCTTTATTATCAGGATTTCTATCTGGATGGTATTTTAGTGCTAATTTTCTAAATGCCTTTTTAATTTCATCGTCACTTGCGCCCTTTTCCAGCCCAAGTATCTCATAATAATCCTTTTTTGCCATCCCTTATCTTTCACCACCTAATTAATAGATTAAATAAAATTATTACTTAAATTTCACTAAAGATTGTACCCTTATTACCACAATTGAATTGTAAACTCCCATAATACATCTGAAAGAAAATAACAACTGAAAATAGACCATCATACTGGCTAGTCATTTTTTTCAAGATGCCTAAACTACTGATGTATATCTGTAAATTGTTTATTACTTAAATTAAGGGAGGAGTATGAACTCTTCCCTTAATTATTAACAATTTATATTATACACACATATTATTAAAGAGTGAAGAGGAAATAATTATTTATCATCTTCTACTTTGAAATCAGCATCTACTACATTATCATCTTGCTTTGTTCCAGCATTAGCTCCACCCATGTTGTTTGGATCAAAGCCTGCTCCCGCTCCTGCACCTTGTGCATTAGCATCTTGATATAGTTTTGATGAAATTCCGTAGAATGTCTGAGTTAACTCTTCAGTCGCTTTCTTTATAGCTTCTAAATCATTTCCATCTTTAACTGCGTTAACAGCCTTTACTTGATCTTCTATTTTAGCCTTATCTTCTGCTGACACTTTGTCTCCAAGCTCTTTTAATGTCTTTTCAGTTTGATATACAATTTGATCAGCATTATTCTTAACTTCTATTGATTCTTTTCTCTTCTTGTCTTCTTCTGCATGCTTTTCTGCTTCTTTAACAGCTTTTTCTATTTCGTCATCGTTTAAGTTAGTTGATGCAGTAATTGTTATATTAGCTTCTTTTCCTGTTCCTTTATCTTTAGCAGATACGTTAACTATACCATTAGCATCAATATCAAATGTAACTTCTATTTGTGGAATTCCTCTTGGAGCTGGAGCTATACCTGAAAGTGTAAATCTTCCAAGAGTCTTATTATCAGCAGCCATTTGTCTTTCACCTTGAACAACATGTATTTCAACAGATGTTTGACCGTCTGCTGCAGTTGAGAAAACTTGACTCTTTCTTGTTGGTATAGTTGTATTTCTTTCTATTAATGAAGTAGAAACTCCTCCTAAAGTCTCAATTCCAAGTGTTAGAGGAGTAACATCAAGAAGTAATACATCTTTAACATCTCCAGTTAAAACTCCTGCTTGAATAGCAGCTCCTACTGCAACACATTCATCTGGATTAACTCCCTTTGAAGGATCTTTTCCTGTAAAGTCTTTAACAGCATCTTGAACTGCTGGTATTCTTGTAGAACCTCCAACAAGTATAATCTTATCTATCTGGTCTATTGTAAGTCCAGCGTCATTTAATGCCTTTCTCATTGGTTCGATAGTTCTTTGTACTAAATCATGAGTTATTTCATTAAATTTAGCCCTAGTTAAATTCATATCAATATGTTTTGGACCAGTTGCATCTGCTGTTATAAATGGAAGATTAATGTTTGTTTGCATTGAAGCAGATAGCTCTATTTTAGCTTTTTCAGCAGCTTCTTTTAATCTTTGAAGTGCCATTTTATCGTTTCTTAAATCTATTCCATTTTCAGCTTTAAAGGTGTCAGCTATATAGTCCATAACTTTTTGGTCAAAATCATCTCCACCAAGTTTTGTATCACCATTTGTAGCCTTAACTTCAAATACTCCATCACCAAGTTCTAGTATTGATACGTCGAAAGTACCACCACCAAGGTCGTATACAAATATTTTTTGGTTAGTATCCATCTTATCCATACCATAAGCAAGTGATGCTGCTGTTGGCTCATTTATTATTCTTAATACTTCAAGACCTGCAATTTTACCAGCATCTTTTGTTGCCTGTCTTTGGCTGTCATTAAAGTAAGCTGGAACTGTTATTACTGCTTGAGTAACAGTCTCACCAAGATAAGCTTCAGCATCAGCCTTTATTTTTTGAAGTACCATAGCTGATATCTCTTGTGGTGTATATTCTTTTCCATCTATATTTACTTTATGATTTGTTCCCATATGTCTTTTTATTGATATTATTGTTTTGTCTGGATTAGTAATTGATTGTCTTTTTGCAACCTGCCCTACTAATCTTTCTCCACTTGCTTGAAATGATACTACAGATGGAGTTGTTCTTGCCCCTTCAGCGTTTGGTATAACTACTGGATCTCCACCCTCCATAACAGCTACACATGAGTTAGTTGTTCCTAAATCAATACCTATTACTTTTGCCATACTAATTTACCTCCTAGTATTAAATGTACTTATGTTTCTAAATTTATATTTTTAAGAAATTTTCATTTTTGTTGAATATGTTAATATTATTTAAACACATTACTTACGAAATAAGATTTTCCCTTAGTTAGCAACCTTAACCATACTATATCTTAAAACCTTATCTCCTCTTTTATATCCTTTTTGGAAAACCTCAACTACTTGATTCTTTTCATATTGGTCATCCTCTATGTGCATAACAGCATTGTGGAAATTTGGATCAAATTCACCTTCATTTGAAATTTCTTCAACACTTAGCTTTTCTAATGCACTTCCAAACTGCTTTATTGTAATTTCTATACCTTTTTTAATATCTTCTGCGCTGCCTTCTACAGATATAGCTCTCTCTAAGTTATCAAGAACAGGCAGCATTTCCTTTAACACATCTTCACATGCATCTGTATATATTCCTTCTTTTTCCTTTGAAGTTCTCTTTCTAAAATTATCATATTCTGCATTTAATCTTGCTAATCTATCCTTAAGAGCTTCATTTTCATTTTTTATTTTATTATTTTCATCTAACAGTTTTTGATTTTCTTCTTTTACCACATTTAGCAGATCATCAAAGTTGGTTTCAACTTCTTCTGCAGTATCAACCTCTTGTAAATCTTCTTCTTTTTCTAATGAGTCAATACAGTCATTTTCTTCTATTTTTCTATCCTCTTCCTTAATCATTCATACGCCTCCTCCAATCTAGCATTTTCTTGATTGATATTATCTCTATTTATCATCATAATAAATGTTTGTTAGAATAAAATTTAATTCTCTAACAACATTAGCCAACACTGAAATCACCTTTGAATAAGGCATTCTTGTAGGACCAATTACCCCTATTTCTCCAACTGGTCTATCTTTTACATTATATACTGCAGAGACAACGCTGCACTCTTCTGCACCTTCTATAAAGCTTTCTGTTCCAATTTTAATTGAGATGTTTGAAGAACTGTTAAGTAAGCCGCTAATTTTATCTTTATTATCTAATAATGACAGAAATCCACGTGCCTTTTCTATATCTTTGTATTCAGGGTAATTAAAAATATTAGTTGTACCTTCCATGTATATTTCGCCATTATCATCACTGCTTAAACTTTCATATAAAACTGGAATTATAGCATTAAATATATCTTCATATCCTTCTAAATCTTTTTTTAAGTTATTTATAACTTCTAGATTTATTTGTTCGCAATTTAAGTTTTTTAGTCTTGCATTTAATATATTGCTTAATATTGCTAATATATCAGAACTTACATTTTTCCCTGCTCTTACAACATTATTTTTTATTATACCGCTATCCGTTATTATTACGAATAATATGTTGTTAGAGTCTATATTTAAAAGCTGAACATATTTAATATAGCTCTTGCTTACAGAGGGCGTTTTTACAATGGATGTCAAGTTAGTAAGTCCAGATAGAAGTGCTGTAGCTTGTTTAATTATAGTATTTACCTCAAATAATGCATTAGCTAGAATTTGATTTTTTATAATGTATTCTTCTTCTGGAGTTAACTTAGGAATTTTCATTAACTTATCCACATATAATCTATAGCCTTTATTTGATGGTCTTCTTCCCGCTGAACTATGAGGCTGTTCAAGATACCCCATGTCCTCAAGATCTGCCATTTCATTTCTTATGGTGGCTGAACTTATCCCTAAGTCATACTTTTTAGCTATGGTTCTGGATCCCACAGGCTCAGCAGTCATTATATAATCATTAATTATAGCCTGAAGTATTTTTATTTTTCTTTCATCCATTTCCATAATATCACCTCTTTGTTAGCACTCATTAATGTTGAGTGCTAATCGCTATGATTAAAAAATATCACTCATAATTTTATTTGTCAATGTTGCATAAATTGCATTATATAATCAAATAAAATGATTTATCGAATTTTAAATAAATAATTATATAATTTCTCCATTTTGCTCATGATTTCTAGTTATACTTATATATTTTGTTGATACACCATGATTTTGCCCTTATTTGTAAAAAATTAAAACATTATGATATTATAATTATTGAATAAAATCACACATTATGCTATTAGAAATCTCAATACCTCTTTTACTTAAAAATAATCTGTCATCTTTCTTAATGAGCATGTGATTATTTATATATTTCTTTATTATTTCTCCATATACAGAGTAAATATCTTTTTGAAATCTTTCAGAAAAGTCAATTGTAGAAATTCCATCTGTTTTTCTGAGGCCCATAAACATAAATTCCTCCATTTCGTCCTTTAAGGAGTTTTTATGCATATCAAGTTTTAAATTTTTATTCATGCGAATATCTCTAATATATTCTTCTATATTTTCAGTTTTTCTATACCTCAAACCATCTACATATGAATGAGAAGCCACACCACAGCCTACGTATTCTTCTAAATTCCAATAAACTAGATTATGAGTACATTCTCTCTTTGGCTTTGAGAAATTAGAAATTTCATACTGATGATATCCCTGTTGTCTTAAGAAGCTTACTACATGCCTATACATTTCCCTTTCCAATTCTTCATTTGGAAGATTAAGTTTATCTTCCTCGTACATTTTATAAAAAGGAGTATTTTCTTCGATAATAAGGCTGTAACAAGAAACATGCTCTGGATTTAGTTTCACGACATTTTCCAAAGTATCTTGTAAGTCATTCATATTCTGATCTGGAAGACCAAACATTAGATCCACATTTATATTATTAAATCCTACTTTCCTTGCAAGTTCATATGCTTCTATAAAATCATCAGTGCTGTGTATTCTTCCAACTTTTTTTAATATTCTATTTTGCCATGCCTGTAACCCTATACTTAATCTATTAACTCCCATTTCCCTTAAAAATTTAAGTTTCTCCTCTGTAAAAGTACCTGGATTCCCCTCCACAGTAAATTCCAAATTCTCAGCTTTATCAAGCTTATCAATAGCCTTCTTTATATTAGTCCATGCATCTAAAGACAAATAGGTGGGAGTTCCCCCACCTATAAATATTGTCTTTATAACTCTATCATTTATGCTATCTATGTCCTTCTCTAAAGCTTTAGAATATTCAATCATAGATTCTTCTTTACCGCAAAAAGAGGGAAAATCACAATATAAACATTTTTGTTTACAGAAGGGAATGTGAATATATAATGCTATTTCTTTATTCTTTAACATTATTAAGTCCCTCCAATATCTTATTGATATTCCAAATTTCGCATTCTTATTCTTCTGTCTTGAGCACCGCCATAAATGCTTCTTGTGGAACTTCTACACTTCCTACCTGTCTCATTCTTTTCTTTCCTTCTTTTTGTTTCTCAAGAAGCTTTTTCTTTCTTGATATATCTCCACCATAGCATTTTGCTAAAACGTCTTTTCTCATAGCTTTAACAGTTTCTCTTGCGATAACCTTTCCGCCAACTGCAGCTTGAATAGGTATTTCAAACATTTGTCTTGGAATAATTTCCTTTAACTTTTCCGCTATGGCTCTTCCTCTTGCATAGGCTCTTTCATCTGGAACTATCATAGATAAAGCATCTACTACATCTCCATTTAAAAGTATATCAAGCTTTACAAGTTTAGCTGGTTTATATCCTGCTAATTCATAGTCTAAAGAAGCATATCCTCTTGACCTTGACTTTAAAGCATCAAAAAAATCATATATTATTTCATTTAATGGAATTTCATAGTTTAAGCTTACTCTGGTAGTATCTATATACTGCATATCCTTGAATATTCCACGTCTATTTTGAGCTAAATCCATAACTGGTCCAACATAATCCGATGGCGTAATTATAGATGCTTTAACAATTGGCTCCTCCATGTATTTTATTTCTGTAGTATCTGGAAGATTTGTTGGATTGGTAAGTTCTATAACAGTACCATCAGTTTTTCCTATCTTGTATATAACAGATGGGGCTGTAGTTATAATATCTAAATTAAATTCTCTTTCTATTCTCTCTTGAATTACATCCATGTGTAATAGACCTAAAAATCCGCATCTAAATCCAAAACCTAATGCTATAGAAGTTTCTGGCTCGAAGGATAGAGCTGCATCATTTACTTGAAGCTTTTCAAGCGCTTCTTTTAATTCACCATATTTTGCTCCGTCTACTGGATAAATACCACTGTATACCATAGGTATTGCTGGTCTATATCCTGCTAATGCTTCCTTTGCTGGTCTTTTAGCTTCTGTTACTGTATCACCAACACGAGCATCTCTAACATTTTTTATAGAAGCAGTGAAATATCCAACATCACCTGCTTTTAACTCTGGAACAGACATATATCTTGGTACAAATATCCCTGTTTCTGTAACCTCATACACTTTACCCGATGCCATTAGTTTTATTTCTGTTCCTGGTTTTATCGTCCCCTCTTTAACTCTTACATGACATACTACACCCTTATAACTGTCATAGTATGAGTCAAAAATAAGAGCTCTTAATGGTGCTTCTTCATCACCCTCTGGTGCAGGAACTTTCAATACCACAGCCTCAAGTACATCTTCAATATTAATTCCAGTTTTAGCTGAAACTAATGGTGCATCATGTGCTTCTAAACCTATTATATCCTCTATTTCCTGTTTTACCTCTTCCGGTCTTGCACTAGGTAGATCTATTTTATTTATTACTGGCACTACTTCCAAATCATGATCCAATGCTAAATAACAGTTTGCTAAAGTTTGAGCCTGTATCCCCTGGGTAGCATCTACTACCAATATCGCACCTTCACAAGCAGCTAAGCTTCTTGAAACTTCATAGTTAAAATCTACATGTCCTGGGGTATCTATTAAGTTTAGAATATACTCTTCACCATTAGGTCTTTTATAAACAAGTCTTACTGCCTGTGATTTTATTGTTATTCCTCTTTCTTTTTCAAGATCCATATTATCAAGTACCTGCTCATCCATCTCTCTTTCGGTAAGGGTACCTGTTTTCTGTATTAATCTATCTGCAAGTGTTGACTTTCCGTGATCTATGTGAGCAACAATAGAAAAATTTCTTATACGCTTTTGTCTTTCGCTCTGCATACCGTTTTACCCTCCATTACTAGTTAACAATTTAAAAGATTTGCACTTTTATGCAAATCTTTCTCATACTTTTAGTAGTATAAATAATCATAGTAAATTATAACACAAGGTTAGTATGGAGAAAAGTATATTACCTGACTTTATTTTGTAAAGCGCCATTTATTTTTTCCTCTACACTTTTAAATACCTCAGAAGTTCTATTTATGATACCAGAGGTGCTATCATAAACCTTGTTCTCTACATTATTTAATAATTTTGTAGAGTTATTTTTTATATTATCAGCCACTTTATTATTTATGTAAAAGGAGTATTCACTAATATCCATTCTAAAATCAAAAGGAGATATATTATAACTTATTTTAAAAGCAGATCTATCTTTTATAAACTTAGGCAGACTATCACTTATTACTATGAAGCCATAAAGTACTATAATTAGACATATTGATAATACTAATATAATATTTCTAATTCTAGTTCTCATAAAAAAATACACCCCTTTATAACAATTTATACCTCGTTATCTTAAGGATGTACCATTTTAATACTTTTATTCACTTTTTAAAAATTTTGCGGCGCAAAGTTTTTCAGAGGACAATTGGCAGAGGACAATGAAGGTGAGTTTTCCTCCTTCACTGTCCTCTGTCCTTTGTCAATTGTCCTCTAAAAAAATGCTCCGCATTTTTTGCTATTTATTAAGAGCTTCAGCTATTGCTCTAGCTAAGTACTTTGTGGAAGCCTTTGCTTCATCCGTAGTATTTATATCCGCTCCTACCTCTATTAAAATAGCGTTATTACTTCTATCTTGATTAAAATATCTAGTTCCATTGTTATAATAAACTGTATCTTTGTAAAAACCAGGAAAATTTTTTTTGCAACTTTCTATTATTTTATTAGCTAGTACCATATTTTTATCAAAGTGAGGATTCTTTTTTGCCATTACAATACTTATTTTAGCCACATTTTCTCCATTCATTCTAGTGGTAACAGCCTTCTTATTATCACCTACAGAATCTCTATGTAAATCTATTATTAATTTAAAATCATTATATTGTTTTAAATACTTATCTAAAGTTACTACTGATCTTGCATAACTTTGTGTGTAAGCTTCTCTATCATGTACAGTTGTATCATTTATTGCGGATATCCCGTAATTTGACTGAAGTTCATTTACTAAAGCATCACCTACAGCGCAAACGTTCTGACTATTATCAGAACTAATAGCATCTCCCGGTTTATAACTTTCAGTGGTATGTGTATGATATATTAAAACTTCAGGTTTGCTAGTATTTAAAGTCTTCTTAAGTTTTGGATCATGTACATTCACTGATTTGTTTTCTAAATTTAAATCATTATTTGCATCTGAATTTGTTTTTTCACTATCCCTTGCAATTTGTTTATCATCTAACTTGAAGTGATTAAAATCTACATTAAGATTATCTTTTCCTTCAGAGTTATTTATATTTATAAATGACAACTCTCTACCTAATACTGTCATAGGATTATTTAAATCTAACCCAACCATTCCAAGTGCTACTTGTCCAATTGTAAAATTGCTTTCAGCCATATCTTCCTCACTAAAAGAAGTAGCCTTAACAACAGGCATAGTATAATTTAGTATTTGAACAAAAAGCATATTTCTATTAATACTGCTGCCATAAGAATTTGCTTTTACCACGCAGGGCAAAATGATAACTATAAGTGCCGTCACCATTAATACAAATGCCCTAAGTCTGAAATTCTTTTTATCCCCCATCTTTTTGTAATTCACTTCTTCACCGCTATGAAAAAACTCAAAGCAGTTCCCCCCTCTCATGTAATCTAATTTTTTCACACTTTAGTGATATTAAATTATATGAGAAGGGGCTATAATTTATAACTTAGGCATATAAAAAGAAATAAGAAACCAAATGCTAGTTTGTTCAAAATCTTTGATTTTGGTAACGAACTGTACTCTTCAGCGTAAGCTGAATGAGTTTCCTATAAAAGAATACTGGTTTATTATTTCTTTAATTATGCCTTAAGTTAAAAATCTGTTTATATCTTCTAAATCTAAAGCTGGTTGAAGAGCTATGTTTATCCCATTAGCTATTACCTTTGAAACAGAATCTATAACCAAATCAACTTCTTTTGGAGTAACCATAAGATTTCCAACATAAGGATCTAGTATCTCCTTGATCATTGCATACTTTTCTTCTTTGCCTAAAGATTTTAACATGTTATAGAATTCTCCACCCTTTTCCGCTTGCTTTACCATTTGATCCAAAACCATATCTATAGTGTCATTAGCCATAGTGGCTGCATCTACAACAGTTGGCACTCCTATAGCTATAACTGGTATACCTAAAGTCTGTTCACTTAATTCCATTCTTCTATTTCCTACTCCTGAACCAGGAGATATCCCAGTATTTCCAACCTGTATAGTTGAATTTACCCTTTCTATTTTTCTTGATGCTAAGGCATCTATGCATATTATTAAATTAGGTTTTATTTTATCTACAACCCCTTTTATAATCTCTCCTGTTTCAATGCCTGTAAGTCCTAAAACTCCTGGTGCTATGGCACACACTGGTCTTATATCTTCGTCTATTTGATCTGGTATAAGTTGTTTTAAATGCCTTGTTACCATAAGTTTTGATATAACTTTAGGGCCTAAGGCATCAGGAGTTATATTCCAATTGCCTAGTCCCACTACAAGTGCAGTCATACTATCATCAAGTTTAACCATATTGGATAGGCTCTCTCCAAGAACTTTACTTACTTCGTCCATTGTATCAGCATCATAATGAGTAAATCTAGGCATATCGATAGTTATGTATGTACCTTTAGGCTTCCTCATCATTTTTTCACCAATGTCATTTACTATCTTAACACTGGTTATTTTTATTTCTCCTTCTTTACGCTCATCTACCTCCACTCCTGATATATCTCCACTATTTTGTTTTTCATATATCTCCTTTGCTTCAACAGCTAAATCTGTCCTAATACTAAACATAATTTCACATCCTTTCAACTGAATCTTTAATTCTCCATTATTAGTTTTTCCTTATTTTTCGTTCATATTCTTATTTCTGAATTCATGCATATGAAAAGAAATAATAGACCAAATGCTAGTTTGTTCAAAATCTTTGATTTTGGTAACGAACTGTACTCTTCAGCGTAAGCTGAATGAGTTTCCTATAAAAGAATACTGGTATATTATTTCTTTGATTATTCCTCATAGTGAATGTTGTCAATTATGCTCTAAAAAATACTTGAAGTGCTGAAAAATTAATGATATAATATCATTTGTTGAATAAACGAGACTCACTAGCAAATTTCCCCAAAGCTGTTGAGGCCCTATAAAATTATAAGGGGGTGAAAATATGGCAAATATAAAATCAGCAAAAAAGAGAATAAAAGTTACAGAAACTAAAACTCTTAGAAACAAAATGATTAAATCAGCATTAAAAACTGCTATAAAGAAATACTTAGCTGCTGTGGAAAGTGGAAACGCTGAGCAAGCAAAAACTACTTTTGTAGCTGCTGTTAAATCTCTAGATATGGCTGCATCAAAAGGAATCATACATAAGAATAAGGCAGCAAGAAGTAAGTCAAGATTAGCAGCAAAATTAAATAGCTTAACTGCTTAATAAATAAACCGGTTTTTTACAACCGGTTATTTATTTTTGCTTTTTACTATTTAATTATATAAATTATCCCGCTATAGCATTTATAATTAATAATTCCAGCTCTGTTTTTTCATCAACTGTGGAAGTCTTCATCTTCTGCTCCGCATTTATACAAAGCTCAATAGCATGCTGAAGCTGTCTTAAAGTAAACTTTTTTCCTTGAGATAAAAGCATATCAAAAGCATAATCTGATCTTACATTAACCTCTTTCATAATAACTTCTTTGCTTTTTTTAGCATTAACCCCCAGTTTTACTTTAAATAACAAAGTGAATTGTCTCTCAATCATATTTAATATGTGATTTGTTTTTTCACCTCTATATATAAGCTCATTTAATACTTCAAGAGCTTCCTTCAATCTTTTATTTGAAATTGGATTAACTAAGTCAAAAATGTCATCATCACTACTTTTTAAAAATAAAGCTTTGATATCTTCCTTAGTTATATCTCTCCCATCTGTAAAGCAACAGAGTTTCTCGACTTCATTTTCAACTACACTCAAATTATTTTCGTCCATTACGCTGCAGAAAGCTTTTAATTCAATACGCCCTATTTGTTTATCTCTATTCTCAAAAAAAACTTTTATCTTATTCTCTAACTGTTGACCCTTTAGTTTATCAACTTTTACCACACAAGAGCTCTTGCTAAGTTTATTTATTCGCTTTCCCGGCTTATCTCTTTTACCCTTAAAAACATCATAAATTATAAGTATGCAATGATCTGGTATTGTACCAATATACTCGCAAAAATTGTTAAAGGCTTTATCTGCAGAAATCTTACTATTTTCTCCCTTATCATCCTCTATAAAAGAGGCTCTATATACTAAAACGACCTTTTTGTCGCTCATGAAAGGAAGTGTCTGACATGCATTTATCACAGGCTCAAAACTTTCTAAAGAATTACCATCAAACTCCATGTAGTTTAGATCAATAAAATCTTTATCTACAAACTTATTTACTAGAGACTTAACACATTCTTTTATAGTCTGTTCATCATTACCACATAATACATAACAATTATTTATAATATTTTTCTTTATATTTTGATGAAAAGTAGCTACATCTATCACTTAAATACACCTCGTTATTAATACACTCTAAATATTCTATTGAATATTATAACATATAAAGATATGTTGTCTTCACTAATGTACACTTTATTATTTTGAGAATTATTTTCTAATGACCTTTGGGGCAATTTTACGACATCATAGCTTCTAAATACACTTAAAGCTTCTTTTTTCGTATTATTGTCAATAAAGACGAACTTTTTATTTTTATTACTAATAATCGTATTAAAAATGTTACCTTCGCCATAGCACATAACCCCTATTTGAAACCTTTCACCAATGTTAATTTTAAAATTTTGCTTAGGGTTAGTAAAAATTTTATCTACATTCATTTTTTCCTTTATATTAATTACCTCTTTAACTGAGGATTGACTGTAACTACATATCATAACTTTGTTAGTTTTGTACTTTACAACTACTCCTTCCCCTTCAGAAAAGTTAATGTGGTATACTTGAGGTACAAAACTGTAACTTTGAAATAATATTAATATCAATATAAATGATGGTAAATATTTAAATTTTATATAACCATGCCTATATAAAATAAAACTCAAGTAAATTAGGATTAATGCAAAACCATCTAAATATGTTAAATAGCTTATAGGAGGACAAAACTTTAAAATTAAATAATTCGCACCTTCTATAGCAGTTAACATAAAATTTAATCCACTGGTTAAAAGTCTAAATATCACAGGAATAGAGCAAAACAATAATGCGGAGTTTCCTAATATAACTATTACTGAGTACATCGGAAGTAAAAAAATATTCCCTAATATAAATCCACTACTAAAATTTTGAACATTGAAGGCTGTATAGGGTACAGAAAATATTTGAGAACTCAATGTTATACTTAAACTCTCATTTAACTTTTGGGGTAGTTTGTATAATGTTCTCAGAATTTTTTTATAGTATAAGATAATTCCGAGAGTAGCTAAAAAAGATAGCATAAACCCAACATCTATGACATAGTAGGGTTTGCCTATAAGCAGTATAAGAGCTGCCAATGCTAAGGCTGATAAATTATCATAATTTTTGAAAAACATTTTTGAAAATTTAAATATAATTATCATTATAAAAGCTCTAACAGTTGAAGCTTGCATTCCCGTGAAAAGTATATAAATAAAGGATACTAAAATTGCAAACTTTAAACCAATAATAAGTTCCAATACCTTATATATAATGGCCATATGAAATCCAGATACACTAACAGCGTGAAACACTCCCATTTTTAGAAACTCACTTTTCTGATTTTTAGTCAAATATCCTGTATCGCCATAACAGAGAGCCATCACTAAAGCGGATCTCTCATCCCCTAATACTTCTTTATACTGCGTATAAATATTTCTTTTTATTTCATACAAATAGTATACATAATCCCTTTTACAGACATCATATTTATCTACTTTATAGTTTCCTATAACTCCTCTAGAGAAATCCTTATCATTTTTAAAAGTTCCATAAATCTTTATTCTTTCGCCTTCTTTAATTTTACTTACCTTCCCATTTAATAATATCTTTCTTCCTTTATAGTTGCTTATATAGTAATATCCTTTATTTTCAATCAACCTAACTTCTATAGTATCAGGAACCTTTATATTAAAATACATAGCAAAACTAAAAATTCCTATTGCAAAGAAAAGTATATTTATAATTAAAAATTTTTCATCTAAAGTAAAGAAAAGAATAGCAAAAAAAGATGCAGCGATTACTGCACCTATGATAGCATTTTCATACAACATCATTGAAGAAATACATCCTGTAAAAACTGAAATAGAATAATAGATAAGAGGCCTTTTCACGTATATCACCACCTATTATAATATTTACCAAATAACAGATGGCTTAATCATAATATTGTTCTTTACCTAATTTATTAAATAGCGAAATTACAATACATATAGCCAAAATAGCCAAAGTAATTTCCCAATAGTCTACACTTAAAATTACATGTAGACCTCCCATTAACACCATTATTCCAAACTGTAAAAGCAAATTTAGCCCTAAAATTAAATTTGAGAATTTATTTTGGAACAATTTCGTCTTAGAAAAGCTAAGAGTAAAAAATACAGCACTTAAATTTAATGTAGTAAAAGACGTTACTTGAGCAAATGCTGTTCCTTTGCTGTATGTTAACATAAGCACTATAAATGCTCCCATTCCCATTATTGATCCATTAAAAATTATAAAAGGTTTATTCTCTTTTATAACATCTTTATCTAATTTATAATTAGTACATTTAACATCCTCATATTTATACTGAATCGCTAAAGCCATGCTGGATATGATCATTAATATATTGTTAAACCAAAAACTCTCAATATACATTAATGGAACATTATATTTCCGCAAAGACACTAACGAGGTAAATATAAGCATAGCAGTTGCACAACTTATAATATAGACAATAATTTTTTTTAGCAAATTAATTATTCTTCTCGAATCTTCAAGCATATTTAAAATACGCATGAATCCAATATCCTTCAAAATAATATCTGATAACTTTTTAACCATTTTGCTAGTTGAAGTTGTAATTCCTATGTCAGATACTCTTAAGGCAGGTAAATCAATTAATTTAGAACCAACTATAGCAGTAGTATGTCCATAACTTTTTAATGCTTTTATTATCTTAACCTTATGTTTGGAATTTATCTTTGAAAAGATTCCTATTTTATCTCCTATTCTGTCAAATTCATCGCTTGGCATATTGTCAATCTCTACTCCCGATATTATCTCATTCACCTTTGATACTAACTTCATCTTTTTACCTATAGCAAAAGCAGTGAGCTTATTATCATCAGTAATAATAATAGGCTTAATATTTAACATCTCACTTCTGGCAATAGAGTCTATTGCCTCACTCTTCAACATGTTCTCAAATCCTATCAATCCCACAAATACCAAATTGCTTTCAATATTTTCTTTAACACTAGGCTCATAATTAAAATTCCTATAGGCAAATCCTACAACTGACAAACATTCAGCAGACATGCTAACTCCTGCACTTCTTATTGCATTTATTTCATCTTCTGTTATATCTAATTCAACACCATTCTTCATTATATGTGTACATTTATTTATTATAGAATCTACAGAACCTTTAATATTTGCTCTATAATTTTCGTCTACTGAGTTTATTGTGGTCAATATCTTTCTATCATTATCAAAAGGAATATACACAACTCTTTTATGCTGTCTATCTAGATTTCTTTTATCTAACCCATTCATCATAGCAAATTTAATAATTGCCGCTTCCATTAAATCTTCTTTAGGATTTATTAACTTTCCAGTACTTACTTGTGTGTCATTACAAAGTAATCCTATATGCAACATTCTTTGTAGATTTTCAATATCCCCTTCATTCGAACTTCCATTTACTACATCGCTGATAACATCTATAAAATTCCCATTAGTAAATATCTTTGCAACTTCCATCTTATTTTTGGAAAAAGATCCTACCTTGTCAGTACAAATAACTGATATTGAGGATAATTTCTCTATAATAGACAAATCTTTAAATTCAATAGAGCTTTTTTCCATCTTTTTTAATAGGAATAATGAGACTACACTTAAAATAATCACAATACCTTGTGGTATAGAATTCAGAACAAACTCAGCAGAAATACAAACCATTTGTTTTATATTTTCTTTACTAACTATTCTTAGAGATATATTTATCATTAAAGCTGATATTACAAATATGCAGAAATAATTAATAATTTCGTGCACCTTTTTTCCAACTTCCGTGCTTTTATCCTCTTCCGAAAAGAAAAGCTTTACCATATTAGCTATTTGAGTATTCATACCCGTGGCAATTACTATACCAGTACCACTTCCACCAACAACAAAAGAGGATTTAAAAAGTATATTTTTCATATCAGATAGTGTTATTTCTTTATCTTCTATTTTAGTTTCATATTTTTCTACTACATACTTCTCTCCAGTGACTGAGGTTTCATTTACTTTTAAATCCTCACTTTCAATTACCCGTAGGTCAGCCGGCACCCCTTCTCCTTGACCTACAATAACAATATCGCCTATGACTAACTCTTCAAGAGGTATCTTAAAAGTCCTACCGTCCCTCACTACCCTTGCATTGCCAATATTTAAACTTTCTAGTTCTTTAATACTTTTTTCATTATTATATTTATCTAAGGATATAGGTAGTATGCTCATCATTATAACTAGCAGCATTATACCTGCCAATATAAATTGAGTAAAGTATAGAAAAATAATTAAGCATACACTCAGCATAATTACCCAAGGTTCTTTTATCTGATTGATAATTATCGAGTATAAACTTTTAGTCTTTGGTATAAGAATTTTATTCGCACCATACTTCTCTCTCTTAATATTTATGTCATCTCCGTCTAATCCGGAATAAATATTGCTCTCTAGAAGCTTTACTATTTCACTCCAGGAGGATTTATACCACTGAATCATACATTTTCACCTTTCTATTCTATTAATAAATGAAACTCCTTCTCCTTTCGTCGAATGAGTAAGCGATTCACTTCAAATCAGAGATTTGAGTTCTCTGCTTAGAGGTAATAATTGTAATTTTAGATATTCTAAACTTCAGATATACCTATGAACTTATATAACTAAACAATAGTTATATTGGATCTATATCTCCTTTAATAGTCGTTCTAATATTATCATACTTTAAAACAAAATAGTATTTTTACTTATTCCTATCTTAGACTATAAACAACACAATTCGCACAATACATTAAATGTTAAATTTTTAGTATAAAAATTATAGTAATTTTTATACATTTTGTCTGTTTGTCGAAAACACTTATTAAATATTGTCACCAAATTTTCGACATTTTTATTTTAAATAAAATCTTTTTTCTAAAAAATTTATCAACAAATAATTATTTTGGCTATTTTTATCAACCATCAAATGCAGTAGTATCAATTGACACAGCTTCCACACTATGATAACATTATGTAAAACATATTGCTTTTAAAAAATTGTTCATTGATAATTGAATATTATATAATTTAGAATTTCTTTTTTCTAAATAATCCATTAAAGACGATATGTCATATTTATGCATATCTTGTTTTAAATTTCAATAAAATTCCAACAAATAATGAATAAATATTTATTTTATTATTTAAAATTTCACAACTAAATCATAAAAATTGGGGGGCAAAATATGATCAATTATATTCTAAAAAGATTATTTTACAGCGTTGTTACTATTTGGGTGGTTATCACTCTAACCTTCTTTTTAATGCACAAGATACCCGGCGGGCCTTTTGATGCAGAAAAAAAATTACCTCCTCAAGTTCAAGCAAACCTTGAAGCAAAGTTTGGGCTTAACAAACCTCTTGGGGAACAATATACAACTTATCTAAAAAATGTTGTTTTACATGGAGACTTAGGTCCTTCAATGAGATATGAAGGCAAAAGTGTAAATGATGTAATAGGCTACTCATTTCCTGCAACAGCAAAACTCGGACTGTGTTCAGTAGGCTTTGCACTTATAGTAGGACTATACATGGGAATAACTGCTGCACTTCATCAAGGAAAATGGCAGGACAACCTCTGTATGGTTATTGCTACTTTTGGTGTGACAGTTCCAAGCTTTGTTATGGCAACCTTCTTCATTTATTTTTTTGCGGTTTATTTAGGATGGTTTCCTGCAGTAGGCTTTGATGGACCAGAAAATTTAGTATTACCAGCAGTAGCTCTTGGCGGATATGCTACTGCATTTATCGCTAGACTCTCTAGATCAAGCCTTTTAGAAGTTGTAAGACAAGACTATATAAAAGTTGCTAAAGCTAAGGGATTAGCAAAGGCAAAAGTAATTTATAAACATGCCCTTAAGAATTCATTGATACCTATAATAACATACCTAGGACCTCTTCTTGCTGGTGTACTTACCGGAAGCTTTGTAATAGAAACATTGTTTGGAATACCTGGACTGGGAAGAGAATTTGTACAAAGCATAGGTAACAGAGACTATACCACTACCCTAGGAGTAACTATTTTCTACAGTACCTTATTGGTAGGATGTAATCTATTGGTAGACTTATTATATGTAACAATAGACCCAAGAATAAAACTAGAGAGTTAAGGAGGTCACAAAATGCAAGTAACTAAAAATTTAGATGAAAATTTAAACATAACAGTATCTAATTCTATACCAAAAGATATGTTTGAAAAAGTTCCTTCTGCAGATAAAAATTCTGAAGCTATAGTAAGGCCAAGTCTCACATACTGGCAAGATGTTTGGAGAAGATTAAAAGAAAACAAACTGGCTATGATAGGATTAACATTTGTTGTATTAATTACAATTATTGCAATTATAGGTCCTTTACTTTCAAAATACAACTACTACTCACAGGATCTAGATATGGCCAACCAACCTCCAAGTGCAGCCCACTGGTTTGGTACAGATAAATTCGGAAGAGACATTTTTGTTAGAATACTTTATGGAGCAAGAATATCTTTAGCAGTTGGATATGCAGCAAGTATTCTTAACATAGTTATAGGTATTTTATATGGAGGTATAGCAGGATATTTTGGTGGAAAAATAGACAACCTCATGATGAGAATAGTAGATATTCTATACTCCATCCCTATGATGATATACGTAATACTTTTAATGGTTATTTTCGGTGCTGGATTAAAAAGTATCATAATAGCCCTAGCAATAGCATATTGGTTAACTATGGCAAGAATAGTAAGAGGACAGATTATGTCTTTAAAGCAACAAGAATTTGTTCTTGCCGCTAAAACATTGGGAGCTTCTTCTATGAGAATACTTTTAAGGCATCTTATCCCTAATTGCATGGGTCCAATAATCGTAACTCTCACACTGTCAGTGCCAGAAGCTATATTTACAGAATCCTTTTTAAGCTTTATAGGCCTTGGTGTTTCCGCACCGCAAGCATCTTGGGGAACACTTGCATCAGAGGCATTAGAAGGATTTCAACTGTATCCAACACAGTTGTTTTTTCCAGCCTTAGCAATCTGTTTAACAATATTGGCATTTAACCTATTGGGTGATGGCTTGAGAGATGCTTTAGACCCTAAGATGAGAAAGTAATAGGAGGCTTTTATTATGGAGAAATTACTTGAAATTAAAAATTTACACACATCATTTTATACTCATGTCGGAGAAGTAAAAGCCGTAAGAGGAGTTTCTCTAGATTTAGATAAAGGAGAAGCTATCGGAATAGTTGGAGAGTCAGGCAGTGGTAAAAGTATTACTATGATGTCTACTATGAGACTTTTAACTGACAATGGAAAAATAACAGAAGGTCAAGTATTATTTAACGAAAAAGATTTATCTAAATTACGAGAAAAAGAAATGGAAAAAATAAGAGGAAACGAAATAGGAATGATATTTCAAGATCCTATGACTTCATTAAATCCAGTTTTCACTATAGGTGAACAATTAATGGAACCTCTTATAAAACATAAAAAGATGAGCAAAACTGATGCTTTCAACAAAGCGGTAGAAATGCTTAAATTAGTTGGAATTCCTAGTCCCGAAAAAAGAATGAAACAGTACCCACACGAATTTTCCGGCGGTATGAGACAAAGGGCTATGATTGCCATGTCTCTTGTATGTGCTCCAAAACTTTTAATAGCAGACGAGCCTACTACCGCACTAGACGTTACAATTCAAGCACAAATTCTTGAACTTATGAAAGATTTAAAATCTAAAATAGATATGTCTATAATCCTTATAACACATGACTTAGGGGTAGTAGCAGACGTATGTAATAGAATCTATGTAATGTATGGTGGAACTATTGTAGAAAGCGGAAACTCAAGAGATATATTTTATAATCCTAAACATCCTTATACCTGGGGACTTCTAAGAAGTATACCAAATCCTAAGGAGGATATAAAAGAAAGGCTAAAACCAATTGAAGGCACACCACCAGATCTTTTAAAGCCACCTGCTGGGTGTCCTTTTGCTCCAAGATGTGAATATACATTAAAAATATGTTTAACCGAAAGACCTCCGCAGTTTGAAGCCAATAAAGGTCACTGTTCTGCATGTTGGTTAAATCACCCTGATGCACCAAAGGTTGAAGCTAACATCGAAAGGGGGAATTCATAATGGAAGATAAAAAAGCACTATTAGAAGTAAAAGGATTAAAAAAGTATTTTGAAATAAGAAAAGGGCTTTTAGCTAATAAAAAAACATATGTGAAAGCTGTAGATGATGTTTCTTTTGCTATAAATAAAGGTGAAACTTTAGGCCTTGTTGGTGAATCTGGCTGCGGAAAAACAACCACAGGTAGAACTGTTATAAAACTCTATGAACCAACAGCTGGTCAAATAATTTACAATGGACAAGACATTGCTAAGTTGTCACCTAGTCAAATTCTTCCCTACAGAAGAAAAATGCAAATGATATTTCAAGACCCTTATGCTTCACTAGATGCAAGAATGACTGTAGGAGATATAATAGGCGAATCTCTTGATATACATGGATTAATGAGAGGCAAAGAAAGAGCAGAAAGAATTCACTACCTTTTGAGTAAGGTTGGATTAAATAGAGATCATGCTAGTAGATATCCTCATGAATTTTCCGGAGGACAAAGGCAAAGAATCGGAATAGCTAGAGCATTAGCTGTTGAGCCTGAATTTATAGTATGCGACGAACCAATCTCCGCTTTAGACGTATCTATACAGGCCCAAGTAGTTAATATGCTTGAGGATTTACAAGATGATTTAGGTCTTACTTATTTATTTATAGCTCACGACCTTTCAATGGTTAAACATATATCAACAAGAATAGGAGTTATGTATCTAGGAAAAATGGTAGAATTAGCTTCCAGTAATGAATTATATAAGAAACCATTACATCCATATACTCAAGCTCTTTTATCCGCTATCCCGGTTCCAGACCCTGATATGTCTGCAGCAAATAAAAGAATTATGCTTGAAGGAGAAACTCCATCCCCTATTGATCCACCACCTGGATGCAGATTTAAAGGTAGATGTAGGTATGCAAAACCAATATGTTCAGAATCAGAGCCTGAATTAAAGGATTTAGGCGGCGGTCATTGTGTAGCGTGTCACCTCTTTTAAAAATGCACATTTATTTTAACCTGTAACCAAGTGAATACAGATACTAAATTCTGTATCTATAAAATATATGAATATATTTAATAAGGAGGGCTATTATGTTAAAGAGTAAAAAATCTAAAATGCTTGCATTACTTGTTACTTTAGCAGTAGCAGGTTCAGTATTTGCAGGCTGCGGCAGTAAATCAACTTCAGGTACTGCCAGTGGAAAAAAAGTAATTAAGGTTAATATTGGGGCTGATCCAAAAACTATTGACCCAGGTTTAAACAATTCTGTGGAAGGTGCTAAAGTTATATGTAACGCCTTTGAAGGGTTAACAAACTTAGATAAAGATGATAAACCAATCCCAGGTGTAGCAGAGAAATGGGAAATCTCCAAGGATGGCTTAACCTATACATTCCATTTAAGAAAAGATGCAAAATGGTCTGATGGAAAACCTGTTACTGCAAAAGACTTTGAATATGCTTGGAAGAGAGCTGCAGATCCAAATACTGCATCTGAATATGCTTATCAAATTTATTATGTAAAGAATGCTGAAAATTATAATAAGAAGAAAGCTACTGCTGATGAGGTAGGAGTTAAGGCCACAGATGACCAAACTCTTGTAGTTACTCTTGAAGGTCCTACACTTTACTTCTTATCACTCACTGCTTTCCCTACTTATGCTCCTGTAAGAAAGGATATAGTAGAGAAAAATCCTAAGGATTGGGCTAATAAAGCTGAAACATATATATCTAACGGCCCATTTGTTATGAAAGAATATAAACCAAAAGACAGTTTGAACTTCGAAAAAAATCCTAACTACTGGAATGCTAAGGAGGTAAAGCTTGATAGAATAGAATTTAAAACTTTAGAAAATGAAAGCAGTTACTTTGCTGCATTTAAATCTGGACAATTAGATATGCTTGATAAACCACCTGCACAAGAAACTCCTAATTTATTAAAGGATGGTACTGCAGTAGCTTATCCTTATCTAGGAACATACTACTATAATCTTAATGTATCACCAAATGCAGAAAACGTTAATGCAGAAGCTGCTAAAGTATTAAAAGATGTTAGAGTAAGAAAAGCTCTTACTTACGCTATAGATAGAACTGCTTTAGTTGAAAAAGTAACAAAATCTGGTGAGAAGCCAGCTACTAGTTTTGTACCAAGTGCAGCAAGTGACTCTAACGGTGGTAAATTCAAAAATAAAGAATACTACCCAGCAACTGCCGATGTTGCCCAAGCTAAAAAACTCTTAGCTGAAGCTGGATATCCTGATGGACAGGGATTCCCTAAGTTAGAAATATTATATAACACAATGCAAGGACACCAAAATGTGGCTCAAGCTGTTCAAGATATGTGGAAGAAGAATTTAGGTATAGACGTTCAATTAAGAAACGTTGAAAGAAAAGTTCACTTAACTGAGCTAAATAAACGTAATTATCAAATTGCTAGAGATGGATGGATAGCAGATTACAACGACCCAATGACATTCATTGATCAGTTTACTACTGGCAACGAACAAAACCATCCTGGATATGCTAATGCAGAATTTGATAAATTAATTAAAGCTGCTAAAGCTGAAGCTGATGCAACAAAACGAGTAGCTTTAATGCATCAAGCAGAAGATACAATCATGAATGATATGCCATTCATACCTTTATATGAGTATACTGAAGTTGTTTGTATGAATAAAAAACTTAAAAATGTTCATGTATCACCACTTGGATTCTTCTACTTTAGAGATGCTGATTTAGAAAAATAGTAATATAAATTTTATATTTTAATACATACTATACAATGGAGGTGTTTAACTATGAAAAAAAATTCTTTAAATGATGTAACTTTATCTACACCTGCTGTAAAAGAATCTTTAGGAGAAAGTACATCAGCAGGCCTTACTAGTGATTTTGGACCTGGATATGATGGTTTAGCAGGTGATACCCCTCTCCTACCTAATTATAGTAATCCAAAAGAGCATAAAGAAATTCACTCAAGATAGAATAATCAAACATAAAAAAAGATGACTCCTGTGCAATACAGAAGTCATCTTTTTCTATTTTAGAAAATAAACCTGTTATAATCAATCTCAGATGTTTACAACTTATGTGATTTACACAGCCTCAGCTTTAGTTGGTTCTTTATCTTCAAGCAGACCTACAAGCCTCTTATCAAAGAAGAACAACAATACTGCGGATACAAACAAAATAATCGGAATAACAACATATGCCTGCATAATTGGGAATTTTGAAGCAAACTCATATAAATATCCATAGGATTTACCTGCTATGAATGAAGCTAAAATCCAAACCCCCATTAATACAGAGTAAATCTTGTTCGGTGCATATTTAGTAACAAATGAATTACCAAGTGGTGAGAATAACATTTCACCTATACTAAGTAGAATACCAAATGCCACGATCCAAATAATGTTTGCCTTAGCTGTAGCAACTCCACCTCTTGAAAGTTCTGCAAATACAAGCATCAAGAAGGATAATCCTAAAAAGCCAAGACCTAGAGCTAACTTTTTAAACAAACTTAAATCTCCTTTAGGACCCTTGGACATCTTAAACCATAATGCAGCTAAAACTGGTCCAAGAGCAATACATACTAAAGCGTTTAAAGAATCAAACCATGAAAGCGGCACTGCAAATCCACCTACATTCATATTAACAAACTGACCACCGTAATCATAAACAGCAAGATAAGTCAAATACCAGAATACCCAGAATACAACTGAGAATAAGGATACTAAAACAATAGCAAATACCTTTCTTTTTTCCACCTTTGTCAATGGTTTAACTTCTGTTTCTACTTTCTTTTCAACATGCTTACCTGCTTTGAAAGGTTTTTTACCTACTTCTCCAAGGAATTTCATACCGAACAAAAACCATAGAGCATCAATAGCACAAATAATACCACATAATTGAAATGCAGGTCTGAAACCTTGAACTCCGCCATGCGCAAAAGTAGTTGCTACAAGAATACCTACAAAGGTTGTTCCGATAAAGGAACCAATATTTACGAAAGAGTACTGAACCGAAAATGCTGAATCCAGCTGGTTCTCGTCATCAAACAAAGAACCGTTTATTGCAGAAACGTTACCTTTGAAAAGGCCTGTCCCTATAGCTACAAGGGTAACCATTAAATTCATGGTTGTCACAGTTGTTGCAGATCCACCTAGAAAATACCCTGCACCCATCAAAGCTAATCCAACTGGAATACAGTATCTAGCGCCGATGTATCTGTCGGAAATATATCCGCCAACAATAGGTGCAAGATAGGTAAAAGCAACAAGATTTGATTGAATAAGTGCAGCTTCAACTTTTGTAAGGCCCAATCCACCTGTTACCACCGTAGCAGCAACAAAAACAAAGATCAGATACTTAGCAGAATAATACGCCATTCTTTCGAGCATAAACGCGACGCAACAAACATAGAAACCAAAAGGGCGTTTGTTTTTCACTACCATTTCACTCATAATTTTTCCTCCAAACCTAATTTTTTTTAAATTTTCTTGTACACGATTTCAGACATGCCCGATCCTCATCGCTCTGGTGCTCAGCTAATTTCTCGTACACAAGTTTATGATAACTGTTTAAACACAGTTTCTCATCATTGTTAAGGGGTTTTTCTGTGGCTATGGCATCTAAATGGATCTATTGATGATTCCTAGGCTGCCAGTCTCGAAGAATTCTACAGCATAATTGCCTTATAAATCCTCCCTATTTTCAATTTACTCTATTAAGACTTACACCTTTCAGAAAACGCTTACATAAGACCTATAATTTACCATAACCCTAAATGTTGAATAATATCAAAAACACTTATATTTTAAGTATTTTTATAATTTTATGTCTTTTTTTGTTTACAACTAATTATTGCACATATATTAAAGAAAATCAAGCTACACTAAAAAATTTTTACTTATACTAAATTTATTTTTTATAATTTTATTAATATATAATAACAAAAATAAACCACTTTACCCGTATATTTAAAAGTAAGTAAAAATGCCCCACAACAGAAAGGTTTCCTATCGTGAGACATTTTCTTATTATATATATTTATTAAATTATTCAGTAAGCTCTGTAATCTTCTTATTACAAGCAAATAGTATAAGTGATCCAACAAAAAGAATACTTGGTATAGCTATAAATACTTGCATTAATCCTAATTGCCCTATAATTCCTTCTATATATCCTGATCCCTTTTGAGCTAAGAATGTAGCGAAACTCCATACCCCCATTAGTAATGCTAAATATTTAGGTGGTGCAGTTTTACTTACAACTGAATTCCCTAGTGGTGAGAAACACATTTCTCCTATAGTTTGGAATAATGTAAACATTAATATCCATAACATGCTTAAGCTAGCAGTTGTAACTCCACCTCTTACAAATTCAGCTCCTACCATTACCAAGAATCCAATACCTAGGAATATATACGCTAAAGCTATTTTTTG
Organism: Clostridium aciditolerans; assembly: GCF_016316925.1. GTDB lineage: Bacteria > Bacillota > Clostridia > Clostridiales > Clostridiaceae > Clostridium_AM > Clostridium_AM aciditolerans. The sequence continues at coordinate 79,591 of NZ_JAEEGB010000004.1, read as the reverse complement.
TGTCATAGTAAGGTCTCCATTTTTTCTTGTCTTAGAAAGCTTGAACCATATTGTAGCCATTATTGGTGATAATACTACACAAAGTAATCCATTAAAGGAAGTTGTAGTCCATGTAGCAGGCACCTTAAAGTTGCCAATATTAAATTTAGTATAACTATCAACATACAATAATAGTGATGCTTCTGATTGATTGTAGAATAACCAGAAGAATACTGAGAATAATGCTAAAATAAATATAACAAGAACCTGATTTTTTTCTCTTTTAGTTAATGGTCTATTAACATCTACTTTAACATCTGCTTTGCTGGAAGCAACAGAATATTTATTAGGTCTTTTTCCTAAATCCCCTAAATGCTTACAAGTAAATAAAAATACAATTCCTGACATTAGAGCAAATATTGCTGCTAATAAGTAACATATTCTAAATCCATGTGTAATGTACATTCCACCTAATGCAAGTGAACCAACAAATGCTCCCCCATTAACAAATGAGTAAATAATTGAATATCCCATATCCTTACGTTGATCTTCTTTTTCATATAATTCACCAACTAAGGCATTTAAGTTACCTTTAAAGAAACCTGTTCCAATAGATACTACTATAATAAGTGCGTTAATCCATGCAGCGCTGGTAGCAAAATATCCTAAAGACCAACCTGCAGCCATAAGAACTGTGCCTATCATTATACAATATCTCGGTCCTAGCCATTTATCAGCAATGATCCCTCCGAATATTGGAGCTAAGTAAGTAAATGCTCCTAGGTTTGCTGCTATAACTGTTGCCTCTGACTTGGAAATACCAAGTCCACCTTTTGCCACCGCATATGCTAGGAAAAGTACTAAAATTGGTTTACCTCCATAGTATGCAAATCTCTCAAAGGTAAAGGTTAATCCTAACCCGTAGAGAGCCTTAGGTTGCCCTTGCTTTGGCTCTAATTGCATAGCTGTTTGTCCATTCATAAAAAACCCTCCATTTCTAGATAATAAATATAGATTGAGTTAAAAACTCATATCTTCCCCCAAATACTACTATTAAACATATCCTTGTGTTAAAGTTTCTTAATTTTTATTACGACATATTGCCTCTACGCATACATTATTTTACACATTTTACTGATAAGTATATTTTTTGCTATTCTAAATCAACATTTGATATAATTTTACATTAATTTCAACTATTATTAATTATTACACAAATTTTATAGTTTTGCAAGATATTTCTTCTAAAAATTTTACCTATACTTAAATTTTTTTGTATATTTTCAGATTTATTTTATGTATACTTAAATCCATTTCTTATTTACTAATATTTTTCATATTTATTAAATCGTTTTCATATTTACTGATATTTTTATATTTATTAAATACAATTAAAAAACTTACATTTTCATGAAATCCCTTGATTATAAATATAATAGATGATTGCAGAATTGATATAATCAAAAAATGTAGCTAATCTTTGAGCTTTTAATTAAAATTCTATAAAAAAGAAAAGTCTTTTGGTGAAAGGCATGCATATTAGGTGTGTTTTTAATACCAAAAAACTGCCTCATAATAGGAATCACTCCCTATTTATGAGGCAGTTTCGTCTTATTATATATTTACTTGTTGAATTACTCAGTAAGCTCTGTAATTTTCTTATTACAAGCAAGCAGTATAACTGCACCAACAAGAAGAATACTTGGTATAAGTATAAATATTTGCATAGTTCCAAATTTTACTATAAATGTTTCTATATATCCTGATCCCTTTTGAGCTACGAATGTAGCGAAGAACCATACACCCATTAGTAATGATAAATACTTAGCAGGTGCAGTTCTACTTACTACTGATGTTCCTAGTGGTGAGAAACATAGTTCTCCTATAGTTTGCATTAATGTAAACATTAATATCCATAAGATACTTGAGTTAGCACCTTCATTTCCACCTCTTGCAAATTCAGCTCCTACCATAACTAAAAATCCTATAGCTAAGAATATATATCCTAAAGCTATCTTTTGTGTCATAGTAAAGTCTACACCTTTTCTTTTCTTAGAAATTGCTGCCCAAATTGCAGCCATTGGCGCTGCTAAGACAACACAAAGTAATCCATTAAAGGAAGTTGTAGTCCATGTAGGCGGTACTTTAAAGCCTCCTACATTAAAGTTTGTGTATTTATCTATATATAATAACAAGGAAGTTTCTGCTTGATTATAGAATAACCAGAAGAATATTGAGAATGTTGCTAAAATAAGAATGACAGCAACTTGATTTCTTTCTTTTTTAGTTAAAGGCTTGCTATGATCTACTTTTTGTACTTCTTTATTATTTGGATTAGCTAAGCAATTAGGTCTCTTTCCTGCATCACCTAAACTTCTACAAGCTATCAAAAATGCAAATAGTGAAATTAAACAGACTGCTGCTGCTAATAGATAACTTTGCCTGAATCCGTAAAGTAAAACTTCTCCAGAGGCATTTCTCTTTCCAAATAGATAAATATACGCAGTAGCCATTGTAAGAGAGCCAACGAAAGCTCCTCCATTAACAAATGAATAAGTAATTGAAAATGCCATATCCTTACGTGGATCATCCTTTTCATACAGTTCACCAACCATAGTATTTATGTTTCCTTTAAATAAACCTGTACCAATAGATACCACTATGATAAGTGCATTAATCCATGCTGCACTAGTAGCAAAATAACCCAAAGACCAACCTATACTCATAATAATTGATCCTAATATTACACAATATCTTGGTCCTAACCATTTATCTGCAATAATACCTCCAAATATTGGAGCCAGGTAAGTGAAAGCTCCTAAGTTCGCTGCTATAACTGTTGCCTCAGTTTTAGAAATACCAAGTCCTCCCACTGTTAGCGAATATGCTAGAAAATATACAATAATCGGCTTACCTCCGTAGTAAGCAAATCTTTCAAAGGTAAAGGTTAATCCTAATAAATAAAGTGCCGCAGGATGCTTTTGCTTTACCTCTACCGGAGTAGATGTTTGTCCATTCATAAAAAACCCTCCATTCTAGATAATAAATATATGACTGAGTTAATAACTCATATCATGCCCCCAAAATACTATTATTGAATACAGCTTCATATGAACTACTTTGACTTTTATTAAAACATAATTCTTCAATTATTTTTACATTTATGTATTTTTTAATATAAAATTACATTTATTACAACTAATATAAATTATTACACAAACTTCATATTTTTGCAAGATATTTTTTCAAAAATTTTATTTACACTTAAATTCTCTTGTATTAATTTTAAATTATTACACATATACTTAAATAATTTTCATACTTATGCAATTTTATGCAAGATTATCATTTTAAAATTTCATTATATTTATGAAATATAAAGCAAGGATTTCTGTTTTTCGAAAGTCCTTGCTTAATCGTTATTAATCTCTAAGTATTTTTATACACAAATTAAATCTTTGGAAGACTTAGTTAGTCTTTCATTTCCTGTCTCAGTTACAATAATTGTATCTTCTATTCTTACTCCACCCCAATTAGGAATATAAATTCCTGGCTCTACGGTAATAATACAATTCTTTTCTATTATCCTATCTCCATTTTTCCCAAGGAAAGGCTGTTCATGTAGCTCTCTTCCAACACCATGTCCAATACCAGGATAATAATATTCAACATAATCTTTTACAATTTCTCTTATTTTATCATCAGGTGCTTTTGATGTAACCCCTGCCTTTATTGTATCTAACCCAACTTGCTGTGCTTTTTTAACAATATTATATATTTCTATCTGTTTTTCATTCGCAGTACCAACCACTATAGTTCTTGTCATGTCAGATGTATATCCCTTATACAATGCTCCAAAGTCTAAAGTAACAAAATCACCTTTTTCTATAACTTTATCATTTGGCTTTCCATGAGGCAGAGATGTCTTTTTGCCGGAAATTAATATTGTTTCGAAACCAACCCCACTTGCTCCATTTGATTTTATTATGTATTCTAATTTAGCAGCTACTTCATTTTCTGTCATTCCAGGTTTTATAAAGTTTAATATATCTTCAAAGGATTTATCTGTGATTCTAGAAGCTTCCTTTAATATTTCTATTTCTTCTTCATCTTTTACATATCTTAAATCTTCTATTACATTATTAGTAGGAATAAGCTCAACATCAGGCATACTATTTTGAAGTTTATCATATAAGTCATAAGAGGTTGTAGCTCTTTCAAATCCTAGTTTCTTTATACCATTACTTTTGCATATTTCCTTAACTGCATCTACAATGCTTGTCCCAATCTTTTGCCAATTTACTATTTGAAAACCTTTACATTCCTCTTGTGCAAGTTCAAAAAATCTTCCATCAGTTATAAAAAACTGATTATCTGTACCTATTAACGCATATGCTGATTCATCAGAAAATCTACTTATGTAATTCACATTAGCTCTTTTTACTAAAAACAAAGCATCCCATTTATTATCTTTTAATATCTTTTGCGTTCTATTTAGCCTTTCCATTTTGCATTCTCCTTTTATTAAATGTTTTGTAAATATCGACCAATTTGATTATATCATAACTTCTTTCTGTTAGAAACATCAAAATGAAATTCAACCTTTATTTTTGTATTTATATTAAAAAAAATTTAGTTATGGTAAAATTATATCAATTTTATTAGTTAAATATTTTATAAATATGAATTTTAGATGGTTCAAAATTATCAATTTAGCATTAAATATATTTTTCAATAAAATAGCGTTCAACCAGATTATATGTTTTTTCCTAAGCTATAGGTGTTTACGCCTTAAGTCGCTTTTTATTACCTCTTGCGCTCTTCTTTCTAAAAAAATAAGTACCAGTATTTCTACTAGTACTTCAGAAAATATGTATTTGTAAAACAATAAGCACTAGTACTTCACTAGTGCTTATATCAAATATTTATTTCTTTAGAGAATCTTTCCTCTAAGCTTTTATTAGCTTAGGACAATTATTATTATATTTTCCAATTATTACAAAATCATGACCAAATTGTTACATTTCTGTATATCTTAAAAACAAAAAAAACCTCTAAACTTTGTAACACATTAATATTACTAGCTTAGAGGTTATCTTTTTAAATTGGCGGGAATATGTGGGAATCGAACCCACCCGTCGTGGTCTTAGCACGGCAGAACGGTTTTGAAGACCGGCAGGCACACCAGCACCTATCTACTCCCAAATCTAATTACATAAAGTATTATAATTTATAAAAATTATTATGTCAACATTTTTCAGCATTATATAACATCACATTATGTAATTAATTGTATTACTTTTAATAATACCTCAATAAGTATAGAAAAATATGATTTTAATAAAGTACTCTCTTATCTTCTAATCTCTTAGTTAACTTTATGCTGTCAAAGTGTTCTATAAGTGACATAGCATATTTTCTACTTGTATCTAGTTCGTCTCTTAGTTGTGCTAAAGTTATACTTCCGTTATCTGTTATAAATCTTATAATTAGGTCTTTTACTTTATTATAATCTTCTAAAAGGAAAAAACAATCTTCAGATACCTTAATCAAAGCACCTTCATCCATTATAGATTGAAAAACCATTTTAAAGTTTTTACTGTCATTTTGTTCAGCCTCAAGTTCATTGTACTTTGGCGGTGAAAATTTAGCGGCTTTAAATGCTTTTATAATATTTTCCCTTATCAACTTTTGATCTTTTGTATAATTTATTGTAAAATCAGGTAGTGAAATAAAGCTGCCATGCATGTTTATAGTCTGAGAATTTATAAGCATTTCGATCATCTGATCATAAATTTTCTGTTTTATTGCTTTTCCAAATATTTTATTTTTTATTTCTTCTTTCGATATTCCCCACTTAAGCGGATTTTCTTTGTGATATTTATTTAATATATTCTCTAGTTCTGCTACTTTTTCACTAATAAATTCACTGTGAAGATATATAGCTTTATCACCAGTATCAAATTTTACTATCTTTTTATCATTAATTAACTGTTCTAGATTATTCTCAATGTTTTCTTCATTTTTTCCTAAAGCTTTTAATATATCTACAGCTCTCGGATATCCTTCACTTAAATTTTTGATAGTGTTTTCTAATATGCTTTCTGTTTTTCCACTTTCTTTTATCTTTAGCTCTTCTATATATTCTTTGTTAAATCTTTTTGCTTTTTTAGCAAGAGGTTCAATAATAGATCCTCCACCTATAGTATCCATAGGAGAATAGCTTCTAATTACATACCTATCATTTCTCTGAGCAGTTAGAGGATTCTCTAATCTCAATTGTACGTATGCTTCTTCTCCAGGTTCTACTTGCTCTTTATCCAATATTACTACTCTACATATAATCTCGCTAGTTCCATGATAAAGTCTTACTCTCTGCCTATTTTCTAAAGGTCTTGGTGCACTCTTTAAATAATATAGCTTACAGTCAACCATTAGAGATGGTTCCATTAAGTTCTCTACAGATACTACATCTCCTCTTCCAACATCACTAACCTTTACGTTTGCTATATTTACAGCACATCTTTGGCCCGCTTCTGCAATTTTTGCAGGCTGATCATGTATCTGAATTCCTCTTACTTTAGATACAACCTTTGATGGATAAACTTCTATAGTTTGACCTTCCTTAATAGAACCACTTATTACAGTTCCTGTTACTACTGTACCAAAACCACTTACAGAAAAAACTCTATCTACAGGAAGTCTAAAATGTCCCTGCGTATCTTTAGCTTCAACCTCTTCTGTAAATTCATCTATATTTTTTATAAGTGCCTCTAATCCAGCGCCAGTTTTAGAAGATACAGAATGCATAGGAGCATCCTCAAGAAATGTTCCCTTGAATTCCTTTCTAATATCTTCTTTTATCATTGTAAGCCACTCTTCATCAACTAAATCTGCTTTAGTGAGAACCACTATCCCCTTCTTAACATCTAATAATTGAAGGATTTCAAAATGTTCTCTTGTTTGAGGCATTATTCCTTCATCTGCTGCTATTACTAATAAAACTATGTCAATACTGCTTATACCAGCTAGCATATTCTTTATAAACTTTTCGTGTCCAGGTACATCTATAATTCCTGCTCTTTTCCCTGATGGTAGATCAAAGAATGTAAATCCAAGATTTATAGATATTCCTCTTTCTTTTTCTTCTCTCAAAGTATCTGTTTCCCTGCCAGTTAAAGCCTTAATGAGAGTAGTCTTTCCATGATCTATATGTCCAGCTGTGCCAACTATAATATGCTTCATAATTTACCACCCGCTCTCCCTATCCTTTTAATCCAGTGCATCAAAAGCATCAACGATTGTATCAAAATCCTTATCAAAAATGGTTCTCAAGTCTAAAACCACTTCATTATTTGATACTCTAATTATTATAGGTGTCTCATTTTCCCTTAACTTTCTTTCTAATTCCTGCGGAGAAAACTTATCACTTTTAACTTTTATGACATAAGTTTCGATTCTTTCCGCTGGCATCGATCCCCCGCCTACCATGGAATAATCTTCTTCTAAAGCAAATTTAAAATTATTTACTTTATTTTGAAGTTTTCTCTTAAGCCTTTGTGCTCTCTTTTTATGTTCCTCTTTAGAACTCAGTATCATATGTAGTGTAGGTATATTTTTTACTGCTTCACTTTCATCTAAGTAGTATTTAAGAGTTCCCTCTAGTGCCGCAAGAGTCATTTTATCTATTCTTAATGCCCTCGTAAGCTGATTTTTTTTCATTTTATCTATATACTTCTTTTTACCTATAATTATACCTGCTTGCGGTCCCCCAAGCATTTTATCTCCACTAAAGGTTACTACGTCAGCTCCTTTTCTGATACTTTCTTGTACAGTTGGTTCGTAGGTAAATCCGTATTTAGAAAAGTCTACTAGCGTACCACTTCCTATGTCCTCAATTACTGGTATATCCTTTTTATTTCCAATCTCAACCAATTCCTCTACGGATACATCTTCTGTAAATCCAAGAATTTTAAAGTTAGATGTATGTACCTTTAATAAAACACCTGTATTTTCATTTATATTATTTTCATAATCATATAAATGAGTTCTATTGGTTGTTCCTACTTCTACAAGCTTTGCTCCACTAAAAGTCATAACATCAGGTACTCTAAAAGAACCTCCTATTTCAACTAACTGGCCACGAGAAACAATTGCTTCTTTATCCTTGCATAAAGTATTTAACGCCAGCATAACTGCTGCTGCATTATTGTTTACAACTACTGCAGCTTCTGCACCAGTTACTTTTTTAATAAGTTCCTCTACATGACTATATCTTGAACCTCTTTGACCTTTTTTTAAATCATATTCAAGATTATTGAAGTTGTCAGCTACATTAATAACGTTTTCTAAAGCCTTTTTAGCGAGTAGTGATCTTCCTAAATTTGTATGTATAACTACACCTGCTGCATTTATAACTTTTTTGAAATTTGAACCTTTTTTATCACTTAAAAGCTCTAAAAAACTTTTTAGAATATCTTCCTTTGAATATTCCTTTATATCATCCTTTAATATAAGATCTCTGTAACTATCTATAGTTTCTCTTAAGGACTCAACGACGATAGTCCTCATTGTAGAACTTAATTCATTAACTACAATTTCTTCTTTTAAGAGTTCATCTATCTTAGGTAGATTTCTCAATAATTGATTTTTTTCCACTTTATCCCCACCTTTTAAGCTATTCTATTATTATGTAATTTTCACCTTGCTGTGGTATTACTTCCCCTATAACTGCTGATGGTATTTCTAATTGTAAAAGTTCCTTCATCATTTTATCACTTTCTTCTTTTGAGCAGGTTATCAAAAGCCCTCCTGATGTCTGAGGATCAAATAATATATCTTTCATCCACTCTGGCGTATCATTAAATTCAAATTTACCTTCTATATATCTTCTATTGTTGTAAGAACCTGCTGGCACAAGACCCATCTCTGCATATTCTTTTGCCTCTTTAATATAAGGTATTTTATCTTTATATAATCTTAATGTAACCCCTGAGGCTGATGCCATTTCATATCCATGCCCCATTAGCCCAAAACCAGTTACATCTGTACATGCTGAAACATTATAATTTACTATTATTTCTCCTGCATACTTATTTAATGTGGACATAACTTTTACTGCCATATCATATGCTTCTTTAGATGCTATTTCTCCTTTTATAGCAGTGTTTATTATTCCAGTACCTAATGGTTTAGTTATAATAACATTCTCTCCAACTTTTGAACCAAAGTTTTTCAAAATTTTATTTGGATGAACCATCCCCATTACAGATAACCCATACTTTGGCTCGTCATCTTCTACTGTATGACCACCAATAACTACTGCACCTGCTTCAATTACCTTATCTGCTCCACCTCTTAATATTTCACCTAGAATATCTATAGATAAACAATTCGGAAAACACACTATATTTAAAGCTACTGTGGGCTTACCACCCATTGCATAAACGTCACTTATAGAATTCGCTGCAGCGATTTGACCAAAAGTATAAGGATCATCTACTACAGGCGTAAAAAAATCTAATGTTTGTATAACTGCCATTTCGTCATTTAATTTATAAACAGCTGCATCATCAGAGGTTTCTATTCCAACTATTAAGTTTTTATCTTCCATCTTAGGTAATTTACCTAGTATTTTTGATAGGGTCTCCGGCCCTATTTTAGCCGCTCATCCTGATGTCTTCGTTAACTCTGTAAGCCTTTTTTCTGTCATATTGACACCTCCCGTCAAAATTTTTCAAGTTTTACTTTATTATATAATACTTTGCTTATTTTTTAAACAATTTACCTATATTCTATAAAAATAATACGACGTATTATTTTTTAGAGGACAGAGGACAATTGACAGAGGACAGTGAAGGAGGATTTTTCTCCGCTACACTACGAAAAATCTTTAAATTTATATAAGTTAGCGATGTTTTACTTTAGCAAAACAAGCCTAAAAAAATAAATTAGTTTTCTGACGTAAGGAAGAAAACTCACCTTCACTGTCCTCTGTCCTCTGTCAATTGTCCTCTGATAAAAATTTTGCCTCGCAAAATTTTTATATTATCTAACATCCATTTTATCTTTCATCTTATCTAGAGTTTTCTCTCCTATCCTGTCAATTTTTTTTAAATCTTCGACGGTTGAAAAATTACCATTTTTCTCTCTATACTCAATAATTTTTTGAGCTGTGACATCTCCTATACCCGGAATAGTTTTCAACTCCTCTTTTGAAGCAGAATTTATATTTATCTTGCCTCCTTGTGCAGAACTAGTACCAGCTGATGATTGTGTAGAATTACTAATAGCATTAGCTTGACCTTCAACTTTTTTATCTACATATATGTAGTCTTCATCTCTTAATTTTTTTGCTAAATTTAGTTTAAACCTATCCGCACTCTCAGTAAATCCTCCTGACATCTTTACTAATTCCTCTATTCTACTATCATTTTTTATTTTGTAAACTCCAGGATTCTTTACTTCTCCATTTATGTATACTGTTATTTCTTTATTATCTTTACTTTCTATAGAAGTTGTTTCATTAAATACTTCTTTACTATTTAATTCTTTAGACGGTTTTGATATATAATATCCAACACCTAAAAATATGGCGAATATAATTAGTATGATAACTGAACCAATAATTTTTTTCTTATTTCTCATTTTCCCCTCCTAATATATGATATTTTACTTATATATTTAGATTATTGACAGGTTTATAAAAATTCTGTCGCATAAGCTGTCTTTTTTTGATATAATTATGATTAACAATGTTTTAGGAGGCTAAAATGCGAAAATTAATAACCTTTATAGTATCGTTTATGCTTATTTTTTCAAATATTAACTATATAACCTTTGCTAAAGATAATCCACCAGCTGTATCTGCAGATGGTGTTGTTTTAATGGATGCTCAAAGCGGTGAAGTACTGTATGCAAAAAATGCGTATGGAGCTTATCCTCCTGCGTCTACAACCAAACTAATGACTGCACTTTTGACTTTAGAAAAAACCAAACTAGATGATGTAGTTAAGGTTGGTAAAAATCCTCCATTGGCTGATGGAAGTAAAATATATTTATTTGAAGGTGAAGAATTAAAGGTTCAGGATTTATTATATGGTCTGCTCCTTGTTTCTGGTAATGATTGTGCAGAAGCTCTTGCTGAACATATAAGCGGGTCTACTGATAAATTCGCAGAAGAAATGAATAAAAGAGCTTTAGAACTAGGATGTAAAAATACTAACTTTGTTAACCCTAGTGGTTTATATAATGATAAACATAAAACTTCTGCTATGGATTTAGCTCTTATAATGAGAGAGCTGTCAAAGCATCCAGAGTACACCAAAATTGCTACTACAAGTTTTTATAAAATACCAACCACTAATAAGAGTTCATCGGAGCGTCCTCTATGGAATGAAAATAAGTTAATACAAAAATCTTCTAACCTTTATTATGAAGGTTGCCAAGGTGGTAAAACAGGATATACTGTTCAATCTCAACATTCTTATGTATCCTGTGCAACAAGAAATGGTCAAACCCTTATAGTAGCTTTAATTCATGATAAGGAAAAGACATTTTTCCCAGATGCCGCCGCTTTATTTAATTATGGGTTTAATAATTTTGAGCTTGTTCGTTTATTTTCTAAAGGAGACTTAGTAACAACTTATACTAAAGATGATGATAATATACCTTTGCTTGCTTCCACTGACTTTTATTATGTTAAGGAGAAGGGTAGCAATCCTAATACTAAATTTGATGTAAATAATAAAAACTTATCTGATAAAAATTTCAAACAAGGTGATATAGTTAGTGAAGCAACTATCACCTTAGATAATAAAAATATTGGTACTTTAAAACTATCAAGTGGAAATAATCATCAATTAAAACAAGTATTTCAATCTAAATTACTTGAAGGTAACTTTTTAAAACTTCAATATATAATACCTGCTATAATTGTAATCTTTGCAGTGCTTATATTAATCTTAAAAAAACTTAAATTAATTGGTAAAAATTTATAAAATAAGGAGCTGATGATTTTAGCCTTTTGCTTATCATCAGCTCTTAATTTTATCTAATAGTTCTTTCATATCTTCTGGTATATCTGTCTCTAAATTTAAGATATCTCCAGTCCTTGGATGTGGAAATTTTAATTTATAGGCATGAAGGGCCTGTCTTTCTATATAATCACTATCATCCTCAATTCCATATAAACTGTCTCCATATAACGGATGTCCAAGATGAGTTAAATGTACTCTTATTTGGTGTGTTCGGCCTGTTTCTAAAGTAAGCTCTACCAAATCACCTTTATTAAAGCTTTCTACTACTTTAAAATGCGTTACACTTTCCTGGCCTCTCTCATCTACAATTCTTTTTATAGTATCTCCGCCAGTTCTATATATAGGAAGATTAATAGTTCCCTGTTTTTCTTTCATATTACCATGCACAATTGCTAAATAACTCTTTTCAAAATTCTCATTGCTCATGTCTCGTGCCAGGGCCATATGCGAGAACTGATTCTTAGCTATCATAATTAATCCTGATGTATCCATGTCAAGCCTGCTTACTAGTCTCACAATACAGTTCTCGCCTTTTTCTTTAAAGTAGTATAATAGTCCATTAGCTAATGTTCCATTAGGATAACTCTTTGTAGGATGAACTACTATTCCTGGTCGTTTATTTACTACAATGATATCAATGTCCTCGTAAACCACTTCAATATCCATTTTTTCTGGATCTATATTTTGACCTTCTTCTTTAGCTACATTAAACCCTATTTCATCATTATGCTTAACTACATAGTTTAACTTAGTTATTTTTTCATTTACAGTTATCCTTCCTTCTATAGCTGCACCTTTTATAAGCCTGCTGGATAACTTTTGTTTAGATTTTAGATATTCTCTAAGTTTTAGTCCTTCATCTTCAGCTGCAACCCTAAATATAAGCTTATTTTCCTTCATGTTATTTCCTCACAATTAAGACACATCAAATTAAATAACGAGACAAAACATAATTTCCCACTGGCTTGCTATTTATTTGAACGTGACTAATATCAAATATAAAATTATTTTTAATATATACAGAATTTCAAAGATTTCCAGGCTTTGAGTCCTATATAAAAGAGTGAACTTTAAAAGTTCACTCTCATATGTAAGTTAGATTACTCAGCTAATGCAATTACTTCTATTTCAACTAAGGCATCCTTTGGAAGTACTACTTGCACACATGATCTTGCAGGCATATCTTTTTGGAAATACTTTGCGTAAATTTCGTTAACAGCAGCAAAATCACTCATATTCTTTACGAATACAGTTGTTTTAATAACTTTGTCTAATGATGTTCCAGCTGCTTCAAGAATAGCTTTTACGTTTTCTAATGATCTTTCAGTAGCTTTTTGTACATCTCCACCAACTAAATCACCAGTTGCTGGATCTAGTGGAATTTGTCCTGATGTAAATACTAAGTTTCCAACTTTAACAGCTTGTGAATAAGGTCCTACTGCTCCTGGAGCATTTGTTGTGCTTATTATTTTCTTTTCCATAATTATGAATCCTCCTAATATTTTAATAACATAAGTAAGTTAATACTTATTATCTCTTTATTATAAATTTCTCCAAACACTACTATTATATCAAAATCTTTGGTTTTGTATATAAATTTTTAAATTATTTTATAGAAAGTACATAATTTCTAGCTTCTATAGTATCAAAATGCAAAAGTTGCCCTCTATCAATGACAAATTTTATAGTATTATCAAAAGACTTCAGCAGTGCTTTATCTATATTTTTAAAAGCTATATTTCTCAATTCTTCAACCCCCGGAAAGTTTCTCAAGGGTTCTATATAATCAGCTATATATATTATTTTATCAAGCATACTCATATTTTTTCTTCCAGTAGTATGATAAGCAATAGCATTAAGGGTTTCTTCATCGCTGATACCCATTATTTCATTAGCGAGTATTGCTCCAACTGTCCCATGAATTAGCTGGGGACTTTCTTTACATACTTCATCTATTCTTATTTTATGATTCAATGCTATATTCAATAGCTGTTCATCATTCATATTTTTAGCACAATCATGTACCAGGCCAGCTATTTTTGCTTTTTCAATATCTACATTATAAATTTTCGCTAGTTTAACTGCTGTATCTCTTACACTTAAACTATGCTCATATCTTTTATATTTAAGATTCTGTTTTAAATAATCTTGAATTCTATCCTCGCTCCACATCCCTTAATCACTCCAAAATAATTAATTACAAATAATACAACTCACCTTATATCAAGATAAAGATTTAATTGTTTAATAGTATTATAAACGCTTTCCGGCAAAAGATAACTTACATTCTTTTCTTTCATTACAGCATTTCTTATATTAGTTGATGAAATATCTAAAAGAGGTACATCTAGGAATATTATCTCGTTAGCATATCTTTTTTCAACCTTATTTTTCTGCTCTTGTATATTTTTCATACTGTATCCCGGTCTGTTAAATACTATAAATTTACAAAGTTTAAAAATCTCCTCAGAATTTTTCCAATTATCAATATCCATTAGACAGTCCACACCGGTAAGAAAATGCCATGCTGTGTCTGGCTCAATATTGTTAAAGTATTTTAGTGTCTCATAAGTATAGCTCAGATTAGATTTTCTTATTTCATAGTCACTTATATCAAATCGTTCTTCCCCTCTTGTCGCCATTTTTACCATTTCATATCTTAAGAATCCATCAGTTATGGTTTTCCCAAGTTTATGTGGAGGATTACCAGAGGGCATAAATATTATTTTATCTAATCCAAGCTTATACAATGCTTCGTAAGCTATATAAAGGTGTCCATTATGAATAGGATCAAAGGTTCCGCCAAAAATAGCTTTCTTAATCATATATTCGCTCCTGCTTTATGGCAACTCTATTCTCGGGTTCTTTTTAGATCTTCTATAAAGCACAATTTTATTTCCTATACTTTGAACTCCTTCACACCCTAATTCACTGCAGATTTCATCTGAAGCCTCTCTAGCACCATACTCACTATTGTTTAATATAGATACTTTTATAAGTTCTCTAGCCTCTAAAGCATCATCTATTTGTTTTAAAAAATTTGCCTCTATACCATCCTTGCCAACTTGAAATATAGGATTTAGCGTATTTGCTAAAGATCTTAAATAACTTCTTTGCTTGCTTGTAATCATATTTTTCCTCCTTTTGTCGTAACACTGAGCAATTAAATCACTGGGTTGCCTAGCCAGTTTCCTAGGCTAGGCAGCCCGTTAAAGCCCATTTAGGGCTTTAACCTCCAAATTATAATAAAAATTCAAATTCAAAATCATTAAGTCTAACAAGATCTCCATCTTGAATTCCCATTTCTACAAGCTCTTGCATAACACCTTTATTTGCTAAAACTTTATGGAAATATCTTAATGCATCTGGGTCATTTACATTTACACTAGCTAATAATCTATCTACAAAGCTTCCTTCAACAACAAATATGCCTTCTTCTTCCTCTTTTATAGTGTAAGTAAATTTCTTTTCTTCAGGTACAAATTTATCTTCTTCACTTATCTCTATATCTTCTATAGGAATAGTGCTTAGTATTCTCGCAGCTTCTTTCATTAAATCCTCTACTCCATTTTTAGTTGCTGCGGATATTTTAAATATTTTGTCATATCCTAATTCTCCAACTTTTTTCTTAAAATCTTCAAATATTTCTTCATCATAAAGCATATCACTTTTATTTGCTGCTATTATTTGAGGTCTATCCCAAAGTTTTATACTATATTTTTTAAGCTCTTCATTTATCTTTAAGAAGTCTTCAAAAGGATCTCTTCCTTCTACTCCTGATATGTCAACAACATGTATTAAAAGTCTTGTTCTCTCTATGTGTCTCAAAAACTTTATTCCAAGTCCTACTCCTTCTGAAGCTCCTTCTATTATTCCTGGAATATCAGCAATTACAAAGCTTGGAACTCCTGGCATATCTACAACTCCAAGATTAGGATTTAAAGTAGTAAAATGATAATTAGCTATCTTAGGTTTAGCCTTTGTCACTACTGAAAGTAAAGTGGATTTTCCTACGTTTGGGAATCCCAGTAGACCAACATCTGCAAGAACTTTAAGTTCTAAGGATACCCATCTCTCTTCACCAGGCATACCTGGTTCTGCAAAATCTGGCGCCTGTCTAGTAGCTGTTTTAAACCTTACGTTTCCTCTTCCTCCTCTTCCTCCTTTTGCTATTACGTACTCATCTCCTGAATGAGATAAATCAACCATTATTTTATCAGTAGCAATATCTCTTACTACCGTTCCCATAGGAACCTTTATATATAAATCTTCTCCGTCCTTACCAAAACATTTAGAGCCTTCTCCATTGCCACCTCTTTCTGCTACATATTTCTTTTTATATGTAAAATCTAAAAGAGTAGTCATATTTGGATCTGCTACAAGAATAATATTTCCTCCATTTCCTCCATCTCCTCCATCAGGTCCACCTAAAGGTATATATTTTTCTCTTCTGAAAGAAATAGATCCATTTCCTCCATCTCCTGATTTTACAAATATCTTGGCTGTATCTACGAACATAAGTATTCACTCCTTTTTATAGTTAACTACTAAAATTTTTGTGCATATATGCATTTAAATATTATTATTCCCATAAACTGAATCCATAAAAATATATATGAATGCTTTACGCGATTTCTTTCAAATTTATACGTTTATATCTTAAAAGTTAATTGAATATATTGTTAGCTAAACATTACTTTTTATATAGCATTTTTAAAAATACCTATAAAGACTATGTTAATTTTATTAATAAACTCAAACTTATTCTTCTCTAATATCCTGTTTATATAATACCACAAAATTTGCTAAAATTATTGTTCTTTTGTGGAATTTTGTTCAATAAGTTGATGATTAAACCAACTCTTAAAAGCTTTAAAAAAGCACCCTGTTTAAGGGTGCTTTATGTTAAAACTATTCTGCTATTGCTTCTTCAACAACTACAGGGTATACGCTAGCTCTTTTCTTATCTTTTCCAACTCTTTCGTATTTAACTACTCCGTCGATTTTAGCGAAAAGAGTATCGTCACTACCTTTGCCTACGTTATTTCCTGGATGAATTCTTGTTCCTCTTTGTCTAACAAGTATGTTTCCAGCTAAAACGAATTGTCCATCAGCACATTTAGTACCAAGTCTTTTGGATTCACTGTCTCTACCGTTTCTTGAGCTACCTACTCCTTTTTTATGAGCAAATAACTGAAGGTTCATAAGTAACATGTACTACACCTCCTCTACTTTAACTTTTATATATTCACCGTAATTTAATTCTACACTTTTCAAACCAAGTAACATAGTTTCCATAAGCACTTGACACTCTTTTATCTCATCAATAGATAAGTCTTCTAATGAAAAGCTTAGAAAGCCATCATCTATAGAGTAATCAATCTTTAACTTTAAAACTTCAACTATTCCTATTAAAATAGTTTGAGATATGCTAGAAACAGCGCAGCATACTAAGTCGTATCCTTCATCTACTGATTCTGCATGACCTTTTAAAGCAACTGAAACCAAATTACAAGATTTTTTCTTAAACTCTACAGTAACCATAATTAAGCATTAATTGCTTCTATTTGAAGTTTTGTATATGGTTGTCTGTGTCCTTGTTTCTTTCTGTAGTCTTTCTTTCTCTTATACTTGAAAACAAGTATTTTCTTGCCTTTTCCTTGAGCTAAAACCTTAGCAGTAACTTTAGCTCCTTCAACTACAGGTTTTCCAACAACTAACTCTCCATTTTCCTTGCTTACTACAAGAACATTGTCAAGTTCAACTGTTGTATCAACTTCAGCGTTTAACTTTTCAACGTATATAACGTCTCCTTGTGCAACTCTGTATTGCTTTCCTCCAGTAACTACAACTGCGTACATCAAAACACCTCCTCTATCCAGTCTCGCCAATTAAGGTACATAAACAATCTTAAGAATGCCTGCTTATGATTTACATAACCTTCTCTGTGCGGTCTACAAATGCCATTCTAACATATATATAGTGGCTTGTAAAGTTTTTTTATCCATAAACTTTAAAAATCTGCAGGTTTTCTATTTGATTCATAAATATTAGTGGTTCAACTTTAAAATGTTCTCCTTTAACATAGTTAATATATACTTTTTTATCTAATGCACTTATATTTTTAATAAAGCTTAATATGTCTCCTTCTATATCCTTTTTGTAGTTTTCATCTAACTCAATATATAAATCTTTTATTTCTCTTTGTTCATCAATTCTAAAAACTTCATTTTTTATAAGCATGCACATATAAGATAGCTTTATTCTTTTACCTTTTCCACTGCATAAACCACAATCTTCTTCTATGTATTCATATATAGATTTTCCTGATCTTCTCCTTGCAATCTGAACTAGATTTAATTCAGTAAAAGGATATATTATGGTTTTATTCTTATCTCCAAAAAATCCTTCTTTTAATAAATTTAATATCTTTTGTTTATTATTTTCATCATCCATATCTATGAAATCTACAACTATAATTCCGCTTAGATTTCTAAGTCTTATCTGCCTTGCAACCTCTTCTGCTGCTTGGTAATTAGTAATATATGCTGTTTTTTGTATTGAGCTTCCTTTAACATTCTTACCAGAGTTAACATCTATAACATACATTGCTTCCGTTCTATCAATAATTATGTACCCTCCACATTGAAGAGGAATTTTATTGTTTCTTAAACTTAATATCTCTCTTTCAATACCATAATAAGCAAATAAGGTTCTGCTCTCTTTATGAAGTTTTATATTAATTTTTGCATCAATTATACTGCGGGAAAATTCACTTACATAATTATAATCTTCTTCATTGTCAACATATATCTTTAAATTAGTCCCACTTAGCTTATCTCTTAATACTCTTCCTAAAATACCACCATCATCGAATAATAGACCAACACCAGTAGAATATTTAGCCTTATTGCACATATTCGAATATAAATCATAAAGCTTATTTAGTTCTTCATTTATTACATCTATTGGAACCTCTACTCCATTAGTTCTTATTTTTACACCTATACCTTTAGGCTTTTTTAAATTTTGGGCAATATAATTTTTTATATTATTATCAGTTATTTTTTTTGAAAAACTTATATCTTTATTAATAGTTTCTAGCACACAATATGTTCCTGGCAAGCTTAGTACATTGCTAACTTTAGCTCCTTTGCTCCCCAAGTCTTCCTTGATTACCTGTACTAATATTTCTTCACCTTTTTTTAATTTTGTATTTTTGAACTTTTCATCTAAATACATATATACATTTTTTTTATGGCCTATATCTATAAAAGCGCATTTTATGGCAGGTACAATATTCTTAACTATACCTTTATAAATCTCCCCAGGATAGGGTTCGCCAGTTTCTTCTTCAATTAAGCACTCCTTTAGTTCATCCTTTTCTTTTATTGCAATTCTTAAAAGTTCCTTTTGTCTTTCTATAAATATTTCTTTCAACATATCCACCTTCTTTTCTGTAAAACAAGGCCTATAATTTAACGGTCGTTAAACTATAAGCCAAAATTTGGACTAGAAATCCTATAGCATCTTTGCATATTTGTATAGAGGAACTAATTTCCCTTTCATCAATGCATACATTTCTTCTCTTTTTATATCCACAAAAGCATCAACTTTTGCTTCTCTGGTGTTTTCTTGAATGAATTTTGCTAAAAGTTCCGCTGATAA
Organism: Clostridium aciditolerans; assembly: GCF_016316925.1. Taxonomy (GTDB): domain Bacteria; phylum Bacillota; class Clostridia; order Clostridiales; family Clostridiaceae; genus Clostridium_AM; species Clostridium_AM aciditolerans. The sequence goes on along the minus strand of NZ_JAEEGB010000004.1, from coordinate 59,906 downwards.
ATTCTCCTTACTTCCACAAGAAACAATTGTATGTATCATTAAAACATTATCAACTATTTCATATTTAAGTTCTTTTATCATGGATCTTATATTAACTTTGCTTTCTCCGCTTTTACTTTTCTTTATAGTTTCCCATTCATGAGTACTTAGTAGCTTTTCCATATCTTGATTCAAAAGTTCTACACTATTATATTTTATCTTTATAGTGTACTTTGCTGCATCAATTGCCGCCATAGACTTAAAAACTTTTTTATTTTGCTCTTCTTTTATTTTTACAGCTTCAAATACTTTTATACCCATAGGTGCACTTAAATTTAATTTTTCCGTTATTGTACTTTCCTCTAACTCTTCATCAAAGGCTACATCAAGATAGTCTCCTGAGGAATAAACTCCTACTGCCAACGGTTGTGCTAGCGACATATTTATATGAGGATTAAATCCTTTAGAATATTGAACTGGAAGTCCTGATCTTTTCATCATTCTCTGGATTGTTCTCATTAAATCTAAGTGAGCTACAAATTTTATACTGTCTTCTTTACTGAATTTTATTAAATATCGCACCGTCAAAGCACTTCCCTTCCAACTTAGTGTTTACTCCACAATTTGTACACCCCATTCTACAATCAGGTGTTAGCTCTGCTTTTTTTGCCATTTCATTTTCTCTTATTAAGAACTCTTTGGAAACCCCTATATCTAAGAAATCCCATGGAAGTATCTCATCATAACTTCTTTCTCTATATGCATAAAAATCTCCATCTACTCCACATTCTTCAAAAGCTTCCATCCATGCATCATAGTTGAAATACTCTGACCAACCATCGAATTTAGCTCCTTTTTCAAAAGCCTTTACTAAAACATCACAAACTCTTCTGTCTCCCCTTGCAAATATAGCTTCTAAATAGCTCACAGGAGTTTCATGCCAATTGTAAGAAATACTTCTGCTTTTTATAGCTCCTCTTAATGCTTTTATTTCTTCCTTCACATCTTCCATTCTTATTTGTGGCACCCACTGGAACGGAGTAAAGGCCTTAGGAACAAATATAGAAGTGCTTACAGTAACCTTTAACCCTTTCTTTCTCTTATCTTTTGGAACTTTAAAATACTGATCTGTTACTTTTTCAGCCAAATCTGCTATGCCTATTACATCTTCAATAGTTTCATATGGTAATCCTATCATAAAATATAGTTTTATTGTGGACCAACCAGATTCAAAAGCATTTTTTACTGAATCCATTAAATTCTGCTCAGTTACCCCTTTATTTATAACATCTCTCATTCTTTGTGAACCCGCTTCTGGCGCAAAGGTTAATCCTGTTTTTCTAACCTTTTGTATTTCATTTATTAAGTCCACAGAGAAAGAATCTATTCTTAATGACGGTAGAGATACCCCTACTTTTTCTTTTTCATACTTCTCTATAAATTTATGAATTAAATTTTGTAAATCTGAGTAATCACAGATGCTTAGTGATGTTAATGATACTTCTGGATATCCTGTATTCTTTAAAAGCTCTTCTACTGTTTCTAAAAGTTTATCTGTGCTCTTTTCTCTCACAGGTCTATATATCATCCCTGCTTGGCAGAATCTACATCCCCTAGTACATCCCCTAAAGGTTTCTAAAGTTATTCTATCATGTACTATCTCGGTATAAGGAACAATTAAATTCTTAGGATAGGCTACATCATTAAAGTTCTTTATTATTCTCTTTTTAACTACTGCTGGTACATCATCATATAGAGGTTTAAATTCTTTTATTGTTCCATCTTCTTTATATTCCACTGAATAAAGTGATGGAACATAAATCCCCTGTATATGTGATACCTCTCTTAAAAATTCTTTTTTACTCTTACCCTTATACTTTCTATAAAGATCCATAATCTCTTCCATTTGCTCTTCTCCTTCGCCTATAGCAAAGAAGTCGGCTATATCATAAAGCGGCTCAGGATTATAAGCACAAGGACCTCCACAAAATACAATAGGATCATCCTCTCCTCTTTCTGAAGCCCTTATAGGTACACCAGCTAAATCCAACATATTTAGTATGTTAGTATAACTCATTTCATATTGAAGGGTAAAAGCAATAAAATCAAAGTTATTTATAGGATCCTTACTTTCTAACCCATAAAGAGGAATGTTATTTTCCCTCATCTGTTTTTCCATATCAGGCCATGGAGCAAAAACTCTTTCGCAATAAGTATCCTTTCTTTCATTTAAAATATGGTAAAGAATTTTCATCCCCAAATGTGACATTCCTACCTCATAAACATCTGGAAAACAAAATGCAAAACGAATATCTACTTTATTTTTATCTTTATTATAAGAATTTAACTCTCCACCTATATAACGCGCAGGTTTTTCTACTTTAAACAATATATCATCAGTAACCTTATTCATTGAAAATCCTCCTCTTGTGTATATCACATTTTTATATTCTAACATAATAAATTATAAATTTAAAATATAATTTTCATCTTTCGTTGTTTTCTATTTTCATAAATTCTTTTATGGTAATATTCCCGTAGGTTTTTAAAGCACTAATTATCTCTTCCTCATAAATTATGTCCATAACTTTCATCTCTTCATCTAAAACTGTGAAAACATTATATTTATTTTTATCAAATAGAGCCATTACACTTAATAAATCTTTTTTATAATATATAGAAGTATTCTTATTTTCAATATAACCCCTATATATAAATTTATATTTCTTTTTTATAATATCTCCCATAATTATATATGATATCCTTTCCTTCTCTTTAAGCGATGATATTATAATAAATATACCTATTATTCCTATACTAAAAATATTATTACCCTTTAAGAATAACAATACATAAATAAGCATAATTACTGATCCAATAATTATACTCGTAGTAATCATTATTTTATTAGACTTTCTATACATAAGTTTAAAATTTAATATATCTCTTAATATTCTTCCACCATCTAATGGGAATGCAGGAATAAGGTTAAATAATCCTATAGCCAAATTTCCTTCAAATAACATATAGAATTCCTTACAGGGAAATTCCTTATGTAAAATAAAAAAAACAATACATAGAACTAGATTTGCCATAGGACCAGATATAGATATAATTAAATCTTCTTTTGGAGATGCCTCATCAAGTTCTCTAAACCTTAATGCCGCTCCAACAATCATAAGTTCTATATCAAAACCGCAAAAATTATAATATCTAGCAACCAAATAATGAACAAATTCATGAATAATAACAATTAAAAAAGAATAAATTAGTTGTCCTTTGTATCCTATAGCAATTAAAAATATTATATAAGGAATAAAATATCTACTTACCTTAACCACAGAATTACCTCTATACATTACTTTTTGGCTATCTTAAAATACTCATCTGGATTTTTATTTTCTCCCATGTATAAAAGCTCAAAATGAAGATGCGGTCCAGTAGATTTGCCTGTATTGCCACTTTTGGCTATAATCTGACTCTTTTTAACCGCATCTTCTTTTCCCACAAGTATTTCATTTAAATGTCCATATTTAGTTTCTATGCCATTGCCATGATCTATCAGAATGTACTTACCTAACTCTTTATCCTCACCACAAATTTTTATTCTTCCATCATATGAGGCTTTTACCTCTGTATTTTCCTTAACGTCAATATCTACTCCCTCGTGAAACTTTTTTTCTTTTGTTATAGGATCCTCCCTATATCCAAAGGGAGATGTTTCTATTCCTGCAATCGGAAGTACAAATTCATTTTTAATTTTGTTATCAACAGTTTCAGTTCCAGTAACTTTACTTCTTATTTCCTCAATTATATTAGTAATCTTATCCTGAAAATTTTTAATATCTATATTTTTGCACTTCTCTTTTAAATTAGTATATTCATAGTTCTGATTTAGAATTTGTTTAGAATAATTGTATACTGCCTGAGTTTTAGGCGTCACTATTAGCTTACAGCTTAAGACAATGATAAAGAGAATAAGCACCCCTACTAAGTCTCTCATTATTCTTGATAGCCAATAATTTTTTTTAGATTTCCCTATATTATTATAGTTAAAGCTTTGATTATAAGATGGAAAATACCTTGTCTTGCTGCCTTTTTTTAAAGAATTATAATAACTTTCGTACTCTGAATTATAATTTCCCATAGATAAAATTGCCCCCCAATTTTTATTAACAGGATTCTTGTTTTCAGGTGAATTTTAAATTCCATCTGAAGCTTGGAATCCATTATCCATGATCGTATCACCACTTTATTAGTGGCGGTACACATCGGATAAACTGTTCGTATAATATGACTTCACATAGTTGCTGATATATTATATATATTTTAAAATCTATGGTTTTATGACTTTAAGATACCTAAACACTCTTAGTTATCTATACAATAGGGCAATACTAATCTAAAAAATAAGCTCTAGCAAATTAATTGCTAGAGCTTGTACCAAATTACTTAGATTCTTCACGATTTTTTAATGCCTTTACAAAAACTTCTGCTGATCCTAAGTTGGTTGCAAGGGGCACACAATGAACATCACATATTCGGAGTAATGCATTAACATCTGGCTCATGAGGCTGAGATGTAAGGGGATCTCTTAAAAAAATTATAAAATCCATCTCTCCTTGTGCTACTTTTGCACCTATTTGCTGGTCTCCCCCAAGAGGACCTGAAAGGAATCTATGAACTTTTAATCCAATAATTTCAGTTATAAGACTTCCTGTTGTTCCCGTACCAAATAATTCATGCCCTTCAAAAAGGTCTCTGTATCTTTTTACAAATTCTATCATATCATCTTTCTTTTTATCATGTGCAATAAAGGCAATTCTCATAACATTCATCCCCCTAAAAATTGATTTTCTTCTTTCTCATTCCTATATTTAGAACAAGTCCTAAACTCATGAAACCCGTTAGCATAGAGCTGCCTCCGTAACTCATAAAGGATAACGTAATACCGGTTATAGGCACTAATCCTATAGTCATACCTATATTTTGTAATATAGAAAACAGCATAGTAGAAACTACACCTACACAAATCATAGATCCAAATCTATCTTTAGAATTTTGGGCTATCTTTATAAATTTATAGATAATTATTCCATAGAGCGCTAACAAAATTATTGCTCCAACCAAGCCCCATTCTTCTCCTACAACAGAAAAAATAAAATCTGTATGAGCTTCTGGAATGAATCCTCCCGCTATCTGGGTGCCTTTTAAGAATCCTTTACCAAAGATTCCACCAGATCCTATTCCTATTTGAGACTGCTTAAGCTGGTAACTAATGCCTAAGTCATATGCATCTGGATTTATAAATGAAATTAATCTGTTTTTCCAGTAATCCTGCATTAGAGATGAATTCCAGACTATAGCAATAAGTGCAATTAAACTCATAAATCCGCCGCCTATTATTTTTAAATCTAAACCAGCTGCAAAAAATATTCCTAGGACGATAAAAAAGCAAACCATAGTCATTCCCATGTCAGGTTGAATTACTATTAAAAGCATTGGAAGCGCAGCATAAGCAGCTAATTTAAAGAAATTTTTCACATTGTTAATTTTCCCATCCATACTGTCCAATTGCTTTGCAAGCATTATTATCATACCTAGCTTGGCAAACTCGGAAGGCTGCATAGAAAATCCTCCTATTTTCATCCAAGATGAAGCTCCATTGACAGTAGATTTAAATATCGTATCATTTAATATAAGTAGAAATATCCCAAACCAATATATTATATTAGCATAGCCCTGAATTATCGAATAGTCAAATACTAAAATAAAATAAGTAAGTATTAATCCTACAACTAACCAAATAAGCTGATTTCTCATAAAAGTGTTTCCATATCTCAAATGCGTAGCACTATATATATTCATGGTTCCAAATAATACTATAAGTACAACAGCTATTATGACTGTAAAATCTAATTCTCTTAGAAGTTTTCTACTAATAATTATTTTATTGAGCATACTAATTTATCCCTCCAATACAAATATGATTATACCATATAAAAAAAAAAAATCTATGAACAATTTTATCCGATATATTTAAAACTCCATCTGATACTAAGAACTCTGTTTATCCAATAATTAACGCCTCTAATACCCCATCTTACGTAAAATGGGTACTAGAGGCGTTAGTCTTTGAAAACAGTATATGTAATTTATTTATTTATTTTCATTTTCTTAATTGGTATGCTCGCAATTAAAGCTGGAGATTCTCCTTGAAGTTCCTCCATTTTAGTCATCTTTACATCGATTTCTTCATCATCAATTTCAAAATATTTAGAAATAACCCCTAATATATCCTCTCTTATAGACTCTAGTATTTCTGGAGAAACATGAGCTCTGTCATGTATTAAAATTAATTTCAATCTTTCTTTTGCCATATCCTTAGGGGAAGGTTTTTGAGAAAATATTTTAAATAAATCCATTTTACACCCTCCCTACTTAATACCAAATAATTTTTTTATTGATGAAAATATGCCCTCATTTCCCTCGCTCAGTTCAATAAAAGGAACTGTTTCACCAGTTATTCTTTTTGCTATATTTCTAAAAGCTTGTCCTGAAACCGCTTTATTATCTAAAACTACAGGCTCCCCTTTATTTGTAGAAATAGTAATACTTCTATCATCTGGAACTACTCCAATTAGCTTTATTGCTAAGCTGTCGAGAATATCATTTACATCTAACATATCCCCATTTTTAGTCATTTGATAATTTATTCTGTTTACAATTAATTGATGGTCTTCTAATCCTTTAGCATCTAATTTTCCAATAACTCTATCCGAATCTCTAACTGATGTTACTTCAGGATTAACTACAATCAATGCTCTATCTGCACCTACAACTGCATTCTCAAATCCCTGTTCAATACCTGCAGGGCAGTCTATTATAATATAATCAAATTCTTTCTTTAATTCGTTTACTAAATTAAGCATTTGCTCTGGTGTTATATCATCTTTATCTCTAGTTTGTGCTGTAGGGAGCAAGTATAGATTTGGAAATCTCTTATCCTTTATTAGCGCCTGTTTTAATCTGCATTTATTTTCCACTACATCTAAAAGTGTAAAAACGATTCTATTTTCAAGTCCCATTAAAACATCTAAATTTCTTAGTCCAGTATCACCATCTACAACAACAACACTCTTGCCAATGGCTGCCAGTGCTGTTCCTATATTAGCTGTAGTGGTAGTTTTACCTACCCCGCCTTTGCCTGATGTTACTACAATAGCTTCTCCCATTTGTATTACCTCCATTAAATAAATTTATTAGGCAAATATGGTTCTACAATTATTGTATCACCTTTAACTCTAGCAACTTCCGGATAAGGAGGCTTAACGTTATCCTCTGGTGACCTTGTCATTATATCTGCAATCTGTAATATCTCAGGTTGTAAATAAAATGCTGCTACAATAGCCTTAGGATTCCCCCCATAACCTGCATGTGCATATCCTCTTAAAGCTCCAAGAACGATTATATTGCCGCCAGCATATATTTCTGCGCCAGCATTAACATCTCCAATAATAACTACATTTCCAGGGTAATTTATAACTTGACCGCTTCTTATAGTCCTTCGCAAAAACTTTGTACGCCCTTCATAAATTCCGTTGAAAACTTTGTTATCTTTATCATCTTTATCTTCAAATATACAGTCCTTTATTAAGAATTGCTCAAACAAAATATCTTTAAGTTTGCGAAATTCTTTTTCATTTATATATTTGAGTTGAGTGGTTATTTTAAGGGTACATCCCTTATAAAACATTTTTCCTGCCGAGAGCTTTACAATTAAAGTTTCGAGCATTTCTTCAAAGTCTTTAAACTTATTCATATTTATAATTGCATTTATACCATCTCTATTGCCTTTAATAATTATATTATCGTTCAACATACTAGACCTCCAACAAGTCACCTTATGTAATATTTCAACATAACAAGTTCAAATCCTTCTAAATTCCTATTTAATTTTAAAAAAAGATATATACAAGCGTTTTTTGTATGTATATATCAAATTTAAAATTAAAAACAAAAATTGAAGGCCAAAATAGCCCTCAATTTTCAATTTCTATTGACCATTGTTATTCTGAGTAGATTGATTTTGGTCATTGTTTTGCGTATTATTTTGACTATTAACATGAAAATATGCAGAATAAATATCTCTCGCTATATAAGCAGATGTAGCTCCCTGACCACCATCAAATATTACAACATATACAGCTATTTGCGGATTATCTAGTGGTGCATAACCAACATATTCTGCAAAGTCTGTTCTTCCAATACTCTCTGGATTAGTTAAACTTGCTGTACCAGTTTTTCCTGCAGTCTTTATAGGGAAGTTACTAAATGCTCCAGCAGCAGTACCTTTTTCATTAACTGCAGCCATTCCAGCTTTAACCGCTTCTAAGTTTTCAGACTTAACGCCTGTTTTTTCTATAACTTCAGGCTTTACCTCTTCTATTACCTTACCATTAGCATCTAGGAATTTATCTACAAGATGCAATTTATACCTTGTGCCACCATTAGCAAGAGTTGCAATATAATTCACCATTTGAAGAGGAGTAAATTGATCCATACCTTGCCCTATAGCAGCATCATACATATGAAATCCTGCTCTTAACTGACTATTTGCATCAGAAACTGCTACATAATAAATTGAATTTATTATAGTGTCTATTTCCTTTTGACTTATATTGCTACCGCTATATTTAGGGTCTGCTGCAATTAAATCTTTTATTAACTTACTATAGTTATCTTTATTAAAGGCACTACTTCCTTCTTTTATGGAATCTTTTATAGAATTTTTTAAACTACTTTTTATTTCTTTAACTTTACTTGAATCTTTATCATTATCATATAAATCTATAGCTGTAAACTTATCGCCTCTGTCACTTTTTCCGTCCTTTAACATAGACATGATTTTCCACAAATACATAGAAGAATAATCATTTTTTGCAGAAACACTATTATATACTTGACCAAATGCTTCAGGAATTTCAATACCTGTAGATGGTTTTACATTCGAATTAGGAGGAACACCTAAACCAAATTTCCATGCATATTTAGCTAAAACATCATCTCCAAAAGCACCCCTAAGAAATTTTGCAACTGTCATGAAATAAGGGTTACTAGATTTTTCTATAGCCTTTGTCAAATTCACCCATCCATTAGCACCATCAAGCGCAAAAGTAGTAATATGTCCTCCTCCTTTATCAAAGGTTCCATTATCATACATGGTATAATCCGGAGTTATTACACCAGTTTCAAGACCTGCAATTGCCGTAAGAGGCTTGAAAGTAGATCCTGGCGGTATTCTTGATTGAGTAGCATAATTAAATGATGATTTTGCATATATGTCATAAGCGTCCTGTCTTATAGTTGTATTACCTTTTATGCTTTTATCTATTGGAAATAATATATTGAGAACTTCATCTTCAGTTTTCCCTGGATAATAGCTCATAAGCCCTCTTTGCTGAATGTATTCTCTCCCAAACTTCTCCAAATCAGGGGTAAAAAATTGTTTACTTAAGTCAGTAGATAATCTTCCAGGAACTGTAAATAAATTAGGGTCATATCCTGGTTTACTAACTAAAGCTAATATAGCCCCTGTGTTAACATCAACTGCTACAGCCGCTCCTCTAGTTGCATTTGCTGTATTAGAACGATACTGAGAATAAGGATTTGCTCTTAATTCAGCCATCTTATCATCTAAAGCTTTCTCCGCAGCGGCTTGAACCTCTTTATCGATTGTAAGTTGAACAGTTTGCCCTGGGTAAGGATCTCTTCTTCCAAGCTCCTCAATAATTCTTCCATTTTTATTTAACTTTACAATTCTTCCGCCCTTTGATCCTTTAAGTCTATCTTCAAATACACTTTCTATACCAGCAGTACCTACATAATCGCTACTGACGTCATATCCTTTTTCTTCATACTTATCCTGATTTGAGGTTATTTTGGATATATAGCCTAAAAAGGCAGAACCTAATTCTCCATTAGGGTAAGTTCTTATAGGCTGAGTAGTAACATCTATTCCTGGAAGCTCATTTAACATTTGCATAAACTTAAATGCAGTATCTTTCTTTATATTGCTTGCTACAACTACAGGTTTATAACCTGAAAAACTCTGCATCTTTAACGTATCTTTTACTATCATAAATCTTCTTTGCTCTTCTAAGGAATATTTCTTATCGTCTATTTTATATTGCTTTATTAACTTTTTAAAGGTTTCTTCTGGTGTTATCTTTAGTAGTTCTTCATCTACAATTTTATCTTGTTCTTCTTTGGTTAACTTATTTTTTTTATCCTTAGACAATTTTTTTAGTATTTCTTCGTCTAACCCTCTATCTTTTTTAAATCTTATTTCAAGCATTCTTTGTGTTTGAGGATCATCACTTCTAAATACAAAGCTATAAGGATCTATTTTAAGCTCAAAATCGTCTTGTTTCGTTTCGCCATTTTCATCTAGAATTTTAAACACCTTGTCCATAGTATCAAAGAATGTTTTGTCACTTTCATCTGTCTGATTATAAACCAAAACATAGCTTTGTTCACTTTTAGCGAGTACTGCTCCATTTCTATCTAGAATATTTCCTCTTGGAGCCGTATCCGGTATCTCTTTTATTGACTTATTATTTGCCTGTTCTTTATACCCTTCTCCTTTTACCACTTGAAGCACAAACAGTTGTGAGGTAATAGCAGTAAATATAAGACACATAATTACTATTAATGCCGTGTACCTAGTAAACTCTCTTTTTTTATCACCTTTCATAAAATCACCATTCCTCTAAAACTTCCATCTCTTCTGCATGTACTCTTTTTGACATAATTTGTATACTTTCTTGTATATTATTGCACTAATAACCATATTATAAAGAGCAATAAAAAATACATCTTTAAAATCAACATTTATTTTTAAGAAATACAATACTATTAGCAGTACGGTGCCTTTTAAAAAACTCAAGGAAAAGCATGATGCTACAGGAATAAGGTTTTTCTCCTTAAAAATGTTATCACCTATTACACCTGCAATTATACATATAATCATGTTTATTAGAGCATTTAATCCAAATCCACTAGTAAAATATATATCTTGAAGTAATCCACAAAAAACTCCAAGCCACAATCCTTCCCATTTCCCATTAACCATAGAATAACAAATCATAAAAACTAAAAGCAAACTTGGATATATAGTTTTTATAGCAAGAAATGGCATTAATACATTATCCAATATAAAAAATAGAATAGACAAAAGAAATAAAATTAATACTTTTCTCATTTTACATCACCTTAGTATTTTATATCTATTTTTTCCTTAGGAACAACTATAAATAGTTCTTCAAGCTTATTGAAATCAACATATGGCTTAATTATGGCATTTTTCATTACTTTTCCCTTGTCTTCTTCTATATCTATTACTGATCCAATTCTAATTCCTTTTGGATAAAGTCCTGGGTAAGGAGTTGCAATATCTGAAGTACAAACTACATCACCCTTTTTTATATCTGAATCCAAAGGCAAATAGCTTAACTTCGCAAGTAATTCATTACTACTATTTTTGTATCCCTGTACTATGCCATTGTCTTTTGTTCTTTCTATATATCCACTAACTGCAATATTTACATTAGTGTTTACATTTGCTAAGGTTTGAACCATAGACCAGTTATTACCTACTGAAGTTACCTGACCTACTACCTCCCCTTGAGAACTTATAGCTAACATATATTTTCCAATGCCATCTTTGCTTCCTTTGTTTACTATAAATTGATCTAAAAGCCCACTTGAACCTTTTCCTCTTATATCACAGCCTATATAATTATACTCAGAATTTTGACTTTTAAAATTAAGCATGTTTCTTAACCTATCATTTTCACTTTTAAGAGATTCATAATCAATTGCTTTGCTTTCAAGCTCATTATTTTTCTTTTTTAATTCTTCATTTTCTTTTTTCACATTAGAAAAATTAAAAGCAAAACCAAACCAATCTTTTACGCCGCTATTGAACCTAAATATTCCACCCTGCACAGAATTAAAAGTTACGCCTATGCCATTTTTCATAAAAGACATGTTATCTCCCTTGATACTATGTGAAATTAAAATTAAAAATGTAACTGACAGTACCACTATAGTTACCGCCAGTTTGTTTCTAAAAAATTTCATTGTTATTTACTATTTTCTACTAGCTACTATCTTATCAATAGTATCTAATGCTTTTCCAGCGCCAAGGGCAACACAATCAAGAGGAGATTCAGCTATATGAACAGGCATATGTGTTTCTTTATTTATTAATTGGTCTATTCCTCTAAGCATTGCTCCTCCACCAGCAAGCATGATTCCTTTGTCCATAATGTCTGATGCAAGTTCTGGTGGTGTCTTTTCAAGTGTTGTTTTAATAGCATCAATTATTGCTGCTACAGGTTCCTTTAGGGCGTCTCTTATTTCACTCTCTGTGATATTTATAACTTTAGGAAGACCTGATATTAAGTCTCTTCCTCTAATTTCCATAGAAGTATCTTCTCCAGTGTTAAAAGCTGATCCTAATTGTATTTTTACATTCTCTGCAGTTCTTTCTCCAATTGCAAGATTATACTCTTTCTTTATATAGCTAATAATTGCATGATCAAGTTCATCGCCAGCAACTCTTAAGGATTTGCTTGTAACAATACCACCAAGTGATATTACCGCTACTTCAGTTGTACCGCCTCCAATATCTACAATCATGCTTCCAGTTGGCTCATTTACAGGAAGTCCAGCTCCAATAGCTGCAGCCATAGGCTCTTCCATAAGTAAAACATCCCTAGCACCAGCTTGTTTTGTCGCCTCATCTATAGCTCTTTTTTCAACTTCTGTAACCCCTGATGGAAAGCACACAACTATTCTCGGACTAGTAAATGCAGATTTAGGGCTTATTTTTTCAATAAATTTCTTAAGCATTGCTTGTGTTACATCAAAGTCAGCTATTACACCATCCTTAAGAGGTCTTATAGCTACAATGTTTCCTGGTGTTCTACCTATCATCTGTTTTGCTTCATCACCAACAGCAAGTACTTTTTTAACATCACTATTTATAGCCACAACTGAAGGCTCTCTAAGTAAAATTCCTTTTCCTTTAACATATATTAATGTATTAGCTGTACCTAAATCAATTCCCATATCACGAGATATTCCAAAAAATCCCATTTTATTTTCTCCTTTCGATTTTACAATATTCCTTTTTGTTTTAAACTTATATAAGTCCCATTTCCAATTATTATATGATCAAGTAAATCTATCCCCAAAAGCTTTCCACATTCTTTTAACCTATGGGTTACATTTATGTCTTCATTGCTTGGTGCAGGATCACCAGATGGATGATTATGACATATTATTATAGATGCACTGCTTTTTCTAATAGCATCACAAAACACTTCCCTTGGATGAACTATAGAAGAATTGAGACTTCCAACGGAAACGTCTTTTATGCATATCACAATATTTTTTGTATTTAACATAATTACTCTTAAATATTCTTGTCTAAGATATCTCATCTCTTTCATTACAAGTTCTGCTGCATCATTTGGATTAACAATTTTATATTCATTACCATCCTTGTAAGATTTGATTCTTTTTGAAATTTCTGCTAAAGCTATAAGCTGAGCAGCTTTGGCTTTTCCAATTCCATGCAAATTTATAAAATCATCAGCTGTACAATTTAAAAGTCCATTTAATCCACCATTTTCTTTAATAATTCTACTGCTTAGATTTAATATATTTTCCTTCTTACTTCCTGATCTTAAAATAATTGCTAAAAGCTCAGAATTAGATAGGGTTTCTACGCCATATCTCAAAAGTCTTTCTCTAGGTCTTTCATTTGTAGGTAAATCCATAATTTTTAATGTTTCTTTCATGAATCATACTCCTTTTATGAACTTACCCCCATCTCCCTTAACATTTTCGATAATTTATTTAATGGAAGCCCTACAACATTATAATAGCATCCGTGAATTTCTTCAACAAAAACTCCACCATATCCTTGTATTCCATAGGCTCCCGCTTTATCCTTATATTCTCCTCTTTCTATGTATTTTCTTATTACATCATCAGATAGATCAGAAAACTTAACATTAGTACAAACATAGTCCCTTATTATTTTGCCTGATGCACTATTTACCACAGCTATACCTGAGTATACTTGATGAGAAGTCCCATTTAAAAACTTTAGCATATTAAATGCTTCCTCTTCATTCTCTGGCTTTCCTAATATTTTGTTTCCAAAGGACACAATAGTATCGCAACCTATTATAATTGACTCATTATGCACATTTTTACATACATTCAATGCTTTTCCTTCAGCAAGCTTCATTACATAAGAGGCACAATCGCTATCAAATTTAACTGCATTTTCGTCAAAATCGCTTACTATTATTTCAAATTTATCTGTAAGTCTTTTTAGAAGTTCATGTCTTCTAATTGAAGCTGATGCTAACACAATATTCATTAAACCACATCCTATTTAGTTATCAAAACATCTAAGGCATCTGAAAGAAAATAACAAGTCAAAGATGCGACGGATATTTTGTCTAATATCTTCTGTATAGTATTATAGCCATAATTACACCAATTATAGTCATAATATTAATATTAAAGTTTAAACCCAATGTTAAAACCATAATTTTTAAGTTTAACACAATCGGTGTTGACATACCTACAGAATAAGAATTTTTCAAAAAACTTAAAATACTTAAACTATCCCCCAGTATATCACCTATAAGGCTTCCACATACTGCTCCTAGGAATATTACAAACCATAAGAAACTTATGCTTTTTTCAGCCCCTCTCACAAACATCCCCTACCTTAATAATATATCCTATATAGTTTAACATTTAATAAAATTATACACAAGTGTATAGCAATATAGTTTTAAAAAATTTTAAATTAATTCATATGTATTTATTTTTCTCACAAGGTTAAACTTAGATTTTATGTAAATTCATTAATAATTATAAAAACAAAAACAGACAAACAGTTTTTTATTTACTGCCGTCTGCTTAATTCCATTATTTCGAAGCTATTTTTTTTAAGATATTATATAAATAGATATAGTTTTCTGCAACATTTTCCTTTGTTAACTCCTTAGGCATCTTGCTTATATGATCTTGTATATCCTTTAGAATCAATATATTTTTACTATCTTTGTCCACCTTTTTTAAAGCTACGCACCATTTCTTTAAGTCTTCAGTTTGTATCGCTTTGACATTTTTCTCAGCAAGCTTATTCAATATTTGTATATTTGCATTTATTATTTCTGCTATTTCTACATCGCATAAGTCATTATTATTTAATGTAAATGTCATTTTTGAATTTTCAACTTTTTGTTCTGTAAGAGATTTCATGATTCTCTCAGCTTGTTCTTCTGTATATATGCCTAAGAATACTCTTGTTTTGTTATCTTCAGTTACAGTAAAAGGAGTTCCATACTGTGTTAAGAGATTTCTCTCTTCATCAGCATTTTCTTTGCTTTGATATATCCCTCCCTGTACCGCCACAAACTTAGTAATTTTACTATTATTTAAGTTAACCGAAGATTTAGTATCAGTTTTTTGGTTCGACCTGTTCGAAACACTGTCGGTCTTTATATTTGAACTGATAGGACTTTTTATAAACAACTTAAAAATAACAGTTCCGAATAAAAACGCCAATACTAATATTAAAAATATAACAGCAATAAAAGCTTTATTGTCATTATCTCTTTTTAAGTCGTACCGTGTGTATTTCAATTTTTTCCCCTCACCTTCTGGGTAGTAAATTTAATTTGTAAAAGTTACGTTTTACTATATATTAATATTTACTTGAAGGCCAATTTATTACTTTTATCCTAAACTTCTACTCTCTTCATAATCAACATATCCATGTATTTTCCATTTATGCTATAAAAATCCTTGACCATTCTTACAGATTTAAAACCAATGTTTTTCCAAAACTCTAAACTTTCTCTATCATTTTTTATTATTCTCGTACAAAAAATATCTACATCATACTCACATAAGAAATAATTCAATAGTTCTTCCATGATTTTATTATTTAAATTGGCAGTTCTATACTTGTCATCAATATAAAAATACCAAATCCAAGCCTCGTTAGGATTTTTAAATTCTAATCTTCCTTTAATAATTCCCAATAGCTCTTGTTCTCTATTTATTTTTAAGAAAAATTCGCATTCACTTATATAGCTCTCTAAAAATCGCTCTTTTAATTCTTCCAAATCTGTTTCATCATGTACGAATTGTTTTTGCAACTTCATCCAAGTTTGTATTTGCGGCAAATCACTTTTTTTAATATTTGAAATATTAATATCGTTAAACCTTAGTTCAACATCTAACATAACCTCACCTCTAAAAGTACGTTAACTCTTAAATTCTACACTAAATTATAAATTCCTTTTATTTTTAATTAAATCTACAGATATTACTTTAATAATGTAGTTTCATTGAGGATTTAGGATATGCTATAGAATTATTTTTATTTCGAGAGTATTACTCCACTGCTACCAAATCAACTTTAATTACATTCTTAATAGTTCTAAATTCTTCTACTAATGTATTAATTTCCGTTTCGAGCTTAGATGCATCAAAGGTTATAGTAACACTAGCTGCATTATTTATAGGTATATCCTGATTAATCGTAAGTATGTTACCTTTTTCAAATGCTATTTTATCTAATATTTTAGAGAGAGTACCAGCCTCATGTACTAATACTAAACCTAATGTAACTTTATGTCCAACTATTCCCTCGGACAATGTAAATACAAAATCTTTATATTTATAATAAGTGCTCCTGCTTATTCCTACTAATCTTACCCCTTCTGATATGTCCTTTACTTTCCCAGTTCTGATTAATTCTTTAACTTTAACAACCTTAGTAAATACTTCTGGAAGTATTGCTGTATCAATTATTAAATATTTATTATTCATATTGTTTTCCTCCTTTTAGTCGGAACACTGGGCAATTTTGCTAGGCAAAAGTTCATTTAGAACTTTTACCTAGCAAAATTACCCGTTAATGCCCATTTAGGACTTTAACCTTCATTAGTTCTCAATCAGCAAATTTCACTTAAAATACAATTATATTTACAAATATATCAAGCTAATGTTAGCATGACTTACTATAAATTTCAAGTTTTCAATCAATACATCCAATTTTATAACATATTAATATTCAATAAATATTAGACATCTAAAAGAAAACAATAAGTTAAAGATGTAAGAGATATTTTGCATCATACCGACTAGTTGTTTTTTGAAAATACCTTATATAGTGATAAAAAATTAGTCTAAAGCAGGCTTAATCTTTTGCTACTTTAGACTAATTCTGAAAACTCTTGTTCAATCGAGGAGTTCTCACCTATATTAAATATATATTTAATTTAGCTTTCTGATAAGGAAACATTTATCTCAAAAGAAAAATTATCTTGCATAAGCAATGGCGCACAAATAGATTGTGACTTAGTAGTAGATATCTCAATGTTATCTCCTATCATTATAGTTGGTGGCGTTATGTCTAAATTAATTTTCTGTTCTGAAAATAACATAGCTGCATTTCCTGATATCATATTGGCAAGTTCACCTATAGCAGACTTTGCCATATCATCTAGGCTTGATACAGGCATTCCACACATCATCTTTGAAACTACATTACATGCTGACTTCTGAGATAAATTAAAGATAACTTGTCCTCTTATATCTCCTGCAATACCTATTATTATTATAACATTATCTCCATGAAAAGTTGAATCCTTTAGGAATAATTTTCCTAAAACTGCTTCTTCATTAACTATCTGCAATAATATATTCTGGCTTGCTTTTATAAATGGTTCTATATATTCTACCTTCATCAATGTTTCCTCCTAAAAATGTCTATAGATTATATGACTAAATTGAAAAAATAACATATTTATTATATTAAGTTTACCAAAACAACCATAAATTTTAAAGATAATTAAATATATGTAATATTAATAAAAATAACAAGGAAACCGTTTCTATGTTTAATATTCAACAAAAACTGTTTAAATCCTTTTATTTTTAAAAATATTTGTTATCATATTATAAAATATTCCATATTTAATTTTTATCATAATGAGAAGTGCAATGTTTCAAAATGATAAATTTATCCATTATTATCATTTTGAAACATTTTGTTATTTAATTTATTTTTTAAAAGTGATATACTAAATTATAGATAATAAGAGGGGGAGAAATTATGGAGTTAACAGATTATTTTGAAGACGTCAGCGATATGTGCAGAATTGATATGGACAGCATATTAGAGTACGACATATCTTCTTTTATATTACAAGCCATTTTTGAATCTATTTATGAGGGATTAATCGTTACGGATGAGAATCTTTTAATTAAAAAAGTTAATATTACTGCTGTTAAAATATTAGGTATAAAAGAGGAATTTTTATATGAAACTCACCTGAATGACATACTAAAAGAAGATATTTTACATACTATCTTATTAACTGGTGAAAAACAGTTTAGCGAGGATTGTATTTTTGATATAAATGGCAGCAGAATAAGATGTGTAACAAATA
This sequence comes from Clostridium aciditolerans, assembly GCF_016316925.1. Lineage (GTDB taxonomy): Bacteria > Bacillota > Clostridia > Clostridiales > Clostridiaceae > Clostridium_AM > Clostridium_AM aciditolerans. Next base: position 41,367 of record NZ_JAEEGB010000004.1, on the reverse strand, counting down.
TAATACCAGTAAGATTAAGGGGAAAAATTATTGGTTTAGTCTTATCCTTAAGAGATACAAAAAATCTTCATAAAATGGTAAACAATGTTGTGGGGTATAAGGCCTCTTTTACTTTTGACGATATACTCACAAAAAACGAGAAAATGAAGGGAATAGTAGAGCTTGCTAAAAAAGCAGCCAAAACTAACTGTAATATATTAATAGAAGGAAATAGTGGTACTGGAAAAGAAGTATTTGCTCAGTCCATCCATAACTTTAGTTCAAGAAAAAACGGTCCTTTTGTGGCAGTTAACTGCGCGGCAATTCCTAGAGAACTTGTTGAAAGCGAGCTTTTTGGATATGAAAAAGGAGCTTTTACAGGTGCCTCTAAAGGTGGATACCCTGGAAAATTCGAACTGGCGGAAGGTGGAACTATATTTTTGGATGAAATTGGCGAACTTCCATTAGATATACAATCCAAACTCCTTAGAGTATTGGATAATCTTAAAATTACTAGAGTTGGTGGAACATATGAAAAATCTGTAGATGTTAGAGTAATAGCTGCTACTAATAGAACTTTGACAGATGAAATAGAAAATAAAAATTTTAGAGGTGATCTATACTATAGGCTTAATGTAATGAGTCTTCAATTAATTCCTTTAGAAGAACGCAAAGAAGATATAGAACTTCTAGCTCAATATTATATAAATAAGTTAAACTCTAAAAATCCTTGCGATCCAAAATATATTGACCCATCCTATATAGAGAAACTAAAAACTTATAAATTTTGCGGAAATATAAGAGAATTAAGAAATGTGGTTGAGCGATCATATTATCTTTGTGAAGATACTATGATAACTTCCAAACACCTACATACAAAGACTCCAGTAAATAAGCCAGCTGATACTACTCCATCTAGAAAAGAAATTATTCCATTAGAAGCTGTTGAGGAACAATGCATAAAAGATGCCCTCACCTATTGTAATGGTAATGCTATAAAGGCGGCTGAGTTATTAAAAATAGGAAAAGCTACAATATATAGAAAAATAGCTAAATTCAATATAGATTTAGATAGCTTTAGCTAAAAATATAGGGGGACCTAACTCATAAGTTGAATTATGTTGTGATTTAATTTGGTAATCTTTATAGTATGAGAGAGGATAAATAATTGACAATTGACAGTGGACAGAGGACAATGAATGAGGATTTTTTTACGTTACACTACAAAAAACCTTTAAATTTATTAGCGATGTTTTGCTTTAGCAAAACAAGCTTGAAAAAAATAAATTAGTTTTCAGACGTAAGGAAGAAAACTCACCTTCACTGTCAATTGTCCTCTGTACTCTGTCCTCTGAAAATGTTACCAATAAATTTTAGTGTATAAGTTAATGTTGAATTTAGTAACCCTATACAATTTTACTCTTCTATATCTTCATAGTTAATAATTCTTAGAGCAGATGTAGGACAAACATCTATACAGGCTGGTCCTTTTTCTCTATTGCTGCAAAGATCACATTTAATTGCTATAATTTTTTCTTTGCCTGTATGAACTTCTCCTTCATCTGAATATCTGAATCTTTCTTGTAATATCTTTTCCCCATCTTTATACTGGCTAACTAAATCAATAAGACCATAAGGACATGCCACCATACATGTTTTACATCCTATACAAACTGCCTCATCCACATGCATGTATCCGTCCTTATTGCTTATGCAATTTACCGGACACACGCTAGCACATGGTGCGTCCTTGCACTGTCTGCATTGAACGGGCGCACTTACTTTAGCAGTCTTTATTACTGTTAGACGAGGTTGAAATTGAATATCTTCAGTCTTAGCAGTGAAAATATCTTGTTCTGAATGCGCTACGGCACATGCTATTTCACAAGTTCTGCAACCAATACACTTATTTGGATCAGCTGCTACAAAACGATTAGACATTGATTAATTCTCCTTTCTAGATTTATAATGTGTATGCAAGAGCTCATGTGACTTATGTCCTAGAGGCTCTCCTAAAAATTCATCATATATCTCCTTTATAGCAGGATTTTCATGTGACTTTCTAACCTCTAAATTTGCATCATGGTTATAAAGTCCAGCTTTTCTATTATTATAAGCAGTGCTCTTATCCTCATCGAAAATTAATTTTGGCTGTCCGCCTCCACTTATACATCCTTCTGGGCAGGTCATTACTTCTACAAAATGCAAATCACATTCACCAGTCTTTATTTTTTCCATTAAAGGTTCAACATGCTTTAATCCTGAAACCACTCCAACCTTTAATTTTAAGTCACCAACCTCTACTTCTGCTGTTCTAAAGCCTTCTCCGCCTCTTACAGCAGTAAGATCTACACTTGGAATTGACTGCTTAGTTATAAGTTCATATCCTGTTCTAAGAGCCGCTTCCATAACTCCTCCAGTTAAACCAAATATAGTGCCTGCACCAGAATAGTTTCCTAATGGATTATCAAATTCTTCCTCTGGTAAGCTGTGGAAGTCGATAGCTTTATCTTTTATCAATTGAGCTAGTTCCCTTGTAGTTATAGCAACATCTACGTCCCTATATCCACTATCATTCATTTCCTCTCTGTTTGCTTCAAAAGGTTTACATGTACATGGCATAACAGATACACTATACATTTCAGCTGGTTTTACATTGTTAATTCTTGCACCATAAGTTTTAAATACCGCTCCAGCCATCTGCTGTGGAGATTTACAAGTTGAAAGATGCGCAATAAGTTCTGGATATGTCTGCTCTACATATTTAACCCATGCAGGACAACAGGATGTAAACATTGGTAAAGTTCCACCTTCCGTTACCCTTTTTATAAGCTCAGTACCTTCTTCCATTATAGTTAAATCTGCAGTAAAGTTTGTATCATATACTCTGTCAAATCCCAATCTACGAAGTGCTGCTGCCAGCTTTCCTGGAGTAAGTGTTCCAAGCTCTAATCCAAAATCTTCAGCTAATCCTACTCTTACTGCTGGCGCACATTGTACAACTTTAAACACATCTTTATTTTGCAATAAATCACTAACTTCTCTTACATGTCCTTTATTGTAGGCTGCAAATATAGGTTCCTTTACACTTTTTAACATTCCTCTGTCATAAAGCTTTTTGCTTATAGGTGTCGGAATTTCTTCATACATAGGAGCGTAGCCTTTACAAATCTGTACACACTGTCCACACATAACGCATTTATCTATATTTATTTCCTGAGGCTCCCCATCCTTGCCTTCTATTGCGTCAACAGGGCAAACTTCTGAACAACGTCTGCAACCTGTACATAATTCTTTATCTATATTTATCATGGCAGTATTTGTTGACATCTCTAACATCCCTTTCTTTCATGGATTTTTATAACCTAAAGATTTTTGTTAATGTTAAGCAATTCTAAAACCGCTTTAACATTACGATCTGTCTTATCCTCTTTAGGAGTAGCTACTTTTAAAGCATCTTTTGGACATGCTTTAATGCAATTTGGTGTGCCACCAACCTCTTTACACATGTCACACTTATACGCCATTATAGTTAACTTTCTATCAATTCCACCATTTACTACTGATCCTACATATCTAGGCAATAAATCAATTGCACCCACTGGGCATACTAAGCTGCAGGTCTTACAACCTATACAAACTTTATCATCTATAGTTATAGCTCCGTTCACCTGAGTTATTGCACCAGAAGGACATGAATTTGCACAAGGAGCATCCTCACAATGCCTGCACTGAACTTCCATAGCTGCATTTTTATTTTTTATAAAAAATAATCTTGGTATTATAGGAGTATCTATAGTGCCAATTGTTGCACCTGTATTATTTTCTCTATGAGCTGCCGCACAAGCTACTTCACAGGATCTACATCCAATACACTTATTTGGGTCTCCTATTACAAAAGAGTTAAGATCTGGTCTCATTTAACTTACCACCCTTCATTAATTTCCAATTCTTAATTCTAAAAAGCTTTATGCTACAGCTCTAAACCTTCGAAAACATTTTTTATATTCTCAAGACTTGCCTTTCTCCTACATTCTTCACAAAGTACCTTCTCTAGTTTTCTGCCTGCCTTTGCAAATGCAAATTTTACATGATCTACAGTAGCAAATTCTTTACCACACTCTTCACATGCTTGTAATTTTAATTTTTTACCCCATATTTCTCTTTCACCATCTTTGTCTACCATCTTTATTGCATTAGTTGGGCACACATTTACACAAGCAGCACAACCTATACATTCTGGTGATGGATCCTCAAAAGGTGTAGAAACCTTTTTGAAAATACCCCTATCAACTGTAGCTATCGCACCTGTTCCCATTTCCTCACAAGCTCTTGCACAGAGTCCGCAAAGCACACAATTTTCACTTAGATCTAATTTAAATCTATTTACCCTATCTTCTTCAACTCCAAATTCTTCTGCCATTTTTTTAAGTTCTTCATTCTCAGGGCATCTAGCTTGAAGAAGCATAACTAAATCTTTTCTTATATCTCTTATCTTTTTAGAATTAGTTACTACTTCAACTTCCTTTGTAATAGGGAATATGCAAGAAGTTACAACCTTGGACCATCCCCTGTCTATTATCTCAACTACACATAGTCTGCAGCTTCCAAGTCCTGAAAGAGCATCACTATGACATAATGTAGGTATATATATATTATTTCTTCTTGCTACTTGTAGTATATATTCACCACGTTCTGCTTCACATACTTTCCCATCAATTATAATTTTCATAGCAACACCCCCTATTTAACTTTAACTGCATTAAACTTACAAATGTTCATACAGTTACCGCATCTTACACACTTCTCAGTATCAATTGTATGAGGTTTCTTAACTTCTCCTGCAATGACATCTACAGGACAGTTCTTTTTGCATATATCACAACCAACACATTTATCTTCATCTATAATAAATGTTGTAAGTTCCTTACATACTCCTGCACGACATCTCTTATTTTTTATATGCTCTTCAAATTCATCTCTAAAATATCTTATAGATGCTCTTACTGGATTTGGCGCACTCTTTCCAAGTCCGCATAAAGCTGCACTACCTACAGTTTTACAAATTTTTTCAAGCTCTTCTATATCTCCTTCTCTACCTCTTCCTTCACAAATATCAGTTAATATTTCTAGCATTCTCTTTACGCCTTCTCTACATGGAACGCATTTTCCGCAGGACTCTTCAGCAAGGAAGTTAAGATAGTATCTTACAACGTCTACCATACAAGTTCTGTCATCCATAACGATCATACCACCAGAGCCCATCATAGAGTCAGCTTTTACTAGAGTATCATAGTCTACTTGTAGGTCCAAGTATTCTTCAGGTAGACATCCACCAGAAGGCCCTCCTATTTGAACAGCTTTAAACTTTCTGTCATTTAATACTCCGCCTCCTATATCATATATTATCTCTCTAAGAGTAGTTCCCATAGGAACTTCTACCAATCCAGTATTTTTAACCTTACCAACTAGTGAGAAGGCTTTTGTACCTTTACTATCTTTCATAGTTCCTATTGAACTATACCAGTCTCCACCTTTAGTAATTATTATTGGAATATTAGCCCAAGTTTCTACGTTGTTTAATACGGTCGGTTGTCCCCATAAACCTTTTTCAGTAGTATGGATATACTTAGCTTTTGGTTCTCCAACTTTTCCTTCAATTGAGGATAATAGTGCAGTAGATTCTCCACATACGAAGGCTCCACCACCTCTTACTATATCAATATCAAAATCAAAACCACTATTCATTATATTTTTGCCAAGATATCCTTTTTCCCTTGCTTGTTTTATTGCTAGCTTCATATTTTCAATAGCTAGTCCATATTCATCTCTTATATATGCAAAACCTTGGTTTGCTCCAATAGCATAAGCACATATGGCCATACCTTCTATAACACTATGAGGGTCACCTTCCATTATACTTCTATCCATAAAAGCACCAGGGTCACCTTCATCACCATTACATACTACATATTTAGGAGCAGTATCTATTTTAAAAGCAGTGTTCCACTTACGTCCTGTCGGGAAGCCTGCGCCTCCTCTTCCTCTAAGTCCTGACTTAGTTACTTCTTCTATTACATCGCCCTTTTTCATATCAAATATTACTTTATGAAGAGCCTTATATCCATCCTTTTCTAGATAATCTTCAAAAACAACAGGATCTATTTCCCCCACATTTCTAAGTGCTATTTTCATCTGTCTTTTGCAGAATTCACTTTCTCTATGGTGTCTTAATCTTTGCTTTGTTGAAGTTTCAAAGTAAAGAAGCCTATCGATAACCTCGCCATTCATTATTGTCTTTTCTACAATTTCTTGTGCATCTTCAATTTTTACTTTAAAGTAAGCAATATCATCAGGTTGAATCTTTACTACTGGCCCCTTTTCACAAAGTCCATCACAACCTGTAGCTTTAAATTCATATTCTGCTTCTACAGAAGCTGCTGCTCCTAATTCAGCTACTTTCTTCCTAAGCTCCTCATATAACTCCGCACTATTTCTAGCTAAGCAACCTGTTCCACAACATACATAAATAGTTTTCTTTACACTCATCACTATTCACCTCTATATTCATCAAGAATTTCTTTTACCATTTTAGGCGTTAAGTTACCATAGTATCTTTCATTAATCATCATTACAGGTGCTATAGCGCAACATCCTATGCAGTTAACAGTATTTATTGAGAATTTAAGATCTTCTGTAGTTTGTCCTGCTTTAATGCCCAAACATTTTTCAATTTCGTCAAGCGCAACCATTGAGCCTGCAACGTGACAAGCAGTTCCATCACATACAGTTACAATATATTTTCCTTTTGGTGTTAAACTTAAAGCTTTATAGAAAGTTGCCATACCGTATAATTTACTTACAGGTATTTCTAAATATTCTGCTAGAGCTTCTAATGCTTCTCTTGGTATATACTTATACTTTCTTTGTATATCCTGAAGTATTGCCAGAGTAAATCTCTGTTCCCTAGGATATTTTTCTATTACGTCCCTCGCACACAAGCTGTCTTCGTGTAATTCTTGTTTTTGTGCCGCTTGCATAAATAAATCCCCCTCTTATTGCAAATTTATATAAACAGAATAACAATAATTATCCCGCCTATCCCTAAAACCTAAAACCTAAAACCTATTTAAAACCCAAAACCTTTAAATCCCAAACCTATATCATTAATAAAACCCTATTTTAAACTTTAATAATTATTTTATCCTATAAGGACATGTATAAATTTTCATTTTTTCTCCTCTTACAAACCCAGCTAATGTTATATTTAACTTTTGTGCAAGTTCTATTGAAAGACTAGTTGGTGCAGACTTTGAAATAACTATTGGCAATCCAAACCTAGCAACTTTTAATATCATCTCAAAAGACACTCTGCCACTTATGAAAATAATCTTACCATTTAGCGATATATTTCGCATAAGTGCCTCTCCAATTGCTTTGTCCATAGCATTATGCCGTGCTACATCTTCACAAATCACAATTATTTTTTCCCCATCTGATAAAGCTACACAATGCGCTCCTCCTGTTTGCTTGAAAGCCTCAGAGTATGACAAATTCTCATCCATTAATTCGTAAACTTTTGAAACATCAATTGAAAAACATTGATCTTCTACAACTTTACAATTTAATGATTCAATTAAATCGGAAAAAAAATCTGCTCTATCTTCTTCATTAAAACCTACCGGCAGTAGTTGCCTTGATTGTTTATCGCTATTAGCATTCAATCTTATCTTAGCTATCCCGTTTTTTTCATCTAATATAAAACTTTCTACTTCATCCGTATTAGAAATTATTCCTTGAGTTCTTAAAAATCCCCAAACCAAAGCGTCTAATTTTTCAGGCGTGCATAATAGTGTGGCTATATGTTTTTCATTTATGAATAAACTTAAGGGGTATTCATAAATCATACTTTCTGAGCTACTTTCTTTTTCATACTTGTCGTATTTAACTACAGGGTATTTTTTTATTTTAATCAACTGCAGTTCCTCCCAAAATGTTTCTTTCAATAAAATCACACACTTCTTCTGGGTTGTTTATATCTAAAACTGGAATGTTTATATTTAGTGGTTCATTGCTTGCAACAGCAATGAAACTTGAGCTATCAAATTTAGGATTTTGACACAACAAATTACTGTCAACTTCCTTTCTATGAATCTCTATTTTAGGGAATTTGTTATCTTTAAATCCTTCGATTATAATGATATCCATATCTTTAAATAGCCATAGTAATTCATCTATTGTTCTTTTAGTTTCAATTCTTTGAATCATAGCTAATTTTGAATCTGATGAAACTACAACCTTGTCTGCTCCAGCCTCTGTGAGTTTGTAGCTATCTTTTCCTGGGTAATCTATCTCAAATTTATGGACATCGTGTTTTATTGCTCCTACTTTATATTTCTTATTCTTTAGTATTTTTATAATGTTCTCAATTAAAGTTGTTTTCCCAGTATCAGACTTTGTTGATACAATTGAAATTACTGGTATTTTATTTAAATATGAATCTTCCATTGACTTCCTCTCCTGCTTTTACCATTTCTTTATCTAGTATAATAATTCCATTAGCCTTACTTATCGTTAAGAGTTGATTTGAGCTTTGAGAGCCTACTTTATAGGCATAATAGATTCCATCTTTCTCTTCAATATTCACATAAACATAATTTGTCCTGCCTTTGACAGACTTAAAGTCTTCTCCTAAAATCACCTTAAATTGCTTATTATGTATGTCACTTTTGCCCATCATCTTTTTTGCTGCAGGACTTACAAACTGTTCAAATGTATTTATTACTGCTAAAGGATTTCCCGGAAGGCCAAAGAATAACTTATCTTTATATTTTGCAAATGTGAATGGCTTCCCAGGTTTTATAGCTACTGACGAAAATTTAATATCAGCCCCTAATTCTTTTAAACAGTTCTCAACAAAATCATAATCTCCAGCAGATACCCCTCCAGAAGTTATAATAATATCACCTTCTTCAAAGGCCTCTTGCATTTTTTTGAACAACACGTCCATATCATCTCTTACAATACCATAAAACTTTACATCAGCTTGAAGATTCTTTCCAAGTGCCATAAGTGAATATCCATTACAGTCTCTTATCTTACCTGAAATTAACTCTTCACTGACATCTATAAGTTCATCTCCTGTAGTGATTACAATCATTTTAGGTACTTTAAAAACTTTAGCAGAGCTAAATCCTAGTGAAGCCATAAGTCCGATTTCTGACGGTCTTATAGTCATACCTGATAATAGCGCAATATCTCCTTTTTTAATTTCTTCACCAAGATTTAATATATTTTTATTCTTTTCTACCGGATTAAATATAGCTACCTCTTCATTGTCAGCCTCAACATTTTCAATTTGAATTACTGCATCAGCACCATTAGGTACAGGTGCTCCTGTCATTATTTTTAGTGCTTCTCCACACTTTAGCTGACCTTTATAGAAATCGCCTGCTTTAATTGTCCCTTTTATTTTAAGTTTTACAGGCTTTTCTTCTGAAGCGTTTTCTGTATCATCACTTATAATGGCATATCCATCCATCGCAGATTTATCAAAAGGAGGTAAATTATCTTTTGAATAAATATCCTCCGCTAAAACCTTGTTTAATGAATTTAATATGTTTACTGTTTCAAATCCTAATACTTTTGTTTCTTTTAATACTATTTCTAAAGCTTCTTCGATTGTTATCAATTTAATTTCCTCCTATGTTGGCTAAATAGTTTCTCAAAAGACCTATCTTTTCCAAGATAGGCCTTTATATTATTTTATACTTCCACTTTTTCGGTTTGAACATTCATTGCTTTTCTTACTCTATTGTATTCCTCCTTAACAAATTGCTCTGCTTTTTCTTGGTCTTCTATTGTTTCAATTTTTACAGCACAGTATTTATATTCAGGAGTCTTTGATATAGGATCTAAGTTATCTATAGTCAATTCGTTGCATGCACCTATCCACCATTGATATGTCATGTAAACTGCTCCTCTGTTAACTCTATCTGTAACTAGCGCCCTAGCTACTACAGAACCTCTTCGAGAACTTATTCTTACTAACTCCTGGTCGTTAACCGTTAATTTCTCTGCATCCTTCGGGTTCATTTGTATGTAGCCAGGTTCATCAGCAAGCTGCTGAAGGGCACGACAATTTCCTGTCATTGTTCTTACGGAATAATGACCTACTTCTCTAACTGTAGATAATACTAAAGGATATTCTTCATCTGGAGTTTCCATTGGCGGCCTCCATTCTGAAGCAGATAACTTTGCTTTTCCACTTGGAGTTGAAAATTTATTTCCTTCATACAGGTATGAAGTTCCTGGATGTTTCTCGTCAGGACATGGCCATTGAATGCCTCCAAGCTCCTCTAATCTTTCATAGCTAGCTCCTGTAAAGTTTGGGCATAGATGTCTCATTTCATCCCATATTTCCTTCGTATTATTATAATGCATATTATATCCCATTGCAGTAGCCACTTCCGAAAGTATTTGCCAATCTGGTTTAACATCACCACTTGGCTCTATTGCTTTTCTAAACCTTTGGAAGCCACGATCAGCACAGCTATAAACACCTTCATGTTCTCCCCAGGATGTTGCTGGTAATATTACATCAGCATGCAATGCTGTCTTGTTCATAAATATGTCCTGTACAATTACAAGTTCCATTTTCTCTAATGCTTCTCTAACCTCTGCTGAATTTGGATCACTTTGAACAGGATCCTCTCCCATAATATAATAAGCTTTAATCTTGTTTTCTTCCAATGTAATCCTTGGAACTTCAGTTAAATGATATCCAATCTTATTGGAAAGCTTTACACCCCATGCTTCTTCAAATTTTCTTCTAACATTATCATCATCCACTTTTTGGTAACCAGGATATACATTTGGTAAAGCCCCCATATCACAGGCTCCCTGAACATTGTTTTGCCCTCTTACTGGTCCAATGCCTACGCTTGGCCTTCCGAAATTGCCAGTTAATATAGCAAGAGCGGCTAGTCCTTTAACAACATCAACGGCCTGTCCAAATTGACATACTCCCATTCCATATAATATCATAGGATTCTTAGCTGATGAATACATTCTCATTGCTTTTCTTATATCTTCTCCCTGAACGTCTGTTATTTTATTCGCATATTCAGGAGTGTATTTGCTAACTAAGTCCTTATACTCTTCAAAGCCTTCTGTATGTTTTTCTACAAACTCCTTATTATAAAGGCCTTCGTTTATTAATACATTGCCTAGAGCATTAACTAACGCCATATTAGTTCCATTTTTTATTGGAAGCCATAAATCTGCTATTCTAGCGGATTCTGTTATACGAGGATCCACAACTATAACTTTAGCTCCGTTTTCTTTTGCTTTAACTATTCTTCTAGCAACTATAGGATGAGAGTCTGCTCCATTATAACCAAAAATAAATATTAAATCAGCATTGTCTAGTTCATGAATACCATTAGACATTGCTCCATTTCCCAACGTGTAAGCCAAACCGGCTACTGAAGGAGCATGTCAAACTCTTGCACAGTGATCTATGTTATTACTGCCAATAACTGCGCGGATAAATTTTTGCATTATATAATTTGCTTCATTTCCTGAACCTCTTGCACATCCTGTTCCCATAATTGACTCAGGACCATACTTTTCTTTTATTTCACCTAATTTTGAAGCAGTAAAACTGATTGCCTCATCCCATGATACTTCTTGAAGTTGTCCCTCTTTTCTAATCATTGGTCTCTTAAGTCTAGAAGTTAAAATTTGTGGATCATTTAAAAAGTCCCATCCATAATAACCTTTCAAACACAAAGTTCCTTCATTAGTTCTGCCATTTGCCGGCTCAGCTCTAACTATCTTATCATCCTCTACAATCAGATTAAGGTTACAACCAGCTCCACAATAAGGGCACACTGTCAGTACCTTATTTTCCATTGTAATTCCCCCCTCTTTGTCTATCTCTTAATTTTTCTCATTGATGCAAATTTATTTATAAACACTGTTTAATATATTAGAATACCACAATGTCTCTGACGAGTCATTGGCAGCATACCTATCAATTCTTGTGATTTAGAAATAAACATGAAATTAATTAAATTTTATAATTACATTACCAAATAATTAATTATTTTTAAAAATACAGCGGGAATTTATTCAAAGTATACTGGAGATTAACGACAAGAATGATTACTGATTAACTTAGTATAACTATTTCAATGAATGTATAATTTGGTAGATTAGCATGTTTGATCAACCTTTAATTTATTTCAATTTCATTTGTGATTAATTAGATTAGTTTCTACTTACTAATAATATATTAAAATATTAGGAAATTCATGTCAAGTTCTACTAATAAAGCAAAAATAACTATAATTTTTTTAAAATATCATTAAAATAAGTTAATTCTAAATTTTCTCACATATCATTTAATTACATTAAACTCACATAAAAAAACACAAGTTCACAGCAAATTTTTTATCATCTATTGTATATTATTGTATTACTGTTATTTTTTTATCAATAACTTATTATTTTAATTTATTTAGTTTTCATTAAGCCGTACTTCTTAAATTGAAATTACTGTAAAATATTTCAATTAGCAATGAATATACCAAATTTCATAATTCCACTACTACTGCTAATAAAATAATAGAATACTATTATCTCATATGGGAATTCTACTTAATGGGTTCACAATTACGAATCTATTTTAATAATTTGTATTTTGAAAGGAGATTTTCTCATGGATAACCAAAAATCTTTAGAAGAAGCAAAACAACTTAACCAACAATCTAGACAAAGCATGACTAATACAGGAATGGCTGGTGGTATGACTAGCAGCACAAATACTTCAGACTTACAAGAGGCTGTGCAACTTAATCAGCAATCAAGACAAGGCAGTGCTTCAGCAATGACTAGTGGATCAGATGCTTCAGACTTACAGGAGGCTAGACAGCTCAATCAGCAATCAAAACAAGGTAGCACTTCAGCAATGACTAGCAGTACTAACATGGGAATGACTAGTGGAGTTGGCTCTTCTGATTTAGAAGAAGCTAAGAAACTTAATCAACAATCAAGAGAAAGCAAAAAATAGTTATTAATCATATACGTTATACAGAATATAAACTAAAATCTGTATAAAATAAAAGAGAGGTAAATTTACCTCTCTCAATTACTTTTCAAAAGTATAATCCGAAATACCGCCGTTCTAATTTTGACACCTATCTCTCCGATAGGTGGGTGTCCTCACAGATGTTTCTATCGCCCTCAAAGCCGTCAAAAGGTCTCACAAGAAAGTACATATCTACGCCTAAATGTTGAACTCCCGTTTTAGTAATGTAGGTTCAAAATATAGAGCATCTCAAATATCCCAGAAATTATACAATTTTAATGGTGCGAAAGACGGGACTTGAACCCGTACGGTCTCCCACACGCCCCTCAAACGTGCGCGTCTGCCGATTCCGCCACTCTCGCGTCTCTACCTATATTATAGTATATTTTATTTAATTGTCAACTGCAAAATAAATCTTCTAGTTTTTAAGCCTTACATATTGTATGAACATATCTATAGCTGTACTTAATGATTTGCTTTTGTTTTTATCATATAAATACTTATAGATGTTATAGTTCACTTTGACTTTTTTTACATACTTGTCAGTCTCTTTAAAAGGTATGTAGTGAAGATTCTTTCCATCTGCTGAATGGTCTGAACTCTTTAACCATTTTTGTACATTTCCTCTACCACCATTATATGCAGCTAATGCTACATCTATATTTCCGTCAAATTCTTCTCTTAAATTATTTAAATACCAGCATCCCATCTTTATATTCAATTCAGGATCATTTAACATCGAAACATTAAAATCCTTTATATTCATTTTCTCTGCAGCCCATTCTGCAGTATCAGGGGTTATTTGCATTAGACCATAAGCATTCTTATGTGATCTTGCTTCTTCCTTAAAATTACTTTCTGTCTTTATTACTGCAGAAACCAAATAAGGATCCAATGCATATGTTTGAGAATACTTAACTATGTAGTTAGAATATTTTAACGGAAAAAATAACTTTATTATATTTACAATGTTCATTACAAAAACAATAAATACTATAAGCAATAATGCACGTTTAATAGTTTTCAATATACTTTATGTCTTAAAATATCTATAATTTAAGACACTCCACCCCCCTATACTTTTTGCCAATTTCTCTTAGTGCTCTATATAGTTCCTTTTCAGTATACTCTAAAGTTTTTGAGTTATCTATTATAAAATCGCATACCTTTTTTTTATCTTCTAAAGGCATTTGGGAACTGATTCTATCAATTACCTGTTCCTCTGTTAAGTGATCTCTATTTTTTACTCTTTCTATTTGGGTTTTTGAATCAACCCATACAAGTATATTTACATCCATATGCTTATGAAGATTATTTTCTATTAATGTAGCTGCATCAACGAAACATACTTGCTTCCCTTCTTCTTTAAACTTATCTAGATTGATAAATATATATTCTATTATAAAAGGCATTATTATATTTTCGTATTTTTTTCTTCTTTCTTCCACAGCAAATATATAATTACCAAACTCTTTTCTTTTAAGTTCTCCCTTTTCATTAAAAAACTCTTTTCCAAATTGTTCTTTTACTTTTTGAAGTATCTCAGGATAAATCTTTAATACCTCTCTTGCAACGATATCTGCGTCTATAATACTGAATCCTTTTTTTCTAAGCATATCAGATATAGTACTTTTCCCGCTTCCTATACCACCTGTAATGCCTATTTTTATCACAGAGCAACACCTCTTTAATTACAGTCTTATATTATTTAGCTTCATACCAGTTTCCACCTATATTTATATCAACTTCTAGAGGCACCCTTAAATCCAAAACCTCTTCCATCTCTTTTTTTACTATGGCTTTTACTTCTTCTAATTCTTCTTTGTGTACATTTACAATAAGTTCATCATGAACTTGTAGTATTAATTTACTATTAAGGTTTCTTTTTCTTAATTCATCATATACATTAACCATAGCCAATTTTATAATATCTGCAGCACTTCCTTGAATAGGAGTATTCATAGCAAGTCTCTCTCCAAAAGATCTTACCATCTTATTTGATGCCTTTATCTCTGGAATAAATCTTCTTCTATTCATAACAGTAGTTACATATAGTTTTTCCTTCGCTTGCTCAATTGCATCATCTAAATATTTCTTTACACCTGGATATCTCTCAAAATATGTATCTATGTAATTTTTAGCCTCTTTTCTAGATATCTTTAGATCCTTTGCTAAACTGAAGTCTCCTATACCATAAACTATTCCAAAGTTTACCGCCTTAGCATTACTTCTTTGCAACGGAGTAACTTCATCTATAGGCACTCTAAATACTTCTGATGCAGTTTTAGTATGAATGTCACTGTGGTTTACAAAAGCATCTATTAGATTTTCATCATTAGCTATATGTGCAAGCACCCTAAGCTCTATCTGTGAATAATCTGCTGAAAGTATAACACAATTATCATTCTCTGGCACAAAAACTTTTCTTATCTCTCTTCCCATTTCATATTTGATTGGTATGTTTTGAAGATTAGGTTCTGTGCTTGAAAGTCTGCCTGTAGTTGTAACAGTTTGATTAAAGCTTGAATGAATTTTTCCATCCTCATCTACTACAGCTTTTAATCCTTCAATATATGTTGAATAAAGCTTTGTAAGCTGTCTATAGTAGGTTATCTTTTCTATTATTGGATGCTTATCTGAAAGTTCATCTAAAACTTCAGCGTTAGTTGAATATCCTGTTTTAGTTTTCTTAATCACCGGCAAATCAAGTTTTTCAAATAATATTTTCCCTAATTGCTTAGGAGAATTTATATTAAATTCTTCTTCTGCAAGATCGTATATTTCTTTTTGTATAGTGCTTATTTCAACTTTGAATTTATCACCAAGCTCTGTTAACTTTTCTATATCTACCTTAAATCCCTCATATTCCATATATGCTAATACTTCAGTAAGTGGCTGTTCTACTTCATACAAGAGTTCATCCATATTGGCTTCTTTTATACTAGCTTCCAAAGACTCAAATATCTTACTTAAAAGAGCTGTATGCTTTACTTGCTTTGTAAGATCATCTCCAGTAGGCCGAATTAATAAATAATTTCCTATAATATCTTCAAGTTCATATTCTCCTTTTGAAGAATCAATTAAATATGCAGCTATTTTTGTATCAAATTTTATTCCTTCAAAGCTTATGCCCATTTTGCGCAATATAGTATGTGGCATCTTAACATCATGACTTACCTTCTGTATGTTTTTATCTTCTAATATAGATTTAAGTAAGTTTATTACTTGCTCTTCGTTAACATCCATAAGTTGTTTTATTTCTACGACATAATTATTTTCTTTTAGATTTACAAATATTTTTTCTATATAGTTTTTAGAGTACACACTAGCATCTGCTATTTTAAAAGTCATATACAAAAGTTCATTCTTATTCTTGCAAACTGCAAGTATCTGTTCTGAAACATCTTTAAATCTATCAATTTTGTCAATACTTTCAAATATAACTTCTTGCTCTTCATCACTTTCCTCTGATTCTATATCTATGTTTTCACTACCCTTTTCTATTCCTGGAATTTTATTAATTAGTGTTTTAAATTGAAGCCTCATAAATAACTTTCTTAAGCCTTCAGCATTGTAATTTTCCTTTGATTTTATAGAATCTAGATCTATATCAATAGGCACATCCTTCATAATTGTGGCTAACTTTTTACTAAATATAGCCTGCTCACTGTACTGATGCAAATTTTCTTTAATTTTCTTACCACTTATATTATCTATATTGCTAAGTACATTTTCTATACTTCCATACTCTTTTATAAGTTTAAAAGCAGTTTTTTCTCCTATTCCAGGAACTCCAGGTATGTTATCTGATGAATCTCCCATAAGTCCCTTTACATCAATAAATTGACTTGGAGTAACACCATGCTCTTCAACCATTCTTTTTCCATCATAAATTTCCTTTTCTGTAATTCCCTTTTTAGTTATTATAACCTTAATATTATCTGAAGCTAATTGTAGGGCGTCTCTATCTCCCGTAACTATGTATACTTCTATATCTTTATTCTCTGCAAAAGTAGAAAGTGTTCCAATTAAATCGTCTGCCTCGAATCCATCTATTTCAAAAATATTAATTGAAAGCAATTCCAATAACTCCTTAACTACTGGAAACTGCTCAGCTAACTCCTCAGGCATTTTTTTTCTTCCAGCTTTATACTCCTTGTATTCACTATGTCTAAAAGTAGGCGCACTTCTATCAAAAGTGGATACAATATAATTAGGACTTATTTCTTCCTTCATTTTTAAAAGCATAGTAATAAACCCATATACAGCATTAGTGTGTAAGCCTTCCGAATTTGTTAAAGGTGGAAGTGCATAAAATGCTCTATTCATTAAACTATTACCATCTAGTATCAATAATCTTTCTTTTGTCATGTAAAATTACCTCCATTATAGTTTATATATCCTTATCTCTCATATACTTCTCGTCTGTATTCTACAACATATTGTTTTAGTTCTTGAAAGCTATCACAGGGAAACTTACTCATAATCTCTTTCAATATCTCAAAGGCACAAACATTTTCCAATACTACTGAAGCTGGAATAACTCCACATACATCAGATCTTTCATATCTATTTACTACATTTGTTCTATTAACTAAATCTATAGAATCTAAACTCTTTTTCACTGTGGGGATAGGTTTCATATAGACCTTCATATCTATATTTTCTCCATTAGAGACTCCTGCTTCTATTCCTCCACAATTATTCGAAGTTCTTATTATTTTTTCATCTACATAATATATAGGATCGTTAAAGCTACTTCCTAGCTTACTTAAATCAAGCCCATTGCCAAATTCAATTGCCTTTATTCCTTGTACCGACATCAAGGCTCTACTTAAGTTTGCATCGAGTTTTCTATCCCATTGAGTATAGCTTCCTATACCAATCGGCATGCCTTTTACAGAAATAAAAATACACCCTCCTATAGTATCTCCCTGCTCTTTACACATATCTATTTTTTCTATTATCTTTTCTTCAACTATACTATTATAACATCTTATTGAACTACTCTGGATTTTTTTAAATATTTTATCGTCATATAGGTCTACTGTATCATCCAAAATATTACCAATGCTATTAACTTTGCTTCTTATCTCTATATCTAGCTCTTTTAATATATTTCTGCACAAAGCACCTACAGCGGTTCTTATGGCAGTCTCTCTAGCTGAAGTTCTTTCTATTACATCTCTAATGTCTCCTGTACTATACTTAAAGAACCCAACCATATCCCCGTGACCTGGACGCGCTATCTTAATCTTTTCCTCATCTTTTGGCTCTCTACCCATTAATTCTTTCCAATTTTCATAATCCTTATTAAATATTACCATGGTAATAGGATTTCCCGTCGTTTTTATTCCCCTAACACCGGACCAAAGCTCAACCCTATCTTGTTCAATTTTCATCCGATCTCCACGGCCATATCCTTTCTGTCTTCTTTTCAGCTCATTATTTATAAAATCCATATCTATATTAAAATTAGATGGTATACCTTCTACTATTGCAATTAATGCCTTTCCATGGGATTCGCCAGCATCTAAGAATCTAAGCATATTTTAGCTCACCTTTCATAATTTAAATTTTAAAAATACAAGTGTATGACACACTATTATTTTCTTTTACTATTATAAATTAGAAAAATCTCCTTGTAAAAATTTAAATAAACTATACCCTTTTTCATATGATATATCAATAGAAATACTAGTAAACATTATATGAATTATACGAAAGTAAAAAAGATTATATCTGATATATATTTAATAGCTATTAACAGAATACGTCTATTAAATAATTATTTCAGATATAATCTTTTGCAAATATCTTAGGCATATGAAAATAAATAAGAGACCAAAGATTCGAAGCATATTTCGTCTATTATTTATTTGATTATGTCTTATAGCCTGTCTAAAATAAACTTTAACTAAAATATGCTTAAATCTAATTCTTTTGATAACTCTTCTAGAATTTTTACTCCTGCAATACTGTTACCTTTAATATCAAGTGCTGGTCCAAATACTCCAATTCCCATTCTCATTGGAACTGCTGCAAGTATACCTCCGCCTACCCCACTTTTACATGGTATTCCTATCTTTACTGCAGTATCTCCTGATGCATCATACATTCCACATGTAACCATTATTGTTTTAACAATTCTAGCCACATAGGCTGGTACTACCCTTTCACCATTCCAAGGTAAAACTCCATTATTAGCTAAGACAGCTCCCACTCTTGCTATATCCTTACAAGTTCCTTCTATAGCACACTGCTTAAAATATACATCTAATACTTCTTCTACCTCTCCCTCTATTACTCCAGTACTCTTCATAAAATAAGCCAAGGCTCTATTTCTATGTCCTGTATTTTTCTCTGATTTATATACATCTTCATTGATATTTATATCTGGATTTCCTGTTATTTTTCTAGTGAACTTTAAAATTCTTTCAAAAATCTTGTCTCCATCCCCGCCTGCAATTAAAGAAACCGTTGCAATAGCTCCTGAATTTATCATAGGATTTAAAGGTCTCTGTGGACTCTTCGTTTCTAGATTTATTATAGAATTAAATGCATCTGCAGTTGGCTCCATTCCAACTTTTTTAAACACATTTTCTTTCCCATTATCTAAAATAGCTAACATTAGAGTTATGACTTTGGAAATACTTTGAATTGTAAACTTCTCGTCGCATTCTCCAGAACAATACTCTTCTCCATCTAAAGTAGTTATACATATTCCTAATGCTTCTGATTTAGCCTTAGCTAATTCTGGTATATAGGACGCTACTTTTCCATTTTTCGTATAAACTTTATTATTTTCAATTAAGGTATCTAATAACTTTTCCATATATTCTCCCACCTATCTAATGCTTTAGATTATATATAATTAATAAAAATTTTTCATAATTTGTTTGAAACTTAATTTATATCTTTTAAACTTTCATGAATTTTGTATTAATACCTGCATATATCATTATATATCGTTTTCACCTGTTTGTAATCACTTTTTTTGTTATCATTGTATAAAAAAAAGCAGCAAAATTTTATTAAATCTGCTGCTGGTATATTCAAAAATTATTAACCTCGTGGAAGGATTCTACCTATCATATCAAACAAAAATCTACATGATTCCTTCTTTTTAGTTTTTACCTTTTTGCTGTCATCACTTTTTTTGTCGCCTACAAAGTTCACATCCTTTGGCATTTCCTTCATACAAACCACTCCCTTTTCCTATTTTTATTTGCAGTTTGTATAGCATTAAGCTATTCAAATCTTATATTTCTACTATTATAATATGTTTATATTGAAATGTCACTATAGAAATAGAAAATTTTTAGAATTTTTTTAATTTTGAAAATTTATACCTCTATGATTGACATAGAGGCATTTTAACAAGGTTTTTACTATGAATTTTTTACTATTTTCTCATTGCTTCTTCAATAGCAACAGCTACTGCAACGGAAGCACCTACCATAGGGTTATTCCCCATTCCGATTAGTCCCATCATTTCAACGTGAGCTGGAACTGATGAAGAACCAGCGAACTGAGCATCTGAGTGCATTCTTCCCATAGTATCTGTCATACCATAAGAAGCTGGACCTGCTGCCATGTTGTCTGGGTGAAGAGTTCTTCCAGTACCGCCACCAGATGCAACGGAGAAGTATTTCTTGCCCATTTCAACACATTCTTTTTTATATGTTCCTGCAACTGGGTGTTGGAATCTTGTAGGGTTAGTTGAGTTACCAGTTATTGATACGTCAACTCCTTCATGGTGCATTATAGCAACACCCTCTCTAACATCATCCGATCCATAACACTTAACCTTAGCTCTTGGTCCATTTGAGTAAGCCTTTTCTTTAACTATTTCTAACTTACCTGTATAATAATCGAATTTAGTTTGAACATATGTAAATCCATTTATTCTTGAGATTATATAAGCAGCATCTTTTCCAAGACCATTTAATATAACTCTTAATGGCTCTTTTCTAACTCTGTTAGCTTTTTCAGCTATTTTTATAGCACCTTCAGCAGCTGCAAATGATTCGTGTCCTGCTAAGAATGCAAAGCATTTAGTTTCTTCTCTTAAAAGCATAGCCGCTAAGTTTCCGTGTCCAAAACCAACTTTTCTGTCATCAGCAACTGATCCTGGGATGCAGAAAGATTGTAACCCTTCTCCTAAAGCTTCAGCAGCTTCAGCAGCTTTTACGCATCCTTTTTTTATAGCTATTGCAGCACCTACTATATAAGCCCAGCAAGCATTTTCAAAGCATATTGGCTGAGTTGATTTAACTATGTTATAAACATCTATTCCTTTTTCATCACATACAGCTTTAGCGTCTTCTAAAGTCTTCATACCATACTTTTCGAGCACTGGTGTGATTTGATTAATTCTTCTTTCATAACTTTCAAATAATGCCATTTTCGTGTCCTCCTTATATATTATTCATGTCTTGGATCGATAACTTTTACAGCTTCATCAAATCTACCATATTGACCAGTAGCTTTTTCCATAGCAACGCTCGCATCCATTCCTTTTCCTATAAACTCCATCATTTTTCCAAGGTGAACAAATTTATATCCTATAACCTCATTATCTGCATCTAAAGCTACCTTTGTAACATATCCTTCAGCCATTTCTAAGTATCTTGTTCCTTTAGCCTTTGTTCCGTACATAGTACCAACTTGGCTTCTTAATCCTTTTCCTAAGTCTTCAAGTCCTGCTCCTATTGGTAGTCCACCTTCTGAGAAAGCAGTTTGACTTCTTCCATATACTATTTGTAAAAATAATTCTCTCATAGCTGTATTTATAGCATCACAAACTAAATCTGTGTTTAACGCTTCAAGTATAGTTTTTCCTGGAAGTATTTCTGATGCCATAGCAGCAGAGTGAGTCATTCCTGAACATCCTATTGTTTCAACTAAAGCTTCTTCAATTATACCATCTTTAACATTTAAAGTAAGTTTGCAAGCACCTTGCTGTGGAGCACACCAACCTACACCATGCGTTAAACCTGATATGTCTTTTACCTCTTTAGCTTGTACCCATTTTCCCTCTTGTGGAATTGGAGCTGCTCCATGATTTGGTCCTTTAGTTACACAACACATTCTGTCAACTTCTGTTGAATAAATCATTTTTTATTCTCCTTCCTACATATATAATTATTATTTATATAGAACATAGTTATACTTATGTTCTAATAGTGCTATTTTTAACCCACAGGGACTTTTTTGTTCCCACAAACGCATAAAAAAATACATTTTTTCAACAATTATATTTTAACAAATAAAAACTACTATCACAATAGATTTTATACAAAAATTGAAATCAAAACTATATACATAACATTTTGACAATTGAAGCAGAATCTTTAATTATTTATATATAATCTTAAACATCTATTGACTATATTTATTATATGTGATATTATTACTTTGTCACTTGCCGAAGTGGTGGAATTGGCAGACGCAACGGACTCAAAATCCGTCGGGGTAACACCCGTGCGGGTTCGACTCCCGCCTCCGGCACCAAGTTATATCAATGCTTAAAGGCTCTTTGGATGAATAATCCAAAGAGCCTTTTTCATGTCTATGTCCTCAAATAAATCTGTATTTCCTCTAACACAGATGCATTAATACTAATGAAATAAAAGAAAAAACCATGATAAGATAAAGTCACTTTTTATAAATGAGTGCTTGTATGCCTATTTTTCCTACATGACAAAGCATAAGTCTATCTTATATAATAGTAACATACTAAAAATTTTTGAGGGAAGGTTAAAGAACAGATGAAAAGAATAAATGAAATTTTTAGTGATTATGAGGCAGGAGGTAACATAACTACCGCTATTGTAGAATCTGTAGTCTTAAGTAAAAAAACTAAGACCCTGGAAATGAAAATCAGCTCAGATAAATATATTGAAATAAGAGAATTTGAAGAGCTTAATAAGTTTATAAAAGAAAGATTTGCATTAAAAGATTCTAAAATCGCTGTAAAGTATGTTGAGGGAACGGATAAAAAACCCATAGAAGAGGAACTAAAAAATATTATACTCTTCGTGGCAGATAGCTACCCTGCCTTAAAAGCAGTACTAAATAATAGTAAATATGAAGTGGTTGAAAATACCATAAATTTTAATTTTGATATGTCAGCATCAGACTTTTTAAAATCCATGGGCTATGATAAAAAAATTCATGATGCCATAAAAAACTTGTACGGCACAACATATAAAATAAATTTTGTTGATAATGTAAGCTGTGAAGAATTTATAAGAATGCAAGATGAAACATTTGCAAAGGAACTGCTGATTACTCAAAAAGAAGTTAAGGCCGCCCCAAGCAGTAATACCCCTAAACCGCCTAAGGAAGCAGCAGAAAAGAAACAAGTATGGAAATCAGAAAAGAAACAAGAAGGAAAGTCAGAAACTGCTGATAAAAAAGACGATCCATTCTTGATATTAGGCAGAAGCTCTAAGATTAGGGAGCCAATAATAAAAATTACTGACATTACACCGGATGAAGGTAGGATAGTTTTAGAGGGTGAAATATCCAATATGGAGGCAAAGGAATTAAGAAGCGGAAAAACATTAGTTTCCTTTGACTTATATGACGGATCAAGCTCCATGACCTGTAAGTCTTTCTTAAAGCCTGGTGAAGAGGGTGAGGTAACATCTAGGCTTAAAAAGGCTAAGGGTGTTAGGGTTGCTGGAAATGCAGGTTATAGCCAGTTTTCTGGTGAAGTTGAGATGATCGCTAATATTATAATAGAAACAGAAGGTATAAAGAAGACTAAGAGGCAGGATAATGCTGAAGTTAAGAGGGTAGAACTGCATATGCATACACAAATGAGTCAGATGGATGCCATGACAGGTGCCTCTGATTTGATTAAGAGAGCCATGAGCTGGGGCATGAAATCCATTGCCATAACAGATCATGGAGTGGTGCAGTCATTCCCTGATGCACATAAGCTCCTAGGAAGAGATAATCCTGACATGAAGGTTTTATATGGAGTAGAGGCCTATTTGGCACCAGATAAAAAACCTTCTGTAACAAACACTAAGGGACAGAGCATCGATACCACCTATTGCGTACTGGATTTGGAAACTACAGGTTTTTCGCCAGTAACAGAAAAAATTACTGAAATAGGAATCATGAAATTTAAGGATGGAAAGGTAATAGACCAATTTAGCTGCTTTGTAAATCCTGAAAAGCCTATTCCACCAAGAGTTGTAGAGGTTACAAATATAACCAATGATATGGTAAAGGATGCAGAAACCGTAGATAAGGTATTTCCTAAAATGCTGGAGTTTATCGAGGGAAGTGTCTTGGTTGCTCATAATGCTGGATTTGATGTAAACTTCTTAAAGCATAATGCCAAAGTTTTAGGCTATGACTTCGACTTCACATATTTGGATACCTTGACCTTAGCTCAGGAACTCTTCCCTGAATTTAAAACCTATAAATTAGGAAGAATCGCTAAAAACCTTGGAATAAAGGTGGAGGTTGCCCACAGAGCCTTAGATGACGTAGATACTACCGTTAAGGTCTTTAAGATAATGCTTGAAAAGTTAAAGGAAAGAGGCGCAAAAACTCTTGAAGATATAGACATATACGGCTCTGATGAAGTTGCAAAGAAGGAAGCCTATAAAAAGCTTAAAACTTATCATGCAATAATATTCGCAAAGAATTATGAGGGCTTAAAGAATTTATATAGACTAGTATCCTATTCTAACTTAGATTATTTTTATAAAAAACCTCGTATATTAAAGAGCATGTTAAAAAAATATTCTGAGGGCTTAATTCTTGGAAGTGCATGCAGTGAAGGTGAGCTTTATCAATCAATACTTCTTGGAAAATCCGATGAGGAAATTGAAGCTATTGCTGAGGAATATGATTACTTAGAAATCCAACCTCTTGGAAACAATGATTATTTAGTAAGGCAAGAGCAAGTGCCTAATAAAGAATATCTAAAGGAAATCAATAAAAAAATTGTAGCTCTTGGAGAAAAATTAAATAAACCTGTAGTTGCCACAGGAGACGTTCATTTCATGGATCCTGAGGATGAGATATACAGACGTATACTGGAGGCAGGACAGGGCTTTAAGGATGCAGATAATCAGGCTCCATTATATTTAAGAACTACTGAGGAGATGCTTAAGGAATTTGACTATTTAGGAGCAGAAAAGGCCTATGAGGTTGTTGTAACAAATACTAATTTGATAGCAGACATGTGTGAGCAGATCAGCCCTATTTCACCAGATAAAGCTACACCACACATAGATGGCTGTGAGCAGACTATTAAGGATATTACTTTTGGAAAGGCTCATGAGCTTTATGGAGATCCACTTCCAGAGCTTGTTCAGAAAAGACTTGAGAAAGAGCTGGATTCCATTATAAAAAATGGTTTTTCCGTTATGTATATTATAGCTCAGAAGCTGGTTTGGAAATCAAATGAGGATGGTTATCTGGTAGGTTCCAGAGGATCTGTTGGTTCCTCTGTTGTTGCATATATGACCGGTATAACGGAAGTAAACGCTCTGCCGCCACATTACAGGTGTCCAAAATGCAAGTATTCAGACTTTGAGGATTATGGAATTAAACTTGGCTTTGACTTGCCAGATAAGGTATGCCCTGTTTGTGGAGAAAACTTAGCTAAGGATGGCATAGACATTCCTTTTGAAACCTTCTTAGGCTTTAATGGAGATAAGGAGCCAGATATAGACTTAAACTTCTCAGGAGAGTATCAGGCAAAGGCTCATAAATACACAGAGGTCATCTTTGGAAAGGGCACAACCTTTAAGGCTGGAACCATAGGTACCATAGCAGAAAAAACAGCCTTTGGATATGTGAAAAAATATTTTGATGAAAAAAATATTTCAGTAAACAAGGCAGAAATCCTCAGAATATCAAAGGGATGTACAGGTATAAAAAGAACCTCAGGGCAGCACCCTGGTGGAATCATAGTTGTACCTAAGGGAAGAGAAATTTTTGAATTCTGCCCTGTACAGCATCCAGCTGATGACCCAAATTCAGATATTATAACAACACATTTTGACTATCACTCTATTGATCAGAACTTATTGAAGCTAGATATACTAGGCCACGACGATCCTACAGTAATAAGAATGCTGCAGGATTTAACGGGAGTGGATCCTCAAACCATACCAATGGATGATAAGGCTACTATGTCTATATTTTCATCAACTGAAGCTTTAGGAGTAACGCCAGAGCAGATAAATTCCAAGGTAGGGACCTTTGGTATTCCTGAGTTTGGTACTAAGTTCGTAAGAGGAATGCTTTTAGATACAATGCCAAAAACCTTCATGGATTTAATATGTATATCAGGACTTTCCCACGGTACTGACGTGTGGCTTGGAAATGCTAAGGACTTGATTGATCAAAAAATAGTTACCAGCATAAGTGAAGCGGTATGTACCAGAGATGATATCATGGTTTATCTTATCAAACAAAATCTGCCACCAAATTCAGCCTTTAAGATAATGGAGTTGGTGCGTAAGGGAAAGGCACTAAAAGACCCAAAATTTCCGGAATATGAGGCTTTAATGAGGGAGCACGAGGTGCCAGAGTGGTACATAGGTTCCTGTAAAAAGATAAAATACATGTTCCCTAAGGCCCATGCTGCTGCCTACGTAATGATGGCATTCAGAATAGCTTGGTTTAAGGTTCATATACCTAAGGCCTATTATTCAGCATACTTCTCCATCAGAGCAAAAGCCTTTGACGCAGAATTTATGATATTCGGCAAAGAAAAGGTTAAGGAAAAGATGAAGGAAATTGAAGCTATGGGTAACCAAGCGGGACCTAAGGATAAGGATATGTTCGATGATCTAGAACTGGTTTTGGAAATGTATGAAAGAGGCATTAATTTCTTGCCAATTGATTTATATAAATCTCATGCCATAAACTTCTTAATGGAGGAGGATGGCATAAGGCCACCTATAAACAGTATAGCCGGTATGGGAAATGTAGCCGCAGAAGGCATATATAACGCAGTACAAGAAGCAGAACAAGAAGGAAAGCCTATTAGCTCTATAGAAGATCTAAAGAAACGTGCTAAAATCGGGAATTCCGCTATAGAATCGCTTAAAAAGTTTGGGTGCTTAAACGGTCTTCCGGAAAGTGATCAAGTAAGCTTTTTTGATGTAATCTAACGAGTAAAAGTTCTAGTTCAGGTTGATAGTACAAAGTACATGATTAATTACTAGTTCTCGAAGTTTATTCTAAGATGATTATCTTTGTAATACTTAATAATATATCTTAGTACAGAAAACCCTATAGTTAGAAAAAGTCCTAACTATAGGGTTCTATTTAAACATTAAATATTATATGCTACTCTTCACGTAATTCCTACTATTTTCTATTCACAATAGCATGAGTTGGACATTTTTCTATGCAAATTCCACAACCTACACACTTATCATGATTTATAACTGGAAGATTATTAATCATTTCAATCGCTTCTTCAGGACAGTTTCTTGCACAAAGACCACAAGATATGCATCCAACACTGCAGTTATTCTTAACTTCTATTCCTTTTGTTTTCGAATTACATCCTATCTCAACTTTTTTTGATACCGGCAGCAGATCTATAACTTTTTTAGGGCAAGTTTTTACACAAGCGCCGCATCCTATACACTTATCTTCATCTATTACTGCAACATCATTAATAATATTCAATGCATCAAACTTACAAGCTTCAACACAGCTACCAAGACCTAGACATCCAAACTCACAGGCCTTTGAACCACCACCAGGTATGTTCACTGCATCAATACAGTTCGCTATCCCATAGTAGATTCCTTTTTCCTTAGCTTTATCACAAGTTCCTTTACATTTTACAAAAGCAACATTGGCTTCTCCCGCATTAATTGATACTCCCATTATTTCTGCAATTTTCTCAGCCACTGCAGCCCCTGCAGCAGCACAACAATTTGTTGCGGCAATTTCATCTGCAACAGCTTGGGCATAGGCATCACACCCTGCATATCCACAACCACCGCAATTAGCTCCAGGTAAACATTCTTTTATTAATGGTACTTTTTCATCTACTTCAACAGCAAATTTCTTAGAAGAATATCCTAAAATTATTCCAAATAATAAGCCAAGTCCACCTAAAGTTATAACTGCAAATAATAATTCTTTCATTCATAGATACCTCCTCTCTTAATGTATTAACCCTTGAAATCCTAAAAATGCTATAGACATTAATCCTGCAGTTATTAATGATAATGGTAATCCCTTTAAAGCTTCAGGTATTTTATCATTAGCTTCCATTCTTTCTCTAAGCCCTGCAAGAAGTACTATCGCAAGCATATATCCAAGACCAGAGGCAGCACCAAAGACTAAAGATTCTACTAAAGTATATTTTTCCTGTACATTAATTAATACCGCTCCAAGAATAGCACAGTTTGTTGTAATTAGCGGAAGAAATATCCCAAGGGCAGAATAAAGAGATGGACTCATCTTCCTTATTACCATTTCAACGAATTGTACCAAAGAAGCAATAACTAAAATATACGCCATAGTGGTTAAATAAGTTATATTTAGAGGTATTAATATAAAATTACTGATTAAATAAGTAATAAGCGATGCAATGGTCATAACAAAAGTGACCGCAAGGCCCATTCCCTTTGCTGTTTCAATTTTTTTAGAAACTCCAAGGAAGGAGCATATCCCTAAAAATCTTGACATTACAAAGTTATTAACAAATAAAGCTCCAATAACTAAATAAAATAGTTTCATTGTTGAACATCCTTTCTTTCAATACACTGCTATTTGATAGAAGAACATGCGGATTTATTAGGACAATGTGCACAGCCTTCAAATTCAGAAATTCTTTTGTTCCCTTTTCCACTCTTTTTAAGCTTTGAATAATTAAGAAGTGCCATTAAAATTCCTAACGTAAAGAATGCACCTGGTGCAAGTATCATAATCAAAGCAGGTTCATATGAAATTGGAGCAATTTGAATATCAAATATTTTACCAGTGCCTAGAAATTCTCTTATGATTCCTATAACTCCTAAAGCTAATGTAAAACCTATTCCTTGACCAAGTCCATCAAATATTGAAGAAATAGGATCATTTTTAGAAGCATAGGCTTCTGCTCTTCCAAGAATAACACAGTTAACAACAATAAGTGGTATAAATATACCAAGAGACTTATATAATGAAGGTACAAAACCTTGCATCAAAAACTGGATAAGAGTAACAAATCCGGCTATTACAACTATAAAACTAGGTATTCGTATTTTATCAGGTATAAATTTTCTAAGAAGGGATATAACAAAATTAGAACCCATTAACACCACAGTTGATGCTAATCCCATTCCTATACCATTTTTTGCACTTGTAGTAACAGCTAAAGTAGGACACATTGCTAGAACTTGTACAAATATTGCATTTTCAGTAAAAATACCATTTTTAAGCCTTTCCTTAATGCTTGCCATTATTTTTGTCCCCCTTTCAACTTGTTTTTATAAAAATCTACAGCTTCGTTAACTCCAGTAGTAACTGCTTTTGAAGTAATTGTAGCACCTGTCATGGCTTCAATTTCATTTGGTTTTGATACAGCATGTTTTACTACTTCAAGAGCATTAGCTAAAGGCTTATTCTTATATTGTCCTGAAAATTTTGGCTGCACAGCATTAGCACCAAGTCCTGGAGTTTCAGATTGAGATAATATTTTAATTCCTGTAACCTCTCCTTTAGTAGAAATACCTACCATAGTTTGTATTTCTCCACTATAACCTTTGCTGGAAACTTTTATGGTGTATCCTATAGTTTTAGAATCTGCTATTGCTTCGTTAACTTCTAAAATATTTTTTTCATTAACACCTTGAACTTTTTTAAAATCTTCTGCATCTGTAATTAACTCTTTCATAGCCTCTTTATTAGTTTTAACATTTTGATTTTCTATAGGTACCTTAGTAATTGAATAAGCACCTGCTAGTATAAATCCTGCCACTGAGGCAATAATTAAAAGAATTAATCCTAATTTAACTATTTCTTTATCCTTCAATTACTTCACCTCCCCAAAGACTCTTGGAGTTACATATTTATCTATTAGTGGAACAAACAAATTCATAATTAATATAGAATAGGACACTCCTTCAGGATAACCTCCAAAAATACGAATTACTGTAGCTAAAAAACCACATCCTATTCCAAATACAATTTGACCATTGGCTGTCATTGGAGAGGTCGTGTAATCCGTCGCCATAAAGAAAGCACCTAGCATAAGACCACCAGCAAATATTTCATAAATGCCGTTCCCAGTCATTGATCCGTTCCTGCCTATAATAGTTGTGAGTATTAAAACTGTAGCTATATAAGATACTGGTATATGCCATGTAATAATTCTTTTATAGAAAAGATAAGCAGCACCAATTAGCAGCGCTAAGGCTGAAGTCTCACCTATACATCCACCTACATGTCCTATAAAAACATTATATAAACTCGGTAAATTTCCTTGATGTGATTTTAAAATTGCAAGTGGTGTAGCTGAAGTAATTTCATCCATCTTCCATGTAGTCATAGCAACAGGATAACAAGCAAGTAAAAATGCTCTTCCTGCTAGTGCTGGATTAACTATATTTTGTCCTATGCCTCCAAAAAACTCCTTAACTATAAGTATAGTAAAGATACTACCGACAACCGCCATCCATAGAGGTAAGGTTGGTGGAACATTAAAGGCAAGTAAAAGACCCGTTACCACCGAACTATAGTTGCCAATAGTAATCGGACGTTTTGTAATCTTTTGCCATGCATACTCTGTGGCAACACAGGATATAACTGTTGTTAATATCACAAGTAAAGCTTGAGTTTTAAAAAAATATACTCCCGCTATGGTTGCTGGTATTAAGGCAATTATTACATCCCTCATAATTGATTTTGTAGAATCATTATCACGAATATGTGGGGATGACGATAATGCAAAATTTGTTTTAATCATTATAGTGCCACTCCTTAATCTATTTTTTTCTATTTGCTATAATCCTTCTTTTGGCTGTACGTATAGATTGTACTAAATGACGCTTAGCTGGGCATGAGAAGGTACAGCATCCACATTCAATACAATCCATGCCATGGAGCTTTTCAAAAGCCTCGTCTTCTTTTCTTCTTGAATAAGAATCAAGAAAACTTGGAGTTAATTTCATAGGGCAAACTTGTACACATCTACTGCATCTAATACAGCTTGATTCCTCTAGTATTGCCGCTTGTTCCTTTGTTAAGCAAAGTATCCCTGAGGTTCCCTTAACAACTGGAACTTCTAAGGAGGATATAGTCATTCCCATCATTGGTCCTCCTCCTATAATCTTTATAGGCTCTTCCTTAAAACCTTCGCAGGCTTCTATCAGTTCAGACCAAGATGTACCAAGCTTGACCTTTAAATTTTTAGGGTTTTTAACAGCTTCTCCCGTTACAGTTACAACTCTTGTCATAACCGGCCTTCCAAGCACTACTGCATTATATATTTCACGAACAGTTGTAATATTTTGCACAACACATCCTACATCTGCTGGTAACTTACCGGAAGGAACTTCTCTTTTAGTAATAGCATATATTAGTTGTTTTTCAGCACCCTGAGGATACTTTGTCTTTAAGAGAGCTACCTCCATATTAGGAATATCCTTAAGAGTTTTTTTCATTAACTGCACTGCATTCATCTTATTATTTTCAATTCCAACATATATTTTGACTTGTGGGAATAGGAATGCTAATACCTTTAACCCTTCAACTATTTCACCAGTTTCTTCAAGCATTAATCTATGGTCACAGGTTAAATAAGGTTCACACTCTGCAGCATTTATCACTATAGAATCAATAGGCTTATCTGGTGGAGGATTTAGCTTTACATGAGTTGGAAAAGTTGCTCCACCCATTCCCACTACTCCAGCTTCTCTAATAAGACCTATTATTTCTTCTTTAGATAACTTGTAATACTCTTTAGACTTTGGTATTTCTATTTCTTCATAAAGCTCATCATTTTTAACAATTATAGACATAACCTTGCTTCCATTAGATGTAGGCATTTCAATAACTTTTTCCACTGTTCCAGAAACAGAGCTGTGCACTGGAGAGGAAACAAAACCCTTTGCCTCACCAATCTTTTGTCCAACTAATACTCTGTCTCCTTTTTTTACTAAAGGAGTACAAGGAGCACCTATATGTTGTGACATCGGATATATTAATAATCCTTTTGGAAGTAATTCTTCAATAGCTTTATTTTCAGTAAGGTATTTCCCATGTGGTGGGTGGATACCTCTTTTAAAAGTGAATATATTCATAAGTAAACCTCCCTTGTATAAATAAAATGCATTTCTTTAGAGAAAAATTTAACGCATTTAGCAAAACAAATAAAAGAATAAATTTAAACACTAGGTATTTCAAAAAATAAAAAAAATGGGATACTCAAATAAGAGTTTCCCACCCTAGAAACAAATTTCTTGGAATCAAACTTTAGTTTGTCCAACCGATAAAAAAATATTACGTAAAGAATATACCATAAAATTTATATTAGTTCAATTTTTAAATAAAAAAAGTTCCATAATTACTCCTACTCCAATTCCTATAGCATAGGCTAGTAAGTCACTCCATAAAAATGCATATCCTAATACCAATCCTCCTATTGTTGTTTTTCTAATACTATCTATCCAACTTGTATGGTATAACTGGCTTAATTCAATAAAATAGCAAAATGCTATTGCTATTAATGCAACTTTCTTTGTCTCTATAGTTCTAAAAATAAAACCGAATGTAAAGAAAATCATTAACGCCCAAAGAGCATCACCTAAATATGTATTTAAAAATCCTGGTATAAGATTACTCATTCTTCTTGAGCATAATCCTAAAATAATTACAACTAGTACCATAAGCCCATACTGCAGCCTATTGCGTTTATAAGTCATACTTAAACCTCACCTTAGATTACTTTTTTAAATTAATGAACTGATGATTAATATAAAAATTTTTAAGATTTAAATGAACAATCTATTGTACTCATTTAAGCTACAATCTAGCATTTGGCTTGCTAATATCACTTCCGGATCAGTTAAACTGCCCTTTCTATTTATCAAGTCATGCATATAGTCTCTCATCTTTTCTATTTTCTTAATTTTTTCAATTAACTGCTTGTCCACTATAAGCACCTCCATTTTTAAATAACAATATCGATATAAGTTACTATAAAGTTATTATTATCTCCTAATTATAATTATACACGATTCCAAACAAATATTCAACCATTATTTACAAAATTTAAGATATTTTTGAATTAAATTTGTATAAAAAATAGAACTTTAACTCTTTAATCAACTAAATATTATTAAAATACAAATTAATTCGATAAAAAATAAGCACATGAATTTAACAAGTGCTCCACTGTAATGACATTAACTATTTGTTTTTTATAATAATTTTTTCTTATCTATTTATTTTTTGTAATATCATAATATTAATTTAATATATTTAGCATAAGGGGGTTTTAGTGTGATGAATTATCATATTTTTGCTATAGTTGGTATTCTCGGTATGATATTATTTATTTCGGTAATGGGATTGCTTATATATTCTCTTATCCTATTTATTAAATTTGCTAATTTAGGAATAGAGTCATTTACAATTTACATTAATAAAAATTCTAAAAGTAACAATTTAAACTAGTATTTTAATAATTTATAGGTAATAAAAAGTCAGAGTTAGTTTAACTCTGACTTTCATTCTAGTATATTATTGTAAGCCTTTTTCATAAGCTTCTACCATTTTTTTAACCATTTGTCCTCCAACAGAACCATTTTCTCTTGAAGTAAGATCTCCATTATATCCTTCTTTTAGATTTACACCTACTTCTCTAGCTGCTTCCATTTTAAATCTATCTAATCCTGCTTTTGCTTGTGGTACTAACACTCTATTTCCTCTACTTGCCATAATCTAGTTCCTCCTTTTAATTTATTAAATGTTTGATTGTAGTATAAGTTTATGTATTTTTCTATTTAATAACCTATTAAATTGCATGTAAAAAATCTAGTTGCTGCTAAAGGTTGTATTAAAAACTATTAATTAATGTTTGTAGCTCATTAGTATAAAACTTAAAATTTTGGCTAAAATATATAATGCCTTGATAATGTAACACTACCCATAAAATTATGATTAACATCTACTTAAAACAATTAGCCGCAGAATTAAAATAACTCTGATTAAATTCAGGGTTATTTTAATTTAAAACCATAAAATATTATATCTACTTCTCAACTTACCTTATATAATTAGTATAAAAACTTTTATTTGAGGTTAAACTTTATTTGAGATTGATAAAATAATTAATCTCGCTATAATAAATTTCCTTCATTTAAAAAAGAAGCTAGGTTTAAAGCCTGGCTTCTTTTAAGTTGTTTTATCTATGATCAATTAAATCTATTGTTCCTAGTACTATATGGGCTAATCCAAATCCTAATGCAGCGGTTTCTGCCATAGGCAACATTTCTTTTCTCTTTATTCCTCTCTTTTTCATATCCATTGCCCTTAGAGCTACTGCTCCTGTGGTTACTGCAACACCTAAAACTGTAGGTACTAAACCTTCTCTCATATAGCTACCTCCTAAAATTAAATGTATTATTATTTTTCCTAATACCACTTTACTTTATTCTAGATTTAAGTGCCTTGCCTTCCACATTGTTTATTCATTTCTAGGATTATAATAATAATTTGTTATAATTTGAGTAGATATATAAGTATCGTCTCCATATGCTTGACTATCTATATCTGAGTCATTTTGTGGATCTAGACTTTTTACTTGTTTTCTATCGGGTTCTTGTTTTGAATATGTTTTTTTCATATAAGCACTCCCTTCTAAACTTATTTTCTTACATAGAAAGTATTTTATACTTTGTAATAATATTTGGGATTAAAATAAATATTCCTGAGGTTATCAAATATAACCTCAGGAATATTACACTATCTGTTTTGTTCCATAACCATAAAATAATATGCTGTACCAAATTCTTCATTAAAGTTTTTTTCTAATTCTCTCATCTTTTTTTCTTGATGTTCCTTTAAATCTGCATATTCTAAGGTTTTTATGCTATTCATAAACTTATCTTCCATCTAAATACCTCCTAGTATCCAAATATATTTAAGATATGATTCTTTATTATTTTAATAATTACATTATATTTTTATGCAACAATTTTATAATTATAAAAGGTCAGATGGTAAATGACCCATCTGACTCTCTATATATCTTTATCTTAAGCCTCTTTCATATGACTCAACCATTCTCTTAACCATTTCTCCACCTATTGAACCATTTTCTCTAGATGTTAAATTTCCTTTATCTATATTTTCATAATTTGGTAACCCAAAATCACTTGCTACTTCTACCTTAAATTGGTTTAATGCATATTTAGCTTCTGGTACTAATACTCTATTTCCTCTGCTTGCCATAAAATATTACCTCCTCTTAAACCTTTATAAGTTTTATGTGGTTGCATATAATATTTACTTGTATTATAAGTTTGCTCCATTACAGATTTATTAATCTATTTAATTAGATGAAAAGCAGCTATTATTTTTCAAAATTGGGACAGAATATTATCATATTAATAAACAAATCTATATATTAAATAAAGAAGGGAGCCTTATATTTATGGTTGGTTTCATAACAAAAATTATAATTTTTCCCGTTATATTATCACTATCTAACTATATATTTACATATATATATTATCCATATTTTTATCAAGCTATATTTGTTGGTATTATACTTGCCGCAATAACTCATTTGATAGATTTGGCTCTATTAAGACCAGGATTTTTAATAATAAATACAATAGGTGAGTTTTTAGTAGGATTTGCAGTTGTTTATTCTACACAGTTTTTACTTCCAGGTGCTTCAGTTAATTTGATTGGAACTTCAATAGCTGCAACTATTATAACAATTGTTGAATTTTTTATTAACAGATATTTATTAACTAATACTAAATTAAAAAAACTTGAGTAATTAACTCCAGCTTTATACATTAATAAAACAAAAGAGCTTTTCAGCTCTTATTTGTCTTTTATGCCATTTAATTCATACATAAATGGCTTTATTTCTTCTTCTTTTATTGTTCCATCTTTATTATACCCTGTTTGCATTGTAGGTTTAATTTCTATTGTTTTTATCTCATCTGCAGCTCTATTAGCTTCATTGATGTCTTTTATTTCTTTAAGTCTTTCCTCACTTATTTGTTGCCCTATCATATGTCTTTTCATAACATTCACCCTCTTTACAGCTTATATGATTCCTTAGCTAGGCATTGAAAACCTCAGTTATGTATTCTGAGGTTTTCAAGTTCTCTTTAATTTATTTACATGTCTTCATTTTTTATTCTTAATATTTCTGTATGGCTTAACTGAGTTTGTTGTATAGTCTGTGAAATACTATTCCCTTTATCAAGTAATCTTTTTGCATGCCTAATAGCTTGTGCATGCGGAAGTTTTTGATTTTTTTTAACCATAGCGCATCCTCCAAACGTAAACTAATGTGGTTTTACATTATCGTTTTTCTTTTGTCTTTCTACTCTATCTTTTTCGTGTCTATTTTCACCATTATCCATTGTATCTAATCCTATGGCTGCAGCTTGCTTATTTGTCAATTTACCTTTAGCACTCATAAAAAACACCTCACTCCCAAATTTATTTTTTCCAAAGCAAAGTGTTTTATGCTTTTATAATTAAAGCAAAAATACCAGATGCATGTAACCTTTATATGCATCTGGTATTTTTCATTAATCTAAACTTATAGAATCTGTAATTATGATCATCGAAAGATTGTTCTAGTAAAGTATCATTGATAAATTTCTTTTTATTAATATAATCATCAAAATCGTAAGCACACATTATAGAGATATTCTTTCCTTCAACAGCCTCAGTTAGCACCTTTTCGAAATCTAAAAAATCTTCATTCGATACTTTTTTTAATGAATAACTTACTTGATTAACGATTCTTATACCTAAATAGCCTTTATCTTTCGCCTTTCTTTCACAATCAAGAAAATAATCAGCTAAACATTTTATTCCTTGATTATGATAAATCTGCATTAAATGTGGAATATTAAAAGTTTCTATCTGAAAACCTTCTTTACATAAGCTTTCGGAAATAACTTTATACAACTCCGGTTCTACATGTAAATATACTAATTGTTTCTCTTCACTTCCCTTATTTACATAATCGTAAATATTAACAAGCATATGTTCTATTCCACAGTAATATAAAACACAATGCACTCCGTACACCTCATAATTACCCATAATAGTTATCCTTTTCATAATATAGTTTTAACAAATATATTCTACAATTTATACATATATTCCTTCTAAAAATTAACTATAGTTCATACACTTTTATTTACTTTTTCTATAATATTTTGACAAGTTCTATCTAAATTCACTTGAGTTAATTCATCACATTTAAACCATTTTCCTTCATATTCTACATCAACATTATAATCATCAGACATCTCAATGTAAATTACATCTGTTTTATATAAAATTCCATTGTTTTCACTTAAAAAAAACCCTATATCCTTTGTTAATTTGTTGTTAAGATTATTAGTATATTTCGATATAAATTGATTTTTTTGAGAAGGTAACTTAAATTGTTGATTTTTTTCGTTATAAAACAATAAACAATACTTAGCTTTGTTTACTATTTTACATATAAAAAATTCCTTTTTTTTAATAAATTTATCCGAATTTATAATATTTCTCAATGGAACTATATCATTATAAGTTATTCTCTCTAAATCACTATCATCATAAAAATCTTTCCACTTAATATCCACTAATTCATAATATTGTTTTAATTCTGGTTCTGGTTCATATCCAACCTTAGCCTTTCCCTCAGTAGGATATGCTAAAAAAGTCACTACTCGATTATACATAGAAGTTTTTATTTGAGGCACTCCTTCCATTTTTATAGGTAAGAGTTTAACCTTTAATCCAGTTTCTTCATAGGCCTCTCTTATTGCAGCTTCTTCATCAGTTTCACCAAGCTCCCTTCCCCCTCCAGGGACTCCCCAAAAATATAGATCTCTTTTTATATCATGATGCTTTAGTAAAATATACTTTCCATTTTCTACAACAAAAATTTGAACTCTTGTATCTCTCTTAAGCATTCCATTCACCGCCTCGCAAACTTATTCTATAAATCGAAACTATTCTATTGTATTTATTATACAACATCCTTCAAGGTTTATATCATAAATTTACATAAACAGAATTCTAAGCTCTATATTAATTAAAAGGCTAATGAATTTATACTCCATCAGCCTTTGATTATAATTTAAAAGTGTTTTGTTATATCCTTCTGTACTCTTTTTATATCCTTTTCTCTTAGATGTGTTTCCTTTCTAATTTTATCTCCTGTCTCTCCATCTAAAAGCATCTCTCTAGCTCTCTCCTTTAGGTTATCTACTTTATCACTCATAGCTAGACCTCCTTTTATCTGTTACCATTCATTTTATCCTTAGCCTTTATTACATCCTGTTCATTAAGATCTGTTATTTCTTTTATTTCTCCCATACCCATTCCTTTATCAAGCAAATCTTTAGCTGTTTCCATTGCTTTTTCATGATGCCCTTTATTTCTCCATCTTCCCATAAATAAACACCTCTATCTATCTATATTAATTATTTTTCTTGTATCTACCAAATCATCTACTGGGACATAAACGTTTTCTCGCATATCCAAAATTCTAATCTTAACTCTCCCGGTTTTATCATCTACACCATCAAGCCATACTGAATGACGATTATATAGTACTTCTATATTCTCCGATGAGCTCATTATTTCTTTAACCCTTTTTATATCCATAATAAATTACCTCCACCTCTTGCAAATATATCCAACTAGTTTAATCTGCATTCCAATTTTCCTTAGTATTTTTCCCATTTTTATGCTCTGCCTTATATTTTGCACTTCTAGAATGATATTTCGCACTATTAGGGTCATCTGACCACTTTTTAGGTTGCTTGTTTCTATTTTCCATAAAAACTCTCCTTTTACTCATTATTTATATAAAAATTATATTTCTGTATAATAACTTACTACTCTTCATCTAATCCTACTAATGAGTCCAGATGTTTTTCAGATTGCGTACCAAACTTTGCTCTTGAACTTTCATCTTGTGGACTGTGATCTATATGTTTTTTTCTAAATCTTCCATCTTCTTTTTTATTATTATTTGTGTACTTCATTTTGTTTTGCATACACATCTCTCCTTTCTAGTACTAGCTTTTCCTCTATGGTTGTTTTTATGCTTAAAGAATAAACCTTCAAGTATAGTTAAAGAATATAATTATATTAGTCATATCTATTAATGTTTTATATATTTTATATTTACTACTAAACAGTACTTTGATAAAATTTATCTACTAGATACTATATTAAATAAGTTAAAAACTTAAATTTTTTATATGGAGGTGCTTTTATGAGCTTTAAATTACCTAAATATCACTCACCAAATTTTGAAAAAGAACCTTTTATATCAGCTCCTGACGTTAAAACTGAAAGAGTTACATTAAAAGGAGTAGCTCCCGATAACTATCATGCAACATCAATATATCCTGAATACTTTAAGATAGATGGAGAATGGATTCTCGCTTCTGAGAGCCGCATGGATTGTGTTGTAGTTGTCAATGAAAATAAAAAATTGGATGTCAAAGAATTTAGAAATTTAAATGTTGGAGATAATGTTGTTCTAGGTAGAAGAGAAAATGCTGAAGATGGTATATTTGTATATGTCGATGGTTTTATACAAGATACAGTTGAGGAGCAATCATTTGCATTCAGATCCGGCCGAACAAGGGAAAGTTCATATTCAAAAGACTATGATAGTTTGTATGAACTATTAAAATATGAAAAGGATAACGGATACATATTATGGGTTTTAGGGCCTGCTGTAATATTTGACCATGATTCAAAAAATGCTATGTCTCAATTAATTGAACGTGGTTATGTTGATGCCATTTTCGCAGGAAATGCATTGGCAACGCATGATTTAGAAGGTTCAGTATTAAGAACTGCTTTGGGCCAGGACATCTATACACAATATTCAGTTTTCAATGGTCATTATAATCATATCGATATTATTAATAAAGCTAGGCGTGCAGGTTCATTAGAAAAATTTGTTGAAAATGAAAATATTACAGATGGAGTAGTTTATACCTGTATAAAAAACAATATTCCTCTAGTACTAGCTGGCTCAATAAGGGATGATGGGCCTTTGCCTCCTGTCATTGCCAATGTTTATGATGCCCAAAATGCCATGAGGATTCACTGTAAAAAGGCGACTACTGTTATCTGTCTTGCAACGCAACTTCACACTATAGCCACAGGAAATATGACACCGATGTATAAAGTTGAAAATGACAAAATAAGACCAGTTTACATATATACTGTAGATATATCTGAGTTTGGAGTGAATAAACTTAGAGATAGAGGAAGCTTGGAAGTAACTTCAGTTGTTACCAATGTTCAGGATTTCCTCGTTAATATAGCTAATAATTTAGTTTAAAGAAAAATAGATTTTAGAGTAATTAAAATATTTAACTCTAAAATCTATTTTTTGTTTAAATTGAATTTTTTAGATTTAGTAATTGACATAAATTAGATTATTCGTTACTATTATAATATAATTAAAAAAAGTCAAAAAATTTTCAAATTACTTTACAACATTTAGTCTTTGTATTGACTTTACAATTAGTCACATTACTGGCGGAAGTGGAGTTTACCACAGGGAGTGTGATTTGTAAAAAAATGCCGACCGCCTGGGCAAAATGTCCAGGTGGTATTACGCTTTTTGATGCCTTCTGGACTACTAGTAAACTATTTTTTTATTTTAAGGAGGCATTTTTATGAAAAAAAAGGTATGGCAAGGATTCCAATTAGGAAAATGGACAGA
This sequence comes from Clostridium aciditolerans, assembly GCF_016316925.1. Lineage (GTDB taxonomy): Bacteria > Bacillota > Clostridia > Clostridiales > Clostridiaceae > Clostridium_AM > Clostridium_AM aciditolerans. The sequence continues at coordinate 349 of NZ_JAEEGB010000004.1, read as the reverse complement.
AACAATAGACGTAAGAGACTTCATACAAAAGAACTATACAATGTATGATGGAGATAAAAGCTTCTTAGCAGCTCCAACAGTTAAAACTAAAAACTTATGGGACAAGGCAGAAGCTCTTATTATAGAAGAAATTAAAAAAGGCGTTATGGACGTTGAAGCTAATGAGTTCTCTGGTATAAACAACTTCAAGCCAGGATACTTAGATAAAGAAAATGAAGTAATCGTTGGATATCAAACAGATGCTCCATTAAAGAGAATAATGAACCCATTCGGTGGAATGAGAATGGTTGAGCAATCCCTTGAAGAATACGGCTTTAAAATGGATGAGGAATTAAACAAGAACTTTAAG
>NZ_JAEEGB010000039.1 GCF_016316925.1 Clostridium aciditolerans | reverse complement strand
ATCTATTCACCGATTATTATCAGTTCATACCTTTACCCGTAAAAAGCCATTTAGGCTTTTTTACCTCTGTTTAATTTTCAAGGATCATGTCGCTCATTTGCGACTGGATTTATATCTTATCATGCTTGTCTCTATCTGTCAACTAGCAACTTATTCCTAAGTTAACAATTGCTATGCATTAGACAACTTTTAGATAGTATCATATGAGCAGACACTTCAAATCTTAAGCAGGCATCCAAAATCTATGATTTTGAGATGATCGCTTACACAGAGTGCCGATTTGTTAGTGGTCGCTTACTCCGCAGCTAAGCTGTAGAGCTTCCTATAGTTTGTTGTCAATACTTTTTGGTTGCGGGGGCAGGACTTGAACCTACGACCTTCGGGTTATGAGCCCGACGAGCTACCAGCTGCTCCACCCCGCGACATTTATTTTTCACTTTTGTCGCTCACTCTAGCGACGAATGTTATTGTATCATCTTTATAGTTATTAAATATTACTGCCAGCTGCTTTAAGCTAAGCATACACATGTAATACTCTAATAACCTCTTAAATCCTTTCTATCTAACATGCTGACACACCAGGTCTTGTTGTTCTACGCTTTTCCTTTAGATTTCTATACTACATTTCTGCATAGGAGCTCATAATAAAAAGTTAAATTACTTTTAAAAATATGTTGCCAAAACTAAAAATACCTAACGCATTTAAAGTTTAGCAACATATTCTAAAATATAATTTAACTTTTAATTCTCTAAACCTTATAACATAGAATAAATTTTTTCCTTTAAACTGATATTATTTAAACTCCTGCACTAATTTCTCGAAAGCAGGAATTGATCTTTCAATCATATCAAATTTTACACAATAAGACATTCTAAAATGCCCTGGACACCCAAAACCACTTCCTGGAACAAGTAATAAATTATATTTCATAGCTCTTCTAACAAATTCTACATCATCATCTATCAATGCTTTTGGGAAAAGATAAAAAGCTCCTTGTGGCTTTACACATTCAAATCCTAATCTTGTTATATTACCATATAAGAAATTTCTTCTTTTTTCATATCCAGTAATATCTACCTTAGCATTTATTGCATCTCCAACAACCTTTTGGAATAGTCCTGGAGCATTAACAAAACCAAGAGTACGGTTGCAGTAGGCTAATGCATCTGCAAGAATATCTGCATTTTCTATTCTGCTACTTACAGCTATGTAGCCTATTCTTTCTCCTGCAAGACCTAAAGATTTACTAAATGAGTTTACTATAATAGCATTTTTAAAAATAGCAAGTAGGCTTGGAACCTTAATATTATCATAAACGATTTCACAATAAGGCTGATCTGAAATAACATATATATCAGTTCCATATTCCTTTTCTTTTCTTGTTATAATTTCTTCAATACTTTTCAAAACCTTCTCACTATATACAACTCCAGTTGGGTTATTTGGATTATTAATTATTAAAGCTTTTGTCTTCGATGTAATGCTTTTTTCGAAACTCTCTAAATCTGGCTCAAAGGTTGATTTGTCTGGGGACACTACTACTGTTTGTCCACCACAATTATCAACATAACAATTATATTCTACAAAATAAGGTGCAAAAACAATTACCTCTTCTGAAGGATTAAGAAGTGATTTTAATAAAACATTTAATCCTCCCGCTGCTCCAACTGTCATTACAACATTATTTGCTGAAAGCTTAACTTTACTTTCCTTCTCCAAACTTTCAGCCACTCTTGCTCTAACCTCTGGATAACCTGCATTACTCATATACCTATGTATTCCTTTTTCGCCACCTGTTACATGTTTTTTAAGTGATTCTATAACTTCTACCGGTGGTTCTGCATAAGGATTTCCTATACTATAATCATAAACATTTTCCGCTCCATACTTTTCTGCAAGTCTTGTACCTTCTTCAAACATTAATCTTATCCATGATGAATTTTTTAAATTATTTACTATCTTTTCTGAAAACATAAAACATCCCCCTTGTTTTCTTATATTATTGAAAAGCTGCAGTGTACCTTTCAACTATTTTAATTATACCATTATTTTCTGCACTTTTGTGTCTTTATATTTTAAATTAACACTTAAATCAGAATATTTTTACACCATCAATTAATTTGTTGTATGTATTTTATTACTTATAATTCCTTATATTTAAATATTAGTAAATTACCCATTTTACAATTGAAGTTATAAAATTTCTCTTTCTTATGTCCTAAGATTTTGCATCTCTGCTTAAAACAAAACCACTAGATATTTAGCTTCTAGTGATTTTGTTATATATATCTCAAAATTTAATAGGATAAGACTCTTTGGCTTTCTGTATCAAAATACTCTTTTACTGATTTGGCCAAAGAATCTGCTATCTTATTTTGGTATTCTTCGCTCTTTAACTTTTCTTCTTCCTGAGGATTAGTCAAGAAACCACACTCCACAATTACTGAAGGTATATCACTGTGGCACCTTAGAACCTTATAAGCATTTCCAGCAGGTTTCTCCACACGATTATTTTTCTTATCTAAGTCAATTTTGAAATTTTCCTGTATAATATGTGCTAGCTTTTCACTATCCTCATTTTTTGAGTACCATACCTGAGCACCATGGTAATAACTTTGCTCAAAAAAGTTCTGATGAATGCTTATAAAAACGTCACAATTTGAATCTCTTTTCATTTTACATCTATTGTTTAAATCTTCATTTTTTTTATTTCTTATGCTTCCTGTGAGTCCATAAAGTCCTTTATCACTTTCTCTTGTCATCACAACTTCATAACCCATATTTTTAAGTCTATCTTTTAATTTTAAACTTATACTTAAATTTATATGTTTTTCCTGGCAACCTCTTTTTGATATTGCTCCTCCATCAATTCCTCCATGTCCCGGATCTATCAATATTATTTTATCTATTTCTCCTTTAACAGGTGTAGTATAAGTTGCAACAGTACTGCTATATTTCACATATACTGCACATATCATGCTTATAAATATTACACCAATTCTTAACCTTATTTTTTTATTTATACAATTCAATATTTTTCACCTCCACTTTATGTATTTCAGATTTTCATCAGTATTTTATGTAAATTTATAATTATTATTGCACTTATACTAAATTCAAATAAATAAAAACACCAGACATAAATATCTAGTGTTTTTAAAATTTATAAATCTATTCTATTTAAAACATCTCTTAATTCTATAAGTTCTTCCTTAGTAAGTGTAACACCTTTACCCATCTTCTCATGTTCTGGGGCCCAGTCTCTAATATCATACTTAGGTTCTTTATCATTCCAACTTATAAGATTTAATTCTTTCTTCCATCCTTTTGAAGATTCTGAAAGAGTACCTATCGCTTTTGTTATTTCATATTTTATCTCTGGCATATTTGTACCTCCCGTTTTATATTTTCCGTAAATTATTAATTTAAAAACTTAATGTTTATTTTATCTGAATACTCTATAGTTATTTTACCATGATGATGCTTAAAGTCCATAGCTTCAATAGTATTATAGTTTTATCCAAGTGATTATGTAATTTTAGATAAAATAAACTCCCCTATTGTATACATATCTACAATAAGGAAATTTATATAATATATATTCATGTGATCTTATGCTATTATTTTGTTTCTTCCGCTATTCTTAGCCTCATATAATTTGCTATCTGCTTCTTTAATTAATTCTTCTTGATTTAACTGCTCCTCAAGCAGTGTTTTAACTCCAAAGCTGGCTGTAACTTTTATTGTTGTTCCTTCATATTTTATTTCCGCATCCTCTATAGATTTTCTCATTCTCTCTGCAACATTTATTGCAGAATTTTTATTTGTATTCTTTAAGTACACTACAAACTCCTCACCACCATAGCGAGCTACCCAATCTATATCTTTTCTTATAGATCTAGTAAGAATAGCCGCAACAGTCTTTATAACTTCATCACCAGCTACATGGCCGTAAGTGTCATTTACTTTTTTAAAAAAGTCTATATCTACCATTATCAGAGATACTGGCTCTCCGTTTAAAGAGCTATTTATCATATCAACAGGAAGTCTTTCATTTATAAATCGTTTATTAAAGACATTAGTAAGAGGATCTGATACCACTAATTCATTCATATGATTTACTACGCTATGAATTGTATCGCTATCCTTATTCTCTATATTTTCTATTACTCCACTGTTAGTTATATCTTTTAAAAGCTCAATAATTACTGCGGTATTCTCAAATTGGACAGGTATAGCAGTAAGCATGTACACTTTTTCTCCGTTATATTCTATCTTAACAAAAGTTTCATTTTCATTATAAGCCCGAGCCGAAACACAGTTGCTACAAACCTTTCCCTTTTTCCAAAAACTATAACAGGATGCTTCTAGTTCAGTAACCTTATTTAACTTTAAGTCTAAAATTTGTTTTTTCATTGGGTTTACTATCCTAATTACATCATATATCTTTTCAAATACTGACATAGTATCTATTAATAACTTTACATTAATATCTTTATTATCCATGGCAGTTCCTCCCCAATATTAAAAATATTGTTTATTATCATATTATATCATTAAATACATTATACTAATAGATAATTATTGTTATATAACCTTATAACTTTTTGAGGAGAATTTTACTCCTATATAAATAGACTACTGTAATTTAGGAGATATAAGTTAAGGCATCTTCAAAAAAATAACTAGTCAGTATACTAGTCTATTTTCTTTCAGATGCCTAAGATAAAAAATTAGTTTTATTTTTTATAAACTACTCCACCAGTTGCTTGATGGGTTGCTGTTACTGTTACTTCACATATTTGAACGTGATCTGGTACAGAAGCAGTATACAACACTATATCTGCAATATCTTCCGGAGTTAATGGCTTAATGCCTTCATAAACCTTAGCAGCCCTTTCCTTATCTCCATGGAATCTAATTACACTAAAATTAGTTTCTACAATACCAGGTTGTATATTAGTTACTCTTATAGGAGTATGCACTATGTCCATCCTCAATCCATCACTTATAAATTTAACTGCCGCTTTAGTAGCACAGTAAATAGTTCCCCCTGGGTATGCATGTATCCCTGCTACTGAACCCATATTTATAACATGACCTTTCTGATTTTCTATCATAGTAGGAACTATCTTCCTAGTCAAATATAAAAGTCCTTTTATGTTAGTGTCTATCACAACATCAAATTCTTCTGGAACACCTTCCTGAACTTTTTCTAATCCTTGAGCAAGTCCTGCGTTATTTACTAATATATCTATATTTCTTAATTCTTTTGGTATATTCTCAAAAACTTCATCTATAGCTTTTTTATCTCTTACATCTAATTCATACACATAGACCTTTGCTCCATATTCTTTTTCTAACTCACCTTTTAAGCTATGCAATTTTTCCATGTTTCTTGCACAAAGTAAAAGTATAGCACCTTCCTTTGCAAATCTTCTAGCTGTAGCTTCACCTATTCCACTACTAGCTCCACTTATAAAAACAATTTTATCTTTTATCATAAACTCACCTCTTTTTAAATTTACGCTTACAGATGTATTATACCATATATTAGTATTATAAGAATATTACCTCAAATAAAATTTATAAGCTTTATTTAATACTTCCCATGCAATTTCCATATCCTTTTCTTCTGTTCTCCAATTGCTTATAGCTGCTCTTATTCCAGGTGTTCCTTTATATACAGTTTGAGTAAAGAATGCTCTGCCATCTTCGTTAACTATTTTTAGGAACTGCTGTATTTCTTCTAATGTAGCACTATGATCACCTAAGTTAATAGTAAAGCAAACTACATTTAGTCTAGTATCAGCTAATAACTTAAAGTTTTTGGATTCTTCAATCTTTTTACTCAACACCTCTGCTAAACTACAGTTTCTTTCAACTACCTCCTGGTATCCATTACTTCCATAAGCCTTCAAGGTAAACCATGCCGGAAGGGCTCTAAGTCTTCTAGAATTTTCTGGAGTTAAATGCACAAAATCAGGATTTTCTGAAAGCTCTCCTAAGTATATAGCATTATTTTGAAAAACTTGGATTTGAAGTTTAGTATGTTTAGTAAACTGCATTGCACTATCGTAAGGAACGTTAAGCCATTTGTGTGCATCTACCGTAATAGAGTCTGCTGCATCTATTCCTTCCATAAGTTTTTTATACTTTGGAGAGCAGGCAGCAAAGCCTCCAAAAGCTGCATCTACATGAAGGAAGAAATTATATTTTTTCTTTAACTCCCTTATTTGCTTTAAATCATCAAAATCCACAGTATTTACTGTACCTGCACTTGCCACAACAATGCAAGGTGTTCCATTATTTTGTTTTAAGTAGTTTTCTAATGCTTTAATGTCTATTGCTTCTCTACCATTAATAGATGGAATATAGTGCATATTATCTCTTCCCATGCCCAGCATAGATAAGGATTTTAAAATGCTTGAATGGGGTGCAGCACTTATAATTTTTATTGGTGGAAGATTATACATACCATTTTTAGCTATATCAAAACCCAATTCATTAGCTACCCACTGTCTTCCAATTGCTAATCCCACAAAGTTAGCCATAGTTGCACCGGTAACAAAGGCTCCTGAATATTCTTGTGGTAAACCAAAAAGCTGTTTTAATAAATTAATAGTTTCTTCCTCAATTTTTGTACCACTGGAGTTATCTCTACCTGAGGCATTTTGATCAAAGGCACTTACCAGCCAATCTCCCATTAACGCCGCAGGAGTTGATCCTCCTGTTACAAAACCAAAGTATTTAGCCCCTGCACTAGAAACTATTCCTTTATAAAACCTCTCTATGAATTCCTCTAAGGCTTTTTCTCCCCCTAAACCCTCTTGGTTTAATTGAGAATTATTATAACCCTTTGAATCTTTTGAGAAAGTTGGTATCTCATCAATATCCTTTAGAAATGTACATGCATTATTTTTTACTTTCTCTAATAGTTCATTTATATTTTCTAAATCACTTTTTAAATATTTGTCCATAATTATTCTCCTTTCAAATTATCTTATACTAGATTAATGACACTTTATAAGTAATTGATATATTCTAAATGTATAATTAAATAATTATTTCTATCTTTCCTTTATGGCATTTTCCCTCCTTTAATATTTTATTCGACTCTATTGTTATAGTATGATATAGTATTTATATCATATTATACCTTTACACCATGCATAACAGTCAATAACACACTATAACACTTAAGGAGAAAATAAAAATGCACATAGATTTAAATAGAAATTCTAATATACCTTTATCAGTACAGATTTATCAATCCATATCTGATCGCATAGCCTCAGGTTTAATAGAAAAAGGCGCTAAATTACCTTCTGTTAGAAGTCTTTCAAAAACATTGAAAGTAAGCTTAGTCACTGCTGTTAAAGCTTACTCTTTGCTGGAAAAAGATAACTTTATAGCAACTATTCAAGGAAAAGGTACTTATGTTCAGTCAGAAGATGTAGTTAATAATAACAATCCTGAAAATGATTCAACTTCCCTTGATTGGCAGCTTTCAATCACTGACCATCTTCCAAGGGCTCAATTTTGGAGACAAAATATAAATTTAAATACAAAACCACAAATTCAGATGTCTGCTGCTCACGTTCACAGTTCCCTGCTTCCTGAGCAACATATCTCTAAGCATTTATCCTCACTTGTTTTGAAAAATCCATCTTTGCTATTTGAATATGGACCTATACAAGGAGATTTGGAATTAAGAACTTCCATAGCTAACTATTTAAAAACCAAAGATGTTTCTCTGTCTGCAGAAGAAATTGTAATAACTAATGGATCACAACAGGCAATCAATTTAGTTGCCAGAACCTTTATTGGAGCAGGTGATGTTGTAATTATGGAGGCTCCAACATATACTGCTGCTATTGATGTTTTTCGCTGGCAAGGAGCTACTATTTTATCTGTTCCTGTAGATAAGGAAGGAATGCGTATAGACTTACTTTTAAAAATTTGTGATTCTTATTCTCCAAAATTAATTTATACAATACCAAGCTATCATAATCCAACAGGAACCGTTATGAGTATGCAAAGAAGAAGAGAATTACTCAATATTGCAAGAGACTTTAATTGTTTAATAGTTGAAGATGACCCTTGGAGTGAGATAACTTTTGAAAAGAGTTTTTTACCATCGATTAAAAGTTTAGATACCAGTGGACGTGTAATATATATTAAAGGATTTAGTAAGTTTTTAGCACCGGGATGCAGAATTGGAACAGTATCTGCATCAGGCTCAATACTAAATAGACTTGTAGCTGCTAAAGCAAATTCTGATCTTGGAAGTCCATTACTAACTCAAAAAGCATTGTTACCTTTTCTTCAATCTAACTTTATGGAAAAACACTTGAAGAATTTAAACTCCATTTTAATTAAAAGACGTAATTTAGCTTTGAAGCTACTTACAGATCATATGCCAATTGATGTTAAATGGGCTATTCCACAAGGAGGACCAAATATTTGGATTACACTGCCTTCATGGATGAGTGCAGAAAGTCTTCTTTTTGAAGCCCAAAGCCGTAATATCGCCTTTCTTCCTGGTTCAACATGTTATCCAAGTGAACCTGAATTTAACCATATACGTATTGGTTTCTGCTTTTTAGATGAACATAAGTTAAAAGAAGGCATTCTGGCTTTATGTAGTATTATATCTTCCTTTATAGATCAGAAATATAGTCATAATGATATACCAATAATTTAGTAAATATTAAAAGGTATAGATAGAAACTTTTGCAGTGCTAAAAGTGTACTATTCGTTCCTATCAAATGATTCTTAGGTTCAGATGGAGTTTGCTTATAAGGATGACTTTCTCCATCTGAACCTTATTAACAGCATTCTTAGTGTCTTTAGCACTTAGAATACGTTATCCTTTAGGGGAAGACTTATCCAGGCGCGTAGCAGTGCTTATCCCTCAGTTAAGCAGAGAGCCTAAATCTTAAGTAGATATTCCAAATCTGTGATTTGGTGATAGTCACTTACACGAAGTGCTGATTTAGTGCGAATCGCTTACTCCTTCGACAATAGGAGAAGGAGTTTCATACAAAGAATTGGGGTGTTAGCAATGGTAGCGATCGGATAAAATTAAAGATTTATTTATAACTTTTTTACCATAGATGTGTTAATATATAATTATAGAAAATTAATGAAAAGCATATTAACTTTTCCAAATAGGAGGAGATGACTTTAATGAAAAGCAAAAGAATAATATCAATTGTACTTTCACTTTCAATAACTATTGGTTCAATATTAGGTGCCTCTTATGCAGCTAAAGCCGCTGATCCGCTGCATGGTGTTGTATCCTCTAAACAAGGTTTGAACGTACGAAGTGAATCTAACTCAAATGCAAAAATTATAGGTAGCTTAAAATTAGATGAGAGCGTAGAGATTTTGGAGACTACAGGTGATTGGTATAAAATTAAATTTGATTCTTCTTATGGATATGTATCTAAACAATATATAGTATTAGATAAAAATACACCTAATAAAGATACACTTGATAAAAATACATCAAATAACAATACTCCACCAAAAGAAGATCAAACAAAAGAAAATCAAAATCCAAACACAGGTGATAAGACTCCATCTAAAGTACCAGAATATAAAAACTTTGATCAGAGAAAAAACATAGATACTCTAAAACAATGGAAAATTAAATTTAATAGAAAAATAAAAGATACTGAAAGTAATAAAAATGAATTCAAAGTTGTAGATAGTAAGGGAAATTTTATTTCTACCAAAACTCTAATAGAAGATTACTCAGTAACTGTTATTCCATGGAGCACTAGCTATAACTATGAAGAAAATTATAAGCTAATTATCGGTGATAATATTGAAAGTGCTGATGGTATAAAAATAAAGTATACATCAACTTTACCTTTTAGTATTAAATCAAAGGTAAATTCAATTGGATTAGGAGAAAAAGAAACAGAATCTGTAAATAATGATAAAGGGTATGATTGGTATATTGGTCAAAATGATACTGGAAAATACTCAAATGTAAACTCCGGTCCTGCTGCTGTAGCTATGGCAATTAAGTGGACAAATCCTTTGCTTGACAAGTCCATAGCATATATAAGAGATACATATGAAAACAGTGGATCAGCTTGGAGCATTAACAATATTATTTCCGCTCTAAAGGATTCAAGTATAAATTATAGTTCTTGCGACGCAATAAACGAGGATTCATTAAAGAAACAACTTAAAGATGGAAATATACTTATAGCTAACCTTAACCCTCAATATATAAATTATAATAACAGTTCGGAATCGAAAGTTGGACGTTTCCATACAGTTGATGGAAATACTTATACAGTTATTATAAAAGGTTATAAAGTAGTAGATGGCAAAACTTATTTTGAAATATACGATCCATTTAACATCAACTCAAATTACTTGGATGGCTCGGCAAAAGGAAAAAATAATTATTACCCTGCAAATGAGGTGTTAAATTCTCTTACTGCAGAAAACGTACATCCTATTGTAATAAGTAAAAGTAATTAAGCTGAAAAAATCCCAGTACTCAATACAAAAGTACTGGGATTTTTAATAATCTCACATCTATATTATTAGGTTTCACAGCCAAAAATTGACTTACATCCCGAGATATATTTATAGTTCTTTGTTACGTAAATACTTTTTTATAAGTCTAAAGCTTATATTACTGTAATGTTAGTACTTTTTTAAAATAATTTATCAAGCTATCTGGTTTTTCATCTCTATAAATATAATATGCCAATTCATCATCTAGCCATACAATCACTATACTTAAAATATACCAAGCTATGCTATTTTGCAAATTAATCTGTCCCATGAAATTGTATTTATTATTTGAGTAATCCCATATATGTAGCCCTAAAATAATATTGAGAAATATTCCTGAAAGTAATTCCACTGCTATAATTAATGAACCTCCCATTATTGTTTGCTGCCACATTTTCAAATTATAATATCCTGGATAGTCATTCAAAGTACCAATGATAACTGCACAAAAACCTCCTATGGGAAACATCCATAAAGAAGTCCATCCGCATAAGCTTAACTCAGATATACCATTGAAACCAACTAAAGAATTTCCAAGGGCCCTTGTTATAATTTCTATATTCAGATATATGCTTCCGAAAACAAGAAAGTGAATTAATTTATTTTTAAAGTGTCTCATATTTTCATCACTCTCCTATATTTGTTTACATATATTTTTATCTTTTAATATTCTTTTATGTTAGGAAAGAGGAGCCTTTTTTGTATAAAGCTCCTCTCTTACTGCTTGCATATTTAATTCTTATCACATTCGGAATACTAACTAATATAATCCAAAAATTGTATAATGGTTTTGTTAAAATCACCATACAATTTCTATAATTCTTTATTTATTGTTTTAATTTTTTTGATTCTTCCCATTCAGCAGCATAGTCTTGCAATATTTTACGAAGAACTTGTCCAATTTTAGAGTAAGATTCATCATTAAGGTTTGCAAGTGATATTCTAATAGACCACTCTGGCCCATGAAAACCACTGCCACTTAATAAAACTATAGAAGATTGCTCTGCTAATCTTAAAAGAATATCAACGGGTTTGTAAGTTTCTTGTAAATAATTTGCAAATTCATCATTATGATTACGGCTTGCCCACTCTAATAGATCAAATTGAGTATAATAAGCAGCATCAAAAGGATCTTCCCTTAAATCCAATCCTAATCCATCAAACAACAATCTTTGACGACGGCGGCAGATGTCTTTTGTTAATTGTTTATATTTGTTCTCTCTATCAATTATGGCAAATAGTGAAAAGAATGCCATTTGTACTTGCTGTGGCGTTGATAATCCTGCAGTGTGATTAAGTGCTACTTGACGGCTATCTGCTACTATTCTATCGATAAAAGGAATCTTGTCAGGATTGGTAGAAAGCCCTGAATAACGCCTTCTCGCTCTCTTCTTTTTATCTTCATCCTGCTCTCTTAATAATTTATCAAATACATTATCTTCATAAAGTGCAATAGTTCCAAGACGCCAGCCTGTTACTCCAAAGTATTTTGAGTAAGAGTATACTCCTATTGTGTTGTATGGTAAATCTGCCATTAACGAACAAAAGTTATTTACAAAAGTGCCATATACATCATCTGAAATAATCATTAAATTAGGATTATGATTCTCTACAATATTTTTTAACTGATCTATTGTTTCTGGTCTCATTGCTACTGATGGCGGATTACTTGGATTAACTATAAAAACTGCTTTTATAGTTGGATCGCATAATTTATCTATTTCTAAAGCAGGATACTGCCATGTGCGAGAGCCATCTTCAGATACTTCATCAGCTGTTATTTTAATAACTTCAAAATTATAACGTGGTAAATGAGGTATCTCAAGATAAGGTGTAAAGATTGGCGCCATAAGCGCAATTTTATCGCCTTTTGATAATATATTATTTGCAATTAAAGAATCGAAAATATAGCACATTCCCGCTGTAGCACCTTCAACAGCAAATATATTAAACTTTCCTTCTAAAGGTTCATTATAACACAACTCTTGAATAAGGTAGTCATTAACTACACTTTCAATATGTCTTAGCATTCTATCCGGTTGAGGGTAGTTATCACCAATAATTCCATCTGCTAATTCATAAATCCAGTCGTCACCGTTGAATCCTTTTACTGTTACACCGTAATTAATTATTTTGCTAAGCAGTTCAATACCTGGAGCATCTTGGTTAGCTCTTACAAATTCCATAAAACGTTCTGCAATACCTTCCTTTTTTGGCATGCCAGCTAAATCATTATCATTCCATACCCTGCGGCTTTCCTTAACAGCAAACTGACCAAAAGTAAAAAATGCTTCTCTTGGTGTAGCTGCAATCCAATTTGGATTTCCTCTACCTGCATCTAACAATGAATGCGCACCACTTTTCTTTGATTCCTCAGCAAGATTTATTAATTTATCTTTAAGTTCAAAAGGACTTATTTTCCCATAAACTCTCTCAATTTCTTCACGTTGAAAACTAAAATTATCCATGTTTGTATCCTCCTAATTGTATCCCATTTACTATTTTGTTGAATTACTTACATAACAATTATTTACTCTTCCTCTATGCAAATTGGATATATCAAGCAGTAACTTGTTATCTTAACACTGTTACTTAATTAAATATTTTTATCATCGCTTATTATATGCTCTTTTTCTACTGAAGAAAGTATTATGAATGTCTCCGTATTGCCAAACATCTGTATCTTTCCTATAAGTTTTTCTAGACTTGCAATATTCTCAAGCCTGGCTTTTAAAATCTTGCAGTATGGTCCTGTAACATGATGGCATTCAATTATAGAATCCTCGTTTTTAATAAACTCCATAAACTTTTCATTTCTTTGAACATTCATTCCTACGTTTATAAGCACATTAATTTTTTTGCCAAGTTTCTCATAATCTACTACTGCTTTGTAACCTGTTATAATTCCTTCTTCTTCAAGCCTCTTTACTCTCTCTGCTACTGCAGGGGCACTGAGTGCTACCTTTTGTGAAAGTTCCTTCATAGGCATTCTTCCATCTTCCAGAAGCAATTCGATAATTCTATAATCCGTAGAATCCATAAACATTCCTCCTAGGAAAATAATTTCTTGTTTCTAAATTTAAATTAATAATAGTTCTTCTCAAATATTTCTTTAATCTTAGATAAGTCCTTACTCTGTCCTAATGCCACCATTAATTTGATTCTAGCTTTTTGTCCTGGAAGATTGTCTCCAAGAATTACTCCTCTTTCAGTAAGTTCTCTTCCAGCACCTTCGTAACCATAATCATCAAGAACCTTACCCATAAGACATCTGGATACTAGAACAACTGGTATATTTTTTTCTAAAGCATATTCCACTCCAGAAACCATTTTAGGTGGAATGTTTCCTCTTCCCATACCTTCAATTACTATTCCATGTGTTCCAGAATCTACGCAAAACCTCAAGATACGATCATCCATACCACATCCGCATTTTATAAGATCTACATTACTGTCAATTTCTTTTGTAGATATGTACTGATTTTTAGTGTAACTATAGTAAAAGTAAACTTTGTTGTTATCTACAAAACCGATAGGCCCAAAATCCTTGCTTTTAAAGGTGTCTAATGTATGCGTATTGGTCTTAGTTACCTGAGAAGCGGAATGGACTTCCCCACTCATTACTACCATAACTCCCCTGTTTTTCGCCTCATTGGATATTGCAGCATGAACAGCATCTATTAAGTTTGGAGGTCCATCCCAACCTGGTTCAGAACTATTTCTCATTGAGCCTACAAATATTACAGGCTTTAAGCCATTGTATGTCAAATCTACAAGATATGCTGTTTCCTCAAGCGAATCTGTACCATGAGTAACTATAACTCCATCATAGCCTTCAATTTCAATTTTATTATTTATTAATCTTGACAATTCCAGCATTTTTTCTGGAGTCATATGAGGCCCCGGCATCATGCCAAAATCTAAGAAGTGAATATCTGCAATATTCTCAATTCCTGGTGTATGCTTTAATATGTCTTCTCCGCTCATAGCTGGTACAGCGGCATTATTATTTTCATTCTTTTTCATGGATATTGTTCCACCGGTAAATATAATAATAATCTTCTTCATGACAGTGCTCCTTTTTTACTATTATGCTAAAAAATAATTATATCTGGGATTGTTTAAATATATATTTGCTGAAACTCATGAGTTCACCATCTAAAGTAGTTTTATTTTAGCATAATGTATTTACAGCGTACATGCATGAAATAATGCTATATGATACTTTCGCATAACTTAATTATTTATTTTTATAAAATTACTTAATTAAAAAAATCATTATCGAATTAACGATTAACTTAATAACAAAATACTTAAAATTTTACTCTATTTAACATAATATTGTAAAATTTAATATATTTGTATATCTATAGATATACAATCTATATGTTTGACTTATCCATCAGTATTCCCATGGTAAGCCAAATGCTTAATTTGGATATCTATAGTGTTAAAAATATTATTCAGTATTATACAATTATTGCTATTGTGCATCTTACAAATTAAACTAAGATTTATATGGAATACTTATTAATATTGAAAAATCAGTAGAAAATATAAAATGACTGGATAAAAAGAATTCTTTTAAGAAAAGACTTTTAGCTTGGTTCATAATGAATAAGTTTTAAAAAAAGTGCCAGCAAAAACTTTTCTATAAGTCTTATATAATATAGCCATACAAGACTTATAGAAAAAATATCTACTGGTCACATAATATTATTTATCCGATGACTACCCGCTCTAATACTCCCGCGCACTCTGTGAAAGCAACTGTCACCAAATCGGAGAATTTGGGACATCTGCTTTTCTCCAAGCGGGAGTAAAGAGCGGCTACGTCCCTGGATAACGATTTCTAAGCATCAGGTGGAGGTTAAATGCCTAAATGGCATTTAACGGGCNNTGCCAAGAACTCTGTTTATATATGTAATTATAAATTACTATGGTGGGTTATCTATAGTTTCCTACTTTATAACGAGTTCTACAGGACAGTGATCCGATCCTAAAACCTCTGTATGAATGTCTACGCTGACTAATTTATCCTTTAGTGAGTTTGAAACACAGAAGTAATCTATACGCCATCCTGCATTATTCTTTCTAGCGTTAAATCTATAAGACCACCAAGAATACATTCCTTCTTTATCTGGATTAAAGTATCGATAGGTATCAATAAACCCAGCATCCATAAGCTCAGTAAACTTTCCTCTTTCTTCATCTGTAAATCCTGCATTTTTTCTGTTTGAACTAGGGTTTTTAAGATCTATTTCTTTATGGGCTACATTCAAGTCTCCACAGACAATTACTGGCTTATTTTTCTCTAAAGACTTTAAATAAGCTCTAAAGTCATCTTCCCATTTCATTCTGTATTCTAATCTAGCTAACTCTTGCTTAGAATTAGGTGTATAAACTGTTATCATATAAAAATCATCGAACTCTAAAGTGATAACTCTACCTTCTTTATCGTGATCTTCAATATTAATTCCATATGCAACACTTAGAGGTTCCTTTTTTGTAAATATAGCTGTACCTGAATATCCTTTCTTTTCAGCATAATTCCAGTATTGATGATATCCTTCTAGCTCTAAATCTATTTGACCTTCTTGTAATTTACTTTCCTGAATGCAAAATATATCCGCATCCACCTCTTTAAAATAGTCCAAAAATCCCTTAGTAACACATGCTCTAAGACCGTTAACATTCCATGATATTAGTTTCACAGCTATCCCTCCAAATTTTACAATATGCTCACAAATCAACCTGCAATCTTCGCAAGTATTTCGTTACTTCTACTTATAAAGCGTGACATCGCCTCTGCATCAAGCTGTTTATGGCTTATCATAGCAAGATCATAAATATGCTGACAAATAAGATTTACATCCTCTTTTTTATCTTCCATCTTATCAAGCTCAATAAGCTTTTTAATGAGTATGTTGTTTTTATTTATAACTAAGGTTTGCTCTGAAGGGAACATATCCTTCATATCCATACCACCAAACATAGAACTCATTTCAGACATTCTTCTTGATTGCTCGGAAAGTAGTACCATAGCAGGTACTTCAAAAGTTTTTAGTGCCTCTATAGAAATTTTTAATTTATCATTGTTCAATACTCTTTTAAATATATTTTCTACATCTGCATTGAATTCTTTATTTTCACTATCATTATCAGCTTCTGCAGCTTTTAATGTCTCAGATAAATCCGAATCTATTCTATTGAATTTAACATCACTTTCATTAGATTCCAAGAAGCTTATAAAATGACTATCTATTGTAGAGTTCAATATAATTGCATCTAGATCATTTTCTTTAAAAAGCTTAATGTACTGAGCTTGCTGTTTTTCATCATTTACGTAAAAAACTTTATTTTCATGCTTTTCTTTATTAGCTTCAAGATATTGTTTTAGTGTTACATATTCTCCTTTAATAGTCTTGAATATGATTATATCTTTTACCTTTTCATAGAACTTTTGATCTCTTAGACATCCATACTTAATAAATATATGAATATTGCTCCAAAAATTATTGTAATTATCTCTTTCATTTTTATAAAGAGTAGTCAATTTGTCTGCTACCTTATTTACAATGTGTCTAGAAATCTTTTTAACATTTCCATCCTTTTGTAAAAAACTTCTTGAAACATTTAGTGGAAGATCAGCACAATCAATTGCGCCCTTTAAAAGTAGTAGAAATTCTGGTATAACTTCTTTTATGTTATCTGCAACAAATACTTGATTATTATATAATTTTATTTGACCTTCTGTTGCTTCAAATTCGTGTTTAAGTTTAGGGAAATATAGTATTCCTTTTAAATTAAATGGATAATCTACATTTAAATGAATCCAGAACAATGGCTCATTAAAATCAAAAAATACTTTTCTATAAAAATCTTTGTATTCTTCTTCAGTACAATCCTTTGGAGCTTTTAACCATAAAGGATTTGTATCATTTAAAGGTTGTCTTTCATTATCTTTTTCCTCATTTTTTACATTTTCATTTTTAATAAATATTTCTACAGGCAAAAATGAGCAATGCTTACTGATAACTTCTCTTACCTTGTATTCCTCTAAAAATTCCTTACTATCTTCACTTATATATAAGGTAATAGTAGTTCCTCTTTCATTTCTCTCAGATGAAGTTATTTCATATTCAGTACCGCCATCGCAAATCCATTTTACAGCTTCTGAACCTTCTATATATGAAAGAGTATCAATTTCAACTTTATCAGATACCATAAATGCAGAATAAAATCCCAATCCAAAATGTCCTATTATTTGGCTAGACTCATCCATTTTATCTTTATATTTTGCAATAAAGTCTTCTGCACCAGAAAAAGCTACCTGATTTATGTATTTGTTAATTTCTTCTTCAGTCATTCCTATACCGTTGTCAATGATTTTTAATGTTTTGTTTTCTTTATTTACTGAAACAATTACCTCATATTTTGTTTCTTCAGGTATCTTTGCTTCACCTATGGAAGAGAGTCTTTTTACTTTACTTATTGCATCACAACCATTACTTATAAGCTCTCTTAAAAATATGTCTTTGTCAGAATACAACCACTTTTTTATAATTGGAAAAATATTTTCCGTATTAATTGATATATTGCCTTTTTCTTTTACCATGAAAACCCCTCCAATTACTTTATTTCAGCATAATTTTATATCTTTTAAAAATTTATGTCAAGAGTCCTCTATTATAGCTTTAAAGTTTAATATTGGATATTTCTATTTTATAGTATATATTATAATCAGTACTATTAAATGGTTTAAGAAGGTGATATACATGATAATAACAAAAACTCTTGAAATGGGCGGAATTTATAGAGAAGATTTTATAAAGTACTTTCTTAGTATTGGTGGTAAAACAGAAAATCTAGAAATCTTTAAGGGCCATTATTGGGAGGTAGAAGTAGGTTATGAAGTTTGGTCTATGATGGGATCATTAAAACTTCATCACACTTTGATTACCTTTCATGTTGAGGAAGATAAATTTGAAGAATTTATTTCAAAATTTCGTTTAAATTTTTTAAGATGTGGTGGTTAGCTTTTTAATTTATAGAAGACATCAAAATAGAAAATATCATAATAATAATATAGAAAATAATTTGTTGTGGTGGTATAATTTAATTTGTGATGTGTAATTGATAATGATTTTCAATATTTAAAAATACCAGACCTTACTATCAACATTAATAATATGAGGAGAATCAAGTATGAAAAAAATAAAAATATCCACTACAGAACTAACTAATTTGAAAATAAATAATAAAGCTCCAAAGAAACACGTTCACGGCGGCAATTACGTAGGTGAACGTAAGGATGGCAAAATGCATGGTCAAGGAACTTACTTTTATAATGATGGCAGCAAATATGTAGGGCAATGGGAAAACAATGAAATGAATGGCGAAGGTACTTTCACTTGGGCATGTGGTGAAAAATACATAGGCCAATGGAAAGACGATTTACAGCATGGATATGGCATATACACCTGGCCTGATGGCGATAAGTATGAGGGACAATGGGAAAAAGGTGAAAAATGCGGATATGGTATTTTTACTTGGGCTGACGGAGAAACTTATGTTGGCTATTGGAAAGAGGACTTACGTCATGGCAAAGGCATTCATACTTGGATAGATTGCGATAAATATATAGGTGATTGGGACAAGGATATAAGAGAAGGTAATGGCATGTATGTGTATGCCAATGGAAAAGTATCTATAGGAAAATTTAAAGATAATGAACTTTTAGTAGAGTAATCATTCGTAAGGGCTTGTTGATATTTATCAGCAAGCTTTTTTTATATTGCAGTCATATAGGATGAAAAAATCTTATACTCCATGTTAATCATATAATGTAACATTTATACTTATTTGTATATTGACAACTTTGGATTACAGTCGTAAACTAAATATAGATTACAATTGTAATTCTTTTAAAAAAGGAGTGACTCTTTATGCAACAAATACCTAAAATATCAGAGGCAGAATGGGAAGTGCTTAAAATTGTATGGGCAAGTTCACCTTGTACTTCAAATCAAATAATTGAAGCTTTAGAACAAAGTACAAATTGGAGTCCTAAAACAATTAAGACACTAATAAACAGACTGGTAAACAAAAATGTATTAGGCTTCAAAGAAGATGGAAGAAGATATCTTTACTATTCATTAGTGGAAGAAAATGAATGTATAAAGGCAGAAAATCAATCCTTCTTAAGCAAGGTCTATAATGGTGCTTTAAAAAGCATGTTAGTAAGCTTTATAAATGAAAGCGACTTATCCAAGGAGGACATAGAAGATTTAAAGCGCATTTTAGATGAGAGGAAATAGTATTATGTATGAGTTGATTGGTTTCTTTAGTGATTTGTTCAAAATGATATTCCAAGTATCTATTATAGCTGGTACTCTTGTACTTTTAATACTTATGCTCAGAAAATTATTTAAAGGTAAGCTAGGTGTAAAGTTTCAATATGCTCTATGGTTCATTGTAGTATTGCGTTTGATAATGCCAACGTTACCCAGAAGCTCTTTTAGCATTTTTAATCTTATGACTAGAATAAGGGAGCTCCCTTACTTATTATTTGCTATGGGAAAAAACGAAGTTGGCAGCATTGTGGCATATAGTACAGATACTCTCAGCTATATATACAATCAAGGCGCTGTACTAGGTAATTTAACTTCACCGAATCTTAGCAGCAGTAATCCTGCATCTTTTAATTGGTCATTTGTAGCAACTCTAGCTTTTATATGGTTACTTGGTATATTTATAATTAGCCTATATATAGTTCTGGTAAATATAAAACTGAGATCTAGAATAAAAAAGCAGCCTAAATTTTGTAACAAAGAAGTTATATCAATGCTAGAACAATGTAAACAACAAATGAAGATTGATAAACATATATCATTAATTGAGACGGGAGAGATTAGAACTCCTGCCTTATTTGGTTATATTGAACCTGTAATACTGCTTCCTGAAAACACTCTGGATGTATTATCAGTAGATAAACTAAGATACGTATTTCTCCATGAGTTATCTCATTTAAAACGTAAAGATATAATTACAAATTGGATTATAAGCATATTAAAAATAATTCATTGGTTCAATCCAATTGTTCAATATGGACTTAAAAAAATGTGTGAAGACATGGAGATCTGTTGTGATTCCCTTGCACTTTCCTATACAAAGGACGAAGAAGTAAAGGAATATGGATTTACAATCATAAGCCTTATAGAGCGACTTTCAAAACCTGCTCAGGTACCTGGCACTGCCCCTATGGTAAATAATAAATCTGAAGTGAAAAGGAGAATTATTATGATTAAACTATTTAATAAAAAGACCTATAAGTTCTCTGCATTTGCATTAGCAGCTTTGTTGATTTTAGGCTGCACTGCCCTTACAGATGCAAAGGAATCTGCCTTTAAAAAGAGTAAAGCTGTACATGTAGATAAAATTGATTATCCTTTTGTAAAGGACCCTCAATTAATTGGTAGGTGGCAGTCTTTAGACCTTGTACCTAATATAGAGGATTTCAAAGTAGACACTAAATTTTTTAAAGATAATTTATATGTTAAAGAATTAAACTTTACAGGTGAAGGGAAAGTTTCAAAAACAGTTTTCACTTGGACAAAAGATCATATTCTTAATCCTGTAGACAAAACCGACAGTAAATATTTAATCAAAGATATAAATGGCTCAACTTATATGTTCTTCGAATGGAAAAACGGAGATTACACCCTAAGAGGAATAAAGCCTAGATACTATGTGCTAAAAAAGATAAGTTCTACTCCTTCTCTTACAACTAATATGTTTGGTGAAGAGGTAAAAACTAGAACTGATAAAATAGACTATCCATTTGTAAATGATTCTCAAGTTATAGGTAAATGGGAAAGCGTAGACTTTGTTCAAAAAATTGAAAACTTTAAACCAGGCCTTCAAAACTGGAAAGGAGAAGATCTATTCATAGCTAACTTAACTTTTAATGAAAAAGGAGATTTAGTTATGGAAGGCTCAACTATTAATGAAAGTGGTAAGACAGCTAGTATACGCCTTTTCTGGACACAAGGATTAATAATTAATAAAGAGGTTAAAACAGCATCTAAATATATAATAAAAGACATAAAAGGAGAAAGATACATGTTCTTCGAATGGAAAAATGGAGATTATATAGAAAGAGGAGCAACTCCTTGCTACTATGTATTGAAGCAGGTAAAATAAATAAAAAGCCGTGCTGGATTCACTTCCAGCACGTTTTTTGTATTGCCCATAGTTTCTGTTTATCCAAAAACTATTTATTGTCACATGTTCTTTTATATATTTCCATTAATCCAACTACTGCCAGTATAGTAACTATACAGTAAATATTATCATATAAGTTAATATTATAATTCATAGTATTCAACCCAAAAAGCTTTTCAATTATAAACTTTACACAAAACATAATAATCATGAGAATGGCTATAGGTCCTATTATGCTTTTATCATTTATATTGATTCTGGAATTGATTCTTTTATGTCCTGGAATATATTCAGGAACATATGCAGGGAGAACCGATACAGTCCCCTGCCTTTTAAGTTTTAAAATAAATATTATAAGTATACATAATGCATTTGTTTCTATAAATTGATCCATAGTAATAGTAAAATTAACAGAATCACCATTAAGTATATTAGAAAAACCCATTATAGCTACAATTAATATAATTAACATTAAATATTTTTGCGTATAGCTAATTATTTTGTAGGACCTACTCTTGCTATTATTATATTCATCAATAATTGATTTACAAAACACTTCATAGTCTTTTCCAATAAACAAATCTATACATTTATCTTCAATTTGCGCCTGCAGCATCATATCCATGATTTGCTGCAAAACTTCTTCTTTTTCCCTAAGTGTTAAGTTGCTGCTTTGAATATACTCAGTTATATTCCTGTATAAACATAGATTCCCTTCACTCAATTTTTTCTGCTCTTTAAATCTAATTCTTTTTAATCTAATTGCAGATAACATCGTTTACTCCCCCAATACATTATCAATGTTTTTTTTAATTTCTTCCCATGATGATATAAACTCCTTTAATTCGGTAACACCTTCTTCTGTAAGGTAATAATATTTTCTCATAGGTCCTAAAGGAGATTTTTTCATAACAGAATATAATAATTTTTTCTTTTCTAATCTTATAAGTATAGGATATACACTACCTTCCGAAATATCTTTAAAACCAAATTCTATTAATTTCTCACATATTTCATAGCCATATGTTTCATTGTTATTTACTACCTTTAGAATGCATCCTTCAAGAAGTCCCTTTAATATCTGTGTAGTATTAGCCACTAAATCACCTACTTTGTATTACATAATAGCTTATGTTTTAATAATACATCCACTACTTGGTAATGTCAAGTAGCCTTTTAGAAACTTCTACTCTATATGCAATTATATTGCTTCTCATTCTTTGTAAAAGTTAATTCAATAAAACACTGCAAAAAATAAAAAAGACTAAGAAATTTCTCTCTTAATCTTATTCTATACTTTATTATTCTACAACTTCGTACTCTGGCCCCTTTATAACTAATCCCAATTCACACCTAAGATCTCTATATAAGTCTTCACCTTTTTCATTTTTTTTATTTATAATTTTAACTTTAGGTCTTAGTGTAAAATTAGGATAAACTTCTTCTACTACTGCTATTTCTTCGTTGCTTAATCTCACTATAGTTCCTTCTGGATATGGGACTATAGACCTGCTGAAAGCTTTGACTACTTCATAGCTAAATTGAGTTTGTCCATTTGCCATAATGTATTCTACTGCATCATTAGGACTCATAGCTTTTCTGTACGGGCGGTCTGATGTCAGTGCATCATACACGTCAGCAACTGCCACTATTTTAGCTAATTGATTTATTTCATCATTGCTTCTCTTATCTGGGTATCCTTTTCCATCTTCTCTTTCATGATGCTGTAAGGCTATGATTCTGGAAACTGCTGATATATCTATACTACCTTTTAAAAAATCATATCCTCTCTTTGTGTGTTCTCTCACAATTTTAATTTCTTCTTCTGTAAGTTTATCATTTTTTTGCAATATACTATCTGGTATTAGCGCCTTACCTATATCATGAATGAGTGCTCCTAAGCATAAATCGTATAATTTTTTCTTATCTAATTGTAGTTGTATGCCTATTACCAAAGATAAAACAGCCACATTAACACTATGCTGATAAGTATAGCTATCTGTACTTTTTATATCTACAATATTAATTAAAACAGTTCTTCTACCAAGAAGCTCCCCCATAAGTTCATTAACAACATCGCCAATAGACTTAAAATAATTTTGTTTTTCTGCTATAAGTTTTTTATCCTGTGCACTACTTTTTCCTGAATTTAAATTGAACTTGTCAAAGCTATAAAAGGTATCCTTTATAGTTTTAATAGCCTTTTGCCTTAATTCTGGTTTTATTAAATCCTCAACTTCCTTATCACTATATTCATCATTTATGTACATACTGAATATACCTAATTGTTTTACTCTTTTAATATAATTTTCAGTAAGCTTTACACCTTCTCTTAATAAAACCGCGCCTTTGTCATCATAAATAGTTTTCGCTAAAAAACTTCCCGCTTTAGCATATTGTATTGGCACAAGTCTCATTATATTACCCCCTCTAAGTCAGCAATCATTACTCTGCTTATTTCCTATAAACAGGATTCTTGGCAAATTAGCTTAATCTCAAAAGTTTATCTAATATATACACCAATATTTTATTATATATGAAAAATTTCCTAATTAAATTGTATTCCTCTTGAATTAAACATAACTGTCTAAGAACATTATACCAAAAAACCCGCCAGTTTTTATACTGGCAGGTTTAAATTTATAAATTTAATCTTGTTTTAATAGAAATTTACCTTTAGTATTGAATGCTTTTTAAACATAAGCCCTTTGCCTGAGCTATTGGTCCTGCTTCTGACCTTTTCATTTCCTTTAATATTTTTTCCATATCGGATCTCTTAAGATTGCCTTTACCTACCTCTAAAAGAGTTCCTGTAATAATTCTTACCATATTTAACAAGAAGCTATTTCCGTTTACCTCAATTTCTATCATTCCGTTATCTTCTGTTATATGTATATAATTAATAGTTCTAACAGTGGACTTAGTGCTGGACTTTAAGCTGGTAAAACTCTTAAAGTCATGAGTTCCTATTAAAACCTCTGCTGCATTTCTCATTTCATTTAGATTTAATTCATCCTCAGTATGATAAGCATATTTTCTACTAAATACATTTCTAAATCTATTATTATTTATTCTATATACATAAGTTTTTGATTTCACATTATATCTTGCATGAAATCTTTCCGTTGTATCTTTCATAGACTTTACTACTATATCTTCAGGCAAAAATTCATATAAATAATTTAACATATCATCTACAGTTAGAGTACAATTAGTATGGAAATTTGCTATATAATTTTCAGCATGTACCCCTGAGTCAGTTCTTCCACAACCTACTACCTGGATATCTTCTCCTGTCATTTTAGATAACACATTTTCTATCTTAGCTTGTATAGTTGGAATATCGCCTTTTTGCTTTTGCCATCCTTTATATCTAGTTCCGTCATACTCAATTGACATTTTTAAGTTTCTCATATAGTACCACCTTTAATTTATTTTCTTATCCTTTTCTTAATTTTCCCAAGGACATTCTAATTATATACTTCACATTAAAATAAAGCTAGTCACATTAAAATATATTGAGCTATAGGGTTACTAACTAGAAAGTTGACTTATACAGAGGGATATGTTTCCAAAGCCGAAGTAGATTTAAAAACTTTGTTCCAGTCTTAGCGAAGGGCTTTAAGAGAACCTTAGAACTTTAGAGTTGTTTGAGCGAAGCGAGTTCTCGAAAGTTCTTAGGTTGTCTTGAAGCACAAGCTTTAGAACGGCTAAAAGTTTTTAACGTGCTGAAGCTTGGAAACATATCCCGGCGTATAAGTTAACTTTCGGTCTTTGAGCACTACATAATTTTAAATTGAAGATGCATACTTATAAATTACATTATAAACACCATCATCATTATTACTTTTAGCTACAAAGTTAGCATGTTTTTTTACATCTTCTGGAGCATTCTCCATAGCATAGCTATAATGCGCTGTTTTAAACATAGTTAGATCATTATAATAATCCCCAAAAACCATTGTATTCTTCTCTTCTATTTTAAACTTTTCCTGAAGTATTTTTATGGCATTTCCCTTACTTACTCCCCTGTTCATTATATCTATCCAACAATCCCCTGATACAACAAATTCAAGGTTATCATTAAGGTTATTTTTTAAGTATTGAAGCATAGGTGCTTTTACTCCATCTTTTACATAATAGGTTATTTTATAAATAGGATCCTTTACTTCACTAAAGGATTCTAGTACTACTGCTTTAACTCCAAAAGTATTGAATTGATGTAATAATGTCTCTGATGGATTTACTATATATCCATCTTCTGCCCCAAATAAAAACAACTCTTCACCAAATTCACGCTCAAAATTTATTACTTCCTGTATATCCTCTTGAGAAATACAATTTGAATACAATGTTTTACCGTTCCTATTATATTTTATGAGAGCGCCATTATGTGCAATAAATATCATATTTGTATCTACTTTTTCAAAGTTTTTATTAAGCTGATCATAAGATCGTCCACTTGCTGCTAAAAATTTTATACCTTTTTCATTTAGATTATTTATTAAATCAAATATCTTTTCATTTATTTTTCCCTGATCATTTACCAAGGTACCATCCATGTCAGTTGCAATAAGCTTTATCATGTTACTTGTCCTCCTTTAAGGTACGTTCTAAAAATTATAGTATCATAAATTACTCTATTGCTCTATAAAATTCTTTAATATATACACATAAAGAGCATATGCTATTCGCCTTATTAATGGAACTAAATACATTTATTTCCTAGGAAATATAATTTTCTAATTTTAAAATATTCTCTAACCTATTTCCAAATTAGCTTTAAGTTTTTGCTTTTGAGCTTATAGGTGTTTAAAGAATATTTTCTTTTAAACTTAAGTTATTTTTTAATATTTTGCAAATAACAATTTATCAAAAATATTGCCCAAACGCTAAGAAACACCAAGTTTAACTCGCATATTTATTTTCAGTTTTTCAATAATTTTATCAAAAAACTAAAAAATTAATATTGACATATTTTAAAAATAGAATTATAATTTACTCAACAGTTAACAATAATAAATATAACGAACTTAAATACTATGAAGAGAAGAGTAGTTATGGGGATATTTATAGAGAGTCGGGAATGGTGGAAGCCTGATATGATACCTATATATGAAGAACGTCTCGGAGTTTCTAACCGAAATCCTTTGAAAGTAGGCTTAGACGGAACCAATCCGTTAAATATTGGACAGTATCGAATTTTTATTCTGTACTGATTTAAAGTGAGCTATTTAGCTAATTTGGGTGGTACCGCGGAAGTTTGCCTTTCGTCCCTTTTATGGGATGAAAAGGCTTTTTTTATTGTAAAAAACATAGTAATTTAAATTATCAATTTGTAGGAGGAAAAAATTATGGAAATGTTGTACAGTTCATTAATCAAACCGGAAGGATATAAACCAGTTCATAATATAATAGAAACTGAAATTGGAATAAAAAAACTTAAAGACTTTTTCGAAAAAAGAATTGCAGAAGAGCTTAGCCTTACAAGAGTTTCAGCACCTATATTTGTAAAACGCAGCACAGGTGTAAACGACAATTTAAATGGCATTGAAAGACCTGTAGCTTTTGATGCAAAAGCAATAGATGATTCAGATATAGAAATCGTTCAGTCACTTGCAAAGTGGAAAAGAATAGCACTTAAAAGATATGGCTTTGAGGTCGGAGAAGGAATTTACACAGATATGAATGCTATAAGAAGAGATGAGGATCTCGATAACCTTCATTCAATATATGTTGATCAATGGGATTGGGAAAAAGTTATAAACAAAACAGATAGGACAATGGGTACCTTAAAAAATACTGTAGAAGCTATTTATAAAGTATTTAAGGATACAGAAGAATTTATTCACCAGTTATATCCTGCTATAGAAGAAATCCTTCCTGAAAAGATTACATTTATAACTTCACAAGAACTTGAAGATAAATATCCAGAACTTACTCCAAAAGAAAGAGAAGATGCTATAGCAAAAGAATTTGGAGCAGTATTTATATCTCAGATAGGTAAGACTTTAAAATCTGGAGAAAAACACGATGGCAGATCACCAGATTATGATGATTGGGAATTAAATGGAGATATCCTTTTCTGGTATCCGATTCTTGATAGAGCTGTTGAACTATCATCAATGGGTATAAGAGTTGATGAAGAAGCTCTTATAAGACAATTAGAACTTAGTGGATGCCAAGATAGAAGAGAGCTTGAATATCACACAATGCTTATAAACAAAATGCTTCCATATACAATCGGTGGTGGAATAGGTCAATCAAGAATTTGTATGTTCTTCTTAAGAAAGGCTCATATAGGCGAAGTTCAAGCTGCTTTATGGCCACAAGAAATGATTGAAGAGTGCGAAAAAGAAAATATACTTCTATTGTAAAATAAAAACAAAAGCCAACTTATACACTATAAAAATATTGCGAAGCAATATTTTTATCAGAGGACATTTGACAGAGGACAGTGGACAGTGAAGGTGAGTTTTCCTCCTTACGTCAGAAAACTAATTTATTTTTGAGCTCGTTTCACTAATGTGAAACATCTGCTTATAAATATAATCAAAGATTTTTCGTAGTGTAACGTAGAAAAATCCTCCTTCATTGTCCTCTGTCAATTGTCCTCTGTCCTCTAAAAAATGCTTCGCATTTTTTTATTATTCACTTGCACTTGAAATCTCTTTTGAGAATATCCAAGATTTTTTTACAAAGTCTCTTCCCTTAATAGTAGTCTTATTTCCTTGTACTTCAACATATAGGCCTTGACTCTCATCATAAAGTCTCTTTATTTTATAATCTTCTGGAAGTATAGCATAACTTACCGCTCCTGTATGAGCTGTGGTAAAAGGCTGATTTTGTTTTATATTATCTACACTTAACAAAACATGAGTATGAGATGTAAACAAAATAACTTCAGGATATGATGATAAAATTTTATTAAGTTCCCTTCTTTGCTCTACTCCCATCCACCCTTTTATACTTGTGCTTAAATGCTGGTGTAAAAATACAAAAATAGGTTTGCCCTTTTCGTGTTTTTCAGCTAATTTTTCCTTTAACCAATCTAATTGCTTTTGAGATAAAAAGGCATTTACTGCACCTAATTCCTTTGTATTTCCAGATTCGGACCCTAAAGATATAAAGTGATACCCCTTAATCCAGGTATCATGATATACTGACTTTTCACCAGCGAAATCCAAATACATGTTTTTAAACCTCTCAACATCCTCAGGTTTATTTGGTCCTCTTTGATAATCAAAATAATCATGATTGCCGATGTTTTTAATTATGGTTTTGGGTAATAGTTCACGATCTTTATTTAAGGTATTTTTTATTACATCATACTGATTTTTTAGGCCTTGATCCACATTGTCACCATTTAATATCATTGCATCCATATTTTCTTTTACACCATGCAAATCATTAATGGCATTATCTAACTTAGCAGCATTCCCATGCACATCTCCTAAAACAGAAAATGTAAGCCCATGGTCCTCAGGTACTTTTGTAGTTGCGGTGCTTTCATTTTTTTTAGAGTTATCAGATTTTGATGCAGTTCCCTTTATATATACTGCTGATGAAATAACTATAGCTATTAACACCACCATTAATGTTGTTATTTTTAATCTCTTCATATATTTTAAGTCCCCTGCCATTCTATAAAATTTCTATGTTACTATAATATTACATTATACCCTACAAAACTATTTTTTACTATTTTATATAAACATAAATTTATACTTGTTATGAAAATGACTTTCATTTATTGCCATTGTGCTGATATAATTAGTATAGTGAAAACAAGTAGAGAGCTTATGTCTCGTATTTAAATTAATCTGAAATACTAATATATTTGCCTATAAATAAAATAACTTCATTATAAAAAGACTTATAGAGAAGGAGCAAAATATGACTGTTTGTGCTTTAATTGGTAATCCAAATGTTGGACAAGAAACTTTTTTTAATAAAATTGCTCATGTACAGCAAAAATCAGATGAAGAAGGAAACTCTAAAATAGATAAGCAGCAAGGCTTTATAGATAAAAATACTAAAATAGTTGCTTTTCCTGGAATTTACTCTATAGATACCAATTCTAAAACTGAGGCACTATTTATTGATTATATAAAAGAAAATAAAGTGGACTTGATAATTAACATTGTCAATGCTGCAAATTTGGAAAGAAACCTTTATTTAACTTTACAGTTAACTAAGTTAAACATCCCAATGGTAATGGTTTTAAATACCGTTGATAAAGCTGAAAAAAATGGTATATATGTAGATCATGAAAATCTTTCACATATGTTAGGAATTAAAATTATACCTATAGATAAACTTAATAAACATCAGGTGAGGGTTATGCATAAATATATAAAAGAAGCTAATTTTTCACTGCCTAATCCCCTACCTGAAAATATGACGACTGAAAAACATATGTACTCCTATATAGAACAAATATTAGAGTCTTGTGTAAGTGTTGAGGAGTATAATATAGTTAATATAACTGAAAAAATAGACCGGATTGTTTTAAATAAATACTTAGCTTATCCTATTTTTATATGCATTGTTTTCTTTATTTTTAAGATAGTATTTTCCTGGGTAGGCACTCCCCTTTCCGATGCTTTAAGAAGTGCGTTATTTGACTATACCATACCTCTCGTTGATAAATTATTATCTCATCAGAGCCCTTGGTTTAAGTCACTTTTAATCGATGGGATTATATCTGGTATAAGCTCAGTATTGGTATTTCTTCCAGTAATACTAACACTGTTTTCTATATTATCCTTTTTAGAAGATAGCGGATATATGAATAGAGTTGCCTTTCTTATGGATAGAATTATGAATATGGGTGGAGTATCTGGTAAGTCATTTATGCCAATGATAGTAGGCTTTGGCTGTTCTGTGCCAGCTTTAATAGCTGCCAAAAATATTGAAGATGAAAGAGAGCGAAATATTACAGCACTACTGATACCACTTATGTCCTGTAATGCAAAACTTCCTGTTTATATGCTTTTTGCTACTATATTCTTTCACGAAAAGGAAATTATAGTTCTCGCCTTTATGTATGCCACTGGTGTGCTTGTAGCTTTTATTTACAGCTTAATTTTTAAACTTCTAGTGAAGGAATCGAATTACGAACCATATATTGACGAACTGCCAGCATACACAATGCCAGACTTAAAACTATTGCTTGTGCATACATGGGAAAAAGGTAAAGGGTTTCTAAAGAAAATAGGAACTATTATATTTTCAATGTCTATTATAACTTGGACACTTTCTAATTTTAGTTTTAAAGGTATGGTAAATATAAACGAAAGTTTCTTAGCATTTATAGGAAAATCAATTTCACCTATTTTTAATCCTCTAGGCTTTGGAAACTGGCAGAATTCAGTTTCGCTGCTCACTGGTTTAATGGGTAAGGAAGTTATTGCAGGTACCTTGGGAGTTTTATATGGTGGTAATCTCTCAACAACTATAGTGCAGCATTTTAATACAATGTCATCTTTAAGCTTTTTACTTTTTATTCTTTTATATACTCCTTGTGCCTCAACTATAATAACTTTAAAAAAGGAATTCGGAACTAAGATGGCTTTAACCTCAGTATTTTACCAATTTGCTACCGCTTGGATAGTTTCATTTTTATTTTATAATATAGGAATGAGGTATTTTTATGGATTTTAAGAATTTTTGTGAGGTTTTTATTGCTGCTGCAATAATTGTTTCTGCTGTTTATATCATGTATAAAAAAATAAAAAATAGCAGCAAACAATGCAGCAGCTGTGGAAGCTGTTCTAAGATGTGCCCCCATTACAAAGATAGAAAAAAATAAAATATTTATTTATAATTTTGATTATCTCATATTTCTTTCTGTATAATACACAATTGCAATGGCACCAGGCCCAACATGAGTTCCAATAACTGGTCCTATTGAACATATTCCAATTTTAATTTTCAGTTTTTCTTCTAATTCCCCTGCAAGTTCCAGTGCTTCATCATAAGCATTAATATGATGTACAACAATTTCTCCTAATCCATACTTTTTAATATCCTCACACATCCTATCAATCATTGTGGCTATTGCTTTTTTCTTTGTTCTAACCTTAGTTAAGACTGTTGTTATCCCGTTTTCTACAGTTAAAATAGGAATAATTTTCAAAAAATTACCAATTAAAGCACTTGCCCGACCAATCCTTCCACCTTTTTTAAGATATTCAAGTGTATCTGGAATAAATAGAAATCTACTTCTTTTTATATTTTCTTGCGCTATTTCTTTAACTTGGCCTAAATTTTTACCTTCTAATGCAGCCCTTGCTGCTACAACGGCTGAAAACCCAAGCTGCATAGAATTTGAAGTGGAATCTACTATTTCTATTTCAGCATTTTTATATACCTCTAAAATCATCTCTCTTACTGCATGTGCAGTAGAATAGGTACCACTCATATGTGACGATATAAAAATGCAAAGAATAGAATCTCCATTTTGCACAATCTTCTCCATCTCGTTATATAGTTCCTGTACAGAAGGTTGGGAAGAAGTTGGAATACCTCTTTCCTCCATTATTTTATAAAAAACTTCATTATCTATCTCTCTTTCTTTAAAACTTTCGTTTCCAAACATTACGTTTAAAGAAACTACTCTTATATCTAATTGGTTTTCAATAGTCTTATCTATATAGCTTGTACTATCTGTTAAAATTTTTACTGCCATTACATCATCGCCTCTCTGGTTCTTTTATATACTATTATTGTTTCATCTATAAGTAAATTTTCACTATTAAATTCACATATACATGTTATCATTGTAAATTATTATAATATAAGTTATGTAATTTAATATGTTAAATATTAAATTGAAATCCCCTCTTCCACAAGCTCTAAAAATTTTTCTCTTGAAACATTTACTGCCCCTAAACTTTCAAGATGTTCAGTATAAACCTGACAGTCTACCATAATATATTCTTTCACCTCTAGTTTCTTACAAAGGGTAATAAAAGCAGCCTTTGAAGCATTGCTCATAGTTGAAAACATAGATTCTCCAAAGAAGCATTTTCCGATACTTATACCATATAATCCACCAACTAATTTATCTTCATACCAGGCTTCCACAGAATGTGCATAGCCAAGTTCATGAAGCTTACAATAAGCTTCTATCATATCATTAGTGATCCATGTACCACTTTCTTTTCTTAAATTCGAACAATTTGATATAACATCTCTAAAACAAGTATCAAAGGAAATTTTATATGTATTCTTTTTAAGCAGCTTTTTCATAGAGTGAGAAACCTTGATATCCTTTGGGTAAAGAATAAATCTAGGGTCAGGAGACCACCAAAGTATTGGTTCATCTTCTGAAAACCACGGAAAAATTCCATTGCGATATGCAAGGATTAATCTCTCAGGTGACAAGTCACCATCTACTGCTAAAAGTCCATCTTCCTCTGCAAGAGAAGGATGAGGAAATATTAAATCGTCACTTAGTCCAAAAATAGGCATAATTAGCTCCCTTCAAATATATGTTTATTCTATAGCTGTTGAATCTTATCTTCCATAAGCTGAAGGTAGGATTCTCTCGCTCCAAACAACGGATTCTAGGGTTCAGATAGAATAAAATACTTCATATAAAACTTAAAATCCTATTTACATTTTAATATTAGCTTAAATATATGACAAGTACCTTACATCCTGATATGATTCCAAACATTATATTATTTTAAATTTAGTTATTACATATAATACATAATAATGTTAATATTAACTATATCAAATTTATTTCTAGGAGGTACTACCTATGAGTCTAAATTGGAGTCTAAAAGAACTCTATGAATCCTTTGAAAGTGAAAATTTTAAACAAGATTTAATTGAGTGTGTAAAATATATCGAAAGTTTCAGTGATTGGGTAAATCAGGTTACAAAAAACTACGATAATGTTGTTTCAAAGTTAGAAGACTATATAAATAAAATAAGCTATCAAGAAAAGCTATTTAGCAAACTCTTTGCCTTTTGTGAACTTACTTTAAGCGTTGAAACTAGCAATAAAGCAGCATTGAAAAACTTAGAAAGCTTAGAACAAAAGGCTTCCTCTCTAGCACCAGGTGAATCCAAGATTAAAAGCTGGATTGGAAAAATTGAAAACCTAAATAATATTGTGGAACAATCAGACTTATTAAAAGAGCATTCTTTTTATTTAATGGAAATAAAGCAAAATAATAAATACCTACTAAGCGATAAAGAAGAGGCAGTAATAGCTAAAATGAAAAACACGGGCTCTAGCTCATGGTCTAAGCTGAGAGACTTGTTAACTTCCTCATTAAAAGTAGATATAGAACTTGATGGAGAAAACAAACAACTTCCTCTTACAGTTATAAGAAATATGGCCTATGATAAAGATGAATCTCTTAGAAGAAAAGCTTACGAAGCAGAAATTAATTCTTACAAAAAAATAGAAGATGCTGTGGCTGCTTCTTTAAATGGAATCAAAGGTGAAGTTATAACTATATCTAAAATAAGAGGATATGAATCTCCTTTAGAAGAGGCTTTATTAAACTCAAGAATGGATAAAGAAACCTTAGAGTCTATGCTTGCTGCCATGAAGGAGAGCTTTCCTAGCTTTAGAAGGTACTTTAAAAGAAAAGGAGAGCTTCTTCAAAAAGAAAATGGCTTAGCATTTTATGATATATTTGCCCCAATAGGCACAGTTAATATGGAATTTCCTTATGAAAAAGGTAAAGCTTTTGTCTACGAAAACTTTAAAACCTTTAGTGGTGAGCTTGCAAACTATGCACAGAAAGCTTTTAATAATAATTGGATTGATGTAGAACCTAGGGAAGGCAAAGTGGGCGGCGCCTTCTGCAATAATATTCATGCTATAGGCGAAAGTAGATTTATGCTTAATTATGGTGACAGATTTACTGATGTAGTTACTCTTGCTCATGAGCTTGGTCATGGCTACCATGGTGAATGTTTAAATAAGGAGAGTATATTAAATAGTGATTACCCAATGCCTATTGCAGAGACCGCTTCAACATTCTGCGAAACTATAGTAAAAAAAGCAGCAATAAAATCTGCAACAAAGGAAGAGGCCTTTTCAATACTGGAAAGTGAAATAAGTGATTGTGCTCAAGTAATAGTTGATATATACAGCAGATTTTTCTTTGAAAGTGAATTATTTAAACATAGAGAAAATAGTTCTTTATCCTCTGAAGAACTTAATTCTTTAATGATAACTGCCCAAAAAGAAGCTTATGGCGATGCCCTTGATGAAAAATATCTTCATCCTTATATGTGGATATGCAAACCACATTATTATGATAGCGACTACAATTTTTATAACTTCCCATATGCCTTTGGTTTGTTGTTTTCAAAGGGATTATATGCTAGATACTTAAAAACAGGTAGGGATTTTGCACGTGACTATAACAAACTTTTAAGTGTCACAGGAAAAATGAAGCTCTATGATGTGGCTAAGCTTATGAATATAGATATTCATGATATAGATTTTTGGAGAAGCTCATTAAAAACTATTGAAGAAGATATTGATAAATTTATTGAACTAAGTAAATGCTAACCTTGATTTCATTCATAAATACTTTTTTTCTAAATGAAAGCCATAAATTTTACTTATGGCTTTCATTTACATATTTATACTTTACTTAAAATTTAAAGGTTATATTCTTGCCAAGGTCTTTTCCCTTGCAGCCATCCTTTAACCCTCCAGTATTCCTTATCTTGATGACCATCTGGATAGCTATTCATAAGATTTCTAAATACGCTAAACAATATTTTGGTTTTTAATGGACTATATACTTTTTTATTTTTCATTGACTTATAAAAAGCATATGCTTTCTGTTCTAAAATTTTCTCATATTTACGTTTCTTTTTAAGTGGCATTTCACTCCAATCTTTCGCCCAAATAGTTAAGCCACATTTGTATACTTTTGGAATTCCCCAGTATTTTAAGCTTCTTTCTATTGGTTTTATTACATGCTTTGTACCTGCACCAGAGGTTGTAGATATTACAAGAGCTGTCTTAGAAAACATTTCTTGTAATGGTCTATGACTCATAAAAATACAGGCGAAATGATCTAGAAAAACTTTAACTTGTCCGCTTTCAGCCAGTGAATACACAGGTGAAGTTATAATAATACCATTAGAATTTTTCATTGCTTCTAAAATAGGATGAGTATATTTAGCATGAGGACAGAACTCACCACCAAAATTTCCCTTGTCAAGACATTGAAAGCAGCCACAGCAAAACATTGGTAAATCCTTTGGTAAATAAAAATCAAAAAAATCATTATTTTCAAGGGAATTTAACTTTGATTTAACTATCTCAATAGTTTTTTCTGTATTACCATTTCTTTGACTTCCATGTATTACTGATATTTTCATATTATTCACTTCCTCAGCAAATATAATAACCTCTAATTTTAATTTTTTACCAACTTATTTCTAATCCCACTCCAACTTCTTTTACAGGTAAAGCTTTATGTATCTCCGCCCTAACATTAAATGAAGTACAATGGCAAGGATACAGCTCCTTTAAGTTATTCTTTTTTAGGTAATCAATTGTTTTATGAACTTGCTTAGTAACTTCAAATAAATGAAATCCTCCTATAACGCCTAATACTCTATTATCTTTACATACTTCTTTTGCATACTCTATTATATTGCATATCCCACTATGAGAACACCCTGTAATAATATATATGCCCTTTTCGCTTTTATATACAAGAGCAGTGTCATCCATTACATAATCATCAATTGAATTTTCACCAATAATTTGCTTACCAATAGGTTTTCTATTTTCAAAGTCATTTACTCGTGGTATTTCTCCTAGAAAAGTTATATTTTTGCTAACCTTAATAGGCTCTTTTGAAAGAATTAGGTTGCACTTTTCTTTTAATTCTTCTTCCAAAATAGGAGAGCAAATCTTTAAATTGCCTATTTCTTTTTCTTTAAATGCATCTGGGTGAGCAATGATAGAAATATTATTTTTATAGCTTTGCTCAAAATAATACTTTAATCCTCTTGTGTGGTCATCATGACCATGTGAAATAACAATAGTACTAATACTTTCTAAATTTATACCTAATTCCTTTGAGTTCCTTATGAATAAATCAGAATACCCTACGTCTAATAATAATCTACTGTCCTCATCTTCAATATAGTATGAAACTGCAGGTTCCCCACAATAATATTGGTCGATATATGTATTATTATCTACTAAAACTTTTAATTTCATTTTTCCTCTCCTTCATATAATATTAATAATGGAAAGTACTTAATAGACTTTCCTAGCCTTATTACTCATACATGTGTTATGCCATAATTTTAATTAATGCAATATTATCTAATTAAATTTTATTTTAAGGGTTATAAGGTTAAACACTAATATTGCAATAAAAAAAATAATCCAAATGCTTTGATATCCTCCCTTAATAAGCAACCAGCCACTAAATAAACTACCTAATCCTCCTCCACAAAAAAGTCCTAAACCTACTAAACCTGATGGAAGTCCCTTATCCTCTGACATAATATCAAAAGCCATCGTAGCTAATGTAGACTGAATAGAAATGTACCCGAATCCTAAAAAAATTGCAGCTATTAAAGCAACTTGCCAATAATGAAAAAAATATAAAAGCAAAGTTGTAATTAAAGCAAATACTTGCCCTGCTAATATTACATTTTTTTGACCAAACCTCTTACTAAACTTACCAACTTGTGAACCTCCAATTAAACAAGCGAATCCATAGAACATAATTATAATCCCACATTGGGAATAATCTAAGCCTATATTTTCATGCAAAAATGAGCCTAAATAAGAATATAACCCTAATAATAAAAAACCAGTACTTAAAGCAAACGGGAAAACTATCTTTCCCCCAGATGAATTTAATGCTAACTTAGCTTGAGTAAAAAAATTTTGTTTTTTGCTTTCTATAATTTTAGAGTCTCTAGGTAAACTTCTAAACAGAATTGCCTCTGAACATATAGCCACTAAACTAAAGAAAATAAATGCCCCACGCCAACTGAGGTGTTGGGTAATTAACCCTCCTAAGCCTGCGCTTAAACCTTGCCCTAAAAAAACTATCCCCATAAATCTACCAACATAAGCCTGCCTATTTGAAGCAGGAACAGTATCACCAATCAAAGCTAGAGATACTGCTATAATACCCGCAGCGAAGAATCCTGTAATAACACGAAAAATACATAATATTAATAATGAACTAGCAACTGCACTTCCTATTGTTCCTAAGGCAAGTCCACATACTATAAGCTTTAATACATTAGCCTTACTCCAGCGGTCGCTAAAAAAGCCATAAATAGGTTGCATAATTCCATATGGTATCATATACGCAGTTAATACAGAGCCAGCAATAGAAACTGATACACTAAACTCTGAAGCAATTGGAGAAAGAGACGGTGAAACAAACCAATTATCCGCTGCTGAAACAAATCCAGCTAATCCTAATATCAAAACTAAAGTATTATATTTATGAGTATTATTAATAGTATCAATCATAATTATTTGATAACTCCTTTTTAATATATACTTCTATAATTATAGCCTCAAAACCTTCATAGAAATTTTCTTTTGTAATTTTTATTGATTTTTTCCCTTCAAAATAAATATCTCCTTTAAATTCACGCAACAAAAAAAGTGCTGCATTTCCTAACTTTTCACAACACTAATAAACCCAAAAGATCAATATCATCTATATATTTTAAATAATCAAATTTATACAAAAAAATTAATAGATGGTAAAATTCAATTTTGCCATCTATCACTTTACCAGTTCATTTAATAGCTATAGTTCTTTAAGTAGTTATTGTTTTTAAAACTTTATCTAACGGATCTTCTGGATATTCTACCTCAATGTCTGGTTGTAGTACTCTTTCACTATCCTTACTTTTATCTGGTCTAGCCCATTTTTTAAATGAAGTATGAACTTCTAATTTAGAATTATCCAATTGAAATTTTAATACATCTCCAAATGAAGACGGCATATTACTGCTTGGTTGACCAACTATAGTACCTAAGTTTCCATCCTTAACCAGTGTAGCAAGCAATTGAGCTGAACTAAAACTTTCTTCATTTGTGATGACATATAAGTTTATATCTTTATTTTTTACAACCTCATTACTTCTATCATAAGCCATATATCCACTTTTTCTTAAGAATCCATGTTGTTCTTGTGCTAATGGAGAAAACCTTATTATAGCTCCAAAATGCCCTGTCTTTATTTTAAGTACATCCAGTATCATATCACAGGCTTGGTAGGTTCCTCCTTGATTGTCCCTAACATCTACTATTACATTCTTTACGTTATTACTAATGCCTTCTTTTAAGTCTGCTACAACTTTATTTAAGTTTTCATTAACTTCACAAACACCTAATTTTACATATATTGTTTTATCATTAATTTTTTTGCTTGAAATTTCGTTGTTTACATTTTGAAATCTATCATATATGTCAAATTCTACTTTGATATTTTCTTCTCCTGCTTCACTTTTTACTGTTACAAACATATCCTTTGAACAATCAACACCGGAATTCATAAGCACCATCTTTCCCTTTGAATAGGTGGAATTATTAATGACTTCAGCTGCATAATTTTCTGCTGGAAATAGATCTTTAATTGTATCCATAACCTTATTTATTTCTACACCATTAATTTTTTTCACTATTTTATTTGTTGGTTTATTATTTTTATCAAGTAAAACCAAGTTGCCCTTTAAATATCTCCAATTAATATTTAAGTACTGATCCTCTTCAAACCAAACTCTAGTATGTCCATCTTGTATTGATGATAAATATCTACTAACAGCAAGTTGAAACTCAGCAGTAGTCATATCCCTATCTGTCTCTTTTAAAAATCTTTCCTTTGCTTTTTTATATTTTTCTGTTTTTCCTTCCAAAAAAATTGGATGTGTACTTTCAATTGTATTTACCAGCTTTTCTACATCTTCTTTTACCTCTAATTTAGCCAATTTTTTATCTAATACTACATTGCCAGTAGACACATAAGTTTTTCCTTCATGTATAGTTATAGGACACTTAGCATATACATAAACACATCCCCCTAATAATAAAATAGCTATACATCCTAATATTATCCCAATAACTTTAAGTTTTTTTCTCCCCATAACTTCCCCTTCTTTATTACTTCAATAGTAGAGACTTACTCTTAATAATTTATCTTATTATTGAATATTTCATAGTATTTTAATTGCAATCCAAAGTATTCCTTAATTCCAACAAATTTAAGCCCAATCTTTTCTATAACATTACTTGATTTTATGTTAAGAGGCTTTGCTAAGGCGATTATCCTATCTAACTTTGCTTTTTCAAATGCATATTCAAGAGCCGCTCTTGCAGATTCTGTTGCATAACCATAATTCCAAAACTTAGGATCAAAAGCATATAATATTTCAATCTCTGAGGTTTCCTTAAGAAAGTTCAAGCCACAATGTCCTAGCAATTCCCCTGACTTTTTATCTACCACTGCCCATACTCCATAACCCTTTTCTTCCCACTGCTTTGAGAATTTATCAATTAATAACTTTGTCTCCTCATAGGTTTTTCCTCTGGAAGTCCCAAGCCATTTACCTACTTCATCTTTTTTCATAATTTCAAAATAATCATGTAAATCCTCCTCCCTTAATTTTCTCATGTAAAGTCTTTCAGTGTAAATCTCACAATCTTTAATGTAATTCATTTAAAACCCTCCAAACTATCTAAAATTGATTTTTATAAACAGAATTCTTGGCTTCAGGTGGAGTTTGTCTACGACCACTGGGCAATTCTGCCCATTAAATGCCATTTAGGCATTTAACCTCNNAAATCTTTGATTTGGTGCGAATCGCTTTCACAGAGTGCAAGCAGAGAGCCCAAATCTTCGATTTGGTGCGAATCGCTTTCACAGAGTGCGATGGGAGTATTAGAGCGGATAAGTCATCGGATAAACTTATTACTGGAGCTTTCATAATCATTACTAAATTTTAATATATCAATATAATAATGATTATTCTATAACTGTATTAATAACATTATTTTTCCATTTACATAACTGATTATAACTTATCATATCTATTGTTTATGGGCAACTACTACATATCCCACACTTTGATAATATTAAGGAATTATTCATATTAGGCTAAATTTACTTCTATTTTAACAAAAAAATTGAAATATATAGAAACTTCATTATATTGATAGTATACTAAAAACATAAAATTCAATTGTTTTTGGGGGGTATACTAATGAAAAGAGTTGATGAAAGAGATGCAATGTTTTCTAGATCAAATTATCAAAAAGGTACTGATGCTTATGAAGATTATTATAAAAGAAATCCTGATAAAAAAGCTATCGATGACAGCATAAGAACTAGACCTCGTCTCTGCGATGAAGACACTATGACTTATAGTCCATTAAACTCTCCTATGGCAAGCTGTGCCTTTGATTTTTTAGGTGATATAAGACATCTGTGTGAAGGTGATGTTAATCCAGTAAAAGTTGAAGGTAATAAAAAAATTATAACTAAAAGAATAAAAGGTTTTGCTAAGCACTATGGAGCAAAATTAGTGGGGATTACAGAGCTTAAGGATTATCATTTTTACACTCATAGAGGTAGACATGCTGAAGTTTATGGTGAAAAAGTGAAATCGGACCATAAATATGGTATAGTTTTTGCAGTTGAAATGGATAAAGATATGATAAATAGAGGGCCAATGATTGCAGAGGTTATAGAAACATCTAAATGCTATGTAGATGCAGCTGTAATAGGTATGGTTCTTGGCTATTACATAAGAAGTTTAGGCTATGAAGCCAGAAACCATATGGATGCAAACTATTTACTTATGCCTGTTCTAGTAGCTAAAGATGCTGGGCTTGGGGAAATAGGAAGAAACAGTCTGCTTACAAATAAAGAACTCGGCTCTAGACTTAGACTAGGAGTTGTAACTACAAATTTAGAACTCGAAGTAGATAAACCTACGTCCTTTGGTCTTGAAGACTTTTGTGAACTATGTAAAAATTGTTCATTAACCTGTCCTTCTCACTCTATATCAACTGAAACTAAAAAAGAATCTAATGGTAATTTCAATTGGAAAACAGAACAGGAAACTTGTTACATTAAGTGGACATACACCGGCACTGATTGTGGCATGTGTATATCGAGTTGTCCTTTCAGTCAAAACATGGAGGTTATAAAAGATATAGATACTTTTAAAGACAAGCCTGAGCTTATAGCAAATGTTCTTGGC
The DNA here is from genome assembly GCF_016316925.1 of Clostridium aciditolerans. Taxonomy (GTDB): domain Bacteria; phylum Bacillota; class Clostridia; order Clostridiales; family Clostridiaceae; genus Clostridium_AM; species Clostridium_AM aciditolerans. The sequence continues at coordinate 52,904 of NZ_JAEEGB010000039.1, read as the reverse complement.
GAGTTTAGGAAAAAGTATGGTAATAAACCTTTCGTACCAGGTAATCCTGATTGGCTCCGTTAGATTTAATAGACTTGTGTAAAGTAAAAATGCTAGGTGTAATTCCTAGCATTCTTTATCTGATGACTACCAGCCCTTGGCTACCTTAAGCACTTCGTCTGGAATATCTCCCCTTAAATATTCCACTATTGAATTCTCAATAATATTAAGTGCTTTATCAATTTGCTCTTTAGTTATTACAAGTGGCGGTTGAACGCGTAATACATTATTTGCAAAAAAGGTAAGCAATACTCCCTTTTCCCAGCATCTATAACAAATTTTTGCTGCAGCTTCTTGTGCTCTTTCTTTTGTATTTCTATCTTTAACTAGGTCAACACCTATATTCAGTCCTATACCTCTAACATCTCCGATTAGAGAATATTTATCCTTCATCTTATTAAAACGTTCTTTGGTATATTCACCTAGATTTTTAGAATGTTCTAGAAGCTTTTCTTCTTTTATTACATTAATTGTAGCAAGGGCAGCTTTGCAGCATATAGGGTTTGCCATAGTTGTAAAGGCATGTGCAGGAGGTCCTACTGCATCCATAATCTCCGCTCTTGCAACTATTGCACTCATCGGCATACCAGAGGCTATTGATTTTCCCATAACAATTATGTCTGGCTCAATTCCAAAGTTTTCTATACTAAACCACTTGCCTGTTCTTCCAAAGCCCTGCTGTACCTCGTCAACAGCAAATAAAATCCCATTTTTCTTGCACAAATCATATAGTTTTTTAACATACTTTTGTGGAGGCACAATAAGTCCTGCATCTCCTTGTATAGGCTCCATTATTACTGCAGCTACTTCTTCTGGTGGCAAGTAACTCTTAAATTTATCTTCAAAATCTTGAAGGCATTCTAAGTTGCAGCTTTCTTCCTTTTTACCAAATTTACAACGATAGCAATGAGGATAGTTTATATGATAAATATCTGGAACTAGTGGCCCAATTTTTCTGCGCATATTTAAACTTATAGCAGAAAGTGAAATTGAACCGTATGTGGAGCCATGATAAGCACCTATAAAGGAAATTATTTTACTTCTTCCTGTATAAGCTCTGGCTAATTTAATCATTCCATCATTTGAATCTGATCCTGTAAGACCAAATACTACTTTCTTTTTAAAGTTTCCCGGTGTAATTTCTGTTAGCTCTTTTGCCAATTTAACTAAAGGTTCATGGTATGTGTAGACTGGTGTATAGTGAATAACTTCTCTTGCTTGCTCTATAATTGCATCTACAACCTTAGGATGTGAATGTCCAACATTAGTTGCTGCTGCACTAGATAGCATATCTATATATTCATTTCCATCAGCATCTTCAATTATCGCCCCTCGTCCAGATTTTACAACTAATGGATAATAAGGTACTCTACAAGCAGCCCCAACTACTTCACCATCTTGGGCAACAATATTTTCACAACGTTTTGCATTTACAGCCAATACGCTCCCCTCCCCAAACCAAATAATTATTTATTAATTTTTTAAGTATTTATTAACCTACTTCTTATTAACATTCTATTATACATTAAAAGCAAATTCAACCATTTTTTAATTATTTATTAAAAAATTAAGTTATACTTATTTAATTGTGTGTAAATGTAATAATTTATCAATCTTCAAATGCTTATTTTTCTCGAAAATAGGTCTAAATTAAACACAGTTGTTATTTCCAGTGATGAAATTAGAAAAGAACTCATGGACACTTATGAGTTCTTTGAAAAAACTAACAATTTAGTATTTGACAATGCCAAATATATGATAAAAAATGCTCTCTTAGAAGGGGTTGATGTAGTTTTTGATGCTACTAATACCAATAGCAAAAATAGAAAGTCCACTTTAAAAATAGCAAAAGAAATTGGTTGTAAAACTGCAGCTATAGTGTTTTTAACACAAATGCAGATATGTATAAATAAAAATTTAAGAAGAGGTAAAGAACGACAATTACCTTTAGAAATGATTTTAAGAATGGCAAAATTTAATTCTGATAAAATTAACATGGAAGGTTTCGATGAAGTGAAATATACGAAATTGCAGAGATGCTAAAAAAACAAGAGGATGTTACATTAATTGAAGAGAAGTAGAGAAACTAAAATAAATTTAATGGAGGTTTATTCTTATATCAATAATATACTAACAGAAAAAATATCAATAAATTAAACTAATAATTAGTAGTTAAGTTAAAGAATGTATTCTTCATTTATGGAGGCAATGAGCCTTGCCTCCATAAATGAAACCCACAAATATATAATGATCGTATTGGAGAAATTTATCTACTAACACCTTATATACATTTAATTTACATAAATTCATGTATAATCTAATTAAAATTTATTTCATTTTATAAAAAAATACTATATTAATAAAATCATTAGGATATTGGTCGTATAATTGCTGTAATAAATTTAAATTAGCATTTCCACTATTTGCAATAGTCCACATGACATCATAAGCTTCAGATTGTTTTTCCATTAAAATAGTTCCAAGGTAAGTGTTATTAAGATACGCTCTTTTTAAGTTTTTTTGAACTTTAGTCATATAGAAAGATTTATCATGATTTTGATTAGCTTGTCCTTTAGCAAAATCAATTCTTTCATCTAGCCATTTTGTATGAGCAGCTTCAATCTCAGCTTTTCTTTCTTCTTCTTGTCTTTTTATTTCTGCACTTATTTTTTCAGCTTCGGCAGCTATTTGCTGTTGTGTAACTAATTTTTGCTGATCTTTTAAGAATTTTTCATATTCCTCCATAGAATTAAAGCCTTTATCTTCTAAAAATTGACGTTCTGCAGCCTTTGCTGCTTCCACATCTTGATCTACCTTGTATTGAAGAGTTGAATTCTTTTGTTCTAAATTTGTAAGTTCAGCTTTTAATTCATCTAATTTTGTTTTAAATGTACTAAATTTTTCTTTGAAAATTTTATCGCTGCCTTTATCTCCAGTCATAACATCAATGTTATATCTTTCTAATGCATTATAAGCTTCTTTAGCAGAATTAGCTGCGACCACTATTTTACTTACAATGGTTTGATTAGAAGTAAAACCATCGAAATAACCAGGCTTAGTAATGTTTTTATTTGCTGATTCCAATAAATCATATTGAACTTTGCCTTTTTCAAGACCTTTATATGCTGAATCTAAATCATCATAGCACTTCATTAAATTCTCTGTATATTTTTTCGTAAATTCGTACAGATCTGAATTAGCCATATTTACTTCTGTAGCATTAAATCCGTTATTTTGTGTTATAAAAGAATAATTATAACAGTTTGAAAAATATTCTGTAAAAGTTTTTATTGCATCATCCAATTCTGTAGTAGCTTTTTTAATTTCTTCTATTTCACCAGCTTTAACACATTTATAAAAGCTGTACCATCCTAATTTTTCTGCTACAGTACTTAATTGAGTACAACTTTTCTCTAAATATAATTTGCTATTACCAGATTTTTCTCCAAGTGAAATTTCAGATATTTCTTTATTCATTTCAGAAATCTGATATTTTAATGCATCTACATCATCATTAATTAATTTGCTGGGATCTGCATCAACCATTGCTCTTAGAAGTGTAATTTTTTTGTTATACTCAGCAATTTTATCAACGTATTTTTTATAGGTTCTATTATATTTTTGGTCAGCGCTATAAGAGTCCCAAAGCTTACGTTCTTTTTGTGCTTCTTTATCTCGAATGTTTAGGGTAGCTTGGTTTATAATCCAATCGTCATATTTAGGCGGCTCTGCTGCTAATACAGTTATAGGAGTAGCTAATAAAGAGCCACCTAAAATTACTACAGATAAGTTTTTCATAAACCTATTCATTTTATTACCTCCAATGGAATTTTTTATTATAGTATACCATATAAAAATTATATTTCAAAATGAAAGACTAGTACTTTAATTGTAAGTATGGAACCTACAGGCCACTATTGGTTTTATTTAGCAAAATTTCTCATACAAAATAGAATTAAGATAGATATTCTTAATTCTATGCATGTTAAGAAGAGTAAAGAGCTTGATGATAACTCTCCATCTAAAATTGTTAGTTCAAATACAGATGAAGGAATTATAGGAATTGGTGAAGTAGAAGTATGGGGATTTCTTGATGCTGCTGAAGAAGTACTAAAAAAATTAAAAAGTTATTTAATTTGGAAAGGATCCCTTTCAATAAAACATTACTGTCAGGATCTGTAATTATGAGTGCAATATCTGCAATAAGATATAGAATTATGAGATATTAAAGGTAAAGCACTTGGTGTACCAGTAATATGAGTTACTAGGAGGAAAATCCTCCACAATTGTTAACTCTTAATTCTTAACTAATATATAGGTGGACATATATTGCTTATACCAATAACTTTTTCGGAAGTTGGGTTATAAAACCTATGTGGAATGTTTTCTTGTATGTAAATGCTATCACCTTTATTTAAGGTATGCTTTTCTTCCGATAGATATACTTCAACAGTACCTTCAATTATAAATATACATTCGTCTGCCGGATGTATCATTAATTCATCATTGCTCCAGCTGCAGGGGTCCAATTGAAAATATATAATCTCCATTTTAGAATTTACTTCTTTATCTGAAGCCATAGGAGTAACAAATTCGTATACAATACTGGAATTAGGAAGCTCAAGCTTTTTTCGTTTATCTGCTTGAATAACCACATTTTGCTTCCTTTCATCAGTTAAAAATGTATAAATAGGTACTTCTAACTCAACAGAAATTTTCCTTAGCGATGAGATGGAAGGATCAATAAGATTACGCTCAATTTGTGAAAGGTAACTAGCCGTTAATCCTGTTTTATCAGCTAATTCATTTAATTTTAACCCTTTCTCCTGTCTTATCTCTCTAATTTTAGGTCCTAGCAAAAGTAACACATCCTTATCACCATATAAAATATTATAATGTCTAAATTATCTTAATTATTATTTTACATTATTTATCTATAATGTCAATTTTCAAATCTAGCCCTATTTCCATGGGATAAAAAAATTCACATTTATGGTATAATTAAAAATGCTGACACAAAAATTATATATATAGTACTAGTAACAAAAGAAAGCGGTGATTATTATAAATAGCAAACAGGAATTAAAAGCTAATGAATATGAAGTAAAGGGAGATACTGCATATATAAAACTAAGAAAAAAAGATGGTAAAATTATTGATACTAAAATAGATACTGATGATTTAAAAATGGTATTAGACAAAGGTCTGTGGTTTCCAGAGTGGAACAAAGATTTTAATAGCTATCTGGTGCAGAGCCTAGTTTATTCCCCTGGTGGTAAAAAGTCTAAAGAGAAACAATCTTTACATTCATTTATTTTAGGTGTACACACTAAAACTCCTATTAGACATATTAATGGAGATACTTTAGACAACAGAAGATGTAATATAGAAGTATATAATCAAAATGCAGTAGTTAATGATTATGAAGATGTGGACTCGGAAACTATCGCTATAATACTTAGAGATAAACATGGAATAAAAAAAGAGAAAACCTTAATTGATAAGGAAGATTTAGATAAAGTAATAAACAGTGGTTATTCTTGGGTTTATTATGTAAGTGGCGGAAAACATCATGCTGTAGCCAATTCTCCAGAAGGCAGAATTTTTTTAGAAAAGTTCTTAATGAATCCATCTGAAGATATGATTACAAAACATATAAATCATAACACTTTAGATAACAGAAAATCTAATTTAAATAATGTATTGATAGTTGAGGAACCAGAGGAATTACAAGATAGTGGTTTGGATATTACCGAATAAATCTATATGCAATAAATTCAATCCAAAAGTGGCAAAGGAATCATTCCTTTGCCACTCTGATTTGCTGAGGATTAAATTGTCTCATAACAATAAAACCAATGATAACTTTAGGTTAACTTTTCTTTTTTATTTCTACAAAAGTATCATAATAAGCTATTTGTTTGCCCATATCAGAAACTGCCCCTTCTGTTAAGAAGTTTGGATTTGAGCTTTTTTCCCACCAGCCTATTTCCATGTGAACTATGTTATCCATAAGTTTATTATTTATATTTATCTGCACATCTATTTCTCCATTGACAGACTTTAATGTAACAATTTCTCCGTTAAGTAAATTATAATTTTTAGCGGTATTCTGACTTATATTAGCTACAGCCATTGTGTCTATATCTTTAAAGCTTTGAGACATTAAAGATCTTTTAGGATGAGTAGTTATAAGTCTAAGCTTAGAGCTTTTCTCATTAATATAAATTGGTATTGGACTTACATTATTCTTTTTTGCACTTTCAGAATACATCTCTATTTTCTTTGATGGTGTTTTAAATATTAAATCCTTCCATGCAACATCATCTTCTTGTATAGTTACATACTCATTTTTTATCTTTTCAAGAGTTATTCCCTTCTCTTCCAAAGGCTTTATAATTTGTGCTAAATATTCCTTCTTAGGTACATAAGGATATTCTTTCATTTCCATCTTTTTTGCAAGTTCCCTGAAGAAATAGTATTCGTCCATTAATTTGTGCTTTGGCTCTACACATTTTTCATTATATATTATATATGGATTGCTCATTGAGGTGTATAACAAATCCTCGGTTTCTAAGGTATTTGTACATGGAATAACCAAATCACAATGCTTTGCTGTATCAGTTAAAAACATGTCTATGCATACCTTAAATTCTATGCTTTTAAATGCCTTTGTAAATTCATTTAAATTGGGCCACTGATTAAGAGGATTTGCCTTGCTTATAAATATAGCCTTTAGGTTATCCTTTGCAAAACCTGGAAACTCATTTAAATCAACTTCTCTTTCCTTTGAGGCATATTTATAACTATTGTAAGGATCTAAGTTTAACACGTCAGGATATACCTTGTTACTGTAATTTACTCCCCCGCCCTTTTTACCTATACTTCCAGTTATAGCTCCTAAAGCATCTATTGCTCTTATAGAGTTGCCTCCATTTTTATATCTTTGAACTCCATACCCAATATATATAGAGCTGTATTTTTCTTTAGCATAAAGATAAGTAATTTCTTTTATTGTATTTATATCTACACCACATTCATCACATAGATAATTCATATCTAAAGTATCTAAATAAGCTTTGTATTCTTCAAAACCTATCACATTTTCTTTTATAAATTCTGTATCCTGCAGATTTTCTTCTATTATTATTTTTGCCATTGCCATAGCAAGAGCAGCATCTGTTGATGGATTTATTTTTATATGAATATCAGCAATATTAGCAGTGTCCGTACAAAGAGGATCTATTACTATTACTTTTATTCCCTTTTCCTTTGCCTGCTTTATTCTATGAAACAACTGTATGTGAGAATTTGCCGGATTCTTACTCCAAAGTATTATATTCTTTGAGTTAAAAACGTCATCTATAAAATGTGATTTATTATATCCAAAATCATACTTTTGTGCTTTAGAGCCGGCACTCCAACAAGTTCCTCCATCCGCTTTAGTTATGCCCCCATAGAAGTTAAAAAATATGTCTTCTATTCCTTTTAATATAGAACCTGAACCAGATTCACTGTAATGCATTATGGAGTTTGAAGAATACTTTTCTTTATAATACTTTAATTTATCTACAATTATATCTATAGCTTCTTCAAAGCTTATGTTTACCCATTTTCCATCTTCTTTTTTCATAGGAGAGTATAGCCTGTCTTTATCATTTAATCTTTTTAAATGATTTCTCCCCTTTTCGCACATTATCCCCTTAGTATAAGGATGGTTTTTATCTGCTTCTATTTTTATTACCTTATTATCTTCAACATGAACATTTAATTTGCAGCATCCAAAACAATCAAGAGTACATCCATGACTTTTCATAATTTGCAATACCTCCTATAAGCTTATACTAGTTTTAAATACACTATCCTTCTTGTATATTTTTAAAATTATAGCATATTTTTTTAAAATTGATAATAGAACAAAAACTCTTTCACTAAATATTAAAAATCAGCTTTCTAATAGCAGCCTCACCAAAATTATACTAAATTTGGAATTCTTCTCTCCTATTAATAAGTGAGAGGTAATATGCAATAAAACAGGCCGCTAGCGATAATTGCTAACAGCCTGTGATATATAGTATTATTGAAGATTTTCAATACTTACTAAATACAAAAACAAATTTTAAATTTAAATTAGTTATATAAAATTATTTTTTTGCTAATTGTGCTGCGTTATCACCAGCGATTCTACCAAATACTGTGATATCAGCTACAGCGTTTCCTCCAAGTCTGTTTGCTCCGTGAACTCCACCTGTAACTTCTCCAGCAGCAAATAATCCTTCAACTACTTGTCCAAATTTATTTATAACTTGAGTATTTGTGTTTATCTTTAATCCACCCATAGTGTGGTGTATAGCTGGTTGAACTGGAATTGCGTAGTACTTAGGTTTGTTAAGTTCAAACTTCATATCGGCTCTTCCAAACTCTGCATCTTTTTTAGCTTGTACTGATGCATTGTATGTATTAATTGTTTTCTCGAATTCAGCAGAATTGAACTTCATCTTATCAGCTAATTCTTTAACTGAGTTAGCTTCAGTTACAACGCCTTCTTTAATGTATCCTTCAATAGCACTTAAGCTCTTCCTAACGTTTTCATCAAATACTACATAGCCTGTCTTGTCTTCTTGGCTTAATATAGCTGCTGATACAGCATCTCTTGTTCCTAATTCATTTACAAATCTCTTACCTTGTTTATTAACTAATATAGCACCATTACCTCTAACTGCTTCTGTAATTAGCTTACTTTTACCTGGTACTACAGATGGGTGTATTTGTATTTGATCCATATCTACTAAAGCTACATTTAATGGTTCTACCATTTTGAAAGCATCTCCTGTAGCACCTGCTGCGTTAGTAGTAGGGAATCCTTTTAATTTTGGATCATATTGAGCAACCATATCTAAGTTAGCTCCGAAACCGCCTGTTGTAAGTACAACTGCCTTAGCTTTTATGTCATATTTGCTGCTTCCCTTTTGTGCTTTGACACCAACAACTTTATTTCCTTCAACTATTAATTCTGTTGCTTTTGTTTCAGTTCTTATATCAATTTTAAGATCTTTTGCCTTCTTTGATAGAACTTCTACTATGTGATTTCCTACAGGCGCTCCACCTTTTGGTCTGTGAGTTCTTTCAACACTTAATCCACCCATTATTCCTACATCGCTTAGGTCAGCACCTCTTTCAGTTAACCAATTAACTGTATCTGCTGATTTTTCTGCTAATACTTTTACTAAATCAGGGTTGTTTTTGTTTTTTCCACCCTTCATAGTGTCATCAATATATAATTGAGGACTATCTTTAATTCCTTTTGCTTCTTGATATTTTGTTCCAGCCGCATTTAACCCGCCTGTAGCAAAATTAGTATTTCCTCCAAGAACTGCTGTTTTTTCTATAAGTATAACATTAGCACCTTTTTCTTTTGCTGAAATAGCTGCTGTAAGACCTGCCCCACCAGCTCCTACTATTACTACATCTGTTGATGTATTTTCTACTTTTGCTGAAGATTTATCAACATTTTTTGCAGTTAACTCAATACCTGAGTTCTTAACAGCATCTGCAACTGCCGCAATTATTGCTGAACTTGTTATAGTTGCTCCAGAAATAGCATCTATATCTGTACTATTTGCTGCAATAATGTTGTCGATAACCTTTTTAAATGTTTCCTTTGTAAATTCTGATTCATGATTTTCAACTACATCAATCTTTGTGATTTTTTTGTCTTTAATTGTAACCTTTACTTTAATTGTTCCATTCTTACCCTTAGCCTGTCCCTCAAATGTTTTCGCTGAACTTCCACATGCTGTGAATGATAGCGTAAAAATACCAACTAATAAGAATACTAATACTTTTCTTAAATGCTTCATAGAAACCTCCTAAATTTTTTAATACTTTGTAAAATTTTTAACTATCTTCAACTAAATTATATTTAATTTATATCTCAGGTTCAATTTTTGTAAATTTATTCGTTTTTTTGGTCATATTGTAACCGGTTTAATTTCATTGCCTTTTTAAATTATCCTCAGACTTAAGTTTTATAATTTCTTATATAATGAAAAAAACTACCCTATAGGTAGTTTTTACTCTAGTCTTCTTTTATAACGTATCTGTTTAATGGTCTTCCAACTTTGCCATATTCCATATGAAGAAGCAGCTTGCCTTCTCTTTCTAATAAATCTAAATAACGCCTTGCAGTAATCCTTGAAACTCCTGTTAACTTAGCTAACTCTTGTGCTGTAACGAATTCCCCATCCATATTCTTGATAATATCCAAAATTTTCTCACAAGTATGTGAACTAAATCCTTTTATACTATCTACATAACTATGTTCTGTTTCTTTCTCTTTAAATAGCATTTTGTCTATAAGTTCTTGCTCAGCACTTTCTGTATCTTTAAAATCATTTCTTCTAGACTTATACTGCAGCAGTGCCTCCTTAAATCTATTAAATGTAAAAGGTTTTATTATATAGTCAACCGCTCCATATCTAAATGCTTCTTCAACACTTGTCATACTTTTGTCAGCAGTAATCAATATCACATCACACTTTAAATTATTTATTCTTGTCCACTTTAAAAGGTCTATACCTAGGCCCTGTGGAAAAAACATATCTAACAAAATTAGATCTGGTTTTTCTTTTAATATTTCTTCTTTAGCTTTCTCTATAGCGTTTACAGATCTAAGTAAAGTATAGCCTTCAATTTTTCCTAAAAAGGCCTCATTTATCTCTGCAACCATTGGATCATCTTCTATTATAATTACTTTAATCACATCTAGAACCTCCTTCTAGTGGTATACAAATATCCCATGTTACACCATTGTCCTCATGGAGCTTTATTTGTCCTTCTGCCCTATCTATAATTTGCTTAATAATATAAAGTCCAAATCCTCTTTTTCCTTCCTTGGTAGTAACTCCTCTTTCGAATATCCTTTGTCTTATATTTTCGTCCATACCCATTCCATTGTCTTTTATTAAGATTTTTAAATTTTCATCATCACAATTAATCTTAACTACTATTTTTCCATTTTCCTTCTTTACTAATTCATCTATAGCATTTTCAATTAAGTTTCCAATGATTGAACAAAGTTCTCCATCAGTAATATTTTTAGAACTTTTGTCCAAATAAGATGAAGAGTCGATTTCTAAAGATATTTTAGCTTCTTCTGCTTTGTAATACTTTGCTAACAAGATACCTGCCACATGAGAATTTTTTATACTTTTATTAAGAACCTCAATAATTTCTTGATTTTGATGTGATATTCCTTCTATATATTCTACAACTTTATTATATCTCTCTAATTGAACCAAGCCTGATATTGTATGAAGTTTATTCATAAATTCATGATTTTGAGCCCTTAATTCATTAGTCATTTTCTTTATACCTATTAGCTCTTCTGCCATTTGTCTAACTTCAGTTAAATCCTGTAAACTAGAAACTACTCCTATAATATCATCCTTATGATTTTTTAGCAAAGTATGGTTGCATAATAAAACCATATCAGCAGCAACTTTTATCTCCTGATTATAGACAGCTTCTTTAGTTTCTAATGCTTTCGCTATTTGTTTTGCAAAAGTTGGATTAAAATTAGATATATTTTTTAACCTATCTTCATCTTTAAATCCGAATATAAATTTAGCACTTTTATTAAAAAATATAATTTCACCATTTTCATTGGTAGCCAGTATTGCATACTTTAAACCTTCTAGTACTAACTCTTTTTGACCTAGCAACAAGGCTATTTCCTTAGGTTCTAACCCAAATATAGCTTTTCTAATATTATAAGATAAAAACACAGCCCCTATTGTCCCTAATAAAAGTCCCATTAAAAAAATTAACTTGAAATTGAATATATGTGTAGCAATTTCCTTATTTACAGTATCATTTAAAAGACCTACCAGTACTACCCCTACTTGTTTACCTTCATAATAAATAGGTACAACCGCTCTTATAGCTGAAATTAAAACATTCCTATCAGCAGATATATATGTTTCACCATATTTTAAACATCTTTCTGCTCCGCCATTCTTATAAACTTTACCTAAACCATCTTTATATGGATAAGAATATGTTATACCATCCATGTCCATAACTATAATATATTGAAACCTAGTTTTATTTCTAAAATTCTCCACCGTGTCTTGAATAATCTTATTATCCTTTTTTTCTGCTAGTGTTTTCTTTATAATATCCATAGAAGCTACTGTTTGAGCTAAATCCATTGCATTATTTCCCATTTGCGTTTCAACAGTTTTTTCAACTTGCTTTAAAGTTAAAACACCAATACTTCCTACAACAATTGTTAGCATAACTGTTACAAATAAAATTATCTTATAATTTAATTTCAAAATATCCCGCCTTTACTAGTAATGTTCATTGGCCCTTTCTTCTTTTCTAGCTTAGCTTTATTTACTGCATCTTTTATTGCATCTATTAACCCTTGGCTTGTATAAGATGCTCCTGATACAACCTCTACATCTGCACTGTTTTTCTTTAAAACACTTTTGGGAATTTTGTCATAAACTATATCGCAAAGACCAGGAGTCTCCTCCTGTTCTAAAATCTTTATTCCTTTAATTTTATATTGATTTGTAGTAACTTCAACTTTTATCTCTCCATGATTACCTTGTCCTAAACCTGTATATGTACCCTCTTTATATAATACTTCTTTCTCTCTAATGAAAGTCATTGTTCCTATTAATGATATAATCAATATAATTAGCACTATTGCCTGTTTTTTCATTACATCCTCCCCCTAAAATCCTATAGAGAATTAATTTCAGGATTTATCCTTCCATGGACATAAAAATGATTCAAATATATCTGTTATAATAAAAAACATTAATCCAATAAAACTCAATATTAATATGGCTGAGTACATTTGTATATAACTAACTCGCATCCAAGAGTCCATAATATAATATCCCATGCCATACTCTGTACCAAAGTTTTCTGTAAAAAATAGTATTGATATGGCAGTTCCTATACCTATTCTTACAGATGTAAGGATAACAGGCAAGGTGGCTGGCAGGACTATTTCATATATAATTTGAAAATCACTTGCCCCTAGTGAATACATTGGATAGTATATTTCTTCAGATATACTTTTCACCTTGTCTCTAATATTTACAACAACAGGGAAAAACGTTATTAAAAATATCATAATATATTTAGGCATTTCCCCTAATCCGAAAAATAGCATAACGATTGGAAGTAATGCTATTTTAGGAACTGGATAATTAAAATATAGTATGGGCGATAATATAGAATCTACTCTCTTGTAATATCCCATAATAATTCCAAATGGAACTCCTACAATTACTGTAGCTAATAATCCAATTAATATTCTTTTAAAGCTATATGATATATGCAGCATTATTTCCTTTGATAAATTTTTAAATATATATTCTATAACACTTAAAGGCGTTGGTAGTATTTCTTTATTCACCAAAACCGAAGCAGCTTGCCACAGTGCAAAAATTAATAATAATGCATATAAAAAGTTAATCTTTTTATATTCACTTAACTTCATAATCTTTTTCCCCTCTTAGTAATTTTCGTATTTTCAGCTCCATATCTTTAAATAAATAACTATTCTCATAGGGGTCTTTTCCAAATAAATCATTTTTTATAATACTCTCAACTTTTCCCGGTGATGGTGACATTACAATAATTTTTTGACCTAGATAAATTGCTTCATTTATGTGGTGGGTAACTAATAGGGTGGTAACTTTATGCTGTTCCCATACCTCAAGAAAAAGTTTCTGAGCATCCTCCCTTGTAAGCAAATCCAAAGCTGAAAAAGGCTCGTCCATCAAAAGTAAATTCGGTTTTAACAAAAGAGCCCTAGCTATAGCAGCTCTCTGTTTTTCTCCACCACTTAAGTTTTTAGGATAAGATTTTAAATGCTTTTCTATGTTTAATTGTTCTAGAAGCTTTTTATAAAATTCTTTATCTATATTTTTCTTACCATATTTTATTTTAGAAGACAGAATAATATTTTGCTCAACGGTTTTCCAATCAACTAATCCATAGTTTTGAGGTATATACCCTATGCAATGTGTTCTAGGGTCAAGTTTATTTTCATTAAAATATATACTACCTTCATAATCCTTATTTATTCCAGCTAAAGCTTTTAACACCGTTGATTTGCCTGTCCCGGATTGACCAATAACTGTGTATATACTGCCTTTTTCTATATTAAGATTTATATTTTCTACAGCTTTAACATTGTTATAGTAAACAGTTAAATTTTCTATTTTAATCATAGTATCACGTTAATCTATTTATTTCCTTTCCATTTGTAATACAAGTTATTCTCAATTTCTAATGACTCTAAAATTCTACCTACTGTGCCATTTACAATATCCTCAATGCTGCTAGGATGATTATAGAAAGCTGGCATAGGAGGAATAATTGTTACATTAAGTTCACTTAATGTAAGCATATTTTTTAAATGGATAGAACTTAAAGGCGTCTCCCTTGGAACTAATATCAATTTTCTTTTTTCCTTTAGCATTACATCCCCAGCTCTTATAAGCAAATTGTCTGCTATTCCTGCAGCTAATTTAGCGATTGTTGCCATAGAACAAGGAAGTATAATCATTCCATCAGTTTTGAAGGAACCACTGGCTATAGAAAAAAACATATCATCTATATTGCATATTTTTATTCTGTTATTCTTACTATTTAAATTATCAACCCAATCATTAAATTGATATTTCAATTCATATTCAAACACTTTCTTTCCATTATCCGTGGCAACTAAGTAAACTTCACAATTTCTTTTTATCAATTCCTCTATTAAACGTACTGCATAAATACTTCCACTTGCTCCTGTTATTCCGATTATATACTTCTTCAAAAAATCACCTCTTTTACATACTTGAACCTTATGCTAAAAATGTATCTAATACAGTAAAAAGCAAAATTAAAGGACTTATAATTTGATTTATATTATATGAAGCTATTTTCATCTTTTTTTCATTTGATGGAGATACAATGTAATGTTCAATAGTTAAAAGTATAACACTTATACATATACCTATCAAATAAATCCAAGTCAAATTTAGAATATAGTATAAAGCTATTAATAAAATTATCATTACAAAATGAAATACTGCTGAAATAATAAGTGCGCCTTTTAATCCAAATACTGCTGGAATTGAAAACAGACCATTTTCTCTATCAAAATTTATATCTTGAGTTCCATAAATTATATCAAAGCCTGCAACCCATAAAGCTACTACTGCCCCTAAAATAAATGGAATAAAATCAAACTTACCAGTAACAGCAAACCAAGCCCCCACAGGCGCTCCAGCGCATGCAACTCCTAAAACAATATGGCAGGCCCATGTAAATCTTTTCGTATATGAATAAATAAAAAATAAAAACAAAGCTATAGGAGTTAACTTAAAACATAGTGGATTTAATTTATAGGCTGCAAACAGGAAAATTCCGAAACAGACTACAACTATTCCCCATACTTCATAACTATTTACTAATCCCTTTGGCATATGACGACTAGCCGTTCTAGGATTTTTCTTATCTATATCTTTATCAACCCATCTATTTAATGCATTAGCTCCATTTCGTGCTCCTGTTAGAGCAACTAAAATCCAAAATATTGTTTCTAAATTAGGTAATCCTTTAGCTGCCCAAATCATTCCTATTAATGCGAAAGGAAGTGAAAATAATGTATGGGAGAACATAACCAGTTCCCCATAGGTCTTAATTTTATTCAATGCCATATTTATGCCACCTACTGTCTACTAAAGCTTTAATTTCTTCTGTCATTTCTATATCATCTGGCCAAGGTCTAGTATGTCCTTCACTTTCCCATTTTTTTGTTGCATCAATACCTAATCTATGTCCATAAAAAGCTGTATTAGAAGCATGATCTAAGGCATCTAGCGGACCTTCAGATATTACTAAGTCTCTTTTAGCATCTATATTATTAAAGACCTTCCATGCCACTGTTGATATATCATGAGGATTAACATTTTCATCAACAACTATTACCATTTTTGTGTACATCATTTGCCCCATTCCCCAAAGAGCACTCATGATTTTATGTGCATGCTTAGGGTAAGACTTTTTAATAGATACTATAACGCAATTATGAAAAACACCTTCTAAAGGGAAGTTCATATCTATAATCTCAGGACATTGGATTTTTATCAAAGGAAGAAAAATCCTTTCTGTAGCTTTTCCTATATAACAATCTTCCATAGGAGGTTTACCTACAATAGTTGTAGGATATACTGGATTTTTTCTTCTTGTAATTTTCTCTATATGAAATACTGGATACATATCTGCTAATGAATAATATCCCGTGTGATCTCCAAAAGGCCCCTCTAATCTCATCTCATCTAAATCTACATATCCCTCTAATACAAACTCTGCATTAGCTGGTACATATATGTCATTAGTTACGCATTTCACCAATTCAACAGGTGACTTTCTTAAAAAGCCTGCAAAAATCATCTCATCAATCATTTTAGGAAGAGGTGCTGTAGCTGAATAAATTATAGCTGGGTCACATCCTATAGCTACAGACACAGGCATTCTTTTTCCTAATTTTCTATACTTTTCATATATTTCTCTGCCATCTTTATGTAAGTGCCAATGCATTCCAGTAGTTTTCTTGTCATAAACCTGCAGTCTATACATACCCATATTCTGCTGATTAGTTTCTGGGTCTTTTGTTATAACTAAAGGCAGTGTTATGTATTTCCCCCCATCCTGAGGCCAGCATTTTAATATTGGTAGTTTATCTAAATCCGGTTCTTCTATAACTTCTTGACAAGCTGCATTCTTTACTTTTTTAGGAAAAACTCTAGCCAATCTTGCTAGCTTTGGAACAGATTTTATTTTATTCATAAGGGTAGCATAACTAGCCACATCCATAAAACTCAGTATATCCTCAGCTATTTCATCTAAATTTTCAACTTCTAATCCTAAATTCATTCTCTCATAAGTTCCTAGAGAATTTATTAATACAGGATATGGAGAATTTTTCACTTTTTTAAACAAAAGTGCTTTCCCATATTTTTTTGAAACTCTATCTGTAATTTCTGTAATTTCCAAATCACTATCTACTTCTACTTCTATTTCCTGTAATAACTTTTTTTGTTTAAGTACATCTATAAAATCTTGTAAATCCTTATAAGCCATTTAATCAACTCCTTAGAATACTCTTAATATTTTCTATGAATTAAAGTTTGCAGCACCTCTGACAGTATCATTTTGCTTTCACAGTCCGGCAACTTTTTAATGTTTTCAAAAGCTTTTTTAGAATATCTTTCTACTAACGCCTTAGATTTTTCTATTCCATTAAATTTTTTAACCAATTCAAATATTGCTTTAATATCATCTTTCTCAAAACTAGAACTATCTAAAATACTTGCCAACTCACCCTTCTTATCTTCTTCCAGTGCAAATATTATTGGTAATGTATAATATCCCTGTTTTAAATCATTTTGAGTAGCTTTACCTAGTTTTTCTATATCTCCTGTATAATCAAGCAAGTCATCAATAATCTGAAATGCCATTCCAATATTATATCCCACTTTTCCTAAAGTTCTTACTAAAGGTAAATCACATTTTGCTTCACTTGCCCCTAACATAAAACTTAATGAGAATAAAGCTGCTGTTTTTCCTGAAATAATTCTTATATATTTATTAAAATTAATTTTGCTTGTATATCTAAAATAATTTTGTCTAATTTCTCCTATACATATTTTCTTAATAGCTTTAGAGACATTCCTCAAATTTTCCATTGAATAATCATGTTTTGAAAGCATGTCAAAACAGTGACAAAATAAATAATCTCCAGCATAAACTGCAAAATCCTTTCCATATTTAGACTGAATAGTATCACAGCCTCTTCTAAGTTTAGAGTTATCAATTATATCATCATGAATCAATGTTGCCAAGTGAAGCATTTCTACTACAGCTGCAATATTGCGTATTTTCTCGCCATTGTACTCTCCAAATTTTCCCGATAACAAAACAAAAGCAGGTCTCAACATTTTGCCGCCCTGTTCAACTAAAGGTATAATGGAATTATTTAAATAAGCATCTGAACCTTTTATGCTCTTTTTCATTATATTTTTTACATCATTTAATTCTTCAAAAATCTCAGGATAATTTTTCCAAAACTCACTCATTTCAATCACCTTTGCTACCTAACTAAAGTATTTTAATCTTTTTAAATATGATAATAAATATTTAACACATAGACCTACGAACATTCCTGTAACTACCCCTGTTAACATTAATAGAGGTAAATAATAAAATATTTTTGCATTTTCTATAATAATCATTGCAACAATTAATTGCCCTATATTATGAAAAACTCCGCCTACTATACTTACTCCCATAGTACTTACTTTCTCTCTACTTATAGAAATCAATATATACATGACAAAAAAACTTACCACCGCGCCAGCTATACTATATAAGAAGGTTGATGGAGAGCCTCCAATGAAAGAAGTCATTATTGTTCTTAAAATTATAATCGCTAAAGTTTCTTTAAAAGAAAAAAGATATATACAAGTTAATGTTATAATGTTTGCTAAGCCAAGTTTTGCACCGGGTATGGCAAAATTTAAAGGCAGCATTTTCTCTATAATGCTAAGAACCATTGCTTGAGAAACTAACATGGTAATAAAAATCATTTTCTGTGTTCTTGTCATACTTACCGCTGATTTACTTTGACGTTCCATCCACATCAGCCTCCTGAGTTCCTTTTATCTCTATAAATAGTTGATTTGGAAGACAAACTATAAGGTCACCTACCTTATTTTTAAATCCTGCTTTTTCACATATATGGTCATCACATTCTGCCTCTACTACTTCTACTCCGTTGTCATGAATTTTAACAACATTCTTTCCAAAATCACCTTTAATCTCAATACTTTCTGAATGGTTATCTCCAATATTAACCGCCTTATATAATTTGTTTTGTGAATATATGTAAGCATATAATTCATTACTATTCTTTTTTGTATAAAGTTCTTTGTATTTAGTTATTCCAAAAAAAACTCCAGCTACCACTAAAATACTTGCTATTATGATTACATCAAACTTTTTCATCTAATCACCTTCATATCGTTGATTTTACTATAAATATAATTGTTCCCTTAAAATAACTCAATTCAAAATTATTAACTTATAATTTAATATTTGGTAACTATCTATATAATCACAAATGTCCTTTTAAAGCACTCTTTAAAAGGACATTTGATTATAGTTGCCAATTGACAGTGGACCGTGAATGAGGATTTTTTGACCTTACACTACGGAAAATCTTTAATCTATAATATAAGTCTATGTTTAGCATTACAAAAACACATACTTAAAATAAGTTAGTTTTCTGACGTAAGGAAGAAAACTCACCTTCTCTGTCCTCTGTCAATTGTCCTCTATCCTCTAAAAAATGCATCGCATTTTTTTAATCCGTATATAAATAGTATTTCTTTACAATTCTTATCTTTTTCCAATATTTCTTTAATACTGGTAATACATAACAATCTAATCCAAAGACACTTCCTGAACCTCCAATTAGAGCCACCCCAGCACCTAGATACCATAACATTTCATATGGTGCCATTCCCGAAGACCAAACCATAGTACCCATAACAATGGAAGCAATTGATGCAAGTGCTGAAAATAATCCAGCTATTAATAATATTCCAACTACTACTTCCCCTACTACCATGCATGTCTGGAAAATTTTCGCTAAAACTGTAAAACCACCATCTCCTGTGTAAAAGAAAGTATTCATAGACCAATCAACGATATTTTTCAAAAATTCTGGTACTGGTAAAGTTGCTACTTGAGTTGCAGCTTCTGCAACACTTTTAGCTGCTGATGCCGCACTGTTACCATCTACTGATGGTGGTGCTGGTATTAAGAAAATATTTGAAGGATCTTCTATAATCTTAGGAAGCTTATGCAATCCTTGCTCTAACCACTTGTATCCAACAAAAATTCTTAATGGTACTAACCAAAAGTTAGGTGATGATTTAGCAAAATGTCCTCCAACAAAACTTCTTTTATCTTTAACATGGAAAAATTCATGAATTAAATAAGACCAGCACTTATTAAATCCAGCAACTTGGAAAAAGTATACCATGTTAATAAAATGTTTAACGAACATTGCTAAAAAACCTGATAATCCAATGAACTTTCCAGGCATACCGATATGTGCTACACCATAACGTCCACCTATACATACCATAGCACCATGGAAACCTGGCTTGTATGATTTCTTTTGTCCACCTCTTATATCTGTATAAATGTTGTTAGCAATTACTGGAGCTGCTTGCTCTGCATTTTCCACCATCTGAGGAACAGGTCTTTTTTCTCCTTCTGGAATATAGAAAATATTATCTCCAACAACATAAACATTTTCATAATCTACAGCTTGCAATTTATCATTTGTAACAATTCTTTTTCTACCCTGCTGCTGTAACTCCATATTGCCAACAAGGTCTGCTCCTTCAACACCAGCTGCCCATACTACAGTTTTAGTCTTTATACTTCCCTTATCTTTCATTGTTACGGAATCTTTTGTAACTTCTGTAATACCTGCACCTGTTATAATTTCAATATCTAATTTTTCAAGTCTTTTCTCAGCTTTTTTAATTAAATTATCTGGGAAAATCGGTAAAATCTTTGGCATTGCATCTACTACATAAAGTTTTACTTCTTCTTTATCTATATAAAATTCTTTACATAATCTGTTCTTCCATTCTCCTAATTCACCGATCATTTCAATACCAGTAAATCCACCGCCAACTACAACAAAAGTTAAAAGACTTTGTCTTTTTTCTTTATTAGGCTCTTTTACTGCTTGTCTAAACATATTAAGAATATGCTCTTTTAAATTAACTGCATCTTCATATGACCATAGCTTTTGAGTATATTCCTCAGCTCCTGGTATACCAAAGTAAGTTGGTTTAGATCCAGTTCCTATAACTAAATAGTCATAATCATATGAATTGTTTTCTGATTTTAAAGTCTTTTCTTTAAAATCAAAATTAACGATTTCATCGAGTACAACGTTAACATTTCTTTTTGCAAATATTTTTTTCAAATCAATTCTGATAGACTCTTCAGGAGCTCTATTTGCTGCAACTTCATGAAGCTCAGTCAGCAGTGTATGATATGGTTTTTTATCAATAAGTGTTATTTCTACACTTTTATCTTTGCCAAACTTTTTTGCAAGTTTTTTAGCAGTTAGAACTCCACCGTATCCACCACCAATAATTACTATTTTCTTTTTGGTACTCATTAACCTACCTCCTAAAACTGTTAAATACATAAATAATTCCACATTGATAACAATTCAACAATCATGTTATTTTAAACACAATCTTCATACAAATTTTATCATATTCATGGAAATTTTCTACTTTTTCACGGAATTTGTTCATAAAAAATAATTTAGTAATTATTGTTCACAGTTAGGCCATTTACTTAATTTACTTAATCTGTTTAAGCTCTATTACTTCTTTACTATAAAAACCATTAATGTTATAATCTACGTCGTTATATGTTGTCAATAAAAACTTTGATAAAATATTAACCATATTTATCGAACATCTAATATATTAGGAGGAAGCTATGAAATTAACTAAAAAAAAAATTGCTGTTACATTATTTTTTATTGCAACTTTTTCAATTCTTATATTCGGCTTTAAATACCTAGACTTAGATAAAAAATCAAAAACAACTTCCCCACAAAGTAAATCTGGCTATTTTCTAGGAACATATATAAATATCAAAATATATGATAATCCTTCCGACGAAGTATTTAATAATGTATTTGATATACTAAAAGATATAGAAAATAAGATGAGTATAAACATTTCTAATAGTGAAGTATCTAGAATCAATCAAAACTCAGGTCAAGTGGCAGTAAAAGTTTCTCCTGAAACCTTTGAGGTTATTAAAAAGGGAAAATACTATTCAGATTTATCAAAAGGAAATTTTGATATCAGCATAGGTCCTTTAGTAGAGCTTTGGGGCATAGGTTCAAATCATGCTAGAGTACCATCATCTGCAGAAATTGAAGATGCCAAAAACAAGATAAATTATAATGATATTTTATTAGATGAAGACAACAGCACAGTGAAATTAAAAAACAAGAATATGATAATTGATTTAGGTGGCATTGCTAAAGGGTATTCTGCTGACAAAATAGTTGAATACCTTAAATCAAAAGGTATAAAAACTGCAATAATAGACCTTGGTGGAAATATATATGCCCTTGGTAAAAGTCCTACTAAAGACGCCTGGAGTATTGGAATTCAAAATCCTATTGAATCCCGTGGAGAGCACCTTGGAGTACTTAATATTAACAATAAATCCGTTGTTACTTCTGGTGTTTATGAACGTTTCCTTGAAAAGGATGGTAAAAAATATCACCATATACTAAATCCCTTTACTGGATATCCAGTAGAAAATCAGCTAGTAAGTACTACAATTGTTTCAGACAAATCAATTGACGGCGATGCTCTTTCAACAACTCTTTTCACATTGGGAGTAAAGGATGGATTAAAGTTCATTGAATCTATTGAAGATGTAGATGCTATTCTAGTTAACAGTAATAAAGAAGTTTATATAACTTCCGGATTAAAAGACAAATTTAAAGTTACAAATAATGAATATAAAATAGTAAATTAAAAAATTTGCTGTTAAATGGAGGAGATATAATATGAAGAAAAAAATTTTTTTACCCTTATTAATAATTGTTTTTGTTGTTTCTCTCTTAGGCTGTTCCAATAACAAAAATAAAACTGAAGAAAAGCCTGCCAAAGATATGAAACCTATAACAATAGGCGTTATGCCAGACTTAGATTCTGTTCCTTTTATAATTGCTAAAAATAATCGATACTTTGAAGAAGAAGGCATTAAAGTTGATATTAAACACTTCAAAAGTGCAGTTGATAGAGATTCTGCTCTTCAAACTGGAAATCTAGATGGCGCTGTATCTGATATGATTTCTGTTGCTTTACTAAATGATAAAAAATTTAATATTAAAATGACTTCACAAACAGATGGAGGTTTTAAGTTATTATCAGGTAAGAATTCAAATATTGAAAAAATGGACGAAATTAAAGGTAAAAGTATAGGGATTTCTAAAAATACAATAATTGAATATTTAACAGATAGGATGACAAGCTCTTCAAATATTAACCCAGACAGCATAAACAAGGTTTCAGTGCCTCAAATTCCTACAAGATTAGAAATGCTTAAAAACGAAAAAATTGATATGGCTGCTTTACCAGAACCATTGGCAAGCCTTGCCGCTTTAGAGGGTAATAAAGTATTAAGTAGTTCTGATGCATTAAATATCAATGCTGGAGTATTAATATTTACTCAAAATTCTATAGATACAAAAAAAGATGAGATTAAAGCATTTTATAGAGCTTACAATAAAGCTGTAGATTATATAGGCAAAGAGAAAAAAGAAAAATATATTGATTTAGTAATAAAAGAGGCAGGTTTTCCTCCTACAGTTAAGGATTCTTTAACTTTGCCAAAATACACAAAAGCCACTACACCTTCTAAAAGTGAATTTGAAGAAGTTCTAAAGTGGGTTAAAGCTAAAAATCTTATTAAAACTGATTTAAAATTTGATGATGTATCAGATAGCAGCTTAATAAAATAAAATATTATCATTAAGAAAGGTGTATAAATTTATGGCTAGATTTTTTAATAATCGAGAAGTAGAATTACTTGCACCTGCTGGCACATTTGAAATATTTGAAAAAGTTATTCATAGTGGCGCAGATGCAGTATATTTAGGTGGTAAAATCTTAAATATGCGTATGCATAGAAAAGATTATAATCTTACAAATGAAGAACTAAGTAGTGCTGTTAAGATTGCTCATTCATTAAACAAAAAGGTTTATGTAGTAGTAAATAATCTCTTTAATCAAAAGGATTTAAAGGATGCTAAAGAATACTTGAAATTTTTAGAAAGCATACAACCTGATGCTTTAATTATTCAAGATTTAAGTATATTAGAATTAATTAAAGAACTAAACTTAAATCTTAATATACATTCCTCAGTAATGATGAATGTTCATAATTTAGAAAGCATTAAAGCATTAAAAAATTTAGGAATAACTAGAATTGTTGCATCTCGTGAAATGGATTTAAAAACAATTAAAGCTCTATATGCTCAAACTAACATGGAATTTGAGTATTTTGTACATGGTGATATGTGTATATCACATGGTGGACAATGCTTATATAGTGGTATGCTTTTCGGTAAAAGCAGTAATAGAGGTCTTTGCATGAAACCATGCCGCTGGGATTTCAAAATAAAAAAAGATGGTTTAGTTTATCTAACAGAATATCCTATGGCAGTAAAGGATATGTGTATGTACGAACATATACCTGAATTAATCGAAGCAGGTATTATATCTTTTAAGATAGAAGGCAGAATGAGAGATTCTGATTACTTAATTCGCCTTATAAACTTTTACAGTGATGCTATTGATAGATATATTGATGATCCTATATGCTTTGATAGAAAAAAAGATTCTATGAGCATATTTGAAAGCCGTAAAAGAGATTTATCTACAGCATACGCTTTTGAAAAACCTGGTCTTAAAAATATAAATAGGCGCTACGAGGGTACTGGTGTATTTTACAGCCATGGTAAAGTTTTCAGCAATCCAGTAGAAGAGTTTGAAATAACTGAAGATAGAGTACATACCATAAAACAAACTTTACTTGAAAACTTAACTTCAAATAAAAAGCCAATTCTTAGTGTAAGAGTTAATTCTTTTGAACAAGCTAAAATTGCTCTAGAACAAAATGTTGATGCTATTTATCTTTCTGGTGAAGTTTTTGAGCCTAATAAGCCATTTAGTAAAAAAGAAATACTTGAGCTGACCCAAAATAAAAAGCAAAGAAAAATATACCTTGGTCTCCCAAGAATGATGTTTGAAGATGATTTTTCTAAATATACTCATCTACTTAATGAAAATAATCTTGGCTTAGATGGTTTGTTAGTAACTAACTTAGGAGCTATACATAAATTTAAAAATATAAATCTGGAGCTTATTGGTGATTACTGCTTAAATATTTATAATGAATTATCTGCTAACTTCTATAAAAAACAAGGGTTGTCTGTAGCTGCAGTATCCGTAGAAACTCCTTTAAAAGATTTAATTGAAATGGTAAAAAAAGCTCCTATGCCTTTGGAGTTAATTGTTCAGGGTTCACCTGCAGTATTATATTTAGAACATGATTTATACGAAAATATAAAAGTCCATACTCCTTCTAAAAAAGAAGATAATAAATACACGGATAATAATGTATTAGTGCTAGTAGATGATAAAGGCTTTGAACATCCAGTTTACCGTGATAATAACGGAAAAAATTATTTATTGCTTTATAAAGATTTATGTTATCTTCCATTCTTAAAAGAGCTTAATAGTATTGGATTAAGCCGTTTTAGAATTGAAGCTTGTCACTACAACTTAGAGGATTTAACTAGAGTTCTATATTCTTATAGAAAAGCTCTTGATAACTTAGATATATGTAATGAACTATATTCTTCACTAAAACCTATGAAAGCCGGTTATACTCTAGGAGCTTTACAGTTTGATTAAGGAGGTATAAGCTTTGAATAATTTTATAGGACCTGAAAAAATAATTAAAAAGAAAAAAGATTATTTATTCCCATGTTCAAATCATTTTTATAAAAATCCTCCTCAAATAGTTAGAGGTGAAATGCAGTATTTATTTGATTCTGAAGGTAAAAAATATCTAGATTTTTTTGCAGGAGTTTCAGTAATGAATTGTGGTCACTGTAATCCTGAAATACTTGGCGCTGCAATTGAACAAATGCAGAAGCTGCAGCATACTACAACAATATATTTAACTCAGCCTATGGTGGACTTAGCAGAAAAGTTATCTTATTTATTGCCCGGAGATATAAATCATTCCTTCTTCTGCTGTTCCGGTTCTGAGGCAAATGAAGGGGCTCTTTTATTAGCTCGTTTATATACAGGTAAACATAAGTTTATTGCATTAAAAAACAGCCTTCACGGGCGTACCTATTTAACAATGAGCGCAACAGCAATTCCAATGTGGAGAACTGATCCAAACCTAGATGATTGTTTTACTTTTGTACAAAATGCATATAGCAAAGATAAACCCCTCGATATAGCTGCTGCTGAATCATTAAATGCAGTAGAAGAAGCTATAAAAAATATAGGTTCTGAAAATATTGCCGCATTGATAGCTGAACCTATTCAAGGTAATGGCGGCATAATAACTCCACCTCAGTGGTATTTTAAAGACTTAAAGAAGCTTTTAGAAAAACATAATATACTTTTAATCATTGATGAAATTCAAACAGGTTTTGCAAGAACAGGAAAAATGTTTGCAATAGAAAACTATGATGTTGTTCCAGATATTATTACTGTTGCAAAAGCTCTAGGAAATGGTGTGCCTATTGGAGCCTTCTGCACAAATGATAAATTAGCAGCGACCTTTAACAAACCCTCAGCTTCTACCTTAGGCGGTAATCCTGTTTCCAGTGCAACAGCGATTGCTGTACTGGATTATATAGAGAATAATAATCTATGTGAAAGAGCCTCAAATTTAGGTGAAAAGCTAAAAAATAAATTAATTAAGCTTAAAAATAAATATTCAATTATTAAAGATGTTAGAGGCATTGGACTTATGCTGGGCGTTGAACTAATAGACCAAGATGGAGATCCAGCTTCATATCAAACAGATATTATTCTTGAAGCATTGAAGGATAAAGGTATAATTATAGGTAAGAATGGTTTAGATAGAAACGTTTTAGCCTTTCAACCACCTCTTGTTATCACTGAGGATAATATAAACTTTTTGATAGCCGAATTAGATAATGTATTAAGTGAACTTTAATCCTTATATCTTATTAAGCAGTATCAGTTATTATTTTAAAATGGTTATAAAAAATCTGACATAATAAATATATATGTCAGATTTTTATAATTAAAATATATTTCTAAATGGAATATTACTTTTCAGGTTTTATAAATACTAATTTATAGATTTGAACTACAATTAATGGAATAAAGGACAATCCATATATATATCCATGTTGGCTAGCATTTAATGCTGTGACTTCGAATATTCCCATAAGTGGTCTAAAGGTTAGGACTGCTGTTAGAAGCAAATAACCAACTATAGTCGCAATCCATATATACTTATTTGAAAATACTCCTATTTTAAATATTGATTCTTTAGATCTTGAATTAAATCCATGTATCAGTCTTGCTAAACACAAAGTAGCAAAAGCCATTGTGCTTGCAACTGAAGCATCCCCTGTTGATAATCCTATATGAAAGGCTATAATAGTACTTAATGCTATTAGCATCCCTTCTAAAATAACTTCTAATGCAAAGGACTTGTTGAGGATTGGAACATTTACATCCCTTGGTTTTTCTTTCATAATGTTTTGATTATAGGGCTCAAGTCCTATAGCTATAGCTGGAAGACTATCTGTAACTAAATTGATAAATAAAAGTTGAACTGGAGCAAAAGGAACAGGTAATGCTCCTAAGGAGGCATAAAGTACAGATAGTATTCCTGCAGTATTTCCCGATAGTAAAAACTTTATAGAATTTTTGATGTTTTCATATATGCTTCTTCCGTTTGATATAGCCTTCACAATAGTTGAAAAGTTATCATCTGTTAGTACCATAGATGCAGCATCCTTTGCAACTTCTGTACCTGTTATTCCCATGGCAATTCCTATATCAGCCTGCTTCAAAGCTGGTGCATCATTTACACCATCTCCTGTCATTGCAACTATGTTGCCTCTCTCCTGCCAAGCTCTTACTATTCTTATTTTGTGCTCAGGTGATACTCTAGCATAGACGGAAATATCCTGAACCTTTTGCTTCAATTCTTCATCACTTATATTTTCTAATTCAAAACCCTCCATAGCTTCTTTTTCATCTTTTAGTATACCTATTTGTTTTGCTATGGCGGATGCAGTTATCTTATGGTCACCTGTTATCATTACTGGTTTAATGCCAGCTCTGATGCAGTTTGCCACTGCTTCTGCAGACTCAAGCCTTGGTGGGTCCATCATAGCTACAAGTCCTACAAAGGTTAAGTCCTTTTCATCTTCTAGACTAATATCTTTGCCTTCTTCTATATCTTTATATGCAAAAGCTAGTACTCTAAGTCCATTCTTTGAAAAATCTTTATTTATCTTTTCTATTTCCTTTTTATCTTCTTCAGTAAGTTCTTTTATTCCATTTGAGGTTTCTATCTTTACAGCTCTCAATAAAAGTACATCCAGTGCACCCTTCGTAATTATAATTGGCCTATCTTTAAGCTTACTAACAGTACTCATCAATTTTCTATCAGAATCAAAGGGTATCTCTCCTAATCTTGGATAGTCCTTTCTGATAGATAGCTCGTCCATGTCATATATTTCACCCAAGTTAACTAGTGCAACTTCAGTTGGATCACCAATTTCCTTTTTTTCGGTAGTAATAGCATCATTACATAATAATGCCATTAGTATAAGCTTCTTCTCTATAACCTTATTTTTATCCAAATCATCATGGTTCAGTACCTTGTTGTCAACGTAGATCTTTTGAACTGTCATCTTATTTTGTGTCAAGGTTCCTGTTTTATCTGAACAGATTACAGAAATACTACCAAGGCTTTCAACTGCGTGAAGCTTTCTCACTATGGCATTTTTCTTAGCCATCTTTTGAGTTCCAAGAGCAAGCACTATAGTTACTATAGAGCTTAATGCCTCTGGAATAGCTGCTACCGCAAGGGATACTGCAAACATAAAGGAATCAATTATTTCACGTCCTCTAAATATATCCAAGGCAAAGATAAACGCTGATATAGCAAGTATAACAATAGCAAGTTTTCTTCCAAAGCTATCTAAGCTTGCTTGAAGAGGTGTTTTCTTTTCCTTTGCATTCTCAAGCAAATTAGCTATCTTACCAATCTCAGTATTCATACCTATACCAGTAACTAGTACAACTGCTCTACCATAGGTCACAAAACTCCCAGAGAACACCATATTCTTCCTGTCTCCAATTGATATGTTGTCCACATCTATTGGTTCACTCACCTTTAACACACTTTCAGATTCTCCTGTTAGAGAACTTTCATTTACCTGAAGGCTGTAAGTTTCTAGTATTCTACCATCTGCACTTACATAATCTCCAGCATCAAAATATAAAATATCTCCTACTACTAGCTCCCGTGAAGGAATTTCTACCTTTTGTCCATTTCTTAGAACTTTAGCCGTTGGTGACGAAAGAGCCTTAAGACTTTTCAAGGACTGCTCAGCCTTAATATGCTGTATAGTTCCAAGAATCGCATTGATTGTTATTACTACCATAATTACAAGCGTGCTTTCAAGTTTTCCAAGAAAAGCAGATATAAGTGCCGCAGCTAATAATATAATAACCAAAAAGTCTTTAAACTGATCGATAAATACCTGTAAGTGACTCTTCCTTGCAGCTTCTTCTAATTCATTAAAGCCATATTGCTCTCTTCTCTTTTTTATCTCTTCATCATTTAAACCTTTATCTGTAACACCTAACGTTTCTATAACTTCATTTGACGATTTCTTGTAAAATTCATTCATTATACATCCCCCTTAAAACTTCTATCAAATTTTATTATCATAAATTCATAAGAACTCTGCCCTGCTACTTACTGCACACCTTGTATTTTTTTCTTTTATAAATAGCTGTTATAATCACTATTCCAATAATAACTGAAGCAAATATACTATATTGCTTCATGATAAATTCAATGTAACTCCAATTATGGCCTATAAAATATCCTAGTGTAATAAGTATTGAATTCCATATCATTATTCCTATCATTGAAAATAAGATAAATGTTGTCATACCTAATTTAGTTGTCCCGGCTATGATTGAAATGTATGTACGAGTCAGTGGAACTAATCTTGTAAAAAGCACTGCTAGCTTGCCATATTTTTCAAACCACTTATTTATTACTTCAATACTTCCTTTTATCTTTGGAAATTTTACTTTCATTTTTTCTATTAGAGGATTTCCACCATAATATCCTAAAAGGTAGCATAAAAGAGAACCAATTAATCCTCCAATAATACTTGAAAATATTGCTCCAAAGTATGTAATCTTTTCCTGCGCTGCAGTAACCCCGATGAAAGGCAATATAACTTCACTAGGCATCATAGGAAAACAAGCATATTCTAAAGCAGTAATTGCTATTACTGCAGCATAGCCTACTTCATTAACTATGTACATAAGCTGATTTGCCAAAGTATTTACAAAGTCTATAATAATCACCTCCTCACTTTGCTCATTTTTACTTTACAAACTAAAAATTTAGCTAAAATAAAAGACTCTATAGCTAGAAAAATTCCTAGCTATAGAGTCTCACTAAACATTAAATGTTATCAAAGCCGGGATTTTATCCGAAATGACGACTTTGAATCCTGTTAAATTACAGGCAGTTACTCCCTCTATAAATATGGTTTTTATTATTATATATTATATATTTATTAACTATATTATCATCAAATTAAAATCATGTCAACTATTTATATATGTATTTGCTATCATAATTATAAGATTTCTGAATAAATTCTCAGAACCATAACTCTATATAAACTTAATTAATAAAATTAATTATTGGAAGCTAATGTTGAAAATATGTTTTTATGAAGCTATAATAAATAATTGTAGTAAAAAAGAAATGAATTTAACATAACACACTAAGGAGATTGTAATTTTATGAAAAAGATTTTTATAGATACAGAAACTACAGGCTTAGAACCTGGTGAAATTCTACAACTTACATATTGCGTATGTGATATAAATGATTCTGGAGAAGAAAAAGTTTCTTTTGCGAAAAATTTCTTTTTTGCCGTAGATTATATTGATCCTTCAGCAGAAGCAGTTCATGGCTTTGATATAAAGACATTAAAAGTTCTATCTAATGGACGCAAATTCAAAGATGTAGCTAAAGAAGTAGCTGAAGATTTAAATGGTGGTATATTTATTGCCCACAATGTAAGATTTGATCAGAAGTTTATCACTGCAGAATTTAATAGATTAAACAATATAAATTGGTCGCCAAAAGGATTTTTTTGTACTATGGAATTCTTCAAATCAATAGTAAAGGCAACAACAAAAACCGGTAGATTAAAGAATCCTAGATTGGAAGAAACCATGACCTTTCTTGAGGTGAATGAGTCTACAGTTCTTAAAGGAGCAAAGAGGCTTTTTAACTGCAAAGAGGTTGGTTTTCATGATGCCAGATATGATGTGGCAGGTCTTGTATCTTGTTATTACAGAGCTAAAAAACTAGGATATGATTTAGATAAGGCTATATAATAAAATTCCTTTACTCTTTATCATCACCTGCTGGTTTAATGGTTAAACTATGGCTTCATCTTATTTTCTTAACAAATAAGTATAAAGTTATAAGGTAAAAAGTTGACTTATATAGAGATATAAGTCAACTTTTTTGTTTGGAGTTTTATATTTCTTTTAAGTCTATATTAAACCTTATCTATCATATCCAAACACTTACCTGCACCAAGCACAACACATTCAAGAGGATTTTCTGCAATACAAGTAGGTATATGTATTTCACTATGTATAAGCTTGTCTAATCCTTTTAAAAGTGCGCCACCACCGGAAAGCACTATTCCTTTGTCCATTATATCTGCTGCAAGCTCTGGCGGAGTTTGTTCAAGAGTGGCTTTAATTGCTTCAATTACTAAAGCTACTGGCTCTTTCAAAGCTTCTCGTATTTGACTTTCTGTTATAGTAATAACCTTTGGAAGCCCTGTCATTAAATCTTGTCCTCTTATTTGCATATCTTTTTCTACTTCATCCTCATCTTCATAGGCGGAACCTAGTTCAATTTTAACATCTTCCGCTGTTCTTTCTCCTATCATTACATTAAACTCTCTTTTAATATAATTAATAATTGTATCGTCTAATTCATCTCCTGCAACTTTTACAGTATTACTTGTAACAATTCCTCCTAGAGAGACAACTGCCACCTCAGTAGTACCTCCACCTATATCGATGATCATGCTTCCAACTGGTTCATCTACAGGCAGACCTGCTCCTATAGCTGCAGCTACAGGCTCCTCAATTAGCATAATCTTACGTGCTCCAACCTGGCTTGCTGCCTCATTAATTGACCTTTTCTCAACCTCGGTAACTTCTGAAGGATGACAAATTACAATTCTAGAATTTTTGAAAGCACCTTTGCCACTAGCCTTTTCAATAAATTTTTTAAGCATTTGCTGAGCAATATCAAAGTTGGCAATTACTCCATCTCTTAATGGTCTAATAGTTGCAATATTTTCAGGCGTTCTACCTATCATATTCTTAGCCTCTAAACCAACGGCTAGTACTTGTCTATTTGTAGTATTTATAGCTACAACGGAAGGCTCTCTTAATAAAATACCCTTTCCTTTTGCATATACTAAAGTATTTGACGTCCCTAAATCTATCCCTATATCTCTAGACGTTACAAAAAATCCCATCAAAATTTCTCCTTTCAAATTTACAATATATCTTTAAGATAATATTGAGGATAATGTATGGAAAAGTAGATTTGTATTTTTCATAAAGTCCCCTACATACTTGTTTTACAGTATATATTTAATTAAGCCGTTTTTCAACACATAAACATTTCCTATGATTCCATAAATTATTATAATGATGAGATTTTTGGGATATATGATTACCAACTCCAAAACCTATAGAAACCAAATAAATCACTAATTTCTTATATTCTCAGATACTTTTCCTTCTCTAATATTAATATAAAACTAAGCATGTATCTTTCTGCTTTTTTTATCGCCGTACATCTTTTTATCTGCAACTTTTATTAACTCTTCAAGAGCATCTCCATCATAAGGAAATAATGAGTATCCCAAACTTATTCCAGTGTTTTTTTCAGTAAAAATTTCATATACCAACTGTTTTATTTTTAATAAGACCTGCTGCACTTGTTGTGTATCTTGATATTCTAAAATTATAACAAACTCATCTCCTCCAATTCTTCCAACATATCCTTTTTCTCCTATTGCATCAGTTATAATTTTAGCAGTACTTATAATATACTTATCTCCCTGAAGATGACCATATTTATCATTAATTTTCTTCATTCCATCAAGATCGCAAACAATAACGAAAAAAGGATTGTTTGATTCGCAAATTGTTTTATATACTCTTTCTATTCCTGTTCTATTAAATAAACCTGTCATTGCATCTTTTAAAGTCATTTCCTCAAGCTTTTCAATTACTTTTTTTGTATAATGACTCCACAGTATTACACCTGATGTATAAATAATCGCTCCCAATGTAAAGAGTATTCTTATAAGTATGTGCACATGTTGAGTCTTAATCATAGGTGATACCATATCAAGAAATGTAGCAATTGTAAATAACAATAGTCCTAAAAATAAAATAATAAATGTGTATGTTCTAAATTGCCATTTTCGCCTTGTAAAAATTGATAATCTTATCATATAAAGGAGTAGGATTAAAACAAATAAAAACACAATTATTTTTTTAATATCAAACATAGAAATCTCCTAAAAATGCATATTTATTTATAATTTTTAATATTTTATTCTTATTTCAGTATATCAAATTATTTTTATTTATAGTATTAATATAATTCTGTTTCATAATAAAATTATCAATAATATTTTACTCAACAAAAAACCTAAGGATATATTAATATCCTTAGGCTGGGAATGAGAGTTTTTTGAAGACTATGAATAACTAAATTTTAGTTATCAACAACTAAAGTGCCAGTTTTTCCTTCTATACCTTCTTTAGCTTTTTCAAGAGAAGTAATTAAGGACTTTCTACCTTTTTTGCTTTCAGCAAATTTTAATGCTGCCTCAACCTTTGGAAGCATAGAAACTGGCGCAAAGTGGCCTTCTTTAATGTACTGTTTTGTTTCTTCAACATTTAATTCTATCAACCACTTCTGATTTTATTAAAGACTCTATAACGTCTTTCTCAACTATATCTAATTGTTTATCCTTATTATAAACACTTTGAGTCTTCCTGGAATAAAATATTTTTATAACCATGAGCTAAATAATTATAATTTTACAAAGTATTTTTTAAGGAGTGATCTTTATGGGTTTTATGAATATTCCTACCAAAACTTTGGGAGGTAAAGTATTTTGGTATACTTTAAAATCGAAAAATGGATGGAAGCTTCAACAAAATAAATTTACTTTTCACTATAGAATTCTAGATCCAGAAAATGTTAGGCGTGATTGGGGAACAGATTTAGATGATATTAATAAAGCTTTTGATTTATTTACAGGTAGTTATTAAATATTAATTTCCCCTAGCATTAAACTAGGGGATAAAATTCTATTTTCATATAATTATTAATATACTCTATCGCAGATCTCAGT
Source organism: Clostridium aciditolerans (assembly GCF_016316925.1). Classification (GTDB taxonomy): domain Bacteria; phylum Bacillota; class Clostridia; order Clostridiales; family Clostridiaceae; genus Clostridium_AM; species Clostridium_AM aciditolerans. Next base: position 18,406 of record NZ_JAEEGB010000039.1, on the reverse strand, counting down.
TCATCATAATCTTCTAAGTTTATCTTACCATTTTATGCAATATATTAATAACTATCTTTATTTACAAATAATAATTATTAATATATACTATTATTATACTATTAAAGATTGCTTATTATATAAAGAATAATAAGATATGAAAGAGGTGTTATAGATGCTTCCATCGTTATTTATAGGACATGGTGCTCCAAATATCATATTTCAAAACAATGAATATACAGAATTTTTAAGAAACTATGCTAAAACCATAAACAAACCTAAGGCCATAGTTATATTCTCGGCTCACTGGGAGTCTAATATTCAATCCATAGGCTCTTCTGAAAACTATGACATGATATATGATTTCTATGGATTTGAAGAAGAATTATATACTATACAATATAAAAATAGATCTGATAAGGATTTGGCACTTAAGGTTCAAGAGCTACTTAAAACAAATGGAATTTCCAGCAATTTAGACATTAAAAGAGGAATTGATCATGGTGCATGGACGGTACTTAAACTTATTTATCCTAACATAGATATACCTGTTATAAATATGTCAGTAAATATTAAGTTATCAAATGAGGAACAATATAACATAGGAAAAGCATTAGAAGCTTTGAAAAAAGAGGATGTACTTATTATTTGCAGCGGTGGAATAGTTCATAATCTTTCTATGTTAAATTATACTTCTGAGAATAATATAAATTCATGGGCCTATGATTTTAATACTTGGATTAAAGACAAATTATATAAATGGGATTTGACTCAATTGTTCAATTATGAAAAAATAGCTCCTTATTCAAAGCTTGCAGTCCCAAGGAGTGAGCATTTTATACCTTTATTAATTGCAATGGGTGCTGGTGACACTAATAAATCTCCAAACTTATTGAAGAGCATATATCAATATGGAAACCTGAGCCTTGATTTTTGGGAATTTAAATAAGAGGATACAAATTCACTGAACACATTTTACCAAAAGATATAATGTGTTCAGTGAATTTGCTTCAAGTTAGAATAATTTTTTAACACCACCTGATAATCAAACAGTTTTGAATTTATTAACCAAATTGTTCAACTCTTCAGCTAAATTGTTTAATTTTGAAGACATTTCACTAGACTCTGAAATATTTTCTGTTTGAATATCTATGCTATTTGCTATTTTATCTATGACTAAAGATATCTGAGAATTACTATTATTTATCGATTCCATATTTGTTGAAAGTTCTTCAATAGAAGCACTTTGTTCTTGAGAACCAGATGCTATATTTTCAATTCTACTATTTATATTCTGAATTCCATTTATTATATCTTGGAGTTGATTATATACATCCCCTACCATAATATCTCCCTGCTTAATATTTTCTACTACATCCATAGTAGAACTAATAGTGTCATTAATTATTTCTTGAATACTACTTACAATCTCTGAAATCACTCTTGTAGAATTAATGTTGTTATCAGCTAACTTTCTAATTTCTTCTGCAACCACGCTAAAGCCTTTACCATTTTCTCCAGCTCTAGCAGCTTCTATAGAAGCATTTAAAGCTAATAAATTTGTCTGATCCGTAATCTGCTTAATGGTATCAACTATTCTTTCTATTTCTTTAGCCTTGATTCCTAAATTTTTGTTTAATTCTACAGTATTAGATGATATTTTTTTTATTTTGTCCATTTCCATTTTAGCTTCTAATGCAACTTTACCACTTTGAAATGCAATATCATTTATTTGTTCCGACATACTAGATATCTCCTGTGTGCCTTCAGCTGTATTATATGATGCCTGTGCTATATTATCTACAGTTGCTGTGACCTCTTCTACAGAACTAGCTATACTTTCAATATCATTTTTCACATTTGTAACACTATTATTTATTTCCATTGCTCTATCTTCTATCTTAATGCTACTTTTATTCAAAGTTTTAGAACTATTAGCAACGGTAACTGAATTATTTTTAATATTTCCTATCATTTGAGATAGTTTGTCCATAAAATTATTAAAAGAATGTGCCATAATACCTATTTCATCTCTCGATTTTATGCTTATTCTTTCTCTTAAATCCCCTTCTCCCATTTCTAGATCTTTAAGAATTACTAGCATACTATTAATTGGTTTTGTTATGCCTTTAGTAAGCCTTAAAATTATGAAGATAGATACTACTAATGAAACAGTACCTAATGCTAAAGATATTATTAAACTATTATTCATTCTATTGGTAATATTCTCAAGCTCTATATCCATAGAATTTTTACTATCTTCACTTAATTGCTTAGTTTCATTTGATAATTTTATGGCCATTGGATCAAACTGTTCCATCAATATATTTCCTTGTTCATAGCCTTTATCTATATACGTATGACTCATATTAACTCCAAGCTCATAAAACTTATCAAAATCACTGTTTATATTTTCAATTCTATCTTTCATTTTTGGATTAACTTCTTCTAATTTCTTTATTGAATCTTTAAATTCTTTTTTGTATTTATCAGCTTCATTAAAGCCATCTGTATTTTTTGTCGCCGATGCATCAGAGAGAAACTGCTGCACTTGAATAATGGATTCATTAATATGAGTTGAATACTCTACCTGTTTATAAGTGAGTTCTCTAACGTTTGTAATGCCATCCTTATTTTTTTGAATTATATTTATACTTATTATAATATTTATAAAAAAGGTTATTAAAATGATACTAAATACAATTGCTAATTTATGTCCTATCTTAAGATTCATCAATATTCCTCCTTAGTATGAAATTACTCTTATTATACGCTAATTACTAAAAATATTAAATAATTGTCTTTATAAAGTTTTATTTATTAATTAATAACAAACTGCCGAAAAAATAAGATGACAAGAGAAAAATACTCTTGCCATCTTATTTTTTCATCAATTCAATTCATTTTTAATTACAATATTGTCACCATCAGTATCAATGTTTATAATACATCCATCATAGATTTCACCAGCTATTATCTTTCTAGCTATGCTTGTTTCTAATGTATTTTCAATGTATCTTTTTAGCGGTCTAGCTCCATAAACAGGATCGTAGCCTTCCTTAGCTAAAAGTTCCTTAGCGGCTTCTGTAATTTTCATAGTAATATTTCTATTCTGAAGTCTCTTTCTCACATCTTGCAGGAATATATCTATTATCTTCTTAATTCCTTCATTACTTAACGGTTTGAATAATATTATGTCATCTAATCTATTTAGGAATTCAGGCTTGAATCTTCCCTTCATCTCATTCATTACAGCAGCTCTAATATTCTCATCTATAGAGTTTTCACCCTTGTTTTCTAAAAGATAGCTACTTCCTATATTAGAGGTCATTATTATTATAGTATTCTTAAAGTCTATAGTTTTTCCTTTGTTATCTGTAAGTCTTCCATCATCTAAAATTTGAAGGAATACATTAAACACATCTTCATGAGCCTTCTCAATTTCATCAAATAAAATTACTGAATAAGGCCTTCTTCTAACCGCTTCTGTTAGCTGACCACCTTCTTCATAGCCTACGTATCCTGGAGGAGCTCCTATAAGTCTTGATACTGAATACTTTTCCATATACTCGGACATGTCTATTCTTATGATGTTTTCTTCACTGTCAAATAAATTTCTAGCTAAAGTCTTTGCAAGCTCTGTTTTACCTACTCCAGTTGGTCCTAGGAATATAAAGGAACCAATTGGTCTTTTTTCATCCTTCATCCCCGCTCTTGCTCTAATAACTGCATTTGATACACTTCTAACTGCCTCTTCTTGACCTATAACTCTCTTTTGTAAATCCTCTTCTAATTTTAATAGTTTTTCACGTTCTCCCTCTACTAATTTAGACACAGGAATTCCAGTCCATTTAGCTACTACATCGGATATTTCATTATCCGTTACCTCTTCTTTTAGCAGCGCTCCTTCATAATTTTCCTTCATAGACTCTTCTTTTTCCTTTATTTCTGCTTCAAGATTTGGAATAAGTCCATATCTTAATTCTGCCACCTTATTTAAGTCATATTCTCTTTCGTATTTTTCAATATTTCCTCTTGCTTCATCTAATTGAGCTTTTAAATTTCTTATTTCTAGGATATGACCTTTTTCCTTTTCGTACTTAGCAGTCATTTCATCATTTTTTCCCTTAAGCTCTGCAAGTTCTTTACTTAATATTTGAAGTCGTGCTTTTGATGCCTTATCATTTTCTTTTGATAGAGCCTCTCTTTCAGTTTCTAATTGGAATAGCTTTCTTCTAACCATATCTAGTTCCGTTGGAAGAGAATCTATTTCGCTTCTTATCATAGCGCCAGCTTCATCTATTAAATCAATTGCCTTATCTGGTAAAAATCTTCCTTGAATATATCTATCTGAAAGTTTTGCTGCCGCTACAATAGCAGAATCATGAATTCTAATACCATGATGTATTTCAAATCTTTCCTTTAAACCTCTAAGTATAGAAATGGTGTCTTCTACAGTAGGCTCATCAACAGAAACCTTCTGGAACCTTCTCTCCAGGGCCTTATCCTTTTCAATATATTGTCTATATTCATCAAAGGTGGTTGCACCTATACAATGAAGTTCTCCTCTTGCAAGTAAAGGCTTAATAAGGTTACCTGCATCCATGGCTCCATCAGTTTTTCCAGCTCCCACTATAGTATGAATTTCATCTATAAATAATATTATTCTTCCGTTTGAGCCTTGTACTTCCTTAAGTACAGCTTTTAATCTCTCTTCAAACTCTCCCCTGTATTTAGCACCAGCAATTAAAGCTCCCATATCTAAAGAGAATATTATCTTATCCTTTAACCCTTCTGGTACATCACCTCTTATAATTCTTTCAGCTAATCCCTCTACTATGGCAGTTTTACCTACACCAGGCTCTCCAATTAGTACTGGGTTGTTTTTAGTTCTTCTTGAAAGAATTCTAACAGTTCTTCTTATTTCTTCATCTCTCCCTATAACAGGATCTAACTTATGCTTTTTAGCTAATTCCACTAAATTTGTTCCATACTTAGCTAGTGCATCATAAGTTCCCTCAGGATCTTGCGTATCAACTCTTTGACTTCCTCTAACTTGTGATAATACCTTCATAAAATCTGATTTTTGTATATTGAATTTATTCAGTATGTTTCCAACCACACCTTTATTGTCTATATCCATAATAGCTATCATAACATGTTCTACGCTTATATAAGAGTCTTTAAACTTTTCAGCTATAGAGCCTGCTTTAACTAAGACTTCTTCTATTCTTCTAGTTGCATAAACTCCTGAGCTTTGTGCACCCTCTCCTAAAACCTTAGGCATTTTATCTAATTGAAGATGTGTATCTTTCTTTAGCTCTTTTAAATTTATACCCATTTTTTCAAATATATTAGGTACTAATCCGTCCTCTTGATTTAGCAAAGCTGAAAATAGATGAATTGCATCCACTTGTTGATGATTATACTTAACCGCCATTAGCTGAGCCTCATTTAAGCTTTGTTGTACTCTTATAGTCATTTTTTCTATATTCATGATTAATTTTCACCTCGACCTGTTATTATATTGCTCTTTAATAAAAGAATAATACAAAAGTCAAAGAAAGTCAAAGTATATTTTAAATTATCTATGAAATATTTAGCAAACTGTAACTAAATTGTAACAAAAGAGTTATATGATATATTTATACCAAGTAATAAAGGAATGAATGTAAAATAAAATTATATAAAAGGAGAGTATAAAAATGAACAGAAAAAAATTAGTAAGTAAAATAATGACTGCAGTAATAGCTGGAGGTGTACTTCTATCGACAGGAGGTTATGTTTTTGCTAAAAGCAATGTAAGTGGAACAACTGGAGCACATAAAAAGGCTCAAGAAACTAGAATGAATAAGAAAAATCCAACAGATAATATGAAGTCAGAACTTGATAAGCTAGTTACCGCTGGAACTATTACACAGAAGCAAGAAACTAACATAATAAATGCCATGAAACAAGAACAAGCTGACAGGAAGACTGAAATGGATAAAATTAAAAACATGACCGAAGCTGAACGTAAATCTTATTTTGAAAACCAAAAAACTGCAGAAAAAACTAATTTCTTAAGTAAACTTGTAACTGCTGGAACTTTAACTCAAGATCAAGCTAATGCTGTACGAAATGCAATTCATCAAGGACCTGGTAGAAGAGAAGGTGAAGCTAATCCACAGAGACTTAAAACTCAGCTTGATAAGCTAGTTACAACTGGAACTATTACACAAACTGAAGAAAATAATATTCTAAAATATTTAACAGATAAGTATACTGAAAAAAAAGCTGAAATGGATAAGGTTAAAAATATGACTGAAACTGAACGTAAATCTTATTTTGAAAGCAAAAAAAGCACAGAGAAAACTGACTTCTTAAGTGAACTTGTAACGACAGGAATTATATCACAAGATAAAGCTGACGCTATTAAGGCCACTATGCCTACTCCAAAAGATCATAGTACAAAAGATCATAGTACAAAAACTAACTAGAAATTTGCTCAAAAAAGCTCAGAAATTAGATTCTGAGCTTTTAACATTATTTTATCCGATCGCTACCATTGCTAACACCCCCATCTTCTATCAAAGTGGGGGATAAGCACTGCTACGCGCCTGGATAAGTTCTTCTAAGGTTCAGATGGAGAAAGTCATCCTTATAAGCAAACTCCATCTGAACCTAAGAATCACTTGATATCATACTTCTCCAATTTCCTATAGAAAGACATTCTAGGTATTTTTAATTTTTTAGCCGCTTTACTTTTGTTATTATTGCACTCCGCCAGAGCATTTAAAACCATTTCTTTCTCCATATGCATCAAAAATGCATCTAATCCTAACTCATTTACATCATATTTACTCTTAACTGCAGTTTTTAATATATATTCTGGAATATCTGCTTCTACAATATTAGTATCTTCAGCGTTAACACAAATTCTATCAATTACGTTCTTCAATTCCCTAACGTTTCCAGGCCATTCATAGTTTACTAGTATGTTAATACCAGATTTAGAAATTTTTCTGAACATTCCGGAGTTCTTATAAAAGGAATTTAAAAATTTATCTATGAGCACCTCAATATCGCCTTTTCTTTTTCTTAGGGGAGGTATTTCTATAATCAATACATTAAGCCTATAATATAAATCTTCTCTGAATTTTTCTTCTTTAATTAACTGCTCTAAATTTCTATTTGTGGCACAGCACACTCTTACATCTATAGGAATGGTAGTTTTACCTCCTACCCTAACTATCTCTTTTTCTTGGAGAACTCTTAAAATTTTAACCTGCATGTAATAAGGCATATCCCCTATTTCGTCTAAAAATATAGTTCCTCCATTGGCAACTTCAAACTTACCTATACTTCCACCTTTCTTAGCTCCAGTAAAGGCTCCTTCTTCATATCCAAATAGTTCAGATTCTAGAAGATTCCCTGGAATGGCAGAACAATTTATGCTTATAAAGGGTTTATTCTTTCTTAAACTTTCATTATGCAAGGCATGAGCAAAAAGTTCTTTACCGACACCACTTTCCCCTGTGATTAGCACATCTAAATCTACTTTCGCAAATTTTTCAACTTTCTTTTTACACTGTATCATATCCCTACTTTTTCCTATAATATCATCTAGTGTATACTTTGCTGTATTGAATTTTGCTATATGATTTTTATACAGTTTCAATTCTTTATCAAGCGCGTCACATTTTTCTATAATTGACTTCATTTCAGTTATGCCTTCAAAAAGAACCATACCAAATCCTCCAACTACTTGTCCTTCATCATCTAGGATTGGAATTCTATGAACAATAGCATCTTTACCATTAGGAAATTTGTGCTTTATTGCAATATCAGCTTTTTTATTTTTTAAAGTATCCATGAATTTTGAAGTTGGATTTATATCCGTTACCAACTTTCCTATCATTTCTTCTCTAGGGATCTTTAGAAAATCAGCAAAAGCTTTGTTTATATAAATCATTTTCCCATCCTTGTCCAAAAAATCTACCGTAATTGGTATGTTTTCAAAGGCCTGATAGCAAAAATGTAAAAACTCTTTGGAATGTATAAAATTTGACATTCATATCCCCCTTAAAATTCTATCATTTATATGTATCTTTAGGTGACATGCCTTTTATCTACAATTTTTCATTAAGTATAGCAAAAAAATTTTCACATAACAATAAATCTTATTAATTATGTGAAAATTTTATATTCTAATCTAATTTATACAGAAAGATTATTAGTTTTCTTAACATCTATTAAACGTCCTAATATTACTGTAAAAATTACTGCTAATATTAACCCTGCTATACCAGAGTACCAAATTATATTATAACTCTTAGTAACATCGTATATATATGCTCCAAGGTAAATTGCAACGGCTGCTCCAAGGGATCCAAAGGTTGCCATAACTCCGCTAACTGTTCCTAATCCTTTACGTCCAAATAAATCCGCGGCTAGAGCACTAAAAAGTCCATAACATCCTGTATATGAAAGCCCTGCTACAAAAACAAAAGCATAAGTCATTCCCATAGAAGTAGCATTTATTAGCATAAAACCACCAACAATTTGAAGTGATAAAGCAATAATTATTGCTTTTTTACGTTCTATATAGTCTGAAATTGCAGGCCATGCTAACATAGATATAACATTTAAGAACATAGTAGCTGCCAGTGCATTAGTTGCATCGCCTTTACTTATGCCGTTATTAACTAGATGTGGAACTTGGTGTACAGCCTGTGCCCATCCGTTTCCTGCCATAAAAAAGTATGCCAAAAACAGCGCCCAAGCTTTTGGTGATTTTAAGACTTTTACTAAAGTCCACTCTTCTTCATAATTATCTATAGGCTTTGAGGCTGTATTTGCAGCAGCTTCTGCAATAACTTCTCCATCAGGAGTTAACCCTAAATCTTCAGGTTTATTTCTCATTAATAACAATGCAGGTATTATTACAAGCACCCAAGACATAATGGCCATAATCCTAAAAGTACCTCTCCATCCAATTGTATTAAGCCAATCTTTGGATAGAACAGTGAACAAAGCACTACCTAGTGGAGATGCTGCTAATGCTATAGCAAGAGCACGACCTCTTTTTTTAACAAACCAGCGACTTACTGCAGTTGGCCCTGGAACCATGCCCATACATGTACCAGCTACTCCTAAAATAACACCATAGCATAAATAAAATTGAAATGGAGTTTTTATTACAGTCAAAAGATAATATGCTGTACCTGTTAGAAAGCCTCCAAAAGCTAGTGTAGCTTTTACACCTATTTTATCCATTATACGTCCAGTAAAAGGAACTACAATAGCATATATAAACATATTAGCTGATAAAGCACCAGCAACCTGCGCTCTTGTCCATCCTAGATCCTTAAGCATAGATAGCTGTATAACTCCAAAAGCTCCCTTTGTACCGTAAGTGATTCCTACAGAAAGGAAAGCTACAAGGACAATCCACCACCCATAGAAAATTCCTGATTTTTTATCCATAATCAAATCCCCCAATCCTTTAAATAATGTACTACCAAATCATATTCTTTTTTGCTTCAAATCTTAGCCAATCTCTGAAATCTGGGTGGGCAATATTAATTAAAGCAGTTACCCTATCCTTTACAGATAGCCCTCTAAGCCATGCCACTCCATTTTCTGTAACAACATAGTCTACATCATTTCTAGATAAGCTTACAATTGACCCAAGCTTTAAAAAAGGAACTATCTTTGAAATTGTTTCTTTTTTACCTTCAGCATTGGTTATTGTAGTAGTTGAATGCATAGCTATAACAGATTTCCCACCTTTAGATCTCTGTGATCCTAGTACAGTGTCAGCTTGTCCTCCAGTTCCTGTATATTGTATGTTTCCTATGGATTCTGAACAGCACTGCCCAGTAAGGTCAACTTCTAAAGTAGCATTTATAGAAACAAATTTGTTGTTCTTTCCAATTATATAAGGATCGTTAACCCAGGAGCCTGATTTAAATAAAACCGTTGGATTGTCATCTAAATAATCATAAAGTTTTTTATTACCAAAAGCAAAGGCGCATACTGATCTACCATTATAAAATCCTTTCTGTGAATTATCTACAGCCCCACATTCTATAAGCCCTGCCATAGATTCCGTAAACATTTCTGTGTGAATTCCAAGATGTTTTTTACTTCTTAATTCTGCTGCTACTGCATTTGGAATGTTTCCTATTCCAAGCTGAATAGTAGATCCATCTTCAACAAGCTCTGCAATATTTTCTCCTATTTTTCTGTCCACATCTGTGTAAGGTACCAGCTGCACCTCTGGAATAGGACGGTTTGTTTCAACAAGTGCTTCTACTTCACTAATATGCACAATATTATCTCCAAAGGTTCTAGGATAATTTGGATTAACCTCACATATCAGTACTGCGCCATTTTCTATTAATTCTCTTTCATATATATTGCTTATGGAAAGTGATAAGTATCCATGTTTATCCATAGGTGAACATGTTGTAAATAGCACTTTCCTCCTTCCTTGTATTCCATATAATTTTTTCCATACTGCTATATGAGCATGTTGTGGGGTACAAGTGGCATTCCCTCTTTTTTGAGCATCTCTTAAGGCTTTAGTAAAATACCAGCCATGAACAAATATGTTATCTTTATATTGAGGATTATTTATAAACTCATAATTTTTCATTGGCAGGCAATTTTGGAGCTCAACTCCAGTTATACCATTAGCGCTTATAGTATGCAGTTCATCTAGCAATGCCATAGGCTCCGCTCCCGCCTGAGCAACAAATATCACATCCTTAGACTGAATCAAGTTTAATGCTCCCGCTATACTCTTTACCTTACTGTTATAAATTTTCTGAACATCTTTCATTTTAAATACCTTCCTCTCTATAATCTAATCATTACTTATAAATCATTAAACTATTTTGAACTCTTCATTGCAGCAGCTTAAAAATCCAAGAACCAATGAAGAAAATTCATAAGGTTTCTCATACATAGATGCATGACCTGCCCCTTTTATTACTGCCATTTTTGCACTCTCGATTTTTTTATATATTTCTTCTTGAAATCTTACAGGCAAAAGTGAATCATACTCTGCACCAATAACCAAGGTTGGTACCTTTATTTTATGCAGATTGTCTCTTACGTCGTATTCTAATGAGCTGTTATTAAGTCTTCTAAATCCCTCATACCATTCAGCAGTGAGAGCTTTTTGAAATAACTTTTCCCTATCCTTCAACCACTGTATATTGTCTTGGTAGAATTCTGGGGAATATATATGAGGCATAGTAGCATTAAAAAAAATGGAACCATCATGAGTAGCTGCTGCCATATCCCAACTTGCTCCTATATCTTTCAATCCATTAAAGGTATAGCTAGTGGTATTAGCAAGTATAAGGCTATTTAATCTTTCTCCATATTTTATTGCAAACTGTATAGCTACCTCTCCTCCATATGACACACCTACCATGTTAACCTTTTCAAAGTTCAGCTTATCAAATACTTCTTTGAGAAACTCAACATGCATATTTTGAGTATAGTTTTCTTCAGCCTTATCAGATTGACCCATATCAATAAAGTCTATTAGAAAAAGCTTATAATTTTTTGAAAAAGCCTTTATAAATGGAATCCAACTTGCAGTACTCATCATTATGCCATTTAATAGTACAAGAGGCTCCCCTTCTCCATAGGTTTCATAATAAACATTCTTATTACGAATTGAAATTTTGGTCATATTACCTTCCCTCCCTTGTTATTTTTCATATATAATTAATAAGCAAAATGCGTGCCACTGTCTATTCTAGATATATCAAGGCTTCTGAAGGATTTTTGCAACAAAATGGTACACGTAAAATTATTGTATTCTGCAAAACCATCTATAAATCACATGTATAATTTTCTTTACAGCCATACTATCTCAATAAACATGCTAATATAACTTTAATATGTACCAACAGGATACAGATTGCTCGTTACTGGTACATCTACATATATAATTCATATACGTACTTGAATCTTATCTGCTGCAATTTCAATACCCTCCATAGCACTGGCTCCAATAACGAACAGTGAAATGAAAAACCCTATGGTAGAACTAAGCTTAATCTTCCATAGGGATAAGAATATGAAACAATATACAAATTTAAAGAAAAGCATAGTATTTATTATAATAATTAGCTAATATATTTCACTATATTTTGCAAACCAAGAAATTTATCCTTTGATTAGATTATACATATTTCTAAATTAGCAGTATAATAATTATTATCAATTGATTTTAAGTGAGCTTATAAAATTACATTTTCATAGAAAGGGGTTATTCGAATCTTGCTTACTAACTATATAGGTAGACTTTACAAGAATAAAACAAAAATACATCTAAATAATTCTACTGCTGAATCTGTTCATCTTGGAATACTTCTTGCATTGGTTGGAGGATTTTTAGATGCTTACACCTTTATTGAAAGAGGTGGCGTTTTCGCTAATGCCCAAACGGGAAATATAGTGTTATTTGGAGTAGAAGCTTCAAGAGGAAATTGGAGACAAGCTCTTATAGCTCTTCCTCCTATCTTTGCATTTGTATTAGGAGTAATAATTTCTGAATGGACAAAAAAAAGGTCTTCCTTACCTTTCATAAAGGATCCAGCAAAGGCTATTTTGATTCTTGAGATTGTAATTCTTTTTATTATAGGTTTTATACCTAGGAATTTTCCAGACGAAGTTGTAACTGTTACAATTTCCTTTGTTTCTTCACTACAAATTTCCTCATTTAGGACGCTGGTTGATTCTCCATATAGTACAACCATGTCCACTGGTAATTTACGCTCAGCATCCTATGCAGCTTATATTGCTTTCACAGAAAAAGACACTAAGGCAGCTATTCGAGCTCTTCGCTACTTTACAATCATATTTTCATTCTTATTAGGAGCTTTTTTAGGTGGCTTACTAATATTTTCTATTGGAATTAAATCAATATGGGCAGCATCGTTGACATTGATTTTTTCGGTTATTTTATTTGATATAGATGAACGACTTGCTAAAGAACCCTTACCTGATAAGTAAGGGTTCGAATTTTATCCTTGCTATTTCTCATTATACCGATAAATTTTTAATATATGACTTTAAAAGATTTTTCATTATATCTAAATCCAACACCCTGAACTCTTCCAAAAACTTGAATAAAATACCTATGCACAAAATTCACCTTTTCCCATAATTTATACTCTTCAATCTATTTTATTATATAAGTAAAATACCATTTCACATATTATACAAATATAAGCTAATCTTTACAATATTATAAATATGTTAAATAGTATTTTTTAGTTTACTTTAGATTCAAGTTTACGTAATATTGCAATTGTTGACCAAATAATTATTCTTATCCAAATAATTTTGTAGACATATATTACCTCAAACCTTAGAATATAATAGTGAGTTTAAGTTACAACAAGAACAGAAGACGGAGGTTAAAGTCCTAAATGGACTTTAACGGGTAATTTTGGTAACTCTTGAACGGGAGCGAAAATCTTAAGTTACTCAGTGCTCGAAGGGGAACGAGCAAAATTACCCAGTGTTCCGACTAAAAGGAGGAATATTTTGTGTTACAATCACATTTAGGAGTATTAGCTGCACTTGCAACAGCGTTATGTTGGACAGTTACTGCAGTCGCCTTTGAATCCGCTGGGAAAAAAGTTGGTTCTTTGTGTGTAAATCTAATAAGACTTCTTATAGCCTTTATATTACTTTCAATATTTAATTTTTTTACTAGAGGAATGATTTTACCTATAGATGCATCAGGCTATACATGGCTATGGCTTCTTTTATCAGGCTTAATCGGCTTTGTTTTGGGAGATTTGTTTCTGTTCCAAGCTTATGTGGAAATTGGTTCACGTATATCCCAGTTAATAATGTCCATAGTGCCGCCAATAACTGCAGTGACAGGTTACATACTAATGGGAGAAAAAATAACACTACTGGGTTTTTTAGGAATGACTATAACAATTATAGGTATTGCTCTTGTAATACTAACCAAAGGTTCCGATGATAAGAAAATTACCTTTTCTCATCCTATAAAAGGATTAACCTATGCTTTTTTAGGTGCATTAGGACAAGCTTTTGGCCTTGTTTTCAGCAAATTTGGAATGGGATCCTACAATCCTTTTGCTGCTACTCAAATTAGAATTATAGCAGCAATCTTTGGCTTTTGCATTGTTGTTACAGTAAAAAAACATTGGAGAAATATCTATACATCCTTAAAGGATAAGAAAACTATGAAAAATATAACCATTGGTTCATTTTTCGGTCCCTTTATTGGTGTATCTTTATCTTTATTAGCTGTCCAGCATGCGCCTACAGCTATTGTTTCAACAATAACTTCTATAACACCTATATTGATCATACCCGCATCAATCTTTGTGTTTAAAGAGAAAATAGTTCCAAAAGAAATATTTGGCTCTGTTATTGCTCTAATAGGTGTTGCATTACTATTTTTATAAACAGAATTCTTAGCTTTAGATGGAGTTTATATTTCTACCAAAATAACTATAAATATAAAGGACTATTTCTAAATTTATGTTTTAGAAATAGTCCTTTATATTTATAGAATTTATATTAATTCAAAATTGACAGCTATCTAAAGGATTAAGCTCATCATAACTGTATTATAATAAACTCCATTTATATAGTTTTCTTTCTTTAATATACCTTCTTCTTCAAATCCTACTTTCTTATATAAAGCTATTGCACGGTCATTATCTTCTCTAGTTACAAGACTTATTTTTTTAGTTACACCATTTGAATTTGCCCACTCTATAAGATAGTCCATAATTTTTCTGCCTAAACCTAATCCACAGAATTGCTCTGATATCACTATTCCAAAAGTTCCTACGTGCTTGTATCTAGCTTTTTGATTAGAAGTAATAGATGCTATACTTATTATTTTATCCTCAATTGTTGCTACCAATATTATTGAATTATTTTCTGTTGCTGTAGATTCTATAAGCTTTTCATAATCTTTTAAAGGCATTTTAAACTCATTTTTTCCGAATGAAAGAAAATCAGTTTCTCCTCCTACCAAATTATAAAAGTCTATCATAGATTGAGCATCTTCCTTTTTAGCTTCTCTTAAAATAACTTCTTGTTTATTTTTTAAAGACAATTTTTTCATATTTCTTAATCCCCTTAAAATTAGTATTATTATAATTTTACTATCACTTAATAAATTTCACAATAGCTGTAATTTGTTAAGTAAAAATAATTTTATTTGTGGATATTATGCACTTAAAAATTCGATAATGTGGCATAACAAAAAGTATTAATCTTATGGAGTGCGCAAAAAAATTACTATAAAAATCATATAGTGAAGCAAACAAACGTTCTCTTTCTCCTCTTTATATGATATAATTAGGTTTATATGAATTTGAACCACTTTATTTTTAGAGGTTAAAGTCCTAAATGAACTTTTACGGGTAACTTGTGAGCGGAAGCGAAAATTTTAAGTTACCTAGTTCCCGAAGTGAAACGAGCAAAATTACCCGATGTTCCGACTAAAAGGAGGAAAATACGGATGGAAAGAGTTATTCTACATGTAGATATGGATGCTTTTTTTGCTTCTGTTGAAGTTATAGATAATCCGAAATTAAAGGGAAAACCTGTTATAGTCGGAGGTATTTCAGAAAGAGGAGTAGTTGCAACCTGCTCCTATGAAGCTAGAAAATATGGTGTAAGAAGTGCCATGCCGGTATATATAGCTAAGGCACTTTGCCCTAATGGAATTTATCTTCCTACAAGAATGGCTAGGTATAAAGAAATATCTGAAAAAATATTTCAGATATTTTATAAAATAACTCCCTATGTAGAACCACTGAGTATCGATGAAGCTTATCTTGATATTACTGAATTAAAAAAAGATCCTGTTTCAGTAGCTATGTATATAAAAGAAAAAGTTAAAAACACTACAGGCCTTACTATCTCTGTAGGAGTTTCTTACAATAAGTTTCTTGCAAAACTTGCTTCTGATTGGAATAAGCCAAATGGTTTAAAAATTATAAGGTCAGATATGATACCAAAGATTCTCTTACCTTTACCTGTAAGTAAAATCTACGGATTAGGCAAAAAATCCGCTGAAAAGCTTAATGCCATAGGTATATTTACCATTGAGGAATTACATCACCTTCCAGAAGAACTTTTAACTGAATTCTTTGGTAAATATGGTGTTGAAATATATAAACGAATTAGAGGGATTGACAATAGAAAAGTAGTAATATCCAGAGAAAGAAAATCTATTGGCAGAGAAACTACCCTTAGAAGTGATACTAATGATAAAAAAGAATTAGAAGCTTATATAAAAAGCTTTTGCAGCTCTATATCCAAAACTCTAATAACTAAAGGCTTAAGCGGAAAAACTATAACTTTAAAAATAAAGACCTCAACCTTTGAAAATCATACTAAGAACAAGACCTTACCAATGCATATATCAAAGGAAGAGGATATTCTAAGAGAGGCTTTAGAAATATTATATTCCATAGACTTTCAAGAAAAAATTAGACTTATAGGGGTGTCTGTTTCTTCATTAGAAGAAACAAAACTTCAGCAGCTTACTTTATTTAATTCTGATTTTTAGTGACAAAGATCGTAAGAATCATTTATGTCTATTCCAGTAGATCATGATTTAAAATTAACTAGTATTTCTAAAAAGCTCAGAAATTAAATTCTGGGCTTTTAAATATTTTTATTAAACTACTATTTATCTAAATCTTCATTTTTCTTATATTCTACGCATAAGCTATAAATGTAAATTAAAATTTGGAGGTTATAGATGCTTATTCATGTAGTAAAGCCAGGTGATTCACTCTGGAAAATTTCAAATTACTATTATGTATCTATAGAAAAAGTAATAGCTGTTAACGAACTTCAGAATATAAATCAGTTAGTCATTGGTCAGGCATTAGTAATTCCAACAGAAGACTTTTTGTATACTGTAAAATCAGGTGAATCTTTATGGAGAATTGCACAAACCTACGGGATCACTGTTCAGGAAATTATAAAAGCAAATCCAAATGTTAATCCTAATTCTATCTACCCTGGCATGAAACTATATATACCTGCACACAGACATACAATTAGTCCAGGAGAGACTCTATGGGAAATTGCACAAGATTATGGAGTTTCTCTCGAAGCTTTGTTACAAGCAAACGAAATTAGTAATCCCGCTATGGTATCTCCAGGCACAACAATAGTTATTCCTCGCACCCAAAAGCCTAGTATATATGTAAATGGATATGTATATGATTTTAGTAATCAAAATATCTCAACTATAGAAAAAGAAGCTAGGCATTTAACATATCTAAGTCCTTTTGCATATAGAATACGAGAAGATGGAAGTCTTGAGACAATCGAAGATGACGCAATTATAAGACTAGCTTATTCTGTAAATGCGGTACCAATGATGTCTATCACAAACTTTACTTCCACTGATCTTGGTCAAAATCTTGCTCATATTGTTCTATCTAGTGTTTATATTCAACAGAATTTATTTACAAACATAATTAATATAATGAAAACAAAAGGATATAGAGGCATAAATATTGATTTTGAAGGTGTACTACCTGCTGATCGTGAGCTCTACAATCAGTTGCTTCAACGCCTGGTAACTCGCATGCATAGAGAAGGCTTCTTTGTTTCAACTGCCTTAGCACCAAAAGTTAGTGCAGAGCAGCAAGGCACACTATATACAGCTCATGATTATGCTGCACATGGAAAAATTGCTGACTTTGTTATACTTATGACCTATGAATGGGGATATCGACTAGGGCCACCTCAACCAATTTCACCATTAAATGAAATAATACGTGTTCTAGATTATGCAGTTTCTGTTATTCCAAGAGAAAAAATTTATTTTGGTTTTCAATTATACGCTAGGGATTGGCTCCTTCCTCATGTACCTGGTCAAGAAGCTGAAACTTTCAGTATGCAAGAAGCTGTATCAAGAGCAATAAAATATAATGCTGCTATAAAGTATGATTCGCTATCACAAACACCATATTATAACTATACAGATTCTCAAGGAAGACAGCATGAAGTATGGTTTGAAGATGCCCGTAGCGCTCAAGCAAAATTCGATACAGTAAAGAGTTATAATTTAGGAGGTATAAGTTATTGGGCACTAGGCTTTCCATTCCCACAAAATTGGGCTTTGCTTAGAGATAACTTTAATATTCGCAAACTAATTTAGAATTCAATTTATGGGTTGTCATTCCAGACTGAGCTAATAGTAAGATTTTTTTCTAAAATAAAAGCCTCTAAAAGGTTAAGAAATATAGGAATGACACCTATTTATACCTCCCTATGTAAATTTTATAAATTAATTTTTATTTGTATCGTACTTAAGGGTTACTCTATAAGCAGAATATATAAATTTATAAATTAAAATAAAAAAGAAGCACCTTATAAGATGCTTCTTGGTGGC
>NZ_JAEEGB010000038.1 GCF_016316925.1 Clostridium aciditolerans | reverse complement strand
TTTAATAATAATTTTCTTCATTATATTCTATATATCACCATTTTATATAGCAAAATTATATTTTCAATTACCGTAATCTGTATGCCTAACTTTATATTCCAGAAAATAATTTAATTTTGTTAAGCCTTTATTATATTATTAGTCTAATTATTTAAAAGAACTAAGTAAATTAGTCAGTATCAATTCTTTGCTATCCTGTAATTCGGACATAGCCCTTTCCATACTCTCTCTTATTCTATTATACTTGCCTATCATTTCATTTTGTTCTTCCAAAGATGGCAAAAGAATCTGAAAATCTAAAAACCTTTTTTCCTTTAAATATTTTCTATTCGTTGAACCAGAACTGGTCTTCTCACAAATTTCGATGAATTCAGGAAGGGATACATATAGATTAAACCATTCAATATCCAAAAGCTTATGATTTACTTCATAGGTCCAGAAGTTCGCTGTAATTATTGCTTTATCAAGTTCCTCTGGCACTATTCCAAAGGCTCCATTCCTTGCATCTATTTTAGATAATAAAAATTGACCTTTTCTAACTCTAAACTGCCTCTTGGTTCCGATTTCCTTGCCTATTTTAGTATCTCTTAATGTTATTCCCTGGTTATTTGTCTTTATTGTTACTCTGTTATAGTAAACTTCATCCTCTATATTAACTGCCTCTTTAACTCTTGTTAACAAATCACCAATTTTGTAAGTATTATAGTCAGTCTCACTTTTACTCTTAGTTAGCTCCGTCAATTCAGTTCTTACTTTTTCTAAATAATTCATAATAGAAGTGCTAGATTTATCAAAACGCTCACATATCATATCATTGCTTATCTGTGAATATGTATTTATGTTGCTCTTAGGATTTTTTATGTCTAGGTTATAATTGTTTCCTATAATCTGGCTTAAAGGTACTTTCCATGCATATTCATTCTCTACTCTTTCATTCCACCATTTTAATTCTGGTCCAAATTCTTCCTTGTTTATAGGCTTAGTCTTGCTATAAACTTTATATCCTTCAGGCAGCTTATGTTCATAGTACCAAACTTCATTAGTTGAACCAGTCTTAGTAAAAAATAATAGATTCGTTGGTATATCTGTATAAGGCGCAAAAACTCCTTTTGGAAGTCTTACTATAGTATGAAGATTACACTCCTCTATTAGCTTTCTTTTAATATTTAAAGATGTTATATCATGGCTAAATAAGAAGTTATCTGGCAATACAACTCCAGCTCTGCCCTTTTCCTTAAGTCTATATAGTATTAATGCTATGAATAAATCTGCTGTCTCAGAAGACTGCATTTCCACTGGGAAATTAATTTTTATTGTATCTTCTTCTGTTCCTCCATAGGGAGGATTCATTATAATCACATCTACTTTATCTTCTTCTTTATAATCTATTATGTTTTCTTCCAAAGAGTTCTTATGTTCAATACTTGGTTCATCTATATCATGCAGCAGAAGGTTTGTCATACAAAGTAAATGTGGAAGAGACTTTTTTTCTATTCCATATATATTTTTTTGTACCAGTTCTCTGTCCTGTGGTGTCTTTATTTGTTTCTCTAATATACGTAGTGCAGAAGTCAAAAATCCGCCGGTACCACAGGCAAAATCAGCTATCTTTTCTCCAATTTGAGGATTAAGAACCTCTGCTATAAAATCAGTGACAGCACGTGGTGTATAAAATTCACCTGATTTTCCTGCAGATTGTAAATCTTTAATTATCCTTTCATAAATATCATTAAAAGCATGTCTTTCTTCATATTCTGTAAAATCAATTTCATCTATTGCATTTATAACCTTCCTTAAAAGAAACCCGTTTTTCATATAATTATAAGCGCCTTCAAATACATTCTTAACTATTGCACTTCTCTTTTCCGTTGTTTCATATACCTCTAAAGATTTCAATGCAGGAAATAGCTGTTCATTTACAAAATCCAATAGAGTATCTCCTGTCATCGCTTCATCATCTTTATTGTAAGCTGCCCAGTTTCTCCATCTAAGCTCTTCTGGAATTATAGAGACATAATCATCATTCAGCTCCCAAAGTTTTTCTTTGGTATCATATACCTTTAGAAAAAGTATCCATACTATCTGCCCTATTCTTTGTGCATCTCCATCTATTCCTGCATCTTGTCTCATAATGTTTTGTAATCTTTTAATTAAATTGTCTATGCTCATTTATTTTTCCCTCCAGAATACTCATGCTGTATATACATATTATAGCTTATTTTTACCTTTATCAAAAATAAAACACTATCAATACAACTGTAATGATAGTGCTTGTTACTTTTCCGCTACTTCATAACTCTTCTGAGCATAGCTACTTTCTTCTTAGTATAGGGTGGAAAAATAAACTTTAAATTAAATCTGGTACTTTTCTTTAATACACTTTTCATATGAGAAAAAGTTTCAAAGCTTCTTTGTCCATGGTAAGAACCTACTCCTGCAGTTCCAACTCCTCCAAAGGGTAAGAATGGACTTGCTAAATGTGTCATTGTATCGTTAATACATCCTCCGCCATAAGAAATGTTTTCTACAACCTTTTTCTCAACTTCTCTACTTTCAGTAAATAGATATAGAGCTAGTGGTTTTGGCCTGCTGTTTATTTTATTTATAATTTCATTTAAATCTTCATACTCTAAAACAGGCAGTACAGGTCCAAAGATCTCCTCCTCCATAACTTTATCTTCCCAGGTTACGTTATTTATAATTGTAGGAGCCATATATAATTCTTCTGTATCATAATCTCCACCAAGTATAACCTTATCTTCATCAATTAATGCTTTAATTCTAGATAGATGCTTTTCATTGACTATTCTTCCGTAATCCTTGCTTGTCTTAGGGTTATTTCCATAGAATATTTTTATTTTTTCTACAAGCTTAAAAACTAATTGATCTTTAATTTCTTTATGAACAAGCAGATAATCTGGAGCAACACAGGTTTGACCTACATTCATAAACTTTCCCCAAATTATTCTTTCTGAAGCACTTTCTATATTTGCATCCTTATGAACAATAGTAGGACTTTTACCTCCCAGTTCAAGAGTAACAGGCACCAGATTTTTAGCTGCTGCCTCCGCAACTATTTTCCCCACAGCGACACTTCCTGTAAAAAATATATAGTCAAAAGGAGAATTAATTAAGACCGAGGTTTCTTCTTTTCCCCCTTCTATAACCTCTATATATTTTTCATGAAAGTTTTCCTTTATTATTTTGTATACTATCTTCGAAACATTCGTTGTGTATTCAGATGGTTTTATCACTACACAATTTCCTGCAGCAATGGCTCCAATTAAAGGCTCCACTATTAATTGAAATGGATAATTAAAAGGTCCCACTATCAAAACCGATCCATAGGGCTCTGCATATATATAACTTCTTGAACCAAAATGTACCGTTGGAGTTTTTACTCTTCTTACTTTTGCCCATTTTTTTAAGTTTTTTATAAAGTATCCTATGCTATCATATATATATCCTATTTCAGTGGCGTAAGCTTCAAACTCTGGCTTATGAAGATCTTTATATAATGCCTCCATTATGAGCTTTTCATTGTCTTGAATTGCTCCCTTAAGTTTTTGAAGCTGTCTTATCCTGAAATCAATATCTTTTGTTTCCCCTTCATAGAAGTATTCTTTTTGTTTTTTTAAAACATCTAATATTTTTTCATTATCTATATTTATCATAATTTCCCCTCTTAGATTATTATATTAGATTCATATTCCGCCTTTGAATTCTATCTATTATATTCTTGCGTCTAGTGGTATTTTTAATACCACCTGTGCACCTCCCATTTTTGTAGAATTAGATAATTCTATTTCTCCCTGGTGCAATTTTATAAATGATTTTGCAATAGATAATCCTATACCATAATGATTTTTAGAATTTCTACTCTTATCGCCCCGATAGAACTGTTCCGTTGCAAACTCTAATTCTTCTTTTGAAAATCCATTTCCACTGTCTGCAATCAAAAACTTCAGGCTTTTTTCAGTTCCTTGAACTTTAAAAAGCAGCTTTCCCTTTTTAGGAGAATATTCAACTGCATTTGTAATTACGTTCATGATAGCTCGATATAAAAGCTCCTCATCTCCATAAAAAAATTCCGGTATTTTATCTTGTTCATTTATAAGCTCAAGGTTTTTTTCAGAAGCTAGGGCTTTTTCCTGATCTACAAGCTTTTGAAAAAATACTTTAGTTTCTATCCTAACTGGCCTTAGGACTAATGTATCTTCTGACTTTATCATATCTATCAGCATTTTTAGATAGTGCTGAATTTCATCTGCGCTTTTTAAAATATAATCATTGTATTTTACCTGCTCTGCATCCTGACAGGTTTCCTTAATTAATTCTGCATTCCCCTTAATAATGGTCAAAGGGGTTTTAATATCATGGGCCAGTGCAGAGATTTGATTCTTCCTTGATTTTTCCATATTCCATTGTTTTTCTAGAGAATCTTTCAATGCGCTTTTCATTTGGTTTAAAGAATTAATAACCTCTTCAATTTCTCGGATATCAGAGTGCTCAGGTTGAAAGTCAAGATTCTGCTTTTTTATCTGCTCTGTTGCCTTCATCAGAATCTTCATTTCCTTGGAAAAATATCTTCCAAACCTAGCAGACAACAATAATACTTCTCCTATAAAAAGACAAATGAATAAAATACCAATGAATAATTCTGGATTCATAAAATATTTTCTTAATAATGGATGACTAAACTGTGCTGTCAAAGAATACTCAACAATACAGGTCTGCTTATCCCTATGAAATACCTTATAATAGTGGTTTCTCCCTGAACTATTTTGATTACCCTGGATGGTATTCCAAGCATTTTGTGATGCTTTACTATTGAAATTGCCATAAAGCATCTTACCTGACTCATTATAGACTCCATAGCTGCATCCCTCAGGTATCATATCCTTTGTTACAATGTCTGCTTTTAAGATAGTATCACGACTGCTTTCAATCTTCTGTTCAAAGTAATTGGCAGGCAGCACTATCTTACTATTGAGCATAAGTGAAAATGTCATCATATCCAAAAATAGCAGCAGAGCTGTTCCCAATATGAAATATAGTATATACCTGATAAATATGCTGCGAAGGCTTCTTTTCCCTTTCAAATCCATTTATACCCAATCCCCCAAACCGTTTCAATGGTGGCGCAATTTACTTTTGCCAGCTTTGCCCTGATGTTTTTTATATGTTCCACAATAGCTGAGCTGTCACTTTCTCTGTCAAAACCAAACACTGCCTCATATATTTTTTCTTTTGAAAATACCTGTCCATGATGTAGCGCTAGGAATTCACTAATTTCATATTCACTCTTTGTGAAAGGAATCAGATCCTCTCCTGCAAAGACCTCTTTTGCTGATAGCTTGAAATTAAGTCCAGATATAATAAAATTGTGATGTTTTTCTCTCTGCTCTCTTCTCAAATGAGCTGCCACCCTTGAACGTAGCTCTCCCAGTCCAAAGGGTTTTGTAATATAGTCATCACCACCCATACCAAGTCCATGAATAATGTCCTCTTCCATGGTTTTTGCCGTTAAAAACAGAATAGGACAATCTACTAGGTCACGGATATTTCTACATAGGGTAAATCCATCTATATCAGGCATCATAACATCCAATAGAATTAAATCATAATGCGAACACTGCTCCACAGGAAATGTAGAAAAGTTACTTACTGTAGTAACCTGATGTCCTTCTTTTGACAATGCTGCTTTTATCAAGTCCAGAATTCCTTCTTCATCATCAATTGCTAATATATTTGCCATATTATCACGTCCTTTTCTTCATTTAATCATAACTGTACATACAAGAACTCTTCATATTCAGACCTTTTTCAGATTAATTAACAAGAAAAATACTGTCCTGCTTCGGAGAAGAAGGAATTAATTATGGAAGTTCTTGCATTCCAATTAATGGTAATATTTTTTCTATATTCATATATTAATATTACCATAAGTTATCCATAATTTTAAAATATTATGATTTTCTATAGAATAAATCTGGGCTGTTGCAAAATGCATAAAAACCTTATATAAAAACACAGGCCATGCATAAATAGGAAAATAGACTTCCTTATATACATGGCTTTTATTCATCAAAATTTATAAATATCCCTTTTACAACAGCCCCAATCAAAAACAAAGGCCGCTGTCTCCAAATAGAAATTATTTTCTATTTGGAGACAGCACCTTTTTTATTGTAATTATTTAAGAAATAAAATTAACTCTAGATAAGACTTCATCGCTTATAGATTTGTTATTATAAAGACTTAAAGTAAATTCTAATTCAAATTTTTCAAATTTGCATCTATACTTATCTAGTTGGTTTTGACCGCAAGAATTTGTTCCTAGACCATTCTGCTTGTAATCAATATTAAGTACTATATAATCTCTTTTTACCAAATCAATAGTATGCTTTGCTTTCTCCAAGTCCTTATCTTCATAATAAGAGGCACTAAAGTTAAATGTGTCCTTTGCCTTTGCCATTATACTTAAACCTCTATCGTCTGAGAGCCTTACATACCTTGTATCTAATCTATTGCCATTTTCTTGAGGTTTAACATAGTTAGTAAATAATCCATCTACATCTGTTTCATAAACTCCAAATAAACTGGATTCCTTAGAATCTACATAACTTTCATTTGGTCCCTTACCCTTATATTTAACACTATAAAAATCTTTATTGATATTTAAATTAAGTCCGATTCTTGGAAGCATTTCTGGTGCATTCTCTTTCATACCACTTGGAACACCGGAAAGTAAAAGAGAAACATCTCCATTAGGAAGAATAGTATAAGAATAGGAACTTTCGAAATACCATGCACTATTAGTTGAACCATTAATTGTCTTTACGTTAAAGTAGAATTTATTATTTTCTAACTTGTAATCTACTTCCTTAACTACTTCATGCATTAGATGGATAAAATATTTTTTAGTATAGTCTTCAGTAATATACATATCATTATCTATTGGAGCTCTATAGAAGTTTAACTTAGGCCCTCTTTTAATTACTTCCTTATTATCCTTATACCCTTTATTTAAAGTTCCTCTAACAGTATCAAACTCATAGCTAAAGTTATTTCCAAAAACCTTAATTAAATAATTATCTTTTACCATTTCCAAAATGCCTTTAGCTTTAATATTGCACTTTTCTAAGTCATTGGCAAATATAAATTGTGCTGTTGCTAACTCATGATTAGCTTTAGCAAAGGAAGTATCTTCATTTAAAACATAGGAGAAATTAATATAGTAATCTGCTCCTGGAATTTTAATAAAGTCATGAGGTATAGGAATATTAATTAAAGCTTCTTCTCTTCCTTTAATATTAGGCAATGACACTCTTTCACTTTTTAAAACTTTTCCATCCTCGTATATTGTATATATTAAATCTAAATCCTCTAAGGATTTAAAGTCATATCTATTGATTATTTTAAAGCTTCCAGCCTTTAGGTCCACTTCCTGGGTTTCTACAGGCTCTATTACCTTTTTATATTCAAGTAATCCTGGAGAAGGAGTTCTATCTGGCATAATAAGCCCATCAATACAGAAGTTATAATTTGTTGGATCGTCTCCGAAATCACCACCGTACTTATAATATACTTCACCCTTTTCACTTACAGCTTTTATTCCATGGTCAAACCATTCCCAAATAAAACCACCTTGAAGTTTAGGATATTTATAGAAAAGTTCTTGGTAATCCTTAAGGTTTCCTGGTCCATTGCCCATAGCATGGCAGTATTCACAAAGTATATGAGGCTTTTTAGATTTTTCAATAACCTCACTCATTAAAAGCTTAGAGTCGTGTTCAAGCCATGTATACATGGTTGAGTAAATATCAGTAACTTCCGCTTCAAAATCTCCTTCATAGTGTACTAATCTTGTATCATCTAATTTCTTTGCTCTTTTAGCCATAGCTTTAAAATTATGCCCAAAGGCAGATTCATTACCTAAAGACCACATGATTATGGAGGGATGATTTTTATCTCTTTCTATCATTCTTTCTAGTCTAGAAATATAAGCTAATTCATATCTTGGATCATCTGTTATATAAGCATAGTTACCTGTAAGTTCAAATCCATGACATTCTAGGTCTGTTTCATCTATAACATACATTCCATATTCATCACACAATTCATATAGATAAGAAGAATTAGGATAATGAGAGGTTCTAATTGCGTTTATATTATGCTGCTTCATAAGAATTATATCTTTTTCAATTTCTTCTTTTGCTACCACTCTGCCATTAACGCTGTTATAGTCGTGTCTATTTACTCCTTTAAATTTAATTGCCACTCCATTAACAGTAAATACTTCACCCTTTACTTCTATCTTTCTGAAACCTACCTTTATTGGTACAACTTCAATAAGCTTAGAGTCTTTATAATTTGAAATATATAGAGTATACAAATTAGGTTCTTCAGCATTCCAGGTTTCTACTTCTATCTCTTTACTTTTAAAGGCGAAGTCCTTGCTACTAGGAATAATAGTCTCTTCTAAAACTTCATTACCATCCTTGTCTACTAAAGATAGATGAAGTCTATGATTGTTATTTTCTTTAATCTTAAAGTTTGCTTCTAAAGTTCCTTTTGAATAACTTCCATCTAAGTCAGTTTTAATAAAAATATCTTCAATGCCTTCAAGTGGTTCGCTATAAAGCTCTACATCTCTAAATATACCACTTAACCACCACATGTCTTGATCTTCCAGATAGGTACCATCTGACCATTGATAAACCATTACTGTTATTTGATTTTTTCCTACTCTAACAAAATCTGTAACATCAAATTCAGCAGTTAACCTTGCTCCTTTTGAATAACCTACTTCTACTCCATTTATAAATAGCTTATAGGCTGAGTCTACTCCATTAAACCTAATAATTATTCTTTTATTTAACCATGTTTCATCTATTTGGAAATCCCTTCTGTATATTCCTGTAGGGTTTTCTGTTGGAACATAGGGAGGATTTATAGGGAAGCTATACCAAAGGTCTGAGTAATGCATCTTTCCATAGCCCTGCATCTGCCAGTTTCCTGGGACCTGAATGTCATTATAATTTTTCAAATCTATATCTTCTTTATAAAAGTCTTCTGGTGCATACTCAGGAGCATCCAAAAACAAGAATTTCCAAACTCCATTTAAAAGCAAATAATTATGGGTGAACTCCTTGTCTCCCAGCTTTGCATATTCTAGAGATTCAAAGCTTTTAAAGTAAGCCCTACTTTTTAATCTATTTATGCCATCTATATTTATGTTTTCATGTAATTTCAATTGAATACCTCCTTAAGGTTTATTATTTTTTTATAGTCTCCTTTGTTTCTATTTTTTTAAGACTCTTTTCATATCTGTTATAGCAAATTAATGCGAAACCTAAGAATATCACAACACCTAGCACATTATATACTAATACAAACATTGGATTTGCTGAGCCTTTACCTAAATCAACACCATTCAAATAATCTATGATTACTTTAGGTTCAGGAATAATTGATATAAGGAAGGTAAATAAGAATAATATTAGCAGCATTATTCCTATAGCAATTCCTGTTTTTCTATTTCCTAGCTTAAATTCTCTTTTTATATAATCTTTCTTGTATCTTAACGCTATATAGGATACAAAAAGGAATAATACAGGAATTAATGAAGTTGCAGCTGTCATGTTAATTAGTGTACTTAGAAAGCTATCTAAAGAACCAATTCCTAGTGCTGGAACAATTAATAATATTGTTACTACAACAGCCTGAACAAGTAATGCATTCTTAGGATTGCCTCTATCATCTGTTTCAGCAATCCATTTACCAAATATGCCCTCTGGAATTTCTGAAAACAAAATCTTTACTGGTGCTACGGTCCAAATAACTAATGATCCTAAACTTGATAGTAACATTATAAAACCAACAAAATTTGTTATAATATTTGACATACCATAGTTAGCACCTAATATTTTAAAAGCATCAAATAATCCATTTGAAAAGTTTCCTTGTAAAGTTTCTTTTGGAACTATTAACCCAATAGCCACAGAGCCTAAGCTATAAATTATACCAATTGCTAAGGTGCTTATTAAAATAGTTCTTACAAATACTTTGTTTCCACCCTTGATATCCTTTACATAAACACCTATACTCTCCGCTCCTCCAACTGCTTGAAGTATCCAAGCTAAGGTCATAAAATAGGTCCAATTATATTTAGGAGCTACAGTTTGAGCTGTAAAGCTTTGAGCAGAACCTTTACCTAGAAAAATTACGGCTCCAAAAGCTAAAA
Organism: Clostridium aciditolerans; assembly: GCF_016316925.1. Classification (GTDB taxonomy): domain Bacteria; phylum Bacillota; class Clostridia; order Clostridiales; family Clostridiaceae; genus Clostridium_AM; species Clostridium_AM aciditolerans. Next base: position 116,054 of record NZ_JAEEGB010000038.1, on the reverse strand, counting down.
CGATAAATCCAATACCTAAGACTAATCTAGCTACACCAGAAATGTTAGTTACCTTTGATACCCAATCAACACCCTTAATTGACACATAGGTAGCCAACCAGAAAAATACTATAGAGATCAGTGAAATTATTAGTGTCTGATTATTTCCTGAAAAGACATTTTTCCCAAATAAGGTATAGGAAGCATAAATTAAAATCTGAGGTAGTAAAGAAGTAAAAAAGAATAAGTTAACGAAGAAATAAGACCAAGCTCCTAAAAAAGCCCATTTGCCGCCAAGGGAAGTTTTTATCCAACTATACACTCCTGATTCTGAGTTTTCATTAGCAGAAGAAAACTCTCCAATCATTAAAGCAAAAGGAAAGAAATATACAATTGTTGCAAATAAGAAAGACGGTATTGACGCTAGTCCAATACTAATACTGTTATTTACAATATTGTTAAATGAGAATACTGCTGTAAAAGTCATTAGTAGTAATGCTTTACTAGTTAATGTTCTTCTTGAATCTTCCATTTTATCACCCCTTTTATTTTATAATAAATAAAAATTTAGATAAATAATTGTTAAATCTCGGATTTTTACACTAGTGTTTTTTTAATTGAACTTTAAAAATAATCTGATATATCATATACTATAATAAAATTATAAATCCTTTACACAACTACTTCCATATTGTTATGTTTTGCCTAATTGTACTTATGTTGCATATTAACCATTTGTACTAATGAGGACAAGCTTATTGACTAGTTATTTTTTCAAGATATTTTAAAAGAAAAAAGAAAGGTGATATCTTTTGGATAAAGTAGATATTTTAAAGACAAATGTAAGACCAAGTAAAGAAATGTTTATTTATGAATGTGGTTATGAATATTGCGCCCCAACAAAGCCCTTTGAGTATATTCATATTAATTATTATCTCCTTCATTACATAATTGATGGAGAAGGTTACTTTATAATGGATGGAGTAAAGCATCACTTAAAAAAAGGAGATGGATTTTTTATTCCACCTTATAAAGATAATAATTATTATCCAGATTCAGATAATCCATGGGTTTACAGATGGGTAGGTTTTAATGGAACAGAATGTAAGAAATTACTCAAAATGAGTGGATTTTACGATGGCAATTATACATTTGCCTATGATTTTGAAAATGGATTAAAGGATAACTTTTTAAATATCTACCTCTCTTTTAAAAATGGAGATTATTTTAGCTCCTTAGGATTTTTATATCAGGTTTTTGGTAAGCTTATTAAAGAATATGAGAATGAATCTAATAAGCTAAGTAATCCTAAAGAAATCTATACTGATAAAGCTGTTGAATTTATTGAAGAAAATTACAACAAGCAAATTTCCGTAACTGAAATTTCCAAGAGTTTAAATATAGATAGAAGTCATTTTTTCAAATGCTTTAGAGATGTTATGAACATTAGTCCTCAACAGTATTTAATTAATTTTAGGTTAAGTAAATCTCAAGACTTGTTAAGAAAATCTAGCTTTTCAATTTCAACTATTAGTTCTTTAGTGGGCTTTAGTAGTCCAGAGTATTACTCAAAAATATTTAAAAAGTATATTGGTATTACCCCTAATGAGTTTAGAGGAAAGTATACGAAAAAGTAAGATAATAGATTTTAGTGACTTATATCCTTTTGTTTATTGTTAGAGGGATCTAATAATGATATGTATGTCTGTATCAAAACAAATTGCTAACAATTAAGGAACCCTGGGGGTTCTTGGCGTACCTCATGTACGCCTCTATTGGTGCATTAATTTTTAAATCATTTTACTGTCATATATCTAAGCTTTAATTTTCATTTCTTCCTTCAAAATAGCGAAACCAAAGAAAACTGCTCAAAAGCAAAAGTACTGTCATGACAAAGCAAATCAACACCCCACTTTCAGACTCCTTCATAAAGATACTAATACCGCTATTATTAGTGTTCCATAGCATGTAATAGTTACAAAGTCTTGCACCCCAGCTGCAGGGAATCCACTTCCAGATTCCATCCCCAAGGCCCGTAAGCATAAGGGCAGCAACCAAACTTTCTGCAATTCCAAGTCCTATAGAAGCTCCTGATCCAAAGCGAAAGCTGCATAGAATATGTAATAAATACAGAAAAATCTGGCTGGAAAACAAGATCAAAATCATCTTTCCATAAAAAACAATTGAAAACATATTTTGATGAAGCAAAAATTGAAATCCGAAAGCAAAACCACCTACCGCTGCAAGAAGAGCTCCAAATGCCAGCAAAAGCAGCATACACAACTTGCTAAAAAAACTCATTAATTTATATCTTGCCATTAAAAGCTCTTGAAAACGTCCTGCTAAAGCTTCCTGTTCTACAGCATTGGCGCTGATAATACCAATTAGGAGTGGAAATCCTATTGCTAAAACCTCTATATATCCTCCTACCTTCCCATGGCTACTTGCGCTGGAAAAGGAATAATAGGAAAGAAACAGTATTACCATCAGCATTGGAATCACAATATGAATCCAATACAGTGGACTACGACGGATTTTTTGAAAATCTGCCCTTATAAGTCTAAAAAATGTCTTCATCTATTTTGCCTCCTGCCCTTCATACCATTTTGCAGTTACTATTGTCAAGATAATAAATAGAATTACTGTAATGATGACTCCAGGCAAAATCACACTGTTAGATAATAACTCCGGTCTAAATGTCATACTTCCCTCTACAGCCGGAAGCCCATTTGGCAGTACCTTTAGAATTGGACACATTAGTCTAGCTGGAATTGCATAAGGTATTATCCACCAAATGCTTTTTGTGGCAGCTAATATTCCCAATATCATATAAGCAATAATATTAATCAATATGGTTGGAAACATTCCAATCTTACTGCCAAGAAATAAGCAAAGTGGAATTTGCCATAAGAAGGCAATTACTAGAAGCAAAACTGCTACCAATTTATTGAAGATTGGAACTTTTATTATTTCATTTAAATTAAGAATGCCTCCTAGAACTGAACTTCCCAAGAAAAGAATCACAGAAGCCCCAATAAGCATAGCTGTGCATACAAGCACTTTCGATATCCATACCTTTTTAAGATTAATTGGCAATGAAAGTACTGCCCTATTTTTCATCTTCTTATCCTTAGCGGCAACTAACGTGCATCCTAAAGATATACTCCCTGGAAGTATCATGGTATACCACCAGTTATAGCAGTCTATTTGAAAATACATAGGAGCTAAAACCAGGGAAATCAGTATTGTAAAAATTGGTGCTAGAAAAATAAGCTTTCTTGCAAAGGTATGCTTCATTTTCAACTCTTCTGATTTAAAATAAGAATACATATTATTCCCCTTCCCTTCTATATTTTCCCGCAACTTCCATAAATAATTGTTCTAAATCCTGTCCCTGCTTTATATCTCCTTGATATCCTAAGATACCTCCTGAGATAATTCCAATCTGGTCAACTATCTGTTCTACCTCGCTTAAGATATGGCTTGACAGAATCACTGTAATTCCCTGTTCTGGGAAAGAACGAATTAATTCCCGAAGTTCCTGTATTCCAAAGGGATCTAATCCATTAGTAGGCTCATCTAAAATCAGCAGCTTTGGATGATTAATAAGAGCAATTGCAATACCTAGTCTCTGCTTCATTCCCATAGAAAATTGATGGGCCTGCTTTTTCCCTGTGTTTTCTAAGTCAACTATATGCAATACTTCATCAATCCTGTCATCAGGCAATCCTAGAACTGTGGTACGGACCTTCAGATTTTCTCTTGCGGTGAGATTCTCATAAAGTGGTGCTGACTCAATTAATGCCCCCATATTGCTTAAGCTCTTTCTGCTCCAAGGTTTATTTTCAAATAAAATTTCTCCACTGCTTGGACGAAGCATTCCAGTTATCATTTTTAAAGTTGTAGATTTTCCTGCTCCATTAGGCCCAAGCAATCCATAGATAGAATTTCTTCTTACCGACAGTGATATATCCTGTACTACCTTTTGTTCCTTAAATGTTTTACAAAGATTTTTTGTTTCTAAAATTAAATCCTTCATTCTTACCAACCTCCTGTACAATTAAATCATAATAGGTAATTATAAGGATTCTATAAGGAATGAAAAATTAAAAGATCATAATTCCACATTAAATGCAATTTTTGAATACATCAAAGAGCCTGCATCTAGCTTAGAATACAGGCTCTTATAATAAATTCTCTATTATTTTTATTGAAATTGGTAGTTTCACATATATATAACTATTTATTGCTTACGCTTTAGTTTTTGCATTTAATATAACCTTTGTTAAGCTATATAAAGTTTTATTTTTCTTCAGAAATTTGAAATTTATCTATATTTTTTACCATTTGCTGTGTTATATCAGTTAGTTGCTCAGCTGAGGCTGCTATTTCTTGCGAAGAAGCACTTACCTCCTGAGTAGAAGATGATATATCTTCTACAGAAGATGAAACATTCTCTAATGCAGAAGATATAGCTTTAGTATCTTCTATTATATTTTGCTTTTCTTCATTAATAACAACTATATTACTGTGTATATCACTAATCTTAGGAAAAATCCCTTCTATATAATTGATAACCATTTTAAGACTATTTGTAGATCTATCAAGCTTTATCACCTGATTGTTAAGCTTATCATTCATATCATCTGATGTCTCAGCAATTAACTCTCCCTCATGTAAGATAACTTCAATTAAGGCAGTTATCTTCTGTGATGAATTCTTTGATTGTTCTGCTAGCTTTCTTATTTCTTCTGCAACCACTGAGAAGCCTCTTCCTCCTTCTCCAGCACTTGCAGCCTCAATAGCTGCGTTTAAGGCAAGCAAATTAGTTTGATCTGCAATGCCATTTATTATATTAGTTATTTTACTAATTTCATCTAAGTGCATATTAAAGCCTTTTATTTTATCTCTTACATCATTAAAAGATAAATTTACATCCTTAATTGATTGTTCAAAAATTGCTAAATCCTCATTGCTATCCTGTGCCTTATTATTTATAATTTTAATTTCTGAATTTAACATCTCTGCTAATGATGAAATTTGATTGACTTTCCCTCCAAAAGCATCTAATATGTTACTCACGATGGACATTTCTTCCGTCTGTGCACTTAGATTTCCTGCACCCTCATCAATGGATGCGGCAACTGCTTCAGAAGCGACTGCTAATTCCTCTGATACAGCAGATAGACTTTCTGTCTGCTGCCTTACTCTATTTGAGCCTAACCCTATATCTTCAATAATTTTTTTAATATCCATTCTGACTTTATCAACATATGTGGCTATATCCTCAATTTCATCTCCACTCTTAACGTTTATAGAAGTTGTTAAGTCCCCTTGAGACATTTTATCAAGTCCATATTTGATTTTTCCTACATTTGATGATATTTTCTTTGATAAGCTAAAAGTCATTAAAGCAGCGAAAATAGACATAATAAAAGCTGTAGCTATAAGACTTATGTACATAATCTTTTTAGTATATGTATGTAAGTGTACATCTATATCCGCTCCCATAATAGCTATAATCTTACCTGAAGAGTTTTTAATAGGTGCATATCCAGATATAAGTATGCCGTCTTTATCTTCCACAGGATTTTTTGAAGAAGTTATTTTTCCGTCAAATGCCTCAGACATCTCTTTTTCCAAGTCGTATTTTTGTCCAATATTGTCACTTCTCTTTATGTTTCCATCCACTAAAGTGTAGGCACTGTTATCTTCTCCTTTCCCCATAATATATAAAAATTTTACATCTGTATCATTTTTATAGGCTATGAGAGAGTCCTTTAGTTCTTTATACTCCTTACTGTTCATAGACTTATTTTTAATAATCTTTTCTACATTATCCCCATTTACAGAACTTGCTGCTTTACTAGCACAGCTTGCTACATCCTCTTGTATCTTTAAAGACACATTCCTAAATATAAATAAATTAGCTGCAAACAATATGATCATTGAAAAAATAAATATTAATCCTACTCTTTTTAGTATTTTTAGTCCTAATTTCCCCATACACTTTATATGATGTAGTTTACTACATCATATACTCCCTCCTCTCCAAAAATATATAATCATAAAAAAAGACCTAAATTATAAGCAGACAAAATTATAATATCTGTTCAATAAATATAGGCCGGTTGCACCACTAACTCAAAGCTTTCAAGGTGCCCATTTATAGAAAGCTCTTCATCGTTTCCATATAATTAAATTATAACTAATATAAACCATGGATATTTTACCATATACGACTTTTATTTTCAACAATTTTTGCCATTTCATTTGCATAAAGTTCTAGTGGACAATTTTATTCTTTAAAATTTTTCCATTAAATTCAGTTAAAAGCGTAGTTATTATAATACTTAAAAACTCCCTAACTAAAGGTTTTATTTACCTTTAACTAGGGAGTTAATTTTTATCCGATGCCTACGGCCCTGGGTAACGCCTTCTAAGCTCCACCTGGAGCTAAGAATCCAGTTTATGCTGCTGTATTTTCAGTTTCTTTATTTGTCTTTTTAGCTATCATTGGTAGTATTAATCCTAATCCTAATAATATGATTGGAGTTAATACATTAAGTGTTATTTGGAAGTACCATTCACTTGAGTAAGTTTTAACTCCCTTAGGGAACATACCCATTATACAAGCAAAGGCTGTAAATCCAAAGCACCATAATCCTGCTAGGAATCCAAATGTCTTGTTTTTAGTGAACTGATAAGTTGCCTGAAACTTACCTTCTGCAGCTTTCTTTAATGCCATATAAGCAAAGAATACCCATAAGTATCTTAATGGCATAACTACCGCATTTAATCTTAATAGCCAGTTAAATAATGATGTCATATCACCTATTCCAAGTGCAGGCACTATTATAAGTGTTCCAACTAATACTGCAGTTAACTTATATCCGTTAACTGGTGTACCATTTTCATTAATCTTAGTTAAAGACTTTGGTATGAATCTGTTATCAACGTCAGCTAATAAAACTTTTATTGGAGCATCTATTGAGAATGCTAAAGCTGAAATTTGTGCTAGTGTGTTTGCAATTGCATATATTATTAAGAAAAAGTTTCCTAATCCATAGTATTGTCCTAATTTCTGGAATGAATAGTATGCACCATTCATCATTAAGTCTTTTGGAATATTGTTTGGATCAAACATCATTCCCATTGCAAAGGAACCAAGTAATGCCGTTACAGCAACCATTACTGCAAGAGCTATCATTCCCTTAGGGAAGTCCTTTGAAGGATTTTTCATATTGTTTACATATGGTGATATCTTTTCACATCCACCAACTGCAAATACTAATATTGCTAAAGTTGTTAAGTAATCAAAGTTAAAGTCTGGCATTAATGACTTCATGCTGAAGTCGATGTGGTATGTATGAGCAGTAGTTATAGCTGGTGCTGCTATAGCCAATATTACATAAAGAATTGACATAACAAACATTGACGTACCTGCTATAGTACCAATTCTCTTTATTGAGTTTACACCCTTTGATGATATCCATAAAAATAATAAGAAAATTACTAAACACATTGACTGTAGAATCATTGGATTCATATTTTTAACCATAGATCCATTTTGATTAACAGCCCATCCTAAAGCTATTAATACTCCCTGTGGCTTTTGAGCTAAGTAAGGAACGTGAACTACCCAGTATGTCCAACCAGCTAAAAAAGCTAATTTTGCACCAGATGTTGTTTTAATCCATGAGCTTACTCCACCCTTACTATCTTTAAAAGTTGATCCCATTTCTCCTACCATTAATGCATATGGTACAAAATACAATGAGAACATTAATATCCATGAAACAACTACCTTCATACCTTGACTTGCGAAACCGTTTACTACATTTCCGAATCCCCAAACACTTACAAAGGCCATCAAGGCAAGGTTGCTCCAACCTAATTTCTTGTTATTGCTCTCCATTCTTTTCTTTCCTCCTTAAATGAAATTCAAAATGAATCATTTAAATCATTAATGAATTATTCAAATCACTTTATTGTTACATATGATATCATGGATTTATTTGCTTGACAACGACATTTTTGAAGAGCTTTTTTATGTGTTGTTTACTGTTTATTCATTTTCGACTGGATATTAGTGTAAAATTTCAATATTTAATATGTAAACTTTTTATTGCAGATTTGTTAATTTAATTTTATATTTTGTACTAATCAGTGTAAAATTTTAATTTTGTATATGTTAAATCATAAATTTAATAAATAAATGTGTATTATTTATCAAAATATAAAATCAGGATACTTCAAGAATATTACAAAAATAATTCAATGTTTTTTATATAATCTTCATTTATTTGAATATTACGTGTTTTTTATTTTTTCTATGTATGATCTAATACTCAATGAGTCAAACTCACTTTTGTCTAATATGTTTGTATATTTTTTACAATTAATATTAATTCAGTTCTTAAAGCACTTACACAATATCTCCACTATAAACTATTCATTACCTTTTAACCATTCTTTTAAGTTTTTTATGTTGTTTTATCCTAAAATCAACCTTTTATGTTTCCTCTTTATCTGAGTGTTATTTTTGCTTTTGAAACTACCCATCATTTTTGACGTATTAAAAAGAGTAATCACATCTATAAGTAATTACTCTTTTATAAATCATATTTAAATTTTAAACAACTTTAAGTACATTTTCCTGCATCTTCTCTAAATATGCACAAAAATCTTTAAAATCCTTTAGCCAATGAATCTTCGCCAGTTCTCTTAAATCTATAACAATACCCGTGCTTTTTTGTTTTATGAATTCCATATCATAAATCTCAGTCTCTATAAAACCCTTCCTACAATCATATATGCAGGGAACGTATTCATCCCAATGCTGTTCAAAATACTTAACCTTTGCAAAACATAATCGGTTTATATGAAAAATCATTCCTAGCGGTGTAGCTTTCATTGCAAACTTATTGCTAAAATACTCTTGCACTGGATATTTCTCTTGATATCTTTCCCAATAAAGACGAGAATTAGAGCGCAGATTATACTTATCCAAAATCTTGCATTTCTCTGAGCCTAATTGCTCTCTTAAGTACCTTTCTCGTACTTCTTCAGATAGAGCTTTTAATGCATCACAATCCAAAATCTCAGCTCCTTACATATTATATTCACTTAAAATATCTGGATATAATGGTGACTTTTATCAGACTCGAGCCCTTGATTCTTAAGTAAATTATACAACTATGCTATGTATTTAGTAAAATTTGATTTTATTATATATATCACTTCACGTATTATTTAAACTAATATTAAACTTTGTTTAAGTATCTCTCCCACAGCCTTTGGAGCATTATTTCTTTGATTCTTAGGTTTGGTGAAGCCGTTCGTCAAGACTCTTTTAATTTATATAGTAGATTACTTCCCAATTGCTATAACCTATATTTACCAGAATAATAATCTCAATTCTGCATATTCTATTTTTGTAAAGGTTGTATCATTGGATGCATATCTTTTAATAGTAATATTTGCTGTCAATAAACAGTTTTAATATTGCCGTGATATTGATACAGTTGATACAATCTTTATGCCAGGGATGAAAATCCCTGTTTTTTTTAGTTACTAGTATATATCTTCTATACTTATTTAAATCCGGTTATTAAAAAAATTACTTGATAACTAAAGCCTGCATTTACTTATAATGTCATTCTCGCACCCAGTTCTTGAGACATATTTTTACCTTATATCTATACAAAAAGAACTACATTTAAACAATAAATGTAGTTCTCTTTAACTTATTCTGTATATTGCAAATTTGTTTTAGCATATTGATTATTTGGATCTAGTTCTAATGCTTTATTATAAAATTCTTTAGCCTTATTTTTATCATTTTTTCCTAAGTAGTTATTCCCCAGAGCATTATATCCAAGAGATTTTCTATTATTGTCTTTTTCTTTGGATATAAAAGTATTTATTAAGTTAATAGACTCATCATATCTTCCTAAATCAGAATATACTACTCCAAGTGAGAAATAAGCATTTGTACATTCCTTATCATATTTTAAAGCTTCATTCAACAAGATCGCTGCTTGATTTAAATCCTTTGTCTTACCTTTTCCCTGTAAATACATTATTGCAAGATTATTTAATGCATCTGCAACCTTTTCTTTACCATTTTCTTTTCCTCTATATACTTTCCATGTTCCATTGTCATTTACAACATTCCTTTTATAGTTTGATGAATTCTCTTTATTCTCAAATAAGTCTTGAAGCTTTTCTGTAATATTAAATTCTACAACATTTTTAAATTTTAAACCGTCTAACTCTTTATCTTTATATTCATTAGACTTTTCTACCTTGAAATCCTTTAATTGACTAGTTTCCTTTGAAACGCTTTGCCACTTAATGAAATCTTCTTTAGAAAAATTCTTTTTACTTGCCTCTGACAATTTATCATAAGCACCTTCTATATTGCCATCTTTAATATTTTGGTAATAATCTTTCATAACCTGTGATGGATCTCCTTTAGGAGCACAACCAACTAGCATAAATGTAAAGATACCAATGAATATACTAATTAATACTTTTTTCATACAAATCCCCCCTACAGAACCATATTATAGCATAAAGGCAACTTGCATGACAAGCACTGGGAAAATAGGAGTTTTTTATTGAATTATCTTTTTTCTTTCTTTGTTTTTCTATTTTACATATATCCAAAAGATTTTCTAAATCTAGTACTTGAAAATAAACACTTATAGCACTATCTAATAGAACTTTATTATGAAATGAAAAGGCACTAGTATTTCTACTAATGCCTTTTCGAATATATTTAATTATAAGGTTGGTAATTAGCTATAATCTTTATATTTTAATGTTTAGTTTTGCCCTCACATTTATAGTAACATCAAATTGTATAATATGAGTTATCTTCATGTTAAGACTTTGTAAAAAATAAGCACCAGTATTTCTACCAGTGCTTTATCAAATATGTATTTTAAAGGGGACCATTAATGTTTCCTATAAGTTTGGGTAACTTAGGATAACTATTATTATAAATACTAATTGTTACATAAATGTGTCATTGCTGTTAAATAATTATATACTTTTTTAACAACTTGTAAATAATAAGCACTCATACCTTCTCAAGTGCTTTACTTTTACCATGCAGTTTGTAATCTCTGTTGTGGCTAACACAACTTTAATCATAATTTTTCAAGTGTAACATTATGGTTAAGATAAGCATATATTATTTTATGTATAAATTAACTTGGAGGAATTTCAATGCCTAAGCATTCTCACAGTTATTCAGGTGCGACAACATATAATCAAGGTCATATTCACCATTATGGCGGAATCACTTCTAAAGCACAAAGTGGAGTCCCCCACAATCACGGTATGAGGGGTATTACAACTTTTAATGATGGTCATGAACACAATTATGTTACTGAAACAAGCCCTGCAATAGATCTACCAGATGGACGTCATTATCATTCCTTTAGAACTAGGGTAGAATTTGAAGATGGCCACATTCACTATATGAGTGGCTATACAAGCGCTGACTAATTTAAGAGAATATTTATATTACTACTTCAACGTAGCTGTCATATTTTATTGCAACAACTTTTGTAACTATATATCCTTCTTTTCTCTATAAATACTTCGCAGAGCTAATATAAGTCTCTCACCTTCTTTTTTTAATTTAGTAACCTTTTTTACCCCTGCATATTATGTATTGTGTAAAAAATTTTATGGAGGCTTATTAATGTATAGAAACGAAAACCAGGACTTTGAACAGGACTTTGAACAGGATCTTAATCAAAATTTAGATGATGCTCGCCACCATCATCACCATCATGGTAATCACCATTTATCCATATTATCATCACTATCATAGATAAAATTAATAATAAATATATAATTAAATTAATTAAACATAACTGCGGCTTGGGCTGAAGTTATGTTTTTTTAAGCTTTCCTTCAGTATTTTTATTCAGACAGTTCATTGGTTTCATCTAATTTATCATATATAGCACTCAGTTCTTCAGTTCCATTCAAGTCTAATATTGATGCCATAGAAACTGTAGATATAATAGCTTTTTTTAATAATTTTATTTCTTTTTCTGATAAATCTATCTGCAATATTACCAGCTCCCTATAGATAATTATTAATACTCCTTAAAATATACTATGCCATTAAAATCGTTAAATATTCTCTATCCAAATATTTCTATATAAATATTTCTCGAATACAGTCGAAAATTAATTATATTTATTTTTAGGAGGCATTATTTTTATGAAATGGTTTAATAATTTTAAAATCGCTAAAAAATTAATATCCACTTTTACTTTAATTGCATTATTTATAGGCATAGTAGGCTTTATAGGTATGTATAATATGTCAAGAATAAATTCAAATTCTGTTTCTATGTATAAAGTAGATTTGATGGGTGTAAAAACTATAGGAGAAATAAAGCAAAACGTTTTGCAAATCCATACAGATATATTATCATTAGTATACGAGAAAGATACGAATAAAGTTCAAAGTCTTGAAAACGAAATTAATCAACTAAAGGATAAAAATGATAAACTTCTTTCCGATTACCAAAGTACTATTACAACAGAGCAAGATAGAGAAATGTATTCACAGTTTACTGGACTTCTTCAGGATTATAGAACATCTAGGGAAGAGGTTATAAAATCTGTAAAAGCTAACAGGAATGATGAGGCGCTAGCTGCTTTTCATAAAGCAGATGTAACAAGAATTAAGATGGCTGAGGTTCTAAATAAATATGTTGACTTTAATATGGATTTAGCTCAAAAAGATTATGAGAAAAATAATTCCATATATAGAACATCTCTTATCACTGTGATCGCCGTAATTATATTTGGCTTATTTATAGCAATTGTGCTAGGACTTATAATCGCTTCTATAATCTCAAAACAATTGAAACAGGTAGTAGCATTTGCTGAAGCTCTTGGATCAGGTGATTTAACTCAAACAATACATATTGATTCTAAAGATGAAATAGGAGACCTCGCTAAATCATTAAACAGTGCAAGTAACAATGTGAGAGATTTGATCTCCGATATAATTATCAGCGCTAGCGATATAAGTGCTGCAAGTGAAGAATTGTCAGCTACAACTGAAGAAATTTCAGCAAATATGGAAGCAGTAAATGAATCAACAGAACAAATAGTAAAAGGCACGCAAGATTTAAGCGCTGTCACAGAAGAAATCAGTGCTTCAACAGAAGAGATAAGCTCAACAACAGGTGACCTTGCAAGCAAGTCAATGAATTCAGCTGTTTCAGTAAGAGAGATCAGAAAACGTGCTATTGACATAAAAGCTAGAGCAGAAAAAGAAATAGATATTGGAAATAAGACCTATAGCGAGAAACATGACAATATTATACGAGCTATAGAAGAGGGTAAAATAGTTGAAGAAATAAAAGTAATGGCAGATACCATAGCAAATATATCAAAACAAACTAATCTTCTAGCTTTAAATGCAGCAATAGAGGCTGCCAGAGCTGGTGAGCAGGGCAAGGGATTTGCCGTAGTAGCAGATGAAGTTAGAAAACTTGCCGAGCAATCATCTTATGCTGTTACACAAATTCAAGACATGGTTAAACAGGTTAAATCAGCCTTTGATAACTTATCAGATAGTGGAAATCAAATACTTGCTTACATTACAAATAATGTGAAACCAAGCTATGAATTGTTATTAAAAACGGGAATTCAGTATGAAAATGATTCGGAGTTCATTAGCAATATGTCTGAAGATATAGCATCAGCAGCAACACAAATTAGCGAAACAATAAACCAAGTGTCTAGCAACATTCAAAATGTGTCAGCAGTATCTGAAGAATCTGTATCTAGCTCTGAAGAAATATCAAATAGCATAAATGAAATAACAATGGCTGTTGATGAAGTATCAAAATCTGCCCAAGCACAAGCTGAACTTGCACAGAAGCTTAACAATATGATACAAAAATTTAAGGTTTAAATTATCTTTATTTTGTAAATTAACTAAAGTTTGTATCATTAATAAATGTATATACATAGTTTTATGCAGCATTTATAGTATTATCAAAAAAACATAAGAGCTTCAAACCTATGAAACTCTTATGTTTGCAATACTATTTAACTTCTTTTATTTAACCTTCATATTTTATACAATATCCATTTACATGTACTTAACTCATATTTAATTTCAAATAGCTTTTGCGCTCCATTAATACATCCTTGGCAGTTAAAAATAAGCATATGATTTCCTGCTAGCTTCTCTTTATCCCTAGTAATAATCTTATCTATTTTTATAATAATAGACTCATCTTCCTCTCTATCTAACCTAAATCTTACCGGATTCGGCACTCCATTTTTATCAAACCATGCTACCATATCTATTGATCTTGCAACTACTCTCATAATTTATCTCCTTATAAAATACTTGACATAATAGGATAGTCTTCGGATTCTGTACCACCAGTAGTAGGATGAATCCCTGAGTGTAAAAAGGTACCTCTTATAACAGAGTTATTACCATACTTTAAACGAATAGAATCCATAGCCTTATCAATAGATCTATTCTTTTCTAAATTAGGATCATCAAAAATAGATGACTGGCAAAAATCATTGCTACAGAGTTCACCAACTGATACTCCTAAACTTCTTAAAGGTCTATATTTCCAACATTCATCAAATAATTGGAAACATATTCTCGAAACTATTTTAGTAGAATCTGTTGGACAATATAACTTTATTTGATGGGAGTAGCTTATGAAGTCAGCATCTCTAAGATATATAGCAACTAACTTACAACAGTTTTGTGATTTTCTAAGTCGCATTCCTACTGTTTCAGCAAGGGATAGTAGAATTTTATGTGCAGTTTCTTTATCTTTCACATCAAAAGGCAATGTGGTTGAATTACCTATACTCTTTACTTCGACTTTGTTACTTTTTCTTACTTCACTGTTATCTATGCCATTTGCATAATTCCAGATCATAACTCCATGGCTTTTAAATATACTCTTCATAATATTTAAATCATAGTTTGCTAAATCACCTATTGTGAAAATATTTAGCTTATTCAACTTAGGAAGTGTAGCTCTGCCAACAAAAAATAAATCTTCAACAGGAAGAGGCCACATTTTACTTTTTATTTCTTCTGGAAATAGTGTGTGAACTTTGTCTGGTTTTTTAAAATCTGATGCCATTTTTGCAAGCAGTTTGTTATTGGAGATACCTATATTTACAGTAAATCCAAGTTCTCTCTTAACACGCTCTCTTATATCATTGGCTAGTTTTATAATATCAGAATATATATGCTCCATATTAGTAAAATCTAAAAAGCATTCATCAATAGAATATCTTTGTACTATGGGAGTATAATCTTTTAATATTTCCACCAATGAATCGCTACAATGCAGATATAGATTGTGACGTGGTGGAACTACAACTAGTTCAGGACATTTCTGTCTTGCTGTAAACAAAGGTTCACCAGTTTTAATGTTAAACTTTTTAGCAGGGATAGATTTTGCTAACACAATTCCGTGTCTACTTTCTTCATTTCCACCTACTACAGAGGAAATTTCTCTTAAATCAATTTTTTCTCCTTGCTGTAATCTATACGCTGCTTCCCATGATAAGAATGCAGAGTTTACATCGATATGGAATATAATTCTTTTGCTATCATTCATAAGTATCACCCTGAATCTATTATTCGTACATATACTCCATTATATACGAACATATGTTTGTAGTTAATCCATTTATTGGTTAAAAAGCCATGAGTTTCAGCATTTTTATTCTTAGCCTAAGCTCTTATGTCACTCATATTACAGTATCACCATCTTATCTACTGTTTGTTTTTGAAATGAAAAAAGAGCCCATTAAGGCTCTACATAAACAAAACTATTAATATACCCATAATAATAATTGCAAATACAGTTAACGCTATAGTCTCTGCATTACTTTCTGATGAAGTATCATCATATTCTTCCAACACTTCAATTGATTGATCAATATTTTCATCTTTATTTGATTGTTCTTGAGATGTTAAGTCTGTCATTTATCTACACCTCCACAATTAACTTTGTACCTAAATTAAAATCCTTATTATAATGGATTTGCATATAGGGGTATGTGCTCCAAGGTGCCTATTGATTTAATTAAAATCAACCACTAACAAAACTTATTATCTAATAATATTATATTATATTTTTTAAATATTGTTAATATTCATTTTATTAACTTTGTAACTATCATTATTTCAGTTTCATTTTTCCTATTAGTATCTCGCAAAATAATAAGCACCGGTATTACTACCAGTGCCTATATGAATATATTATTGAATAAAAAGGGATTTCGGATATTTCCTCTAAGCTTTATTAGCTTAGGACAATTTCTATTATAAATGATGATTGTTACATCATTGTGACAATTTTATTATATTCCTAATTTATTTTAAAATAAATTAGCACTCAGATTTCTCCGAGTGCTTCACTGACGTCACACAGTTGTAATCTTTGCTCTGTGACCATTTCATTTGCTTTCGTATTTTTCTAACTTATCAAAGTTATCGTTAACTTTACTTATAACATTGGAACTTAACACATTATTTAAACTCTTAAAAATATGCTTCTAGTGCAGTATCCACTGCTTTTGATATTTTATTATTTTTGTTAATTAGTTTAATTAGTGTGTTGTTATCTTTTATAATATGTATGTTTTTATCAATCAATATCTTTAATTTCCCATGCTCGGAGTAAAATTCAATACTACCGTCTTTAATTTTTCCTTTTTTCTCTAATTCCTTTAATAATGCTGTATACATTTCAAAACACCCCCAATATATTAATTTCTATATTAAAAGGAGTTTTCCTTCTTTGGTTTAATTATATTTTTAATCATATTTGAATTACTACTAATGTAATCCCAGCATGATTTAAACTTTATAGTCAAACCTTTATACTGATTATATAGTTGATTTATAGAGAGGAATATCTTTACAGTTATTTACTAAGCAAATACTTTTTAATGAGTCTAAAACTCTAAAATCATATCATACCACTTAGCACCGCCATGTACCGATTCAGATATACCTTTATTCACGTATCCAAACTTTTCATAATAATGTATAAGTCTTTCTTTGCAAGTTAGAATAACACCTTTACGACCTGCTGCTTTTGATACTTCTATCATATAATTCATTAGCTGCGCAGCAATTCCTTGGTTACGATACTCTGGCATAACATCAAGTCCAAAAACAGTCTGATAGTCTCCATCTGGAATGTGCAAAGTTGAGTCCTTATAGAGTTCGTCATATATAACGGTTCTATTCGTAACGCAGCCATTGATAAATCCAATTATTCTCCAATCTGTTTCTGCTACAAAGAAACTTTCTGGGAATGTATTAATACGTTGTTCTAAGGACTCTTTTGTAGCTGCTTCTGCTTCTGGAAAACAGCTTGCCTCGACTTTTGCAACTTCGTCTAAATCTTCTATGGACGCTTGTCTAATTATAATGTTCATTATAATCTTCCTTTCCTAAAAATATTAGTTATATCTCAAAATCATCTATGAGCCATGGAGAATTTTCATCTTTTCTAATAACAAAATACCACCAATCCTATGTTCTACTATCTTGAGTACCTACACCATTTCTTTTATATTTTACTTCATACCTAACTTTATAAACCTTAAGATTTTTTCTACTATTCCATTTGCTCTGCCTCTTCTGTTATTTAAATATCCTTACAAAGCATTAAACAACACTAACAAACTAGCGCAATATATACATATTATAGTTTATCTTTACTTTTTTATCAAAATAAAAAAAGTATAAGCAGATTAATATCTTCTTTAATTAAATAATATTTTTAATTCTATACAAATACGTAAATTGAAGTCGATATAAGATAATAAACCTATAATAAAATGAGTTCTATGACTAATTTATTTAAAATATACGTTTACGAAAAAGGTGATATAAGTGATAGTAAATCATAATACAAATGCATTAAATACATATAATAGACTTAATTCTGCTGGAAAAGCGAAATCTAATGCTATGGAAAAATTGTCTTCAGGTATGAGAATAAATAAAGCAGCAGACGATGCAGCAGGAGCCAGTGTATCTCAAGAAATGAGAGCACAAATTAGAGGTCTTGAGCAAGCATCAAGAAATATTCAAGACGGTATATCTCTTGTTCAGACAGCAGAAGCGGGGATTGGTTCTATCCAAAATCCGAACCTTCAAAGAATGAGAGAGCTTATACTCCAGGCTTTAAACGGAACTTTAACTCAAGATGATAGAATAAAAATTCAGAATGAACTTGAAAATGTGAAAGCAAGTATAGACGATATAGCCAATAATACTGAATTTAACACTACAAAATTATTAGCTCCTCCAACCACTAATGAGTCTATACCTCCAAAATGGACACCTGGAACTGCTGATATCGTATTCGTGGTAGATATAACTGGAAGCATGGGAGGAAAAATTGCTACTGTAAAAAACAACATAGATGGTTTTATTAATAAGATAACAGGTAATGGAATTGATGTTAATATGGGATTAATAACCTACGGCGATGTTAATCCAGCTCAGGGAGGAGACCCAGTTGTAAAGACAGCTCTTACTAGTGATTTGAACTCATTTAAATCTTATATAAATAATATTAAATTAACAAGCGGTGGGGATGCTAATGAGTCTGGCCTTGAGGGTATTGCTGATCCGGCTAACGGCGCACTATCCTATAGCTTAAGACCTGATTCGGCTAAGCAGTTTATTTTAGTAACTGATGCTTTGGTACATGATGATAGTAAAGATGGTGATGGCGGCGATGGTATGTCAACCTTTGATATTGACGATATAGCCACAGATCTTAAAAATAAAGGTATCAAATTAACTGTAGTAGGTACTAACGATACAAAATCACAGCTAAACAGACTTACAGACCCAACTGGAGGTCAATATATAAATATTGATTCCAATTTCCAAGATGAATTAAGTAGCTTTGCAAGCAAAATATTAATAGATGCTGGTTGCCAAAAAGAAATATCTATAGACGAAATGCCTAAACTTCAATTGCAAGTAGGTGCAAACTCTGGGCAGCAGTTTCAACTAGAGCTTTTTGATGCAAGGACTAAAAAATTAGGAGTAGATGATGTAAAAATTGATCCTATTGACGAAGCAGAAAAATCCTTAGAAAAAGTAGATAAAGCTATGGAACTGGTATCAAGTCAGCGTTCTAAGTTTGGAGCATATCAAAATGCTTTAGAGCATATATCTAAAAACGTCGATAACTATGGGTACAATATATCTGCAGCAGAATCACGTATTTCAGATGCAGATATGGCAAAAGAAATACTGGATATGTCAAAAAACAGTATTATTGAGCAAGCTGCTCAATCAATTTTACACCAAGCTGAGAAAATGCCTGAGAGTGTTCTAAATTTAATGAATAGTTGGCAAGGTAAACAACCTTAACTTTAGATAATTTAATATATTATAGAGTCTAACTTCATAGTATTACCTTTCTGTAGTTTTACTGCTGTTACTGCGTATTGTTTCGTATTATCACAAAAGGCCAGTGATTGATTTAAATCAACTACTAGCCTTTTGTCTTAAATATTCTTAAATATAATTTAATATATGAATTATTTCATTGTTTCTGCTATCTTATTTATAATATCCACTCTTTCAGGACCTAGAACTCCAGATAATTTTGTTGGCATAAATCCATTTTTATAAACTCTATCTCCATTAGCATTTATTATAGCTATAACTGTCTTCTCTAATTCCTCATAACTTAGTAACCCCTCTAGATATGTATCAACTAAATCTCTCAATTTACTTGCTAATTCCTTTGGGTTTTTGTAACTTGCTCTCATTTTTAATGTACTCCTTTAATTTCTTTTCTTAAGATTTTTAATATTTATATGTGTAGTAATTATTACAGCTATTATAGCTACAGCATTGATTATCATGCCAAAAGTACTCAATTTACCACCTGTAATTACAAAGCCGTAGATTATAAAAGCCATAACTACAATATTTATTATTATTGAAACTACATCTCTCATAAAAACTTCTCCTAACTTTCAGTTCATATATTTAGTTTTTACATTGATACTGCTTTTTTAAACACTCTTTCCCTGAGTAATTATAACCTATATTCAACAAAATAAAAAGAACCATAAGTAGATTAATGATTAAAAATCAACTTAAAATTCTTTCATAGTAGAAAATTTTTTTAATACCCCATTTCATACAACTTTTTTACTTCAAAATATCAAAGCAATGTAGATTATAAAACTTATTTAAATTTCTTCAAAGATATAGGACACATTAACTTAATCAAGCTTAATAATGTAACTGATGAAGCTACTTCAAAGGGAACTTACAAATATTTTATTGAAATAGAAACAATAGAGCCCTCTATAAAAGGTAATACAAGTTTTGCATATTATTATGGGTTTGTATATATAGAGGAGGAAGATGGGAAATATAAAATTTCTGATATAGACTTAAGAGGCGAAGATTTTTTATGTGCGGCTTATCACGGATGGAGGCATAATGCAGAGTTTTATGTAGATATAGTTTATGGAGACTGGTGCAAGCTTCTAAAAAAAAGATATCCAACTGAGCAAAAGGGCTACATTAAAAATATCTATATAACTGGTAATGATGGACATGAATATAAATTTCAATTCTTTCAGCTTACAAATGGAACTGATATAGAAATTCATCAATTTATTAAAGATACCAATAACGAATGGAAGCCTATAACCATAGACGTAGATAAATGCTTACAACGGTGGAGATGCCCATATTCCTTGTCTCTAATGTGTTTTATGTTATAAAAAAATAGCACTTACTTAAAAGTAAGTGCAAAGATAAAGGATTAAATATATTTAAATTAACACCATTGTATAAAAATAAAAGGAACTTCTTACGAAGTTCCTAATAAACAAGTTATAAAAACACATACGATGTTATATTTATAATAATATTATTATAAATATAACATAATCCCTATGCATTTTCTTTCCCTCCGAAAGATTGCAATTAAAAGTAAAAGGCAGGTCTCCTGACTCACGGGTCGTTCTCCTTCTTCCTTCCCAGATAAATCCAGTGGATATAGAATTCGTCTCCGTATACAGTAGCGGGGGCTGTAGTGGATTTTCACCACTTTCCCTTTTAAACATTATAAAAGTACCTAAAACTTTATATTAAATTTTCCTTTTAGTACATTATTTATTATATCATATCATTTTTTATATTACCATATTCTTATATCAATTTTTACAAATAATTTTAAATACACTAACAAAAACCACAAATTGAAGATATTTTTAAATGTTTTTTATTTTTATTCTTTATAAGAAAATTTTTATCTAATAATAAAAAGTCCCCTGCTGTTTTGCTATAGCAAGGGATTATAATTAAAATTTTTAATATTTATTTATCAACGAGTACCTTAGCTTCTACAGCTTTATTTCAATTTAGATCACTTGCTTAACTATCTAAGCCTTGGATAAATTCTTGCTTTTCCTAAAAATTATTTTCGAATCACATTTTCCAGATCTTTGATATGGTATAACTTGTTTATATGGCGGAGGTGGCAGAATAGCATGTTTATTTTCCGTTATTGGATAGTCAATTTTAATTCCATTTCCATCCCTTTGCTTATCTAAAGCATTAACAATTATAGTTCCAATTTGACGTCCCAACCTCATTCCTTCTGTACAGTCAATTGGGAAATGAACACCTGCAAAAATACGTGATTCTGCACATTCTTCTGCTAATTCTTTAAGCCTTTTTTTCTCTCCTTGGAAGAAGTAACTTAAAACTTTCTCAGCGCATCCTGCTATAACAGCATGTCCAGCCGGGTAAGTTGGATGTTTCGGTGTACAAAGCACCGTAGCTAGATTTTGATTTAGCTGGTTGGGTCTAGCAATATCCCAAAGATACTTAAAATACCAAGTTACTACAGCTGCATCGTTTATAGCAGCTTGAACTGCAGCTAAAATACGTGATGCTCTTCCAGCCGAAACATTATAGGTGTCTATTAGCTTGTCTATAACTGGAGTAAACTGTTTAGTTGGCGGGCCATCTCCCCAATACTTGGCTATAGCTATTTGCTCGGGAGTTAGGTTTTTCAAAGTTTCCTCCACTATTTTTAATTGTTCACCTTCAAAGTTAATGCTACTGTTTGGTTCACGTAGGGAAAAAGCTATAATATTTCCTTCTTCATCTATAAACCTTCCTTTTTCATCACGTTTTAAAAAATAGGTTGACCATGTGGAAAGGTTAGGTTCTTCAGCAGAGGGCACCCTCTTCAAACCTGCATAAGATAGCTGGGACCATCTGCGAGGTATATTTATAATACTCTTATCTGATATGCTCTTATCAGCTTTAATTACTTCTTTACATTTTACTCCACTATATCCTAGTTCATTATCTTCCAATGAACATTCCTCCTTTTAATTAAGCAATCATATTTGACACTTATCTTGATAGTTAAATATTCCATTTGCCGCTATTAGTATATGATGTAATTATTATTTTGACATAAGAATATATCCTAACAAGCTTAATGAAATGGTTCAAAAGTTTAAAGTATAAAATATACATCCATAAATTTGCTTAAGCTGAGAAAGTAGCTAGATTTGTGTAAATTCAAATCTAGCTACTTTCTCTTCAAATATTTTTATATTTAGATATACAAACCTTAATGTTAGTAAAATTTATTAGTATTCTGGCAAAACATATTTATATTTCTTATACTCTAAAATATCACAGGATATTTCATAAACAGCTTTCATATTTTCCCTATCACTCTGCTTTGGCATATACTCTATATAAGGACTCCTGCCTGACAGCACCATATCAAATACCTTGAAATTAAAAGATGCATTATGAAATTGAGGTACTGTAGCTACTATTTTAGCTAATTCTTTAGGCTTCATTTTCAATATATCTTTATCATCCACAGTAATGTTTCCACTTACAGGTTTAATAAGCCCATTCAATGTAGATATAAGTGTAGTTTTTCCACTGCCATTAGGCCCTAAAAGTGTTGTTATCTCTCCCTGTTGAATTTCTAGATTTATATTTTTAAGTATTGTATTTTTCCCATATGCTACTGTAATATCTCTAAATTTAATCAATGCCATCCTCCTGCTCTAGTTTTTCTAAGTAATACTATAAAAAATGGTGCTCCTAATAAAGTAGCAGCTATTATTATAAAAATTTTATTTCTTTCTAGATTTACCCCAAATATCTTAGCCTCTCTATATCCTAAGGCTAATATATTTATTTTCCATCTTAAAATATATATTACTAAAATCCCTATTGTTATAAAAGGTAAACAAGAAAATACTTTATTCCAATTAGATGTATGAAAAGAACCCATAGTCCAATAAATTATACCTCTTATTATCCTCATCTCTAGAGATTTTAATGCTATATTATCCAAGTAAATTGGTATCAAAGATCACCATTCTTCCATCTTCCTTCAAAAGATTAAATTAGCTCTTACTCCATTACCAAATATTTGACATTAAATGTTCTTTAAAAATATCTTTTTCTTTATATACGTTCATGTCTATTCGTGCAGTAGAAGCTTTTATATTTAATTCATCTTTTTCTTTTGTTTCTATGGGAATATTAATTTTTGCTGATTTTGACCATTCTGACAACATAATATTCTCCATTATAGTACGTGTTGATGGGCTTAAATGATTATCTAGAATATGCATAAAAACCTCCTTATTTTGCTACATTGCTAAATAAACTTATTACACTCTATTGTTTTTGAAAAACAATATAAGTATTTTGACACTAAATTTTACTTACCTTTGTCCAATAATAACAAACATTTCATTATTATCAACTTGGTTGATTGTCGTTATTCCAACCTGTTGAAAATAACTTTTTATCTTCTCCATATCCGGTAGATTATCTTCTGCCACTACTTCTGACACATTCTTATGAAGGTTATTTATTGCCTCTCTGCTTTGGGAATGGCATATAATGAACTTACCTCCAGTTTTTAAAAGTCTACTTATGGTCTTAATCATTGTTAACTTATCTTCAAAGTGTGGAAAAGCAGAATAACATATAATATAATCAAAACCCTCTTTTGGCAAATCCACCTTTAAAATATCGCCACATACAAATGAAACATTCTCAAAGTTATATTTGCTTTGTGCTACCTCCAGCATTTTATCAGCAATATCAATTGCTATAACTTTACCGTCCTTACCTACATAGTTAGAAAGATAAGGAACTAAAACTCCTGTCCCCGTACCAACGTCAATTAATTTTGAACCTTCTTTGATATCTAACAAGTTTAAAATATACATAATTTTTTCAGTGTCATGTTTACAAACTGTATCCCATTTATACGCCATTGAATTAAAAAATTCTTTTTGTATCATTTAATTACCTTCTCTCACAATTAATCTACTTTTGTTTAATGAAAAAATAATAGCAGGAATAAATATTATTTGTATAATTATGCCAGGAATACCTTGAGTAATAGCCCCTGCTATGAAAACAATAGGGTTAGGCAGCTTTGCCATAAAGAAAGTAGCAAGTCCCCATACAACAATAGAGGATACAATTCTGCCTGCTATCATACTGCAGACAAGAGATACATACACATTAAAGTTTAATTTTCTATAAAGAAGGCTTGCTACTCCGCCATATGTAGCCAATTCAAATATCATAAAAGGCAAAACTGGAAACACTGGGGGCATACCTGTAAGCAGAGAACTTAAAATTGGAGTAATCGCACCTACTGCAATTG
The DNA here is from genome assembly GCF_016316925.1 of Clostridium aciditolerans. Classification (GTDB taxonomy): domain Bacteria; phylum Bacillota; class Clostridia; order Clostridiales; family Clostridiaceae; genus Clostridium_AM; species Clostridium_AM aciditolerans. The sequence continues at coordinate 91,296 of NZ_JAEEGB010000038.1, read as the reverse complement.
CAAAGGGTGCACTAACTACAAAGCCCGCAATTAAAACAGGTATATGCATAGGTAAAAATGTTGAGCCTGACCCAAACACATGGAACACCATTGGCAAAATAATGCCTAAAGCGATAAATAGACCTGACAATACAATTTCTCTTACTGATATTTTTCCCATTAAAAATACCCCTTTCTTTTAATCATTTTATACTCACTTTGTTATTCAACAAATAGCACTCAAAAGGCCATATTTTAAACCCACAAACTGCTTATTTGTGGGTTATTATTTATTATGCTACATATTTTTCTTTGCTTTCCTAAGCATTTCATCTGCCTCTTCCATAAATCCTACAGCTTTTTGTATAAATTCTGCAGTTTGTAATTTTCCCATTAATTTTGCTTTTTCAATCCACTCTTTAAATCCCTCTTCATGAGACTCATTATGTTCAACCCAATGACCTAATAAGATTTTTAAAGTTTCCTCTTCCTTATTTAAATTTGATGGACAACTGCAATCTGTTGATACTTCATGTGCATGGTTATGACCGCCATGTACATGTTCCTGTGAGTGTTCGCAACCATCATGACTATGATCATGTCCATGATGATATTTGTATTCATTTTTTTCATTGTAAATCATAAATATCCCTCATCTCTTTGTATTTTTTAAACTACAAAATCAAATAATCCATAAAATTTATTTCAAAACTACATTTATTTATAAAGCAATTTACATGCCAGTATCACAACCATTGATATCTGTATTAAAACTCGTGAATTTTATCAATTTGAAAATACATTCAGTTTCAATTTGATAAAAATATATAAATCGATTTCATTTTGATACTATCTAGGCAAATTGTCTCAAATGGTTAATTAAGCATAAAAAATAGAACTCACCTCTTGGTAAGCTCTATTTTTATCTTAAAGTTAAATTCAATTTACTCAAAAGGATATTTTATCTCCCATTGACCTCTAACTTCATCCATTATGTTCATCACATCAATAGATAATTCTAAGGTATCCTTATTATTTTTATTTAACACATAGTTATTCATATCTTCAACCTCATAAATTAATGCTTTTGAAGTTTCACCAACCTCTATAACTTCCACTTTTCCATCCGGATAAGTTATAGTAGCTTTATCTGCTCTTGGGAAGTTATCTACAGTTATATACCCTAACTCTCCTGCTACAACGCCCTTCTTCGGTTGTTTAGCTCTCATTGTTAGAGAAATTACTGCCATTTCGTCATCAGAATTCTTAAGTATTATACCTGATTGTTCATCCACACCAGTTTCAAATTTCTTTACCGTTGTTAAAACTTCCTGCGGTTGACTTGATAGAAAATATCTAGTAAAGGATAGAGCATATGTACCAATATCAAGAAGTGCACCACCAGCTAAATCCTGACTAAAGAATCTATTATTAACGTCATATTCTTTAAGACTTCCAAAGGATACTTGAATCATTTTAATCTTTCCAAGTTTTCCTGAGTCAACGATTTCACGTAATCTTTTATATAATGGCATATGATAGATGGTCATGGCCTCTGCAACCACCAAGCCTTTACTTTCTGCTAAATTAGCTATTTCTCTTAATTGCTTGCCATTTACAGTTATTGCTTTTTCACAAAATACATGCTTATTATTTTTAAGACTTTTCATTATATATTCATAATGATTGCAATGAGGAGTTGATATGTAAACTATGTCAATTTCATCATCTCTTAACATTTCCTCGTAGTTATCGTAAATCTTTTGCACATTATGATTACTTGCAAATTTTTTTGCTTTTTCAAGAGCTCGTGACCCTACAGCATATATACTTCCGTTAACCTCAGCAATAGCCTTTGCAAAGTCTCCTGCAATTGTTCCAGGTCCTAATATTGCCCATTTTATTTTATCCATATTTTCACCTCATGCTTTAATAGTTCTGCTCCTATAAATTATTGTAATACTACTGTTGCTTGCTATCAATACCTTGTAACCTTGTTGATAACTTAATTATAAATCTATGGCAAATAATTTTAAAGCCAATGCTTAGTCTTAAGCATTGGCTTTAGTATAAACAATATAATTAAAAGAAAGAGATTTAATTAAGAATACTACCGGTTTCAAAAATAAATAAACTTTATGATATTTAATAAAGTTACAAACTAGTTTTAAAACCTTTTCCTTGAACCTCAGAGGCATCTAAAATAGATATGAAGGCTTTACTATCTACTTTAGTAACAATATTTTTAAGTTCAGGCAATTGAGATAAGGGTATAATACAGTAAAGTATCTTCTTATGTTCTTTTGTATAAGCTCCTTCACCATAAAGATAGGTAACTCCCCTATGTAAATTCATCATTATAAATTTAGATATCTCTTCCTCTTTTTCTGTAATAATAAATACTGATTTAGTTTGACGTAATCCCTTAACTACATTATCCATAACGAAAGATGTTGTGTACATTGCTATTAGTGTATATAAGGCATTAGGAAGTCCAAATATAAAGGCACTGATGCTAACAATTATTAAATTTATAATAAAGGATATTGTACCTATATTAAGATTAGAGCGTTTTTTTCTAATTATCATAGTTACTATATCAAATCCACCTGTAGAACCCCTATGGGTAAAAACTAGGCCAAAACCAATTCCATTAATAACGCCTCCATATAAGCAATAAAGCAGTTTATCATTTATATTTAAAATATTAGATATAGAATGTGTTAACACTAGTGATAAAGAAAAGGATAACGTTCCCACTAAAGAATATATAGTAAACTCTTTATCTAGTTTCTTTAAGCTTAATATAAATAATGGAATGTTTAATAAAAGAATTATATACCCTGCCTCAATTTTAAATAAATATTGAATTATGAGTGCTACCCCAGTAACTCCTCCACTTAAAAGTTTAGCGTGAATTAAAAACATATTTACACCAATGGAAGCCAAAAAACTTCCAAATATGATATATAAAAAGTCTATAATGTTATCTTTGTTTAAAAATTTAGTATCCATTTTACCTCCCCATTAAGTATTATTTCTAATTCATCTTCAGCCTAATTACAGGAATACACTAAAATCAGTGAACATTTCTAAATAAAGTCATACATTTAATTAAATATATTATGTTACATAAAGCTAGTTATTATATATGAAATTAAATATAAAAAGAGCTGCCTCTTATAATGATTTTTTTTAATCATTTTGAGACAGCCCCTTATTACATAATACATTTTAAGAAATAATTTTTTAATAAAATCACACTCTAGTAACATTAATAAAAAAAAGCATTTACTATAAATGCTTCAGAATTCTTGTTTATATCCTTATATAAGTATTTGAAAATAATTTTTAGTGGAGCGGGTGAAGGGAATCGAACCCTCGTAACTAGCTTGGGAAGCTAGCACTCTGCCATTGAGTTACACCCGCATACATAAACTGTTAAATTAACATTACATATATTATAGCCTATTTTTACTTTTTTGTCAAAATGCAGTTAAAAAGAAATTGTTCATAATACATATTTACGCATTATGGACAATCCCTTTAAATTTATTATTTTAACGAAAAATCAATTATATTAGATTTTTCCCCATATAATAGACTTTATCTAAGGCTTCTTTGTTATCAGACACAGACAATTCTCCTGTAGATACTCCGTACTTTCGAGTGAACTTTAGCCCTAAGTACTCTGACATCTGCTCCAAACTACTTTCAACAACCTTAGCCCCTGAATCTTCTTCTGTTCCTTCATGAGTCATTAATAATACTATTTCCTTATCCTTAAAGTCTTCTGATTTAAGGGCATACAACCTATCTATAAAAGTTTTTAGTTGTGCTGTCATATTCCACCAATACACTGGTGTAGCTAAAACAATTATGTTTGAAGTTTTTACTTCCTCATATAATGGCTGCATATCATCTTTTATAACACAGGTATCTAATGCTTTTCTACAGCTATTACATGCACTGCAGCCCCTAATGTTTTTCTCTTGAAGAAATACACTAGAGCATTCTACGCTACTGTTATTTTCTTGTACGCCCTTCAAAAATTGAGCCAATAGAGTTGCTGTATTTCCGTTTTTATTTGGACTTCCTAAAACTGAAAAAATCTTCATTTTACCATCCCCCTCGATAGATTAGATACTATTATTATAATTGTAAACAATTCACAATAATAGTACGTACTTTTATGATATATGCTACCCTTTAAGAAACCATTATTTTTATAACTTGTCAAATTCTTTTAGATAGTTATACTATATATAGGAGGTGAAATCAATGACTGATAAACATATCAATGATGAAAACTTTGCCATAGAATTAGCTAACACAATAAAAATAGTACATGGACAGGAAACTGATTTAATAAAGGATTCTCAAAGTTTTATATCATGGATGCTAAATAAAAATTTGATAAAAGATACTGATAAGATTACATCTAGTGAACTTGACAGTTTGTTTGCTAAAATAATAGATAGCAGAAAAATAATTAGAAATGTACTTAAACAAATAAGCGAAATTTCTTATGTGGAACCAAAAGTTCTTGATGATATAAATTCGATTTTAAAAAACATACATATTCACATACAAATTAATAATTTAAATGGGAAACTAGTAAAATCTTTTAACACCGATTCAGATTTTTGTTCAAAAATACTTTTATTAATTTACGACTCTTTAATTGATTTATTAGTAAATTATGAATTAGAACGTATAAAGCAATGTGCTTCAAGTAGTTGTACTCTATTTTTTATAGATACATCGAAAAACAAGAAAAAGAAGTGGTGCTCAATGCAGACATGCGGAAACAGAGAAAAAGCTGCTAGACATTTTAATAGAAAAAAGCTTGATACTAAGTAACACTATTTCAGACATCTTTAACATACCTCACTCTATTTTGTATAATTCTCACAATGAAAACACTAGAATTGAACTCTATTCTCTAATTCCAGTGTTTTCATTATAAAAAACTTATCCGCTAGCTATTACCTTTTGCTAACAAATCCTAAGCTTCGCAGCAGGTAAAGAATTCTCTTCACCTTAGGAGACTGTTTATTTTACCCAGCTTTCTCCTTCTCTTAATAGTATTAGCGTATCTGTATTATCAACTTTTTTAAATTCTTCACCAAATACTGAAATCAGCTCAACATAGTGTGAAAAGGTACTATGATGTATAGGTATTATATATTTGGGATTAAATAGAGAGCATACCTTTATGGCCTCTTCACTATTTAAAGTTAGCATATCATAAGGCCCATCAATCCCAACTGCTCCCATATGTGGTATGAGAATATCTATCTCTCCTGCAAAGTCTTTTATTTTTTTCATATCTTCAAACCAAACCGTATCCCCAGTCCAGTAAATTTTAATTTTTTCTTCTGGTGACGAATATTCTATCAAATATCCATTTACTATACCCATTTCCATATTTATGTCATCTTTATGTGCATGACGAGCTGGGACAGAAGTTATATTTAAATTCTGATTTTTGCTTATTAATGCAGTAGATTCCCACCAATCTATTGGTGTTATGTTTTCAAACTTATCTTGTAATAAATGTTTTTGGCTATTAGGCATTATAATAGGAGTACTTTTATTTATTTTATCCATTGCAACTTTATCAAAATGATCTGAATGTATATGGCTAACTAATACATACTGAATACTGTTCAAGTCAAAATCAGGAACTGGAGCATTTCTTAGTATTGTTACACCATTCTTTCCTGTAGAAGGATGTCCATTCATAATAAAAGCTTCTTTATTATTATTTAGTACAGGGTCTGTTAAAACTTTAAAATCACCTATTTCTAATAAAAATGTAGGCCCACCAATCCATGTAAACTTCATAATTATTCCTCCTTCAACAAATCATTATAACCCTTAAAATTTGTTTTGATAGTTATATACTAGCATTTATTTTATAACCTATAAAGTTATTTTTAACAGTTATAACTTAAAATATTAAAATAAGAATATAAAAAAATCTCCTAGTATTTTTACTAAGAGATTTTTACATGATACTATGAAATCTATTTTTAAAAGAATGATATTTCAACCATTTGGCAAAGTGCATGATAAATTGGAAGATGAAGTTCCTGGACTTCAAAGGTAAGCTCCTTAGGCGCTTTTATTGTAACATCACAAAGCTCTGCTATTTTTCCTCCTGACTTTCCAGTTAAGCCTATAGTTTTTACACCTAAAGCTTTTGCTGTATAAATAGCATATATAACATTTTTTGAATTTCCAGAAGTGCTTAATCCCATAAATAAATCAGAACTTTTTCCATAGGCTAATACTTGTTGAGCATATATTAAGTCTGGGTGCACATCATTTGAAAAAGCAGTACACAAAGCTGATTGTGCTGTTAAATCAATGGCTGGAAGTGCACACTGCAGTCTATTTGCCAAAATCATTCCTGCTTCATTCTCTATATTTATCAGTTTTTCTTTAATATCTTTAGGAAGCTCTCTCTTTAGCATAAAACCTTTCATTAGTTCCCCTACTATGTGTTCTGCATCTGCAGCACTGCCACCATTACCGCAAACGAGAATTTTTCCTTCTTTGCTATAACATTCATGCATCTCTTTATATGCTTTCCATATATCCTCTGAACACACTTCTAATAGAGGGTATCTTTTCATCAAATTATTTAAGACCTTTTTTACGTTTTTCATACTTAAAGTTCTTCTAATAATTTTCGCCTAAGGCCACTGACAAGCAGGCATAATCTCCAATACTTTCACCTAAGCTTGAAGGTAAAATACTGCAGTTTTTATAAGATAACTCTAATGCTTCCTTTTTTATAATTTCTTCTGCTGTAGGCTGTAAAAACTCTCTGCACCTAGCGAATATACTTCCTATTATAATTTTTTCAGGATTTAATATATCAATAATAATTGATAAACCTATGCCTAAATACCTTCCACTTGTTTTTAGAATATCTATTGCTATCTTATCACCATTTTGAGCAGCAATACCGACTTCTTTCGCCGTGATGTTTTTAGCTTCCTCTAAGGTTTCGCAAAACTCTACTCTATCACCTCTTTTTATTCTCCTAGTTATTTCCTCATAGGCTAACTTAGCAATGCCACCACCACTGCAATAGCCTTCAAAGGAACCAAACTTTCCATAGCCTAAAGGGCCTTCTCTGCTAAGTCTTATATGGCCTACCTCTCCTGCCATATCATTAGCTCCAGTATAAAGCTTCCCATTTAATATTAGGCCTGCCCCTAAACCGGTGCCAAAGGTTAAAAAGACCATGTTGTTGCAATTCTTTCCCGCACCAAATTTCCATTCTGCTATAGCACAAGCATTAGCATCATTTTGTATATATACATTCTTATTAAATCTATTTTTAAAAATATCTTTTATGGGTATATTATCCCAATTAGGCAGATTAGGTGGAGACATAATTATACCTTTTTTACTATCTAAAGGACCACCACAACTAATTCCAATAGATTGGATGTTGTCTATGCTGCCTTTATTTTGACTTAGTATTGCATTAATAGAATGAAAAATTTTATTTATAGTATAATTAGCTTCTCTGGTGATCTTTGTAGGAAAAGAAATCCTATCAATTATCTTGCCATAAGGATTTCCTAAAACTACAGCACACTTTGTTCCGCCAATATCAATGCCTATCAAATTGCCATTATTCATATATTCCTCCCTAAAGTGAAACTTACTTCAAATGTTTTTGCCCACATCCCTAGGCAAATAAAAAACTTTAAGCATCTCCTGGGTGTTGGCATCTATATAGGGAAACTAACCAGAAAGTTACCTTATACAAAGGGATATGTTTTTAACGGACTGAAGCTTGAAAACTTATCCCGGGGTATAAGGTAACTTTCGGTCTTTTAACTCTATATAGATAGATTATGCAGCAACTATTTCTTTATTTCGCTTATATTGTCTTTTGTAACTACCTTTACACCAGTATCTACTTTCTTTTCAACTGTCTTCTTTCCGATAACGTCAACAGCTGATTGAATTCCTTTTGCACCCATATCATAAGGATTTTGAACCATAGTTGCTTGAATTAACCCTTCGTCTAAAGCATTGATTATATCTTTTGACTTGTCAAAACCTACAACCTTAACTTTTCCAACTACATTCTTTTGTTTTATTCCTCTTGCAACTCCTACAGTAGAACCTTCATTTGTTGCATAGAAACCTACTATGTCAGGATTAGCTGTGAGTATATCCATTGTTTGATTTAATGCTGTAGCTTTGTCTCCATTGCAATATTGAGTTGTAACAATTTTGATATCTGGATACTTTTCTGCTACTCTGTCCTTGAAGCCTTTTTCTCTAATCATTGTAGTTCCAGCACCTGGTTGCGCGCTTATTATTGCTATTTTGCCCTTTTGTCCTATTAGTTCTGCCATTTTATCTGCTGCCATAGATGCTGCTTTTGCATTATCTGTAGCAAAGAATGCAGATATTTTATCTGTTTTCACTGGTGAATCTATTATGATTACCGGTATGTTTGCTGAAGCTGCCTTTTCCACTACTGGAGTAAGCGCACTCTGATCTGATGGAGCCAATAAAATAGCATCTGCTTTTTGATTTATTGCGTCCTCTACCATTCTTACCTGTTCACCAGGATCTGTCTTTCCTGCTGGTGCTCTAAAGGTTAACTGTACATTCCCTAATTCTTTAGCCTTTGCTTCTGCCCCTGCTTTAACTGATAACCAGTGTTCGTCTATGGAGTCCATAGTTATCAGTACCATTTTGTACTGTTTTTTATCACTGCTGCCTGATGAGCTTGATGAGCTAGTTGAGCTTGAATTGCTGTTTCCACAACCAACTAAGACTAAAGACAGACTCATTAACACTGCTGAAACTTTGGCTAAAAGCCTTGGGCGTTTTTTCATGAATGATTCCTCCTATTAATATAATTTTTTATATAAGTAAATTTAATTGAAGACTATTTTCTTTTAACCCTGTCAATATAAACTGCGGCTATAATTACTGCACCAATAACGATTTGCTGCCAAAATGCAGATACATTTATAAGGTTAAGTCCATTTCTTAATACTCCAATTACTAAGGCACCAATGAAGGTTCCAAGTATCATTCCTTCTCCGCCGAGTAGACTGGCACCACCAATAACGGATGCTGCAACTGCATCTAATTCATAACCTGTACCAGCCGTTGGTTGTGCTGATACTACTCTAGCCGCTAAGATTAATCCTGCACAAGCTGCTAAAAAGCCACTTATTATATATATTGATATCAATGTTCTTTTTGTATTAATCCCGGATAACCTTGCCGCTTCAAAATTACTACCTATCGCATAGGTATACCTACCAAGTTTTGTCTTAGCTAAAACAAAACCAAAAATTGCTACTAATGTAAACATAATCACAGCAGGGATAGGTATACTAGCTATAGAGCCTGTTCCTATAGTTGTAAAAGCCTCAGGCAAATCGGTGACAGGGATACCTTTTGTAATAACTAATGAAACTCCTCTAACTATACTCATAGTTCCTAGTGTCACTATAAAAGGAGGTATATTTCCATAAACCACTATTAATCCATTAATTAATCCTACTAAACAACCAGAAAATAAGCCGCCAATTACAGCAATAGGTACTGCAACACCGCTTGTCATCAGTATTGCTGCAACTATACCTGCTAAGGCAATATTAGAACCTATAGATAAATCAATGCCTGTAGTTATAATTACATAAGTTTGTCCAATGGCAATTATAGCTATAATTGCAGATTGCAGCGCAACAGTCAGCAAATTGTCTACTGAAAAAAACTTATCTGACATAAATCCAAATATCAGTGATAACAATATTAAACCACTTAATACTGATAACAATTGAGATGTTTCTCTAGATATTTTAAGCCTGCTACTTACTTTTTCCATTTGCCTCCTCCTTTTCACTACTTGTATATAGCGTTGCATAATGCATTATTTCCTCTTGATTTGTATTTTCACAATTAAGTTCTGCCTTTATTTCACCTTCACACATAACTAAAACTCTGTCACATATTCCCAAAATCTCCGATAGTTCAGAAGATATCATAATTACCCCTATACCTGACTTTTTCAACTGATTTAGTATATTATATATCTCAATCTTAGCTCCTACATCTATTCCTCTAGTTGGCTCATCAAATATAAATACTTTAGGATTTCTGGTTAGCCACTTTCCTACAACAACTTTTTGCTGATTACCACCACTTAGATTTTTAACTATTTGCTCTAATGAAGGTGTTTTTATTTTTAAGTCCGATACAATCTTATTTGATATTTGCTTTTCCTTTGACCTTTCTATTATTCCCGCTGGTGAAGCAATGGAGTCTATGTTAGATAGTGTTAAGTTAAAAGCTACATTCATACTTAAAGATAGCCCCTCATGCTTTCTATCCTCTGGAATATAAGCTAAACCATTTGCTATGGCATCTGCCGGCGACTTAATATTTAGCTTTTTCCCATTTAAATATATTTCTCCAGAATCAATTTTATCCGCGCCAAAGATAGCTCTTGCTAAATCCGTTCTTCCTGCCCCCATAAGCCCTGCAAAGCCTAGAATCTCTCCCTTATATAAGTGAAAAAAAACATTTTTTACTCTTTTCCCTTTGTTAAAACCTTTTATCTCTAAAATTTTTTCTCCTCTTTTCATAACTAATTTAGGATACTTTTCATCTAGTTTTCTTCCAACCATTAAACCTATTAAAGCCTCTAAATCAGTATCTTTGAAATTTAAGGTCTGTATATACTCTCCATCTCTCAGAACTGTAACTCTGTCAACTATTTCTTCCAGCTCCTCTAATCTATGTGAAATGTAGACGATTCCAGTACCTTGATTCTTTAACTCTTTAATTATAGAAAATAAGTCTTCAATTTCTTTTTCAGTAAGTGCAGAGGAAGGCTCATCCATAATTATTACCCGAGCTTTTGTTGAAAGAGCTTTTGCAATTTCCACCATTTGCTGTTTAGATACAGGTAATTTATTAACCTTTTCATTAGGATCAATATCTACATGCAGTCTATCAAGTATCTTTTTTGCCTCTTCTTTTTGCTTTTTTTCATTAATTATTCCTCTTTTTGAAAATTCTCTTCCTATAAATATGTTTTGGGCTACTGTAAGATGAGGACATAAATTTAATTCTTGGTGAATAATACTTATGCCCATATCCTGGGCAATTCTGGTAGAGGCAACATTTACTTCCTTTCCATTTAAAAATATAGTTCCACTATCTTTCTGATAAACTCCAGATAAAATTTTCATTAAAGTAGACTTGCCTGCACCATTTTCTCCAAGCAGTGCATGAACTTCCCCTTTTCTTAGTTCAAAATTTACATTGTTAAGAGCCTTTACACCTGGAAAGGTTTTGCATATACTTTCAGCCTTCATTAGAACATCCATTAATTCACCTCATTTCACTTATATGGATAGTAAGCCTTGGTGCTTGACTTCTTCGCCAGTATACATTATTTATCTATAAAAAGCCTTAAAACTAACTAGTAATCATATTGTCAATCTTATTCTTAATATATTGCTATTACAAAATATGAAAATTTTTTTTATTATATTCTCTTTATTTTATTTAAATATTTACACATTTTTAACAAACCTTCTTATAGTAAATTTCTTTCTTAGATTAAAGAGCTGAGAGCTTTAAACACTAAAATTACAAGCTAAAAAACCATCAGTTATATAATACCGATGGTTCTCTTTATGCTATTTACTTTACTGTATTTTTTATTATATTCAACCCTTTAAGAAATCAACATAATTTCTGCCCCCTGTGTGGAAAACATTGTATTGCTTTGGTACAATATAGAAATAGAATCCTACTTTACGAAAATGAGGTGTAGATTTATATTATGAAAAAGTTAAAGCTGAACTTATTTTTAATTTTCACTGTACTTTTAATATTTTTATCTAATTTTAAAGCTCAGGCTGCACCTAATATTAAAAGAATATTCTGGAATGGGAATCCCGGATTTAAATTTCCCTTCAGGGAAGCAGGTCCCTATGATTATTGGGTAAGCAATTCTACTTGGGACGAATATAATGTTTGGATGACCTATAAGGGCAATCCTAAAAATAGATTTATAGATTATGAGCTTTTGTCCTCTCAACCATTATATAAATATGCGGCAGCAACAGATTTTAACTATAACTCTGACAAGATATACGGTAACGGCAGCGGCATATTTATGCATATAGCACCATACTCAGGTGGAGGAACCTTAGGTTGTGTTGGTATGCCTGAGGATAAGCTTTTAAATATATTGATGTGGATGGACCCATCAAAAAATCCAGTAATAATAATGGGCCCTACCTCTGAATTAAATAAGATGTAGCGTTCATAGACCGAAAGTTAACTTATACACTAAAATATGTTGGTAACCTTTTCAGATGACAGAGTACAGAGGACAATTGACAGTTAAGGTGAGTTTTCTTCCTTACGTCTGAAAACTAATTTATTTTTTCAGGCTTGTTTTGCTAAGGCAAAACATCGCTAATAAATTTAAAGATTTTTCGTAGTGTAACGTAGAAAAATCCTCCTTCATTGTCCACTGTCAATTGTCAATTATTTATCCTCTCTCATACTATAAAAATTGCCAAATTAAATTACAGCATAAGCCAACTTATGAGTCAGAAACCCTATACATCTTAAATTTTATTGTTATGCCAAGTTTCCCATCAAGGAGCTCTGCAGAAATTTCATGTCCCATCTGTTCAAGCAACTGCTTTGATATAGCAAGTCCAAGACCAGTATTATTTCCGTTTCTTGTACGATCCACTGTAAAAAATCGTTCAAATAGATGTGACGCATCTTCTACACTTAAATTTGGCGCATCATTTTTAAAGACTATAATAATAAAGTTATCCTGCTGCTTTAGAGATATAAATACACTTTTTTCTCCATACTTTATCATATTTTGTATCAGATTTGAAAATACTCGTCTTAGTGCATTTTCGTCTGCAATAATCATTGCTGCTTTTTCATCTATATCCATAGCTGGCTCTATTCCTTTATTTATGAAATCATTGTAAAAGGAGGCTGTTATGTCGCAAAGTATATTAGGTAAGCTTAGTGATTTAAACTCAAATTTATATTCTTTCGCCTCAAGTCTTGATAATTCATAAAAACTGGTTATTAAAGCTTGAAGAGACTTTGCTCTCTTTTTTACTATATCCATATATTCTTTTTTCTCATTAATTGGCAAGCTTTCATCCTCAGTAAGTTGAATATATCCCATTATTGATGTAAGTGGAGTTCTGAGATCATGTGACATATTTGCAATGGCCTGCCTAAGTTCTAAATCTATTTTTTTATATTCAACTTCTGTTTTCCTTTTGTCCTCTAAGGTTTTATTTATTTCTAAAGCTAGTCCTTCTAGGCTCTTATCTCTTAATGAGAGCAGCACTTTTGAATTGGCTTTACTACTGTTAATTTTATTTAACTGATATGTTATACTTTTAACTTCTTTACGCAATAAAACATATAGGGTGACAAATATAATTATCACGCTTATAAGAATAGTAATTATTAATACTTCTATATATATCACCCTTTCTTTCTACTTGACTTCCTTATTTCTAAAGTATAATATACTAAAAATTAAGAATACAATAGTATATACACATCCTATAATGGCTGCAGAAGTGAGATCCTGCTTTGATACTATATTTCCACCTAATTTGCTTAATTGGCTTGTAATCAAGTGATCATATACATACTTGAATTTATGCGAAACAAGGAATGCCAATAATTTTACAATTTGTGATGTCATTAAAAATACTCCAGCATATACAAAGGCACATATAGTGCTGTTACTAATAACAACATTAAGAAAAGTACCTACTGCTATAGCTGCGATCCAGAGTGGTAATGCTGCTGCTAATCTTGCAATATGATCTAAGAATATTCCATGGAATCCATTTCCAAGACCTAATAATACTGCTGCACTTCCATAAAATATAGTTAGCATAATAATAGCTGCTATAAAAGAGAGAATAACTGTAACAATAAACTTTGATAGAATCAATTTAGTTCTTGGTAATCCAAAAGTTATAACGTTTTTTAAAGTTTTATTTTTATATTCCTCCGCTATGACCATCTCAATAATACCTGCCACCAAAAATACAGGTATAAGAATCATATGATTACTAATCTGTATTATAGCACTTAAATTTATACTAGATATATGATTTACATTAAATATAATAACAATTGTTAATAACAAAGCTGATATTACTCCTGTGTAAATCCAAAAGTATGCTCTGTTAAAGTTTCTGAAAAGTTCAGCTTTTATATAATTAATCATGTTTATTCCCCCCAACCAAATTGATAAAATAGTCCTCCAATTGTGAACCCATTTGGCATATGGAGTATAACATAATTCCATTATTAACAATGGCCATTGATATAATTTCAGGTTTATCTACTTTTTCATATAATCTTATTTCGTTATCGCCAAGCACTTCATAATTGCTGCATTTAAGCTGATTTTCTATTAGAGCTGCTGCTTTTTCCGTATTGTCTACTTTTATTGATAGGTAGTTTTTGCATTTTTCCTTTAAATCTACTGCTGATATTTGTTCTATAAATTCACCCTTATGAATAAACCCATAGGTAGTTGCCAGCTGACTTAACTCACTTAATATATGGCTTGATATTATAATTGTAGTATTTCTTTCTCTGTTTAACTTTAGTAAAATATCTCTTACTTCTACTATTCCTGTAGGGTCAAGTCCGTTTATAGGTTCATCTAATATGAGTAAATCAGGACTTGCCATGATAGCTAAAGCCAATCCTAAGCGCTGTTTCATTCCAAGGGAAAAGTTTTTAAACTTTTTCTTTTCGGTATTCAAAAGCCCAACCATTTCTAGTGCATGATGAGCAGCTTCTTTTTCTACAATCCCTCTTTGAATTCCGTAATACTCAAGATTTTTCCTTGCAGATAAATATGGGAAAAAGTCTGGTGTCTCAATAATACATCCCGTTCTCATTCTAGCTTTGTTTAATCCTGCCTCTGATGTTTCGTCAAAGATTTGAATTTCTCCTTTTGTTGGCATTGTAAGTCCAGTTATCATTCTGAGTAAAGTAGTTTTTCCTGCTCCATTTTTACCAACAAGGCCATATATCTCTCCCTGCTTTATCTCCATGTTTACATTATTTACTGCAGCATAACTGCGATATTTTTTTGTTAAATTTTTAGTTTTCAGTACTGTTGCGTTCAATTAGTATCCCCCTCCTTCTTTGTATACTTACATATTAGAATAAAATATACAAGAAAGCTTAAAGAAAGGTTTAAGAAAGTATTAAGTTTTATCACTCATCTTAAACCCAATGCCCCATACTGTATGTATGTACTCTGTATCTGGGTCAACTTTAGCTATTTTTGATCGAAGGTTGCTTACATGAACATTAACTGTATTATCATCACCTAAAAACTCAGCGTTCCAAGCATGTTCAAATAAATTTGCCTTTGTAAAGACCTTGCTTGGATAAGACATTAAAATTTGAAGTATGGAAAATTCTCTCGCAGTTAGTGAAATAGACTGTCCATTAACTGCAACTTCCAGAGTTTCCGTATCTAAAGTTAAATTTTTATGTGATAAAACATTAGATTTCTCATTGATACTTGAAAATTCAATATACCGTCTTAATTGTGCTTCAACCCTCGCCAAAACCTCATAGGCATCAAAAGGTTTTGATACAAAATCATCTGCTCCTAGTTTTAAAACATCTATCTTTATGTCCTGTCCAGGCTTTGCAGATATAACTATAATTGGTACTGTATTAATTTTTCTTATATACTCTATAAGTTCCTCACCTGTTGCTCCAGGCAGCATTAAATCCAGTAAAACTAACTGGAAATCATAGTTATCAAAACACATCTTAGCTTCTGACCCTGAATAGGCACATCTGATGTTGTAACCATTTTTACTTAATATTTTATGCAGAAGGTTGTTTATATCCGAATCATCTTCTACAATTAATATATTTACGTTATCTTTCATACTTAAATCTCCCCCCAGATAGATTATAAACAAAATCTATCAAAGTTTTCCACTTTTGTAAAGTTGATATGCTTTTTTAATACAATAACTGCTCCCCCATTATACAGTATTCTCACGCTTTATGCTTACTATTGTAATATTAGATAGATTTTTTCTCCTATAAATACTAATCATGAGACCTACTGCCGCCATCTGTGTTATTACACCTCTATTTTTTAATCTTGTCATTTATAAATTTATTATATTGATTCAGTGCTGCATTTAATATTTTACTAGCTGTAACTACTTCTGAATCTATTAAGTTACCTTCTTTTAGTTCTATTAATTGTTCTAAGTTTTCCCTTAATGTATTTACGTCTTTTAATAAGTCTTCTAACTCTGACATTCAAAACACCTCCAAGCAATAGTTTTACCACAGGTGAGTTAAATTAATCATCTGTTAGCAATACAAATTTTAATTTGAATATCCTTAATATAGCTTGTATAGATACTTAACATATCTTGCCTATTTGTTTAATAAAAAAATAGCACTAGTATTTCACCAGTGCTTAAATCAATAAATTTAACTTTTAAGGGAATTATTAAGAATAACTTTTTCTAATTCTTAATAACTTAGGATAAAATTATTGTAAACTACAAATATTACGAAACCATGTCTTGTTTGTTAAGTAACTGTTTCTAATTTATTACATTTAAATAAGCACTTAGAACTATCTAAGTGCTTTATAGAGAATATCCTTCATCTGTTTATTTATACTTTCAATATCAAAGATATGTTTATTAAGCAGATTTTTATGTTATACTATTTTATATAATTTACTATATTTTCTTTTCTTGCAGGTGCTTTGGTCAAATTAAACTTTTTATATCCAAGAGCTACTGAGTGTATTTGTTTGAAGCCCTCTGGTATTCCAAGTTCTTTAACAAACTCCTTGCCTTCTTCACTATTTAACAGATAAGCAATAAATCCAACCCAACAAGATCCAATTTCTAATGATTCTGCTGCTATAAGCATATTTTCTACTGCTGCTGCACAGTCAACTGAAGCATAGTTATTACTTTCATCACCGGAAACTAATATTACTGTTGGTGCATTATAAAACACATGAAATTTTTCATTTTCACCATATTTTTTAACATACTCGTTATCTGATTTTCTTGCGATTTCTTTAAATCCGTCACTTAATCTATCAATGAGATCCTTATTTTGTACTACAGTAAAGTGCCATGGCTGTTTATTTGTAGCACTTGGTGCATAAATGCCTGCATCTATTATAGCCTTTAATTCTTCATCTTTAATCTGTTCTGGTAGATAACTTCTTGTACTTCTTCTATTTCTTATGCTTTTTAAAGTTTCATTCATGTTGAAATCCTCCTATATATTGCCTTTTTATTATGCATTTTAGTTACAATTATACTATTATACCTATCAAATGCAAGTACGCACTTTTAAAATATATAGTTACATAAATAATACTAATACATAAATAATAGCTTCCTATTTTCAATCCCTCACAGGGGATTTTTTATTTTTACTAAAAAAAGACCTAAGTGCAAATTAAAAATAATTTGATACTTAGATCTTCAATTTTATAAGAACTTTATATGTTTAAATCTTAAACTTTGAAATCTCACCATCTAATTTATCAGAAATCTCCATTAGCTCTTTTGTAATATTACTTACTTCTATCATTACAGCAAGCTGTTCTTCTGTTGAGGCAGATATTTCTTCTGTAGAAGCTGAAGTTTGCTCTGCTCCAGCTGCAATCCCCTCAATTACATCTAGAATTTCATTTTTTCTATTACCTACAGCTTTATTCATTTCTTCTATTTGATAAATACTATTTAATAGTCCATTAATTGAGTTATTAATTTCATTAAAGGATTTTTCTGTAATTCTTACTGACTCTGTTTGTTTATCAACAATCATTTTTGATTTGTTCATTTCCTCAACAGCATTTTGGGTTTGATTCTGTACTTTAACAATTAATTCTCTAATACTGCTAGTAGAGTCAGTTGATTGCTCTGCAAGTTTTCTTATTTCTTCTGCTACAACTGCAAAACCTCTTCCTGCTTCACCGGCTCTTGCCGCTTCTATTGATGCATTTAGTGCTAAAAGATTAGTTTGACTTGCTATACTATTTATGGTTTCTATAATTGTATTTATTTCTTTTGAACTACTGTCTATCTCATCAATAGCTTTCTTTACGTTAGCTGATGATTCATTGCTTTCCTGAGTTATATTTATAAGGTTTTTAACTACAGTAGTACCATATCCATTTACACTTTGAGTATTATTACATAAGTCGACTACCTTTTCAACTGAAGCAGTAACTATTTCCACAGCTTCAGATAACTTTGCTGCTTTTTCTGCTCCTATTGATGAATTTTCTGCTTGCTCAGTAGTAACATGTGCTATTTGTTCTATAGTCTTAGAAATCTCCTCTGCTGATCTTACTGTTTTCTTATTTGTATTTTCTAGGCTTTGTGATTTTTCTTTAACCTTTTTAGTTATATTTTGAGCACTATAAATCAAGCTGCTCAAATCTTCTATCATTTTATTAAATTCTTTTGCTAAAACTCCTATTTCATCATTTGATTTTATATTTGTTCTTATAGATAAATCCCCTTGCCCCATTCTTTCAATATCTTTTAAAAGTATTTTTATATCTTTAGTTATCCTTCCAGTAATAAATCCTCCAACCACTATTAATACCAATAGAATAGCTGCACCATAAATTATAGTATTAATAAGCATTGCATTAGAATTAGCCTTGCTCTCTTTGTACTCAATTACACCCATTATTTTCCAATTTGTTTTACTTAAAGTATTATAAATTGCATAATTTTTAATATTATTATAAGTGTAAATTAATGTACCTTTCTTATTTTTTGATACCTCATCCTTTATTTCTTTAATAGGGATTTCCTTACCTATGAAATCCTTTGCTGGGTGAGCTATAACCATATTATTAGAATCCAGTATAGTGAAATATCCAGTATCTCCAAGCTTTACACTAGAAAGAAAGTTTGAAATAGTATCTAATAGTATATCTAAAGCATATACTCCTACTACTTCATTATTGACAATTACTGGTTTTGCCACAGTAATTGCCATCTTTCCAGTAAAGGCATCTAAATATGGATCTGTCCATACAAGTGATTTTGCTTCTGCTGCTTTCTTATACCATCCTCTTGAAGTAGGATCATAGTCATCAGGCAACTTTGTAGTTGAGTTAATAAAGGTCTTCTTATCCTTGGTTCCAAAATAAGCAGCTGATATATCAGAATTTGATTTTGTTATAGAAGTAAAATATTTTATCATATTTTGTCCTTCTTCAGGGGTAGGATTATAATTTAAAATTCCACAATTGTCTATTAAATTTATAGTTCCTTCCATGTTAGTCATGAACTTATTTAATGTAAAGTCTACAGTTTGAATGACTTTATAGCTTTGATCTTGCAAGGACTTGTCCATAATCAAATTAGTCTTTCTGTAATTAACAAGGTCTAGTATAAATACTGCTGTTACTATAAGTACTGTAATAAAAATTAAAATTTTCTTTTGAATCGATAATTTCATTTCTTCCTCCGCCTCCTCATATTTATAAAAATGTATTATGCAACAATTAAGTCTCTCTCTATATAAATCTTACAGAAAACAATGTGAAGTTTTGAATATTCGGATTAATTATACATCTTGACTATATTATAAGTTATATTTATAGATTATTCCAGATAAATATATCCTTCATTAATTATTTTTCAAAAAAGTTTTTAAGATATTTTTATATTTTGAGATTATATATAGATTTTCAATGTAAAAACTTAGCCTATATACTCTTGTATTAGTCTATCTATAGTATTATAATAATTGGTAAAAATGTTATTTATCTAATGTTTGCTAACTATAACACCTTGCCTTCTATAAAAATGATGTAGTAAAAATCAATTCAACACCAAATAGAGATTTCTAAGGATGTGAAAACATGGGGAAAATAAAAGAGATAGATGGACTGGTTTGCTTGAGCGATTTAGATAACACTATTTCTATAGAGCTTAGATATGCTAGTGAAAACAATTTTACTGGTAAAAAAATATATCCTATAGATATATGTGTACTTAGAAGGCAAACCGCAGAAAAGCTAATTAGGGTAAATGACGAAATAAAAAAGGATGGTTATAGGATAAAGGTATGGGATGCCTATAGACCTGTTTATGTACAGCAGATATTTTGGGACATACTGCCGGACAGTAGATTTGTAGCTAATCCTGCAAAGGCCGGTTCCAAACATAGTTATGGAGCTGCAGTGGATGTAACATTAATCACAAATGAAGGAAAAGAAGTTATAATGCCTTCCTCCTTTGATGATTTCTCTTTAAAGGCAAGAAGAGATAACCCTAATATGGAGAAAGAAGCAAGAAAGAATTTGAACTATTTAACAGAAAGTATGTGCAAATTTGGTTTCGACTATATAGATTCTGAATGGTGGCATTATATAGATACAGAATGGAAAAAATACGACATTTTAGATGTACAGTTAGATAAATTTATATAAGAGGTGTGATTGTAATGCTAAATAGTCAATTAAACAATCTTTTAAAAGAAGTTAACTCTAAATATAGTTTAATAATAAAAAACTATAAGACTGGTGAAATTTATAATGTAAACTCTGATGCAAAGGTATCCTCCGCTTCTATAATAAAATTATTTATACTTGAAATGGCCTTTCACTTGGCAGCAAAGAACAAGTTAGACTTAGAGGAAAAAATCATCATAAGTGACGAGGAAAAGGTTCCTTTCAGCATAGTATCTGTACTCCAATCTATACAATCTTATAGCATTAAAGATTTGCTAACCTTAATGACAATTCAAAGCGATAACACAGCTACAAATGTACTCATAGATAATCTGGGAATAGAAAATATAAACAACTTCATAAAAGAGCAAGGATATAAGAACACGGCGCTTGAAAGAAAAATGATGGATTTTGAATCTGCTAAAAAAGGAAAAGAAAATTACACTTGTGCAGAGGATGTTGCTTTGCTTTTCGATAAGCTTTATCATGGAGAGCTTGTAAATAAGGAGTATGACAATATTATGCTTCAAATATTAAAACTTCAATTGGACAATGCTATGATGAGAATGTATTTGCCAGATGAACTTGAAATAGCTCATAAAACAGGTGATATAAGCTGTGTAAAGCATGATACTGGTATTGTATATAATGATAAAATTGGGGATTATATTTTTGTCATGCTTACATATGAAGCTGAAAGTGACAGCTATGCTCGTGGACTTGTAGCTAAGGTTTCCAAGGCTGTTTATGAATATTTTTTAATGAAAAGTGATATTGATAACTTTTTTAATAAATAGTGGTTATAAGGGGGATTAAAAAATATGAAAATAAAAGATATACAGATTGGGCACATATCTGTTCCATTAGTTAGACCTTTTAAAACTGCACTTAGAACTGTACATAGTGTAGAGGATGTAATAGTTAAAATAATTACTGATACCGGTAATATAGGCTATGGTGAGGCACCTCCAACAGGAATTATAACTGGCGATACTAAAGGTGCTATAATAGCAGCTATTGAAGATCATATAAAAAAATCAATTATTGGTATGGATATTGAAAATTTTGAAGAGATAATGATTAAACTTGATAAGTGTGTAGTAAAAAATACTAGTGCTAAAGCTGCAGTGGACATAGCACTATATGATTTATATGGACAATTATACAAAGCTCCTTTATATAAACTTTTAGGTGGTTATAGAAAAGAAATTATAACAGACATAACCATAAGTGTTAACGATCCTGAACAAATGGCTTTAGATAGTATAGACGCCATAAAGCATGGTTATAAAACCTTGAAAATAAAAGTTGGTGTAGATTCTGATATGGACATCAAAAGAATGAAAGCCATAAGAAAAGCTGTAGGCTATGACGTAAATCTTAGAATAGATGCTAATCAAGGCTGGAAACCAAAAGAAGCAGTTTATACTCTAAGAAAAATGGAAGATGCAGGACTCAATATAGAACTTGTAGAACAGCCCGTAGAATCTCACGATATTGATGGATTAAAATTTGTAACAGACAACGTATCTATTCCCGTTATGGCAGATGAAAGTGTGTTTTCACCAGCAGATGCTGTAAAGATAATGCAGCTGAGAGCTGCGGATCTCATTAATATCAAGCTTATGAAAACTGGCGGACTGCATAATGCTCTAAAGATATGCTCTATGGCAGAAGTATATGGGATGGAGTGTATGATAGGCTGTATGCTTGAAGCAAAAGTTAGTGTTACCGCAGCAGTTCATTTAGCAGCAGCTAAGAGCATTATAACTAAAATAGATTTAGATGGACCTGTATTATGCAGTGAAGACCCTGTAGATGGTGGAGCAATTTTCGAGGATTACAAGATAAGACTAATTGATGAACCAGGACTTGGTATAAAAGGTATAAAGGGACTCAAATAGAAGTTGTTTAGGAGAAAAATAATCAATAGCTTAATCAGTCAACATAAAATACACGCTGAAACTTATACGTCAGCGTGTATTTTTAATTGATTTCGCTGCTTTAAAACTTTAAGGTAAACTTATTTCACATCTTAATATTGTCTTTATTTTTGAATATAAGCAGTATCAAATAAAGTCATTCCTAACGGTGATTTGTGAACACCCTTTACATAATCCTTAGAGCATCCAACACTTACATAAAAATAAATTGGTATTACAGGCATATCATTCATAAGTATATCCTCTGCTTCATGAAGCAGCTGCATTCTCTTTGCAGTATCTTTTTCTAATTTAGCAGCACCTACTTTTTTATCATATTCAGGATTGCTATAACCAGTATTATTGTTTCCTCCATTTGTTACCCATATATCAAGGAAAGTCATAGGATCGCTATAATCAGCAATCCAACTGCCTCTTGCAGTTAAATACTCCTTATTTTTTCTTGTATTCATAAATACTTTCTTTTCTTGGTTTATTAAATCAACAGTTATTCCTAGATTTTTTCTCCACATATCTTGAAGAGTTTCAGCTATATTCTTATTATCTTCTGCAGTGTTATATAAGTAGCTTAATTTCGGGAAGCCTTTTCCATCAGGATAACCAGCTTCAGCTAAGAGTTTTTTTGCTTCCACCACATCTGCTTCAGGCTTGTAGTAGTCTTTGTTTCTAAAGTCTTTACCGGATTTATCTTCACTAATTCCAGTGCTTACAAAAGCAGTTGCGGGCTTTTGTCCACCCTTTGTTACATTCTGTACTATTTGCGTTCTATCGATAGCTAGCGCTAGAGCCTTTCTTACTTTTGGATTACTTAAAGCCTTAGCAGCATCAGCACTTACTTCTTTTGCTTTAGGAGATACATTTAGTGAAATATAACAAGTTCCAAGGTATGGATAAGCCTTAGCAACCCCCTCCTTCAAAAGCTTTGGAGTTTCTTGAAGCGGTGGTGCCTCCATAAAATCTATTTGTCCGGCTCTAAAGGCTGAAAGAGCACTTGAAGCTTGTTCAAGTAATTTAAACTGTAAGGAATCTAATTTTATAGACTTTGCATTCCAGTAGTTATCATTCTTAACAAAGT
Source organism: Clostridium aciditolerans (assembly GCF_016316925.1). GTDB lineage: Bacteria > Bacillota > Clostridia > Clostridiales > Clostridiaceae > Clostridium_AM > Clostridium_AM aciditolerans. Next base: position 67,712 of record NZ_JAEEGB010000038.1, on the reverse strand, counting down.
TAATCGAGTCCTTTAACTTCCATTCCTGCATTTTAAAAGGTCCATTGCATACAAAAGTATCTGCTTTATTTGACCATGCTTTTGGATCTTTTTCAACGATATCTTTTCTTACCGGTGAATAGGTTGGAAAAGCTGTAAGTGATAGAAAATAGCTAGTTGGATATTCGAGCGTAACCTCTAATTTACTATCATCTATAACCTTTATTCCTAAATCTTCTGCCTTGACTTTGCCTTTATTGAAAGCCTCGCCATTTTTTATATAGAAAAGTTGATATGCATATTCAGAGGCAATATTAGGGTCTAAGGCCCTTTGCCAAGCATATTTAAAATCTTCTGCTTTAACAGATTTTCCATCAGACCATTTGGCATCCTTCCTTAAATTAAAAGTATATTTTAATCCATCTGATGAAACTTCCCACTTTTCTGCAACTCCAGGTACGATATTTTCCTTTTCATCTAATCTTAGTAATCCTTCAAAAGAGTTTGCAGCCACTGTTATCCCCTCAGTAGTATTGGTTAATCCTGGATCTAAAGTTTTTGGTTCTGCACCAAGATTATATCGTATGATTTGATCTTTTTTTGAATTAGCATTATCTTTCCCCGCACAACCTGCTAAAGCCGTCATAGTTATAATAACAGAAATAAGAATAGTCCCAATCTTAACAAATTTAATTTTCACCAATTTCCCCCCTTTTTATAAAAGAACAAAATCCAAAATTTTTTTGATAAATTAGCCTATAAAGGTATTTTATTCTTATTAAATTGTAACTAAAAAATAAATTTTTTTCAATATATAAAAATAGATTTTTCAGAAATATGAAATATTTATATTCCAATATGTCATTTATTTCAAATATCACCAATCGAAAGGTTCCAATTGACAGTGAGTGCTCTGAAAAGCAGAAGGAAATAAAAATGCATAGAAAAAAGCATATGTAGCTTCTCTTTACATATGCTTCCCTTATTTTAATCTCTAAGTTCATTTAAGTCAGGTTGTTCATCAAAAATCAACTTTTCTCCGTTATTAATCGATATAAATGGTATCCCAACTTTTCCACTCTTCTTAACTTCTTCGAATTCTGGTCTGTTATCTCTGTACTTAAGGTACATTTTCAAATTAAACATACTTTCAGTAATATCAACAAATGCAAACTTAATATTATTCTCAGAAAGAAACTCTTTCACAGGCTGACAATCTGGTCAATACTTACTTCCAAAAACAACTATTTTCTTCATTTTTATTCCTCCATTATTGTTAATTAAGAAATTTGTATACCTTATAGATATTTAACTATTACATTTAGTTATACATCTTTATTTCATTATAATTTACATTTATAGATTATTCCAGGTGAATATTTTTTCTAAATTCTTTTGGCGTCATTCCAATTTGCTTTTTGAAAAAATCATAAAAAGTCGAAAGGCTTTCAAAACCAGAATTTAATGCAATATCAATAATATTGATGCTTGTATTAGACAATAAATCTAAGGATTTCTCTATTCTAAGCCGATTTAAATATTTTACTGGAGTCAGTCCATATTTTTTACGAAATAATTGTATCAAGTAATTTTGACTAATTCCTAATTTCTTTACCTCCAACTCTAACTCCTCACGATTAGCATAATATTTATCAAAAATATTCTTTGATTTTTTAATCAAATCTTTCGTAGGATTAAAACTTATTAAATCTGGTCTGCATCTTTTACAAGGACGTAGGCCATAGGCATAGGCATCTTCTATATTATCGAAGAACATAACATTGCTTCTTTTCGGTTCTTTAGATTTACAGGATGGTTTACAAACAATTCCTGTGGTTTTTACACCATAGAAAAAAACGCCATCATAATTGGTGTTACACTGTACTACTGCATTCCATTTTTCTTCTTCTGCTAATGCCATACAGCCCCTCCTTTACTGTTTTAAAAATTTGTTCTCTTATTCTATTTTCCATCTTTTATAATTTTGTGTTATGATTTTTCAAAAGATAGCTTCCAAAGATAAATAGAAGCCACGGAGCCATAAGGGGAATATCGATTTCTGTATTCATTAAATTGCTCTTTAGTAAGTTCAGAAAGACCATATAACTTCATCATACCTCGCCTAATTGCGATATCACCCCAGCTTACAACATCAGGCCGTTCCATTGAATTAAGCAGAAGCATTTCCGCTGTCCATACACCAATTCCATGTAATGAGGACAACTTTTTGATAACTTCTTCATCTGATAAATTATAAAGTTCATTCAAATTCAAATCGCCTTGTACTACCATATCCGCAATGCTTTTGATATATCCTGCTTTTCGAACAGTTATTCCACATTGTTGTATTTCATGTGTAGAAATCTTTGATATATTTTGTGCTGTAATTTCACCAAAGCGCTCTTGTACCCTACTCCAAATAGTATGAACAGCTTTTACAGATATTTGCTGTCCTATGATTGCATAAACCAGTGCCGAAAATAGATCAGGTATAATTATACGTTCCACTTTACCGAGACTCTCTATAGCTTCTCCCAATATTTCATCTACTTGCTTTAAATAGATAATTTCTGTTGTACCATACTGAAAAAATTTAGTTTTAACTGTTTGCATTTTGTTTCTCCATTTCTAAAAGCTTTTCTTTTATATCCAAACCACCAGCATAACCAACCAAATTACCATTAGCACCAATTACACGATGGCAGGGAATAAATATTAGGATTGGATTTCTATTATTCGCCATACCTACCGCACGAGAAGCTTTTATATTACCAATACTTTTGGCTATATCCTTATAGCTGCAAGTTTCACCATAAGGGATTTCTTTTAATGCTTTCCACACCTTTTGCATAAATTCTGTACCTTCTGGCGCAAGTGGTAAATCAAATGTTTTCCTTTTCCCATCGAGGTATTCCTCAAGCTCCTGCTTGGCTTTTTTCAACAAAGGTGTTTCGATCATATTTATATCTTCAGAAATAATTTCTCCAAAGTAAAGATGAGTAATCGCTGTTCCATTCTCAACAATTCCTATTTTGCCAATTTTCATCTCATAGTAAAATGCATTACTCATATTTTTCCTCCTATGTTCTTATATATATATTGTATTTTACTATATTCCTTTACTTCTGTCTTTCGAAATATCACTTTGTAATTATATAGGTATATTATTTGTTCTAGAAACAGCTTTAGGCTGAAGATCTGAGTATTTAGTTGTTACTTATGGAATGAAGAAATATAAATCAGAGCCTTATCGCTAATATATTAGCAGATAAGACTCTAATTTCATTATCTTATTTTACATGTTTAGTCCTCTGTTATAGTTCCTAATACAATTTTAAATTTTCTTCTTGACTATCAATCCACATTTTCATTAGTTCGTTTAATTCATCAACTTTTTCTTTCTCTGTAGTGCCTTCCTTGGGCTTAAGCTTTTCCACAACTTCAAAAGTAAAGGAATCTTCCCCATAAGTGTTCCAATCCTCTTGCATTTTTTTTGGCTTACAGCTTCCCGTGCCTAATCTAAACTTTATTCCCTCAAATGGCTTATATAAATTCTTACATATACCTACAAAAGAATATCCTGTTACCTTATTATGTATTTTAATTATTCCCATTTCTATTTCCTGTTGTTTATACTTGTTAATTAACTCTTTTCTCTCTAAATTATCCATAATATTGCCCTCACAATTCTTGTAATACTTACTCCCATTAGTATTTCTCTTTAGATACCCATAGTCTACTAGATAGCGTCGTATTGTTGCATCATCCTCATAAATAGTCTTAATAATTTTTTTCACTTCTATTTCTGTATATTCTCTGTTTGGCTCAAACAGAGCTGCAAACCTTGGTAATAAAGCTTTTCTTTTTCCTTCTCTAGCAGGAAAAACTCGAAGCTTAGTAGGCTGTACTGTTGTTGGTTTTTCTTCCTCTGCTAACTCCATGATTGCTAAAAAAGCTCTTGCCTGTCTTGCCCGTTCTCTTAATGCAAATCTCATATTTCTTACTGTTGATTCTGCACAAGTAAGCTTACTAGCAATCTCCTTGTCAGTGTATTTGTTCGACATCATTGTCAAAAATTCTTTTTGAATTTCAGTCAATCCAGTATACTTCTTGTCTAATAAAAGAAGTCTTTCAATTGGACTACCATGTTTTATAATGTGAGCACTTGCATCAGTATCGTTGTCATCAATATTTTGACCACATATCAGACAAATAAATTGTGCGTTCTTGCAATTCCAAACATACCCTCTTTTAAAATCTTCTATACTTGCATTACGAATTAACTCTTCCATTTATCCCTCCGGTCTATTAATTTCATAGACATAATAACATTATCATTTATTGTTGTCAATTGTACTATTAAATATAACTGAATAAACTTTTTTCAATAAGATTTTTATAAATCTTTATAATGAAGCAGCTATTATTTTTATTTATACTATCTTAAAAATATCAAGTAAATTTTAATTATATAAAATTAATAATTATATAACAATTGATATTGAATTATTTTCCCATACTGCTATACTTATACATAGAGATTAATAGGGTCAAAAGTTAAACTATAGAATATCTACATATGGTATTTAACATAATTTGTGCGGAGGTATTAAAAATGTTTAAATGGAAAAAAGAATATGAAACCGGGATAACAATTATAGATGAGCAACATAAGGAACTATTTAAAATAGGAAATGAATCCTATGATCTTTTAAGGAACGACTTAATACTGGACAAGTATGATAAAGTGGTTGCAATTTTAAATAAATTGCTGGATTATTGCGAATATCACTTTTCTACGGAAGAAGAATATCTGCTGAATATAGGTTACAAAAAATTTCTTAGCCACAAAGTGCAGCATGATGATTTTATTAAAAAAATAAAAAAGGCTGACATAGAAAGAATAGACCACAATCAAGATGGTTATTTAATGGAAGTGTTGGAGTTTTTCATGGAATGGATATCTGGACATATACTAGCTACTGATATGGATTATGTTAAATATCAGAGAAGCTTGGCTTAGTTTATACGAAAAATAACTCTAAAGTTAATTTATACCATAAACTGATTTAGTAATTTTTATAAAAAGATAAGCATAAATAGTTGAAAATTGACAGTGGACAATGGACAGTTATGGATGATTTTCTTACGTTATACTTCAGAAAATCTATAATTTATACTATAAGTAGATGTCTCTCTTTAGCGAAACAAGTCTTAAGAATAAATTAGTTTTCTGACGTAAGGAAGAAAACTTACCTTCACTGTCAACTGCCAATTGTCAACTCTCAACTAAAAATATTACTAATAAATTTTAGTGTATAAGTTAACCTTGGATTTATAAACCCTATATATTTTACTCTTGACTTTCCCATTCTTTCCATACATCTGGACAATATCCAACAGTGGCTTGTTTTCCATTGCGAACTATTGGAGTTTTATACAGTTTAGGATTATTTAAAAGCAGCTCTTCCTTTACACTGCTAGTTCTTATATGTTCAATATTTAACCTTTTATATTCTTTTGCTTTGGTATTAATTAGATTATTTAACCCTATTGCTGCCTTTACACTTTCTAATTCACCTTTGCTCAATCCTTTTTGATTTAAATCTACAAGCTGATACTTAGTTTTTCTCTCTTTGAAATATCGTTCAGCTTTCTGAGTGTCAAAACATTTTTTTACACCAAATATTTGAATGTTCATCTGTCTAATTCTCCTTAAAGTAACATTAGTTTTTCATCATAATTCTAGCATAGATTTTATATTTTTAATATAAGCTATTCAATAGCATCTCTCATCATAGCCCAGTGTATTATATTAGTATTTGGAATTTTCCCTTCCTCTACTACTTTAAATCCATATCTTTTATATATAGACACATTATTTTCACTTTGAGTTTCTAAGAAACATGGGACTTTTTCTTTATCTATTCTTTCTAACATATTGTTTAAAAGAGTTCTAGCAAATCCTTTTCCTTGAAAAGTGGGATCAACAGCAATTGGTGATAAGTGCCAATGCGGAAAGTCTGCATGCTTTTTATGAATCTGTGAAGCATATTCTTCTAGATTGGAAAGCCTCCCCATAACATCTTTACCTGCTTTTAAAAATAAAGATACTCCTCCGCATTTTAGTACTCTCCACGAAGATATATTAATATTTTTATAGGGAATCCAAATTGCCAATCCTTCCATTCTAGGAGAGGTTGCATATGTTTCTCCATATAACATCACATATCGAATTCTAAATTTAAAAAAATAAGGTAAAATTTTATGTCTCTTTTCTTCCTCCGGTATAAGATATTTATAGAGAGAATCATTTTTAAATGCTCTAGCAAGAACCTCAACTGCCTGATTAATATCATAATCTTGTGATAATCTGAGAATCTCATTTTGCTTCATTACCATTTTTATATCACCACCAAGATAAAAATTTGGATATTATTAATTATAACACTTTCCTTAATAAAATTATAAGCACAATAAAGGTCAGCCTCTGCTGACCTTTGCCATATATTAAGCTAATTTGAACTCAATTATAGTTTACAATTTTTAATGAAACATTTATCTCTGATGCCTCAGAAACCTCTTTACATATAGCGTATATTGCAATTTTTTCATTCCATTTTCCTATAAAAACGCATGCTTCTATAGATATTTGTACTCTTAATTTTGTGCAAAACTGTATTTTACATTTTGATATCCTTCCTTCTAGTGTATTCTTTATGATTTCTCTTATCTCATCTATGCTTTTGGATAAACATAGATAAGATAGACTCATACCGTAAATCTCCTCAGAAGTATACCCCAATCTTAACAATGCAGACTTATTTGCATTTAAAATAGTACCCTCTTCGTCTACAACCAAAACATACTCATCTAATGCATTAAATAATAAATTAAATTCTTTGCTATTATCCACATTCTCCTCTTTAGGATTAATTTCCTTATAAAACATAGAAACACCTCTTATATATCTTTAATATTCTTAAATTAATGCATTTTGTAAGTTCTACTTGATGGACTTAAATAATATTAGGAATTTAATACAATATATTCTATACGAACACTATATTTCCTTTAAAATACATGAGTTTTTTTAATTATTTTAAAATTTTTCTCGAATTTAGTACTCATGATACCTTAAAAGCTATATAGTAATTCTAATTAAATCAGTAATCAACTTTTTGTTATACTTATATCAACTTACTTCTTTCATTGGTGTAATATATTGATAATTGGTGAAGGGCTCTTGTACAAGCCACGTATAAAAGCCTTTTATCAAATTCACTTTTATAGTTTTCAGCTGAAACATCATATACAATTACCACGTCAAATTCTAACCCTTTTGCGAGATAAGCTGGCATAACTAATGGGCATTCTTTAAGTTCACTATTTTTATCACTTAATACTTTCACATCAATAAAGCTTTTTAATCTTTGTTGAATCTCACTTGCTTCTTTTTCAGTTTTACATATAATAGCAATAGACTCATATCCTTTACTATAATATTTATTAATTTCTAAAGCTATTGCTTCATCCAGTATATCTTTATTCTCTTTATATATGACCATAGGTTCATCTTCATGTCTTTCAAAAGACACAAGTTGATGCTTATCATTTAAAAGTTTTTGAGTAAAGGAATTTATCTCAAAAGAAGATCTATAACTCTTATTCATAAAAACTTTTACTGATTTTTTCTTATCAAATATTTCCTCAATAGTATCATATATATTCTTATTTCCTTCCTTTTCAAGGCTTTGATTAAAATCACCTAATACAGTATATCTTGAATTTTTAAATAAAAGCTTAAATATTTGATATTGTATAGGATAATAATCCTGAGCCTCATCTATGACTACCTGTTTGATTTCTGGGAACTCATCACTACCTTCCAGCTTTAATTTAATATACAAAAGTGGTAAACAATCTTCGTATTCAATGTATTCTTGCTGAAAGTTTATTTGAGTTTTTTCTATTATTTCAATCATATTTTCTGGAAGCTGAAGCCCTTCAGAAAGCTTTAATAAAAGCCCCTTTTTATGAAACAGCAACTTATATAATTTCATATAATCTACTTCTGTAAAACTCCGTAGATTTTCCATAAATACTTTAGCCTCTTTAATAGCCATCAGCCGAGCAAAAGACTTTATTTCAAGCACATGATTATTACACTTTTCAACAACCTTTTCCATTTTATTCAGCCTTTTCTTTCGTAATGGATGAATCTTATTTAATATCATATTTTCAATTCTCTTTAATCTTTTAGTTATTACCATATTTATTCTATTATTTAAGAAAAAATTCTTTATCTGCTGCCTTGTTTCAATCATTTCTCCATCATAATATATGTCTTTAAAGTCAATTAAGTTTTTTTCAAAATACTCAATTAATCTATCTATAATTTTCACAAAAACTTCTGATCCCTTAAACTTAATACTTTCAGCTTTTACATAATAATCTACCTGTTGCTGCAGCAAAATTAAGTTTTCCAGCTGATTTTGTCTACTCTCTACTAAAAATCTTTTTCCTAAAGACTTTATAATAATATCATCAAAAGTTATTTGTTCTACATTTTCTTCTCCAAGCTCCGGAAGAACATTAGATATATATTTACTAAAAATAAGATTTGGTGAAATAATAATAGCATTATTAGCACTTATTTTAGAGTTTAATCCTTCATAAAGTAAAAATGCAATTCTATGCAGTGCTATAGATGTTTTTCCACTTCCCGCTACTCCATGCACTATTAAGAGCTCATTTTCAGTATCTCTGATAATAATGTCTTGTTCTTTTTGAATGGTTTCTACTATACTTTTCATCTTGTCAGAGGAATTACGACTTAATACTTCTTGTAATATTTCATCGTTTATAACGATACTGCTGTCAAAAAAATATTTTAAATCTGAGTTTTGAATTTTATATTGTCTTTTTAGTAGTACCTCTCCAGAAATTAATCCAACAGGTGATTTATAAGTGCCTTTTCCAAGTTCGCAGCGATAAAATATACTTGAGATAGGAGCTCGCCAATCATATACATAAATTTCATTTGTATCTGATTCCATAAGATTATATAACCCAATATAAATCTTTTCTAAATCATCATATCCCTCTTCTATAAAATCAAATCTTCCAAAGTAAGGTGATTTCAACATTTTATTAAGTTTTTCTATACGCTTTTGTGTAGAAGTGTAATCTCTAGTTTCTCTGTTAACCTCTGAAAGATAATGATTCATCTCCGGTATCCTATCAAAGTCTTCTGAAAAGTGAACACTTTCTTCCCACATTTCTTTTCTAGAGGCTATAACACTGCCTAGCTTATTATTTAACTCTGATTTTTCCTTCTGAAGCTCATTTTTAATTACATTTAGTGTTTTCTCAAGATACATTAATTCATCTTGCTGGTTTTGATTAAAATCATCCATTTTATCACGCTCCCATATTTTTTCAAAAAAACTCTTGACACATATATTATCTTTATGCTATCATAATTGTGTAATTTAAAATTAATATGATATAATAGTGATAATTGTGTCTAATTTTTAATTATACATCAAAAACCTTTTATTGTAAATATCATATGTAATGTTTTTAAAATAGCATCACATGCTATTATACAAGTTCTCAAAGGCGTACACGTAGAAGACCTTCAAACAAATTTGAAGGCCTTTTTTAATATAATATTCTCCTCTATACATACTTTAAATAAGTTTTTATCATGTCAATTATAGCTCTGACATTTCCATTAAATAAAAGTGAAAACTCCACTGCAAATAGATATCCACATTCTGTGCAGAGTCCTTCTACCTCTACACATCTCCCGCAATTATATATTTTACCTTCTTCAGATACTATACATTGATAACAGGGTCTATCCCATGAATTTTTTAGATAAACATCAAGGGCACTATACAAATTAAATATAGGCATCTTTTTCTTAATAAGTTCTTTGATTTTACTTACTACCTCTAACTTTTCTTCTCTGATTAAAGTGAGATGCTCTGTTCCTTTATATGGAGTGTGAAAATTGAAGGATATAGAATTTATATTAGGATTTTTATCTGCAAATTCAACAACTTCCTGCACTTCTTTAAAATTCAATTTATTTACTGCCATATAAATACATATATTAGAGTTTGATGCATCATCAATGTTTTTCATGATAGTGTCATAAGTATCTCCTCTTATCAAATTATGAGTATCTTTCATACCATCAAGACTTAAAAATATTACATCTGCTTCGGGAATATCTAAAGTAACAGTGCCATTAGTTACAACGTTCACTATATAAAAGCCTATTTTTCTTGCCTCTTTAATCAAATCCCTTATATTTTTTCCTTTATCCTGCCAAAGTAAGGTTTCTCCACCACAGAAAAATAAAATTCTTATACCCGTACTATAAAATCTTTTCATTTCTTTTATAATGCTTTCATAGGAGTGCATTTTCTTGTTTATATTATTTACTGCGCAATGCTTGCAGCTTAAATTACAGTAATCTGTTAATATTATAGTTCCTAGTATTGGCTTCTTTTCTTTAAATACTATACTTTTGATACCGAAATGAGCTAAATATAAGAAATCTTTTTTCTTCATCTCATATCTCCTTATAAATTAAGTTCTTTTATCCAAGGCTGCTGCATAGAACTCTGCCATAGCTTGTCTAGATAATGTATGGAATACTGTTTTTCTACATAGTGATACGCGAATCTGCCAAGGTCCGTTAAAATCACTTTGTTACCTTCTGATCTTATCATTTTCAAAATTTTTAAAGCTGTAAAAAGCAATCTAAATTCATTTTTCATATCCCTATTAAATAATTCATAGAATCTATTTTCACCAATGACTCCATCGTAGCATCTCCAAAATAGCCAAAATATCATCTTCTCCCTTTCTGTCATTATATTTACAATATTTATAGGCAAACTATCTTTATTAAGTGAGTTAATATATTCATTCACATTAAAAGTATTGAGGTAAAAGTAGTTGCTAAAAAGGGAACTAGCTCCTGCCCCTATTCCAATAAAGCTTTCTCTAGTAACAGATGTATATCTGTTATCCATGTCTTTCCCATAAGTCCATATGGAACTTCTTTTATAATTATGCTGAATAGATATTTCGTCAATAATTTGAAGAATTCTTTTTTCTTCTAGTTCACTAAATCTGCTTAATCCCTTTTCTCTTATTATCCTATCCATACTGGTCATTGGAAAAACAATAAGAGGATATATGGAAATTTGGTCTATATCATATGAGTAAGCAGTTTTTAAATCATATACTATGTCATCAATAGTTTGTCCAGGTATATTAGTCATAATATCAATATCTAAGCACTTAAAATTAAAGCTTTTAATTAAAGTTATAGCTTCCTGTACATCTTCACTACTATAACATCTTCCTAGAAACTTAAGCTTATCATCATTAAATGTTTGTACACCTAAACTAATCATATTAATTTCCATTTCTTTTAGGTTTTGAAGAAGATTTTTATTTACTTGTGAAGGATATATTTCTATTCCTATATCCCCTGTAAAATTAAAATTATTTTTTATAAAATCAATAACTTCCTTAAGCTCTAAGCTTAAAAGAGCTGGACTTCCGCCACCTATGTATATGGATGTAATCTTTTTATCTACTAAACTATTCTTATAAATGGTTAGCTCCTTAAGCAGCGCCTTAGAATATTCCTTTGCTTTATTTTTTTCATATATTTCTTTATTGTAAGGACAATATGGACATATACTTTTACAAAAGGGAACATGTATATATATTCCGCATTCATTATCAATACTGGTAAAATCAATTATTCCCTCCTTATATCCTACAAATTTGAATTTGTCCCTCTTTCCTAATATCACTCTACGAAAAAAATCTGTAATCATAACTCTCACCCCACTACACTTATAGTGTAATTTTACACTATAAGTGTAGTGTTGTAAATACTATAAATATCCAACTTTATTATTCAACACATCCAAGTTGATAAATCAAACATCCAAGTTAGATATCTATAATTCTAAGAACTAGAGGATTTTTATTACCTTAAATACTATTTGTAACTATTTTGTAACCTTTACCTCATTCCACAAATAACCATAAAATGATATAATTTATACAAATGTAAATTTGATGTTAACGTAAAGGATGTGTTCAAAATGAAAAAAGGCCACATAAAAACAGCTGTTATAGCCTTTGTAGCAGGGTTATCAATGGTATGTCTATTTAAAGGAGCAACTGTACAAGCTTCTTCTCTTCCTGCAAAATATGATATGAATTTAGAATTTAATGCAGAGAAAAAGAACTTAACGGGAAAAGAAGATATATACATTAACAACAACAGTGGTTCTGACCTTAAAACACTGGAATTCCATCTATATGCAGACTCATACAACAAAAGAGAAACCATGCCTTTTTACAATAGTTCTATGGGGGACAAGCCTCTTTTAGAGGAAGAAAAAGGTGATATATCAATAGCAAAGGTTATCGTAAATGGAAAAGAATTAAGCTATACTCAGGACAATGAACTTCTTAAAATATCTCTAGATAAAGAGCTTAAAAAAGGTGAAAATTTAAGTATATCTATACAATTTAATCTAAAACTGCCTAATGGGGTTTTAAGACTTGGATATTCAAATGATGTATATTCATTTACAAATTGGTACCCGATACTTTCAATGTATGATTCAAAGGAAAATAAATGGGATGAAAACTCATTTAATATTATAGGAGAATCAAATTATAGTGATACGGCAGAATACAATGTAAATATCAAGGTACCTAAAAATTTCACTGTAGTTTCCACAGGTAAGGAATCAGAAACCTCTTCAGAAGGTAACACTAAAATAATGAATCTAAAGGCAAATGATGTAAGAGACTTTGTAATGATTATGAGTCCATATTTTAAATCTGTATCTAAAGAAATAGATGGTATAAAAGTGAATAGCTATTACTTGGACAAGGATAATAATTCAACACTAAACACTGCTAAAAAAGTTTTGGACTCTTCTGTAGATGCCGTTAAATTTTTCAGCCAGCAGTTTGGAAAGTATCCTTATGAGGATTTAGATATGATTGAAACATATTTTCAAGGTGGCGCTATGGAGTATCCTCAATTAGTCCAAATGCCAAAATATCCATCGGACACTGAAAATTCTTCTAATAATAGCTCCTTTTATATGACATCTTTTATAAAGGAAGCTGCAGTTCATGAAGTTGGACATCAATGGTGGTATGTAACCGTAGGTAATAACGAATTTAAAGAACCATTCTTAGATGAATCTTTGACTTCATTTTCTACTGCATACTTTTTTGATAAAACTGAGGGACCATACTCCCAATACGGTATCTTAAGTAAGCTAAGATCTTCATTTGTAACAACCAATGAAGGAGCCTATGGCGGAATAAAAATTCCATCTGCTGCCTCAAGTGTAGACAAGTACGACAACATGATGTCCTATAACATTTCAATATACGGAAAAGGTGCTTTAATATTTGAGGACTTAAGAAATAGAGTTGGAGATGCGAAATTTAAAGAAGTATTACAAGCTTATTTTAAGGAGTATAAATTTAAAAATTCGTCTATTGATGGACTTTTATCTATAATAGAGCAAAAGTGTGGAAGTTCTGTTAAAGAAGCTATAAAAAATGCTATATATTCGGATAAATACAATCCAGAAAATTTAAAAGTGACTAATGAAGATTTTGAAAAAATCTCTATCGAAAGATTAAAGAGTTCAATAAAGGCTTCAGAGGATAGCAAAGGGGTTGTATTAGGAAGTTTATTTCTTAGAGCTGCACAAGGAGAAAAAGTTATAATTGTTACTCCTTCATCCCTTAGTAAAACAGAAGAAGCATTAATTGGAGATAATTTAAAAAATTATTTTAGAGACTTATACGGAAAAGTATTAATTAAAAAAGACAAAGACATTACCGAAAAAGACCTTATTGGTAATAATGTTATGCTCTTAGGTAATCCACAGAACAATAAGTTATTTGATTCTATATCCAAATCTCTTCCTATTTCTATAAATAAAACAGGAATATCTTCTAGCAGTTTTACTATAACTAATGAAAATATAAGTGGATTTTTAGTAACAAAAAATCCTAAAGATGAAAAAAAGGTCATGGGAATACTTTTCTGGACAAAAGATGGTTCTGAAAACTTTTTCTTTCATCCTGAGATGGATTCACAATTTACAATTTCCATAGATAATAAGCAATTTATGAACGGAAATTTTTAATTCTTAAGATTAAAAATGCGGCAGAGTTTGCCGCATTTTTTCTATAGATTAGCTTTTAATTTTGGGTTCTGGTATATATGTACCTTCTAACACTCTCTTTAACTTTCTAAGAAAATAACCTGATACCATCGGAGATAAAGCGATAAATATTAAATAAAATCTTAATATTGAAGCATTTTTAAATACAGTTAATAATACAATTAGTATAATTCCACTTATAACCCTTCCTACATTAAGTGCTATATCTTTATTAATCATATATTCTATTCTCATATCCTCTTCATGAGCTTCATTTATGACATTAAAGGTAGAGGAAGATAGCTGTATAATAAAAAACGGCAGAAAAAACGCATCCGCTACAGTATAAATTAATAATGTTTTATATTCTATACTTATTGCTAAGCCTACAACAGCTGCAAAAGAGCCTATTGTTCCAATGAGTATGGAAATTTTTCTTCGAGCTGGCTTAATTATTTTTTGTACCAATATATAAGATGCTGAAGATATCAAGGAAGCAGTTAATGTAAATTTTCCGAGGGAAAGTTCGCTTTTAGTAGTCTCAATAATTAATATATTTACTAAAAAAACGATTATTACATCTCTAATTCCCCAGAAAACTGTAGCCTTCTGAATAACTTTCCACTCATCGCAATTACTTGAAAATATTTTTTTATAATTAAGCTTACTAGAATAATTATTACACTTCAAAATCATACTAATTAAAATAAGCAGTAAAAATATAGTAAGAGTAGCAGTAAAAACTATATTATACCCTCTTATACCAGTAAATCTATTGATTATATACGCAGAAGTTATCGGAGCTATTGCTGCAGCAATTCCGCAACAGCTTCCGTTAAATCCATTAAAGGTATCCCTATTGTTAACATTAGTAAGGTCAAAGCTTAGCGTGTTAAAAGCTAACCAGTAAAAGCCTACCGCCACTCCAAACACAATCCCAAGGCCATATATGTATGGTACCCCTTTATTTCCTACAAATAATATCAACCCATAAAATAATGCATAGGTTAATAATCCTAATCTTAAGGGTAATATACCATTTTTCTTTTTAGCAATTATTCCAGCGAAAAGGAAGGTTATTGGTGTAGCTATGTAATGAATTAAGTTATAAATTACAATTACAACAAAATCATTGGTTTGTCTCCAGAAGAAAACATTTATAAAAATACCTGATAGTCCTGTAGCAAATGAGAACAGCATACTTACAACCAATAGAACTTTAGCATTTTTGCACATAAGGCTCTCTCCTTCAACTTCATTAGTACCCTTTTATTATGTGCATAATATGCTATTATATCAGTAAATAAAAAAGAGATATATCAAAAGTAATTTGACATATCTCCTTTTTATTTTAATTAATTGTAAAATCCATTTTTACAGGTGCTATAAGCTTAGATGCCTTTCCATCTTTTTCTACAGACTTAATATCTTTTATAAATAATGTGTATTTTTTCCCTTTTCCATAGGATGTATCCGGCTCTACTTTTATAGCCTTGGTATTTTTATCATAGCTAACTTTTATTTTAAATTGATGATTTTCCTCATCTAAAACATATATATTAGCTGTATTAACTGTCAAAGGGTCTAACTCATCAGAGAATTTAACTGTCCAAGCCTTGTTATCAACTACTTTATCCTTTTTCTGCAATTCTATAAACTTACCTTTCTCTTCCTTTGAGGTTAATACATTTTTTATTACCATAAAATTCTTTTTATTTTGTTGTATTTGAGTTTCTCCACCTACCACACAAAGGTAATTCTGCTTTAACACAGCGTCCATAACAGGAGCAAAGTTCCTTATATCTTCTGCAGTGGTTGATACAAGTTCTTCCCTTTCCTTTTGCATATCAGATTGTTTAACTCCTGTTAAGTACAATCCATCTGCAATCATACCATCTGCTGCAGGACCTATTAACGAGCTTAACATACCAGTAGAATTATCAACTTTTCCTGCTGCACCAATTATATAATTGTTCATTTGTTTCTCATCCGCTTTAAAATTCCTTAAATATTCAGGAATTTTATCAAAGGTATCAATAGTCTCTTTTAAATTAGGATCTCTGTAGGAGGATAATATAACACTACCATTTTCTATTCCTATATTAGCACCGTAAGCTCCACCTTTAACTCTTATATTATTCCATAAATAATCACTTTGTAATATGTTTTGTAGTACTATCAACTTGCCGTTTTGTGTGTATCCCGCTTTTTTAAGATCCCCTCCTTTAACTACATACTGAACCTTTGAAGGTATGATTAGACCTTCATTTATTTTTGAGCTATCAAAAGTGTATTTGTAACTTGTTAACTTATTATTCTTTAGTGAACTGGTTAATTTATTCAAGCTATCAGTAAAACTTTTATAGTTTTCATCATTACCTGTAATACTTGCAATCATATCTTGCTTATTAAATATAGCATCTCTGACCTGCTGCAGGTTCTTAACAATTTCATCACCTTTACTATCAAAATTTTTATCTAAATCACATAAGAAAGAGTAGAATCCTTCATTTTCATATGCTTTATATTTTCCTGATTCAGACATATAGGATGCAACTCTTTCTGCTGCCATACCATATCCGTTATATGCCAAGCCCTGCTCTTTTTCCATTTTTATATTATTCACTATTTCTTTTATACGAGTTTTATCATTTAAATTGCTGTTAAATATAATTTCTTGTAAAAGCTCAAATCCTTTAGGTATGTTTTCGTTTAACCCTATTAGGTTAACACACATTTTAGGAGAATAGGTATCATTGTCTCCGTATTTAACTAAGCAATTAGTTGAAAAACCAATTCCACCTGAATTAATCAACGTCTGCTCTGCTAATTCTTCTTTAGAATAGTTTTTTGTATCTACATTTCCAAGAATCTGGCTCAATAAATAAACATAGCCTAGTTTGTCTTGTGGAACCTTCGTAGTATCAAAGTACAAACCTACATAGTCCACACCATTTGTATTTATAGGGTGTTGAAGTACCTTGACACCATTTTCACTCTTTTCGATAGTTTTATATTCTTTAACATTTTTATTTATATCTTCACGTGTAAGGGTAGGTAAAGTATTTATTTCCTCTTGTGTAGAGGTTGCTGCCTGCCACTTTTTAAGCTCTCCTGTATTTTTAACTAATTCATCTATCTTATCTTTTGAAAGAGAAGCTTTGTAATTAACTAATTTAGCTTTTAATTCACTTTCTTTCTTCTCCTCAAGTCCTGGAACTGGCTTTAATACTACTAGCGAACTATGCTTATTATCAATAAGATATTTTTTTACCAAATCTTCCATATATCCTTTTTCAAATTTATTTTTAATATCTGCCATATCAGAATTCATATTCAAATAAGCTGTAGGGTCTCCACCATAAAGCCAACTTCTCATAATTAGCATATTATATGATAGAGCAAAATCTCCTTTTAACATTCGATGTGATAAATCATATACCTTAGAAATTGAATTTACTAACTCATCATCAAACCCTTTTTCAACTATGCTTTGCAATGTATCATCAACAACTTTTTTGAATTTTTCCTTTTGATTTTCATTAACATTTTCTGCTACTATGCTTAGTACTGGCTGAATATTTGAATTATCAAATCTAACACTTACATCTTCTCCAAAGCCGTTATCCTTTAATGCTTTTTTAATAGGTGATGACGGTATACCTCCAAGTAATGTTTGAATAAATGCAAAAGCTTCTACCACCTCTTTATTGGTAGATTTATCAATTACATAATTTAAGCTTAAATATGTTTTATTATCAGTAGGCGCCCCTTTAGGCAGTGAATATTCCACTGTTTTTTCTGCTCTCTGGGCGAAAGGCTTTTGAAGTTGAAGCTCTGTCTTAACTTCTTTTTTATCAAAATTATTTAAGTATTTTTCACCAATGAATCTTAAAGTTTTTTCAATATCCATCTTTCCATACAAATAGAAGTAACTATTAGCTGGATTATAGTTATCATTATAGGTCTTTACAAGCTCCTCATAAGTTAAAGTTGGCATATCCTCTGGCAGTCCACCAGATTCGAATTTATATGAGGTATCAGGAAAAAGTGATTGTTCTATACTTTTATTTAGTATCCTATCGGGCATTGAATAGTTTCCCTTCATTTCATTGTATACTATGCCATTATATTTTAACTCACCATCTTTAGAATCTAACTCATATCTTATGCCTTCCTGCTGAAAAATTCTTTTATCCTTTAATACATTAGGATAAAAAACTGCATCTAAGTAAACACTCATTAGATTTTGAAAATCCTTATCATTTTTACTTGATACAGGATAAATAGTGCTGTCATTTGAGGTCATAGCATTCAAGAATGTGCTCATTGATTGCTTACCCATTTGATTAAAAAGATCTTTAACGGGATAATTTTTTGACCCACAAAGTACAGAGTGTTCTATTACATGGTTTACTCCTGTATTATCTTTAGTTGGGGTTCTAAAGTTTACACACATCATTTTGTCATCACTGTTACTTTCTAAATATATAAGATGCGCTCCACTTTTTGGGTGAACATATGTATATGAATTGCACTTCAAATCTTCTATCCATTTCTTGGATTCTAATTTAAATCCACCTAATGAATTGCTTTCTGCTGCTGTATAGGATGCTTGTACACTAACTCCTGCCGCTTTAACACTATTTGGTCCTTGTATTATCAATGCTTGTGATATAAGCATCGTTGACAATGTAATTGCTATTAAAAGCTTTGTTTTCTTATTCATTATAATCTCTCTCTTTCAAACAAATTTTCCACATATAATCTTATATGGAAATATAACTTACAATATCATAATATATTGTATATCATCCAGTCAAATTCCTTTAAATGGTGTATAAAAAAATTATTTCCTGTTTATTACGCTTTTATATGTCTATCGTAATTTATATTATTATTTGAAAAAAACTTATTATTAATTCAAAAATATTTTACGCATAATCAAATAAATAAGAGACCAAATATGCGAGAATACTGGTCTGTTATTTATTTGATTATGCCTTAACAAAAATAAATAATTAAAAGGTGCGGCAATACAACCGCACCTTTTAATTATTCATATATGTCCGAAAACTCAATCTGAACACTCTCAATATATTTGGAATTCATATCTTTATAAGATGACTCAGGTTCTAAGTCCTTCTTCTCTTCTACAAGAGTCACTGGCAATTCAATTATAAATTCACTACCTTCTCCAACCTTACTTTTAACATATATCTTCCCGTCATGGAGTTCTACAAGTGATTTTACCAGCGCCAGACCAATTCCACTTCCTTCACCTCTTCTTGAAATAGGCCTATTCACCTGAGCAAATCTTCCAAAAACACTTTCTAATTTATCTTCAGGAATTCCTATTCCAGTATCCTTAATAGATATTTTAATTCTATCTCCTAAATCATAAATATTAACAAATATACTGCCGCCTCTCTCAGTAAACTTAATTGCATTTGATAGTATATTTAATACTATTCTTTCGATTTTATCCGAATCAAAGGCCATATATTTTTCTTCTACTTCTGTATCAAAAATTAAATTTATATTTTGAGATTCAGTGTAACTGGCAGCTGATAAAACTATCTCTTCTATAGCATATATTATATTGTCATTAGCCAAATTAAGTGCTAAATATCCTCCGTCTATTTTAGTGGTATCTATTAAATTATTTATTAATCTTAAAAGCCTCAAGGTATTTTGGTTCATGATATTTAAATATCTATTTATGTCATATCCTTCCCCACAGCTAGTTAACTTTATTGATTGAAGTAACTGTGTTGTACTCCATATTACATTTAATGGAGTTCGGAGTTCATGAGAGACATTGGCAAAAAACTCAGTTTTAAGTTTATCATACTCTAATACTTCAGTAAGCATTCTTTTGTTTTCTTCAAAGTTTTCACTTAGCTCTTCTACCTGTTTTGTTGTATTTTCAACCTGGAACTGCAATTTTATAGCTTCTTTAACTGAGTGCTTTAAATCTATAAGAGTTTTTACTCTAGTTAAGAGCTCAGAACGCTCAAAAGGCTTTTTTAAATAATCATTGGCACCACATTCAAAGGAAACAACTAAACTTTCAGCCCGATTATCAGCTGTCATTATTAAAACTGGTAGTTCAAGTAAAGAGTATTTTTCTCTTAATAGAGTACATACTTCAAAGCCAAGCATATCAGGAAGCATTATATCTAGGATGACAAGATCTAAATCCTTGTCATTAGCCACCTTTTCTATTGCCTCTCTGCCATTAGCAGCTGTAACAACTGTATATTCTCGTTGCTCTAAAGAATGTTTTAAAACTCTTATATTTATCGGCTCATCATCTACAATTAATATTCTTTTACCGTTTTTAGGTACTTCTTTGCTACATTCATCATTTTCTTTGTAGTCCCGCATTTCATTTAACTCTTCTTTGTCTGTATCTATTTGTAAGTTATCTATCTCACGATTATAGGAATTATGTTTTGGTAATGTAAAAATAAATTTTGAGCCTTGGTCTACCACAGATTTAACCTTTATTTCTCCGCCGTGAAGCCTCACTAGCTTTCTTGCTATATGCAACCCTAAACCTGTTCCTCCATATCTTCTATCTATTCCTTCACACTGTTCATAGGGATCAAAAATTTTATTAATCTGCTCTAATGCTATTCCTATACCTGTATCGGATACAGTAATTTCTATGTAATCTCCACTTTCCGCCGTTGATACTACTATCTCACCAGCATCAGTAAACTTTACTGCATTTCCTATTAGATTATACAGAATTTGTTCAATTCTGTTTTCGTCCCCATAGATAGGAGGAGTATTATAATCTATGTTATTAATGATTTTTAAATGCTTATTGCCAATAAAAGGTTCACAAAACTTTATGACAACATTAGTAAGCTGTCTAATATCCACAGCTTTCATTTCAAGGTTTATATCATTATTTTTAAGCTTTGAGAAATCCAAAATATCGTTTACTAAATTAGATAATCGCTTAGCACTAGCCTCTATTAAATTTAAAGTTTCTTTATTTCTCTTACTTAGAGACTCTGGCAATTCTGAAGACAAACTCTGAGATAATCCAATAATGCCATTTAACGGCGTCTTCAATTCATGGGACGTATTAGCTAAAAAATCATCCTTTAGTCTATTCACAGATTTTAGTTTTTCTGTCATTTCTTCAACACTAGAAAATGCTGTTGAAAATCTATCTGCTAACACATAGGATTGAGCTAAAATAAAAATAAGCATTCCTAATGGAGCATAGGAGTCAGTCTGAATTATCGAATATTCATATAAAATATCATTAAGTCTTGTTATAAATAAGATAAATACAGCAACTATGACCATTGGATACCCTTCACCTTGTGTAAGATACCTATAAGATAAGTTGCACAAAATGTATAATAATAAAAAGAGTGCTACTATTTCAAAAGGAAATAATAAATTATTATAGTTTACAACAGGTAAAAGCAATATTATGAGAAAGTAAGCTATTCCTACAATCTTAGAAAATTTAACTATTGATTTAGATATGATTTTAGGGTAAAAGCTATCTATAAAAAGTACAAGCATAGGTATATAAAGAAAAAATGTCCATAGAAGAAGCTTTGTATTTAAAACATAGTTCATATTAGGAAATATACTGTAGATTAATCTTTCTCCAACTAAAATAGTTCTTAGGCCTACTAAGGCACATACTATAGCAAAATACAAAGGAGCTTTGTTCTTTTTTCTTCTTAGAAACATGGCAAAATGATATATAACGGCTACTATAGTGCTGCCAAAAAGGAATAAATCGAATCCTAATTTTTTAGCATTATATCTGCTAATTTGTGATTCCGTTCCCAATAAAATACTGTCAATTTGTCCTGTACCATAATAAAAATTACTTGTTTGAAGGACTATATCAAGCTCTCCAGTATTGTTATAAAAAGCACCAGTGCTTGTAGCAACTTTTGGGATCATCTCTGCTCTAGATGTTCCTACAACTCCAGACCCAGCTACAAGTTTACCATTAATCCATATTTTATGTGCTGTTTGAATAAATTCTGTTTTTATAGCATACAAGTCCTCTGCATTATTGGTAAGAACTTTTAAACGATAAGTAGCATATCCTTTGCCATCTAGTTGTTTTTCTGTATATTTATATGTAGAAAAATTTCCTGGAATATTAATTACTCCTGTTTTCTTCAAATCACTTTTATTTTTGAAATCCTCTGGAGTTAAAAGTTGATTATAGTAAATTTGCCATTGTCCATCTAATTTAACAATACCTTGATTTTTAAAATCCCAATTTTTTAAATCTAAAACACCATCCTTAGCTATTGGCTGCGCTTTGAAAGCTTCAGTGTTTTTATTAATAAACATTAAAAGCAATATTAAGCATATAGATAGTGCTGTACATATTAGAACTGCCCTAACAATAGCAGGCTTTAACTTCCGCATAAAAATCTCCTCATAATTTATTTTTATAACTTCTAAAGATATTTTACCAAAAATTCAGCCATTATTCTACCAATTATAACATTCTTCTTCATTTATTGATTAAAAAAATTGACAAAAAACTATTCTAATAGCAATATTGACATAGTCTTTTTTATTATTACGTAAAAAAGTAAAACAGTTTGCATATAAGCAAACTGTTTTATCTTTACATATATATTATATTATATCTAAAGCTATATTTTTTAGATGCTCTAATTTACTTTCATAGTCAACAAAAGTAGAATCATATACTTCTTTAACCATTTTAAAGTAATTTATAAATTCCTGCTGCTTCTCTATACTTATATTAAATCTTGCTGCTAGTCCCATTAAAAACTGTATCTCTTTTTCATCATATGCTCCATCTGATAAAGCTAATCCAACTAATTCAAAGTATATTATATTTTTAATTCTATCTGTGGATCCCTCTAATTCCTTAATAGCTGATTCAAAATCTAGCTTTTTTATATCCTCTTTAGACAAAGAAAGTTCTTCGATATATTCTTCTAATAATTCCTTTTCATTTTCAGCAAATACTTGGTCTATATTAGCCAAAACTTCAACCAGATTAACAAATGCAATGGCTTCTTTTTTATTAAATTCACTTAAGAACATCTCTACATTCCCCCCTATACAATATTAACGAACACTGACCATAACCTCTCGAAATATACCCTTTACCAATTAATTGAAACTTGGACCAAATAAGATTTAAAACTTACCTTGCTATTAATGGATTTAAAGAATTGTTAGGTGTAAAATTATCCATCAACATAATATTACACCATAATAAGCTATTTGTTAATATTATATCCTTTAGCTTTGCTTATATTTTTGTAATTCTGAATCTAAATCCACTTCTTCAAGCTTTGCAAACTCTTTATCTAAAGAATCTTCCTGTCTTAAATCTTGTAATCCTTCTGCAAAAGCTTCTTTCTTCTGGATTTTTCTTTCTATATCATCTAAGTTTATCTTATTATTTCCATCGTCTACATTAGCTAAAATTTCATTAACCTTTTTACTTGCCTCAGCATTGTTATATCTTGCAGCAGCCTCATCTCTATAAGTCCTTGTTTTCCCAATTTCCTCTTCTAAATCTCTTAATTTTTTCTTAATAGCCTCTCCTTTTTTTACTGCATCTTCATAACTTGTTTTTAATGAATTATAGCTCTTATCAGCCTCAAGTTTTTTAGCTAAAGCTTTTTTAGCTAACTCTTCATTACCTTTACTCATCGCAAGTTTTACTTTTTCATCATATTCTTCAGATTCTCTTTTAGCATTATTCATTTTCTTTTCATTCTCACGAACATTACCTAAGATTTGCGCAGATGAAAGTTTTGCTTGATTTAAACTTTCTTCCATATCTCTTACCTTTTGATCTAAAAGCTCTATTGGATTCTCTACCTCATCTAAAGCGTTGTTAACCTTTGCCCTAAAAATATTTGATATTCTTTTAATCATTCCCATAAAAACATCCTCCTAAAGATTATTTTTAATTTTTTAATTTCTTGTTCAAAAACTATAATCCTATTATATAGTTATATATACTATTTAACAATATTAGTTTAAACTCATTTCCACTTGTTTTCGACTATTTATCTATTATTACTAAGCTTAATCTCCCAATATCTAAATATATCTAATATTTTGCTCAATTTCCCAAGGTATATATATCCAATTTCCCTAATTGACTTAACTAATGTATTCATAGAGGTACATCTGACAGTACAGAAGATGTACTTCTATAAATACCTCTAATAATCCAAGCACCCAAGTTGTATATCTATAGCTTAATATCTTAAATTATGCAAATAAAAAAAGGCATCACTGCCTTTTATACTTTATATTTACTCTTATTTATTTTCTATTGATTCTCTTTTCTCAGCAAGATTATTATTTAATTCTACTCCATTTGGATTAATCTGAGTAAAATCCGTTACTGTTGTTGTTGCAAAATTGAACACTCCAATATTAGCTGCTTGTGCAACAGCATTTTGAAAAGCATTTTCGAAATTGTCTAAGTCTCTTATTTTTTCACTCATAGCTTTCACCTCTTTTAATGTTAAGCTATCCAAAATAAACTTATGCTATTCATGTTGGTGAATACCATACAATCTTTCTGTCAAAAATTATAATAAAAACTTAAAAGGTATATAATAATTATGGTGCAGTAAAAATATTTTAAAAAATGTTTATGGTAGAAACGAGGAAAATAATGCTATTAATAAAAAATACTTATAAAAAATATAAACACTTTTTGTCCTTAACTATATTCCTATTTTTAACCTTATGGTTTGCTTATCTAAAAAAAACTATAATTCCTGAGCATATTATGTATTTTTATCTTGATTCTCAAATACCTTTTGTGAAAGAGTTTGTTTTAGCCTATTACTTTTGGTTTGCATATATGGCTATTGGATTTCTATATCTTGGGTTTGCATCAAAAAGAGCCTTTTACAGAATGGAGCTTTTTCTTTCGTTAGGCATGACTATTTCCTTTATAATATTTATACTATATCCAAACGCTCAATTTCCCAGACCAAGTGTACCAGGTAATGATGTTTTTTCTTGGCTAGTTAATTTTATTTATGATCATGATGGCACAAATAATGTATTTCCAAGCATTCATGTTTGCAATGCCATTGGAGTTCATATTTCACTAATTAATTGTTATGAATTAAAGGATAAAACATTACTTAAAAGCTTATCATTTGTGGCGGCACTATCAATATGCGCTTCCACAGTATTTATAAAACAGCATTCAATTATAGATGTTGTTGGAGGGGTTATTCTTGCTACAATAATTTATATATTTATTTATCAAACACCAAAATTATTTGCATCTTCACCGAAGATAGATAACATAGAAAACTAAAACAGAAAATTCTAGTACTATTCTATATTTATTAAATTCCAAAGAAGATAGTTTATGCAAATATAAAACTTAAATAATTCCTCTGTAGACCTGGTTCCAATTTCCAGAAACATTGATTTGACTTACTTCTTAACATATATTAAAATATATGAGTACAAAAGCATACAAAAGACAGTTCGTAACCATCCTGTCTATAAACAAAACTAGGACGTAACTACCGGCTTAGGTAGTTTTTTGTTTAAGGGCAGTTTCTGCCCTTTTTTATTTTAGGAGGAATTTACATGTATATTTTAAAAACAGAACATAGTTTTGATAGTGCTCATTTTCTCGCTCAATATGTAGGTAAGTGTGGAAATATCCACGGACATAGATGGCGAGTGGAAATTGAGGTACAATCTGAAACATTAATAAAAGGTGGTCAACTTGACGGTATGGTAGTGGATTTTAGTGACCTGAAAAAAGATGTTAAAGATATGATAGATTATTATGATCATGCATTAATTATACAAGAAGGAACTATGCGACAAGAAACATTACATTGCATACTTCAAGATGGATTTAAAGTAATAACAGTTAACTTTAGACCTACAGCAGAAAATTTTGCTGCTTTTTTCTTCAAGGAAATAAAGAATAAAGGCTATAATGTAAAAAGATCTACTGTTTACGAAACTCCTACTAATAGTGCTATATATGAAGAAAGCGAGAGGAATTCCAATGAGTTTTAAAGTAGTTGAAAAATTTATAAGTATAAATGGCGAGGGTTCTTTATCCGGTCAATTAGCAGTATTTATAAGATTTGCAGGCTGTAACCTAAAATGCAGCTACTGCGATACAGAATGGGCAAATAAAGATGGCGTGACCTATGAATTAATGACTAGTGATGCTATATATGAATATATAAAATCTACTGAGATTATAAACATAACTCTAACTGGAGGTGAGCCTCTTCTTCAGAAAGACATAATAGAATTATTAAATAAACTCTGCAGCGATGAGACACTTAATATTGAAATAGAGACTAATGGCAGTGTGCTATTAAGTAAGTTTTTTGATATAGAAAATCCACCAGCCTTTACTATGGACTATAAGCTTCCTTCAAGTGGAATGGAGGATAAAATGATATTAGATAACTTCAAATACTTAACTTCCAAGGATACAGTTAAATTTGTATCTGGCAGTATTGAAGATTTGCAAAGAGCCAAAAATATAATAGATAAATATAAACTTGTAGATAAAACTAATGTATATATTAGTCCAGTATACGGAAAAATTGATATGAGCGAAATTGTAGAATTTATGAAAGACAATAAAATGAATGGGGTAAACTTGCAAATGCAGCTTCATAAAGTTATATGGGCCCCAGACAAGAGAGGTGTGTAATGTAATGCCAATCGATACAAATGCAATCGAGGAGCATATTAGGGGTATTTTTATAGCATTAGGCGCAGATCCTAACAGAGAAGGTCTTAAGGATACTCCTAAACGTGTAGCTAAAATGTATGAAGAAATATTTGAAGGAATGCTCTATACCAATGATGAAATTGCGGAAATGTTTAACAAAACCTTTGAAGATGATTTATCTTTTAAAGAAAGAACTGATACTAATGACATAGTTATGATGAAAGATATAGAAATATTCAGCCATTGTGAGCATCACCTAGCATTAATGTATAACATGAAGGTCGCAGTAGCATATATACCTAATAAAAAAGTGATTGGGTTAAGTAAAATCGCTAGAATAGCTGAAATGGTAGGACGAAGACTCCAATTACAAGAAAGAATAGGTACAGACATAGCTGAAATTATTGAAAAAATAACCGATTCAGATGATGTAGCTGTTATTATAGAAGGCGAGCACGGATGTATGACTACCAGAGGTGTAAAAAAGCCTGGTACTAAAACAGTATCAGTTACACTAAGAGGAAGATTTAATATTGACCCAATGCTAAATAATAAGCTGATGATGCTTTATAAATAAATATATGGATATTCAACCTCGGTGTTTGACTTATTAGCAGTATTCATAGTGGTACCTCTTATGTACTGTCAGATGTACCCCTATAAATACCTTAGTTAAGTCATATATCAGAGTTAGATATCTATAAAGAAACTAGCTAGAAAGTTAACTTATGCAGAGGGATATGTTTCCAAAGCTGAAGTAGATTTAAAAACTTTGTGCCAGTCTTAGTAAAGGGTTTTAAGAGAACCTTAGAACTTTAGAGTTGTTTGAGCACAGCGGCTTAATGTTATATGAAACTCCTCTTCCTTACGTCAGAGGAGTAAGCGACTCGCACAAAATCATAGATTTTGGCTCTCTGCTTAACGTGCTGAAGCTTGGAAACATATCCGGTTGTATAAGTTGACTTTCGGACTTTTTTCCTATGGAGATATCTTAAACTTAGTAAATATGCCTTGTATAGTCTGTAAAACAATCAATACAAACCTTTTTCCCATTCATAAGTCTTATTTTGTGTTCTGCTGCAGATTCTCCGCATTCTTCGCAAACTACACTGGTAAATATTCGTGCTTTTTCAGGAAGCTGAAAATTAGGCTTTTTAAATTCAAATAATTCGTCATAAGGAGCATTCAGTATGCGCTCTATTTCCTTTTGTCTGTCTTCGCCTTTCTTTCGAGATTTAAGAACAATCCTAATACCATCGCCATTCTTTCTATTAAAAAATGTAAAGACCATTTTTCCTGAATCTTTATGTATCAAGTTTCCCTTTCCTATAGAGCAGCCTGTCAAAACCTGCACCGCATCTACACAACAAGCATCATTCTCAACTACACATACTATTTCTTCATCCTTTGAAAAGCTCAATCCCATCTTTTCTTTCACTGCTTCACTTACCTTGTAGCCTATAGCTAGTCCAGGACATTCATGTCCATGAAAATCTACGCATTTTTTCCATAATTCATTATTCATTTTTATACCCCCTCAAATTCAATTAATTAGATTATCTACTAAATATTATAACTAAAATAATTTATAAATTATAGAATTTTCCATTTATATTATTCAAACATGGACAAAAATGCACCTCCAAATATTATATGTATCTAACATTTGGGGTGCACTTAAATTCCGTCTATTTTTTTATCCGATGACTACCCGCTCTAATACTCCCTCGCACTCTGTGAAAGCGATTCGCACCAAATCGGAGATTTGGGCTCTCTGCTTTTCTCAAGGTGGGAGTATTAGAGCGGCTACATCCCTGGATTCGTTCAACTAAACTTCAGATGGGGTCTAAAACCCCACCTGAAGTAAGTTTCACTTTATCTTAAGAAAATTAAGTTTTATAAGCTGTATACACAGCAAAAGCGAAAGAGATATAGCTAAAACATAATATGATAATACTATTTCAGTATTTAGTTTAACCGTAAAAATAATAGACAGTGCGTTAACTACTATATACACTAAACAGCATTTAAAATTAACTGATTCTCTATACGCTCTAACCATAGTAATGATAAATAGTACTAGTATAAAGAGTAAACCATAAATTATCCAAACTTTTAAAGATAACTTATTATATACATCATTCTTATATGTTAAAGAGCGCATTAACCCCATCTTTTTATCAGATAGATAATAAATAATAAGAGAAAATGCTATTAAGCATGCTTGAATAATAGTACCTAACCATTTTAAAAAACTTTTTATTCTCATTGTACTTATTCCTCTAGTATTAGTTTCCTATTGTTGTTTTTTAGGTTCTCCTGTTTCTATAGGATTTGCTGGGTTTCCAGTGTTTCCACTCCATTCATTCCAACCACCATCATAAAGTGATATGTTTTTTAA
The DNA here is from genome assembly GCF_016316925.1 of Clostridium aciditolerans. GTDB lineage: Bacteria > Bacillota > Clostridia > Clostridiales > Clostridiaceae > Clostridium_AM > Clostridium_AM aciditolerans. Next base: position 38,341 of record NZ_JAEEGB010000038.1, on the reverse strand, counting down.
TCCCATAACATCCGCATAAGTTAAAACCTCTGCTGCTCTCCAACCTGTTCCACAGAAGAAAGATAATCTTTGCTCTGGAGTAATACCCCATTCTTTCCACATAGCAATTATCTCATCTTGATTACGCATTGTATTGTCTACATTTCTATAATCATCTAGATTTGAATTGTCTGTACCTGCATGACCCCATACTGAACCAGCTGGACGTCCCTTTGGTTTTATATAGTCATATCCTGATGTCTTACCAATATGTTCATCCCAGCTTCTAATATCAACTAATTTACTCCCTTGCTTGTCTGCTATTATTTCTTTAGCTTGTGGTAAATCAACAATGTAGCCTTTGTTTGCAGGAACTGTTGCTCCAAAAGAAGCTACAGCAGTTTTCTTATTAGATGTTTTTTCTAATTCATAACCTGCATTTTTCCATTTTGCAGTTCCGCCATTTAATACTCTAACATCTTTTACACCCATATATTTTAGTATTGCAGCAACTCTGAAGGATGGCATTGAATCAGCTCCATATAATACAACTGTAGTATCTGTTGTTATACCACTACTTTCTGCAAATTTTTGAAGTCTATCATCAGAAATACGATTCCAAAGAGGTCCTTCTTCAACTTCATCAGTATTGATATGTACTGCTCCCTTAATATGACCTTCTTTTAAATAGTCTGGTGACTTTGTTTCATCTCCCCAGGAAACTTCAAAAATCTTGTATTCTTTACCTTTATAAGTTTCTGGTTTTTTGCCATCGACTAAATCTTTTACCCATGATGCTGGCACTAACATTTGATAGTTTGTATATGCTTCCATTGGCATACTTTCATCTTTAGCCCACTCTTTTACGTCATATGTATATATATTTTTATATCCCTTTTTAGATAAATAATCTCCAACTTCTTTAGCATCTTTTCCATTGGCATCATAAAGAACTACATTCTTTTCTGCTGATATTCCCTTAGTCTTTAGGGCATCATCTAAACGCTTGTCCTTATCTTTATTATCTGCTTTTAACCAAGCAGCTGAGAAATCTGTTGCTCCTTTAATGTGTCCTCCTCTTTTTACGCCATCTAGTGTCCAGCCATTAAATGCATCATTTTCTCTTGTATCTACTACTACCCAATCGCTTTTCCCAATTTTGTCTTTAAGCTCTTTAGCAGTAATAGTTTTAGCTTTTCCATCTTCTTTAACTTCTTGCTTACTTCCACATGCAGCTAATACTGTCACTGAAAGAGATAAAGTTAAAAGTATACCTAATAATTTAGTACTTTTTTTCAAGATTATTCCCTCCTAATATCCTTAGTCTTTATAAGCTCTATGGTCCCTAACTATAGAGTTTACTATCACTTAATTAATAAGTAAATATATAATTCCTCTATATTAAATTTTCAAATAACCAGTTTTAACTCTATTACAAAACCAAATAGATTGCATGTTTTTTGGTTATAATAATAGCCTTAATTATCTGAACCACTAATGTCATATAATTAAGGCTATTGTTATAGAGATTATTGATCTTTTATAAACATCATTTTACTATCAGCTGTAGCGACAAGTTCATCATTGCTATTAAAAGCCTCAGCATACATATTTATTAAAGTATTTCCCTTATATTTTAAATACACATTAATCACAAGCTGGTCTTTTTCATAAATCGGTTTATGATAATTAGTATTTAAATCTAATGAAACTGCCTTATTTTCTGTAGAAAGAAAACATAACATGCCAAAAGCGTTATCAAAGGCTGCAGAAATAAACCCTCCCTGCATGGACTTCACCGGATTTAAATACATCTGTAATACAGGAAACTTTATCTTAAGCTTTTCATTTGGCACATATTCTAGTAAAATTGGCTGCATTAACTCAAAACAACTTGCTGTTATTTCTTCAAGGGATGTCAACATATACTCTTTTCCAATACTGATTAAAGCTTTTTCTATATATCTCATTTCACCCATTTCTCCTTTTACTATAAAAAATATTACACTTAATATAAAATTAATAATTCCTTATATAAACTCTTCTTATACTGATATGCTTTTTTGCATAGGTATCTTAATTTTCATTGCTAATGTGAAATTCATTATGGCTATACATGCTCCGGCAATGAATACATACTCATACCCAAAAGCATTCCAAATTAAACTTCCTAACCATGGAATAAACATTGACACTACATGGTCCATACTGATTCCCATGGATAAGGTAGGTGATATATCTTCACTATTTACAGCAATTTTTTTCAAATAAGTAGCTCTGGCCATGGTAGCTGCCGTAAGGAGCTGGTCTACTACAAAACAAGCGCAAGTTATATATAAAGCAGTATTCGTGAGTAAACCAGTTCCCGGAATACTTTTTGCGAAAGCATAACCTGTACATACTAAAATAAGCAGCAGTGCCTCTGCTGTTAGTACAAACCTTTCTCCCATACTATCAATAAGATAACCAACATAGGGTTTAAAGAAGATTCCAATACCTGCAGTAAAAAACCCTAGTAATGCAAAAGTACTAACTCCTTGATTAAATATCTTAATAAGTACCCATGGACCAAATGTTATAAATATCTGTTTTCTTGCACCATTTAATATACTAAGATAATAAAATAAGCTATATTCTTTTTTTATAAACAGCTTCTTTATTTTACTCTCGCTTTTATAGGGTGTCATTTTAAATATTAATACTGCAGAAGCCATATACGCTATTGCTCCTATTGAAAAGGCAACTCTATAATCTAATTTTACATATCTTAGTACGATTGCAGTTATAATACTTGTTACAAGAAAAGCGGCAGTATTAAGCCCATTTATCTTTCCAAGTATCTTTCCTACATCCCCTTCTTCTGCCAGCTTCATCCCTATACTATTTTGTACTGGCATTAAAAGGTGCTGCCCCATGCTGTATACAATGACCCATAACATAGTTATCCCAAAACTTTTTGATAAACAACCTATAGCAAGCATCCCCAACGCAGAAAGTATATTTGCTACAAAGGCTATTCTTATATCCCCTAAGAATAACAGCATTCCTAAAACAAATACTACCATAATCCCTGGAAACTCTCTTGGCAGCTCCATTAAAGTTCTTTGTGTAACAGTAACATGAAAAACATCATTAAAAAAATTATTAAAAGTTGAAGAATCAATGCTTTGGCTAATCCCCATAAATGCACCGGCAATTAAAAACAATGTAAAATCCTTTTTTTTCAATTGTATATCCCCCTATGTAGTTCATCAATATTTATTATTTTATCATACATAGAATAAGCTAACATCATAATTGGGTAAAATATTTAGACTACAGGTTTTTTTAGCAAACTAAAAATCACTTAAGCAAAAAACTTACTTAAGGAAAACATTAATTTATGAATAATTACTTTACTTTACGAGAAAATATTATATAATAGTAATATAGATGTAATTACAAAACTTACATTATAATCTTAAATTATATAAATGAGGTGATTTTTATGAAAAAAGTTGAGATATACACTAGCGATACTTGTGGCTACTGTCATGCTGCTAAAGATTATTTTAATCAGAATAATGTTCAATTTACTGAATATAACATCTCATCAAATTCTGAGGCTAGAAAAGAACTTATGAAGAAAGGATATAGATCTGTTCCTTTAATTGTAATTGATAGTGAGGAAATCCTTGGATTTGATAAAGATAAAATTGATTCAATTTTAGGATTATAACTAACAAGGCATAGAATTTAATTCTATGCCTTATTATATTACTTTATGCATTCCAATCTCAACTTTATTGCGGCCACTATTTTTTGCCTTATAAAGAGCTTTATCCGCTGCTTCTATCATCTCATTATATTTTATATGTTCTTTTGCTGATTTGTAGCATATTCCTATGCTTATTGTGACTCTAATAGATTTATTACGTACATTAAATTCATGTTCCTCAATACTTTTTCTTATCATTTCACATAACCTTAAAGCTTCACCTAATTCTATATCTGGAAAAACTATACCAAATTCTTCCCCTCCATATCTACCAACTATATCACAAAACCTAACAGAACTTTTTATAATAGATGAAATTTCTCTCAAAACCATGTCTCCAGATGTATGTCCAAAGTTATCGTTAATTTTTTTATAAAAATCAATATCAAGCATTGCAAAACAAATTCCTTTTTTAAGTTCCAATTGTTTCTCATACTCTTTTACAAATAGCTCTATTAGAACTCTATGGTTATATAACTCAGTAAGCCCATCCTTCATGGCTAATTCTTTCAATTTATCTTGATGAGTTTTAAAGCGTAATGCAGAGTTTACCCTGGCAGACACCTCCACTTCATCTATAGGTTTTCTTATATAGTCAAAAGCTCCAAGCTCCAAAGCTTTCTTTATATTTTGGCTTTTAGTTTCTGATGTAACCATTATTATAGGTATATCCTTACTTTCATCCTTTTCCTTTAATAATTTACAAACTTCAAAGCCATCAAGCTCAGGCATAACTATATCCAATAAGATTACATCTGGGTTAATTCTATTAGCTAACTCTAGCGCCTTCAACCCATCAGTACATGCAAATACAGCATATCCCTCTCTTGATAATATGTCTATGAGAATTCTTAAATTTAATTTTGTATCATCTACTATAAGTATTGTTTTAGTCATTATATTTATCACCTATCCATTTTCCTATTTATTAATAGTTTAATACGACTAATTACTGTGATAATATGTTTATTTTTCTTTTGGCTAATGATTCTAATGAAAAACTTTTATTCAAAAACCGACACATTTCACCAAATAACATACTTAATTTTACCAAAGGAAGTTATACAAAGTAAATAGCAAATTTTATCCAAAGCTTTTATATTACTAGTTAAATAAGATTAAAGTATAGAATAAAATCAAAGGGAGCTTAAAATAATAAAAGCAACTATTAGCTTGCATCACACAAACTGCTCTAAACATGAAACTAGGCATTTCTTCGTAGTGATTTAACATTAATTTAACATTGATAATATAAATAAAAGATAGTAAGATTGTGTAATACTTTAATATAACCGGAGGAGCATAAAAAATGTTTAACGAAAAGAAAACACTAAATCTTTATACAAGCATAGAATCTTATAACAACTCTGAACCAGATATAGTCATTGAAGATGCAATCATTGAGACTCAAAGAGAAGGTTTTTTAGTAATAAGGGATTCTAACAATTATACTCATATAATAAATGTAAATAAATTCGTAGCGGTAGTTTACTAGGGGGGCAAATGGAAATTGAGTTTTTTAAAGGATTTAGAATTATATCCTATATATATAAAATGGAGAGAAGGTACAGATGCCTTTGAATGTTTCCTTAAATCAACAGCCTTTGTATCTTTAAAGAATTATCCAAACTTTGAATTAGAGAATCCTTCTATTTCTCTAGAAGAAAGTATACTGTATGATAAGATTAAGACAATAATAGATTCAAATAATACATCAGATACCATTTTTCTTTTAGATATACCAGGACATCAGAGTATATTATTAGGATATTTACTTCAAAATAACTTGAATATTAAACCTATACTAACGCTTAATCTGCTTTTTCATCCTTACGGGTTAATAGGCAGCAAGAAGCTTATAGGTAATTTACTTCTTTGCGGGGATAAATTAAATAGTATTGATCCTAAGGGATATATCTTCATATTAGATAGTGGAAGATATTTATTGGAGTCTGATGGTACTGAAAAAAATTCATTTAACAACCAATACGAAACTACAGAAGAAGATATGCCAAATGTAGACTTATTAAAAGAACTTTGTTATTCAAAGGTCGTTTATATTTACTCTGATAAAATAAAAGAAGATATAAATTGTTATCTTGATTATCTGGAGCATTTTGATATTAAAGTAAGCAAGTGTAAGATTGGAGAATGTTAATATTATGGACAAGAACAATTCATGGAAACAGAAATCTGCTGCGTTAACCTTAGCCGTATCTATGGTTATGGTTAACCCTATAGCCTTATCAGGCTGCAGTTCTTCTAACAATACAGTAAAAAACTCTACAAATCAAAATCAGAATGTTAACAAGGATAAGGATAAAGATGAAGAAGAGCAACAAAGTGGTTATACTGGCGGTGGTGGAGGCGGTTACTATCACAGTTCCTCTCCTTTTATATTTAATTCATCTAATAAAAGCAGCAGTGGAAACTCTACTGTATCGAATGAATCTTCTAGCGGCTGGCATGCGTGGACAACTCCTTCTTCTTCAGGAGGATATTCAGGAGTACATGCTGGTAGCGTAGCAGGCTAGTTATAACAGGAGATGATGGATTATGTATGAATCTTTAACGGATAAATTATTATTTGATTATTATATGATAGATAGCAGAAGAAAAGATAGCATATTTTCTCCTGCTCCCTTTTATTTAGAAAAGGAAATTGCACAAAGTATGAAAGACTCTGCGGAAATACTAGATATTTTACTGCAAAGGATAGTTGCAAATATTAATACTAGCTTTAGTGACTTTATAGATTTTATACCTGACTTTAATTATAAAAGAGATATTTTAAATCTAAAAGTTCCTTTAAGCCCTATATTTTGGGTCCGATTTGATGCTTTTATAAGAGAAGATGGTGGCGTCTTTTTCTCTGAATTTAATTATGATAAACCCTGTGCTCAAAGAGAAATCTTAGCAAGCGAATATCTATATGCTGAAAATAATATTAATAAGGGTTTTAAGGAAAGCTTTATCAACTCCTATAAAAATATAGCTTCTCAATTCTTTAAAGAAAAAAGAACCTTCAATACTGCTATATTAATAGATCCTTGTCACCTAGAAGAATCTAGACTTTCCTATTTATATACTGAACTGCTAGAGGACAGTAGCTTTCATTTCATAGCTGTTGGTCCTAAAAACTTGAAAGTAGTAAATGATGAACTTATTGCTTTTGGCAAAGAAAAGATAGATATAATACTAAGACAATTCCCTACAGAGCACTTAGATGAAGTAACAGATATAGACGCTATACTAGATTTATATGGCAAAGAAAAAATACTCATATTAAATGATCCCAGAATTATTGTAGGTCAATGTAAAAATTTATTTTCTTTTTTATGGAACCTTGTTTCAAATAATGATTATAGGTTAACAAACATTGAAAAAGAAGTAATACGAAAAACTATTCCCTATACTGTACCTTTTAGAAAAGAATATATCAATGAAGTTATAGATAATAAGGATAAATATGTATTAAAACCAGTATACGGGAGGTACAGTGAAGATGTATTTATAGGAATACTTTATAACAGAGAAGAATGGCTAGAAGTTATAAACTATGTACTAAAAAAAGACAATAGTTTCATATTACAAGAATTCTGTCCTATTCATAAAGATTCAGTAACTGCTGCTTCCAAGCATCGCCATATACCTAAAGAAGCCTTTGGAAACTTTGGAGTTTACCTCATAGAGGGGAAGGTTAAAGGCTTTTGTACAAGATGGAACGAAAGCTATCTCACTTGCGACGAAAGTACCTGGATAACACCTATAGGATTAGGCGAAAATCCTTTAAAAGTTGTTAAACCAAACCTTCAGTGCAGAAAAGAGTTATGGGATAGGGTAACAGATAGGGCTATGATGGAATCTGGATTTACAGGAAGGTATTTTAGAGATAAAGAATATATTGGATTAGATAGTCTTTTAATAGATAAAAATAAATTTTTAGAATTAAAAAATGCATCAGAAGCCCTTTGTCATATTTTTAAAAAGGCTCAAAAATTAGTTATTGACAATATTGACACTTTTTCTCCTATATTAGGAATTTCCGGTTTAAATAACTTAGCTGTTCAAAACTATACAGACTCTCTTACTTTTCTAGGAAGAATGGACTGGTGCCTTAACAGCAAAGGACAGTGGAAGCTTTTAGAATTTAATTCAGAAACTCCAGCTGGTCTGGTAGAAAGCATAAGCATAAGCAAAATTATAAAAGAAGAGTTAAATATTAAATATGAAAATCCAAATGAAAATATGGAATATCTATTAAAGAATGAGTTCCATAAAATAATAAAAGATTACGAAAAGGTGAAAAAAATAAACAATATAGCTATTCTATCCAGTACCTATTATGAGGATTGGTATAATACCAGTGCTATATATAATTTGGTTAAAAGTCTGCCCTATAATATCACAATGGGAAACATTTTTGATGTTAAAGTACATGAGGATAAACTATATTTATATAATGAACCTATAGACGCTGTGTTTAGATATTATCCTTTAGATTGGTTTTTAAAAGATGGAAATGAACAAATACTTAAAGCTCTAGAGTTTAATACTTTAAGTATAAATCCTCCACATACTATAATAACTCAGTCTAAGGCATTTCTAGCACTAATTTTCGAACTAAAGTTGCAAGGATTCTTCTCCGAGGAAGAAGTTAATTTAATTGATAAGTATATAACTCAAACATCCTTTGATGTAGAAAACTTAAACACCGTTGATATATGCCTAAAGCCTCTACTGGATAGAGAAGGTAATGGAGTTCTACTTGGTTGTGATGTTTTTGAAGAACCTGAATATGATTTTGTGTTTCAAAAAAGAGAAGATATCAGACCTTTAGACTATGTTACGCATTGTACTACAGGTGAAGATAAGAAGTTATTATACCCAATAATAGGAACATATATAGCCGGTGATAAGTTTTGTGGAGCGTATACTAGGCTTGGTGAATTAATTACTACAAGCTCTTGTATATATGCACCAATATTTTTGAAGCAAGATCTTAATTCAAATGGGGGTTCTTTTACCTCATCTGAATTTTAGAGCTGCAAATGCATGACTTATGCCAAGTCAGTCAGATAAAAATAGCATGAGGAGATTTTTATGAGTAAAAAAGATAAATCTTTAAGCAATGTTACATTATCAAGATCAAAGTCAGCTGAAATAGATAGCTCTATAAGGACAATTAAAAAAGTAGTAATATTTTTTTTAGTTATATTTACTGCTGTTGCAATATATTCAATTAAGCAATCTAAAGAAAAAAAAGATGATAAAAATCTTGTAGGCTACACATTAAAAGATGAGAAGTTAGTTGATAGCTGCAATTTGATTTCTGTTGAGGGTTTTTATCTCGGAAAAGGTGCTCTAAAGGGCGAGGTGCATTATATTTTTCAAGCAGAAAAGAATGGGGAAAAATCGAATAACGTAGATGTGCCCGAAAAGGAAATAGAAATAGTTTATGTTTCATCAAATAATTCTACCGAAAAACCTGGAACTGTTAAAGCCTATACGAGAACCTATACTAAAGAAGATAAAAACAAGGTGTTAAAAACACAGAGCAGGTATTTTTATAAGGCTTATATTCCTCAAGGTACTATTAAAGACTGTGGTGAACTTACTACAGATTCTGAAAACAATGATGAATAAAATTATATTGCAGCAAATGTGATTTACATATAATATTGTATTAATGCTAAATCTAATATAAAAATTAACCTAAAACTATAATTGTTCGATAGATACCATCCGTAACACTCTCACCACGCCCTGTGATGAGAAATAAAGTATAATACGTCTCTAGATAAGTTCTTCTAAGGCTCAGATGAAAAGAGTAATATCCTTATAGGCAAACTCCATCTGAGCCTAAAAATCACTTAATAGGAGGTCTTTATGAAGATTGTAAAATATATCAGAAACATCTTATCTGGATTATATTTAAGTATTAAGAGATTTCCACTTGCCATATTATTTTCAGCATCTGTTGCTGCTGTACTTATAGTAATATCAGAAACTAATTTAAAAGAGGACACCTTAGCTAGAATAGCTATGATCCTTGCCCTTGGAATTCCCCTTTCACTTTGTATAAAGCTTTTCTTTGAGAAAAAAGAGGAAAAAAGTATTTATAAGCTCCTTCTAGCTTATATAGGTGGATCTTTATTTCTAATTCTTTATTACTTCTTATTTCTAAAAACTAGAGAAATGGTGCCTATTACTAGATACATTGCTGTAAGTCTTGCACTATATCTATGGTTTCTTTTTATACCACATCTTCTTAAAAAAGAACAATTTGAAATGTACATTATAACTGTATTTACAGGATTTTTTATCACTATAATCTATTCAATTGTATTATATTTAGGGCTTTCTGCAATTTTATTTACAATAGATAAACTTCTTGGAATAAAGATTTTAGGTAAAGTCTACTACTATACATGGCTTTTTGTAGTTTTTATCTTTGCAGTATCATATTTTCTTTCTGGAATACCATTTAAAAATCAAGAACTAACTGTGAAATCTTATCCAAAGCTTCTGAGGATACTGCTTTTATATATTGTAATGCCGCTTTTGACAGCATACACAATAATACTATATATATACTTTGGGAAAATAATTATAACAGCACATTGGCCAATTGGCATAGTTTCTCATCTAGTTCTGTGGTATTCAGTTATTGTTACAATAGTATTATTCTTTATTACCCCTATAAAGGATGAAAATCCATGGCAAAACAAATTTTTAAAGTTTTCTCCTAAAATCCTTCTGCCACTTCTTATAATGATGTTTATTTCCATAGGTATAAGAATAAATGCTTATGGTGTAACAGAAAGAAGATATTTTGTTGTTATTCTAGGAGTATGGTTATTTTTAATGATGCTTTATTTATCCTTTACTAAAAAGCATAGGAACATAATAATTCCTCTTACACTTTCTATAGTCGCCTTAATTTCTGTATTTGGTCCTCTTAGCAGCTATTCTATTTCAAAGATGAGTCAAAATAACAGACTTGAAAAAATTCTTATAAAAGATAACATACTTAAAGATGGAAAACTGCAAAGTTCTCCTAATATTCCTAAAGAAGATAAAGCTGAAATAAGCAGTATACTAGATTATTTTAATCGGAATCACAGCTTTAAAGATGTTAAATATCTTCCACAAAATTTCAAATTAGATGATATGGATAAAGTATTTGGATTTTCTTTTGTAGCATCAAGCTACGGTCCTACTGGAGAATACTTCACTTTTATGAGAAATCAATCAGAAAATGCACTAGATATAAGTGGATATGATTACCTCTTTGATACAAGAACTCTTAATAATCACGTTAACGCATCAAGTTCTCCTTTGACAGCTTCATATAATTATGAAACCGCAGTTGTAAAGGTTACTTACAAAGGAATTGAGGTTTATAATAAAAATTTAAATTCTTTTGTAAAGAATCTAATTGACAAACATGGATTATTTTCAAAGGAAAACTCACTTTCTTCTGAAGAAATGACTTTAGTTGAGGAAAATGAAAAAATTAAGGTTAAATTTATATTCTTAAACATATCTGGCAACAAAGACCCATCAACTGGAAATATTGATGCTAAAGGAATCGAGTTCTATATGCTTCTTAAAATCAAATAAAATTTCAGGTGGTGAAATAAGTATATTCACCACCTTTTTGGTAAAAACTTGTGAATTTATGAAAAGTTTAGTAGAATTGTATTGTCATCAATATTTTACATCATACGAGGGGGAATAATCGTGCGAAAATTTTTTGCTTTTATTACAGTAACTTTATTCTTTATATGTCTACAAGTTACTTCTTTTGATGTCCACGCTGAAGGGGCCGGTAGAACATTATATGTATCTCAGACTAAAGGAGATAGACAAGCGCCTTGGGGAAGTATAGATAATCCTTTTCCATCTATTCAAGAAGGCATATATGCTATGGAACCTGGCGACACTCTTTTAATAAGAGGAGGAACCTATATCGAAACTACAGATGTATTAAGCAGACACAAGAAACCTGGTTCAAGTACTGCTTGGTATACAATAAAAAATTATCCTGGTGAAACTGTTGTAATGAGTGGAAACAATGCTAGGACTATATTTGGAAAAGATGGTGTCGATGCAATAACTTTCAACGGAGTTTCTTATTGGAGAGTTGAAGGTATAGAAATGAAAGACTATACAGGTGCAGGAGTATATGTATACAACTCAAGTAATATCGAATTAAGTAACTTAAAAATACATGACTTAGATTATCCTGAATATAGACCTGTTGGAACATCTGGAGTATACGGAGAAAATGGTTCAAACAATTGTACTGTTAAAGACTGTGAAATATATAATGTAGGTTTAAAGATAAATAAGCCAAAAGATCATGGAATATACATAGGTTACGATGTTTCAAACTGGACTATTAGCGGAAATCATATTCATGATAACGCAGGAGCTGCTATACAAATGTATGGGGCTCCTAATGGCGGCAGTAACTGCAACATTACAAATAACTTTTTATATAACAATCATGCTTATGGTATGGCTATTGGCAGCAATGCAACTAACAATTACATATATAATAATGTATTTTATGGAAATGCTTTTGACGACATATACATGCTAGAAGGTGCCGTTAAAAATTACTTTAGAAACAACCTATTTTTAAGCAGATACAGCAACTATAATATTCAGTTGTCTGACGAAAGTTCAATAGATAACTCCTTTGATAACAATATTTATTATAAGGTTAACGGAATAGTAACAAACAGATACGATAAGACATTAACTTTTAACGAATGGAAAGCATGTTCACAGGAATACAGTGGACAATATATTAATGATGAAAATGCTGCCCAATCTTTAATAAATAACTGGACACCTGCTAGTGGTAAAAAATATTCAAGTATAAGATTAAGTGGACAGGATAGATTTGAAACAGCTACGAAAATTGCAGAAGGCTTTAATAGCGGAAGTGTCAGCAGTGTAGTTATAACTTCTGGTTATAACTTTCCAAATGCTCTAAGTGGAAGTGTTTTAGCTAAAAAACTAGATGCTCCTATACTTTTAAGTGGTAACTCTGCTTCTGAAAATACGAAGACTATAGAATATATAAAGAATCATTTGACTAAAGATGGTACAGTATATATTTTAGGTGATGAAAAGGAAGTAAATAACGATATAGTAAATAGCCTAAATAATTTAGGTTACTCAAATGTAAAAAGACTTAGTAGTAGCTCAAAATATGAAACTATAAAAATTATAAATGATGAAATAAATGCGAAAGAAGGTACTCCTTTAGTTATAGCTGGTGGAAATGTATTTGCAGATGGTCTAAGTATTTCAACAGTAGCTGCTTCAAAAGGATATCCAATTGTTTTATCAGACAGTAATTCTTTATCAGATTCTGCTATAGAAACTATTAAAAAGGTTAAACCTTCTAAGGTATATATCATAGGAGGAACTGGCGCTATATCTGATAGTATAAAAGAACAAATTAAAAGCATAGCTAATCTTTCTGAAGATAATATAGCTAGAATTTGGGGAAGCGACAGATATGCGACATCCTTAAATATAGCTAAACATTTTGATTTAGCTAGTGATACTGTAACCTTTGCCTCTGGTGAGAATTTCCCAGATGCTTTAGCTGGTAGTGTGTATGCTGCAAAACATGGCTCTCCTGTTATTCTTGTCAGTGGAGATATTAAAAATCAAAAGGTTTATATTGACGGAAAAAGCTTTGTAAATCAAGTTATTTTTGGTGGAGCAGGAGTAATTGGAGAAAATTTAAGAATTAATTTAGCGAAATAGAACTCAAGCAATAATAAGACACTGTATGTAAAACATATAGTGTCTTATATAAAAAATGTCATGGACTATATACAAAGTCGCTAATTTTTTTATAGCAAACTTTTGCATGTCCATGACATTTAATTTTTATTTTATAAATAACTATTAAGATCTATTTGCTCTTTGAAAGAATCCAATCCTACTCTGTCTATATAATCTCCTAATCTTTCTCTATTAGTTGCATTTTCATTATATACTTGAATAATTTTTTCTGTTAAGTCATATATGTTTTCTTCTGGTACGCAAAGAGCTATTCTATCTGCTATTCTTGGCTTGGCTCCACCTTTTCCGCCAACATAGAACATCCATCCTTTTCCGCTTCCTATTAATCCTATATCCTTAAATGCACTATCTGCACAGCTATTAGGACAACCGCTTACACCTATTTTTAATTTATTAGGTAATTTTTTACCATGATACAAACTATCTATTTTTGAGCCAACTGCTACTGAATCTTGAAGACCCCTTTTACAAAAAGTAGTGCCTGGACATATTTTTACACTTCTTACACATAAACCTATTGCTGCACCTGGATCCATATCTAAGTCTTTCCAAACATTATCTAAATCCTCTTCTTGTAATCCAACTAATGCAATTCTTTGAGCTCCAGTAACTTTAATAGCTGCTGCATTATATTTTTCAGCTACATCTGCAATAGTTCTCAAAATATCTGGTGTTACAATTCCAGCAGTTAAATGTGGTGCTACTGCATATGTTTCTTTATCTCTTTGTAATATTGCCCCTTTTTCTAATAAATCAGTTTTCATTCGTATAACCTCCTAAATTGGTTCTTTTAATATATATTATTAAATAATTAATATCAATTCAATTGTATCATATTTAGCCAATATAGACTACTAAGATATTAAATGCTTTATTTATATCCAGAAATAATTAATTTAAAAATACTATGTTTTAAGTGTGTATACACCTATATAAGATCAGTTTAGTTATGGAAAATGTAATGTAGGTTAGATAATATAAATAGTTTAGAATTTATAGTGTAAAGTTGATAGAGCTAGACTAAATTAAACTAGCTCTATTAATTTGCTGTTATAATCAATGTGACTAAACCAACTGTCCGTTATTAGACTAACGGGTATATGAATAATATGAAGTTTAATTTTGCCTAAGGGTCTTACCTCATCTATGATATGGTTCACCGAGTCAATTGCATAGAAGCTAAAAATGGCAAATTAACCTTCTAGAGGAGCTTAATTACCAACTTTCTATTGAAATTAAATCAAAATTTTTTGAAGCCTTTAACAATTCATCGTCTGTTGGGGACATTCCAAAATATACCCTTCCTTCTCTTAGCGATCTTAATTCTCTCATAGCATATTTATCAGAGTGATATTTCATGACATAGTTGCCATAGGTTTCAAATTCACTGAAGCCTGCTCCCTGTATATTTTTTACATCAATAGAATACATTATTTTTTCATAAAAGTAGTTGCCTTTTAATTCTTTATTACTTTCGATTTTCTTTATTAATTCAATCATTATTTTTGTATCTATTATCATATGCTCTGCTATAAATGACTGATGATTATACTTTTTAACTTCACCATTGAAAAGTTTTTCAAGAGTTGCAAAATAAGGTTTATGGTGCTCAGTCTTCATTGTAAATAAATATTTACCGCTCCTATCATCAAAAAATGAAATGACGTTAAGCGGTATTGTATCAGCATCCCATATAACATAATGATCTTCTTTACATATTGTTGCATAAGACATCTTAAGAAATTGTTGAAAATACCAACCACTTGAGTGAGTGTTACCTGCAATATTATACATAATAGATTGAATAGTATTTAATTTCATATCTTTATAAATCTCATCTTCATTAATGAATTCTAATTGCTCATTAAGTGGAAATGAACTTTCTGAATCTTTAGAACCGATAAAAATAATCTTTCTAGGTGAGAGCATTTTAAAGATATATGGTATATTTTTTATCGCTAGAGGCACATCTTCTTTAGCTACTGGTATAACCACATCAAATGTTTTATTATTATCCACTATATTTTCCCCCATTTGCTTTTAACACATGAATCTTTGCGCTTTATACAGTTGCATTTTATTATATTCTATATGTTGGAATTTGTTACAGCTTTATAACTAACTTATTAGTATTTATATAATAGTTTAGAACTAATTCTACGTTATTTCAGGGGGAATTTGAAAACGCATCACTATCATCATTTAGCTGCATTACAAGCTATATGAACTGCATCCCATACTCCTGCAAAAGGAGGTGCATAACATAAATCTGTCATTCCTAAATCCATGGTAGTCATATTGTTATGAATTGCTATAGCAAACATATCAACTCTTAATACAGCTCCTTTTTTGCCCATAGCCTGAGCACCTAAAATTCTATTAGTTCTTTCTTCATACACAAGCTTAATCCATATAGGAGTTGGATCTGGATAATATCCTGGGTGGTCATACGCCTTAATAAAAACTGTTTTATAGTTTATAGCTAAAGCCTTAGCTTCACTTTCAGATACTCCAGTTCTGCCTAATTCATAATCTAAAATTTTAATTGCAGAACTTCCAAGGGTCCCTACATACTTGTTATGCTTACCTGTAATGTTTTCCCCTGCCAGCCTTCCACACTTGTTAGCAGTGGTTCCCAGCGGTATAAAGGAGTTCTCCTCTTTTACCTTATTATATACTTCAGCACAATCTCCCGCCGAGTATATGTCAGCAATATTAGTTCTCATTTCTCTGTCAATTACTACTGCACCATTCTTAGCAAGGGCTATTCCTGAATCTTTCAAAAAATTAGTAGCAGGTCTTACACCTATAGCCAAAATAACCAAATCTGCTTCATAGCTTCCCTTATCAGTTTTTACCCCTGTAACCTTATCTGTGCCTACAAGTTCTTCAACCTTTTCATTTAAATTAAATTTAACTCCAGCTTCCATCATAATGTTAGTTGCCATTTCTGTTAATTCAGAATCAAAAGGTTGTAATATTCTCGGAGCTAGTTCTACAACCCTGACATTTTTGCCAGCATGTAATAAGGTTTCCGCTAATTCTATTCCTATGTATCCACCACCAACAATTGCTACATTCTTTATCTCTGGAGTTTCTACTGCCTTTTTAAGTATCATTCCATCTTCCAAGGTTTTAAGCACATATACTCCTTTTAAATCCTTTCCCTTTATAGGTGGAACTACTGGTACAGTACCTGTAGCTATCATAAGTTTGTCATAGGAATCTATAAACAGACTATCATTCTCTAAATCTTTAACTAAAATTTGTTTACTTTCCGGTTCAACTTTTACAACTTCATGTTTAAGATTTATTTTCATTCCTGTCTTTTCAAATTCTTCTTTAGTTCTTGCTATCATTTTAGTATAGTCATCATTTATACCAGATACATAGTAAGGAAGTCCGCAAGCACCATAAGATACAAATGGACCCTTCTCATAAACTACAATTTCAGCACTACTATCAACTCTCTTTATTTTAGAAGCAGCAGACATTCCCGCTGCAACTCCACCAATAACAACAACCTTCATAAAATCACTCCTGTCTACTTGAAAAGTTTTGGAAGACTCTCACTATATGGCGAATATGCTATACCCTTTTCTGTTACTATAGCAGTTATTAGTGAGTTATCTGTAACATCAAAGCATGGATTATAGGTTTTTACTCCTGCTGGAGCCATTGGTTTTTCATACCACTTTGATGTTATTTCTTCATCAGCTCTTAATTCTATGTGAATGTCATCACCAGTACTGCATTTTAAATCAACAGTAGATAGTGGTGCACAAACATAGAATGGTATTCCATAGTGCTTAGCTAAAATCGCCACCCCTGAGGTTCCAATCTTATTAGCAGTATCCCCATTTTCAGCAACTCTATCACAGCCAACCAAAACCGCTTGAATTTTTCCTTCTTTCATAACTATTGAAGCCATATTGTCACATATTTATGGATAAACAACTGAATTTTTAACTATATACTACCATAGCATGTTGTGTTTTTCAATTAATACAACAAAGGCTATCTTTCTTACACAAGAAAAATAGCCTTTGTTAAAGAATATTAACTTCTACTGATTTTCTATATAGGCATCCACAACAGTAGCCACATAATGATCTATTCCTTCATCAACCATAGCTATTATTGTAGGAGAACTAGGACTGTTAACCTGTATCCTATAGGCACTTGAATTTATTCTATCTAATCCTTTATCTCTATTTATAATAACTTCAGATGCTCCATTATATTCATAACCTTCGTAGGCATTTGATATCATATTCTTTAACCTATCCGCCTGACCATCGATTTGTCTTATATCTTTTAATACATCATCTATATCTTTCATGTTTTTCCCTCCAGCATTTATAAAAATATAATTTTACTTAACTTATTATTCCTTTTCCATAAAAATAAATACAGTCACAAGGCAATTCCTTATGACTGTACTACAAGTAAGATATATTTTAGATTTCCATGATTATTGGAAGTATAACTGGTCTCCTTTTTGTTTTTTCATATAAAAATTTCTCTAAAGATTTTTTCATGTTAGATTTTAATACGTACCATTCAATCACTTTATTTTCTAGGCAATTATCCAATTCTTTTTTTACGATTTCTTTTGCTTCATTAATTAGGGCTTCTGATTCTTTTACATAAATGAAGCCTCTGGTGATTATATCTGGACCGGCAATGATATTGTAGGTTTCTTTTTCTATAGTTACAACCACTGTTAGAATACCGTCTTCGGCTAAATGCCTTCTATCTCTAAGAACTATATTTCCAACATCTCCAACTCCAAGTCCGTCTACAAGGACAATACCAGTTGGAACCCTACCGGAAATTTTTGCTTCATTTTCTGATAACTCTAAAACTTGACCAGTTTCCATAATGAAAGTATTTGAACTTTCCATACCAAGCCTTTGTGCTAATATTGAGTGATGTCTCAAATGTCTATATTCACCATGAACTGGCATAAAATACTTAGGATGTACCAGTGTATGAATTAATTTCAACTCTTCTCGATAAGCATGGCCGGATACATGCACTTCCTCTAATGCCTCATAAATAACCTCTGCCCCTTTTTTAAATAGTTCATTAATCACTCTTGATATAAACTTTCCATTGCCTGGTATTGGTGATGCAGATATAATAATTAAGTCATTAGGTTCAAGTTTAATTGTTTTATGAGTAGAGAAGGCTATTCTAGCAAGAGCTGACATAGGTTCTCCTTGACTGCCTGTAGTTATGATAGTTATCTGCTCATTCGGATAATTACGAATTTCATCTACAGAAATCATATAATGTTCTGGTATATGCAAATATCCTAGTTCCATTGCAACCTTAGATATATTTTCCATACTTCTTCCACTAAAGGCTACCTTTCTCCCATATTGTACAGAAGCATTGACTATTTGCTGCATTCTTTGAATATTTGAAGCAAATGTGGCTACAATAACTCTTCCTTCAGCCTTCGAAAAAATTTTAACCAGCGTTTCTCCTATAGAACTTTCTGAAATTGTATGACCAGAACGCTCAACATTTGTGCTATCTGCCATAAGCAGTAGTACTCCGCTACTTCCAAGATTAGATATACGCTTTAAGTCCATAACCTTATCATCTATAGGTGTATAATCTACTTTAAAATCTCCAGTATGTAGTATAACTCCTACTGGTGTGAAGATAGCAAGACAACAGGAATCTGATATACTGTGATTGTTTCTTATAAATTCAACCTTAAAATTTTCTAGCTCAATCTTATCGCCAGGTTCTACCGCGTGAAGCTCAGAGCTATTGAGCAAACCATGCTCTTTTAATTTTATTTCAACTATTCCTAAAGTCAATCTTGTGCCATAAATAGGTACATTAAGCTGTTTTAAAAAATATGGTATTGAGCCTATATGATCTTCGTGCCCATGAGTTAAAAATATTCCTTTAACTTTTTCCTTGTTATCTAACAAATATGATATATCAGGTATTACTAAATCTACACCATACATGTCTTCCTCAGGAAAAGATATTCCACAGTCTATTACCATGATTTCGTCTCTATATTCAATTGCAGTTATGTTTTTGCCAATTTCTCCAAGCCCACCCAAAGGAATAACTTTTACACAATTTTCATTTTTCACTTGAATTCCTCCTTAATACCTATTAATTATCTAAGGATTTTCCTATACTTTATTTTTTCTTTAAATTATAAAAATAATCCTTTTTATTTTTAAAAGAAAGAAACTTAGTATGATAAATATAAATATCTAAACTAAGTTTCTTTGCTGTAAAAATATTCAATTTCTAATCTAAAACCAATGCTTTTAATTGTGCTTCAACAAAACTTTTATAACAATAGTTTAATATATCACTTCTCTTTATTATTCCAATAAATATTTCTTTATCATCTACTACTGGAATAAAGTTTTGACTTACAGAAGTATAAAGTAAATCTTCTATGTTTGAATTAATATGGATAGGCTTATTTACCATTCTTCTAGGTATATCATTTAATTTTATCTTGCTTGTACTTTTCAAATCTAAACCTGAGGTATTTTTTAGTTTCCAAAGCAAATCACCCTCTGTAAGTGTTCCAACATACTTTCCTTGGTCATCTAATAAAGGAATGGCCGTATATCTATGGTATTCCATTTTCTCTAATGCTTGCCTCATAGTCGAATTGATATTTTCATATACTATTTCTTCTTTAGGTGTTAAAAAAAATGCTATATTCATATCGACTTTATGTTACTAAATTATAAGAATTTATCTTAGTAATTAGTAACAATTTCACCTGCCTTTTCTCATTTTACAGTTCTCAATACTACTTAATATTTTATTTGTCATTATATATACTTATAAATTTATTATAACTCTAATATTTTAAAACTCAATAAACTAATTATTAATATTTTGTAATTTTTAAATATCAATTACCTTATATAGATATTCAACTTCGATAATTGACTTAACCAAGGCACCCCTATGAATACCGCTAATAAGCCAACCACTCAGGTTAAATATCTATATAATCTACTGATTTACTGTATAATCAAAGTTTCCATTCAATTGATTTTTGAGGAATACAGCTCTTTTATTTAACCTGTTAAAGTTCTTATAGTAAATATCTTTAAGGTTGTTTATTTCAGTTTTATATTTATAGTCATTAGTTTTCTTATAAGCATTGTCTAAATATACATAGTATTTTTGGTAAATCTGATAATAATACTTTTCACAATCTAAAACTATATCAAAATACTTGATTGTATTCTCTATATCTCCAAGCCTTTCATAGGTAAAAGCAATATTCATCTTTATTCTAGGATCTTCATTATTAACCTGTTCTGCTAATTTTAAGTTTGCTAAGCATCCTTGATACATATTATTGTTTCTGTAAACCTGTGCCATCAGCACATATACATCTGGATTTTTAATGGTTATTGCTTTATTTGCTCTATAAAAAGTAATAGATTTGTTTATATCATTTTTTGCATATAAATTTCCCAGGAAAGTTAATGAATTAATTATTAAAATATATACTGAAACTATCAATCCCAAACTTATCATAGACACTTTAACTGAATTTCCTATAGTAAAGCTATTACTTTTATCTGAAAAACTCATTATCATTACTACTATTATAAAAATTGAGGTAAAAGAAAAATCAAAATCTAACAAACTATGAAAATATATCGTTAAAAACATAGCTAATTTTAAAACTTTTAATCTATCTTTCTTAAGTTTTAGTATTATATATAATCCATATATAAAGATAAATATAAAAACTGCTAGTCCCAGTATCCCTAAATCATAACAAACTTGCAAAAGTGAATTGTGAATGTATTTTATATCATAAAAAGCGGATTGACCTTTATACTGTTTATACACAAATGAGTTAATACCATCCCCCAAAGGATTTTTTATTATACTTTGAAAACAATCTTCATAATATATAAATCTTTCTTGAAGAGATCCTGAATTTAAACTGATATTGCTCACTCTAGTGTTAAAATTAAATTTTCCAAATACCAGCAAAGAAAGAGATATAATTATAGCAATAGCAAAAAATAAAGATATCTGTTTTTTTATTTTAGCACTAGACTTGTCATAAAAATAATATAAAGGTATATAAAAAACTGGTATAACAAAGGCTGTTCCTAGTCCAAAATATTTAACTAATCCATAAAATATGATAGTCGTAAAAAAATTTATTGCTATTCTATAGTTTTTTTCTTTATATTCTGCAAAATAGCATATTAATGCAAAAATAAATAAATATATAAATGTATTTCTTGACTCAGTAAATAGTATTCCAAGTATTAGTACCCATTGAATTGATGACTTAAGCTTTTGTTCTGCTCTTATTTCATTCATATATAAGCCAATTAACAGCAATAATCCATATGTATTGGCATATCCAAAAGTACCATCTATCCTTTTATTTAATATAAGTCCTTGAAATATTATAAATATAAAAGTTGATATTGATATAATATAGGTAAAATAATCTAATACTTTAGGCATATGTAAATTCGTAAATAATAAATAGAACATCAGAATAGCTAGATATGTAATGAAGCCATCAAAAAATAGATTTATATTCTTACTGTATATCAAGGATAGCATTGCTATAACATTTAAGAATAATATTGAATAAAATATATATTTATTAACTATTAAGCTCTTTTCTATTTTTAATAAATATATGCTGCATATTAATAACAGTATTGCTCCACACACACTAACAGGCAGTAGATTATATGGAACAAGTAATATTGCTGCAATAAGTAGTAAATACCTCATAGCTATTGTTTTCCTTTCATCAGTGTTAAAATAATAAAGCAGAGAAAGCTCTGCTTTATTGATTTAATTTACTTCAAAGATTTTTACAATATTTTTATTTAATTCTTTTCCATCCTTACTTTTTACATCTTTACTTATTTTCAAATTATAAATTTGTCTTCCTTCTAAAATACGCTGTTTCTGCCAAATATCAGAATCAGTTTTCCCAGTATTATCTTTGCTTACAGTAATTGATTTTTTATCCGAATTGAGAGCTATATTCACCTTTACTATTTGATTATCACCATCAGTAACTATAATATTTTTACTGTTTATTGTACTTTCATCAAGTTCTTTGCCAAACTTCACTATCCACTTCTTGTTCTCTGAAACTTTTTGTATATCTTCTGAAGGGGATAGTCTTTGTGAATTACCTGAATTTATATCATACTTATATAAAAACTTTTCACTATCATTAAAGTCATTTATGTAATAAACATAATCCCCATCTTTTAAACAAGACATTAGGTTTAAATCATACCTAAAAGAATCTTTTGATATAGGCTTGTATAGTTTGATCTTTTGACTACTATCTGTATTTACCATACTTAAACAATTATAATTTGAATCATGGAAATAAATCCAGTTGTCTACCATATTTATGCCTGTCCACACATCTCCAGTATACATTTTAAAAGACCCAGCACCTGACTCTTTTATATCTTTTGATCCATCTATATTTTTAAATAAAGACGTACCATTATTATAGTCGTGAATCCATTGATCATTTAGTACATAAGCAAAACAATCATTACTGATCTTGCTTTTTTCACTTCCATCAATCTTCATTTTGTATAAACCGTCTTTATATATTCCATAGTAAATCCAGTTATCTGTAAATTTAACTATGTCATTAGCACTTCCAACTTCGGTTTGATTTTTACCATCTAAATTTGATATAAAATAAGTTTCTACAGCTCCGCCATTAGCATCTGGTTTACTATAAAAAATATAGTTTTTTCTTATTCCACCGTGTTTACAATCTACTATTTTTTGTGATTTTTCACTGCCATCAGCCTTTATTTTATATATACCATCATTATTTTTTACATAATAAATATAGTCACCTATAAAAACTTCGTTATTACTGCTAAATTTCAAGTCTTGGGCATCTCCTTGAGAGGCACCTTTCTTAATTCTAAACATTTCATAGTTTTTGCTGTCATCCTTAGGGTCAATTACTTTGAAATAAATCCAATCCCCGTAAACACTTATATTTGAGCTACTTACATCATTTATTTTTGTATTTTCTGTGCCATCTGTTTTTATTTTGTATATAGAACCTCCATCGCTTGAGTTTCTATAATATAGCCACTCCCCTTCTTTAACCAGTAAGCTATTGTTATTTATTACCTTGCTGTCTGAATTAGCTGCTGCTAAGGCACCTGTTGGCAATAATGTTACAAGTAACATATAGCAAATCAAGAAGCTCAGCAAGCTTTTAAAGTTTTTTAAAGCTTTCATATATCCTCTCCCCCTTCTTAAGCAGACATCCAAAATCCTAAGCAGATATCCCAAATTTATGATTTGGTGATAGTCACTTACACAGAGTGCTGATTTTGAGATGGTCGCTTACTCCTGCGAAATAAAAAGAGCAGGAGTTTCCTTAATATACATTATACATTTTTTAGTATAACAAGTAAATAAACCCTATATTAAAAATTGCCACTAATACTGCCGTTACTTTGAGCGTTAGTATTAATGGCATAAGTGCTTTGTCCTTTTAACTAAGAATCAGATGGGCTTTAAAATCCCATCTGATTCTTAGTTGAACTTTATACAAATTCGTATTTATATTGACCATCTTTCTGTACATTGAAAAAGTCTGCATAATCAATTTTAAATATATTTTTATTTATATTAGATATATTTATTTTATTCTTTATAAGCTGATGCAGCACTCCACAATAAGATATATCACCTAAAAGAATTGCTCCGTATATTATTCCATCTTTATGAATCACTTTTTTATAGACATTCTTTGTTTCAATAATGTCTACAGTATAGCTATTGTCTGGAGCTTCTACTATACCTAGAGATACAGTTTCTAATCCTAAAAAATTCATAGAATTTCTTAATGCAAAGGTATCATCAAAAACTCTTTCTTCTCCGTACATGTTATACGCAGCTGCTATACCTTGTTTCACAGCAATGGGCCAAATTGGAGCGGTAAAAGTAACATCTCCAGCAGCATATATGTCTTTTTCAGAAGTTCTACAGTTTTTATCAATTACAATTCCTTTATTTACATTTATGCTAGTGTTTTTTATAAAATTAATATTAGGTCTAACTCCTGCAGCTACAACTATCATATCGCAGTCTATCAAAGTTCCATCGCTTAATTTAGCCTTACTTACATATCCATCTTCTTTTAGAATTACTTCTTCTAAGCTTACTGAAGTATAAATATCTACAGCCTTATCCTTAAAAAGCTTTTGATATCTATCAGCTCCTTTTTGATCTAGCTGAAGAGGAAGTATTCTGTTTCCCATCTCTACAATAGAAAGTTTTATTCCTCTCTCCATAAGCCCTATAGCTGAGTCTATGCCAACAAGGCCAGCTCCTAGTATTACAGCTTTCTTTGATTTCTTTATTCCTTCTTCTATATTTAGCACATCAGCATAATCTCTTAAGGAATATACACCTTTAGCTTCTCTTAAATTCTTAACTGGTGGAACAAATGAGGAGGCTCCGGTCGCAATTAGTAATTTATCATACTTTTCTATTGTGCCGTTTTCTAATACAACTTGCTTTTCATCAGTATTTATATCTGTAACCTCAATACCTTTTACCCATTTTATATTATTCTTAGAGAAAAAGTCCTTATCTACAAAGGCAATTTTCTCTAAATCTCTATTGCCACTAATAACATGATGAAGCATGCACCTTGAATATACATCGGTGTCCTTTGATATGATAACAATTTCGCTCAGATTATCTAATTCCCTTAGAGTTTTTGCAGCATTAATTCCTGCAGCACTAGCTCCTATTATTACATATCTCATTAGCAGTCCACCTCCTCAAGATATATTGCACCAGTTGGACAGTTTTCTACGCATCTTGGTATCTCTCTACCATTACATAAGTCACATTTAACTACGACCTTTTTTGTTTTTGTATCGGGCTTTAATACTCCATAAGGACAGGACATAACACACATAAAGCAAGAAGCACATTTTTCTTCATCATAAGAGACTATTCCACTTTCCTTATCCTTAGTCATAGCGCCACTCATACAAGTGTTAACACATTCTGGGTCATCACAATGACGACAGAATATAGGGATTGGTTTACCTTCTTTATCTAGAGTTATATAGTTTCTTCCTTCATTTTCAATATTTTCAAGATCTACATCAAATACAGATTTACCCTTTTCGTTATGCTCTGCCATGCATGCCATATAACAATTTAAACATGCGCTGCACAAATCCTTATTTATCATGATTCTTTTCATAGGAGCACACCACCAATCAAATTATTTAAGGCCTAGTTTTTGTCTTCTATTAAGTACGATTTCTTCAAGCTTATCTGCTGCTTTTATTACATCATCTTCAAGTATAAGTTTTCCACCAGTTAAAGTTTCAAGGTCCTCTGTTAATACCTTTGTTACTACCTTACTTCCTGTTATGAATGGAGGTATTGCAAGGTGAAGTGGAAGTCCTAACGCTAACCCGAAAGCTCCGTCAGCTAAAGCTTGTTCTTCTAACCATTGTGGAGCAGAAAGTACTAATGGAAGCTGTGGAATATCTATTCCCAAATACTCTGCAAGCTCTGTAGCAACTAATTCTAATCTTCCTATAGCTAGACATGGTCCAAAGTTCAATACAGGAGGAATTCCTAGACTCTTACATACTTCTTTTAAATTTTCCCCAGCAAGCTCTGCTGCACCTGGTGACATTAATCCTACATTCTCAAGTCCGCCACTTGAACATCCAGCTGAAAGTACAATTATATCTCTCTTTATAAGTTCTTTAGTAAGTTCTACTGTAAATACATCATGACCTTTAGCAGTAAGATTTGAACATCCTACAACTCCAGCTACCCCTTTAATTTTTCCAGCTGCAATTAAGTCTACTAATGGTTTCCATGTTCCACCTAGGAAAGCTTTAAGAGACTCTTCACTAACTCCAGT
The DNA here is from genome assembly GCF_016316925.1 of Clostridium aciditolerans. GTDB lineage: Bacteria > Bacillota > Clostridia > Clostridiales > Clostridiaceae > Clostridium_AM > Clostridium_AM aciditolerans. Next base: position 11,810 of record NZ_JAEEGB010000038.1, on the reverse strand, counting down.
TATTACATCATCGTGACCATGATCCATTGGTATATTTATAGGAACAGCATCTCTGTTTTCACTTACCATTTGCATCATACGATCCAACAGTTGTTTTGCATTTGTAACAACATTGCCTCTTCTTTCGCTATAGCTCTTAATAGCTTCATCAATTACATAATTGCTTATTTCTTCTCTATTTTCAAAGGAATATTCAATATATTCAGCATTTGCCTTTTTAGCTACATCATCTAAACATATCATCTTAACCTTAAATTTATCAGCAATAGGCTCAATACCTGGAAGTGTACAGTTAAACTCTGAAACTATTAAATCCACTCCTCCAGTAGCTATTAATGCTTCACTTGTAAAGTTATTACCAGCATGTCCTGAGAATACTTCTTTATAATGCTCTCCTCTTAACTGTAGATCCTGTCCTACACAAGTACATCCCACAAGTTTGAAGCCTTTAGCTCCAGCTTTCTTAGCCTTTTCTATTACCTTATCATCTATTAGAACATCTTGAAGATGTGATATTGTTGAATGTTGGTGTCCAGTAATCATAATATTTATATAATCTGTATCTACAACCTTGAAGCCTACCTTAGCTGCTCTTATAACAGGTTCTCCAAGCATGATATCGTTTAACAAGTTTGTAAGAGTTAATCCGTAAAGTCCTGTAGATATTCCAAGATTTAAGCAGTTTAATAACATGTCTACTGGATCACTATTTAAATTTGTTGAAGTCTTAACTATAGCATCAAAAACCTCTGACTTAGCTCCACCAGGCATTATATTAAGCTTCTTCCAATTTTCCACTCTAGGCTTATATGCCATTTTTTCTACAATTTCCATTTTTTCAAATCTAGGCTTATATAAATCAGCAATAACTTTATCAGCTATCATTATTGCTTTTTTATGATTATCTTCCTCTTCTATTCCAAAGACTTTAGCTACTTTATTTAAAGCATTAACGCCTTTTATTGTTCCCTTTGTTTCTCCTATAGATTTTAAGTTTCTTGCTGTATTCTCAATTACATGTAAATAGCAAGCTGCTCCTGATGACACCGCTCTTAGGAAATTTCTAGCTACTATTGTGTCTGCATTAGCCCCACATATTCCTCTTGGTGATTTTGGAGTTATTCTACATGGTCCATTAGCACACAATTTACAACATACACCCTGTTGTCCAAATCCACATTTTATCTTTTGACTTTCAACTCTATGGTGAGAAGTTTCCATATCCATAGAACCTATAAATCCTTCTAAAACCTTATCTGCTGATTGACAAGTTGTACAGTTTTCACACATTGACACAATAAATTCCTCCTTATTGTTTACCTTATTGGTATACTTTTATTTTTAAAATTAAGGCATACTAATGCCTAATAATATATTACTAAATTTATATAAAGTATACTTGTTTTGTATAGTTTTAATATAAACCTTTTCTTTCTATTTGTCAATAAGTTATCAATAAAAAATTTGTATTTGAAAATAATCATTGTTGAATACAAGCAAATAATCTATTTAACGACTATAGGCTCTAACTTCTCCAGTATCCATCTATATTCTAAGTTACTTAAAGGTAATTATTGCCTCTACACTGCTATAGTTGTAGAATTAGATAGAGAGTTTCTTAATGATGAGAAAGGAGAACTTAAATTGCAGAAAAGATATCAAATGGTTTTAATTGAACTGATAAAAAAAATGCCATCACTAATGTTTGGGCTTCTTCTATATTCTATAGGTATACTATGTACTTTGTATTCTAAGCTCGGAATGAGTCCCTGGGATGTTCTGCATATGGGAATTGTTTATCATAGTTCACTTACCTTAGGCCAAGTATCTGAGTTAATGGGTTTGCTAATATTGATTGCATGTTACTTTATTGGAGTTGTTCCTGGACTCGGAAGTGTATTTAACATGATATTTATAGGCTTATTTATAGATATCATAGAAAAATTTAAATTTTTTAGTACTCCAAATAGTCTATTGGGACAAATACTATTGCTTATTTTAGGAATCTTTATAATAGGTTGGGCAACCTTTTTTTACCTTAGGGTAAACTTAGGTGCTGGTCCTAGAGATGGTTTAATGGAAGGGCTGGTAAAAAAGTTAAAAAAGCCTGTCTGGATGATTAGAGGAACCATTGAAATTACTGTCCTAATTGTTGGATATTTTTTAGGTGGTCCTGCTGGAATTGGAACAATAATCCTCGCTGGCTGCATAGGCTTTTCTGTACAACTTGCCTTCAAGCTAGGAAAATACGATTCTCAAAGTACAAATCACATGAATCTGATAGATTTATATAATCGCTTAAAGTCAGATGTCTGTGATGAACACTTAGAAAAAAACTTTGTAGAGGAATAAAATAGGAAAACTAACTAGAAAGTTAACTTATACAGAGGGGTATGTTTCCAAAGCTGAAGATAGATTTAAAAACTTTGTGCCAATCTTAGTGAAGAGTTTTAAGACAACCTTAGCACCTTCGAGTTGTTTGAGCGTAGCGAGTTTCTCGAAGGTTCTTAGGTCGTCTAAAACACAAACTTTAGACTGGCTAAAAGTTTTTAACGTACTGAAGCTTGGAAACATATCACGGCGTATAAGTTAACTTTCGGTCTAGTCCCCCTATATAGGTTTATCCTACAAGCAGCATATCTAGGTCATTTTCGTCTATTATTTCATAGCTTAATAATCTTTGTGCTACAACTTCTAGTTTGTCCTTGTTTACTAGTATATAATCTAAGGTTTTTTTATAGATTTTGTCTAATATTTGTTTAGTTTCACTTAATAATAATTCATTTTGAAGAGAAATTTCTCTGTCATCAAAACTTACAAGGCCTAGTTTTTCGCTCATCCCGTATTTTGTTATTAATGTTAAAGCCATTTTTGTAGCTCTTTGTAGATCATTTGATGCGCCGCCTGTTATATTTTGCTTCCCAAATATTATTTCTTCAGCTGCTCTTCCACCGAGCAACCCACTTATTTTATTTAATATTTCTTCTTTAGTTTGGAACATTTTTTCACCTGGATTTATTAGAGTATATCCCGCTGCTCCTTTTGTTGTTGGAATGATAGAAACCTTTGGTACACTTTCTTTATTCAATAGTTTGGCTATTATAGCATGTCCTGCTTCATGGTATGCTGTTATTTTCTTTTCTAAATCAGATATATTTGATCTATCTTTCTTTTCATCTCCAGCAACGATTTTGTTTATTGCTCTGTCAATATGTCTTAGAGTAATTTCTGTGCTATTTTCTTTAATAGCGTATATAGCAGCTTCATTCATTACTCCTGATAAATCAGCTCCACTCATATAAACTGTTTGCTTAGCTATTTGCAACAAATCAACTTCTTTTGATAACGGTTTGTTCTTTGAATGAACTTTTAAAATTTCGTGTCTCGCATTTAAATCAGGAAGACCTACCATTACATGTCTATCAAATCTTCCTGCACGAATTAATGCATCATCTAACATATCAAGTCTATTTGTTGCAGCTACAACTATAATGTTTTCATCATCTTTAAAGCCGTCCATTTCTACAAGAAGCTGATTTAGTGTTTTAGCATCTTCGCTGGTGCTTGTGCCTTCTGATCCTCTTTTACCACCAACTGCATCTATTTCATCAATAAATATTATAGCTGGAGTTTTCTTTCTAGCTTCTGTAAATAATTTTCTTATTCTAGATGCCCCTACTCCTACATATTTTTCTACAAAATTAGATCCACTTGTTGCAATAAAGGAGGCACCTGCTTCACCTGCTAAAGCTTTTGCTAAAAGGGTTTTTCCTGTTCCAGGAGGTCCATATAATATTATTCCTTTAGGAATCTTCACTCCAAATTTTTTAAATCGATCTGGGTCCTTCAAGAATTCAATTATATCCTGCATGTTATCTTTAGCTTCTGAATTACCTGCTACATCACTAAATTTAACATTAACATCTTTGGACTCACTGAAGTGCTCTGAATTTGCTCCTCTCATTCCTGCTGGGAAAGCCTCTTTTTTTCTATATCTAGCTATTAGTCCTATTACAAAAGATATAATTATGCTGAATAATATAAAGTTTAGTATAGTTGAATAAACACTAGAAGATTCTTTAATTATTACTTTATGCTCCAACAAATACTGTCTGAACTGTGAGTTCTTAGGATTTTCAAAAGTAAAAGCTTTTCCTGACTTATCCTCTGCCTCAAGAACAGAGTCTACTTCGTTGTAATAAACCTTTTGTACTTTACCGCTTTCAACCATAGCTTTGAAATCATTAAATCTCATATCTGCATCCATATAATTGCGCGCCACTGTACTTTTCATAAAGCTGAAGCTATTATACGGTTTATAACTAGGATTCTTTAATACTATAAATGGACAAACAATAATAGGAAGTAATATTAACCCCATTAAAAAATACGTTGTAAACTTATCCCAATTCATATTCGCTATTCTCCTTTTGTTGGTTTGTAAAAAGATTGATCATATCAGTCCTCATAAATGGCTGAAATTCGTAAATCTAATTAAGAGTTTTTGTAAAAAAGTTTGACCATTTTCATTTAATACACATACTGTGTTTATAGGAAGTAATCCATCACGTATTATTCTATAGTTTCCTATAAATTATAATTAATGTTTTGCTGTATTTATATACTTGACTATACTAGCTTGACTACAAAATACTTCATAATACTTCATAATTATTCACAAAAAAAACAAAATGTTTTTTAAAATTCTCAATTTTAAAAAACATTTTGTTCAATTATATCTAACCTACAAGCAGCATATCTAGGTCATTTTCGTCTATTATTTCGTGGTTTAATAATCTTTGTGCAACAGCTTCTAATTTATCCTTATTTATTAGTATATAATCTAAGGTTTTTTTATAGATTTTGTCTAATATTTGTTTAGTTTCACTTAATAATAATTCATTTTGAAGAGAAATTTCTCTGTCATCAAAACTTACAAGGCCTAGTTTTTCGCTCATCCCGTATTTTGTTATTAATGTTAAAGCCATTTTTGTAGCTCTTTGTAGATCATTTGATGCGCCGCCTGTTATATTTTGCTTCCCAAATATTATTTCTTCAGCTGCTCTTCCACCGAGCAACCCACTTATTTTATTTAATATTTCTTCTTTAGTTTGGAACATTTTTTCACCTGGATTTATTAAGGTATATCCAGCTGCTCCTTTTGTTGTTGGGATGATAGAAACCTTTGGCACACTTTCTTTATTCAATAGTTTGGCTATTATAGCATGCCCAGCTTCATGATATGCTGTTATTTTCTTCTCTAAATCAGATATATTTGATCTATCTTTCTTTTCATCCCCAGCAACGATTTTGTTTATTGCTCTGTCAATATGTCTTAGAGTAATTTCTGTGCTATTTTCCTTAATAGCGTATATAGCAGCTTCATTCATCACTCCTGATAAATCAGCCCCACTCATATAGACTGTTTGTTTAGCTATCTGTAATAAATCAACTTCCTTTGATAAAGGCTTATTCTTTGAGTGTACCTTTAAAATTTCGTGTCTCGCATTTAAATCTGGAAGACCTACCATTACATGTCTATCAAATCTTCCTGCACGAATTAGTGCATCATCTAACATATCGAGCCTATTTGTTGCAGCTACAACTATAATGTTTTCATCATCTTTAAATCCGTCCATTTCTACAAGAAGTTGATTTAGTGTTTTAGCATCTTCACTGGTGCTTGTGCCTTCTGATCCTCTTTTACCACCAACTGCATCTATTTCATCAATAAATATTATAGCTGGAGTTTTCTTTCTAGCTTCTGTAAATAATTTTCTTATTCTAGATGCCCCTACTCCTACATATTTTTCTACAAAATTAGATCCACTTGTTGCAATAAAGGAGGCACCTGCTTCACCTGCTAAAGCTTTTGCTAAAAGGGTTTTTCCTGTTCCAGGAGGTCCATATAATATTATTCCTTTAGGAATCTTCACTCCAAATTTTTTAAATCTATCTGGATCCTTCAAAAACTCAATTATATCCTGCATGTTATCTTTAGCTTCTGAATTACCTGCTACATCACTAAATTTAACATTAACATTCTTTGATTCATTGAAGTCCTCTGAATTTGCTCCTCCCATTCCTGCTGGAAAAGCCTCTTTTTTTCTATATCTAGCTATCAGCCTTATTACAAAGGATATAATTATGCTGAATAACACAACATTTAGTATCTTTGAATAAACATTAGAAGATTCTTTAATTATTACTTTATGCTCCAACAAATACTGTCTGAACTGTGAGTTCTTAGGATTTTCAAAAGTAAAAGTTTTTCCTGACTTATCTTCTGCTTCAAGAATAGAGTCTACTTCATTATAATCAACCTTTTGTACCTTGCCACTTTCAACCATAGCTTTGAAATCATTAAATCTCATATCTGCATCCGTATAATTACGTGCTATTGTATTTTTCAGAACGTTTAAATTATTATACGGTGCAAAACTAGGATTTTTTAATAATATAAATGGACAAACAATAATAGGAAGTAATACTATCCCCATTAAAACATATGTCGTAAATTTTTCCCAACTCATACACACCTTTTCTCCTTTAACAAATAACATTTTTTAACATATTTAAACGTAAAACAACTTATATTTTACGATTTCTCTCCCACTGAATATTATAGTTATTTCCATGAAAAAAGGTATAGGTTTTAATGCTTTTTTCCACTATTTAATAAAAAATTTATATTTTCATTTTAAGTCACTATTTTCAAAATATATATTTTATTTTCTATTTAGAATACATAGAAATAAGACTTATACAAATCCTTTAATATCAGCATTCCAATAAATATAGCAGTAAAAGTCTCTCTTTCTGGTAAATTCAAACATTTTTTTGAAACTCAAATTGCATATATATTCATTTATTCTAAAGTGTTATTATTGATAAACAGAATTCTTGACGTTAGGTGGAGATTAAATACCATTTCGGATAAAGTTCAAAAATAATAGAGAATGAACAATACTTTCACTCTCTTGAAATTCTAAAAATATATATCTGAAAATTCGACATTCACTTTCTCTATTTTACTATCACATATTTGTTTAGATATAGAAATTTCATCCAGGATGCAAGAATTATTTATAGGCAATTTTACCAAAAAAGTTGTTCCTTTACCTTTAGTGCTGAAAACCTCAATTGTACCTTTATGCATCTCCACAAATACCTTTGCTAGAGATAAACCTATTCCACTTCCCTCTTGATTTCTTGTAAGAGACTTATCAACTTGTCTAAATCTATCAAATATCAAGTTTAGTTTATCTTCTGGTATACCAATTCCATTATCTTTTACTATAATTTCTATAGAGTCGTTCTTATCAAAGATTTTAACCTCAATAGTTCCTCCATTATGTGTAAATTTAATTGCATTCGAAAGCAGATTTAACATCACTCTCTCAATCTTATCCGCATCACACATAATATATTTTTCTTCAACATCGGTGTCAAATATCATATCTATATTCTTATTTTTTGCATATTCTACAATGGATTGTGCTATCTCTTCAACTACGTTTATAATATCCCAGCATTGAAGGTTTGAATGTAAAAAGCCAGAATCAAATTTTGTAATATCCATTATATTATTAATTAGGCGAAGCAATCTATAGCAATTCTGTTTCGATGCTCTTAAATATTTTACTGCATAGTCTTTTGTTAGTCCTTCCTGATTATTCACAGCATCTAAAAGCATTTTATTAGAGCTTATTATAATATTTAAAGGGGTTCTGAATTCATGTGAGAGATTTGCAAAAAATTCCGTTCTCAATCTATCTAACTCTATAGTTTCTTTCATTATTTGATGATCTTTAACTCTATCAGTAATATCATTCATAATAACAAGAATACCTTCATGTGATGGTGTAACATTGAGTTCATACCATTCTGTATAACCCTTTTGATTAGTAAATTCAATGATATCATGTTTAGATTCTCTAGTGTTCATTACATATTTGTATATTTTAAATATATCACTATTATATATATTAGGGCATATATCTTTAACCTTCTGTCCAACAATAGTGCTGAGTGTAAAGTTTTTATTTGTTTGATGATTTATTGTATCCACAACATGCTGGTTTGCGACTACATATCTATACTCTTTGTCCAATACTGCTATCGAATTGTCATAGGAGTTTAATAATGTCTTATACTTTTCATTACTTTTTATAAGCTCATTTTGTAGAGTTTTATAACTGGTTACATCTTGAACTTGTAAAACAAAATACAGCGGTTTCTGTTTCTTGTTTCTAATTAAAGAAATATTTACAATGGCCCATACGACATGTCCATTTTTATTACAATATCTTTTTTCTACTTGAAAAGAATTCTTTTTTTCTGATAAAAGCTCCTCTACTCCCTTCAAGGTCATATCCATATCCTCTTCATATGTAATATCTTTAGAATATAGCCCCTTCAATTCGGCGCAAGAATATCCTAATATTTTACTAAGAGATTCATTCCCCCGCATAATACTGCCATCTACTCCAACCACCGCCATACCAATTGCTGAATAATTAAAAATATCATCAAAACACATTTCTTTTTCATATAATAGATTTGTTTTGTGCCTATAAAAAGCAAAAATAGCGTAGATTAAAAAGAATAATGTCATTATAAAAGTGGTAACAACTCCCCATAACCTAAATTGTGGCTTTATTATAAAAACAATACCCTTAACAGCATATGACATACCCCAGGCTAAAAAGGCAAACCCTAATACATATTTATTAAACATAATATACTGTTTAGATCTAATTAGTTCAATAGCTATGTATACATTAACATAGGTTAAAAAAGTGAAGTGAATAAATAAAAGGAATCTAATAGGCATTAAGCCTAATGCATAATTTGTTGCAGCTATTATGTTAAGGCATAAGAAAACAAGTATACTACGATTAATTTTTTTGTTTAAGAGCTTCATACATCCTTCTGCCATAAGCAAAGCTCCTAATGAACTAAAAATTCTTTGCAATAATATTATAAATTCATTTCCATAACTATAGTTAACACTCATAAGCAGTATAATATTTGCCAAAAACAGACCTAATCCTCCTGCCCACATACCTAAATATATCTTACGATCTAGCAAAAAAACCATCAGTATAACTATAAAAAAAATAGCTACAAGTACAATTAGAGATACTCTAATTGAATGTATTATTAAATAATTAAAAACCAAGTACGTCCCCCTCTTTCGTCCTAATATTCAGAATACTATCCTTAATACAATTTTAACTACATTATTAGATATTTTAAAGCATTTTTATCAAACATATTTTTACATTTAGAAGTAAATTATATAGCACTTTTATAGTAGTAAAAAACAGTAAATTACAATTCTTTTAATTAGACTTATAATTTTTTTCATTTTTTCGAATTTGTTTTAATATATTTGAGCATTGCTTTATATAATACTGTAAATACAAATAGAGGCTTATACCTTTGTTAAATTTTATATATTAATTGCTATATTTTTTGTGATAAAAAATTATAACTAATTTTAAAAAATACTGGTAATTTATTTTATAAATGCTATAATTAAATTAATAATAATTACTAAACAATAATAACTATACCATAGGAGGTATTATAATGAATAAAAAAGAACTTCAATTATTAAAACAAGCTATAATTAATGAAATTGAGGGATCAGAATTCTACAAGCTTGCTTCTGAGAAAAATGGAATATCTGAAGAAGTAAAAGATGCCTTTATTGATTTACATAATGAGGAGCTAAAACATATAGACTGGCTAAAAAATCTTTTCGATAAAATAAAAAACGATAAAGAAGATGATTTTAATTTAGCTATGATAGAAGCCCTACCATCACCAAAACTTTTTAGCTGGGATAAACTTGATAGAAAAAGTGCTGCACTTGTAGTATCTGTTTTTGGTATAGCTATACAAAATGAAATGGCTGCTGTTGAATTCTATAAAAATGCTGCTGCTAGCACTGATATAGATAAGGCAAAAAAATTATATGAAGTGTTATCAAAGTGGGAAGAATTGCATGTAGAAGCCTTTTCTAAGGAGTATGATAATTTGCTTGAAGAATGGTGGGCAGACCAAGGTTTTGAACCATTTTAATGTAAAATAAAAAACTACTTATAAAATATGTTTGCAAGTAGTCTAAGGCTCAGATGAAGAACTGAGCCTTAAAATCATTTGATAAAGTTTTTTCTGAATTCATTTTTTATTATTAGAAATTGTTCTAAATCATTTAAAAATTGAAAAAGCATTGCTCTATTTTCAAATTCCTCCCTTGTTCTAGGAAGCTCCATTTTTTTAAAATCCCCCCTTAGTATCTCTACAGCCTTTAATTGCTTTTCAGCTGTATTTTCCTCATGTAGAGAATTTGCAACACTTTCTGTAAAATATGCCATTATAATACTTTGTTCATAGGTCATAAAAAACCTTTGAAAATGCTCTTGCATCCTTTTTAACGTTTCATACTGCTGTGTTCTCATCTCCATATATTGAACATAGTAACTGACATCTGACATAAAGTAATTATTTAAATTATTGTATGCACGTATTCTAGCCATATGGAGTCTTTTTTCAAGTTCATTAAATAATTTCTCTTCTTTTATAGAGATATTATTGTCTTTAAGTGCTTTTATCATTTGAAACAAAATTTCTTTCATTTTTTCTTCTATGTATACCTGATCCTTTTTAATTTCTTCCTCTATGCTTGGCATATATAGATTTAGTAGTAGTGCTACTCCAACACCTATAATCATAAGCCCTAACTCATTTCCAATCCAAAATATGTTAGAGGATTTCTGAACTAATAAATGAGTTACAAGCACAGAACTTACAACTATCCCTTGCTCTAATTTAAATCTTACCGTTATAGGAATAAATATTAATAGAAAGATACCGAAGGCTATTGCGTTGTATCCCAAAAGCATAAATACAGCAGATGAAATTAATAGTGCTACTATGCACGAAGCCATACGTTGGATGGCTATATTTACAGATTGTCTTTTTGTATTTTGAATACTTAGTATAGTAATGATTCCAGCAGATACAGCATATTCTAAACCTATCTGCTTTGCTATAATCATCGCAATTGATGCACCTATTCCTGTTTTTAATGTTCTGTAACCAATAAATTTCATAAAATCCCCCTTTAACTAAGAAACAGATAAAGTTCATTTAAGTTTCACTTTATAATATATCAAAACTTGTATTATATGAAAAGAATCTATATTATAAAAATTATAAAAACTAATTTTCACTTTATATTTTTATATAAAATTATGAGAATATTTGTGTAGATTCAACAAAATGTGCTACAATAAAAGTAATTTATAACGGTAAATTCTTTATTTGGGGGGACATAGTATTGCTTAATTTAGATAAATCTATACGAGATAGCCTTATTGCTGATAGCCTATCTGAATGGATCTGGGAGTATGATTTGATAACCGGTGAAACTGCTATAATTGGAGCCTTAGTAAATTTCTTAGGTTATTCTAAAAATGAAATTATAGAACATATGGATTTTTGGTTTACACTTATTCATCCTGATGATGTTGACCAGTTGTCAAATGCTTTTAAAAAAGTTATCGACGGCAAGGATGATTATTTTATGGCTGAATATCGTATAAAATCCAAGTATCAGGGATATAAGTGGATAAAAAGTAATGGCAAAGCTTTGAAAAATGAGAATGGCAAAAATATATATATAGCAGGATACCACACAGATATCACATCATTTAAACATATTGAAGAAAGCAAACAAAAGCATACGACAATATTCAACAACGTAAACGATATAATTTTCTTGTCTCCTTTAAATT
>NZ_JAEEGB010000037.1 GCF_016316925.1 Clostridium aciditolerans | reverse complement strand
CCACAAGGGGAGCATATCATTAAGGCAGCTGGCTCTTTTATTATTTTTAATAATTATGTAGAACAATAATGTATTTGTTATAAGAAAACAATAATCAGTCTAATATTGTTATATTTTGTGTGATAATGTGTAAAATAATGTTATAATATCAAATGTTCTATTATATTTTGCAATATATAACGTTTACATTATTAACAAATGTTAATTTCATATTTTACTTTAGTTAATTTTATGTTATACTTTATAAGGTCGAATATATAGTTTCAACATTAGGAGGGATAAAATGTTCAGCTTAACTCCAAAAGAAGACAAATTCTATGATTATTTTATCGAGATTGCAAAAATTGCACAAAAAGCTTCTAATATGCTAGTGGAATTTATACAAGATCTAGATAATTCAGAAGAAAATCATAAGAAGCTCAAAGAAATTGAGCATGAAGGAGACAAAAAACAGCATGAAATACTTCAACAGTTAAATAAAACATTCATAACGCCTTTTGATAGGGAAGATATCTACCTTATAGCAAAAGACATGGATGACGTTATTGACCTTATAGAAGCTACAGCTAGCAGATTCGTAATGCTTAATGTAAATAACTGCACAGAAGAAGCAGAGATGTTAAGTAGAATGATAGTAAGTAGTTGTGAAGAGTTAATAAATTTAATGGAAGAACTTAAAAACATGAAAACTAGTAAAAAATTGCGTAATAACATCATAGAAATTAATAGAATAGAAGAAGAAGGCGACAGAGTATCAAGAAAAGCAATTAGAGATTTATTTAGAAGTAATACTGAAGTTATTGAAATAATTAAATGGAGAGAAATCTACCAGTATCTTGAAGATACATTAGATGCATGCGAAGATGTGGCTAATGTTGTAGAAGGAGTAGTAATGAAAAATGCTTAGTAGTACTATTATTGTAACTGCTGTTATAGTTGTAGTAGCATTGGCTTTTGATTTTATTAATGGTTTTCACGACAGTGCTAACGCTATAGCATGTTCTGTATCAACTAGAGTATTAACATTAAAGCAAGCTGTAATCATGTCTGCAGTAATGAACTTTGTAGGTGCATTCATGAATGTAAAGGTTGCTAAAACTATAGGAAGTGGAATTGTACATGCTGACCATATAACTTTGAAACTTATAATAGCAGCGCTACTCGGAGCAATAATATGGAACTTAATCACATGGTATTTTGGAATTCCAAGTAGCTCCTCGCATGCACTTATTGGAGGATTAGTTGGTTCAGCTATAGTAGCAAATCATTCAGTTGCTGTTGTTAATTGGAGTAGCTTGTTTACAAAGGTTATATTATGGCTTGTATTATCACCGGTAATAGGTTTCTTTATAGGATTTGTACTTATGAACATTATAAATTTTATGTTAAGAAATACAAGGCCAGCAACGGTTTCAAAAATTTTCTCAAAAGCTCAAATACTTTCAGCTATGACTATAGCTTTAAATCATGGTGGGAATGATGCTCAAAAATCTATGGGTATTATTACAATGGCACTTGTTAGTGCTGGAATGATACCTGAATTTGCTGTGCCGAATTGGGTTAAGTTTTCTTGCGCTTTGGCTATGGCATTAGGAACAAGCCTTGGCGGAAAGAAGATAATTAAGACAATGGGATCAAGGATGGCTAAGATTGCTCCAGTTAATGGATTTACGGCGGAAATGGGAGCATCAGCAGTAATTTTCAGTGCAACAATGTTTAATGCGCCAGTAAGTACAACTCACATAATTACTGGTTCAATAATGGGAGTTGGTGCATCGAAAAGACTTTCAGCGGTAAGATGGGCTGTTGCTAGAGAAATCGTAACGGCATGGGTTCTCACAATACCAATATCAGGATTAGTAGCAGGTGCAACTTTTCTTATTTTAAATTTAATATAATTTATAACAAAAACTCTTCTGTTTCTTAGAAGGGTTTTTTATTATGCATTGACTAAATAAGCATATTAAGGTAATATTACTAAATGTAATATAACATCAGTCGACAATTAACAGCTAAAATTTGTCCACTGGTTACTGCTTATTATTAAAGGGGTTGAATATATGAAAAATGAAATTGCAGTAATAAAGCCGGGAAGTATTGCTGAAGAGATGGAAATAGAAATTGGAGACTGTTTGATAAGTATCAATGGTGAGCCAGTTAAAGATATTATTGATTATAAATATTTAATTTGTGATGAATATGTTACAGTTGAAATACAAAAGAAGAATGGGGAAATTTGGGAACTTGAAATAGAAAAAGAATATGATGAAGACTTAGGTGTACAATTTAAAGATGCTATATTAGATAAGCCACAGAGTTGTCATAATAAATGTATTTTCTGCTTTATCGATCAGCTGCCTAAAGGTATGAGGGAGACACTTTATTTTAAGGATGATGATTCAAGACTTGCATTTCTTCAAGGAAATTTTGTAACTCTGACTAATATGAGTGAAGATGATATTGATAGGATAATAAAATATAGAATAAGTCCTATAAATGTTTCAGTTCACACTACTAATCCAGAACTTAGAATTAAGATGCTTAATAATAGATTTGCTGGAAATGTATATGACAGACTAAAGAGAATGACTAGTGCAGGCATAGAAATAAATTGTCAAATTGTTTTATGTCCAGGAATAAATGACGGAATTGAATTAGAAAAAACTATTGAAGATTTATACAAATTATATCCTACTGTAGAAAATTTAGCTGTAGTACCTGTTGGTGTAACCAAATTTAGAGAGGGACTGCATAAGCTAGATTTATATAGTAAAGAAACTGCTGAAAGACAATTAGATATAGTAGCAAAACTGCAGCAAAAATATATAAAAGAAATAGGAAGCCCTTTTGTAAGAATGTCTGATGAGTTTTATGTTGTAGCACAAGGAGAAATTCCATCTACAGATTTTTATAATGGCTTTAAGCAGCTAGAAGATGGTGTAGGAGTAATAAGACTTTTCAGAAACAATATTAAAGATTCTGTTTCAGATTTAAAAGAAAACATAAAAGGATCATTTACAATGGTAACAGGAGAACTTGCCTACAATGAAATTGTAAATGCTGCAGATATTATAATGAAAGCTAATTCTAAGATAAAAATAGATGTTATAAAGATAATTAATAATTTTTTTGGTGAAACTATAACTGTGGCAGGACTTATAACAGGTAGTGATATAATTGAACAATTGAAAAATAAAGAGATAGGAAAACATATTATAATTCCAGATTGCATGCTGAGAAAAGGATATGAATTAGCCGCAGATACAGAAAAAATATTTTTAGATGACATTACTGTCGAAGGTTTAGGAAAAGCTTTAAATAGAGAAATATTAGTATGTGATTATACTGGAGAAGATTTAATAAGCATAATAAATAAACACCATGAGGAGGTATAAAAAATGGGAAAACCAATAGTAGCAATAGTAGGAAGGCCTAATGTAGGAAAATCTACATTATTTAATAAATTGGCAGGTCATAGAATATCTATAGTAGAGGATACTCCGGGGGTAACAAGGGATAGAGTATATGCTCAAGCTGAATGGCTTAGACATAGCTTTACAATTATCGATACTGGTGGTATAGAGCCAGAAAGCAGCGATATTATAATATCACAAATGCGCAGGCAAGCACAAATAGCTATAGAAACTGCAGATGTAATAGTGTTTATAGTAGATGGTAAGGAAGGGCTTACAGCGGCAGATAGAGAAGTAGCACAAATGCTGAGAAAAAGTAAAAAACCAATAGTACTTGTTGTAAATAAAGTAGATAGTCTAAAAGAAGAAGATAATGCATATGAATTTTATAATCTAGGAATAGGAGAACCAATAACTATATCTGCATCACAAGGATTAGGGCTTGGTGATATGCTGGATAGAGTAGTTGAGAATTTTGATGAGGCTTCACTGGAAGAGGAAGAAGATGAATATGTAAGAATAGCTTTTGTAGGAAAGCCTAATGTTGGGAAATCATCACTTATAAATAAACTTTTAGGAGAAGAAAGAGTTATTGTAAGTGATATCCCTGGAACTACTAGAGATGCTATTGATAGTTACCTAGAAACAGAAGAAGGAAAGTTTATACTTGTAGATACAGCTGGTCTTAGAAGAAAAAGCAAGGTTAAAGAAGAAATAGAAAGATATAGTGTTATAAGAACTTATACAGCTATTGAAAGAGCGGATGTATGTATTTTAATGCTTGATGCTACTGAAGGTATAACTGAGCAGGATGAGAAAATTATCGGATATGCACATGAGATGAGTAAGGCTATAATGGTAATTGTGAACAAATGGGATCTTGTAGAAAAAGATACTAATACAATGAACGAATTTAAAAATATGATTAAAACAAACCTATCTTTTATGCCTTATGCAACATATTTATTTATATCTGCACTTACAGGTCAGAGAGTACATAAGGTACTTGAAACTGTTAAAGAATGTTATGAAAGCTATACAAAAAGAATAAAAACAGGTGTGTTAAATGATGTAATAAGCAAAGCGGTAATGATGAAAGAACCACCGATTATGGGAACTAAAAGACTTAAAATTTACTATGTGACTCAGACTGGTGTAAAACCGCCTACTTTTGTGTTCTTTGTAAATGATCAATCTTGTATTCATTTTTCTTATGAAAGATATTTAGAAAATCAATTAAGACAAAACTTTGAGTTTACAGGAACAGGTATAAAGTTGGAGTTTAGAGAAAGGAAGGAATAGTTATGGGTTCAGGAGTTACTTTTTTAGGTGGGGGGAGCTTTGGAACAGCTCTAGCTGTGATGCTCGCTAAGAAAGGAATTCAGGTTAAAATTTGGGATAGAAAAAAAGACGTAATAAATGATATTAATGTAAAAAGAGAAAATATAAAATATTTACACGGTACAGTAATTCCTTTTGGAGTAGAGGCCTTTGAAAATATGGGTGATGCCATTACAGACAGCGATTATATTGTGCTGTCTGTTCCATCACATGCCATAAGAGAGGTGTGTAGGCAGGCTGAAAAGTTTATAACAAACAATCAGATAATAGTAAGCATAGCCAAAGGAATAGAAGAAGAAAGTGAAAAAAGACTTTCGCAAGTTATTAAAGAAGAATTGCCTAAAAACCCCATAGTTATTCTATCAGGTCCAAGTCACGCAGAAGAAGTTGCGCAGGATATACCAACTACTGTTGTAGTAACTTCAGAGAATATGGAATATGCGGAAAAAGTTCAGGATTTATTTATGACAAATAAATTCAGAATTTATGCTAACGAAGACATAACAGGAGTAGAAATAGGAGGGGCAGTTAAAAATATTATTGCTCTTGCTGCTGGAGTGTCAGATGGTATTGGATATGGAGATAACACAAAGGCTGCTCTTATGACAAGAGGAATGAGTGAAATAATAAGAATAGGGACAAAACTCGGTGGCAATAAAGAGACCTTCGCCGGACTTACTGGTATGGGAGACTTAATTGTTACTTGTACTAGTATGCATAGTAGAAATAGGAGAGCAGGAATATTAATTGGTAGAGGGGCCACTGCTATGGAGGCCACAGAAGAAATTGGAATGGTAGTAGAAGGTATAAAAGCTTGTAAAGCTTTTTATGAGTTAAAAGAAAAATTGAAAGTTTCAATGCCTATTACTGATGCTTTGTATAAAGTATTATTTGAAGGTAAAGATCCAAAGTATGGAGTCCATGAGCTTATGACAAGAGATAAAAAATACGAAGTATACTAATGATAAAGAATCTTTGATTAATCACTCTAAGAGTGTTATCAAAGGTTCTTTTAAATTTTTATTTTATTTTAGTAATATTGTCTGTCAATATCAAATATATATATACTGTTAATATTAGATTACTGGGGGGAATATTTTGGAGAACTTTGATATATACAAAGATATTGCAGAAAGAACTCAAGGTGACATTTATGTTGGGGTGGTAGGTCCTGTAAGAACGGGAAAGTCTACTTTTATAAAGAGATTTATGGAGCTTATGGTAATACCTAATATTGAAAATAACTATAAGAAACAAAGAGCAAAAGATGAGCTACCACAAAGTGCATCAGGGAAATCTATTCATACAACAGAGCCTAAATTTGTACCTAATGAAGCTATAGAAATAAGTCTGAATGAGAATACTAAATTTAAGGTAAGAATGGTAGATTGTGTAGGTTACATTGTTAAAGATGCATTAGGCTATATGGAAGGCGAAAACGCTAAAATGGTAACTACACCTTGGTATGACTATGAAATACCTTTTGAAGAAGCGGCAGAAATTGGGACAAAGAAGGTTATAAATGAACATTCAACAATAGGTTTAGTAGTAACTACAGATGGTTCAATTACTGACATAAGTAGAGAAGAATATGTGGAGGCTGAAGAAAGAGTTGTAAATGAGTTAAAAGCAATCAACAAACCTTTTATAATAGTACTAAACTCTGGACAGCCTTATAATCCAGAAACTATGAATCTAAAAAGAGAACTTGAGGAGAAATATGATGTTCCCGTTCAAACGATGGACGTACTTAATATGAAAGAGGATGATATAACCAATGTGTTCCAGAGAGTACTTAAAGAATTCCCTATAAAAGAAATAAATATTGATATGCCTGAGTGGATAGAAAGGCTAGAAGCGTCACACTGGCTAAAGATAGACTTTATAGATTTAGTAAAAGATATGTGTAAAAACATATTTAAAGTTAGAGATATAAGTAAATCATTAGAAGGATTTGTTGATGTTGAATTCTTAGGTGTGTCTAATATTAAGGAAATTAATATGGGTGAAGGTACTGCAAGGATAAATTTAAAACCAAAAGAAGATATGTTCTATAGAATATTAAGTGAAGTTTGTGGAAGTGAACTAGGTGGAGAAAGTGATTTACTTGAGGCAGTTAAACAAATGCATAGAGCAAAAGTTGAATACGATAAGGTAGCAGAAGCTTTAAGGGATGTAAGAGAGACTGGGTATGGCTTAGTAGCACCTCAGCTTACTGAAATGAAACTAGAAGAGCCTGAAATAGTAAAGCAAGGAAATAGAACAGGTATAAAATTAAAAGCTAGTGCTCCTTCTCTTCATTTTATAAGGGCAGATATAGAAACTGAAGTTTCACCTATAATGGGAACGGAAAGAGAAAGTGAAGAGATGGTTAAGTCTCTACTAGAACAGTTTGAAAATGATCCTTCTAAAATATGGCAGAGTAACATGTTTGGTAAATCTTTGGAGATACTTGTTAAAGAAGGGTTGCAAAATAAGTTATACAAGATGCCTGAGGATGTACAGGTAAAAATACAGAGAACTCTTCAAAAGATAATTAACGAAGGTAATGGAGGCTTAATCTGTATTATATTATAATTTAAATATAATGTATAAAGCCTGTGAACTTTAAAGTTCACAGGCTTTATAGATGTTAGTTTATTATTCTTTGTGTAAATCAATTTTTTAGTTTGAAACACTATATGGAGAAGTCAACTTTCGGCCTAGTACTTCTATATAAGATAAAAATATGACTAAAATGCATACTATATAATATCCACTTTATTAAAAAATTTTTATATATTTTCTATTTATAAGAAAATTAATATTGTAGAATTAATATTATATCAATTAATAGAGTAAATCTGAACAAAATTAATAAATTATAATAAAAATCATGAAAAATGATCATCATTAGATTATAATAGAAAGGTAAGAGATTTTAAGGAGGTTAAAGTCCTAAATGGACTTTAACGAGTAGTTTGCGAGCGGAAGCGAGTAGGTTAAACTACTCAGTGTTCTGACTAAAAGGAGGAATTTTTCATGAAAAAAGTTGCTATAGTTTTTAATGGTGGGACGATATCAATGAAGGTAGATCCGAGAGTTCAAGCAGCAGTACCAAGCCTTAGTGGTGAAGAGATAGTTGCTATGGTAACAGGTATTGAAAATTATGCATATATAGAGTCATATAATTTTTCTAATGTACCAAGTCCATTTGTAACTCCTAATGATATGATGAAATTATCAAAATATGTAAAGGATTTATTAGATAGAGAAGATATAGATGGTGTAGTAGTAACTCATGGCACAGATTCATTAGAGGAAACGGCGTATCTTCTAGATTTAACAATACAAAATGATAAACCGGTTGTAGTTACAGGTGCTATGAGAAGTAGTTCAGAGCTTGGATATGATGGTCCAGCAAATTTATCAGCAGCGACATGTACTGCTATTTCAGAAGAAGCTCGTGGAAAAGGAGTCTTAGTATGTATGAATGGAGAGCTGAATTCAGCCTCAGAGGTAACTAAGGCTAATTCTATGAGTTTAAGTGCTTTTAAAAGCCCAGGTTTTGGACCTTTAGGAATAGTGGATAACAATCAGGTTATTTTTTATAGAGATAATCTAACAAGACACCATATAGATACTAATATAGTTGAAGCTAAGGTAAGTCTTATAAAGTGTGTTTCAGGAATGGACTCAAGATTTATAGATTTTTGCATTGACCAGGGAGATAAAGGTATTATAATTGAAGGAATGGGAAGAGGTAACATACCACCTAAGATGGTAGATGGAATCAAAAGGGCTTTGAATAAAGGAATAATAGTGGTATTAGTTTCAAGATGTTTTGAAGGAAGAGTTTTAGACACTTATGGATATAATGGTGGAGGAAAAGAATTAAGAAATCTTGGAGTAATATTTGGAGATAACCTTCCAGGCCAAAAGGCTAGAATTAAGTTAATGCTTGCGCTAGGAATGACAAGTAATAAAGAAGAGATTAAAGAAATTTTTGAAAAGGGATTGTATAATATATAAGCATATATTTATATATAGAAAATATTTTGTGATATAATCTTTTTTAATAAATAGGGGAGTTAAACTACATAATTTGCTAAATTTAATAATAATATATATGAAATTTGATGAAATATAAATTTATCTTGCAATTATTATTAATATTTATGTATAATTAGTATGAATTAGCAAGGAAAGACGGAAGGATGAAATATAATGATAAAAAGTATGACCGGCTTTGGAAGGGGAAGTGTAGAACAAGATGGGCGCAGCTTTGTAGTAGAAATAAAAAGCGTAAATCATAGATATTGTGATTTAAATATAAAAATGCCTAAAAGTTTTCTATCCTTTGAAGATAGAATTAGAAAGACAGTTTTAGAGAAAATAAGCAGAGGAAAAGTTGACGTTTTTATTACTCAAAACAAACAGGAAAAGCTTGGTGTAAAAGCAGTTCTTGATGAAAATTTAGCTGATAGTTATGTTGAGTGTTTAAAAAAAATAAAAGATAAGTATGACATAAAGGAAGGACTATCTATATCTCTTATTGCTAAATTCCCAGATGTAATAATATTAAAGCAGGAAGAAGAAGATATGGAAAGTATATGGGGAATTCTTTCTAATCCTCTTAAAGAAGCTATAAATTTATTAGTAGAAATGAGAGAAAAAGAAGGATTGAAACTTAAAAAAGATATACTATCAAAGTGTGACTATATTAAGCAATCTTTGGATAAAATAGAGAAAAGGTCTCCCTTTGTAGTATGTGAATATAAAGAAAAGCTTAACGAGAGACTAAAGGAATTGCTTCAAGATTACCAAGTAGATGAAAACAGAATAGCTATGGAAGTTGCTATATTTGGTGATAAAGCATGCATTGATGAAGAAATTGTTAGACTAAATAGTCATTTAGTACAACTAAGAGAGACTTTTAATTTAGATGAACCTATAGGAAGAAAACTTGATTTTATATTACAAGAAATGAACAGGGAAACCAACACTATTGGTTCAAAGGCAAATGATTTAGAAATAACTAACTCTGTTTTAAATATAAAAAATGAGATAGAAAAAATTAGAGAACAAATTCAAAACATTGAATAACAATTAGGAGGAAATGTATGAGTATAAAATTAATAAACATAGGCTTTGGTAATATTGTGTCAGCAAATAGATTAGTTGCTATAGTTAGCCCAGAATCTGCTCCAATTAAAAGAATAATTCAAGAAGCTAGAGATAGAGGGATGCTTATAGATGCTACTTATGGAAGAAGAACAAGAGCTGTAATAATTACAGATAGTGATCATGTTATACTTTCAGCAGTACAGCCAGAAACAGTGGCACACAGATTATCCTCTAAAGAAGAAGAAGAAGCTAATGAGGTTGATGAATAATGAAAGGACTTTTAATCGTAATATCCGGCCCTTCTGGCGCTGGTAAGGGCACCATTTGTAAGGCTTTACTGGAAGAAAATGATTTTTGGATTTCAGTTTCAGCTACTACAAGACAGCCTAGAGCGGGAGAAGTAGATGGTGCCAATTATTACTTTTTAACTAAAGAGGAATTTAAGAAAAGAATAGATTACGATGATTTTTTAGAATATGCTGAAGTTTATGGCAATTATTATGGAACACCGAAGTCAAATGCTTTAAAAGCTATTGAAAATGGTAGAGATGTAATATTAGAAATAGATATTCAAGGAGCTTTAAAAGTAAAAGAAAGCTATCCAGAAGGAGTATTTATATTTATACTTCCTCCTTCAATGGAAGAACTTAAGAACAGAATAATAAATAGGGCATCTGAAACACCTGAATCTCTTATGACTAGATTTAAATCTGCATATAAAGAAATAAATTACGTTTCTAAATACAATTATGCCGTTGTTAATGATACTGTTGAAGAGGCAGTAAAAAAAATACATAGCATAATTGTTGCTGAAAGATGCAGAGTTGATAGAGTTAAAGACAAGATATTAGACTCAAAGGAGGGAATTATTCATGAACAACTCTATGATTAATCCATCAATAGTGGAATTATTAAAAAAGGTTGATAATAGATACACATTAGTTACTATGACAGCTAAAAGAGCAAGACAGTTAATTCAAGGTGAGGAACCTTTAGTAAGAACTAATTCAACAAAACCTGTTACTATATCAATTAATGAAATAAACCAAGGAGCAATAACATACGAGACAATTAGAGAAGGTATAAAATAATGGCTCAAGATAAAAAAACGGTGGTTATAGGAGTAACGGGGGGCATCGCTGTATATAAGGCATTGGATGTAGTGAGTAAATTAAAAAAGAAAAATTACGAAGTACATGTGATAATGACTGATTCAGCTACAAAGTTTGTAAGCCCATTAAGCTTTCAAACTTTAAGCCAAAACATCGTAAACTATGATATGTTTTCCGAGCCAAGAGCATGGGAAATTCAGCACATATCTCTTGCAAAGAAAGCTGATTTGATTGCAGTAATTCCTGCTACAGCAAATATTATAGGTAAGGTTGCGAATGGTATAGCAGATGATCTTTTATCAACTACCATTATGGCAACTAAAGCACCTGTAATTTTTGCTGCTGCAATGAATACGAATATGTATAGCAACCCTATTGTACAGGACAACATAAGCAAACTTCAAAACTATGGTTATAAGTTTATTAAACCTACTAGTGGAAGATTAGCTTGTGGAGATGAAGGTGAAGGTAAGCTAGTTGATACAGAAATAATAGCAGAATATATTGATAGTATGCTTTATGATAAAAAGGATTTGTCAGGCAAAAAAGTTCTAGTAACTGCAGGTCCAACTATAGCAAGCATTGATCCTGTCAGATATATAACCAATAGATCTTCAGGGAAAATGGGATATGCTATAGCAGAAGAAGCAAGAGATAGAGGTGCAGATGTAACTTTAGTATCAGGGGCAACATCTCTTAAAGCTCCTTTTGGAGTTAAATTAATTAATGTAAAAACTAATGCAGAGATGCTTGACAATGTATTGGAAAACTTTAATGACCAAGATATCATAATTAAAGCTGCTGCAGTTGCTGATTATAAACCTAAGCAGTATTCTGATAAAAAGATAAAGAAAGCTGCAGATGAATTTGAGCTAACCCTAACAAAAGATAGTGATATACTTAAAAAGTTAGGAGAATTAAAAAAGCATCAAGTACTTGTAGGATTTGCAGCTGAAAGTAATGATTTATTGCAAAATGCTGAAAAAAAGCTAAAAAATAAAAATCTTGATTACATTGTAGCAAATGATATTACAGCCTCAGACACGGGGTTTGCTTCAGACAATAATAAGGTAACAATACTTAACCGTGATGGAAGAACTATTTCTTTAGAAAAAATGTCTAAAAGACAGGTAGCAAGGAAATTATTTGATTTAATAAATGAAAAGTAATTTTTGAAAGAGGGGCTGAAGCTTGCGATTTTTCGTAAGAAAATGCCTCTCTTATTTAGTATATTATTGAAACTAAAAAATTAAACAAAACTTAACAATAAAGGGTGATTAAGTGTATAGGTATGCAGGAATTATAGTTAACAATACTTCTATACAGGTAGATAAGGTTTTTACATATAGAATACCAGAAAATCTAATTGGTAAGTTAAGTATAGGGTTCAGAGTGAAGGTGCCCTTTGGAATGGGAAATAAAAAAATAGATGGGTTTATAGTTGGACTGTATGAGGATTGTAACAACAAAGGAAATATGAAAGAGATTCAATGCCTATGTGAAGGGTTTCCACTGTTTACTGAGAAAGATTTAATCATTATAAATGAGATGCGAGAAAAATATCTTTGTACTTATCTAGAATGTATAAAGGTCTTTATACCAACAGGTATCTTTAAAGGGATGAAGAATAAGAGTGAAACATTAGTATACTTAGGCAAAGCATTAGAAGGAAAATACGAAAAAGAGCCATACATAGGAATATACAAAACTATTGAAAAAAATAGTGGTATGTACACAAAGACTTCATTAAGTAAAGAATTTAACCTATCACTATCCTCAATAAATACTATGTTGAAGTATGGATTTCTTACAAGTCAGGAACAAATAGTTAATAGGTATAATACAAGGCAATACGATATATATTCAAAAAAAGTGTTAAATGAAGAACAGCAAAAAGCTGTAGATGAAATATTAGTATCTGATAGTAAAACATATCTTATACATGGGGTAACTGGTAGTGGAAAAACAGAAATTTATATGCATTTAGTAAGTGAAATGATTAAAAAAGATAAAGAATCTATAATTTTGGTGCCTGAAATTGCCCTTACACCTCAAATGGTAGAAAGATTTAAGGGACGATTTGGAGGAAACATAAGTGTGTTTCACAGCAAGCTATCTGATGGTGAACGGTATGATGAGTGGCTTCGTGTAAAAATGGGAAAAGTAAAGGTAGCAATAGGAGCTAGATCTGCTATTTTTCTTCCTTTTAAAAATCTAGGACTCATTGTAATAGATGAAGAGCATGAAGGAAGTTATAAATCCGATAGTAATCCTAAATATAATGCTAGAGAAATAGGCGAAATTAAATGTAATATAGAAAACTGTAAATTAGTTTTAGGTTCAGCTACACCATCTATTGAAACTTATTATAAATGTAAGAAAGATAAATTTAAATTAATATCTATAAAAAATAGAGCTGATGGAGCTATTATGCCAGAAGTTGAAATTGTAGATATGAGAGAAGAGCTCTTAAGCAATAATAAGTCTATTTTTAGTAAAAGTTTGCATAAAGCCATTGAGGAGAGATTAGCTAAAAAAGAACAAATAATTCTGTTTTTAAATAGAAGAGGGCATTCAACTTTTGTTTCATGCAGAAAATGTGGTTTTGTGTTTAAATGCAACAATTGTGACATATCGCTTACCTATCATAGCGAGGGAAGAAAATTAGTATGTCATTATTGTGGAAGTAAGCACTATATACCTAACACCTGCCCTAAATGCGGAAGTAAATATGTTAAATATTTCGGTATAGGAACGGAAAAAATAGAGCAGGAAATAAATAAGATATTTCCAAGTGCTAGAACTCTAAGGATGGACTTTGATACAACAAGAGGTAAGAATTCCTACGAAGAGATATACGAAACATTTAAAAATGGTGAGGCAGATATACTAATTGGTACACAAATGGTAGCAAAAGGTCTTGATTTTAAGAATGTAACTTTGGTTGGAGTAATTGCTGCAGATTTATCATTAAATCTTCCAGATTTTCGTTCTACTGAAAGAACATTTCAACTTATAACTCAAGTATCTGGAAGAGCAGGTAGAGGGGAAAAGGCTGGTAAGGTTGTAGTTCAGACCTATAATCCTGAGAATTATAGTGTTAAATATGCCTGCAGCAGTGATTATGACAATTTCTATAAGGAAGAAATAGATATAAGATATACTATGGACTATCCACCTTTTTCAGAGTTACTACTTATTAATATGAGTAGTAGAAATGAGAATATTTTAATAAAAAGTATACAAAATGTTGGTATTTATTTAAAAAATATGTTAGAAAAAAATGATACAATTAAAATGTTAGGTCCATGTCCCTGTCAAATCTCAAAAATAAAAGAGCTTTATAGGTGGCAAATTATATTAAAGGGTAAAATAACAAGAGAATTTGGAGAAAATGTAAGGAAAGTAGTTTATGATTTATTGAAAGATGTTTATAATGATATAAGGGTAAGCATTGACGTAAATCCAAATAATTTATTATAGATTACGGAGGGAAATAGATGGGTTTAAGAAACATAAGAAAATATGGTGATGAAATACTTAGAAAGAAAAGCAGAAAAGTAGAAGTTATAAACGATAGGATTCTAACTTTAATTAAAGATATGGAAGAAACAATGTATGAAGCTCAAGGTGTAGGCCTTGCAGCACCTCAGGTTGGAATACTTAAGAGAATTATAGTAGTAGATGTAGGTGAAGGAATAATAAAACTTATAAATCCTGAAATTATATCTAGAGAAGGAAGTCAGTTAGATGTTGAGGGATGTTTGAGTGTTCCTGGTGAACAAGGAGAGGTAGAAAGGCCTAATAGAGTAACGGTAAAGGCTTTAAATGAAAAGGGTCAGGAGATTACAGTAGAGGGAGAAGGATTGCTTGCTAGAGCATTATGTCATGAAATTGACCATCTAGACGGTATATTATTCGTTGATAAAACTATAGATAGCGAAGGGAGAGAATAGAATATGAATATAGTTTTTATGGGTACTCCAGATTTTGCAGTACCTTCGCTTAAAAAACTTATAGAAGAGTTTGGTGTAAAAGCTGTTTTCACTCAACCTGATAGGCCAAAAGGGAGAGGAAATAGGTTAGCTATGTCACCAGTAAAAGAAGTGGCATTAGAGAATAACATACCTGTGTTTCAGCCTGAAAAGCTGAAGAATGACCCAGAGGCTTTACAAAAATTAAAGGATATGAAACCGGATTTTATTGTAGTAGTAGCTTACGGACAGATACTTACAAAAGAAGTACTAGATATACCAAAGTATGGATGTATTAATCTTCATGGGTCACTTCTACCAAAATACAGAGGGGCAGCACCAATACATTGGGCTATAATAAATGGAGAAAAAGAAAGTGGAAATACAACTATGTTTATGGATGTAGGCTTAGACACTGGAGATATGCTTCTGAAAAGCAAAGTTGAAATAACTGATGATATGACTGCCGGAGAACTTCATGATATTATGATGGAAGACGGAGGCGAACTACTTGTAAGAACTCTAAAAGGTCTAATTGATGGAAGTATAACTAGAGAAAAACAAGGAGAAACACCTACAGCATATGCAAGTATGCTGGATAAAAATGTGTCAAAAATTAATTGGAATTTAAGTAGCCATGAGATAAAAAATATGATAAGAGGTTTAAATCCTTGGCCTATTGCATATACTCAGTATGATAAGCAAAATATGAAAATTTTTAAAGCTATGGTATTAAATGAAGAGTGTAATCAGGAGCCAGGATACGTTATTGATGTTTCGAAAGATGGAATAAAGGTAGCCTGTGGAAAGGGTACATTGTTAATTCAAGAAGTACAATTTCCAGGTGGAAAGAGTATGAAGGTAGGAGAATATATAAAGGGTCATGAATTAAAGAACGGCATTATACTTAAATAGTTTAAATTAGGTAGAGGATGGAGGAGTAATTATGTATTTTGATAGCAGCTTTATTATATTAATCCCTGCATTAATTATAGCGGCCTATGCTCAATTTAAGGTTTCATCTACTTTTGAAAAGTATTCAAGATATGGAAGTCGCAATGGATATACTGGGGCTCAAGTTGCAAGAATTCTTTTAGATAGCAATGGATTATATAATGTTCCTGTAGAGGTGATTCCAGGTAAGCTTACAGATCACTATGACCCTACAAAAAGAGTCATGAGATTATCACAAGAAGTTTTTTATGGCAATTCTGTAGCAGCTATAGGTGTTGCTGCACATGAAACAGGCCATGCAATTCAACACAGTAAGAATTATGCACCTTTAATAATAAGAAATTCTATAGTGCCTGTAGCAAACTTTGGTTCTAGCATTTCATGGATATTATTTGCTGCAGGTTTGGTCTTTGGATTAAATGGATTGGTGAATATAGGAATACTCCTGTTTTCAGCGGTAGTTATTTTTCAAATTATAACGCTGCCAGTGGAGTTTAATGCATCAAGTAGAGCACTTAAGATTTTAGATGCGAAAGGAATATTGTACTCAGAGGAACTATCAATGGCTAAATCAGTATTAAGTGCTGCGGCAATGACATATGTAGCTGCTGCATTAACAGCTATAGCAAATCTGTTGAGATTAATAGTTATTAGTAGAAGAAATGATTAAATAGATTAATTTGAAGTAGAGGTAAAATAATGGATAACGCTAGAAGAACAGCAGTAAAGGTATTAGGTGAAGTGCTGCAAAAAGGTGCATTTTCTAATATTGTATTAGGCAGAGAACTAAATAAATCAAACTTAAATGATAAAGATAGAGCATTAGCTACGGAAATAGTATATGGAACATTAAAGTATAAGTATACTATTGATGTTATATTGAATTATTATATAAAGAGTGACTTAGAAAAGATGGATGGAGATATTCTAAACATTCTTAGAATATCTCTTTACCAGATGATATATCTAGATAAAATTCCTGAATTCGCTGTAGTTAATGAGGCAGTAGAACTGGCAAAAAGAAATTCAATTAAAGGTTCTAGGCTTGTTAACGGTGTGTTAAGAAATTACTTAAGGAATAAGGATATAAACTATTGTGATGAAAAAAACAATACAGAACAACTAAGTTTTAAATATTCATTTCCAAAATGGATAGTAAATTTATTTATAAGTCAGTATGGAACAGAAGATGCAGAAAGAATACTAAATGGTTTGAATATGATTCCTGCAATCACAGTAAGGGTTAACAATTTAAAAACAGAATATGAAGATGCATGGAAGCTGTTAGAAGATAATGGATACGATATTGAAGAGGGGAAAATATGTCTAGAAGCCATTATAATAACTAAAGGAAGAAATGTGGAGGATAATCCATTGTTTAAAGATGGATTAATAACTGTTCAAGATGAGAGTGCAATGTTAGTTGCGCCTTCTATGGATCTAGAAGAGGGTATGACTGTTTTAGATTTATGTAGTGCACCAGGAGGTAAAACATGTCATATTGCCGAGATTATGAACAATATTGGCGAAGTATTTGCTTTTGATATTCATTTAAGTAAATTGCCAATGATTGAAGAAAATGCTAAGCGACTTGGAATAAAGAACATTAAATGTAATGTTTTAGATGCCACAAAATATGATACAACATATAAAGAGAAAGCAGATAGAGTACTTATAGATGTTCCTTGCTCAGGACTTGGAATAATAAGGAAAAAACCTGAAATTAAATGGAATAAGAACACTAATGCTATGAAAGAACTCATTGAAATTCAAAGGCAGATTATGACAAATGCTTGTAAGTATGTTAAGCCAGGAGGAAAGCTTATTTATTCTACTTGTACTATAAATAAAGAAGAAAATGAAGAAAATATAAGATGGTTTATCAAAAGACATAGTGAATTTACTTTAGAACCTCTTTACTATGGAGAGTCAGATAATATCATTTATCATAAAGAAGGATACATGACTATCCTGCCTGATAAGCATATGGATGGATTTTTCATTGCCAAAATGATAAGACGTAGGTAGGTGTAATATATGTATAATATTCTTGATTTTAATCCTGAAAAATTAAAACAATGGATGAAAGAAAATAAAGAGAGTGAATTTAGAGCTAAACAGATATTTGACTGGATATATAAAAATATATGGGATTTTGACCAAATGACTAACATTCCTAAAAATACTAGAGAAAAATTAAAGAATTCCTTTTATATAGAAATACCTGAAGTAGTTCATATGTACAAATCAAAGCTTGATGATACTTTTAAATTTCTTTATAAATACAAAGATGGGAATATAATTGAGTCAGTAGTAATGAAGTATAAACATGGTAATTCTATATGTGTTTCTACTCAAATAGGCTGCAGAATGGGATGCAAATTTTGTGCTTCAACATTAGAAGGCATAGTTAGAAACCTAAGCAGTGGCGAGATTTTAGCACAAGTGTTAAAGTCGCAGGAGCAAATAGGTGAGAGAATATCAAATATAGTACTTATGGGAAGTGGAGAACCATTAGACAACTATGACAATGTAATGGAATTTTTGAATTCTGTAAATGCTGAGTATGGGTTGAATATAGGACAGAGACATATAACTCTCTCCACCTGTGGAATAGTGCCTAAAATCATAGAATTGGCAGATAAAAATATGCAAATTACTCTTGCTATATCTCTTCATGCACCAAACGATGAATTGAGAAAGACAATGATGCCTGTAGCATATAAGTATTCTATTGATGAAGTAATAAAAGCTTGTAAATATTATATTAGTAAAACTAACAGAAGAATAACTTTTGAGTATGCCCTTGTTAACGGAGTTAACGACACTAGAGAGTGCGGATTTCAACTGATTCAACTCTTAAAAGGAATATTATGCCATGTGAACTTAATACCTGTCAATGAGGTGAAAGAAAGAGAATTTAAAAAATCTTCTTCAAATAACGTAAAAGATTTTTATGAAATGTTATCAAGCCATGGAATAGAAACTACTATTAGAAGGGAAATGGGATCTGATATTAATGCTGCTTGTGGGCAACTAAGAAGAAGTTATCTTGAATCTAAAAATGATTTAAAAGGGGTGTAGAAAATGGTGGGGATGCTATCCGATATAGGTAACGTTAGAAAGATAAATGAAGATTCAGTGGGGTATTACAGAGATGAGAATTTTGGTATCTACATTGTTGCTGATGGAATGGGCGGACATAATGCAGGAGAGGTCGCGAGTAAGGTAGCTGTGGATGCTACTATATCTTATATAAAATCTTTAAATAATCTAGATGATATGGAAAGTATTCTAATAGAAAGTATAAAGATGGCAAATAAACAAATTTTTGAGCTGTCAAAAAGTAACGATGGTTTAGTTGGAATGGGGACAACTATAACGGCTTGTTTAGTAAAAGGTAAGGAAATGGTTGTAGCTAATGTTGGAGACAGCTGCTGCTATATAATGAAACATAATGGTATAAGTAAAATAACAAAAGACCATTCATTAGTTCAGCAGTTACTTGATGAAGGAAGTATTACTGAAGAGGAAGCCGTAAGCCATCCTAATAAAAATATAATAACAAGGGCACTAGGTACAAATGTATCTGTGGAAATAGATACATTTAACATAGACTTAGCAGATGTGCTGAAGGTAATTTTGTGTAGCGACGGCTTATCTAATGGAGTTAACAATAGTGAAATGTATGATATAATATTTAATAATAATAATGAGAATGCTTGTATACAGTTAATTGAACTTAGTAAGCTGAAAGGTGGAAGAGATAATATATCAGTTATCGTATTTGAAGGAGAGTGTGAAGATGATAGGAACTATGCTAGGGAATAGGTATGAGTTGTTAGAAAAAGTCGGAGAAGGCGGAATGGCTATAGTTTACAAAGCTAAATGCCACTTGTTAAACCGCTTCGTTGCTGTAAAAGTTTTGAAAGATGAATATTCTAGCGATAAAGAGTTTGTTGAAAAATTTAAAAGAGAAGCTACTGCTGTTGCAAGCCTTTCAGATAACAATATTGTCAATATTTATGATGTTGGTACTCAAGAAGATATTAATTATATAGTAATGGAATATGTTAAAGGCAAGACTTTAAAGGAGATAATACGTGAAGAGGGCAAATTAAATACACCTAGAGCTATCAATATTGCCTCTCAGATAGGAAAAGCTCTTGAGTGTGCTCATAGGAACAATATAGTACATAGAGATATAAAGCCTCATAATATTCTTGTTACTGAGGAGGGAGTAGTTAAGGTAACGGATTTTGGTATTGCAAAAGCATCAAATTCAGTTACAATAACTAATTCCAGCAAGGTAATGGGATCAGCACATTACTTTTCACCTGAGCAGGCAAGAGGAAGTTATGTAGACTGTAGAACAGATATATATTCCCTTGGAATAGTAATTTACGAAATGGTTACTGGAAGAGTGCCTTATGACGCAGAAAGTCCAGTATCTGTTGCTTTAAAGCATATACAAGAACCTGTAGTGCCGCCAAGGCAATTGAATGAAAAAATACCAGAAAGTTTAAATAAGCTTATTTTAAAGTGTGTGGAAAAAGAGCCTATAAGAAGATATCAAAATATAAAAGATATGCTTGGCGATTTAAAGAAAATAGAAAATAATCAAAGTTTTAATATTGCATCTAATGCCTCAGACAACGATATGACAAGAGTGATGGATCCTATAGTAGTAGATGATAACTACAAAAATAGTGAAGAATATGATGATGAACCAGTACAACGTAGAAATGTAATCGGAGCTAAAAAAAGAAAGACACTAATTGGAATTACTATTGCAATACTTGTAGTAGTTATAGGAGCTGTATCAGGATTTTATGCATTTGGTAAGATGACAAATGGATCTGGAGATACTACTGTGCCTAATATAGTTGGAATGAATCAAGATGATGCTAAAAAACTTGTAGAAGATAAAAAGCTAAAGTTTGTATCAATTGGAAAAGAAAAGAGTGATAAGCCAGAAGGAACTGTGCTTAGAGTTTATCCTACTGAAGGTACAAAGGTAAAAGCAAATTCTGAAGTTAGAGTTAGCATAAGTGGAGGGCCAGATAAGTTGGGAGTACCAAGTGTAGTAAATCTAGATTTAGCTGCAGCTAAGGAGATTATAATCAATAGTGGGTTAAAATTAGGTAAAGTAAATTATCAATATAGTGATACTGTTCCTAAGAATTCCGTTATAAGTCAGGATCCAGAAGCAGATTCCAATGCAAGTGCTGATACTAGCATAAATTTAATAATAAGTAGCGGACCTAAAATTAAATATGTTAACGTGCCTAATGTAGTGGGAAAAACAGTAGATGATGCAGTAGCTTCCATAACTAATTCAGGTCTTAAGGTTTCAAAGAGTGCAGTAGAAACTAATGATAAATCTCAAGATGGTAAGGTAATAAGTCAGAGTGTACCATCAGAACAACAAGTTAAAGAGGGTACAACTGTTAACATAACTTATTATAAATATAAAGAATCAGAGCCAAAGCAGCCTGGTGATGGAACTGGCCAAGGTGGAGGTTCGACTGGTGGTGGAACTGACCAAGGTGGAAATTCAACTGGTGGAGGAAATCAGCAAGGGGGAGGATCTAACACTGGAGGAGGTTCAAACACTGGAGGAGGTTCAACCGGTGGAGGAACTAATCAAGGTAATCAAAATAATACAGGTACAAATACATCAGGTAGTGGGAAACAAAATCCATAATAAAGTATGGTTCTACGGAGAAGTTTATTTACATTGAATTTAAATTGAAAGTAAAGAGTGAGAGAAAATCAATAAAGGTTATTAATTCTTCACTCTTTACTAAAATTAATAATAGGAGGATTTATGCAAGGAACTATAGTAAAAGGAATAGGTGGATTTTATTATATAAAGGTAAGTGAAGGAATAGTTGAATGTAAAGCAAGAGGTAAGTTTAGACATAATGAACTTACTCCTATGGTTGGAGATAAAGTAGAAATTACTATTAAAGACGGAAAAGGCGTTATAGATAAAATTTATCCTAGAGATAACGAACTGATCAGACCAGCAGTAGCAAATGTTACCCAGGCTTTAGTTGTATTTGCTTTAAAAAATCCTGAAATAAATGAAGACTTACTAAATAAGTTTTTAATAAATTGTGAGTACAATAATTTAAAAGTAATAGTATGTTTTAACAAGTTAGATTTAATATCTGAAGAAGAGAGAAATGAAATAGTAGATATGATAAAAAGTGCAGGTTATGAAATCATTTTCTTAAAGGCAAAAGAGGGATATGGTATTCAAACAGTGAAAGAAAAGCTAAAAGGTAATGTAACAGTACTATGTGGACCCTCTGGTGTAGGTAAATCCACTATTTTAAATACAATAGCAGGAAGAGAACTTATGGAAACAGGAGAAATAAGTGAAAAACTTCGCAGAGGTAAGCATACAACAAGACATAGTGAACTTATTGATATAGGGGAAGGTTTTATTGTAGATACCCCTGGATTTTCTTCTTTGGATTTAGATTTCTTATCGAAGGAAGGATTGGAACACTGTTTTCCGGAATTTGGTGATTATATAGGATGTTGCAAATTTACTGGATGCCTTCATTTTAAGGAGCCGGGATGTGCTGTGAAAGAAGCTGTTACTGATGGCACAATAAATAACAAAAGATATGAATTTTACATAAAAACGCTAGAGGAAATAATGAGTAGGAGGAATAAGCAATGGTAAAGATAGCCCCTTCAATATTATCAGCAGATTTTTCTAAATTAGGAGAAGATATTAAAAGCCTAGAAAAGTACGGTGCAGATTTCATTCATATAGATGTAATGGATGGAATGTTTGTACCCAATATATCATTTGGAATACCTATAATGAAAGGTATAAGAAAAATCACAAATCTCACTTTTGATGTACATTTGATGATTGAAGAACCAGCAAGATATGTAGAGGATTTTGTCAAGGCTGGTGCAGACATTATTACAGTACATTATGAAGCCGATAGACATATAGATAGAACTATAAACTATATAAAAGGCTTTGGTGTTAAGGCAGCAGTAGCTTTAAATCCTGCTACTCCTGTAGAAAGCATAAAACATTTAATTCCTAATTTAGATATGGTGTTAATAATGTCGGTAAACCCAGGATTTGGTGGACAGAAATACATAAATTATTGTTCGGAAAAAATTAAAGAAGTTAAAGAATTGAGTAATAAGTATAACAAGAATCTTATGATCCAAGTAGACGGAGGAATAGGAAAAGGTAATATAAAAGAAGTTGTAGATTGTGGGGCTAATGTAATTGTCGCTGGTTCAGCAGTATTTAAAGATGGCAAAATAGAAGAGAACATAAAGGATTTAAAAGGGGAATTTTAAAATGAAAGCAGTCTTGATGTCTGGAGGTACTCCTCCATCTTATGAGCTAATAAATAAAGAACTGAAAGATAGTGATTACTTAATTTGTGCTGATAGTGGAGGAAACTTTTTATATAAACATCAAATAGTACCTAATTACCTTATGGGAGATTTTGATTCCATAGACAAAGATGCTTTAGACTTTTTTTCAAAACACAAAGATTGTAAAGTAGAAAGAGTTCCGGAAGATAAAGACTTTACAGACACAGAATTTATTTTTAGCAAAGCTATAAAATTAGGAGCAACTGAAATTGTACTTCTAGGATGTACAGGTACAAGAATAGATCATATGATGGGTAATATAGGAATACTTCAGAAATGTTTAGAACTAAACGTTAAAGGATATATAAAGGATGATCATAACACAATTACTATATCGAACAAGTCAATAAAAATAAAAGGTGAAAAAGGATCTGAATTTTCTCTTCAAGCATATTGTGAGTGTGTGAAGAATCTAAATATAATAGGTGCAAAATATAAACTTGTAGATTATAACCTAGGACTAGGAGATTCTCGTACTATTTCTAACCAATTTTTAGATACTGAAGTTGAAATTTCTTTTAAAAAAGGAACTATTCTTATATTGTATAGTAAAGATTAATAAAATAAATATATACCAATATTATAATAAGAGTAGCTGATAATAACTGTTAGCTACTCTTATTGCTTTAGGCATTTTTAATAGATCCTAACATTAAAAAATTGCTATAATTATGTAACAATAAAGAGAGTCAATGCATATAATATTATAGAGCAATTTTAAGGGATAATAATATGTCAAGAAAAATATTCCGTAAAAGGAAAAGAAAAAAAGTGGGGCTAATGATCGCATCAATTGGAATTGGAATAGTAATAACTTTTATTATCCCAGTATGGGGATGGATAATAGCTGTAGGTGGGGCATTGATTTATTGTGGGTGGTACTTAATGGAAAATAATAAGTAGGAGGTATGTCTTATGAAAATAATTACTATTAAACTTCCAGGTTTTTTATCTACCATTATAAAATTTTTTAAAAGAAAGAAATAATTATTAGTTTACTCCTCTTGTCAATAGAAGAGGAGTTTTATTTTTAAGTGTAAAGTTCACTATTTTGCTCTGCTTTCATATTATGATTATGAAAGTAAGGGAGGGTGATCAGATGAAAATTGCTTTAGACATAGGCCATAATTGCTATCCTGATACAGGTGCATCATATATAGGTGATGAAAATGCTATGGTAGTTGATGTAGGTAAAAGAGTTGTATCCAAGTTACAAGCATTGAGATATCAAGTGATTGTTGTTACACCTACTGCTTGCTCAAGTGTATCTGATAGTTTATGGCAAAGAGTTAATAAGGCAAATAATTCAGGCGCAGATCTATACGTAAGCCTTCATGAAAATGCAGGTGGTGGACGTGGGACTGAGATATGGATTGGCAGTGAAAGTGGAAGAAGTGTCGCAGAGAATATTCTTAAGGAAATTGTTTCTTTAGGATTTGCTAACAGAGGTGTAAAGGTTCAAGGAATCGATGGACATCATCTGTATGTGTTAAACAATACTACAATGACTTCTTTACTTATAGAAGGGTGTTTTGTAGACTCACAAGAAGATATGAACAGATTTAATCCTGAGTCTATGTCAACTGCAATAGTAAATGGAATAGTTGGCCTGTAACCTGAAAAGAGCTATTCAAATAATTTAGTATTAAAATCTTCTAGTGTGGGCAAGTTAATGTTGAAAAGGGGTGACAACGATATGCCAACCAAAGGAGAAAAAAAGAGAAAAAATGATAATAAAGGCCAAAATCCAAAAACAGCAAATCCTATTACAATGGATGTTGACACTAATATGAAAAAGCCTGTAAGAGGTTTACCAGAGGTTTAATTATTTTAAGATTATATAGGAAAAGGCAGCCACAAATTGATGAGGCTGCCTATTTGTTATATTAGCTGTCTGTTGAGGTCGGTCATCAATTCATACATGAATCTTTGCTCGTGAGTTATATGATTTAAAAGAGTTTGCCATACCTTATCTTCTTTGCCATATTGTTTTACCTCTGGCAGTATAGATAGGAAGTGATTATCGTGGATTAAGAAACTTTTTATAAGTCCTCTTACCTGTATTGAATGAGCTTGAAAATTATATGGATTTCTTTGAATGTTAGATCTAACAGCTTTAACTTTTTTATTAAGCTCGGTAAAATCATTGTGAACATCCATTAGATTTTTTAATGTACCTTGGGATAAGTTTTTATTAGTTAAGGAAGCCACAGTTTTTATAAAGATAGGATGCTCGCTAGATATCTCTGTCCAAAGTAGAAGTTCGTTAAGAATACAGTTAAGTCCATTAGCATAAGTAAAACAATACATTAAAAATCCTCCATAAAAATATTACATACAATAATATTATATGAAGAAGTAGAAAGAATGTTCAAGTTAAGTTTGCCTTATTATAAAGATATAATTAAAGGATATAATAAATATTAGAAGATAATAGGAAGCAATTATAAAGAAAAAAGCCTAGAAACATAGTTTCAGGCTTAGTAATTGTATCTATATGTATCTTAATAAATATAATTTTCATCTTAAAACAACTAGATAAAAATATGTGCTCCTTTGAATTGCCTAAGTATTATAAGTTTAGATTCAATAAGTAAAAAATTTATAGCATAACAAGTTTCATAAAAATGTTATTACGATTACTATATTAAATTAAGGTTCAACTTTAGGATTGCAAAGGAGCTAAATATTGTAAAGTAATGTAATAATTTACAATATTAATGCAAGAAACAAAAATGCAATTGTTTAAACAACTGCATTTTTTATTCCTTATATTGCACGTTGAACCTTTCCTGAACGAAGGCATCTTGTACAAACATGTATAGTTTTTGGTGTTCCTTCAACTATAGCTTTAACTTTTCTTATGTTTGGAGCCCAAGTTCTTTTGGATTGACGGTGTGAGTGGCTGTATTGTACACCAAATACAACGCCTTTATTGCATATTTCGCACTTTCTTGACATTATAAACACCTCCTTAACAAATTGTGAAGAAATATATCTTCTCAATTCAAACATTAATTATTTTACCACATAACATAGAATTTTTGCAAGTATATTATAAAATTAAATAGTAAAAATAACATTATAAATAATATATTTCCTTGAATAAATCTCTTATTTAATATAAAATATGTTATATGGTCTATGACAGGAGGAGGATTTTATTATGATAGGTAACATCACCAGTGAGAACGGAATTATAGGTTATTCAGAAGAAGTGGTTGCCAATATTGTAGGTGTCTCAACTATGGAGTGTTATGGTGTAGTTGGAATGGCATCTAGAAATGCTAAAGATGGACTATGGGAATTAATAAAGAGTGAAAACTTAAGCAAAGGTGTGAAAGTTCGTTCTAAAGAAGACGGATTATCTATAGAGCTATTTATTATGGTTCAATATGCAACTAAAATATCAGTTATTGCTAATAATATAATTCAAAAAGTAAAATATAATGTGGAAAATTATACAGGTCTTAAAGTTTCAAATATTACAGTAAATGTTCAAGGTGTTAGAGTCTAGGAGGTAGTTTTCAAATATGAAGTACTTAAATATAGATGGCCAGTGTTTTTACAATATGGTTGTGCATGCAAGCAATAAGCTAGAGGCTCAAAAGGATTATGTAAATTCATTAAATGTTTTTCCTGTACCAGATGGAGATACGGGTACGAATATGTCTATGACATTTAGAAGTGCAGTATCTGAAATTAAGAATATGAAGGATAAGTCTATAGAGGAAATAGCTAAAAAACTAGCTAAAGGTGCTTTAATGGGAGCACGAGGTAACTCAGGCGTAATACTTTCGCAAATATTTAGAGGAATTGCAAAAGGTCTAGAAGGAAAAAGTGAGGCCAGTTCTGAAGAGTTTGCAAATAGTTTGATGGAAGGTTCAAAATCAGCTTATAAGGCTGTTATGAGACCAACAGAAGGCACAATTCTTACTATCATAAGAGCAGCAGGAGAAAGCGCTGTTAAGTCAAGTAGTGAAGATGTAGAAACGCTTTTTAAAGAGGTATGCGAGTATAGCAGACTTATTTTAGATAAAACTCCTGAAATGCTGCCAGTGCTTAAAAAAGCAAAAGTTGTAGATGCAGGAGGAATGGGATTATTAATAATACTCGAAGGCATGTATGAAGTTCTAAAGGAAAATATGAAGAAAGTTGACATTACAGACACTAATGAGTCTGTGGCTGGACCAGCTAGTAAAAATATAGTTGAGCAGGATATCAAGTTTGGTTATTGTACTGAATTCTTTATTATTTCAAATAGTACAGATGTAGATAGCTTTAAGTCTGAATTAGAGGCTATAGGAGATTCCATGGTAGTTGTGAAAGATGACGATATTGTAAAAGTTCATATACATACTAATGATCCTGGCATAGTTCTTTCTAAAGCTATTAAGTTAGGTGAGTTGTCAAAAATTAAGATTGATAACATGAGGGAGCAGCATAGAAATATACTAAATGTGGAGAATGAATCCTATAATGAAAAAGCTGCTTCTAGTGAAAGTGAAGAAACTCATGAGTTAGAGAATACGGAATTGAAAAAATATGCATTTATATCAGTAGCTATGGGTAGTGGAATAAAGAATATTTTTGAGGATTTAGGTGTGGACTTCGTAATTGAAGGAGGACAGACGATGAATCCAAGTACTCAAGATATACTTGAGTGTATAAATAAAATAAATGCAGAAAATATTTTTGTTCTCCCAAATAATAAAAATATAATTATGGCGGCAAATCAAGCAGCAGAGTTAAGTGATAAAAATGTAAATGTTATTGCTACTAAAACAATACCTCAGGGTATAACAGCGGTTACGGTATTTAATCCTGACTTAAGTGTTGGTGATAACATACAAGCTATGGAACAAGGCATAGATATAGTAAAGACTGGTTCAGTAACTTACGCTGTAAGAGATACTGAGATGGATGGTAAAACTATAAAAGAAGGTAATATCTTAGGTCTAGTTGAAGGAAAGATACAAGATGTAGGAGAAGACATCTTTGGAGTATGTGAAAATATAATTTCTTCAATGGTTGATGAGGATAGTGAGTTAATTACAGTTTTTTATGGTCAGGATTGCGAAGAGGAAAAAGTAAAAGAATTCATAGAAAATATTCAAGAAAAATATGAAGATGCTGATGTTCAATACTATAATGGACAACAGCCGCTATATTACTTTATTGTTTCTGTTGAGTAAAAAAAGCCTTAAGGCTTTTTTTATTTGCAAAATTATATGATTTTGATGTATATTGGTATGGATATTAATATAATAGTTGATTTAAATAATATAAGGCTATAAGATAAAATTTTATAATTTTTAAAAATGGAGTGATTTCATTGGATGTATATAGTGATATAACTTGCTTAAAAGGGGTAGGACCTAAAACTGGAGAAAATTTAAAAAAATGCTGTATCTTCAGTATTTTAGATTTACTATTGTATTTTCCAAGAGATTATGAGATGATCTCGTCTTGCAGCTCTTTAACGGATGAAAAAAACATTGGTAAATTAATAATAAATTGCAAAGTTGTAAAAATAGATAAAGATATAAGAACTAAAAATGGAAAAACAATTTCTACTGTTATTTTTAATGATGGTAATAATATATTTAAAGGAAAATGGTTTAATCAACCTTACATGAAAAATTACTTTAAAATAAATTGTGATTATACTATAATGGGGAAATTACAAGATTTTAAAGGCGAAACTTCTATTATAAACCCAACATTAGTTAAAAATAGATCAAATGAAGAAAATTCTGAAAAGATAATGCCTAAATATCCTCTCAAATCTGGAATAACAAATAGTTTAATAGCAAAATTGGTAAATTATGTTCTTAAAGATGTAGATATAGATGAAAATCTTCCAGAATGGATAATAAATAGATATAAGCTATGCAGTTTAGATAGGGCAATAAGAATAATACACAACCCTTCTAGTATGAAAGAACTACAGGAAGCTAGAAGAAGGCTTAAGTTTCAGGAGTTATTCACATATTCACTAAAAATACTAATGCTTAAAAATTATTTTAATGAAAATAAAAAAGGAATAGCTTTTAAAATAAGTGATGAATTAAAGCTTTTAAAAGAAAAATTACCCTATGATTTAACAAAGGCGCAAAATAGGGTTATCAGGGAAATATTGATTGATCAAAAAAAAGAAAGCCCGATGAATAGGTTAGTTCAAGGTGATGTAGGAAGTGGTAAAACTGTTGTGGCTCTCATTTCTGCCTTTAACATAATAAAGAACGGTTATCAGGCTGTTATCATGGCACCTACAGAAATATTAGCTACTCAACATTATCTTGAAGCAGAGAAACTATTTGAGGATTTCAATATTAATGTTAAATTATTGTGTGGCAGCACTACTCAGAAAAATAAGGAAGAAATAAAAAGAGATTTGAAGGATGGAAATATAGATTTAATAATAGGGACTCATGCTCTTATTGAAGATAATGTTGAGTTCAAAAACCTTGGAGTGGTAGTTACCGATGAACAGCACAGATTCGGTGTAATGCAGAGGAGTAGGTTAACAAATAAAGGTAAAAACGTAGATACTCTGGTTATGACTGCTACGCCAATCCCTAGAACTTTAAGTTTATACCTTTACGGAGATTTGGATGTATCTGTGATCGATGAGCTTCCGCCAGGAAGACAGAAAATAGAAACACATTATATAAAAGAAGACTTAAAATATAAGGCATATAATTTTGCACTAGAGGAAATAAAAAAAGGGAGGCAGGTTTATATAGTCTGCCCGCTGGTAGAAGAAAATGAAGATTTAGATTTAAGTTCCGTAGAGAACTTATATAGTGAATTGAAAGAGGAATACTTCAGCGAAATACCTATAGAAATACTTCATGGGAAAATGACACCTAAGATTAAAGATGAAGTTATGAATAGATTTAAAAGTGGAGAAGTTAAAGTTGTTATATCTACTACAGTCATAGAAGTAGGCATAAATGTACCTAATGCCACACTTATGATAATAGAAAACGCAGAAAGATTTGGACTCGCACAATTACATCAGTTAAGGGGGAGAGTTGGAAGAGGCCAGCATAAATCTTATTGTATATTAATATCAAATATTAAAAATGATATTATAAGAAGAAGAATGGAGATAATGAAAAGCAGCAATGATGGCTTCTTTATTGCAGAACAGGATTTGAAAATTAGAGGGTCTGGAGAAATATTTGGCTTTAGACAGCATGGAGAAGATGGACTTATACTTTCCGATATTGCAGAAGACATAGATATACTAAAGATGGCTAATTTAGAAGCTAAAAAGCTTATTGAAAGTAATAATGAAAAAGATATTAAAATTAAAAATGAAATCTTTAAAAAAATAGAACAAACCTCAAAATTCATTTGCTTTAACTAATGTTTATTAGAGTAAGTACAGTAGGCTAAATGAATACAAATTGTGATACATTTTTACATGGTAAGTAAAAAATTTTGTATAATATAATTTTATATGTTAAAATATTATAGTAAAATGACTATAATTTAGAAACAACAAGGAAAAATTAGGAGGTTAAAGTCCTAAATGGACTTTAATAGGTAATTTTGCTAGGTAAAAGTTCTAAATGAACTTTTACGGGTAACTTGTGAGCGGAAGCGAAAATATTAAGTTACCTAGTACCCGAAGGGAAGCAAGCCAAATTACCCAGTGTGACCACTAAAAGGAGGAAAAATCATGAGAATTATCGCAGGTCTTGCTAAGGGTAGAAAAATTCTGTCACCAGTTGGCATGGATACTACCAGACCTACTTTAGATAGAATTAAGGAATCTATATTTAGTATAATACAAAATAGAGTTTACGGTGCTACTGTAGTGGATGTGTTCTCAGGCACAGGAAGTTTAGGGTTAGAAGCAGCAAGTAGAGGAGCTAAGGAATGTTATCTAGTTGATAGAGACAAAGTTACATTTTCATTTTTGACTAAAAATGTTGAAAATTTGAACTTTGGAGAAACATGTAAATGTCTCAATATGGATTCATATAAAGCTTTAGAGGAACTTTCAAAAAGAAAAATAACTTTTGATATAATTTTTCTAGATCCGCCTTATTTGAAGAATCTAATTCCACCAGCAGTAGAGATAATAGAGAAAGAAGGATTATTAGACAAAGAAGGCATTATTGTAACTAAGATTGATACCAAGGAGGAGTTATACCAGGGTACAGAGAAAATTATTCTTGTAGATCATAGGAGATATGGCAATACAACTGTATGTTTTTACAGATATAAGGAGGACTAACAATAATGAAAACAGCAGTTTATCCAGGAAGTTTTGATCCAGTAACTAATGGACATTTAGATATAATAAGAAGATCCGCTAAAGTATTTGATGAAGTAATAGTAGGAGTACTTGTAAATCCTCAAAAAAAAGGCCTTTTTGATATTGAAGAAAGAGTCGAATTAATTCAAAGAGTAGTTAAAGACATTCCAAATGTAAAAGTAGAAAGTTTTAGTGGACTTTTAATTCACTTTATGAAAAATAAAGGTGCTAAAGTTATAATAAAAGGTCTTCGTGCCGTATCTGATTTTGAGTATGAATTTCAAATGTCTCTTATGAACAGTAAATTAGATCCAAATATAGAAACGGTATTTATGATGACAAGTGCAAAAAATTCATTTTTAAGCTCTTCATCTGTAAAGCAAGTGGCTATGTTTGGGGGATGCATTAAAGATTTAGTTCCAGATGAAATAATACCTGATATTATAAAAAAGGTTAGCCACCTTTAGGGGGGAAAAAGTATGGATGTAATAAAATTACTGGAATATCTTCATGAGATAATAGAAACATCATCAAAGGTTCCTATGATGGGAAAAGTTGTGGTGGATAAAAAAGAAACATTGGAAATAATAGAAAAAATAATTCATCATATGCCAGATGAGTTGAAAAAGGCTCAATGGGTTATCGAAGAAAAGGAAAGAATATTAAGTGAAGCAATGCAGGAAGCAGAAAACTTAAA
The DNA here is from genome assembly GCF_016316925.1 of Clostridium aciditolerans. GTDB lineage: Bacteria > Bacillota > Clostridia > Clostridiales > Clostridiaceae > Clostridium_AM > Clostridium_AM aciditolerans. Next base: position 116,746 of record NZ_JAEEGB010000037.1, on the reverse strand, counting down.
AAAAGAAAATTTAAATCTACTTAGAAAGCAAATAGAAAATCATGATATTACTAGAGAAGCAAATATGAGAGCAGAAGAGATTATTGCTTCTGCTCAGAGAAATGCAAAGGCAGTAAGATTGGGTGCTAGAGACTATGCAAATGCAATTTTAAATGACTTAGATAGAGAGCTAACTGCAAAGAAAAATCAACTCCTAGAAGTTTTAAAAGGTGATCTAGAAGAATTTGTTATTGATTTAGAGCGCAATGTAAATCTAAAAACTAATGAAATTAGACAAAACGTAAAGGAACTAAGGGAGATGAAATAAATTTTTTATTCTAATAGTAAACCATGGAAATACTAGAGCTAAAATTGTTACTATAAATATAGCTGATATTTTATCTTGAGTAAAATAATTATACATAAAGGCCTGCTCTGAAAAACTTAATAATCCTTTTTCGTACATTACTATGCTTAGTATGGAACATATACAGCCTTGAAGAATTTTTCTCAAGGCATATTTTTTTATTGATATATCAAATTTGTATGTAAAAGAATAAACCTGAGCTATAATGGATAAACCGCTGAATGTAAAAAGAAAGCTTACAAGTGCGAGTTTAATTGTAATAGATGCGTTGGAAGAGGCAATTAAACTACATCCATTAGTCATTTCAATTATTCCTAAGGTAAATCCTTCGACTATATCTTTCGATATATGGGTTAAAGTTGATATATGGTACATGAACACATTAAACAGATAATTTGTTTTAAGTATATTATTTACAACTGAAAAAAGAGTTACAAATCCGCCTATAGATAAACAAGTTTTTATAGAACCTTCTATACTTGATTTAAGAATATTTCCTATATTTGAAACTGAGTAAGTGTGCTTTTCTTCATAGATATTCTTTATATTAATTTTAACCCTATTAGGGAGAACTATACCCATTATTATACAAGAAAGTAAATTTGACAAAAGCAATATATATCCTATATAGGAACTTTTAAGCATAGATATACCTACTGAACCAAGAACAAATAATGGGCTTGCATTTGAGGCTATATTAAGAAGTCTTTCACAAGTTTTTAAATCTATGATGTTTTTCTCGTATAAGTCACAGGCGTATTTTGCTCCTAAAGGATAACCACATAACAAACTAATAATTAGTACGAAATTACAGCTTTTAGGAAGCCTAAGGGGCTTGCATATGATGTTTCCTAATGCTTTGGAATATATATGAATACCATCATAAGCTAGCATTATATTTGATACTACCAAAAAAGAAAAAAGTGATGGGAAAACCTTGTAAAAAAAGAGCAATGCTCCTGATATAACCCCATCTATGCATACTTTAGGTGCAGCTATTATTTGCAGTATCAGCAGAGAACAGAGTATAGTTACAAAAATGTTTTTGTTTTTTAATAAATATATTGTTAGTATAAGAATAAGTATAATTATTATATAAAATAAAATTTTCAAATTACAATCACCTACTTTTTGTATTAAGTTTAAGCATATAAAAGTGTTCAGGATATAAGCTAAATGTGCTTTAGTAAATATAATTTACTAAAATTATATTTAAAGTTTTCACTTCTTATTCTAACTTTCAGCATTTAATTATTAATACAAATTTAAATAGGTGATTAAAAAATATCTATTTATTTAATCATGATAGGACTTATCAAATAATCAGAGTTAGGATTTATATTTTTATTTAGTAAGCTATAAAGCCTTGTTCCTTGTATATCTAAAGAAAGAACATCATCTAAGTTCTTTGGAATTTTTGTGTATATAGGTATTGAAGATTCTTTCTTCATATCTTTTAACAGTTTTAGGCCATTACTATTAAATCCTAAGACTCTAGCATAGGGGCATTTCTTTTTTCTTAATTCATAAGTATTGAAATTTTCAAAACCTATAAAGAATTGACATAAAATCCTACTAATACGCGAGTAGGTATATCTTTTAGTCTTGATAGAATTAATAAGCTTTTCATAGCTTTCAGCATCTTCTAAAAATTTATATATCCTATTATGAATACCTTCAGATACGTCTGGAAGCTGCTCTATGGCATCTTTATGTAATATATATTTATACTTAAGGTATGGAAGCATCAAATCTTCAGAAGAAAAGGTATAATTGTTTTCAAATAATGAAAGTAGTAAATTATATGTATTTTCAGGTACATAATTTTTAACTTCACTAATGTTTTTCGTATCTTTAATATGTTTTCTTATTGACGATGCGCTGGACAATTCACCTTCGAAGTGCGTACTGTTATAATCACTGCCCTGTCTTTGTATGGAGTATGGTTTTATAGAACTTTTTAACCTTATAATACTTTTACAATATTCTATTCCGAGTATATTGTTTGAAGAAGATAAAACTTCTTCAATGCTAAAATTCGACAAAAGATCAGTGTTATAATTACCAATAAAGTCTGATAAAGCTTTACTTCTAGCACTTGGATAAGCTAATCCCAGTTGAAGCTTTTGTTTTAGAATATCTTTATACTCATCTGGCTCGTCGGATAGTATATTAGCTATATCATATAACACTTTAGAGTCTCCGCATTCACTTCCAAAGCATATATTATCAACTACTCCTAAGCTATTTAGGAGACTTACTGCGCCGAAAGAAAAAAATTCAGCGGAGGATAGGCTATATATCAGAGGAAGCTCTATTACAAGATCAACTCCATTCATTAATGCAGCCTTTGCTCTGCTCCATTTATCAACCATAGCAGGAATACCTCTTTGAACAAAATTACCACTCATTATAGCAATAATATGGGAGCAACCTGTTAATTCCTTAGTCTTATTAATATGATGTAGGTGTCCTTTGTGAAAAGGGTTATACTCAACTGCAATACCAGTTACACTCAATGTTTATTCCTCCTTTTAGTGGTCACACTGGGCAATTTTGCTCATCTCTCTTCGGGTACTGGGTAACTTAATATTTTCGCTTCCGCTTACAAGTTACCCGTAAAAGTTCATTTAGAACTTTTACCTAGCAAAATTACCCGTTAAAGTCCATTTAGGACTTTAACCTCCTAAATTACCAAATTATAAATAATTATATTTATTTTTGTTTTAATCAGCAAGATTTATTTTATTAACTATTAAGCAAAAAAAACTAGAATAAATATAAATATAAAAAATAAATATCATATAATTGCAATTTGTGAATATAATAAAAAACCAGATAAACTATTTGAAATTTTAATTTAATTTTAAAAAGTGCAATATTATGAATAGAATATTGCAATAATATTACAACAAATTAATACAAAAATAGTATTTTTGTTAGATATGAAATTATTGAAAAACACATTAAAAAAGGATTATATTATAAGTGTATGCAATTTTAGCTTGTTTTCATTTTATTTTTATTTTTGGAGGGAGAGACGAATATGTCAAAGTTAATGAAGCAAGTTTGGGCAAAAGCTCAAGCTGACAAAAAAAGAATTGTCTTACCTGAAGGTGAGGAAGAAAGAAATCTTCAGGCATGCGGTAAAATAATGCAAGAAGGTCTTGCTAACGTTATTCTAGTTGGATCTGAAAAGGTAATTAGAGACAAGGCTGTAAGTTTAGGAGTAAGTTTAGATGGCGTTGAGATACATGATCCTGAAACTTCAGATAAAACTCAAGAATATGCTAATGGATTTTATGAGCTAAGAAAGAACAAAGGAATGACTCTAGAAAAAGTAGATAAAATCGTTAGAGATCCACTATATTACGGAACAATGATGGTTAAATTAGGTCATGCTGATGGATTAGTTTCAGGAGCTATACATACTACTGGAGATTTATTAAGACCAGGACTTCAAATAATTAAAACTGCACCAGGAATATCTGTAGTTTCAAGTACATTCATAATGGAAGTACCTAACTGCCAATATGGTGAGAATGGTATGCTTCTTTTTGCAGATTGTGCAGTAAACCCATGCCCAACTGCTGAAGAGCTAGCATCAATAGCAATAAGCACAGCTGAAACTGCTAAAACTCTTTGTGGAATGGAGCCAAGAGTTGCAATGTTATCCTTCTCAACTATGGGAAGTGCACAACATGAATTAGTAGATAAAGTAAGAAGAGCTACTGAACTAGCTAAAGAAATGAGACCTGATTTAGATATAGATGGAGAATTACAATTAGATGCTGCTATAGTTAAGAAAGTAGCTGACTTAAAGGCTCCAAACAGCAAAGTTGCTGGTAAAGCTAATGTTTTAGTATTCCCAGATTTACAAGCAGGTAATATAGGATATAAGTTAGTACAAAGATTTGCAGGCGCTGATGCTATAGGACCTGTATGTCAAGGATTTGCTAAACCTATAAATGACTTATCAAGAGGATGTAGTGCAGATGACATAGTGAATGTTGTAGCTATAACTGCAATTCAAGCACAAGATCAAGCAAAATAATTAACGTCCAAATTTTTACAAATCGATTAAAGTTTAATTAACCGAAGGGAGAATGTAAGAATGAAAGTATTAGTAATAAACTGTGGAAGTTCATCTTTAAAATATCAATTAATAAATATGGAAAATGAAAATGTATTAGCAAAAGGTCTTGTAGAAAGAATAGGTATTGAAGGTTCAATATTAACTCAAAAGGTTAACGATGAAAAGTATGTAATAGAACAACCAATGAAAGATCATAAAGTAGCTATAAAATTAGTACTTGATGCTCTTATTGATAAAGAGCATGGTGTAATAAGTGATATGTCAGAAATATCAGCAGTAGGACACAGAGTTGTTCATGGTGGAGAAAAATATGCAGGATCAGTATTAATTGATGAAAATGTTATGGAAGCTTTACAAGAATGTGTAAAATTAGCTCCACTACATAACCCACCAAACATAATTGGAATAAATGCTTGCAGAGAGTTAATGCCAAGTACACCAATGGTAGGAGTATTTGATACAGCATTCCATCAAACTTTACCAGAAGAAGCGTTTATTTATGCATTACCATATGAATTATATACACAGTATGGCATAAGAAAGTACGGTTTCCACGGTACTTCACACAGATTTGTTTCAATGACAGCAGCTCAAATGATGGGTAAAAATATAGAAGATTTAAAAATTATAACTTGCCACTTAGGAAACGGAGCAAGTTTATCTGCAGTAAAAGGTGGAAAATCAGTTGATACTACAATGGGATTCACTCCTCTTGCAGGTGTAGCTATGGGAACTAGATGCGGAGATATAGATCCAGCTATAGTGCCTTTCTTAGTAAAAGAAACTGGTATGAGCATTGAAGAAGTGGATAACCTAATGAATAAGAAGTCAGGTGTTCTTGGAGTATCAGGCGTAAGCAGTGACTTTAGAGATATAGAAAATGCTGCAAAAGATGGAAATAAGAGAGCAGAACTTGCTTTAGATGTATTCCACTATAGAGTAAGAACTTCAATAGGCGCATATGCTGCAGCACTTAATGGAGTAGATTGCATAGTATTTACTGCAGGTCTTGGAGAAAACTCAATAACAAGTAGAGCAGAAATCTGTGATGGATTACAATACTTAGGAGTTAACATTGATGCTGATAAGAACAATGTTAGAGGAAAAGCTACAGAAATAAGTACTGCTGATTCAAAAGTTAAAGTATTTGTTATACCAACAGATGAAGAGCTTATGATAGCTAGAGATACAAAGGAAATAGTTGAAAGCGCAAAATAATAAAATATTTCATTATATGACAAAAAATAAATAAATCTTGACTTTTAATGCTCATCTCTATATAATAAATTGTGGCTAATATATAGAGGTGAGCATTATGAAATTGGATATATCTGATCTATTAAAAAAACAAACAGCCAATAAAAAAGTCCATTTGGAGCTTGATAAAGCAAGCTTTTTTGATGGAAGAGAACAAATTAATTTTTTGCAGCCGATTAAATTTGATGGTATACTAGTTAAGGTAGGAGATATCATAACCTTAACTGGAACAGTAGATACTGTTTTAGAATTATCCTGTTCAAGATGCCTTGAAAAATTTGATTATGCTGTAGACTTAGATATTGAAGAGAAGCTTACAACTAACGATGGGGCAAATAAAGATGATGATGTCATCTTTATAGATAGTGATACAATAGATATCACAGAGATTATAGAAAATAATATTATAGTAACTCTGCCAATCAAAAGACTTTGCAGAGAAGACTGCAAGGGCTTATGCCAACAATGCGGTATAAATCTGAATCTTTCTGCATGCAATTGTACGAAAGATGTCATTGATCCTAGATTGGCAAAACTGAAAGATATGTTTTTGACTGATTAAGGAGGTGTAGTACTGTGGGAAATCCAGCGAGAAGATTTTCAAAAGCTAGAAGAGACTCAAGAAGAGCGGCAAACGTTAAACTAAGCCTACCAGGAATAGTTGAATGTCCTCAGTGTCATGAAATGAAACTTGCGCATAGAGTGTGCAAGAGTTGTGGATATTATAAGGGCAAAGAAGTTGTTTCAACTGAACAATAAAAGGAAAGAAAGTCGTATAGACTTTCTTTTTTTTACGTATAGAGAAACTAACTAGAAAGTTAACTGACGCTTAGTACTGCTAGAATCTTTTTAAAAATAGAAATTTATGTTATTATTAAGCAGAAGATAAATCTTAATTAAATTAAAAAGGGATGTGAAACTATGATAGTTGCGGTTGATGGTATGGGTGGAGATTTTGCTCCCGCTGCTGTGGTAGAAGGATGTATTCAAGCAATAAAAGAATATAATGTAAATATAATTATTACAGGTAAAGAAGAGTTAATTAAATCAGAGTTATCTAAATATCAATATCCTGAAGATAGGATTAGTGTATTAAATACTAGCGAAGTGATAAGTACAAATGAACCACCTGTTATGGCTATAAGGAAAAAGAAGGACTCAAGCTTGGTTAAAGCACTAGAATTAGTGAAAGAAGGAAAGGCTGATGCTGTTATATCAGCAGGAAGTACAGGGGCATTAATGACTGGAGCAACCTTAATTGTTGGAAGAATAAAGGGAATTGATAGAGTAGCATTAGCTCCAATAATGCCAGGAAAAAATGCCGCTTTCATGGTGGTAGATGCTGGCGCTAATGTGGACTGTAAGCCTCAATATTTGATTCAATTTGCATTGATGGGAAAAATCTATTTTGAAAGCGTGTTAGGTATAAAAAATCCAACTATAGGTTTAGTAAATATAGGTGCTGAAGAAGAAAAAGGTAATGAGCTAACCAAAGCGGTTTATGGTATGTTAAAGAAAACAGATTTTAACTTTGTTGGTAATGTTGAACCTAGAGAAGTATCAAGTGGAGATGTTAATATATTAGTTTGTGATGGATTTGTAGGCAATACCATATTAAAAATGTATGAAGGTGTAGCTTTAAATATATTGGGTATGTTAAAGCAAGAAATAATGAAATCTTTAACTGCTAAAATAGGAGCTGTTTTGTTAAAACCTGTCTTTAAAGGGTTGAAGAAAAAGCTCGACTATTCTGAACACGGTGGATCAGCATTTTTAGGATCGAAAGGAATTTGTATAAAGGCTCATGGAAGTTCAGATAGCAAGGCATTTAAAAATGCTATAAGACAGGCTTTAAATTGTTATGATAATAATATAATTGAAAAAATAAAAGGTGAATTGGAGAATATATCTCAAATTGATAATATAAAAGAAACGTAGTATATAATTAAAAAATGAAGTTGTCATTGGAATTTAAAGAATAAAAAAACAAATGTATTAATATTTGATAATTTAGAATAATAAATTTAGCACTATTTATATTGACGGTGCATAAGTTATGTAATATTATTTATGTATAAAAGCTTTTAGGAGGTGAGACAAATATGTTTGATAAGATTAAAAATTTAATATCAGAACAACTTGGTATTGACGCTGAAGAGGTAAATATGGAATCATCCTTTATTGATGATTTAGGTGCAGATTCACTTGATATAGTTGAATTAATAATGGCTTTGGAAACAGAGTTTGATTTAGAGATACCAGACGAAGATGCTGAAAAGATAACTACTGTTAGCGATGTAGTTGAGTACATAAAGGCTCATACTGAAGAATAATACTTCAAAAAGTCCCGTTTTATACGGGGCTTTAAATTTGTCTAATAAAATATATGTGCAGTTTATTCTTGAATTTGTTTATCTTTAAAAGCAGACTGAAGAATAAACTTCAGAGGGAGTAGTATTATGGCAAACAATGGAAAAATGTTTTTAGAGGAATTAGAAAAAAAATTAGATATTAATATACAAGATAAAGATCTTTTAAGGGAGGCTGTGACTCACAGTTCCTACGCAAATGGAAAAAAGAATGTAAAGTTTAATGAAAGATTAGAATTCTTAGGTGATTCTGTACTCCAACTATGTATATCTGAATTTTTATTTACTAATTACTCGAATAAATCAGAAGGAGAGCTTACAAAACGAAGAGCTCTGATAGTATGTGAAAACTCACTTTATGAAATAGCAAAGAAATGGGGAGTTGGAAAATATATTAGAATGAGTAAAGGTGAAGAGCTTACAGGAGGTAGAGAAAGAATTTCTATACTCGCAGACTGTGTAGAAGCAATAATAGCTGCAGTTTACGTTGATAACGGATTTGAAAAAGCTAAAAAGTTTATTATTGATAATTTTAAAGATATTATAGAGAAGGCTATAAAGAATAAAATAATACTAGATTATAAAACTAAGCTTCAGGAAGTTATGCAGCAAAATGGAGATGTATGTATAGAGTATTCTCTAATAAAGCATGAAGGTCCACCACATAGAAGAAAGTTCTATACAGAGGTTTCTGTAGATGGATCAATTCTAGGTAGCGGTGTTGGATACAGCAAAAAGGAGTCAGAACAAAATGCCGCACAAGAAGCATTGAAGACTTTGGAGGAAGAGAATGAGTAAGCGCCATTATATAATACCTATATTTGTACCTCATGAAGGATGCCCTCATAATTGTGTATTCTGTAACCAGGGTACAATTACAGGTAGCAATGAAAAGGTAGATGCTAAGTTTGCTAGAGATACAATAGATCAGTATCTTAAAACTATGAATAGAAAAAATTCTGTTATAGAGGTATCTTTTTTTGGAGGCACTTTTACAGCAATAAGCTTAGGGAAACAGAAAGAACTTTTGTCTATAGCCAAAGAATATAAAGATAGAGGGGACATAGATTTTATACATTTATCTACAAGACCGGATTATATTGACGATGAAATATTGATTAATCTTAAAAATTATTCTGTAGATATAATAGAGCTAGGAATTCAATCTTTAGATAAAGAAGTATTATTAAGGTCTGGTAGGGGTCATTCAGAAGAGGATGTAGAAAGAGCTTCTAAACTTATTAAGCAGTATGGTTTTGTACTTGGTCATCAGATAATGCTTGGACTTCCTGGGGATAGCTTAGAGAAGGACATAGAAACTGCAAAAAAGTCTATTGCTATGAGGCCAGATATTTATAGAATTTATCCAGCTCTAGTTATAAAAAATACACCGATGGAAAGTATGTTCAACAGTGGAATATATAAACCCTATGACCTTGATGAAGCTGTGAACATTGCTAAAATAGTTTATTCAATGGTTATAGCTAATAATATAAAGGTTATTAGGGTTGGCCTTCAGCCTACGGAAGAAATAAACGAGGATGGAGAATTAGTTGCGGGACCTTTCCACCCAGCTTTCAGAGAATTAGTAGAAGGTAGTCTCTATAACGACATGATTTTAGAGAAAGCTTCTAAGGAGTTTAATGGAAGAATTATAATTGTAATCAATGATAAGGATTTATCTAAACTTTATGCAAATAAAAAGAAATTTTTTAATGACATGAAGAAACAATTAAAGACAACAAATGTTGATGTTGTTCAGGATAAAAGTATACTAAGAGGGAATTTAATTTTAAAACAAGAAGAAAAGATCGTAGAAATGTCGATTTATGAATATTTGATAAGAAAGTACAAAGAAGGAAATCTCAGTACTTTATAGAATAATATTCCTATGAATAGAACAATATTTGTAGGGAGGAATTATACATGGAAGTATTAAAAGTATCAGCTCAATCACAGCCAAAATCAGTAGCAGGAGCTTTAGCTGCAGTATTGAGGGATAACTCATCAGCTGAGGTTCAAGCAGTAGGAGCAGGAGCAGTTAACCAAGCGGTAAAGGCAATAGCAATTACAAGAGGGTTTGTTGCTCCGAATGGTATAGATCTAGTTGTTGTTCCTGCTTTTTCAGAAATAACAATTGAAGGGGAAGAAAGAACAGCAATAAAATTTATAGTTGAACCAAGATAGCTTTGTTTAATAAAGAAACCCTGTGATGAACAGGGTTTTTATTTTATCTAAAGTAAGTTTCACTTTATAATTGATATTTTAATTAATATAATATAAACTATATAAAGTAAATTCTATAATGCATGTATAATACAAATTACAAAGGAGTGTTATAGTATGAAGAAGAAGACAAGAGAAAATATGAGAAAAGCGTTGGTATACGTAGTGGCGCTTATGTTTTTAGTTAGCTTGCTTCCGATGTTATTTGGGAGATAAGGAGTGTACTATTTATGTATTTAAAATCTATAGAGATAAGGGGTTTTAAATCCTTTGCAGATAAAACTGAACTAATGTTTAAAGATGGAGTTACGGCTATTGTAGGACCAAATGGTAGTGGTAAAAGTAATATTTCTGATGCAGTAAGGTGGGTTCTTGGAGAACAAAGCGTAAAAAGTCTTAGAGGCGGCAAAATGGAGGATGTTATTTTTGCAGGAACTCAATTTAGAAAGTCTGTAGGACTTTGTCAGGTTTCTCTCACATTAGACAATGAGGATAGAAGTCTAGCACTTGACTATACGGACGTTACTATATCTAGAAGGCTTTATCGTTCCGGAGAAAGTGAGTATTACATTAATAATACTCAATGTAGATTAAAGGATATTAATGAACTTTTTATGGACACTGGAATAGGTAAGGAAGGATATTCAATAATAGGTCAGGGTAAAATTGAAGCTGTATTAAGTGGAAGACCTGAGGAAAGAAGAAGTCTTTTAGAGGAAGCTGCAGGAATAGTTAAGTTTAAGTCTAGAAAGGAAGAAGCAGAAAAAAAGCTAGAAAATACAGAAAGTAATCTTGTTAGAATAGATGATATTCTAGGTACTTATGAGGAAAGATTAGAACCTTTACGTATAGAAAATGAAAAGGCTAAAAAGTTTATAAAGTTATCGGAAGAACTCAAAAATAAGGAAGTAAATATAATTGTTCACTCAATAGGAAAGGTTCAAGAAAAGATAAATTCTGCTGAAGATTCCATCAATGGAATGAATACAAGTACAGAAGAATTAAATATAAAACTTACTGAATCTAAAAATATGATTAACAATTGGAATGAAAAGCTTGAGGCTATAGACCTAAAGAATTCAAATGATAAAAAACAATATTATGATAACAAGTCAAAAAGGCAAGAGGTAGAGTCAGAAACAAATTTACTAGGCGAGAGGTTAGAAAATCTATATAACTATATACAAAAAAGCTCAAAGGAAATTAATGAAATCGAGAATAAATTAGCTAATATAATATCTGATAAGGGTATTCAAGATAAAGAACTAAGTATTTTAAGAAATAATCAAGAAGATATAAATAAACAGATATATAAATACGAAGAAGATATAGCTTTAATAGATGCTTCTATTTCAGATAAAACCAGCCTGGTAAAGAGGTTAAAAGATGATCAGATAGAATACCTTAGGAGTATATCAAACTTAAAAAATAATGTTTTAATGCTAAAAAATGATATTGATATGCTTACAGAAAAGGCTTTAGATATAAAAAATTCTTGTGAGAGCTATTTGCATTCAATTAAGATCAATACAAAAACTAAAGAGGTGCTTTTAGAACAGATTGAAAAGATAAAACAAAAAATAGATTCTTTACAAGAGAACATAAAAATTAATTCAGGACAGATATCTAAATTGAACTCTGCATTATCTGCTAAAGAAAAAGAACTTAAAGAATTAAATAATATCCATAGTAGATTGGAAGCTAATCATAATATGCTTGTAAATTTAGATAAGCAATATGAAGGATACAATAGATCAGTAAAAACATTGATGGGAGATGTAAGCAAAGGTAAGGTATCTGTAGGAAAAGATAGTTGTTTTGTTTTAGGTGAAGTAATAAGTGTAAAAAAAGAACTTGAAGTAGCTGTGGAAATAGCGCTAGGTGGGGCAATATCTGATATAATAACCCAAAATGAAGAAATAGCAAAAAGTCTTATAAAGTATCTAAAGGAAAATAAGATTGGTAGAGCTACTTTTTTACCGCTTACTATTGTTAGAGGTAAAAAGGCATCCATAACAAACGCTATACAGAACACAGAGGGATACATAGGAATTGCTAGTGAGCTAATAAGTTATGACAAGGCCTTTACAAATGCAATAGAGTATATACTTGGTAGAACTATAATATGTAATAATATGGACAGTGCGCTTCATATAGCGAAAATAAGTAATTATAGTTTTAAGATAGTTACCCTATCTGGGGAAGTTGTTAATCCTGGTGGTTCAATGACAGGAGGAAGTTTACATAGTAAAAATGCAAATATAATTGGTAGAAAAAGAGAAATAGAAGATATTAAGTTAAAAGTAAGGGATACTGAGGAAAAAATCATTGCTTTAACTTCTCAAATACAAAACTATAGAAACAATATTAAAGCTTTAGATGAGGAAAATCTAAATTTAAAGGATCAGACTTACTTTGAAAATATAGAAGTTACTAAATTAAAAGGAAAAATTAATGCTGTTGATAACGAAAGCAGCAAACTAAAAGAAAATTTGGTAGTATCTAATAGAGAAATAGAACTGCTAGATGAAAAACTAAAGGAAAACGTAGAAGAACTATCTGTAAAAGAAAAAGAATTAGAGACTGCAACTAATAATCAAGTTGAGAATGATAAATTAATTGCTGAGATTGAGGAAGAACTAAAGGATAAGATTAAAGAAATCGATAGTTCTAAGGAAAGTCTTACACATTTAAAAATAAAAAAAGCTCAGATAGATGAAAGTGTTTCAAATAAAGCAATAATATTAGATAAATTATTATTGGATATAACTGAGCTAAATCAAAAAAAGAGACTTATAGAAGATGAAAATAAAAAGTCGGAAGAAAGCATAAATAGGTGCAAAAGCCAAATTGAACACAATAAAGAAGCAGTAAAAACTATTGAAAATTACATCTTAAAGTTAGAAGAAAAAATTAAAGAGCAGGATATAGAGATTATAAGAATTAAAGAAAAGATTAAATTAGATACTGATAATATGGAAAGTTTAAGCTTAGTTATTAACAAGAAAGAAGATGAATTACATAAGGCGCAGCTTTTCCTTACAAAGCTAACAGCTGAAAAGGAATCTTTGTATTCAAAACTAAATGATGAACTTGAAATTACTTATGCAGAAGCTCTAGAATACAAAAAAGACATAGAAAATATGGAAGAATTTAAAAAAGAAATTACTGCCTTGAAAAATAGTATATCAGCTTTAGGTACAGTTAACGTAGGAGCTATTGATGAATATAGAGAGTTAACTGAAAAAGTAAATTTCATGACTACTCAAAGAGAGGACTTAATAAGAGCTAAGGAAGAACTTGCTGGAGTAATAAGTGAGATGACTGATAAGATGAAAGTGGTATTCAACGAGAACTTTAATAAGCTTAGAGAGAATTTTAATGAAACATTTAAGGAGCTTTTTAAAGGAGGAAGTGCAGATCTAATACTAACAGATGGAGATGAACTGACAGGTAATATTGATATAACAGTTCAACCTCCCGGAAAGAAACTCCAAAATATTAACTTGATGTCTGGTGGAGAAAAGGGACTTTCAGCTATAGCTTTACTTTTTGCTATATTAAAGATGAAACCAACTCCATTTTGCATACTAGATGAGATAGAGGCAGCATTAGACGATGCGAACGTAGCAAGATATGCAGAATTCCTAAATAAATTCTCAGAAAATATTCAGTTTATTGTAATTACCCATAGAAAAGGAACAATGGAAGCAAGTGATGCGCTATACGGAGTTACTATGGAGGAAAAAGGTATATCGAAGATAGTTTCTGTGGATCTAAGCAAAGAAGCATCTTAAAAAAATGGGAAGCATTTTTTAGAGGACAGAGGACAATGAAGGAGGATTTTTCTACTTTACACTACGAAAAATCTTTAATTATATTATAAACCGATGTTTCACATTAGTGAAACGAGCTCAAAAATAAATTAGTTTTCTGACGTAAGGAAGAAAACTCACCTTCATTGTCCTCTGTCAATTGTTCTCTTAAAAGCTTTGCGTCACAAAAATTTAAAATTATGAGCTTAAGTAAAATATTTATACTATAGTTATAACTTAGGAGGAGTAAAAATGTTTGGTGGATTTTTTGAAAAATTAAAAGATGGTCTCTCAAAGACAAAAAATAATCTCACAGAAAAGATAACTGACATGCTAAGTGGTGCTATGACCATAGATGAAGACTTATATGAAGAACTAGAGGAGATACTTATTACAGCAGATATAGGAGTTGAAACAAGTCTTCATATTATTGAAAAACTAAAAGAAAAGATAAGAGAAAATAAAGTTAAAGATCCGGCTCTTGTTAAAGACTACCTAAAGGAAGTTATTATAGATATACTAGGAGAAGAAAATGGAACTATAAGACCAGATAAGACTCCAGCAGTTGTTCTTGTTATTGGGGTAAATGGCGTTGGCAAAACTACTTCTATTGGGAAAATATCCTCAAAACTAAAAGACAGCGGATATAAGGTATTAATGGCAGCAGCAGATACATTTAGAGCTGCCGCTATAGATCAACTTGAAGTTTGGAGTAAAAGGGCAGGCGTGGATATTATAAAACATCAAGAAGGCTCAGACCCTGCAGCAGTGGTTTTTGATGCAGTACAGGCGTCTAAAGCAAGAAAAACCGATGTACTTATTTGTGACACAGCTGGAAGATTGCACAACAAGAAAAATCTTATGGATGAACTTGGGAAAATAAATAGAATAATTGACAGAGAGTTTGGTGAAGCTGATAAGCAAACTCTATTAGTATTAGATGCCACAACTGGTCAAAATGCAGTTCAACAAGCAAGACAGTTTATGGAGGTATGTCCTATTGATGGAATAGTTCTTACAAAGCTTGATGGAACAGCGAAAGGTGGAATTGTAATATCCATAAAGCACAGTTTAAATATACCTGTTAAATTAGTAGGTGTAGGAGAGAGTATAGAGGATTTACAAGAGTTCAATCCAAAGGAATTTGCTGAAGCTTTATTCTAGACTAAAAAGTTGTAACACTGTATTTAAAATATTTTTAATGTGTTAAGTAAAATTACTTGACAGCATTTATAATCTTTGATATTATATAATTCGTTGAGTAAAACATTAAATGTTTTAATAAATTTAAAGGAGTGAGAGTGCAATTTATATAATTGCATAGTGCTTCATGGAAGAAAGAATTCAACTCTCTATACTATTAGATTTGTATGGCGAGCTTTTAACAGAGAAACAAAAAGATATAATGGAACTGTATTATAATGATGACTTATCTTTAGCTGAGATATCTGAAATAACAAATACCAGCAGGCAGGCAGTACATGATATCATTAAAAGATGTCATAAGCTTTTATTACAGTATGAGGAAAAGCTAGAATTGATGAAACAAAAGCTAAAAATGGAAGAGGTTAAGGTATTTCTTTTAAATTCAATAGATTTATTAAATGCAAAAAACAGTGAGAATTCTAAAGTATTAGATGAAATGAAAAAATATATAATTGATAATATTTAGGAGGTTAAAGTCCTAAACGGACTTTAACGGGTAATTTTGCTAGGTAAAAGTTCTAAATGAACTTTTACGGGTAACTTGTGAGCGAAAGCGAAAATCTTAAGTTACCCAGTTCCCGAAGGGAAACGAGCAAAGTTACCCAGTGTTCCGACTAAAAGGAGGAATAGCATGGCTTTTGAAGGGTTGGCTTCTAAGCTTCAGGAAACCTTAAAAAAACTTAGAGGCAAAGGTAAGCTTTCTGAAAAAGATATAAAAGACGCTATGCGAGAAGTAAAACTAGCACTTCTAGAAGCGGACGTTAATTATAAGGTTGTTAAAGACTTTATAAAAAGTGTAAGCGAAAAGTGCCTTGGAGAAGAAGTTCTCCAAAGTTTGACTCCAGGCCAACATGTTATAAAAATAGTTAATGAAGAGCTTAAAGAGTTAATGGGAAGTAGTGAAAGTGGTATCCAGTTTTCTTCAAGCGGAACAACTATAATAATGTTAGTTGGGCTTCAAGGTGCAGGTAAAACTACTATGGCAGGAAAACTTGCTCTTCAACTTAGAAAGAAAAATAAAAAGCCACTTCTCGTAGCTTGTGATATATATAGACCTGCAGCTATAAAGCAGCTTCAGGTAGTAGGAAAACAAATAGATGTGCCAGTATTTACTATGGGAGATAAAGTTACTCCAGTAGATATATCAAAAGGTGCATTAGAATATGCGAAAAATAATAGCTTAAATGTTGTTATAATAGATACAGCAGGTAGACTTCATATAGATGAAGAATTAATGAATGAATTAAAAGATGTAAAAGAAAATATGAATCCTGATGAAATATTATTAGTTGTTGACTCCATGACAGGACAAGATGCAGTAAATGTTGCTAATAGCTTTAATGAGCAGTTAGACTTGACTGGTGTAATACTGACAAAACTAGATGGAGATACAAGAGGTGGAGCTGCACTATCAATAAAAGCTATGACTGGAAAGCCTATTAAGTTTATAGGTGTTGGAGAAAAAATGAGTGATTTCGAGGTGTTCCATCCAGATAGAATGGCATCTAGAATATTAGGAATGGGTGATGTATTATCACTTATAGAGAAAGCTCAACAGTCTATAGATGAGGAAGAAGCTAAAAAATTAGGAAATCGTATGATGAGTCAAGAATTTAATCTAGAGGATTTCCTATCTTCAATGCAGCAAATGAAAAAGTTAGGACCTTTAAATAAGTTAATTGAGATGATGCCTGGAGTAAATACTAAGGAACTTCAAAATGTAGACCTTAGTGGAAGTGAAAAGGAATTATCTAAAATAGAAGCTATAATCAATTCAATGACTATAAAGGAAAGAAGAAATCCCTCTTTAGTAAGTAGTTCTCCTTCAAGAAAAAAGAGAATAGCATCAGGTTCAGGTACTACTATACAACAAGTTAATAAGCTTCTAAAAGACTTCGAAAATATGAAGAAGATGATGAAGCAAATGAAGGGAATGCAAAAAGGATTTAAAAAGGGTCTCTTTGGTAAAATGCCTTTCTAAAGGTTGAAATAAATAAGTTAATTTAAAAAAGATAGATTTATATATCCTTAAAAGGAGGTGAAATTAATGGCAGTAAAGATAAGATTAAGAAGAATGGGTGCTAAAAAAGCTCCATTTTACAGAATAGTTGTAGCAGATTCAAGATCTCCAAGAGATGGTAGATTTGTAGAAGAAATAGGTTATTACAATCCAATAACTGAACCAGCTACTATAAAAGTAGATGAAGAAAAAGCTGCAGAGTGGTTAAAGAATGGTGCTCAACCAACTGAGATCGTTAAAAAGCTTTTCGTAAGAGCTGGATTAAATAAGTAGTAACTGGAGGGGTATTAAATGAGAGAATTAGTTGAAATTATAGCTAAGTCATTAGTTGATAACCCAGAAATGGTTCAGGTCAATGAAATTGCTGGTGAGCAATCAATAATTCTTGAACTTAAAGTTGCACCAGATGATATGGGAAAAGTAATTGGAAAACAGGGAAGAATAGCTAAAGCTATAAGAACTGTTGTTAAAGCAGCAGCTATAAAAGAAAATAAAAGAGTTGTTGTTGAGATAATATAAAGAGTTAGGTGCACCTAACTCTTTTATTATATTTAGATAAATATAAATTAAAGATAACAAGCAAATATATATGTATAATATAAATAGAAATCAGCAATATATGACTATAGTCTAAAATTAAGGTATATGAAAAGAAATAAGAGACCAAATATGCGAGAATACTGGTCTATTATTTATTTGATTATGCCTAAATGTCAAAGTATTAATAGTTTTAAATAAATAGATTAGGGGGTTAAAGTCCTAAATGGACTTTAACGGATAATTTTGCTAGGTAAAAGTTCTAAATGAACTTTTACGGGTAACTTGTGAGCAGAAGCGAAAATTTTAAGTTATCCAGTTCCCGAAGGGAAACGAGCAAAATTACCCAGTGTGACCACTAAAAGGAGGAAAGGATTCTATGAAACAGTTTATAACTGTTGGACAAATAATAAATACTCATGGACTAAATGGAGAAGTAAAAGTATATCCTTTAACTGACGATATAAAGAGATTTAGAAAGTTAAAAAAAATATACATAAATGAAGTAGAAAGACAGGTAGTTTGGTGCAAGCTTCAAGCAGATAGGGCTATATTAAAAATTGAAGGCATAGATTCTATAGAGGATGCTGTTAAATATAAGGAAAAATATATAGAAGTATCAAGAGAAGATGCTGTTAAACTACCTGAAGGAAGGTATTTTGTCACAGACATAATTGGATGCACAGTAGTAGATGAAAATGGCGTGGATTATGGGAAAATTTACGACGTAATACATACAAAAAATAATGATGTATATTGGATAAAAGAAGGAAAAGAACTATTAATTCCTGTTTTAAAAGAGATTGTGGTTAATATAGATGTAGAAAATCAGAAAATAACAATAAAACCGGTGGAAACATGGCAGTAAAAATAGACATATTAACTCTATTTCCTGAAATGTTTCAAGTATTTAACCACAGTATAATAGGTAAGGCTAAAGAAAAGGGTATTGTAGAGGTAAATGCAGTTAACATTAGAGATTACACAACTAATAAACATAAAAAAGTTGATGACTACCCTTATGGCGGAGGAGCTGGTATGGTTATGGCTTCTCAGCCTATAGCAGATTGTATAAAAGCTGTAAAGAATAATAATAAAGGTAAGGTTATTTTTTTAGGTCCAAGAGGAGTAACTTTTAATCAGAATATGGCAAAGGAACTTGCTAAAGAAAGCGAATTGATATTTATTTGTGGACATTATGAGGGAATTGATGAAAGAACATATAAATATATAGATATGGAAATATCTTTAGGTGATTTTGTGCTTACTGGAGGAGAAATGGCCTGTATACCTATAGTAGATAGTATCTGTAGAATTATACCAGGAGTTCTATCCAGTAGTGAAAGCTATACAGAGGAGTCTTTTTATAGTGGATTACTTGAATATCCGCAGTATACAAGACCGGAGTGTTTTGAGGGGGAAAGTGTTCCAGAGATTTTACTATCTGGACATCATGAAAATATAAGAAAGTGGAGACGTCTTCAATCACTTTTAATAACTAAGGAAAAAAGACCAGATTTATTTAAGAAGTTAAAGTTATCAGAGGAAGATAAAAAATTATTGTTTAAATGTCAAAATAAAGTATTATAATTAAACAAGTTTTTACTATTAATGTATTTTTTAAAAATTCATTGGGAAAAAATTAAATTTTATATTGAAAAATAAATTCCTGTGTGATAAAATGAATTTTGTGCTACACAGGCGGTCCTCTGCTTGCTTAACGGCTGGGCAAGAACGTCGAATATTATTTAGGAGGTAATGCACAATGTTAGAAATAATAAGACAAATCGAAGCAGAACAAATTAGAAATGATTTACCAGCATTCAACGTAGGAGATACTGTAAAGGTTCATATAAGAATCAAAGAAGGAAACAAAGAAAGAGTACAGATTTTCGAAGGAATAGTTCTTAAGAGACAAAATGGTGGATTAAGAGAAACTTTCACAGTAAGAAGAGTAGCTTACAATGTTGGGGTTGAAAAAACTTTCCCAGTTAACTCTCCTTCAGTTGAAAAAATAGAAGTAGTAAGAAGAGGTAAAGTAAGAAGAGCTAAGCTATTCTACTTAAGAAGCAGAGTTGGTAAGGCAGCAAAAGTAAAAGAAATATTAAAGTAAAAGAAATATTAAAGTAAAAACGGGGCTTAATAAAGTCCCTTTTTTGTATATTAAGGTGGTGTATGGTTATGGTAAAGGAATTAATTGAACTTGGAAAATCTATAGTTATAGCTATAATAGCAGCTTTTTTGATTATAACATTTGTATTTGAAACTGTAAGTGTCGATGGTCATTCAATGGATCCTACTTTAAATAATAAGGATAGGCTTATTGTAGAAAAGGTAACATATTACTTTAAGGCTCCAAAGCCAGGAGATATAGTTGTAATAAAGTATCCTGCAGACCCGAAAGAAAAGTTTATTAAAAGAGTGGTAGCAGTAGGCGGAGATAGAGTCAAAATTGAAAATAATAAGTTGTACATAAATGACAAACCTAAGGATGAGCCATATATACTTGAGCAAAACATGCGTGATTTTAGTGAGGTTACAGTTCCTCAGAATACAGTATTTGTATTAGGAGATAATAGAAATAATAGTAGAGATAGTAGATACCCAGATGTAGGCTTTGTTGACTATAAAATGGTTGTTGGCAGAGCTGCACTGAGAATATATCCATTTAGCAGATTCGGGGGATTGGCTTTAAATGAGCCTTTATACTTTGGATTTGCTATGGATATTCAATCTAAATATTTAACTTAATTATAATTATACTTGTAATTAAGTTAAGTACTAGAGATATAACTCCATATAGGGTTAAAAAGTGAAAACTTTAAGAGGTTAGAAAGGAAGAATAAAATGGCTATAAATTGGTTCCCGGGACATATGGCGAAGACTAGAAGGGAAATAAAAGAAAACTTAAAACTGGTAGATGCGGTAATAGAAATCAGAGATGCCAGGATAGTTAAATCAAGTAAGAATCCAGATGTAGATGATATATGTGGAAATAAACCGAGAATAATACTATTAAATAAAAGCGATCTAAGCGAAGGTTCTATCACTAAAGAGTGGATCAAAAGCCTTTCAAATGAAAATATAAGAGTTTCAGGGGTAAATTGTATTACAGGAGAGGGATTAAAAGGTATTAAACCACTTTTAAACGACCTTCTAAAAGAAAAACATGAAAGAATGAAGGCAAAGGGAATTGTAAATATAATTGATAGAGTGATGGTTGTAGGTATTCCAAATGTAGGAAAGTCTTCCTTTATTAATAAGATGGCTAAGAATAATATAGCTAAAACAGGTGACAGACCTGGAGTTACGAGAAGTAGACAGTGGATTAAAACAAAAATTGGAATTGAGTTGATGGACACACCAGGAATTCTATGGCCAAAATTAGAAAGTGAAGAAACTCAGTTAAATCTAGCATTTACAGGGGCTATTAAGGACGAAATTATGGATATAGAAGAATTAGCTCTAAATCTCATTAGAAGGCTTCAAGTTGACTATGCTGATAGATTAATGACTAGATATAAACTTAATGAGCTAAGTGAAGATCCTCTAGAAAATATGAATAGTATAGGAAGAAAAAGAGGAGCAGTTATATCTGGTGGAGAAATAGACTATAATAGAGTATCAGTAATGCTTTTAGATGAGTTTAGAGGCGGAAAGCTAGGAGCTATATCATTAGAGAGACCTTAATTTTTCAAGTGTTTAATTTAGCAAATGGAGAGTTCTTAATTATGAATACAAATGTAGCTAATGAAATTGAAATTAGTAAAATGGAAGAAGATTTATTTGAGAATGCTGGCAAACTAAACTTTAACAATATAAAGACTTATACGGCGTATATTAAAAATAACTATTCCGAAGTTGGAAAAAAAAAGTTATATAGAATCATAGAATGTCTTAATAAGGACACAAGAAAAAATGTATTAAGTTTAGCTGAAAGTCTAGGAAAATTTATTGAAAAAAATGAAAATGAAATTTCTAGAGTAAAAGATATGTATGAATTTGACAAAAGCTTTGGAAAGTATATATATGTAGCTGGTGTAGATGAGGTCGGCAGAGGGCCATTAGCAGGGCCAATAGCTGCGGCTGCTGTGGTTCTAAAATTAAATTACAAAGAAGATAATGATTTGATTTTAGGAGTAAAGGATTCAAAAAAGCTTTCGCCGAAAAATAGAGAAGCATTATCAAATATAATAAAAGAAAAGGCTGTAAGTTATAACGTAGCTGTCTTAAATAGTACTGAAATCGATGATAAAGGTATAGCATGGTGTAATAATGAAGTGCTTAGGAGAGCGGTTTTAGGATTGAAAGTTTCTCCGGATATTGTATTATCAGATGGATATGCCGTTAAAAACTTAAACATACATAATGAGTTTATAATAAAGGGAGATGCTAGAAGTGCTAGTATAGCAGCTGCTTCTATAGTAGCTAAAGTCTACAGAGATAATTTAATGAGGGAGTATTCTGGTATGTATCCTCACTATGGTTTTGAGAGTAATGCAGGATATGGAACTGAAGAACATATTCAAGCAATAAAAAAATTAGGTACATGTAAAATACATAGAATGAGCTTTTTAAGAAATATAATATAGAATTTATAATTAGAGAATGACACTTTTAAGTTTAAAGTGTCATTCATTGCGTTAACGTAAGATAAATGTTAAGGTATTTCTAAAAACAGCTCATATAATCTTAATACTCAATATTATAATTAAAGCTAAGCCTACTTGGTTTAGCCTTATATAAACATAGAAGAAAATTATATTTGGAAAGCATCTTTTATAAGCCTAATGGACGGAGTATTATTGGAATTATTTAATATGATTTCTATAACATCAAATCTAAAGTTAAACTTAAAAAGTTTTTTTCTCATTATATAAGCTTCAGCAGTTTTATAAATTCTTCTTTGTTTTGAATAATTTACTGCTTCACAGGGGCTTCCATATATGGAGCCATATCGAGTTTTTACCTCAATAAAACAGATATAATCTCCATCCCTTCCTATTATATCTATTTCACCGATTTTACATCTAAAGTTTCTATCTAGCACTGTATATCCGACTTGCCTTAGATAAGTTTCAGCAATCTCTTCGCCCAGGGATCCTATATCCTTGTTAAAAGAATGCATAAATTCTCTCCTTTCATTAAGATTACTATCTTATATGTATATTTTAATGAATTAAACACAATATGTAAATGATTTCCTTAAATGTAAATTTTATATTTTTAGTTAGATATTTTATATGATAGCTACCGAATCTAATACCCTTTCTTAATAGGATGAAGAGAAAGAGTTGATGTTGTGCTATTAGGTAAAGATTTTTAAGCTTCATAATGGGGTTAAAATCCTATGTGAAGTCAAGAAATCTGTTGCAGATGTACGAAATACTAATATGTTTTAATTTTAGCAATATTAATTTAATTTGTAAATACGATATGTATTAAGGGAAAATCATATTATAGGTTATTTTTATAATGATGGGGCCTTTGTGGGATTTTATGTATATAAACTATTTTAAATGTCAAAGCTTTAACAGAGGTGATATTATGGCAGTAAAAATTAAAGCTGCTACTTTTACAGGAATAGAAGGTGTTATGGTTTCTGTAGAGGTTGACATTGAAAGAGGATTACCCTGTTTTAATATTGTAGGACTTGCAGATATGTCTGTTAAAGAATCAAAAGAAAGGGTAAGGGCAGCTATAGTAAATTCTGGCTTTGAATTTCCTATAAATAGAATAATAATAAACCTTGCCCCGGCAGATGTAAAAAAAGTAGGATCATTATTTGATTTACCTATTGCTATAGGAATACTAATAGCTACAGAGCAAATAAGTTTTGATGATGCAAATGATTTCTTGATAATTGGAGAATTATCTCTTTCTGGTGATCTTAAAGGAGTTAAAGGAGTATTGCCTATTGGAATAGAAAGCAAAAATAATAATATAAACAATTTTATTATTCCTATGGAAAATGCTAAAGAATCTTCAATTATAAATGGAGCCAAAATATATCCTTTTGAAAATTTAAAAGAAGTAGTTTCATATATTAAATATAGAGATTTAATGCCCTACTATTGTAAAAAGCAAAAATATAAAATTGAGAACAGATTGGATTTTGAGGATGTAGTAGGACAAGAAAGTTGTAAAAGAGCTGTAGAGGTAGCAGCAGCAGGCAACCATAATATAGCTATGATTGGGCCACCAGGAAGCGGGAAAACCATGATAGCGCAAAGAATACCAACTATTTTACCTCCTTTAAGCTACGATGAGGCTTTAGAGGTAACTAAAATTTACAGTGTATCTGGGAATTTAGAAAAAAATAAAGGACTTATTTACGAAAGGCCTTTTAGGAACCCTCATCACACTACTACCACCACTGCTCTAGTAGGTGGCGGTAGAAATTTAATGCCAGGAGAGGTTTCTTTAGCGCAAAATGGGGTGCTGTTTTTAGATGAGGTTTTAGAATTTAAAAAAAGCGTTTTAGAAGTATTAAGACAGCCTATGGAAGATAGAAATATTAAAATAAGCAGGATGACTGGAGCGGTGACTTATCCAAGCAATTTTATGGCTGTTATTTCTACTAATCCATGCCAGTGCGGCTTTTATGGTTCTATGAAACAGTGCACCTGCAGTGAATACGAAAGAAGAAGATATATAAGTAAATTATCTGGCCCACTGCTCGATAGAATAGATTTATTCACATTTGTAAACACTCTTTCCTATGAGGAACTTCAAGCTAAATCTAAAGGCACAGCGGAATCATCAAAAAATATCCGATTAAGAGTTGAAAAAGCCAGGAAGATACAAAAAAATAGGTTTAAAAATGAAAAAATATATTGTAATTCACAGATGGATAGCAGACTTATAAAGAAGTATTGTAAGATAAATAGCAAAACCAATAAAATTATAGAAAAGATTTATAATAGATATAACCTAAGTACTAGAGCATACAGTAGAATACTAAAAGTATCTAGAACTATCGCTGATTTAAATGGAAGAGAATCTATACAAGAAGGTGATATTATAGAAGCACTTCAGTATAGAAGATTTTTAAACGAAAAGATTATTTAGGCACAGTCACCAATGAACTGTGCCTAAATATTTATTTACTTAATAGGAAATACAACTTTTAATAAGATAAACAGAGTTCTTGGCATCAGATGGAGTTTTAATTCCATCTGATGCTTAGAAATCGTTATCCAGGGACGTAGCCGCTCTTTACTCCCACTTTGAGAAAAGCAGATATCCCAAATCTGTGATTTGGTGATAGTCGCTTTCACAGAGTGCGGGGGAGTATTAGAGCGGGTAGTCATCGGATAAAAGTATGTTATATTTCTATGAATATTTTGATAAGTTTTTTTGAATATGAAAAGAGTCTACTATAGCTTTTCATAGGTTTCTTTTAATAAAAGCGAATCTTTCTCAAGTATAGGACTTTCACATATTATACATCCTTTTACATCAAAATCTTTCAAAGCTTTTAGACAATCAACAAATTTAAAATCACTTTCAAGAAAAGGGAGGTGATTTCGCTCTCCTTTTATACTATAATTTATTCCAGACATATGCATGTGTAAATCTTTTAATGCTGATTCGCCTAACTCCTGCTGTATGAAATTTAGGATTTCAGCGAAATCATCATAGCTTTTTAAGCTTCCATTATACCTTGCATGTATATGAGAAAAGTCTATACACAATTTACAGCTAGGAACTTCTTTGCAAATAGAAACTAGCTCTTCAAGACTTCCAAACTGAGTCCCTTTTCCTGTAGTTTCTAATCTATAGTCAACTCCATTATAAGGCAGTTTAAGAAGATTTTCCTTTATAGTATTGTATGTTTCTTCCTTAGAGTCTTTTAAATAATAACCAGCATGGAAAATTAGACTTTTCCCACCAACCTTTGAAATACCATCACTGCCTTTTAGTATTCTTTCTATAGATTGTGATTGCTTATCTTCTTCATCGGCATTTAAATTGATATAATAAGAACCATGGGCTGAAAGATAGAAGTCATTTTCTAATTTTGCAGCTAATATCAAATCTTTATTTTTTTCAGTAACGTTAACTGAACGTACAAATGGAAGCTCCATTGCGTCCAGGCCTATAGATCTTAAATAACTAATAGCAGAAATATAATTAAATTTTTGTGAACCATCTCCAATTGGAATACCAGATATTCCAAATAACAGCTTATCCATTATAAATCCTCCTTTCAAAACTAAAGATATAATGTTTCTAAATCATTTGGTACGATAATGTTTCCATCAAAGAATTGCCTGCCTTCCTCAGAATAAAGTTTCTTTCGTTTTGGCAAATTTTTATCCTCGGTGTGAATTAAAATTATATTTTTTACATTTAATTTTGATGCATTTTCACAGGCATCCTTTACTGTAGAGTGAAACTTTTCATAAGGCTTAAATAGTTCTTTCTGTGAATATAAACAAAAAGCTTCGTGGATAAGATAATCTACACCACAGCTGTAGTTATACAATTTACCATTATAAGGTTCATCACCTAAAAAAGTAAGGGTTTTTCCATTAATTAAATTTGTAGTAAAGCCAAATTGAAGCTGTTTATTACTCTTAATATCAAAGAAATTTATATTCCAATCTATTATTTTTCTAGAAGAATTATCCGAAATTTCTTCGAAAAATACCCTATTATCGATATATTGAGTAAACTTTTTTTGAAGCAGCAAGTTACTTATTGTTCTAATTATACTGACCACTTCTTTATGACAGTAAATATACAAATTACCTTCATAATTACCATTTAATATCTGTTGAGCAACAGCTCTAATTATCCATACTATTCCGGTGATGTGATCATTATGGCTGTGAGATATAAAAACATTATGAATTTTACTCACGGATATATCAGCCTTTTCTAAGTTTGAAAGTATAGTGTTTCCCCCACCTGTATCTACAAGAAAGTGTTCATCTCCATTAGACAGGGTAAAACATGTATTGTAACATTTAGTAACCATAGCAGATCCAGTACCTAGTATAACTATTTTTTCCACAATCAAATCTCCCTTCATGTAGTAAATATTACAAATCTATAAGTTAATTTTAATAAACAAATAATAATATAACATAGAAATAAATATAAAACTACAATATTTGTTTTTGTATATTTAATCTATAAAATAAATTGAATAAAAGTAGGAAATTCTGACAAGAATTTTAAGCATCTGAAAGATAATAAATCAAAAGTTATAGCATACTTTACCACTGATAAGTAAATATAGTTTGGAGATATTTTATTATCAGTGGGGTTATTGATGCAGTAGGTCGCAAATTTGACATACTGACTTATTGTTTCTGAATATGTATGATATAACATATTCAAGAAAGGAGAAAAAATGGACATATATGATTTATGGTTTTGCTCAGTAAATTTATCAAACAAAATTAAGTTAAGTTTAATTGAGAATTTTAATAGTTTAGAAGAAATATGGTACTATAGCAATTATGAGGGAAAAAATATAGATATAAGTATGGAGCATGAAAAGATTAAATATTATTTAAAAAAGGCATGGAATAAAAGGTCATTAGAAGATTCGATGAAAGTAATTAAAGATAAAGGCATTGATAGTATAAATTTTTATAATAATAAATATCCAAATAAATTAAAAAATCAAATAGATGCACCTTCAGTATTATTTTATAAAGGTAACATAGAAAGACTTAATAAAAATTTAAGCGTGGGAATTATAGGGGCCAGAAATTGTAGTATTTATGGCAGAAATGCAGCAACTATTATAAGTAAGGAGATTTCTGCTCATAATATAAATATTATAAGTGGAATGGCAAGAGGAATTGATGCTTGTGCACATAGAGCCTCGGTGGAAAGTAAAGGTTACACTTGCGCAGTATTAGGCTCAGGGATTGATGTAGTGTATCCTAGAGAAAATAAAAAGTTATACGATGATATATTAGAAGATGGATGTGTGATTTCGGAATTTCTGCCAGGGACAATGCCCCTTAGTCGTAATTTCCCTATAAGAAATAGAATTATTAGTGGGTTAAGTGATTTAATAATTGTTGTAGAAGCAGCAGAAAAGAGTGGCTCTTTAATTACAGCAGGATTAGCACTAGAACAAGGAAAAGATATAGTAGCAGTACCTGGTTCTATTTTTTCAGAGATAAGCAAAGGAACTAATAAACTAATTAGAGATGGAGCATATCCTTTTACAAATTTTGAAGATTTATTTCAAATTTTAAATATTCAGTATAGAGCAAATAATAAGACGAATTCCTTGAAAAAAAGCGGCTTGCAAAGACAAATTTATAATATTTTAACTAATGAACCTATACATGTAGATGATATATTTAAAAGAACAAATATTGACATAAAACAATTATATGAGGTATTATTTGAATTGCAGCTTGAAGATGAAATATTATGTCTTCCAGGAAACTATTATGTAAAAGTAGAAAGTAAGATTTGACTAACTTAATATGTAAAGTAAAACTTAAATTTAGTCATATTATTTTTGCTCAGCAAATGTATCTAAAAACTTAGTGGAGATTATATCATATGTAAATAAGGTTCAAGCACTAGTATTATGAGCTATGATATAAAATAAGGTATATTTGTTTAAATGAAGAATAGTATTTAGTAAATGTAAAGAAAATATATAATAGTACAACTAGTTCAAAATAAGGGGGTGCAAACACTTCGGTAAAATTTATTATTTACTGGAGTACGTAATGGGACAAAAATTAGTTATAGTTGAATCACCAGCAAAGGCAAAAACCATAGGAAAATATTTAGGTAAGAATTATGTAGTAGAAGCATCTATGGGACATGTAAGAGATCTTCCTAAAAGTCAATTAGGAGTTGATATAGATAATGAATACAATCCTAAATATATAACTATAAGAGGTAAGGGAGAATTATTAGATAAATTAAAAAAAGAAGCTAAGAAAAGTGAAAAGGTATACCTGGCAACGGACCCTGATAGGGAAGGAGAAGCGATTTCATGGCATTTAGCACATATACTTAAGCTAAATGAAGAAGATAAATGTAGAATAGAATTTCATGAAATCACCAAAAATGCAATAAAAAGTGCTATAAAAGAGCCAAGAGAAATAAACATTAATTTGGTAAATGCTCAACAAGCTAGAAGAGTTTTAGACAGACTAGTTGGTTATAAGATTAGTCCTATACTTTGGAGAAAGGTAAAATGGGGGCTAAGTGCAGGAAGAGTTCAATCCGTTGCATTAAGAATGATATGTGATAGAGAAAAAGAAATATTAGACTTTATCCCTAAGGAGTATTGGACAGTTGAATGTGCACTTCATAAGGGAGATTCTAAAAAAACTTTTAATGTCAGACTTACTACTTTAGGTAAGAAAAAAATTGAAATTAGCAATAAAGAAGAAGTAGATAAAATAATAAAAGAACTAGAAAATGGGGAATTTATAGTAAAGAGTATTAAAAGGACTTCTAAAAATAAAAATCCTTTACCACCTTTTACTACAAGTACTCTACAACAAGATGCTTATAAGAAAATGAATTTTGCAACAAAACGAACTATGTCAATTGCACAACAACTATATGAAGGTATAGATATAAAAGGATTTGGAACAGTGGGTCTTATCACATATATGAGAACGGACTCTGTAAGAATATCCACAGAAGCGCAAGAATCTTGTAAAAACTTTATAATAGATCAGTATGGAGATGGATATGTTCCTAAAGAACCAAGAAACTATAAAGGCAAAAAAAATGCTCAGGATGCTCATGAAGCTATAAGACCAACTCATGTGGAGATTACTCCTGAAATTGCTAAAGCTAGCTTAAAGGATGAGCAGTATAAACTGTATTCTTTAATTTGGAATAGATTTGTTGCAAGTCAAATGTCTTCATGTATAATGGATGTTACATCAATAAACATAGCAAATGGAGACTATGGTCTTAAGGCTAGTGGATCTATAGTTAAATTTGATGGCTTTATGAAGGTATATGAATACTCAACTGATGAGGAAAAAGAGGATATCAATTTACCTGAGCTAACCGAAGATGAAAAGCTTATAAAAAAATCTATAGATGGAAAACAACACTTTACTCAGCCACCTGCTAGATTTTCGGAGGCAAGTCTTGTTAAGACATTGGAAGAAAATGGAATAGGAAGACCAAGTACTTATGCGCCTATTATATCTACATTATTAGAAAGAAAGTATGTTGAAAGAGAAAAGAAAACTTTAAAGCCAACAGAACTTGGAGATATAGTAAATAACATAGTCAGTGAGTATTTTAAACAGATAGTTGATCTTGAGTTTACAGCTGAAATGGAAGAAAAATTAGATAATGTAGAAGATGGAAATGCAAATTGGAATGAAATTGTAGGGCAATTTTTTACACCTTTAAAAGATGCAATAGAGATAGCAGAAAGAGAAGTAGCTAAGATAACGATAGAAGATAAGGTTACAGATATAGAGTGCGAGAAGTGTGGAAGAAATATGGTTATTAAACACGGAAGGTTTGGCGACTTTCTTGCATGCCCAGGTTATCCTGACTGTAAAAATACAAAGCCATTAGTAGAAGAATTAGAAGTTAAATGTCCAAAGTGCGCTGGAAATATATTAGTAAAAAAGAGTAAAAAAGGAAGAAAATTTTATGGATGTAGTAATTATCCAGATTGTGACTTTGTAAGTTGGTTCGAACCAGCAGCAGAAAAGTGTTCAGTTTGCGGTAGTATGATGGTAAAGAAATATAGCAAGTCTAAAGGAAATTACTTGGAATGCACAAATGCTGAGTGTAAGAATGTGGAATACAAAGTAGAGGGAGAAAATATAAATAATTCTGTAAATGACATCGAAAATGTTAACAATAATAAAGGATAAAGGAAATATATCAAAAAATATTAATAAATATGTCGAATATTACAAAATTACTGTTGAAATGTACTTGCTATTATGTTATTATAATTAAAGAATAAGAAATAATTCTAAATATTTCAAAAAGTCTAAATTGTTGGTACAATAATCTTACTTATTTTTGACAATAATAATTAAAAAGGAATGTATGAACTTTATAATACTGTTTGATTTGTGAATTTGAGTTATTTATATAAAAGATAATGTTAAGGAGGAGTGCAAATGTCATCGTTATTAAATAAAACAAGAATGTTAAATAAGATACTGCAAAAGACAGGAACTGAGCCAGTAGTTTTTGATGATATATGTAAATTGTTAAGCGAGGTACTAAACTGCAATGTTTATATAATAAGCAGAAGAGGAAAGATATTAGGTTTCAATCTTTCTTCAGGATTTGAATGTGACACAGTTAAAGATAAAGTTTTAAATGAGATGAGATTCCCAGAGAGTTATAATAATAAGTTATTAAATATTCATGAAACTCTTTCAAATTTAACAAATCAAGGTGATTGTGTATTCGATGAAGACAAATCATGTGGTATTGAGAATAAGTTAACTACAATTGTTCCGATTATTGGTAATAGAGAAAGATTAGGAACTTTATTAATTGCTAGATTCGATGAGCAATTTACGGATGAGGATTTAGTATTATCAGAATATAGTGCTACGATTATTGGACTTGAGATATTAAGAGCTAAGCATGATGAAATAGAGGAAGATGCTAGAAAAAAAGCTGTTGTACAACTTGCAATAGGTACTCTTTCTTATTCAGAATTAGAAGCTGTAGAACATATATTTAATGAATTAGATGGAAGCGAGGGATTACTTGTAGCATCTAAAATAGCGGATAAAGTTGGTATTACAAGATCAGTAATTGTAAATGCACTAAGAAAATTCGAAAGTGCTGGAGTTATTGAATCAAGATCATTAGGTATGAAAGGTACTCATATAAGAATACTTAATGAAAAGTTACTTGATGAATTAAAGAAAATAAAGTAGTGTAAGTGGAGAATTATCTAA
Source organism: Clostridium aciditolerans (assembly GCF_016316925.1). Lineage (GTDB taxonomy): Bacteria > Bacillota > Clostridia > Clostridiales > Clostridiaceae > Clostridium_AM > Clostridium_AM aciditolerans. The sequence continues at coordinate 84,967 of NZ_JAEEGB010000037.1, read as the reverse complement.
TTCTCCATTTTTATTTTTAAAGTTATAAAAGTGAAACTTGAATTATATTAAGACTATTATACCAGATAGCTATCAGATAAAGATGTAATTTAAATAGAACTTTAATAGTAAATTATTTTTGTTCATAGTATAAATTTGTAAAATTTAGATGATAATAATCATTAGAGCTTAATATCGTAAATTTTATACATGAAATATTTTTAAATTTATTTATATAAATTAAAAATTGTTGTTGAATAGCATTAATTCATATGATATACTACAAAAGGTAGAAAAATACACACACTACCCAATTTATAAAATGGTGCCGAATAAGGTATTTTATAGATATGACGGTAGTGGAGGGAAAACCTAGGAGGGAAAAATATTATGTCAGTTATTTCAATGAAACAATTATTAGAAGCAGGTGTTCATTTCGGACATCAAACAAGAAGATGGAACCCTAAAATGGCTCCTTATATCTTCACAGAAAGAAACGGAATCTACATAATCGATTTACAAAAAACTGTTAAAAAAGTTGAAGAAGCTTATGATTTTGTAAGATCAGTTTCAGTAGAAGGAAAAGATGTACTTTTCGTAGGAACTAAAAAGCAAGCTCAAGAAGCTATTGGAGAAGAATCAGTAAGATCAGGAATGCACTTCGTTAACAATAGATGGTTAGGTGGAATGCTAACAAACTTTACAACAATCAAAGCAAGAATAAAAAAATTAGAAGAATTAGAAGCTATGGAAGCAGATGGAACTTTTGAAGTTCTTCCAAAGAAAGAAGTTATAAAGCTTAAGAATGAAAAAGAAAAATTAGAAAAGAACTTAGGCGGAATTAAAGAAATGGATGCAAACAACATTGGAGCATTATTTGTTGTTGACCCAAGAAAAGAAAAAAATGCTATATCAGAAGCTAAAATTCTTGGAATTCCAGTAGTAGCTATAGTTGACACTAACTGTGACCCAGATGAAGTTGATTATGTTATACCTGGAAATGATGATGCAATAAGAGCTGTAAAATTAATAACAGCTAAAATTGCTGATGCTATAATTGAAGGAAGACAAGGCGAACAATTAGCTGAATAATTTAATTAGGGTAGATGAAGATATTTCTTCATTTACCTTTTAAATTAAGTTTTAATAGGAGGAATATACTATGATTACTGCACAGATGGTAAAGGAATTAAGAGAAAGAACTGGAGCAGGCATGATGGACTGCAAAAAGGCTTTAAACGAAGTTAATGGAGATACAGAAAAGGCTATAGAATTATTAAGAGAAAAAGGATTAGCAGCTGCAGCTAAAAAAGCTGGAAGAGTAGCAGCAGAAGGATTAGTTAAAACATACATTTCTGAAAATGGAAAAGTTGCTTCAATAGTTGAAGTTAACTGTGAAACAGATTTCGTTTCAGCTAATGAAGCTTTTGTTGAATTAGCTGATAATGCTGCAAAACAAGCAGCAAATTCAAACGCTAAAACTGTAGAAGAATTAGTTGAAGAAAAGTACATAGCAGATGAAAACATAACAGTTAAAGATGCTGTAACTGCATTAATTGCAAAGCTTGGCGAAAACATGGCTGTTAGAAGATTTGAAAAATTAGTTGTTGAAAATGGAACAATTGAAAGCTATATTCACGGCGGCGGAAGAATTGGTGTTCTTGTTAAAGTTGAGTGTGAAAAAGAAAGCCCAGTTCTAAAAGAAGTTGCTAAAGATGTAGCTATGCAAGTTGCTGCAACTAACCCTTTATTCTTAAACAGAGATGCTGTAGACAATGAATCACTTGAAAAAGAAAAAGAAATCTACAGAGTTCAAGCTTTAAATGAAGGAAAACCTGAAAAGATAGTTGATAAAATGGTTGTAGGAAGAGTTCAAAAATACTATAAAGAAAACTGTTTAGTTGAACAGGTTTGGGTAAGAAACCCAGATTTAACTATTGAGAAATACCTTCAGGAAAAATCAAAAGAAGTTGGAGCACCAATAACAATTGCTGCTTATGCAAGATTTGAAAAAGGCGAAGGAATCGAAAAGAAAGAAGAAAACTTTGCTGAAGAAGTTCAAAAGCAGATGCAAGGTAAATAGTAACTGAAAAGAGGACACTGCGTGTTCTCTTTTTTTAAGGTATAAACCTTAATATATGTAATTTATGACAATTTGGAGGTATAATATATGTATAATGCTAAATACAAGAGAGTCATGTTAAAGCTATCAGGAGAGGCTTTAGCAGGAGAAAAGGGATATGGTATAGACTTTGATGTTACTAAAAAGATAGCAGCACAGATAAAAGAACTAGTAGATATGGGTGTAGAAGTAGGTGCTGTAGTTGGCGGTGGAAACATATGGAGAGGCAGAAGTGGAGAAGAAATGGATAGGACTACTGCTGATTATATGGGTATGATGGCTACATGTATAAATGCTTTAGCACTTCAAGATTCCCTTGAAAATATCGGAGTTAATACAAGAGTTCAAACTGCTATAGAAATGAAAGAAGTAGCAGAGCCTTTTATTAGAAGAAGAGCAATGAGACATTTGGAGAAAAACAGGGTTGTAATATTTGGAGCAGGTACTGGAAATCCTTATTTTTCAACAGATACAGCAGCAGCATTGAGAGCTGCAGAGATTGAGGCTGAAGTTATACTTCTTGCTAAGAAAGTTGATGGAGTTTATGATAGAGATCCTCATAAATATAGTGATGCTAAGAAATTTGATAAGCTAAATTACATTGAGGTACTAGAAAAAGGACTTCAAGTTATGGATTCCACAGCAACATCATTATGTATGGACAATAACATCCCTATTTTAGTATTTGGCTTAGATAACCCAGAAAACATAAGAAAAGCGGTATTAGGTGAGCCGATTGGAACTTTAGTTTGTAAGCAGTAAAAATAAATTTATAAGGAGGTATTTTTTCAATGATTAAAGACATTTTAAAATCAGCGGATGAAAGAATGAATAAGACTATATCAGTATTAAAGAATGAATTAGCTTCAATGAAGGCAGGAAGAGCTACTCCAGCAATGCTAGACAGAATAGAAGCTGAATACTATGGAGCAATGACACCATTAAATCAATTAGCGAACATATCTGTTCCTGAATCAAGAATACTTGCGATTCAACCTTGGGATAGAAGTTCAATAAAAGCTATTGAAAAAGCTATATTAAAGTCAGATCTTGGAATTAACCCTTCAAATGATGGAGAAGTTATAAGACTTATTATTCCAGAGCTTACTGAAGAAACAAGAAAAAATATAGTTAAAAATGTGAAAAAGCTTGGTGAAGATTCAAAGGTTGCCATAAGAGGAATAAGAAGAGATTGTAATGAAAAAATAAAGGCTTTAAAGAAGGAAAGCGAAGTATCTGAAGACGAAATAAAAAAAGCTGAAGATGATATTCAAAAGAAAACAGATAACTTCATCAAAGAAATAGATAAGATGGTTGAAGTTAAAGAGAAAGAAATTATGTCAATATAATTTTGAATTTTAAACCTGCGAATTCGCAGGTTTTTATTAACAAATGAAGGATTTAATATAAATTATGAATGGAGAGTACATATGTTAAATTTTTTCCGTTTAAAAAAAGAGAATAAAGCTGCCGGTGAAGATATACATATAGACTTAGATAATATACCACAGCATATTGCTATAATAATGGATGGCAATGGAAGATGGGCGAAGGAAAGAATGCTTCCAAGAACTATGGGACATAAAGCAGGAGTTGAAGCTATAAGGGGAATTGTAAAAGAATGCAGCAGTTTGGGTATAAAATACTTAACACTATATGCATTTTCAACGGAAAATTGGAAAAGATCCAATGAAGAAGTAAGTGCTCTTATGAATTTATTAGTTCAATATTTAAGAAATGAATTTAAGGAATTAAATGAAAATAATGTTATCATAAATCATATAGGAGATATATCAAAGCTTCCACAAGTTTGCCAGCAGGAACTAAAAAATGCCTACGAGAATACAAAAAATAATACAGGCTTAACTTTGAACTTAGCACTAAACTATGGTGGAAGAGACGAAATTCTTCGTGCTGTTAAGAATATATATGAAGATATTAAAGATGGAAAAATAAGAGAAGAAAATATAGATGAAAACACTATAGCAAGTCATTTGGATACAAAAGGAATGCCAGATCCGGACATAATAATAAGACCAAGTGGAGAACAAAGGCTTAGCAACTTTTTACTTTGGCAGTGTGCTTATTCTGAGTTCTGGTACTCTAATATAAAGTGGCCTGACTTTAAAAAGGAACATTTGCATAAAGCGATTTATGATTTCCAAAATAGAGATAGAAGATTTGGAGGCGTGAAGTAAAATTATTGCTAGGAGATGGTTAGATGAATAATAGATATATAGGAGCATTAATTCTTGCACCTTTTATTATATTTTTATTTTTAGGTGGCATATACCTAAAATATGGTATTATGATTTTGTCTCTATTAGGAATGTATGAATTCTACAAAGTGGTAAAATCTAAAAATATTCAGCCAATAACTGTGGCGGGATATTTACTATGTATAGTTTACTATATAACGCTAAATAAAACTATTGATTATAGAATAAGTTTTTTCCTTTTAATAATTACTGTTTTTATAATTATGTGTATTCCTGTATTAGATACTGACTATAATTTTATTGATATATCCATTACAATATTAGCATTTTTATATGTGGCTGTGTTCTTTAGCTTTATTGTTTTGGTTAATAACAAGACTTATGGAAACTATTTGGTTTGGTTAATATTTATATCATCATGGCTCTGTGATACTACGGCTTATTATACAGGAAAAGCTTTTGGAAAGAGAAAATTATGTCCTAAAGTAAGCCCGAAAAAGACTATAGAAGGGTCTATGGGGGGAATGCTTGGAAGCACAATAGCTTGTGGAGTATTTGGCTATGTGATTAATTCCAGTGGAGTTTCTATACCGCTTTATCACTTTTTTTTAATAGGAGCAACTTGTGGGGTATTCTGCCAATTTGGAGATCTTACTGCTTCATCTATAAAAAGGTATATTGGAGTTAAAGACTACAGTAATCTAATTCCAGGTCACGGAGGAATACTAGATAGATTTGATAGTATATTATTTGCCTCTGTCGTTGTATACTATTATATAACTTTCGTTATAGGAATTTAATATTTAGAATCATAAAAAGACTGAAAGGCTTTATTGATATTGCTTTTGAGTCTTTTTATAGTTTCACTTTATTCCCATGGATATTTAAGTATTTACTGAGAAAAATAATTTATGTGGGAGGTGAAATGATATGTCGTGGTTAGATGATCTATTTGGAGTAGATGATACCTCTAATAGTGGGACTAATCTTAATGATAAGGATATAGCTATAGATATGCTCACTTCATCAAAAACTAGAATAAGAATATTAGCTAAAGCGGCAGTTGAAGCTACCAATCCTCAATTGAGACAGATTCTTAGTTGTGAGTTAACTAATAGTATCAATGAACATTTTAAATTATCAGATATGGCAGTAAACAAACAATGGTATAATGCTTTTGCAGATCCGGTGCAGCAAATACAGCAAGACGTAACTGAAGTTCAAAATCTTTCACAAAATCAATAGATATATCTAAAGGAGCCTTTTTATTGCTCCTTTTTATAATTCTATTCAATATCATTTATATACTCAATAATATTCCAAAACTCTTCCCAATCTAGACCAACTTCACCGCAAATCTGCACATCAGAATAGCCTTTGTCTAGTAATTGTTTTACTATTTCTATGTTATCATTCAACTTTATAATCATTGACTTATAGTTTATTTAAGTCAATGAACTCACCTCACTTTCTTTTATAAATTAAACTGCAATTAATATATAAGTATAGTGTTGAATATAATACTATAAAGCAATAATATTAAGAGGTATTGTAAATTTAAATTACAAAAAAATAAGTTCTAATCTAATTCTATTGATTAGTATGTATAGTTTTTACTATAATAAAACATTATTTTAAACTTTTATTTTTAATAGTTAAGATAATGTTTCTATGTTGTCCTATTTGTAATTTGTTATGCAATAATAATATACTTAATAATAATGTTAACAATTTAATTGATAACATTTGTTAATAGTGTATGCTTTAGAAAATAAGTTGACAAATATAGATTATTTGCATATTTTATAGGCAATATAACTGCTTACTTTATTTTGGAAGATAAATATGTTATAGTTAATCATGCTATGGAATTTATATCTAAGTATAGGGTTTTTGTTATAAGAAAAAAATAGAAGATATTATATAGAGAGAAATTGTTAACACAAAATTTATGAAGGATAGGCTTGAAGTCTATCTACTGTTTATTATATTATCTCTTTATATAGTATTAAATTTTTGGATTTAAGTTCTATTATATGTAATTGTTATAAAAGAAAATTTAAGACACTAAAGCTTAAGGCATCTTTAAAAAATAATTAATCAGTATGCTGGTCTATTTTGGCTTGTTATTTTCTTTCAGATGCCTAATCAGAATTAGGAGATGTTTAAATGAGAAAAGTTTCAATACTTGGTGCCACAGGTTCTATAGGAACCCAAACACTTGATGTCATAAGAAAAGAAAAGGATAGATTTCAACTTACTGCTATTTCTGCAAATAGTAGCTGGAAAAAGGTCATAGATATAATCAATGAATTCAATCCGACTTATGTTGTATTAACAGAAGAAAAAGCTTATAGAGAAGTTAAAGAGTATTGTTCTAATATAGGCAAAAACACAAAAATACTCTTTGGTATGAAGGGACTAAATACAATAGCAAGTTTGCCGGAGGTAGATATAGTAGTAACTTCAGTGGTTGGAATGATAGGGTTAGTGCCTACAATTACTGCAATTAAATCAGGAAAAGATATAGCTTTAGCAAATAAGGAAACATTGGTTACTGGTGGGAAACTTGTTATGTCAGAAGCTAAAAAACATAATGTCAAAATACTTCCTGTAGATTCAGAGCATGGAGCTATATTTCAATGCTTACAAGGGAATGAAAAATCTTCAGTAAACAAAATACTGCTTACGGCTTCAGGAGGACCATTCAGAGGGAAAAAAGAATATGAACTATCTGAAGTTACGGTAGATGAAGCTTTAAAGCACCCAAGATGGAATATGGGTAAAAAGATATCTATAGATTCTGCCACTTTAATGAATAAAGGTCTTGAAGTAATAGAAGCCCACTTTCTATTTGATATAGATTATGATCAGATTGAAGTTGTAGTTCACCCTGAAAGTGTAATACATTCTATGGTAGAATATATTGATGGAAGCGTAATAGCGCAGATGGGAAGCACAGATATGAAACTTCCTATACAATATGCACTTAATTATCCTGAAAGAAAAAATGCTGTTGTGGAAAAATTAGATTTTTACAAAATGGGAACTTTAACCTTTGAAAAACCAGATATGGATACATTTAAGCCATTAAAGCTTGCGTACGAAGCAGGTAAGGCTGGGGGTACAATGCCGGCAATATTAAATGCAGCAAATGAATGTGCGGTAGATTTGTTTTTGAATAAAAGAATTAAATTTTTACAAATAGGCAATATATTAGAGATGTGTATGGATAAGTTTACTATACAGCAAAACTATACTTTAGAAGATATATTACAACTAGATAGTAAAGTAAAAAGCTATGTTAACGAAAATTTTGGTAAATAGAATTAATTTTAGTTCGGTTGGGAGGAATAACGTTTGTATATTATAATGGCTATCATAGCCTTTGGAGTATTAATTATAATTCATGAATTAGGCCATTTTACATTAGCAAAATTAAATGGAGTAAAAGTAGAAGAGTTTGCTATAGGAATGGGACCAAAGCTTTTCGGGGTAAAAGGAAAGGAAACAACATACTCAATAAAACTATTGCCAATAGGTGGATACGTAAAAATGTTAGGAGATGAAGGGGAAAGTACAGACCCTAGAGCTTTTAACAACAAAAGACCACTACAAAAGTTGAGCATTGTAATTGCAGGTCCTATAATGAACTTTATACTTGGAATAGTCTTATTTGCATCTTTAGCTGGGTTAAGAGGATATGCATCTCCAGAAGTGAGCAAGGTAATTCCAAATCAGCCAGCAGATGTGATGGGGATTAAAGCTGGAGACAAGATAGTAAAAATAAATGGATCTAAGGTTTCAACCTGGGAGGATTTTCAAACAGGAGTGTATATGGCTAATGGAAAGCCAATTGATATAGCATACATTCGCAACGGTGAAACAAAAACTGTAAAAGTTGCACCAGTTAAAGATCCGAACGAAAACAGATACATAGTTGGCGTATATCCAACTGCAGTTGAAAAACCTACAGTTTCACAATCTGTAACTTATGGATTTATAGAGACTAACTCCTTAGTAAAACAAACCTTTAGTTTCTTTAAAACATTATTTAAAGGTAATGCATCTATGAATGATGTAGGTGGACCGCTGACAATAATTAAAGTTTCAGGGGCAGCAGCTAAGGCTGGGATATTAAGTCTAATGGCTTTTGCAGCATATATAAGCGTACAATTAGCCATATTTAATATTATACCTTTTCCAGCTTTAGATGGAGGATATATACTGTTATTTTTATTTGAAATAATTACAGGTAAAAAGGTTGATGAGAATAAGGTAGGGTTGATAAATTATGTAGGATTTGCTATTCTGATGGCTTTGATGGTATTAGTAACAATAAAAGATATATTATATCCTATTAAATTTTAATTCATAATAAATAATTGGGAATTGGAAATTGTATGATTCGATTTTTAATTCCTAACTTCCAATTTTTTTAGGGAGATGAAATAAGTGAAAAGAGTAAAAACTAAAAAGATAAAGCTTGGAAATATACATATTGGTGGAGATTCAAAAATAGCAGTACAGTCTATGACTAATACAGATACAAGAAATGTAAAGGAAACTATTGCACAGATACATAAGCTTCAAGAAGCGGGCTGTGATATAATAAGATGTGCTGTTCCTGATATGGAAGCCGGTAATGCAATAAAAGAAATAGTAAATAACATAAATATTCCACTAGTTGCAGATATTCATTTTGATTACAGATTAGCTCTGACATCTATTGAAAATGGTGTATCAGCACTTAGAATTAATCCAGGTAATATAGGAAGTATAGATAGGGTAAAAGAAGTAGCTAAAGCAGCTAAAGATAAAAATATACCAATAAGAATAGGCGTGAACTCAGGTTCTTTAAAAAAAGAGATATTAGATAAGTATGGTAAAGTGTGCCCAGAAGCTTTAGTAGAGAGTGCGTTAGAACATGTTAGAATACTAGAAAACGTAAATTATGATGATATAGTCATATCTATTAAGTCTTCAAATGTTATGCAAATGATAGATAGCTATAGAATGATCTCAAAAGTTGTAGATTATCCTCTTCATTTAGGAGTTACCGAGGCTGGTACAATATGGCGAGGAACAATTAAATCAAGTGTGGGAATAGGTGCGCTACTCAGTGAAGGTATAGGAGATACTATAAGAATATCTCTAACAGGAGATCCCGTGGAGGAAATAAAAGTTGGCAGAGAAATTTTAAAATCCCTTGGATATTTAAATGAAGGAATAGAGTTTATATCATGTCCTACTTGCGGAAGAACACAAATAGATTTAATCAATATAGCAGAAGAAGTGGAAAGAAGACTTATAAATTATAATAAAAACTTGAAGGTTGCAGTAATGGGATGTGTAGTGAATGGCCCAGGAGAAGCAAGAGAAGCTGATATAGGAATAGCTGGAGGAAATGGTGAAGGGCTTATTTTTAAAAAAGGCAAGATAGTCAAAAAAGTTAGGGAAGAAGAATTAGTTGACGAATTGATAGAACAAATAAAGAATATGTAATTAAAATATTCGTATTTTCCTTTAGATACCTTAAGCCATTTTTTAACTTTTTCTTGAAATAATTAATGTAGTATGTTAAAATGGATTTAGCAAATCTACAGAAGTATGTTAACTGTTGTAAAGAGTGGGTACCGGCCCGCTCTTTCTATTTTTAAAAAACGCAGCTTATGTTGCGTTTTTAAATTAGCGTAATATTTTATGCAATTTTTTTATAAAAAGTCATTTTTTATTGTAAATTGCAGAATATATAGATAAGGAGGGATTGAAATGAATAAAAATGCTTTAATAGATAAACTTATGGAACTAGTTAGGCCAATAGTGGAAGAGTTGAATTATGAACTTTATCATTTAGAATATGTAAAAGAAGGTCAAGAAAATTATTTGAGAATATATATAGAAAAAGAAGATGGTGGAATATCACTAGAAGACTGTGAAAAAGTAAGTAGAGCTGTAAGTGATATGCTAGATGTAGAAGATCCTATAGCTGAGGCATATTATCTAGAAGTTTCATCACCAGGAATGGAAAGGGTTTTACATACAGATAAACATTTAGAAAGATATATTGGAAGTAGTGTTTTAGTAAAGATATCTGGATTATTAAATGGAAAGAAAAAATTTGAAGGCGAGCTTTTAGGATTTAACTCTCAGGAACTAAAGATAAAATACCAGGATGAAGATCTTTCTATTCCAAGAGATAAGATTTCAATTGTAAGTCTTAGATTCGAACTTTAAGGGAGGGTATTTTTAGGAAATGAACCAGGAATTTATAGAAGCCTTAAAAGAAATAGTTAAAGAAAAAGGTATAAGTGAAGATTTGTTGTTTACAACTATAGAAGATGCATTAGTTGCCGCATATAAGAAAAATTACGCTAATTTAGGCGGAAATAACCAAAATGTCAAAGTGACAATGAATAGGGAAAATGGAGAAATTCATGTTTATTCTCAGAAAAAAGTTGTGGATGAAGTCTATGACGAAGTAAATGAAATAAGTTTAGAAGAAGCAAAGGATATAGATCCTAACTATGATATTGAGGATGTAGTAAGTATTGAAGTAACTCCTAAAAAGTTTGGAAGAGTAGCAGCACAAGCAGCAAAACAAGTTGTTATTCAAAGAATAAAGGAAGAAGAAAGAAGAATTATTTATAGTGAATTTGCAGAAAAAGAAGATGATATTATAACAGGTGCTGTTATTAGAAAAGATAAAAGTAACGTACTAGTTGATTTAGGTAAGACAGAGGCAGTACTGGGACCTAATGAGCAAATGCCAGGCGAGAAATATAACTTCAATGATAAGTTAAAATTATATATTGTTGAAGTTAAGAGTACAACAAAAGGTCCGCAAATTGTTATTTCAAGAACACATCCAGGTCTAATAAAAAGACTGTTTGAGCTTGAAGTACCTGAAATATTTGATGGTACAGTTGAAATCAGAGCTATTGCAAGAGAAGCTGGATCAAGAACAAAAATATCAGTGTTTTCAAATGATGAAAATGTAGATCCAATGGGAGCATGCGTAGGACCTAAAGGTATAAGAGTACAAAATATTGTAAATGAGCTTAAAAATGAAAAGATTGATATCATAAAATGGAGTAAGTTACCGGAAGAATATATTGCAAATGCATTAAGTCCAGCAAAAGTCTTAGATGTAACACTAGATGAGGATAATAAATTCGCTCAAGTAATAGTAGACGACAACCAGTTATCCTTAGCTATTGGTAAGGAAGGACAGAATGTTAGATTAGCAGCAAAACTTACTAGCTGGAAAATTGATATTAAAAGTAAATCACAAGCTGGAGTTGATTTTAAGGAAACTATAAATGAAGATGACGACCAGTTTGTAGATGAAGAATAAGTAAAGCAATATTTAATTTTAGGTGAGGTGGTTTTTGTATGAAGCAAAAAAAAGTACCACAAAGAATGTGCACTGGATGCATGGAAATGAAGCCTAAGAAAGAACTTATAAGGGTTGTTAGAGATGCCGAGGGAAACATTTCGGTAGATCTAACTGGTAAGAAAAATGGCAGAGGAGCCTATGTATGCAGGAATATCGAATGTCTGGAGAAAGCTTTCAAGGCAAAAAGATTGCAGAAAAATTTAGAGGCTCAAATAGATGAAGAAATTTATGGAAGATTGAGAGATGAAATACAGCATGAAAGATAAATTTCTCCAGTTTTTAGGCTTAACGAAGCGTGCAGGAAAGCTTCTGGAAGGGTATAATAAATGTGAGGATGCAATAAAAAGAAATAAGGCATATTTAATAATACTATCTTCTGATGCATCTGATAATACAGTAGATAAATTCCTAAAGTATGGTGAAAAATATAAAACACCTGTCTTAAAGGGATACGATAAGGACGAATTAGGAAGCGCTTTGGGAAAGGAAGAAATAAAAATCCTAGGCGTTACAGATTTAAAAATGAGCGAACGGTTAATTAGTATATATAAAGACATCGAAAAAATTTAGTGTCGGGGGTGAATGCTATGTCAAAAGTAAGAATTTATGAATTATCCAAAGAATTAGAAATATCAAGCAAAGATTTAATTAGTATTCTGCTAGACGAATTTAGCATAGAAGTAAAGAATCACATGAGTGTGATAGAGGAAGAAGATGCGGAATTAATAAAAGAACTTTTAGCAGAAAGAAGGAAAGAGGAAACTAATTCTGGCGAAGATATAGTAGAAAAATATGAAGAGTTAGTTGAAGATAATAAAACAAAAAATCGCAAAAAAAATAAAGGTAAAATTAAAGGTAGAGATGATCAAGGTAATTTTACAGAAGGTGAAGATAGTGATGAGAAAGTAATTGAAATAGATGATACAATTACTGTAAAAGAGCTATCAGAGAAATTAAATGCATCTTCAATAGAAGTGATAAAGCAGTTAATATTTATGGGAGTAATGGCTGCTATAAATCAAGAAATTGACTTTGAAACTGCTGAAAAATTAGGAGAAAAATTTAATGCTATTGTAGTTAAAAAAGAAAGAGATATTGATAAAGAAGCTGTAGAGCAGATAGATGAAGATGAAGAAGAAGATACTAACTTAGAAAAAAGACCTCCTGTTATAACTGTTATGGGTCATGTTGACCATGGTAAAACATCATTATTAGATGCCATAAGAAAAGCAAAAGTTACTGAAACAGAAGCAGGTGGAATTACTCAGCACATAGGTGCTTATACTGTAACTATAAATGATGAAAAGCTTACTTTCCTTGATACTCCAGGTCACGAAGCCTTTACAGCTATGAGAGCTAGAGGAGCCCAAATTACTGATATAGTTATTTTAGTTGTAGCTGCAGATGATGGAATAATGCCTCAGACTGTAGAAGCTATAAACCACTGTAAGGCAGCAAATGTTCCAATGGTAGTAGCTATAAATAAAATGGATAGACCAGGAGCTAATCCAGATAGAGTTAAGCAAGAGTTAACTGAGCATGGATTGTTAGCTGAAGACTGGGGTGGAGATATAATCACTGTACCTGTATCAGCTCATACTAAAGAAGGAATAGATACATTACTTGAGATGGTTCTATTAACTGCTGAAATGCAAGAATTAAAAGCAAATGCCAATAGAAATGCTAGAGGAACAGTAGTAGAAGCTAAGCTTGATAAAGGTAGAGGACCAGTTGCTACATTACTTGTTCAAAATGGTACTTTACATGTAGGTGATTCTATAATTGTAGGAACTACATATGGAAGAATTAGAGCAATGTTTGATGATAAAGGAAAGAAAATTAAGTCTGCCGGACCATCAATACCAGTTGAAATACTTGGACTATCAGAAGTACCTGCTGCAGGTGATAGATTCCATGAAGTAAAAGATGAAAAAACTGCTAGGGATATGGCTGAAAAGAGAAAAGAAAAGGTAAGAGCTGAGTACTTACAGTCAACACATAAAGTTTCTCTTGAAGACTTATATAGCCAAATTAAAGAGGGAAAAGTAAAAGAGTTAAATATAATTGTTAAAGCGGATGTTCAAGGTTCCGTAGAAGCTGTAAGACAATCACTTCAAAAGTTATCTACTGATGAGGTTAAGGTTAGAGTTATACATGGAGCTGTTGGAGCTATAACAGAGGCAGACGTTACTCTTGCATCTGCATCTAATGCTATAATCATAGGATTTAATGTAAGACCAAATGATAATGCTGTTTCTGTAGCAGAAAAAGAATCTGTTGATATGAAGAGTTATAGAGTTATATATAATGCAATAGATGATATTAAGGCTGCTATGGTGGGAATGCTTGAACCAGATTATAAAGAAGTAATTCTTGGTAAAGCGGAGATAAGACAGACATACAAAATATCCAATGTTGGAACTATAGCAGGATGTTATGTATTAGATGGAAAATTAACAAGAAACAGCAGCATAAGAGTTATAAGAGATGGTATAGTTATATTTGAGTCAGAGCTTGCATCTTTAAAGAGATTTAAGGATGATGCAAAAGAGGTTGCAGCAGGTTATGAATGTGGTCTTTCTGTTGAAAAATTCAATGATATAAAAGAGGGAGATATAATAGAAGCTTATACCATGGAAGAAATTAAAAAGAAAGAACTATAATTTTACTTGGAATTGAGAATTAAGCTATAACTTGACTGTTAGTAGCTGCACAAAAATGAGGTGAATTGTATGGCTAAATATAGAGGCAATAGAATAAATGAGGAAATGAGAAAAGAAATAAGTAGTATAATTCAAAATGACATAAAAGATCCAAGACTTACTGCAATGATAAGTGTAACAAAGGTTGATGTAACAAAAGACTTAAGATATGCTAAGGTTTATGTTAGTTTATTTGGTAATGATGATTCTAAAAAAAGCACTTTAGAAGCATTGAAAAGTTCCTCAGGTTTTATTAGAAGAGAAATAGGTCATAGAATAAACTTAAGATATACACCAGAAATAATTATTGAATTAGATAACACTATAGAACAAGGTATGCATATTGATGCTTTATTAGAGAAAATAAAGGAGAAAGAGCATCATGATAATGAATAAAATCTTGGAAAAGATAAAGGAAAGTAATAGAATAGCTATTACTTTCCACATTTCTCCTGATGGTGATTCTTTAGGGACGTCATTAGCTTTGATGCAGGGACTGCGTAAAATAGGCAAAGAGGTATATATACTTTCTAAGGAACATATACCTAAAGATTTTAGTTTTTTACCTTGTTCAGAGGCTGTTGATGGAAAAAGGTATGATGTAGTTCCTGGCACTGAATGTGTAATAGTCTTAGATTGCGGCGATGTAAAAAGAATTAATGCGCATATAAATTTTGAAGATAGAAACTATACTTTAATAAACATAGATCACCATATGTCAAATGAACTTTATGGTGATTTAAACTATGTAGATACTAATGCATCAGCTATGTCCGAAATAATATATCAAATGCTTCGTATTATGGGAATAGAAATAGACCAAGATATGGCTAAGTGTCTTTATACGTCATTAATTACGGATACAGGGTCATTTAAGTACTCCGGGACTACATCTGTAACCCATACAATAGCAGGTGATCTTATTAACACTGGAATCGATTTTAGCGAAATTCATAGAATTATTTTTGACAATAAAAAATTTGAAAGAATAAAACTATATGGAAAAGCTATTGATAAAATGGAGCTTATAGGAAGTAAAATATGTGTTATGTCATTAACTAAGGATATGCTGTTAGAACTAGGGATTGATACTAACACAGATACCTCTGATATTATAACCTTTGGTATGCAGGTAGACTCTGTTGAAGTTGCTGTGTTGATAAAAGAAACAAATGAAGGTGTAAAGATGAGCTTAAGATCGAAGGATGTTGTTGATGTACGAAAAATTGCAGAAAAGTTTGGTGGAGGCGGCCATATAAAGGCTTCAGGTCTTTCAATGGAAAATAAAACAGTAGAAGAAGCTAAGGCAATAATAATTAAGGAACTAGAAAAAGAGTTGATATAAATGGATGGAATATTAAATATAAATAAACCTACAGGAATGACTTCCTTTGATGTAGTAAGAAAGGTAAAGTCAATAGCCAAAACTAAGAAGGTTGGTCATACAGGAACATTAGATCCTGAGGCTTCAGGGGTACTACCAATATGCATAGGTCGTGCTACAAAGCTTGTTGACTACATAATGAATGATTATAAAATATATAAAGTAGAGTTAAGACTTGGTGTTGTAACAGATACTTATGATAGAGAAGGTAAAGTTTTAAAAAACGAAGATGTTACTTTATCCAAAGAAGAAGTTGAAGAAGCAATAAAAAGTTTCATAGGAGAAATAGACCAGGTTCCTCCTATGTATTCTGCTTTAAAGGTAAATGGACAGAGATTATATTCCCTTGCAAGACAGGGTATTGAAGTTGAAAGAAAAGCAAGGAGAATCAATATATATAATATTGATATACTGGATATAAAAGTTCCTACTGTAATATTTAATGTAAAGTGCTCTAAAGGCACCTATATTAGAAGTCTTTGCTATGATATTGGTGAAAAGCTAAGATGTGGTGGAGCAATGTGGAATCTTGAAAGAGTCCAAACAGGAACCTTTAATATCTTAGACTCCGTAGAACTGGAACATTTAAATAGTGATAATATATTGGAGTATTTAATTCCAATGGACAAAGCCCTTAGTGAATATCCAGAGATACATTTAGATGAAAAATACGAAAAACTTGTATTCAATGGAGTAACTATAAAAGACAAATCTCTGTTAAATAATATTGAAAATGATAGGCTATATAGAGTATATTTAAAAAATAATGAGTTTATTGGAATAGGCATAAAAAATAGTGTAGGATTTAAAATTGTTAAACTACTTGTTCAGAGGTAATACAGTATGATTGTAATGGAAGATAATTTTAAAGAGTATTTACAACAGGATACTTATATTGCACTAGGAAGCTTTGATGGACTTCATATAGGACATATGAGTTTGATTAATAAAACCATTAAGTTAGCGAAAAAAAATAATGCTAAAAGTATGGTTTTTACTTTTAAGGATCATCCATTAGCAACTATTAATGCAGAATTAGCACCAAAGCTTATTATGGATAATAATACTAAATTAAAAGTATTAGAAAGCGCAGGTTTGGACATAATAAATATGGTAGGGTTTAACAGAGACTTTATGAAGTTAAATCCAGAGGATTTTATTATAAACTTAGTAAGCCACTATAGACTTAAAGGTTTAATTGTTGGCTTTAATTATAGATTTGGATATAAAAATCTTGGGGATGTAGAATTATTAAAGAAAATGAGCAAAGCCCTTGGATTTTCATTGAATATAGTTGAACCTGTTAAATTTAAAAGCCAAATAGTAAGTAGTTCAATTATAAGAAGCATTATATGTGACGAAGGAGATATAAAGAAGGTTAATAAAATGCTCACAAGACCTTTTATGATGCAAGGTGCTGTTATAAAAGGAAAACAATTAGGAAGAAAGCTAGGCTTTCCAACTAGTAACTTAGATTATGACAAAAGATTTGTAATTCCTAGAGGGGGTGTCTATTATACTATAGTTGAGTATAATAAAAACTTATTTAGAGGAATTACAAATATAGGTTATAACCCAACAGTAAATGACAATAAATTGGGCATTGAAACTCATATATTAGACTTCAATGAGGACATATATGATAAGAATATAAAAATATACTATATTGATAGAATAAGAGATGAAAAAAAGTTTAATTCTCTACAGGAATTAATCGATCAATTAAAAAAAGACAAGGCTTTTGCGAGAAAGCAAAAATTAGAAATTAATTTTAAAAATTAATTTACAACATTATTTTTATTTGTTATAATAACATTCGTGAACCTTATTCTAAGAAATTCGACTTGCCGACGGCTTTCTTGGAATATAGGGGATTTTAATTTTTGGAGGTGCATACACATGAATAAGGCAGTTAAAGAAGAAATAATGCAAAAGCATGCAAGACATGAAGGAGATACTGGTTCTCCAGAAGTGCAAATAGCACTACTTACTGAGAGAATAAATCACCTAAATGATCACTTAAAGACACACAAGAAAGACCACCACTCAAGAAGAGGTCTTTTAATGATGGTTGGTAAAAGAAGAGGTCTTCTTAATTACTTAATGAAGCAAGATATTGAAAGATACCGTGCTATCATAGCAGAGTTAAAATTAAGAAAGTAATTTTAGAGCGGCTAATACCCGCTCTATTATTTTAAAAATTTTGCATGGAATTAAAATGTAAAATTGGTTTATCATAATAATGTTTATATTAAAAATTAGTAACTAAAGTTGTATAATAATGTTGATAAATAATGATAATAATAATATTGAAACCTGTGAAGGGAGGTTAATTTATGAGTCAAATAATGGAAACTACTATTGCTGGAAGAACGTTAAAAGTTGAATACGGTAAAGTAGGTATGCTGTCAAATGCTGCTGTACTTGTAAGTTATGGAGATACAGTAGTATTAATTAATGCCAATGCTTCAGATAAACCAAGGGAAGGAATAGACTTTTTCCCTTTAAGTATAGAATATGAAGAGAGACTATATGCTGTAGGTAAAATTCCAGGAGGTTTTATAAAGAGAGAAGGTAAACCTTCTGAAAAAGCAATATTACACGGTAGAGCTATAGATAGACCTTTAAGACCGTTGTTTCCTAAGGGATATAGAAATGACGTTCAGGTAGTATGTACTGTTGTTTCTGTAGAACAAGATAATTTGCCAGAGATATTAGCTGTCAACGGTGCATCAATAGCCCTATGTATTTCAAGTATTCCATTCACTACTCCTGTAGCAACGGTATCAGTAGGTTTAGTAGATGGTGAATTTATTATAAATCCTACTTTATCTCAAAGAGAAAAAAGCACTCTAAATCTAACTGTATGTGCTACTAAAGAAAGAGTAATGATGGTTGAAGCTGGAGGCCAGGAAATACCAGAAGATGATATGTATAATGCTATTATGTTTGGATTTGAAGAATGTAAAAAAATAGTTGCATTCCAAGAAGAAGTAATGGCTAAAATGGGAAAAACAAAGGTTATTCCTGAATTATATAAAGTTGATGAAGCAATAGAACAAGATGTTAGAGCTTTTGCTTTTGATATGGTAAAAGAAGCTATGTACATAATGGATAAAGACGAAAGAAATGCAGCTATAGATGCTGTAAAAGTAAAAATTAATGAGCAATTTAGCGAAAAATATCCTGATAATGGTTCAGACATAGCAGATACAATTTATGGAATGCAAAAAGAAATAGTAAGAAATATGTTGTTAAATGAGCATAGAAGACCTGATGGAAGAGATTTTAATGAAGTAAGACCTATAAGCTGTGATGTTGCATTGCTTCCAAGAACTCATGGTACAGGACTATTTACAAGAGGAATGACTCAAGTAATGACTGTAGCAACATTAGGTGCACTAGGAGATGTTCAAATTCTTGATGGACTTGGCTCAGAAGAATTTAAAAGATATATGCATCACTATAACTTCCCATCATATAGTGTTGGAGAAGTTAGACCTCTAAGAGGACCTGGAAGAAGAGAAATAGGTCATGGTGCATTAGCTGAAAAGGCTTTAGAACCACTTATTCCAAATGAAGATGAATTCCCATACACAATAAGACTTGTATCAGAAGTGTTAAGTTCAAATGGATCAACATCTCAAGCAAGCGTATGTGGAAGTACATTAGCGCTTCTTGATGCTGGTGTTCCAATAAAAAGACCTGCAGCAGGAATAGCTATGGGACTTATAACTAGTGAAGACTTATCTAAAGAAGAAGTTATAACTGATATACAAGGTATAGAAGACTTCTTTGGAGATATGGATTTCAAAGTGGCTGGAACAGAAGTTGGAATTACTGCTATTCAATTTGATACAAAAATTCATGGTCTATCAAATAAATGTATAAGAGAATCTTTAGATAAGGCAAGAGTTGCTAGATTACACATATTAGGAAAGATGAACGAGTGTATTTCAGAGCCAAGAGAAGAATTATCTAAGTATGCTCCAAAAACATATACTATGACTATTGATCCAGATAAGATAAGAGATGTAATAGGAGCTGGCGGTAAAGTTATAAATAAGATAATTGCTGAAACTGGCGTTAAAATCGATATAAAAGAAGATGGAAAAATATTTGTAATGTCCGATGATAGCGTATGTGCTAAGAGAGCTCTCAAAATAATAGATGATTTGACTAGAGAAGTTAAAGCTGGAGAAATATATCTTGGTAAAGTAACTAAGATAGCTAACTTTGGAGCATTTGTTGAAATACTTCCAGGAAAAGAAGGCTTAGTTCATATATCAAAACTTGATTTTGCAAGGGTAAATAAAGTGGAAGATATAGTTTCTCTAGGAGATGAGATACTAGTTAAGGTAACTGAAATTGACAATCAGGGTAGAATTAATCTTTCAAGAAAAGACGCTATAAAAGACTCAGAAGAAAAAAATTCAGAAGAGAAAGCTTCAGAAGAGAAAGTTTCAGAAGAAGAATAAAAATAGAAGGGCATTATTGTGCCTTTTTATTTTTATCTACTATTTTATCATAAAATTATCTGCCATGTGGTATAATATTGGTGAATTTGCTTATATTTCCAGAAGTCAAATATTAATTTTTGAGGTGGCACTGATGTATAATTTATTTAAATTAGATAACGGATTGAGAATAGTCTTAGAAAATATTGATTATGTTAATTCAGTAAGTGTAGGTTTATGGGTAGAAAATGGGTCAAGAAATGAAGATAAAAATAATAATGGAATATCTCATTTTATTGAACATATGTTTTTCAAAGGGACAAAAAATAGAACAGCATTGCAAATTGCAGAGTGTATAGAGGATGTTGGAGGTCAAATCAATGCTTTTACAGGAAAAGAAGCTACTTGTTTTTATATTAAGGCATTAGATTCACATCTAGAACTTGCTTTAGATGTAATATCAGATATGCTCTTTAACAGTAAATTTTTACCGGAAGATATTGAAAAAGAAAAAGGTGTAGTAATTGAAGAGATAAAAATGAGTGAAGATTCTCCAGAAGATGTGTTAATGGATCTTCATAGTTCGGCAATTTGGGGGAATGATCCTTTATCACTTCCTATACTAGGTACAGTAGAAACAGTAAAATCTTTTGATAGAGAACAAATAGTTAATTATATTTCTTCTTATTATATACCTGAAAATTCAGTTATATCTATTTCTGGAAAATTTGATGCAAAAGCTGTAGAAAAACTTGTAGACAAATATTTTGGAAACTGGAACAGCAGTAACAAAGAAGTAACTAATTATTCGGAACCAAATATTTTAACAAGTCACTTATATAGAAAAAAAACTATAGAACAGCTTCATCTAAGCTTAGGGATACCAGGTATTGAATCTGGTAAAGATGAATTATATTCATTACTTCTTTTGAGCAATGTATTTGGAGGAGGAGCATCTTCTATATTATTCCAAAAAATAAGAGAAGAAAAGGGGTTATGTTATTCTATTTATTCATATATCTCATCTTTTAGAAATACCGGTGTTGTAAGCATATATACTAGTTTAAATCCGCAGTACGCGGCAGATGCATTGCACATGATAAAGGATGAAATGGATAAATTCATTAAGAATGGTATAAGTGATGAAAAGCTTCTTAAAGCAAAAGAACAGTTAAAAGGCAGTTATATTCTAGGATTAGAAAGTACTAGTAGTAGAATGTTCAATAATGGAAAATCAGTACTATTTTTGAACAGAATAAATAAACCTACAGATATAATAGAAAAAATAGACAATATCAATAAAGAAAAATTAAATGAAGTTATGCAAAAGACTTTTATGAAGGGTATAACAAATGCAGCCTTTGTAGGGGAAGAGATAGATCTAGAGGTTTTAAAGAATGTTATTAGTAAAGATGTAGTACCTTTTAAAAATTCAAAAATAAATTCTATATAAAATACTTTTGGTTTCTATATTTGTTCCTGTATGTTTAAATAAATGTAATAACTCCTTAGTATAATTCATAATATAAAAATAATAGGTTGTATTATTTTTTAGGAGACAGTTGACAGCGAAGGTGAGTTTTCATCCTTCACTGCCCTCTATTAAAATATTAAGGAGGTATATATATGAGTGAAAGTGTAAAGTTTTATAGTGAAATGGAAAGATATGAGATTATAAATGTAAATGATGGAGATAGATTTAACTGTTTGGGCAATAATGATATAATAATTGATGAGGATGGCAATCTTAAATTATTAGTTTTAAATGACAATAAATCTAAGTTTGGTTTGTTTTCTAAAAGTGAATTTGTAGAAGTACCATGGGAATATGTAAAAAAAATAGGTTCGAAAACAATAATTATTGATGCAGAAGAAAAAATGTTAAAGAGATCTCGTTAACATATTAGAGATCTCGCTAATATACTATTATTAGAAAAAGCGATGGAGGGTAAAAATGAAAATATTAGTACAAAAGTTTGGAGGAACCTCTGTATCTACTGACGACAGAAGAGAGTTAGTAGTTCAAAAGATATTAAAGGCAAAAGAAGAAGGTTTTTCTCCAGTGGTAGTAGTATCTGCTATGGGTAGAAAAGGACAGCCCTATGCAACAGATACCCTTCTTTCTTTAATAAGTGATGAATACAAAAGAGTTAATACTTTAGGAATGGATTTACTTATGAGTTGTGGTGAAATTATAAGCACTGTAGTGATGAGTGACGTATTATCTAAAAATAGTTTGTCAGCCGTTCCATTAACTGGAGGACAAGCGGGTATTATTACAGATGATAATTATAATAATGCATCTATTTTAAAAGTAGACTCAGAAAAGTTGTTAAATATAATAAAAGAAGGAAAAATACCTGTTGTGGCTGGTTTTCAAGGTATAAGTGAGAAAGGATTTATAACCACTCTTGGAAGAGGAGGTAGTGATGTAACTGCTTCCTTGCTTGGCGCTGCCCTAAAGGCAGAAGAAGTTCATATTTATACTGATGTAGATGGAATCATGACTGCAGATCCTAGAATAGTTTCAGATGCATCACTAATTGAAAAAATAAGTTATAATGAAGTATTTCAATTTGCAGATCAAGGTGCGAAGGTGATTCATCCTAGAGCTGTAGAAATAGCCATGAAGTCAAATGTAACACTTGTTATAAAAAATACTCTCAGTGATTGTAAAGGTACTGTAATAAATAGTAATGCAATTAGAAATACTGAAAACATTATTACTGGAATAACTTCTATGGACAAAAGAGTACAAGTAACAGTAGAGTTAGATGAAAATAAAGAGAATGAAAATTATGATATACTTTTAGATGAATTAGCTCAAAATCTAATAAGTATAGATTTAATAAATGTGTTTCCTAAACAAAAAATATTTACTATAGATGGGAAAAATCTAGATAGCTTTAAGATTATTATGGAACAACTTGGCCTAATTTATTCATATGTAGAAGAATGCAGTAAGATTGCAATAATCGGAAGTAGAATGAGAGGTCTTCCAGGTGTAATGGCTAAAATATTAAGAGTATTAACTAAGGCAAATATAGAAGTTCTTCAGACTGCTGACTCTCATACTACAATTTGGTGTCTTGTAGAAAGTAAAAACTCGGAAAAAGCAATAAATGCGCTCCATAATGAATTTAAGTTAGGCAGCGAATAAAATTAAAATGAATATCAGTCCCTTATAATGCACAAAATATATTTATGCAAGGAGGGATTGATATGCAAGAAGAAAAAGATAACAAAGGAATTAAAGATCAGGAAGAAAATAAAGGCAATAAGGAACTGCAGAATATAAAAGAATTAGGTATGCAAAATATTCCTAAAGCTAAAGATAGAATTCAAATACTACCTATAATCGGTCAAATTGAAGGGCATGTGGCGTTACCACCACAAACTAAAACCACTAGGTATGAACATGTTATACCACTACTAATTGCCATTGAGAATGATCCAAATGTTGAAGGAGTACTTGCAGTGCTAAATACTGTGGGAGGTGACGTAGAAGCAGGATTGGCAATATCAGAAATGATAAGAAGTTTGAGCAAACCTACAGTATCTCTAGTGATTGGCGGAGGACATTCTATTGGAGTACCTCTTGCTACTGCTGCAGATTACTCCTTTATTTCACCTTCGGCTACTATGATAGTTCACCCAATAAGGATGAATGGTCTTGTTATAGGTGCACCTCAAACCTTTGAATATTTTAATAAAATGCAGGAGAGAATTATTGAGTTTATAGTGAGAACCTCAAAGATAGATAGAGATAGATTACGTAAACTTATGGCTCAAACAGATGAATTATTAAATGATATGGGAACTATTTTAATTGGAAAGCATGCAGTAGACGAAGGATTGATCGATGAAGTTGGAGGTATAAGTGATGCTATTAAAAAACTAGATGTGCTTATACAAGAGAAAAAAAAGGATACTGAAAGTCAGCCATAGGATATTTCCTATGGTGATTTATATTTATAAGTAATTAAGGCATCTTCAAAAAATAACTAGTCAATATGCTAGTATATTTTGCATCATACTGTGGCAGTAGAATCTGTTGACAGACAACTGTCAGCGGAACCTGTCTACTTGTCTAATGCAAAATATCTGTAGCATTTTGACTTGTTATTTTATTTCAGATGCATAAAAGGAAATATATTAATTATGTAGAATAACTACATAGATAAGTGTTATTACAATTGTCTTGAGGTGATATGATATGGCTAGAAAAACAGAAAAATATGAATTTGATAGAGACATAAAAGGAATTCTTCTAATTACATTAGGAATATTGATGATAATAAGTGTTTTCTCATCAGAATCATCTGGAATTATTGGAAACTTTACTAAAAAAATATTAATAGCTGTAATGGGATTAGGTGCCTTTGTTTTTCCAGTCTTAATAATATTTACAGGATTTTGTTTTGTATGTAAAAAGAATAAAATAAATTTCAGCAAAAAGTTTTACGGAATTTTACTGTTTATTATTAACACTCTTCTGCTTATACAAATGATAATAATGTCAGAGTATTATGCAAGTAATGATATAGTAAAAGGAATAAGAATACTATATGAAACTGATAGTCCATTGCATGGAGGGATTATAAGCTTTTTAATAGATGTACCTCTTTTTAAATTGTTTGGCAGTGTAGGTTGTTATGTGATCTTTGCTTCAATATACATAATATGTTTTATATTAATGAGTAGAGTAACAATTTATGATATATTGCATAAAATAAAGTCTGTATTAAAAGAAAGCAATTATGTGGAAGAAGACACAATCATTAATGAAAAAGACAGAGAACCAGAAAAGGCCCAACATAGTAGCAGCGTAGAGAAAGAAAGTTTCATAAAAAATATTAATAATAGAATAAAGATTTTGGACTTTATGAAATCAGCAGACAAAAATGTTGAGGAAAAACCTGATGCAGATATTAAAGAAAATAAAAATGTAAAGCGTAATATTGAGATTGAATGTGCTTCCGATAAGGCAATAGATGACTCAATAAATGAGGAATTGGACAAGCAAATGACAGGTACTCATATAAGCTGTAACCAAGAATATAATTTTCCATCTGTTGAACTGTTAAAAACAAATGTCCAGTCAAAACTTAATAAAGAAGATAAAAAAGAATTAATAAATAATGCTAACAAACTAGAAGAAACCCTAAGCAGTTTTGGTGTAGAAGCTAAAGTTATTCAGGTAAGTAAAGGACCTTCTGTAACGAGATTTGAACTTCAACCTAGTCCAGGAGTTAAGGTAAGCAAAATTGTAAATCTATCTGACGACATAGCTTTGGGATTAGCAGCATCAGGGGTAAGAATTGAGGCTCCTATTCCAGGAAAATCTGCCATTGGAATAGAAGTACCAAATAGAGAGTTAACAGCGGTTTATCTAAGAGAAGTTATAGAATCTCCAGAGTTTATTAATTCAAGCAAAAATTTGGCCTGTTCATTAGGAAAAGATATAGGTGGAAACTGTGTAGTTTGTGACTTAACGAAAATGCCGCATATGCTTATTGCAGGAGCTACTGGTTCAGGAAAAAGTGTATGTATAAACACATTAATAGTAAGTTTACTCTATAAATATTCTCCGGATAATGTCAAGCTGTTGATGATAGATCCGAAAGTAGTTGAGCTTAGTGTGTATAATGGAATACCTCACCTGTTAATACCAGTAGTTACAGATCCTAAAAAAGCAGCGGGAGCGTTAAACTGGGCTGTTCAGGAGATGACAAGAAGATATAAACTTTTTGCAGACAACGGTGTAAGAAATATTGAAAGCTATAATGAACTATATGAAAAAGGAATAACAGAAAATGAACTTCCTTTTGTTGTAATAATAATTGATGAATTAGCAGATTTAATGATGGTATGCCCAAACGATATTGAAGACTACATAGGTCGTTTAGCTCAGATGGCCAGAGCTGCAGGAATGCATTTGGTTATTGCCACACAAAGACCTTCTGTAGACGTTATTACCGGGGTAATTAAGGCTAATATACCTTCAAGGATATCTTTTGCGGTGTCTTCTCAAATTGACTCAAGAACTATATTGGATACAGCGGGTGCTGAGAAGCTTCTTGGAAAAGGAGACATGCTATTCTATCCAGTAGGTGAGGCAAAGCCAATAAGAATTCAAGGAGCATTTATATCTGAAAGTGAAGTTGAAAAGGTAGTTAACTTTATTAAAGATAAACAAGGTGCACCACAATATGAAGATGATATAATAGATCACATTGACACGAATGCCAATGGAGAAAGTTCAGATGCTGATGAATTATTAGAAGAAGCTACCAGAATAGTAGTAGATATAGGACAAGCATCTACATCACTTCTGCAAAGAAGGCTTAGAATAGGTTATAATAGAGCTGCTAGAATAATTGATCAGATGGAAGAAAGAGGGATAATATCAGGACGAGATGGAAGTAAGCCAAGACAGGTTCTTGTAAAGAGAGAAAACTATGAAAGATAGGGTAAATTTGATTAACAAAGAGTTGTCTAAGTTTATTAATATTATGTGTGGTAATTATAGGATAAGATAACTCAGTCTTTTGTTATTATAATTTTTTCTTGTAAAATGTAAAAAGTAGATTTAAAATAAAGTATGAAGTTTTGGATTTAATTATTTATCTAATAGGAGGAAAAATAGTGGATAAATTAAAAGTTGGACTAATAAGTTTAGGCTGTGATAAAAATAGGATTGATTCTGAAATTATTCTAAGTCATATAAATATGGATAATACTATTGTAAATAATCCTAAGGAAGCAGATGTAATAGTTATAAATACCTGTGGATTTATTGAATCTGCAAAACAAGAATCTATCGATACCATTCTTGAAATGTCAAAGTATAAGGAAAGATTTAGTTGCAAGTTAATTGTAGTTACAGGGTGCTTAACTCAAAGATACGGTAAGGAGCTTATGGAGCTTTTACCAGAAATAGATATAATGCTTGGAGTAAATGATTATGACAAGCTAAATGAAAGCATAATAAAATGTATGGAAGATAAAAATTCTAAATTTTATAGCTGCAATTATAGTGACTCTAGCATAAATGAGGGGAAAAGAATACTCACTACTGCATCCTTTACAGCATACTTAAGAATTGCTGAGGGGTGTGATAACTTTTGTACTTATTGCATAATTCCTAAAATTAGAGGAAAGTATAGAAGCAGAAATATAGAAAACATATTGGAAGAAGCTAAAAATCTTGCAGCTCAAGGAGTAAAAGAGATTATATTAGTTGCTCAAGATACTACAAGATATGGAATAGATATATATGGACAAAAGATGCTTCCAAAACTTATAAATGAAATATCTAAAGTTGAAGGAATCCAGTGGATAAGAATATTATATTGTTATCCTGAAGAGATTACAGATGAATTAATAGATGAAATAGCTAATAATGATAAGGTATGTAAGTATTTGGATATTCCTGTTCAACATATAAGCGATGACATATTAAAGCTTATGGGAAGAAGAGGAAGAAAGCAAGAAATAATAAATAACATAAATAAGTTAAGAACAAAAGTAGATGGAATAGTAATAAGAACATCTATAATTGTAGGATTCCCAGGAGAAAGGGAAGAAAATTTTAATGAGTTAAAAGATTTTATAAAAGAAATAAAATTTGATAAGTTAGGTGTATTTAAGTATTCTCAAGAAGAAGGAACACCGGCTGCAGAAATGAAAGAGCAAGTTGATGAAGGTATAAAACAAAAACGTGAAGAAGAATTAATGATGCTTCAACAAACAATATCGAAAGACATTAATGATAGTAAGATAAATAGAGCTTATGAGGTCATCATTGAAGGAAAAGAGAAAGAAGCATGGTATGGCAGAAGTCGTGAAATGGCTCCTGAAATAGATGGTCTAATTTATTTTGAAAGTGATAAAAAATTACAAGTAGGAACTATGGTTAAGGTTAAAATTACCAATAGCTCCGAGTATGATTTAATGGGAGTTGTATGTAATGAATTTAGCAAATAAACTTACGTTACTTAGAATACTTTTAGTTCCATTTTTTTTAATGTTTATTACGATTAAAGATATTCCTTATGGAAAGGCCATTGCTATAGGTATATTTGTAATTGCATCTATTACAGATAAATTAGATGGATATATAGCGAGAAGTAGAAATCAAATAACTAGGTTTGGTAAATTTATGGATCCATTAGCGGATAAACTTTTAGTTACAGCAGCATTGATTTCCCTTGTAGAGTATCATATTGTACCTGCTTGGGCTGCTATGATAATTATAGCAAGAGAGTTTGCGGTAACTGGATTAAGGTCAATTGCGGCCGCAGAAGGCATAGTTATTGCAGCAAGCAATTGGGGTAAAGCTAAAACAGTGACGCAAATAATTGCTCTTATTTTGGCATTGATAAACCTAAATTACAATCATGTATCACTTGGAATAATTAAAAAGTATATAGCTTATCCTCATAAGTTTTTAAATTTAACAACTAATATTGCAATGGCGATTGCGATTGCAATTACAATAATATCAGGGTTAGATTATTTTATTAAAAATAAAGAGGTAATGAGGGCTGACCGATAAAGATAATGTTGTATAAAAGAAAATCTTTAGATGATCAACTAATTTATTGACATTATTTGGTTAAATATTTGAGATGTGTCTATAATTAAAAATAGAAAGTTCCTGACTTTCAGGAACTTTTATTTTTCTATGGAGATGAGATCCATTGAAAAACTATTATGAAATTTGCTCATTCAGTTGACCATATACATAAGATAGTATATAATATTAATAGAACAAATGTTCGATTTGAAAGGAAGTGAACCCTATGGGGAATATTAATACTGATAAATTAAAAGCTTTAGAAGCAGCTATGGGGCAGATAGAAAAACAATTTGGAAAAGGATCTATAATGAAGCTTGGAGAGCACAGTATACTAAATGTTGATGCTGTTTCTACAGGATGCCTTGACCTCGATATAGCTTTAGGCATTGGTGGAGTACCTAGAGGAAGAGTTGTTGAGATATTTGGACCTGAGTCTTCAGGTAAAACCACTGTAGCGCTTCATATAGTGGCTGAAGCACAAAAGTCAGGTGGTACAGCAGCATTTATAGATGCAGAACATGCCCTTGATCCTGCATATGCTAAAAATTTAGGCGTAGATATAGAGAATTTAATTGTATCACAACCAGATACTGGAGAACAGGCTCTAGAAATAGCTGAAGCTTTAGTAAGGTCTGGGGCAATAGATGTAATTGTTGTAGACTCTGTAGCTGCTTTAGTTCCTAAGGCAGAAATAGAAGGAGAAATGGGTGACTCTCATGTAGGACTACAAGCTAGACTGATGTCTCAAGCTTTAAGAAAACTCACAGGTTCTATAAATAAGTCAAAATGTGTAACTATATTTATCAACCAGTTAAGAGAAAAGGTTGGTGTTATGTTCGGAAATCCTGAAACAACTCCAGGTGGTAGAGCATTAAAGTTCTATGCATCAGTGAGAATGGACGTAAGAAGAATAGATTCAATTAAACAGGGCGATGATATTGTAGGTAATAGAACAAAGGTTAAGGTAACAAAGAATAAGGTTGCACCGCCTTTCAAACAAGCTGAGTTTGATATTATGTATAATCAAGGTATATCAAGACCAGGTAATGTTCTAGATGTAGGGGTAAGGGAGGAACTAGTACAAAAAAGTGGTGCTTGGTTCTCTTATAAAGAAACTAGGTTAGGACAAGGAAGAGAAAATGCAAAGCAATTCTTGAAGGAAAACCCTGAGATCCTACTTGAAATTGAGAATAAAATTAGAGAAAAATACGAATTACCTTTGGCTAAAGCTTTAAATGATAATAAAGTAGATAGTGAACAACCAAAGGAAACTGTTGAAAACGAGTAATTTTCTAAAAATCGCAAGTATACAATACTTGCGATTTTATTATATATTTATACTTCTATTGGTGATTAGATAATCAGGTATTGGTTAAAATACAATAGTATAAAGACAGTATTATAACATAATTATTCAATAGATAATTATAATATAATTTATGTAACACTATAAACTTGACAATATGAAAAATATAATATAAAATTAAGACAAATTCTGGTTTATCATTTGCTTAGTAATTACCATTTGAATAAATATGACACCTTTTCTATGCTTGCATATTTGACTAAATAATAGATACACAAATAAGCGAAGGAGGTGTTCATGTGAGTGGAATTATATACATTATTATTTTCGGTATAATCGTAGCAGTCGGTTTATTTATTGGATTTTATATGACAAAAAGTAAAGCTGATGCTATAAAATCACAGGCTCTTGAAGAGTCTCATAGATTGAAAGAGGAGGCAGAGAGGGCGGCTGAATCCAAAAAGAAAGAAGCCATTCTTGAAGCTAAAGAAGAAGTTCATAGATTGAGATCTGACTCTGAGAGGGAATTAAGAGAAAGAAGAAACGAAATACAAAGGCTTGAAAGAAGATTAATTCAAAGAGAAGAACTACTTGATAAGAAGAGTGATTCACTTGAAAAAAGAGAAGATAGCCTAAACAAAAAACAGCAGGAAATTGATGAATTGCAAGCAAGTATAGAAGAATTATATGAAAAACAAAGGGAAGAACTTCAAAGATTATCAGGATTAACATCCGAAGAAGCTAAGGAAATATTATTAGAAGAAATTAACAAAGAAATTAAGCATGAAGCAGCAATTATGATTAAAGAGGTAGAATCAAAAGCTAAAGAAGAAGCTGACAAAAAAGCACGAGAGATTATAACTTGTGCAATACAAAGATGTGCAGCAGATCATGTAGCTGAAACTACAGTACATGTTGTTGCTCTTCCTAATGATGAAATGAAGGGAAGAATAATTGGTAGGGAAGGAAGAAACATAAGAACATTAGAAACCCTAACAGGCGTAGATTTGATAATAGATGATACACCTGAAGCAGTAATTCTTTCAGGATTTGACCCAATAAGAAGAGAAGTAGCAAGAATAGCTTTAGAAAAGCTGATAATTGATGGAAGAATTCATCCTGCAAGAATTGAAGAAATGGTTGAAAAAGCTAAAAAAGAAGTTGAAAATGATATCAAAGAAGAAGGAGAACAAGCAACTTTTGAAACTGGGGTACATGGTCTTCATTCAGAACTAATAAAGTTACTAGGAAGATTAAAATATAGAACCAGTTATGGTCAGAATGTATTAAAGCATTCTATAGAAGTTTCATATTTAGCTGGTCTCATGGCTTCAGAACTTGGTATTGATCCGACTTTAGCCAAGAGAGCAGGATTGCTTCATGATATTGGTAAAGCAGTAGATCATGAAGTTGAAGGTCCACATGCCATTATTGGAGCAGAAGTTGCGAAGAAATATCGTGAGTCTTCTGTAATAGTTAATGCTATTGGTGCCCATCATGGCGATGTAGAGTTTCAATCTTTAGAAGCTGTACTCGTTCAGGCCGCAGATGCAATTTCAGCTGCAAGACCTGGTGCTAGAAGAGAAACACTAGAAGCTTATAT
The DNA here is from genome assembly GCF_016316925.1 of Clostridium aciditolerans. Lineage (GTDB taxonomy): Bacteria > Bacillota > Clostridia > Clostridiales > Clostridiaceae > Clostridium_AM > Clostridium_AM aciditolerans. The sequence continues at coordinate 53,212 of NZ_JAEEGB010000037.1, read as the reverse complement.
TAAGCGTCTAGAGAAGTTGGAAGAGATAGCAAACACATGTGAAGGCGTAGAGAAGTCATATGCCATTCAAGCAGGTAGAGAGCTTAGAATTATGATCAAACCAGAAGATGTTGACGATGCAGGGGCTGTTGAAATGGCAAGGAATATTGCTAAAAGAATTGAAAGCGAATTAGAGTATCCTGGTCAAATTAAAGTAAATGTTATAAGAGAAACCCGAGCAATCGAATATGCAAAATAGTTAAAAAAGACAATAATATTCCTTTTGAGTTTTGTAAAATATGAAATCTTTACAAAATTTAGAAGGAATTTTTAATTTTTTGTAGAATAGTATATTGTAGCGACAATAACAAATAAAGTTAATTATAGTATATAGGAGGTTTACCATGGAAGTATTAAAAGTTTCAGCAAAATCAAGTCCAAATTCAGTGGCAGGAGCATTAGCAGGAGTTTTAAGGGAAAGAGGAGCAGCGGAGATTCAGGCTATAGGTGCTGGTGCATTAAATCAAGCAATTAAAGCAGTTGCTATTGCAAGAGGGTTTGTTGCGCCAAGTGGAATAGATCTAGTTTGCATTCCAGCATTTACTGATATTGAAATAGATGGCGAAGAGAGGACTGCAATTAAGTTAATAGTGCAACCAAGATAAAAAATAATTAAAATATAATAAATTTGTTAAAAAGGACTTGAATTTGAATCAAGTCCTTTAATTTATGATGAAAATATGTTAAATTAGATGATGTTGACTATATTATAACCTATGATAAAATGTAAAAAGGTATTAACTAGTAGATAAGTAGGCAAATATGATATACAATTTTCAATTTTAATTACTGAGGAGGAAACCTATGGACGTAAAAGCTATATTTCAATTAATGAGGCCTAAACAATGGATTAAGAATTTTTTTGTATTTGCTGCAATAATTTTTTCAGGAAAATTTTTTAATGAAAATATATTGTATTTAAATATTATAACATTTATTTTATTTTGCCTTACATCATCTTCAATCTATGTGCTAAATGATATTGTAGATATTGAAAAAGATAGATGTCATCCTGATAAAAAAAGAAGGCCCCTTCCTAGTGGACGTGTTTCTTTAAAAACTGCTGTAATTTTAGATATAATAATTGTTTTATTTGTAACATATTTTTCATATAAAATGCTCAGTATTAAAATATTAAGTATATTAGCAATATATATGGTGATAAATGTATTTTATTCCTTTAAACTAAAAAATGTAGTAATAATAGATGTAATGATAATAACCTTTGGATTTGTATTAAGAGTTGAAAGCGGAAGTTTAGCAACAGGTGTTCAAGTTTCCCCATGGTTATTTTTATGTACTATATTATTGGCACTATTTTTAGCTCTTAATAAGAGAAGAAGTGAAATTATAACTCTAAAGGATAGAAGTGGCTCACATAGAAAAATATTAGAGGAATATTCTGTTGAAATGTTAGACAAGATGCTTATTATAGTAACACCATCTATATTAATGGCATACTGCCTATATACCTTTAGCTCTGTTCAAAGTAAGACTATGATATTTACTATTCCATTTGTATTGTATGGAATTTTTAGATATGAATATCTTGTAGATAAGAAAAATGTTGGTGGAAAGCCGGAAGATGTATTTGGAAAAGATATACCATTTTTAATAAATATAATATTATGGGTAATATCAGTTTTAACCATAATATATTTGAAATTATAGAAAGGACATTAGACAATATGAAAAGTAAAAACTCAAAAATAGGTACATATTACAAAGTTGTATTAATTATTGGGTTGTTAGTTTCTACATTATGGGTAGTATTTGTAGATGCAAAACCATTTTCAGATTTTCAATATTATTATAATCTTGCTGTTAATATAGCAAATGGGTTACCTTGGGGAGATACCTATACATCTGTAGGATATCCTATAATTCTTGGCGGAATTTTTAAATTATTTGGTTCAAGTTTAATTATTGCTAAAGTATTCAATTTAATTATTACGTTTGCATCTAATTTTTGCTTTTTACTAATACTTAGAAAATTAGATATAAATGAATTGGATAGAAGAATTATATTTACTATGTTTGTATTTATGCCAAATAATATTATGTATAATAGTATTCTTGCCACGGAAATACTTTTTACTTTAATACTATTAATTATAACTAACATTTATTTTGGAGAAATTAAATTTAAGTATATATTAATAGGTATACTTACAGGACTTAATACGATGATAAAGCCATTTTTTATAGCAATTTTCTTTGCAATATTTATTGTAGAGATATTGAAAGAAAAAAGGGTTACATTAGCATTTAAGAATTCTTTTATAGTTTTAATAGTCTCTATAATAGTAATCTCACCATGGATATATAGAAATACGAAGCTTGTAGGACAATTTACATATGTATCAAACAATGGAGGTATCGTTTTATACATAAATAATAATTCTCAAAATAATGTAGGTAGATGGATGGCTGCTAGTGATGTTGAAAATTCGATTGTAAAAACACCGGAATACGAAAAAGCAAATATGACTGAAAAAAATAAAATGCTTGGAGATGCAGCAAAAAAATGGATTAAAAATCATCCGAAAGAATTTTTAACTCTTGGTTTTAAAAGATTGTATAATACTTATTTTGTAAGTGATGATATCTTGTACAGCACTTATGGAAGCAATTTAAGTGATAATACTAAGACGATAATTTTTTCTGTAACAAATAATATAAGAAACATAATATTTACACCAGCTATACTATATATTTTAATCTACAGTATAGTAATCTTAAGAGCAATTGTTTTGAGGAAAACTCAATTACTAGATAAATTTACATTATATATTATAGTGATATTTTTTATGTTTACTTCAGTATATTTTATTACAGAAGGCCAAGGAAGATATGCTTTTCCCGAAATATTTATAATGATATATTGTTTCTATCAGTTTATTAAATTAGCACTATATAAGTTAAAGGAGTTATTTTTATGATTTGGTTAATTCTAACATCGGTTTTTTTAGGTGCAATTGGACAGGTTTTGGTAAAGTATGGAGCTGTAAATCTTGAATTGAATTTTGCTGCAAGGTACATTTTTTCAAGTATATTAAGTATATTAAAAAATGTACCTGTGATGCTGGGAACTGTATCTTATGGACTTAGTTTTCTGATCTGGATAAAAGTTTTGAGCAAGGTTGAATTGAGTTATGCATATCCTATGGTCAGTATAGGATATATATTAATTATGTTTTTCTCTTACTTTATTTTTAAAGAAAATATTTCACTGATAAGAATAGCAGGAGTAATTTTCATTATAATAGGAGTTATATTAGTAGCAAAAAGTTAAAAAAATATCTATAATTGATAATTAAGCCAAATGGTGATATATTGTAGTAAATGAATTTTTTATATTTTGAGAAAACGGGTGATATAATGCTGTACTCAGATTTACACATTCACTCAAACTATTCAGATGGGAAGCTTTCCCCAGAAAAGATAGTTGATTTGTCACAATTTAGAAATATAAAGTGTATTTCCATAACAGACCACGACAGTATTGATTCTCAATATATAGTTAAGAATAGAAACTCCGCAAATATAAAAATCATTCCAGGGTTAGAACTTAGCTCTCAATATAAGGGCATAGAAGTCCATATTTTAGCTTATTTTATTAATTTAGATGACAAGGCACTTAAAGATAGACTTAGTGATGTTAAACAAAGCAGACAAGAAAGGGCTCAAAAGATAATAAGCAAATTAAATGAATTGAATATAGACATAAATATAGAAGATATAGACAAGGAAGATTATGATAGGTCTATTGGAAGACTTCATATAGCTAAAATTCTAGTTAGTAAGGGATTTGCTGAAAGTACTAAAGAAGCATTTCAAAGATATTTAATCAAAAACAGACCTGCATTTGTGGAGCGGTGCAAAATAGATTATAAAGAAGCAATGAAGCTTATATTGAACGCAAAAGGAGTACCAGTTTTAGCTCATCCTGGAGAGATATATAGGAATATAGAAATAGAAAATATAATAAAAGATTTAAAGTCATACGGATTAAAAGGTATAGAAGTGTTTCATCCAGCGCACTCTTCTAGAACAGTAAATAATTGTTATAATTTAGCTAAAAAATATTCATTAATTATTACTGGCGGAAGTGATTGTCATGGCACTATTGTAAATGGCGACTATACGCTAGGAACTATAGGTATTAATGAAACTTTAACTTATAAATTTTTAAAAGCAAAATATAAAAACTTTCGTGATATGGAGGAAACAAAATGATATTATCAAAAAAAGCGCAGCAAATACAACCATCTATAACTTTGGCAATAACGGCTAAAGCTAAAAAAATGAAGGCAGATGGAATCGATGTTATTGGATTTGGAGCAGGTGAACCAGACTTTAATACGCCAGAAAATATTCAAAATGCAGCAATCAATGCCATTAGACAAGGATTTACTAAATATACACCTGCATCAGGTATAATGGAGCTAAAAGAGGCAATAGTAGATAAGTTTAATAAAGATAACAATTTGAATTATAAAACTACTCAAATTATTGTTTCATCAGGTGCTAAACAAAGTTTATCTAATGCTTTCTTATCTACATTAAATCCTGGAGATGAGGTTATTGTTCCAGTACCTTACTGGGTAAGCTATCCAGAACTTATAAAGCTAGCAGATGGAGTACCTGTATTTGTAGAAACAAGTGAAGAAAGCGGTTTTAAATATGATATAGAAGCCTTAAGAAGTGCTATAACAGAAAAAACAAAAATGATATTATTAAATAGTCCAAATAACCCAACAGGTACAGTGTATACTAAAGAAGAACTTGTGGCTATAGCAGATCTTGCTAAAGAAAAGAATATATTAATTTTATCAGATGAAATTTATGAAAAATTGTTATATGGGAACACTAAACATATAAGTATAGCTAGTCTAAGTGAAGACGCATATAACAGAACAATTGTTATTAATGGAGTATCTAAAGCATATTCTATGACAGGTTGGAGAATAGGATATTCCGCATCTAGTGAAGAAATAGCTAAACTTATGTCAAATATACAAAGTCATACTACTTCAAATCCTAACTCAATTGCTCAGTATGCATCTGTAGAAGCTTTAAAAGGTGATGATGCACAAATGATAACAATGGTTTCAGAGTTCAAAGCAAGAAGAGACTATATGGTAAATAAGATAAATTCAATAGAAGGTGTGTCCTGCATTAATCCTGAAGGTGCATTTTATGTAATGATGAATATATCAAAGATTTTTGGTAAAAAAATTGACGGTGTTGAAATTATAGATTCTATGAGTTTTTCTGAACAATTACTTGATAAAGCAAAAGTAGCAGTTATACCAGGTATAGGTTTTGGTGTAGATAACTATGTAAGATTCTCTTATGCAACTTCAATGGATAATATTCAAAAAGGGCTAGATAGAGTGGAGAAGTTTATTAGTGAACTAAAATAATACTATTTATTAATAGAAAATTTGTTTTTTAATAGACTAAAAATCTTTAATAAAATTTATTTTGTGTAATCTTTTACATTGGAAAATAGCCGTTGAAACCTATTAAAAAAATGTTATAATTAAAAGGAAAGTTTGTCATATATTATTATATTATAGAGGATTGAGGTGAATTTGATGGTATCTAAAGAAGTTACAGTAAAAAGTTCTACTGGCTTACATGCAAGACCAGCAACTCTATTAGTGAAAAAGGCTTCTTCTTTCAAATCAGATATAAGTATTGAATTTGATGGAAAAAAGGCTAACGTAAAAAGCTTAATTGGAGTATTATCATTAGGTGTAACTAAAAATTCAACGGTGAAGGTTACTGCATCAGGAGATGATGAAGCTTTAGCAGCTGAAGAAGTATCTAAGTTAATAGAATCATTAGAAGAATAAAATAATTTTTATATAAATAAAAGGCTCATATTAGTGAGCCTTTTATTTATCATTTAAAGGATTTTTTCATTTTTAATAAAAGCAGTAGCATGTCCACACCAGCTGCTCCAACAAGTATGTAAATTATCCTTCCAATTAAATTTACCGGTTCTCCGAGCAGTGCGCCTATTAAATTAAAATTAAATAACCCTATAAGTCCCCAATTTAGTGCACCGATAATTACTAGAATTAAAGAAATTTTATCTAATAAGTTAAACTTATACATAAGTACCTCCAAACCCATATAATTTTATTCTAATAAATTATATTAATTCGGCGATGAAATAGAACAGTTTGTACACAATTTAATTAATATTATTCTTAAGATAAAAATTATTAATAAAAATTAATAAATAAGAAAAGATAAAATATGCGATAAAAAAGAAAAAATACGAACGAAAGATATATGAAATAAGCTTGATATATGCTATAATGTGAATGAAAAAATAAAAAAAATCAATTACATACGTCTGGAGGTACTTTAATTATGAGAAATACGTATAATACACCGTTAAATACAAGATATTCTTCAAAGGAAATGAGCTATTTATTTTCAGATGAGATGAAGTTTAAAACTTGGAGAAAACTATGGGTGGCATTAGCAGAATGTGAAAAAGAATTAGGACTTAATATTACAGATGAACAAATACAAGAGCTTAGAAATAATATAGATAATATAAATTATGAAGTAGCTGAAAAGAGAGAAAAAGAAGTACGTCACGATGTTATGAGCCATGTTTATGCATATGGTGTACAGTGCCCAAAGGCAAAAGGGATAATACACTTAGGGGCAACCAGTTGTTATGTAGGTGATAATACTGATTTAATAGCAATGAGAGAAGCTCTGTTACTTATAAAAAAGAAAATTATAAATGTAATTAATTCTTTGTCTAAATTTGCAATTCAATATAAAGATGTACCTACATTAGGTTTTACTCATCTTCAGCCAGCTCAATTAACTACTGTAGGAAAGAGAGCAACGCTTTGGATCCAAGAACTTTTTTTAGATCTTGAAAATTTACAGTTTGTAATAGATCATATGAGATTTAGAGGAGTAAAAGGAACAACTGGTACACAAGCAAGCTTTATGGAACTATTTAATGGTGATGAAGATAAAGTAAAAAAACTAGATAAGATGGTAACAGAGAGAATGGGCTTTAAAGAAGAGTTCATGGTAACAGGACAGACTTATACAAGAAAGCTTGACTCAATTATACTAAATACTTTATCAGAAATTGCTCAAAGTGCTTACAAGTTCAGTAATGACATGAGAATACTTCAAAATATGAAAGAGATGGAAGAGCCTTTTGAAAAGAATCAAATTGGATCATCCGCTATGGCTTATAAAAGGAATCCAATGAGATCTGAAAGAATAGGAGCTCTTGCAAGATATATAATTGTAAATTCATTAAACCCAGCAATAACTGCATCGACACAATGGTTTGAAAGAACTTTGGATGATTCTGCTAATAAGAGAATTGCAGTTTCAGAAGCATTTTTAGCTTTAGACGGAGTACTTAACCTATATATGAATGTATCTAGTAATATGGTAGTTTATCCAAAGGTTATAGAAGCACATGTAAAGAGTGAGTTACCATTTATGGCTACTGAAAATATCATAATGGAAGCTGTTAAAAGAGGTGGAGATAGACAGGAACTCCATGAGAGAATAAGACAGCATTCCATGGAAGCAGCTAAAATGGTTAAAATAGAAGGAAAAGAAAATGATTTAATTGAAAGAATCATAAATGATGATTTCTTTAATATGACAAAAGAAGAGATACTATCATTAATTGATTCAAAGAAATTTATAGGTAGAGCGCCAGGGCAGGTAGAAGACTTTATTGAAAAGCAAATAAGACCTATACTTGAAGAAAACAAAGAATTACTTGGGGAAGAAGCGGAAATTAACGTATAGGTATTTTAAAAGGAGACTTAACTTATACAATTGTGTATAAGTTAAGTTTTTATATAAACAAAGTTCTTGGTATCATATGGAGATTGTCTACAACCACAAAAATAATATAAAAAAACTTTAAAATATATATTGAAAAAAGAAAAATATCTTGATATAATGAATTTGTATTAAGGCAGTAAAGCAATGTAAAAGTTTACGCCTAATAAATAAAACTTAATAAAAGTTTTGCGTGTTACTGATTCGATCAGGCATGAGCAAAGGTAGTTATAAGAAATAGTATTGTATCTATTTGTATTAGTCAAATAGATGTTTAAGGATTTCTTATTACCTTGCTCATGCCTTTTGTGTTTTAGAGCACAATAATAATTATAAGTAATGAATTAAATTAAAAATATTGAAGGGAGATAATCATATGTCTAAGAAGAGTAGTATTTTTGGTAAACTACAGCAAATCGGAAAAGCATTAATGCTTCCAGTTGCAATATTACCGGCTGCAGGTATATTACTTGCTTTTGGTAACATGTTTCAAAATCCGGCTTTCTTAAGCCATGCATCATTTTTAAATAATCATGCTTTCCAAACTTTCGCTAAAGTTATGGAGCAATCAGGAGATATTGTATTTGGTAATCTTGCATTATTATTCGCAGTAGGGGTTGCAGTAGGCTTAGCTGAAGGCGAAGGAGTTGCAGGACTTGCAGCAATCGTTGGTTTCTTAATAATGAATAAAACTTTAGGAATAGTAGCAGGAGTTACCCCAGAAGTATTAGCTACTCATAATCCAGCTTACACATCAGTTTTAGGTATTCCTTCATTACAAACAGGTGTGTTTGGCGGTATCATAATGGGTGTTGTAGCAGCACAGCTTTATAAGAAATATTATAATATAGAATTGCCTTCATATTTAGGATTCTTTGCAGGAAAGAGATTCGTTCCAATTGTAACAGCAGTAGCAGCTATCGCTATAGGAATTATGCTTGTATTTGTATGGCCGCCAATTCAATACGGATTAAATGCATTCTCACATAATATGATCGATGCAAACCCAACATTAGCAGCATTCGTGTTCGGTGTTATTGAAAGATCATTAATACCATTTGGATTACACCACATATTCTATAATCCATTCTGGTATCAATTTGGGGAATATGTAAGCAAAGCAACTGGTATGGTTGTAAACGGAGACCAAACAATATTTATGGCTCAGTTAAAAGATTTCACTCAATTTGGTGTTCTTAGCAATGGTGCTACACACTTCACAGCTGGTACATTTACAACTGGTAAATTCCCATTCATGATGTTTGGATTACCAGCAGCAGCACTAGCTATGTATCATGAAGCAAAACCAGGAAAGAAGGCATTAGCAGCAGGAATACTTGCATCAGCAGCTTTAACTTCATTCTTAACTGGTATAACAGAACCAATAGAATTTGCATTCTTATTCGTTGCACCAGTACTATTTGGAATTCACTGTATATTTGCAGGTTTATCATTTATGACAATGCAACTATTAAATGTTAAGATAGGTATGACATTCTCAGGTGGTTTAATAGACTATATCCTATTTGGAGTTATACCAAATAGAACAGCTTGGTGGTTAGTAATACCAGTAGGTTTAGTATTTGCAGTAATTTACTACTTCGGATTTAGATTTGCAATTAGAAAATGGGATCTTAAGACTCCAGGACGTGAAGATGATGTGGAAGAAACATCAACAGCTAATGTTGGAAATGCGGAACTTCCAGCAGCAATACTAAAAGCATTAGGTGGAAAAGAGAATATAACAAACTTAGATGCATGTATAACTCGTTTAAGAGTAAGTGTAAATGATATTAAAAATGTAGATAAGGCTGAACTTAAGAAATTAGGTGCAGCAGGTGTTATGGAGGTAGGAAATAATATCCAAGCCATATTTGGAGGAAAATCAGATCAATTAAAATCACAAATTAAAGATATTATGGCTGGAAAAACTCCTGTTATTGCAGAAAACACAACTGTTGAAAAGGAAGTTGCTGTGACAAAATCAGCGGATAATACTTTTGTTGCACCAATAGACGGAAAAATATTGTCTATAACTGAAGTTCCAGATGAAGTTTTTTCACAAAAAATGATGGGTGATGGTTTTGCAATAGAACCAGCAAATGGAGAAGTTGTATCACCAGTTAACGGTACAATAACTACTCTTTTCCCAACAAAGCATGCTATAGGAATAACTGCAGACAATGGTCGTGAAATACTAGTTCATTTTGGTATAGATACTGTAAACCTTCAAGGAGAAGGAATTGAAGCTTTAGTGCAACAAGGTGATAAAGTACAAGCGGGACAACAACTACTTAAAGTTGATTTAGCTCAAGTAAGAGGAAAAGTTCCATCAGTTATTACTCCAATTATATTTACAAACTTAGCTGAAGGAGAAACAGTATCAGTTAAGGTTGGAGAACAAGTAAAAAGAGGTCAAAGAGACATTGTAACAATAAAATAATTTAAACAAAAGTAGTATGTGCTGAAGTTAGGCGCATGCTACTTTTGTTTTATTTCGAGAACATAAGCTTAAAAGCACATAAGGCTCTCACCTGAGTAAATAGTTAGAGCACTTACCCCTATTCCTATAGATGAGTAGTGTTAATGTTAATCAGTTATTGGATAAGTAAAGGGATTTTGGTAAAAATATTTATAGAGGATAGTTATTGGATAAATAACGGAATTATTGTAAGATGAAGAAAAGATAATAAGGGGTTGATATTTTATGGAGAGATATGTGTTAGTATGTAATATTGAAGGTGATGCTTTAAAGTTTCATGAAAAGATTACGAGCGAGGTATGTCGTAAATTCAATAAAAAGCGTCAAAAGCTTCCTGCACATTTTACAATAAAAGCACCTTTTGAAACAGATCAGATAGATGACATGGTAAATGTTTTAGAAAAGTTTTCTAATAGCAAGATTAAAACATCTATAAAAATACAGGGCTTTGGCAAGTTTAGACAAGATGTAGTTTATATGAATGTAGAAGTATCAGAGGAAGCAAAACAAGTTCATGATGAGCTAATAGATGAAATTGCACAAATTCCATGGATAGAATTTAAAAAGAATGAAGGAAAAGATAGAGTATTCCATTGCACCATACTTTCCAGACGAATACAAGATAAATTTAATGAAATTTGGGAGTATGTAAACCAATACGAATGTGAGTTTGATTTATACTTCGATAATTTATCTTTGTATATATGGAGGAATAATACCTGGGAAATATATAAAAAGTTTAAGTTCAATGAAGCTTAGAATTAATGACACAATTACTAAAATGTAAAATTATATACCGTAACTAACTTAGGATAGTATTCATACTATATATTAGCAAGTTATGGAGGTATAATTTTGTCAAGGTCAAGAAATAATACAGACAAATTAGTAGACCTTCTTTTTTATGTACTTCCTCAGTATATGGATGAATATAATAATCAGAATCACAGCAAAAGACATCACAGGAAAAGAGAAGGTTTAAGAGACGAGGAAAGAGAAGGTTTTAGAGATGATGAAAGAGGTGATGAAATAGAAGGTTTTAGAGACGAGATAAAAGAAGAAATTTTTAAAAAATTTAAATCACTTGCTTTTAATGATGATAAGCATAATGTGAAAAGTGAGCATAAGGAAGGTAATGCAAAAAATGTTCAAGGTAATCATCAGGTACGTAAAAATAATACTGATGATGATAAGCATAATGTGAAAAGTGAGCGTAAGGAAGGCAATGCAAAAAAGGTTCAAGATAATCATCAGCTGCATAAAAATAATACTGACAGAAATATTATTGAAGAAAAGCATAATGAAGATGGTAATCATAAATGTAACAAGTTTGATGATGAGTGTAAGAATTGTAAGGGATGTAATGTAAAAAAGGTTCAAGATAATCATCAGCTACGTAAAAATAATACTGACAGAAATGTTATTAAAGAAGATACTGAAGATGGCAATCATAAATACAACAAGTTTAATGAAGATAAAAAAAGCAGTGATTTTAATTTAAATAATAATGAAAAAATGTCAGATAAGGAAGCTGACGATAAGTTTATAAAAGAAAGATATATATATAATGATGAACTTCAATTTAAAAAAATACTAAAAGTATTGATTAATAGAAAGATCAACATAGCCATTTCAGACCCTATAAGAAGTATAATATGTAACGTTATTATATTAGAGATAAGTAGTGATACTGTAAAATTAAAAACAGAAGCAAATGCCACAATAGTATTATGTATAAAAGAAATAGTGGCAATACAATGTGATGAAAAAGACTATGTTGCTTTTGTTAAAAATGTTTATTTTAATAAAAAAGAACATTATGGTGGAGGAGAATTACAGAGCTATCTCTATACTATAATAGGAAAAAGAGTTTTTATACAAACAAAAGGAAATGCAGACTTTAGACACATTAATTGTAAAAAAATAACTGCAGTAGGAGAAGGCTTTGTTGTTATTGAAGATAATATTATAATATCTATTTGTAAAATTATTTTAGTAGAAGAGCTTGAGTGTTATAAAGAGGATTCTTAATTTCAGATGGAGTTTTAAAGCTCCATCTGAAGCTTATTAACAGGCTTCCTAGTGTCTTTAGTACTTAGAAGGCGTTATCCTTTAGGGAGGCCCTTATCTAGGGGAGTAGCCACACTTATAATAAGCATCTATATTTTCCGATTTTACTTAAAATACGATATTTTATAAAATCAATGACAGGAGTACCCCCCATTTCTATTCCAGTGAAGTCAAATAGTATTTCAATACAGTCTTCAATTGTACTTGCAGAATATATGTGAAAAAGATCTTTATTTACTGCATCTAATACTCTGTGGTCTAATACTAGGTTGTTAATATTCTTACTAGGTATTACTACTCCATAAGTCCCGTCTAAACCATAAATTTTGCATATATCAAAGAATCCTTCTATTTTATCATTTACTCCACCAATAGGTTGTATTTTACCTTTCTGATTAACTGACCCCGTTATAGATATGCTTTGCTTTATAGGTATGTCACTGAGGCTAGATATAAGTGCTAATAGTTCTGCAGCAGAGGCGCTGTCGCCATCTATTCCAGAATAAAGCTGTTCAAATACTATTTTAGCGTTAAAAGATAAGAAAGTATTTTGACCTATAAACTCACCTATAAATCCTGATAAAATCATAACTCCTTTACTATGAATACTGCCGCTCATTTCCACCTCCCTTTCAATATTTGTAACTCCGCTATTACCTGCAAAAGTAGTGACAGTTATTTTATGCTGTTGCCCAACTGTACAATCGCCAAAGTCCATAACAGATAAGCCGTTAATTTCGCCAATCTTAGAATTTTTTAGGTCTATCACATATTTTCCTTCTCTGTACATTCTCAAAATTTTTTCTTTAACTAGTCCATGCATGCCATGTAGTTCGTGGATAGATTTTTTTATATCATTTTCATCCACAAAGTTAGAGTTCTTATTTTTAGCAAAGATACTAGATACATCAATAACCTCTAAGAGCTTATTCATATAAGCAGTAAAATAATTTTTATTTTCAGATAATCTACAGGAATATTTTAATAGCTCCTTTATCCCTTCTCTGTTTATATGAATTAAGTTATTTTCACTAATATAATTATTTATAAAACCTAGAATATTTTCTATAGTAGTTTTACTATTCTCAATTTGATTGTCAAACTCAGCTTTTATTTTAAAAAATTTATTAAAATCGTAATCATGATGTGATAATAAATAATAGGTAGAGCTACTACCAATAAGAATAATCTTCACTTTCAACGGAATTGATTCAGGTGCTAAGGTTATTATAGGAAAAAGCTCCATGTTATTTCTTGAATTTTGAATAAATACCCTTTCTAACTTTAAACATCTTTTTAAAGTGTTCCAGGAGCTAGGGTTGGCCAAAAGTTGTTCGGCATTAACTAATAAGAATCCGCCATTAGCAAGATGGAGACTACCGGGGCGAATCATTGAAAAATCAGTAATTGTATTGCCTTCTATGTTTTCATATTCTATTTTGCCAAAAATACTATTATAAGAAGGCAAATCTTCATAAACAACAGGCGCACCTGCATCTTTTTTGTTTGAAACAATTATTTTTACATCGTATCTTTTAAAAAAGTGTTTTGAAAACTTTAATGGTTCTTCGTTATTAGAGGTTTTATTATTTTCATTTTGAAGTGATTCCTCATCAGCTTCATCAAAAAAAGCATTAATGTTTTGAATAATATCTAATTCTAGCATATTTAAATAGTTGATAACTTTAGGGGTAGAACCATAAATATTTTTTAGACTTTCTATTTGTTCAGATATAATACTTTTTGATATTTTGTTGTCTAAGTTTTTAAGTTCTTCTAACATTTGTTTATTCAAATTACTCATTTCTTTTAAAATTTCAAAGGAAAGCATTTTTAGTTCGTTAGAAGCTGTATTTATTGCGGATTTGTCTTGTGGTGACAATTCATTGTAGTAATCAATATCCATCTTTTTACCGTTGCTTAGGGGAATGAAAATAAAGTTTCTATTTTCATCATGTTTTACAGTGAAATTTCTTTTAGCTGATTCTTCATGTATTATATTTGAAAGTTCCAATAGGAGTGTTTCGTATTTTTCAACTATTTTTCTTTTTTCATTTTCATAGCTTCTATTGTCAAAAGATGAAGGGACTTTTTTAAAAAGTTCATTAATAAATTTATTTAGGGCTTCTTTAAATTTAGGTGCAGTTCCAGTTGGAAGGGAGAGTGCAAGGGGTTTGTTACTATCTCTAAAATTATAAACATAGCACCAATCGCAGGGATCTGATAATGTTTTTGCATACTCTTCTATTTTATCTATAATATAGCTGGTTTTACCGGTGCCATTAGGCCCGGAAATATATAGATTATACTCTTTTTTATCCATAAGAAGACCTAAATCTATAGATTCAACAGCCCGTTTTTGACCTATTATGTTTTTATAAGGATGTATGTCTTTAGTGGTCTCAAATTGAGAGAGTTCATGAAATTCCAGTTGTAAATCCTCAATATTTAATTTTAGGTGATTTGACATGCTTACACCTCCAAAGTGATAAATAGATGATGATTAATTTTGCATATACTGCTATTATAATATGAAGATTATGTATATATGGAAACAGTTTTTAATAAATCAATTATATAGACAAAACATTATAAAGTAGTAAAATGTATAATATATACAAATATATAGAAGAAGGTGGAATACTAGATGTACATAAGTGAAAGTAAATTAAAAGTTAGATATGTGGAGACAGATCAGATGGGTATAGTTCATCATTCAAATTATTATCCATGGTTTGAAGTTGGCAGAAGTGATTTTATCTTAGAAACAGGAATTTCATATAGCCAGATGGAAGAAGAAGGAGTATTGCTTCCTTTAGTAGAAAGCTATTGTAAATATAGCGAAGGTGCAAAATATGAAGATGATATAATAATACAAACTTTTATAGAAGAACTTTCTCCAGTAAAGGTTATTTTTAATTATAATGTGATAAGAGAAAGAGACAACAAGCTTCTAGCAAAAGGAAAAACAACACATGCATTTGTAAATAAGGAATTTAAAATAGTTAACATAAAGAAAAAGCATATAAACTTTTGGGAAAACTTTTGTAGATTAAAATAAAAACATACTATCTAAGCAAAGGTATCAAATATATTATTTGGTACTTTTTTATTTTGTTATGTAACTAATGTTACGGGAATTTTTATTAAAAGGTGTTATCATTTGGATATAGAGGGAAAATCAATAAAAATTAGTTAAGAAGGGTGATTTATATGGCTAACATAGAAAGTTTAAAAAGACAACATACTGATATTTCAGAAGATATAGGAATAATTAAAAATTTAGTTAAAAAAACAAATTTTCAAGAGGATTCAAGTGAAATAGCAAAACATATAAGTTTACTTGCCGGAAAATTAAAAATACACTTAGACACAGAAGATAAGTTTTTATATCCTGAACTACTGAACAGCAAAGATGCTAAAATAAAAAAGATGGCAAATGATTATATAAAAGAGATGGGAAATTTATGCCAATCTTTTACTGTTTTCAAAAATCAGTTTAACACTAAAACTAAGATAATTAATAATTTAAGTGACTTTAAAATTCAATCTATTGAGATAATTAATTTATTAGAAAAGAGAATTTCTAAAGAAGATAGGGAATTATATCTTATAATTAAATAATTTGATATAGGATTACAAGACATAAAGTCGACTTTAGGCCTTGTAATCCTATATTAAGTTAAATACTTAGTTTAGGTGTCCATAGTATTAAGATCTAAATCTCTTGTATCAAGATGAATGTCTTCCAATCTATGAGGCAAATCTAAATTTGGACTTTTAAGGGTACCACCCATTTCTTTTAACATTTTCTCTACCTGCTCTTCGTTATTTTCATCTACCTCCATAGTAAGTTTATAGTTAACATCTGTAATTTCTTCAAATCCTCCCATACCGCTTACCATAGGGCTTGCAGCGTTTAAAGGGTTTTTAGAAGGGTCTTCAATGTATGGACCTGAGTTTAGAACCATCCTTGAAAGATTTGGCGCGTTTTCATTTCCAGGCAATATTGGTTTAACACCGCTATTAAAATCTTCATAGTGATCGTTTATATCTACTACTGCATTATTAAACCCTTTACTTTTAAGCTTTGCAGCTGCATCATTTGCACTTTTAATGCCTCTAAAATAAGCTTCTACTTTCATAATAAATCCTCCTTGCATTAGATATATATATTTATCAATAGTTTTCCGCTAGGTACAAATATTATTCTAATAGGATTATTATATAAAGAGTATATATCACTTATACAGAATGCCGATATGGTACGAATCGCTTACACAGAGTGAGTTGGGATATTAGTGGCGGTAGACATCGGATAAATATTATTGGAATAATTTTAAATATAGCGGGATTAATCTGCATGTATAAAAAATAGTAAGGTTATAGCATTAAAAACTTCTATAGTCTTGTTATTTATATGTATATTAAATCATATTTTATAACGAGGTGATAGAAGTATGAAGATTGATGCTGTTTTTGAGGGCGGTGGAATGAAGTTTATAGGTTTAGTAGGCGCTGCATGTTGCTTAGAAGATAAGGGATATGATTGGAATTATGTTGCAGGTACTTCGTCAGGATCAATTGTAGCAGCACTTTTGGCGGCAGGGTACAAAGCTATTGAACTAAAAAAAATACTAATGAATATTGATTGCACAAAGTTTCTTGACAAAAATAAAATAAATATAATATCTACAATAAACAAGCCCATAAATCTTTTTAAAAGTAAAGGAATTCATTCTGGAGACCCTTTGGAAGAGTTTATTGGAGAATTGTTAGCGGAAAAAGGTAAGGTTAAGTTTAAGGATGTAAGCGAGAATGGAAAATCAAGGCTCAAAGTTATAGCCTCTGACATAACACAGAGAAAAATGTTGGTACTTCCAGATGATATAAAAAATTATGGCATTAATCCTATGGAGCTTAAGATTGCAGAAGCTATAAGAATGAGTATAAGCATTCCATTTTATTTTAAACCAGTAAAACTTTATTATAAAGGTAAAGTTAGCTATATAGTCGATGGAGGAATTTTGAGCAAGTTTCCGATTTGGATTTTCGATGTATATGGTGTACCAAAATGGCCTACATTTGGATTTAAATTAGTTAGCAAGAAGGTCAGTAACACTGCAGAGGGAAAAACAGATTTTTCAGCTTTTATATTTGATATATTTGATACAATGATAGAAAAAAATGAAGATATATATATTAGGGATAAAGATGCTGTTAGAACTATATTTATTCCAACATTAGGTGTGCAAACTACTCAATTTAACCTGTCAAAGGAGATGAAAATTAAACTGTTTGATTCTGGTTATAAAAGTGCAGAAAAATTTTTAAATTCATGGGATTTTCAACAATATATAAAAAAATATAGGACTTAATTATTATTTTATTATTTTATTATTTTATTATTCAATTATTTTGGTATAATTAGTAAAAGAGTAGTTCGGATAACATATGCTAAGCTGAGGTGATATGAATATGAGCTTTTATAAAGCTAACGAAAAAGAATTTAGAAGAATAGTTTTGGAAACAGCGGAATTTGTAAGAGAAAAACTAGAAGGGGAAGGCTCAGGACATGATTGGTGGCATGTTTATAGGGTTTGGAAAAGTGCTTTATATATCTCAAAATATGAAAATGCTGATTTGCTTACAGTAGAGCTAGCCGCGCTGCTTCATGATATAGCAGATTGGAAGTTCTATAATGGAGATGAAACAATTGGACCTAGGATTGCCGTAGAATGGTTGATAAAGCAAAAGGTGGACTGTAAAAGAATTGAACATATAGCAAGTATTATAAAGGGCATATCTTTTAAAGGAGCGGAGGTTAAGGGCGGAATGAGCACTATTGAAGGTATGATAGTGCAGGATGCGGACAGGCTAGATGCAATTGGAGCTATAGGTATAGGAAGAACTTTTGCATATGGAGGACATAAAGGAAGGGAGCTATACAATCCAGATATAAAGCCAGTGTATCATGAAAGTTTTGAACAATATAAAAAAAGTCAAGGCACTACAATAAATCACTTTTATGAAAAGCTTTTACTTTTAAAAGATTTGATGAATACTGCTAGAGCAAAGGAATTAGCAGTTAAAAGACATGAATTTATGGAAGGATTTTTAAAACAGTTTTATTCGGAGTGGAATGGCGAATTTTAAAAAATATTCCTTGAAAATTTTAATATACTAAAAATGAACAATTTCTAATGTATTCTGAGGGGGATAGTATTATGGTGCGGAAAATATCATTAATACTTTTATTCATTATTATAAGTGTTTTTGTTGTTGCATGTAAAAAAGAAACAACCATATTAGCTTATCCAGAGAAAATTATAATTTATAGAAATGGCACAAAACAAGTACTGAATCAATCTAATCCTAGTTTTAATAACATCATAATGCTTACTAACAAACGGTTTAATAATATATATACAGAGACGATAGATGTAGATGATAAATGTATCCAAAACGCAAAAGATGATGGTATTGATATAGAATTTATTTATGCTCAAGAGCAGGAATTTAATGTTGTGGCAGAGGGGTTGAAACAGTTTAAGTATACAAGACTATTTTTCCCGTTATCTGTTAAAAATGATAAGAAGAATGATCAATATTTAATGTATTATGGAAATGGAAAAAAGTATTTAAATAATCCAATAGTAAATTTATCACCATCAGAAGACTTAATAAAAATAATAGATAAATTGTAATCAATAACTTAATCATTAGATAGGAGGCGTAAAATATCATGAAGAAGTTAACCTTTGGAGGAAAAAATATAATAACAGGTGAGGGAGCTTTGGAATACCTTAATAATATAAATGGTGAAAAAGTAGTAATCGTAACTGGTGGTAAATCTATGTTTAAAAATGGAACTATTGAAGGTATAGATAAAGTGCTAAAGAAAAATAATTGTGAACTCTGTATCATATCTGGAATAAGGAAGAATCCTGATACAGAAGAAGTAATATTAGGTGTAGAGAAGATGAAGGAATTCAACCCCGACACTGTGATAGCGGTTGGAGGAGGCTCATCAATGGATGCTGCAAAGGTAATGACCCTATTATATGAAAATGAACATATAAGCTTCGATAATATACTTTCAATAGAGCTTCCAGAGAAGAGAAATAAGGTTAAGCTTATTGCAATACCATCTACATCTGGAACAGGAAGTGAAGTTACAAAGGCAGCGGTAATAACTTTTAAAAAGGATAAGATAAAAATAGGCATTAAGACAGATGCGTTTATTCCAGATATAGCCATTTTAGACCCTAATATAACTGTGACTATGCCAGATAACATAGTTGCAGAAACAGGTATGGATGCTATAACTCATGCAGTAGAATGTTATATAAACCACAATTTAGATGATTTTACTGAGTGTATCGCTAAAGGTGCAGTAGAAGGCTTGTTTAAATACCTGCCGCTTTCATACAAAGATAAAACTTTAGAAGCTAGAGAAAAGGTACATCATTATCAGTGTATTGCTGGATTGGCATTCGATAATGTTGGGCTTGGCATGGCTCACGGTATTTCACATGCATTAGGAGGAAAATTTGATCTAGGCCATGGTATCGCTAATGCTATTGTGTTACCCTATGTGCTTAAATATAATTCAAGAAACGAAACAGTAGCAAAAAAGCTAAAAATACTTGCAAAGGTTATAAATAGTTTAGATTTTATTGAATCAGTTAAGAGTATTAATAATACATTAAACATTCCTAAATCTCTAAAAGATGTAGGAATATCAGAAGAGGATTTTAAAAATAGTTTTGAAATTTTAGTAGAAAATTCATTAAAAGGATCAACAAGGGTTAACCCGGTTAAAATTTCAGAGGAGCAAATGAAAGAATTACTTAACTGCATATATTATGGGTATACAATAAAGTAAAGCATAGATATAGATAAGACAACAATCTAAGTTGATAATTTTTATCCGATGACTTACCCGCTCTAATACTCCCATCGCACTCTGTGAAAGCGATTCGCATCAAATCAAAGATTTGGGCTCTCTGCTTTTATTTAAGTGGGAGTAAAGAGCGGCTATGTCCCTGGATAACGACTTCTAAGCTTCAGATGGAGTCAAAACTCCACCTGAAGCCAAGAATTCTGTTTATAGAAGAAGAGAAAAAATAAATAGTTGAGAGTTGACAATGGATAGTGGACAGTTATGGATGATTTTCTTATGTTATACTTCAGAAAATCATCCTTCACTCTCAACTGTTAATTCTCAACTCTCAACTAAAAATTATTCACTTCAAACTTAAAAATTGCCAGTACACATTAGTGTACAAGTTAACGAGCCGTTCAGTAGACTATATGTAGTTAGCCACAAGTTGAGCAGCTTCCGCCACATTCCCCGCCGCCTGGCTGTATTTCGCTTTCTATAGAGAAACCTCCACGACCATTTTCACTTCCGGATTTTAATGTGAAACTTCCATATTGATTAACAAGATCTTTATCTACAATAAAAGTTAAATCTTTTATTTGTTCAGTAGCGTCGTTTTCTTTTTGTTCATCCAGAACAAGATTAAATGCTGGACCGCTTCAGCCCATGCCTGCTAAATAAACTCTAATGACATTGGAATCGATGTTGTTATTTGCTAAGAGCTCTTTAAATTCTGCATAAGCTATATCGCTCATATGAATAACTGCCATATATATTACCTCACTTTACATTGAATTTTTATTTTACTTGTTACTAACAAGTAACAAATATTAATTAATAAAGCATTGTATAAACGCTCCTACTTAGTTATAATAATATAAAATAATAGAAAACTCAACTATTATAATTTTCTATAGTATATTATGTGATTTCAGTACAATCGACATACTATAAAATTTAAGTATTTCTTATAAATAATAAAAACTAAAAATGTTGCATTATTTTAAATTTGTGGTAATATTTATATAAGATTAGTGTTTGAGGAGGTATGTGAAATGTTTTGTTGTTGTTGTAGAAATTATTTAATGAAAGCTTTTAAATCACATAGGACCTGCGCACTATCTCTATATTTAATATAAGTTAAATAGATTTTTCTTACCGCAGGTATATATTTATCCTGTGGTTTTTATTTTAATTAAAGAATTAAAATATATGATATAAAGAATGGAGGATGTAATAGATATGGATTTTTTTGTGTACAATACCATGTCCGGGAACAAAGAAAAGCTTATACCTGTACAAGAAGGAAAAGTGGGCATGTATACATGTGGACCTACTGTCTACAATTATGCGCACATAGGAAATTTAAGAACATACATATTTGAGGATGTTCTTAAAAAGTCCTTAAGATATATAGGACATAACGTAAAGCATGTTATGAATATTACTGATGTAGGACATTTACAGTCAGATGCAGATACAGGCGAGGATAAAATGGAGCTTGGAGCACAGCGTGAAAATAAAACTGTATGGGAAATTGCTAAGTTTTATGAAAATGCTTTTCTTGAGGATTGTGACAAGTTAAATATTGAAAGACCAACAGTCATATGTAGAGCAACGGAACACATACAAGACATGATTGATTTAATAAAAAGACTAGAAGAAAAAGGCTATACATATATATCTAATGGAAACGTATATTATGAAATTGATAAATTCGAAGATTATAATGAGCTTGCAAATTTAAGTATAGAAGAATTGGAAGCAGGAAGCAGAGTAGAAGTGGATGAAGGCAAGAAAAATCCTTTAGATTTTGTTCTATGGTTTACAAATTCTAAATTTAAGAATCAAATAATGCAATGGGATTCTCCTTGGGGAAGAGGCTTTCCAGGGTGGCATATTGAGTGTTCAGCTATGTCAATTAAATATTTAGGAGAAACAATAGATATTCATTGTGGTGGAGTTGATCATATACCTGTCCATCATACCAATGAGGTTGCTCAATCAGAAGGGGCACTTGGACATAAGTGGGTAAATTATTGGATGCACGGAGAATTTTTAGTACTTGACGGTGGAAAGATGTCTAAATCAAAAGGTGATTTTTTAACGCTTTCAAAAATTGAAGAGAATGAATTTAGTCCTTTAGATTATAGATATTTTTGTTTGCAATCTAGATATAGAAAGCAGTTGGTTTTTAGCTTTGAAGCATTAAGGGATGCACAGAATTCTTACAAAAAGTTAAAGAGTAAGGTGTCATCTATTATAGATGCTTTGCAAGAAGAGGAAAGATTAGATGAAAATAAAATCAACTTATACAAAAGTGAATTTGCTGAACAAATTAGTGATGATCTAAATATGGCTAATGCTTTAACTGTATTGTCAAAAGTTATAAAAGATAGTCAATTAACTAATAGAGAAAAGTACACATTAATTGCAGATTTCGACAAAGTTTTATCACTCGAATTGACAAAGGAAAATAGCGAAAAGGATATGAAAGTTGATGAAAACTTAATAAGCAGACTTATAAAAGAAAGAAATGAAGCTAGAAAAAATAGAAACTGGGTTAGGGCAGATGAAATTAGAGATGAATTACAAGCTATGAACATCGAACTAATTGATTCAAAGCTTGGAACTGAGTGGAAAATAAAAAAATAATGCATTTATATAAAAAGAAAATGTCATATTTTAGACATTTTCTTTTTTTTTATATTTTTAAATCATAATAAACTTATACATAATATTGTGAAAGATTGTGCAATTAAATTATAATTTTTTATATAAATTACTTATAGATAAAAATGAAATTTTAAAAAAATTAAAATATATTGATTATTTTGTGAAAAAATAATTTGAAAAATTAAATTAAATTAATTATAATGCAGAAATAATTACAAAATATTTGTAAAGAATTTTTTGAAAAATAACAAAATGTTAACATTAAATTTAAAATAAAAAGGTATGTGCATCGAGGAATTGCTAAAGTTTCTTTGGATTTATTAAAAAACATAAAAATATAAAGAATATTCAAAAATGAAAAAAATGTCGTAATAAAAAAACAGCAAATGTCGTTTAAAGAAAAAATGTGTATATAGAAAGGGTATGGTACATTTAAAAAATTGATGTTATTATATTCACATAAAGCAGAAAATGATATAAGTCATTCGCTTTAATTCAAAATACACATAATTTTGAAAGGGGAAAATATAGAAATGGAAAACGGAAAGTACTTAGAAGAAACAAAAAAACCATTCACACCTTTGCTAGCGATTGAAGAAGCTGCAAGATGTCTATTATGCCATGATGCACCTTGTAGTAAGGCATGTCCAGCAGGGACAGATCCAGCTAAATTTATACGTTCACTTCGCTTCAGAAACTTAAAGGGTGCAGTTGAAACTATAAGAACAAACAATCCTCTTGGAGCAGTATGTTCAAGAGTTTGCCCTTACGACAAATATTGCGAAGGAGCTTGTAGCAGATGCGGAATAGACAAGCCGATTAGAATTGGAGAGCTTCAAAGATATTTAACTGACTACGAACAATCTATAAATATGAAAGTTTTGGAAAAAGTAGAATTGGATAAAGAAAAAGTAGCAGTAATTGGAGCAGGACCAAGTGGTCTTACTGCAGCGGCAGCTCTAGCACTAAAAGGATATAAAGTTACTGTTTTTGAAGAAAAAGATGTTTTAGGTGGATGGTTAAGTTATGGAATACCACCTCAAAGATTACCACAAGAAGTTGTTGAAAATGAAATCGATTATATAAAAGAACTAGGTGTTGAATTTAAAACAGGTTGTAAAGTAGGAAAAGATTTAAGTATAGATAGCTTAAGAGCTGAAGGATATAAGGCATTCTTAGTTGCATGTGGAATGCAAAAAGGAAAACTTGTAGATATTAAGGGCTCAGATTTAGAAGGAGTTGTAAACGGAGTAGACTTCTTAGCACAAGCTAAGACTACTAAGGGTGATGTTAAAGTTGGAAATCATGTAATCGTTATTGGCGGCGGAGACGTTGCTATGGACTGTGCATCAACAGCAAAACTTCTTGGTGCTGAAGATGTTAAGATTGTTTACAGAAGAACAATTGAAAAAATGCCAGCTAGCTCTGAAGAGAAAGAATATGTTAGCTCATTAAATATTCCAATTTTCACAGGATTTAAACCAGCAGAAATTACAGGAAAAGACGGAAAAGTTACAGCTTTAAAAGCTGAAGGAATGTTTGATGCTTCAAAAATGGAATTAGGTGCAGATATGGTTATATTTGCAGTTGGACAAGAAGCAGAGAATGTTGATGGAATTGCAGATCTTAAATCAACAGATGTATTTACATCAGGAGATATAGTTGAAGATGATAAGACAGTTGTGCAAGCTGTTGCATCAGGTAAATTAGCTGCAGAAAAAATCGAAGCTTTCTTAACAGGAAAAGCAGGATTAGACGAAGCAGCATCAGCTAAGGAGGGTGTAAGATAATGAAAAAAAGAGATCTTTCAATAGAATTTTGTGGAGTAAAATGTGAAAATCCATTTTTCTTAGCATCATCACCAGTTGGAAATAACTATGATATGTGTGCTAAGGCTTTAGAATCTGGTTGGGCTGGAGTAGTATTTAAAACTGTAAACTCAGAAAAAATGATAGAAGTTTCACCACGTTTTGATGCTACAAGAAAAGAAGGAACTCCTTTCGTAGGATTTAAAAATATGGAACAGGTTTCTGAGCACTCACTTGAAGAAAACCTAAGAGATATGAAAAAGCTTAAAGAAAATTATCCAAATAAGGTTTTAATAGCTTCAATAATGGGAGCTAGTGAAGAAGAGTGGACAAGACTTGCTCAACAAGTTACTGAAATAGGAGCAGACATAATAGAATGTAACTTCTCATGTCCACAAATGACAACTCATGCGATGGGATCAGACGTTGGACAAAACCCTGAATTAGTTAAAAAATATTCAGCAGCAGTAAGAAAAGGAACTCATCTTCCAGTACTTGCAAAAATGACTCCAAACATAGGAAACATGGAAGTGCCTGCAAGAGCTGCAATAGAAGGTGGAGCTACAGGTATAGCTGCTATAAATACAATAAAATGTATAACTGGAGTTGATCTAGATAAGCAAGTAGGTCTTCCAATAGTAAATGGTAAATCATCAATATCAGGATATTCAGGAAAAGCTGTTAAACCAATAGCTTTAAGATTTATAGCTCAAATGAAACAAGATGCAGCGCTTAAGAATGCTCCAATAAGCGGTATTGGTGGGGTAGAAACTTGGGAAGATGCTCTTGAATTCATAATGCTTGGATCAGGAACTGTTCAAGTTACTACAGCTATAATGCAGTATGGATATAGAATAGTTGAAGATATGATAAGCGGAATACAATACTATATGGAAGAAAAAGGAGTTGAAAAGCTTCAAGACTTAGTAGGTTGTGCACTTGACAATATTGTACCTGCTGAAAACTTAGATAGAGATTATATAGTATATCCAAATTTCAACCACGATAAATGTGTAGGATGTGGAAGATGCTATGTTTCATGTTATGATGGAGCTCACCAAGCTATAGTTTGGGATGCAGAAACTAGAAGACCATCACTTAAACAAGAAAATTGTGTAGGATGCCATTTATGTTCATTAGTGTGCCCAATAGAAAAGTGCATAACTAAAGGAGAAATAAAATTCAAAGATTTCGGAGTAGAAAGAGAAATAGCTCTTTAATAAAGATATATAATTTTTTATTATTGAGACACGAAGGGGAGATTTTATGGACGCTTTAATAGCTAATGCCATAAGCATGGGGATATTGGCATGGATATGGGCCAATGTAAGTGCAGCAATAGGCGCTGCTACTTGGGCAGGATTCATGGGAACTACAACATATTATGCATCAGGTCAGCGCTTTATCAAAGGATGGGTAAGAGGCATAATAGCAAACATGGTTGGAGTATTATGGGCTATAGTTTGCGTAGAAGTTTCAAAGGTTCTTCACCTTCCAAATATAGTTGCTATTATGACAGGAGTTATTTCCTTTGGAATAGTTGCACAAGCTAAATGGAAAACTTTGTCATTCATACCGGGTGTATATATTGGTTGTTCAACAACTTTTGGTATGCTTGCTATGAATAATTCTTACATGACTACAGCGGCAGCACTATTAATGGGTTCTGTTGTAGGTATTCTTTCAGATGCTGGCGGAGAGTTGATAGTAAAACTAACAACTAGAAAGAAAGAAGAAGATATCGAAGATAGAGCTCAAGAACAAGCATAAAGACTTTAATTAATTCATCCATATAAGATGTTTATCTTATATGGATGAATTTTAAAGCATATAAACGATAAAATATAACTTCTGATAAAAAATTATAAATAGGTCTATTAAAGTTTGGATATGTAATATGTTTATCCTATATTAGGAGGGAATATAAATGAGTAAATTTGATTTAGTAATAAAAGGTGGAACTGTAGTAACAGCTTCTGATACTTTTAAAGCAGACTTAGGTGTCAAAAATGAGAAAGTTATAGAAATTGGAATAGATTTATGTACTGAAGGAGCAGAAGTAGTTGATGCTTCTGGCAAATATGTTTTCCCAGGTGGAATAGACCCACATACTCATATGGATATGCCATTTGGTGGAACTTACTCAAGTGATGACTTTAAAACTGGTACAATTGCAGCAGCTTGCGGCGGAACAACTACTATAGTTGATTTTGCTATACAACAAAATGGTAAGACATTAAAGGATGCTACTGATACTTGGCGTGAAAAAGCAGATGGTAAGGCAGTTATTGACTATGGCATTCATATAAGTGTTACAGATTTAAATGATGATATTTTAAATGAAATGCCTGAAATAATAAAACAAGGCTATTCAAGCTTTAAGATGTTTATGACATATGATGGCTTAAGAGTAGATGATGGAACGATAATAAGAACTTTAATGAAAGTAAATGAAAGTGGTGGACTTGCTTGCGTTCATGCGGAAAATTACTATGTTATCGATTATCTTACTAAAAAGTTCCGTGAAGAAGGAAAAGGAGAACCTATCTATCATGCATTATCCCGTCCAGATCTAGCAGAGGGAGAGGCTGCTGGAAGAGCAATAAAACTTGCAAAAATTGCAAATGCACCTCTTTGTATAGTTCACAATAGCTGTGAAGCATCAGTTTCTGAAATTGCACGTGCTAGAGCAGAAGGATATCCAATAATCGGAGAAACTTGTCCTCAATACCTATTATTGTCAGAAGATAACTATAGAGAACCAGATTTTAATGGAGCTAAATATGTAATGTCACCTCCATTAAGAGATAAGAAAAATTGGCCAACTATGTGGAAGGCATTAAAAGATAATACAGTACAATTTGTGGCTACAGACCACTGTCCATTCTTCATGAAACAAAAAGAAATGGGAAAAGAATTCTTTGCTCAAATTCCAAATGGAGCTCCAGGAGTAGAGCTTAGAATGTCATTAATGTACACTTATGGAGTAGCAGAAGGAAAATTTGACTTAAATAGATTTGTACAAGTAACTTCAACTAACGCTGCAAAAGTATATGGAATGTACCCACAAAAAGGTACAATAGCAGTAGGAAGCGACGCTGATATAGTTGTGTTTGATCCAAATGTTGAAATTGTAGCTACAAAATCAATGCTTCATGAAAATGTAGACTATACACCATATGAAGGATTTAAATTGAAAGGTGCTCCGGTAGTTACAATAAGCAGAGGAAGCATTGTTGCAAAAGATGGACAATTTGTTGGTAAGGAAGGCGCAGGTAAATTTGTTATAAGAAAAGCACCTACATTAATTTAATAATGTAAATGCTGTTATATTCATCGACCCCTTATTGAGTTACTCAAAGGTAAGTTTAGAATAAAGTAAGAAATAAATTTAAGAGGTTAGCGCTGAGTTAACCTCTTAAATTTATTTCTTATAAAATTCTTTGATAAGATTTACTAAGAAAGTATTTAAAGTATCTTTAGTAATGCAAATATGTACATCTGCATATACATAAAGCAAGTATCGGGCTAAGATATTTATCCGATGCCAAGAACTATGTTTATAGGGATAAAATAGTTTTTATTAAAAAGGTTGATTATGGTATTGCATATAAGTAAAATAATATTAAGTAAATAAATAAGCAGGAGGAAAAAATGTTCGATTTAGATACATGTATAGCATTTATAACAAATAATGCAGCAAAAAAAATATCAGATGAATTTAATGATAGATTAAGTGAATTAGGAATTACAAGAGTTCAATGGATAGCGCTATATTACCTGGGAAAACATAAAAGTATTAGTCAAATTGAGCTAGCAGATCAAATGGATATAAAGCCATCCACTACAGCAAGACTAATTGATAGAATGGAGAGGGATGGATTTGTAAAAAGAGAAAGATATATTAATGATAGAAGAACAGTAAATTTAATGCTCACTGATAAGGGAAGAGAGTTTAGGGAAAAGTTGTTCCCCGTTGGAGAAAAAATGAGTGAGGATGTCTCTAAGGGCATATCAGAAGAGGAAATAGAGGTATTTAAAAATGTATTAAAGAAAATGGTTGATAATATTAATGAATAGAGTACACTTCTATAAAATGGTTGGTATGCTAACTGTTAATACTATAGAGCTAAGGTATATTATAATGTATTGAATATTATAATAAGGAGATGGAATTAAATGAAGTATAAGATAGGTCAAAAAATTGAGTTTACAAATAACTTTACAGTTGAGCTTGAAAAAGGTAAAAAGGCTAGAATTGTAAAGGGTGATAAGGCTATGGTTGTGAGAAAAGTAGATGAAAATTCAGGTGAAATAGTATATATTACTGGTGAAGCATCTGGGTTGAGCCAGATAATAGCGATTAATGTTGATGAAAAAGTAGATGCAGATTATATAGCAGGAAAAATTATTAATAATTTATAGTAAATACAATGTAATTTAAAGTAATTATACTAAAAATTTATCTCAAAGCCTTATGTTTTAAAACATGGGGTTTTTTTATTTGCAAGGTGTTGGATAATCATAGATATCCAACTTGAGTGCTTGACTTATTAGCGATATTCATAGGGGTACATCTTCTGTGCTGTTAATAATTTTGTTAAGAATACTACAGTTGAGCTTATAATAAAATTAATTAAAGAGAGTAAGTAAATATAAAAGGCGGAAGTATATGAAATTAATAACATATATCTATAAAATGCGGAAAAAGAACCTTTTAATGATATTGGGAGCGATGTACATACTAACTTTAATTGCTTTTGGAATAGCATACTGGAAAATAGCTAATATGTCTTCTGGAGAATTTTTTATATTCCAAAATGATATTAATATGAATACAAAGATAAGTGCCTTTAAGAAGAAGATGAAAATAAGTATTTACAACAGGGACTTTAATAATGTTGTAAGTAAATTAATTGCTTCTGAAGAGTATAAAAGACCTATAGTTAAGATTAGAACTGATAAAGACAAAAATATGTATTCTTTTGCTTTTGATGAGCCTTTAGGAGAAAACTGGGCCAACTATTATTATTTATTGCTTCAAGGAAAAGGTATTACGCATATGAAGATTGAAAGTTCAGAAGAACAAATTATAAATAGAAGAATTCCTACCTATAAATTAAATATATCATTGTATAGAACATCTCAAAAAGATAATAATGAAAAATATATAATATATGATAAAGAAGAAAATAAAAGCTTACAAAAACTGACTGCAATAACAATTTGGGTAAAAGGATATCCAACTATTCATGAGGAATTATTTAAAGCAGAGGACTGCTTTTATCCTTTAAATTTTTATTTTGTAAACCTTATGGAAAATTCTATTTCATTTATAGATGATAGCCCATTAGTATTAAAAAATGTAGCTAATGGAAGCTTTAAATATCCAATGTGGAATTTTTTATACTTCAGTGCTGTAACTATTACTACATTAGGTTATGGTGACATTCTTCCTAATTCTACTATGGTTCGTGTTCTTGTAATGTTTGAAACGATATTTGGTGTAGTTATTATAGGGATGTTTGCCTCTTGTTTATTTTGGAATCGTAAGTGATTATGTGATAAAATAGAATATGGTGATAAAAATATTGCTTGAAAATTAAAACTATAATAACATTAAATTTGTTTATAATGCAGAGGGGAGTTGTTTAATTTGACAGAAAAACTATTTTATAATGATCCTTATTTAAAGGAATGCCAAGCGGAAATTGTCGATATAATTAATGAAGACAATAAAATTTTAGTGATTTTAGATAAAACAATTTTTTATCCTGAAGGAGGTGGCCAGCCTTCTGATACTGGTGAAATTAATGGACTAAAAGTTACATATGTATTTGAAAATAACGGCATTATTTACCATGAAGTAGAAAAAGTTCCAGAGGGAAAAATTGCATCATGTAAAATTGATTTTGATAGACGTTTTGACCATATGCAGCAGCATTCTGGGGAGCATCTGCTATCAGGGGCTATTTTAAAATTATATGGTGGAAATAATAAAGGATTTCATTTAGGTGTTGATTATGTAACTATTGACATTGATATGAATGATATTGATGAGCAAATGGTAAATAAAATAGAAGAAGAAGTTAACCAGTACATATATTTAAATCAATCATTTAACACGTATGTGGTTTCAAAGGATGAATGCGAAAAGTTTCCTCTAAGAAAACAAATAAATGTTGATGAGGATATAAGAGTTGTAGAAGCAAAGGACATGGATTGCTGTGCTTGTTGTGGAACTCATGTATTTAAAACCGGTGAGATTAGCATTGTTAAGATTATAAAAACTGAAAAATACAAAGGAATGACAAGAATATATTTTAAATGTGGAAAGAGAGCTTTAAAGGATTTTGAAAATAAACATGATATTGTGACTAAGCTTATTAGGAGTTTTTCTGCAAAAGAAGATGATATCATTGAAAGAATTGAAAGCCAGTGTATAGAACTTGATAGCTTAAGAAAAGAACTAGGGAAGCTGAAAAAAAACCTTGCAGAAGTTGAAGCAGAGAATATAATTGAAAATGAAAAAACTCAGGTAGTTTTTAGAAAGTACAGTAATAAAGATTTTGATGATATACAACTGATAGCTTCAGAACTTAGTATGAAAAGCTACATAATAATACTCGCATCCTTAAGAGACAATAAAATATTATTTTTAAATAAAACAGATAAAGACGTTAACTGTGGGAAAATATTCAAAGAAAACATAAAAGAATTTAGTGGAAAAGGCGGAGGAAATGCATCTAGAGCACAGGGGACTTTTGATAAGGAAGAGGATTTAGTAAAATTTTCAGAGTTTGTATATTCAACTTTAATATAAAAAAAGCGGCATGTTATGCTGCTTTTTTATATTAAGAAAATATATTCTGAAGTTCATATCTTCTTTAGAATAGGATCAATGAAAAGATTTGTACTTAATAGTTATTTTTAGCCTTATATTCGAAGTTTAAAGTTGTGAATTATTTTGGTGTTATGGTAATATTTAAATTAAGGTACTAGCTAGGGAAACTTATTAAACTAAGTACTAGCAAGTTAGCAATTAGAATGAGGTGATTTATATGAAGAAAGTTGGCACTGCTGTAATTCTATGTGGTGGAAAGAGCAGTAGAATGGGATTTGACAAAAGTAAGATAAAGATAGAGGGTAGATTACTTATAGAAATAATTGGTGAAAAGTTAGAAAAGATTTTTAATGAAATAATATTAGTAGCAGAGAAAGAAGACAAGTTTGAAAACTTAAAGTATAAAGTAGTTGAAGATATGGAAAAAAATTATGGTCCAGCTGGTGGAATTTATACAGGATTAAAAAACGCATCTTCTAAATATGTGTTCTTTTTAGCTTGTGACATGCCTAAAATTAATATAGACTATATAAAATATTTGATGAACATTATAGAAGATGATGAATGTGACGGTCTAATATGTAAGAAGAATGATTGGATTGAACCACTTCATGCTTTTTACTCAAAGGATTTAATTAAGGATTTTAAGAAGGGAATAGAAGAAAATAGCCTTGTTCTTTACGACATAATTAAAAATTCTAACATAAGATATATACCTGAGGAAATCACTAAAAAGTATAGTCCTGATCTAGATATTTTTGTAAATTTAAATTATGTTAAAGATTTAGGAATATTAGAAGAGATTTTTAATAAATAATTTAAATTATATGTATTTTAATGAAAAAGTTTGCTATCTATATTATAATTAAATATATATGACAAAAAATAAACAAGCACCTAAGTAGAATTATATGAAGCGAAACCTAAGCAATATAAGTTTCATCTATAAATAAAAATAAATCTATTGTATAGATGTTTTAAAAATTAAAAAAGCTTGTAAACTCACAATTATAGGAGTGGTATTTATGATAACTGTAAGTGTATGTGTAGGAAGTGCTTGTCACCTTAAAGGTTCCTATGATGTAATTAATAGAATTCAGGTGTTAATTGAAGAGTACAAAGTCTCGGATAAGGTTGAGTTAAAGGGAGCTTTTTGTTTGGGGCACTGTACTGAAGGCGTATCGGTAACTGTTAATGAAGAAGATAAGATTTACTCTGTCAATAGAGAAAATGTAGATAGCTTTTTTGTAGAAGAGATTTTAGGGAGGATTAGGCAATGAAATATATGAACTTCTCTAGAGCGAATTGTAAAAACTGTTATAAATGTCTTCGTTCATGCCCTGTAAAAGCAATTAAATTTAAAAATGAGCAGGCGGAGATTGTGGAAGACAGATGTATAGCATGTAGCCACTGTCTAGCTATATGTCCTCAAAAGGCGAGGCACATAGTAAGTGATTTAGAAAGAGTTAAAGATGCTTTATCATCTGGTAAAAAAGTTGTAGCAACTATAGCACCATCCTTTGCAGGAGTATTTGATGCAAGCCCAGGCAAATTTGTAGCAGTGCTTAAAAAATTAGGATTTTCATATGTAGAGGAAACAGCAGTTGGAGCAAATGTAGTTTCTGATATATACAGACAATATATAAAAAATTGTGAAATAAATAACTATATTTCCACAGCATGTCCATCAGTTAACTATATTATTGAAAAATATTATCCTAGTCTAGTTCAATACATGATACCAACAGTGTCTCCTATGATAGCTCATGGTAAGATTCTTAGAGAATTGTATGGAGAAGATAGTCTTATTGTATTCATGGGACCATGCATTGCTAAAAAAATTGAGTCAGAAAGTTTTTTAACTAAAGAAATAGTAGATGCAGTAATAACCTTTGATGAACTAAACGATTGGGTGGACAACCTTCATATTAATATTAGTGAATTAGAGGACTGCGAATTTGATAGAAGCTTTTTAAATAGTGACAGAAATTATCCTATTTTTGGTGGAATTGTACAATGCGTTCGTCCAGAATTAGATGAAAGAGGTATAGAAGTAATATCAGTTAGCGGTACAGAGGAATGTATGGAGTTATTTAAAAGCATAGAAAAAGGCGAGGTAAACAATGCCTTTATAGAGGTCAGTGCGTGTAAAGGAAGTTGTATAGGCGGTCCTGGTATGATTAATAATGAAAAAGGATATTACAAAAGAGTTCAAAAGGTTAAGAATTACATTAAAAGTATAGCTGATAAAGATGGTACAAGCGTAGAAATAAAAAAGCAGCTAGATTTCTCAAGAACTTTTATTGATAAAAGCATTACAAAAGAGATTGCAAGTGAAGAACAGATAGCAAAAATAATGAGGGAAATGGGCAAATATGGATTAGAGGATGAATTAAACTGCGGTGTTTGTGGATATAACACCTGCAAGGAAAAGGCTCAGGCTATATTTGAAGGCATGTCTGAAAGTAATATGTGTCTACATTACATGAGAAATAGAGCGGAAAGCGTAAGAAATGTCATATTTGAAAACACACTTAATTGCAATATATTACTAGATGGTGAAATGAGGATTAAAGATATTAATCCAGCAGCAGAGTCTGCTTTTATGGTTAAATCTCAAAATGTTAAAGGCAAACCTATAACTCTGCTAATGGATGATACCGACTTTAAATATGTAAAAGATACTGGTAAAAGTATAATAAGTAAAAAAGTCTCGCTGCCTAAATATAATTTGGACTTTATTGAAACAATAGTTTACATTGAAAAACAAGATATAGTTATGGTATCTATGGTTGATATTACTAAGGAAGAAAAAAATAAAGAAAAACTCATTGAGCTTAAAGAAAACACTATAAATGCTGCTCAGCAGGTAATTGAAAAGCAGATGAGGGTGGCACAAGAAATAGCGAGCCTACTTGGCGAAACTACTGCAGAAACAAAGATAACATTAACAAAACTTAAAAAAATTGTTGAAGGAGAAAATGACAGTATATTGTAACCATATCTACTTTTAAAAGGAGGTTGATAATCTAATGGATTATTTCATAGATGTTGCCTATGGAACTTTAATAAAACACGGAGAAGAACTTGCAGGGGATATGGTAAATGTAATTAGAATGGACAATTGTACTGTAATTGTTATAGCTGATGGGCTTGGAAGTGGAGTAAAAGCAAATATATTAGCTACCTTGACCTCAAAAATTGCAGGTACTATGCTTAAAGAAGGAGCAGATATATATGAAACTGTTGATACAATAGCTAATACACTGCCTGTTTGCAAAGTCCGAAATATAGCATACTCAACTTTTACATTAATTAAAATATATCATAATGGAGAAGCTTATATTGCAGAGTATGATAATCCTCCTATATTTATGATTAGAGGCGGTGCTACCATAGATATTCCTAAAAAGCAGCTTCATATAAACGGAAGACGAATTACAGAGAGCAATATAACCTTAAAAGAGGGAGATGTACTAACGGTGGTAAGCGACGGAGTTATTCATGCTGGGCTAGGAAACATATTAAATCTTGGATGGCAGTGGAAAGATGTTCAAAATTATTTAAAAAAGAGATCAGTAGAAGATTTAAATGCTCAAAGTCTTGCTAAAGATTTACTTGAGGTTTGTTGGGATCTGTACTATAGAAAGCCTGGAGATGATACAACGGTAGTAGCAATAAAAATAAGAAAGCCTTCATGTATAAATATATTTACAGGACCACCTAAAAATAAGGATGATGACAGTCGTGTTATTAAAAACTTTATCGGTAGTGAAGGTAAGAAGGTTATCTGTGGTGGGACTGCTGCTAATATTGCGGAAAGAGAACTTAAAAGAAAGCTTAAGGTAAACTTAAATTTTATAGATAAGAATATACCTCCAACAGCTACAATGGAAGGAATAGACTTGATTACAGAAGGAGTTTTAACCTTGAGCAAGGTTTTGGAAAAGGTTAAAAAATATGCTGATCCATTTTCGGAAGATAATGAAATTATCAATTTCAATGGTGAAGATGCTGTTTCAAAATTAGGAAAATTGCTAATTGAGGAGTGCACTCACTTGAATTTATGGGTTGGAAAGGCTGTAAATCCTGCCCATCAAAACCCTGATTTTCCTTCTGATTTAAGTATAAAATTGAAACTTGTAGAACAATTGTGCGAGGTAATGAAAAGTTTGGGAAAAAAGGTAACTGTAAATTATGTTTAAAATTTAATAAACAAAGATGGTGTCTCGGGGATATTGAGACACCATCTTTTTTAAACAATCCTAATACTTTTTAGGGTTTTAGGGATTAGGGCAAACAATTAACATTCGCGGCAAGTATAATGAGTATGAAGTAACTTATGAGCTTTTTCACTATTTGGTTTACCTAAGTATTCCTCATAAAGCTTGATTATAGCTGGATTTTCATGAGATTTTCTAATTGGCTTATTTCTATCTTCTTCGTACAATGCATTTGCTCTCTTAGATAAAATATCATAATTACCATGTATATATGGCTGACCGCCTCCGTCTATACATCCACCAGGACAAGCCATGATTTCGATTATTTGATAATTTGCTTCTCCATTTCTTATTTTATTAAGAAGTGTACGAGCATTTCCAAGTCCGCTAGCAATAGCAGCTTTTACTTCCATATCTTTAATTTTTATTGTAGCTTCTCTAATTCCATCTAAACCACGAATAACTGTAAACTCTACATCATCTAGTTTCTCGCCAGTTATCCATTCATAAGCTGTACGTAGAGCTGCTTCCATAACTCCACCAGTAACACCAAATATAACTCCTGCACCAGTAGATTCTCCAAGAATGCTGTCAAATTCTTCATTGTCTAATGAATTAAAGTCAATTCCAGCTTCTTTTATCATTTTAGCTAACTCTCTAGTACTTATAACTACATCTACATCGTTGTTCATTTCTTCTCTTGCTGCTTCGTATTTTTTAGCCAAGCAAGGCATTACTGAAACTACAACCAAATTTTTCGGATCTATATTCATCTTTTCAGCATAATAACTTTTAGCTATTGCGCCAAACATTTGCTGTGGTGATTTACAGCTAGATGGAACATCTAATAAATCTGCAAATTCATGTTCAAAGAAGTTTATCCAACCAGGACAACAGCTTGTAAGCATTGGAAGTCTTCCTCCGTTTTGAATTCTTCCCATTAATTCTGTTGCTTCCTCCATTATAGTTAAATCCGCAGCGAAATCAGTATCAAAGATTTTGTCAAATCCAAGGGAACGAAGTGATGCAACCATTTTACCTGTAACTGCTTTTCCAATTTCTATTCCGAATTCTTCACCTAGAGCAGCTCTTACAGCAGGTGCTGTCTGAACTACAACAAATTTATCTTTATCATTTAATGCATCCCATACTTTTGATGTATTGTTAACTTCAGTTAAAGCACCAGTTGGACAAACAGATACACATTGGCCACAGAAAGTACAATTTGTATCAACCATTGGCATACCAAAAGCAGGGGAGATAACAGTTTCAAAACCTCTGTTAACAGCTGATAAAACAGATACTGTTTGAATTTCGCTGCATACAGTTTCACATCTTCTACATAATATGCATTTATCTAAATTACGCTCAATTGAAGCACTGGAAGTATCTTTAGGATAAGTAGACATTTCACCTTTATATTTAATTTCGCGTATACCCATATCTGCTGCTAATGTTTGAAGTTCGCAGTTAGTATTTTTTTCGCAAAGTAAGCAGTCTTGTGGATGGTCGGATAAAAGAAGTTCCACAACTGTTCTACGAGCTTTTATAGCTTTTATAGAATTTGTTTTTACAACCATGCCTTCAGACACAGGAGTAGTACAAGCTGGAGCTAAGTTTCTTCTTCCTTCAACTTCTACCATACATACTCTACATGAACCAGGTTTATTTTCAACTCCATCATGTAAGTTTAAATGACACAATGTTGGTATATTAATTTCAAGTAGTTTTGCTGCTTGTAGAATAGTAGTTCCTTGTTCTACTTGTAGTTGTTTATTATTTATAGTGATAGTAACTAAACTCAAAACGTCCACCTCTTTCTTAAAAATTTCATGCATTACTTTTTGATTACTGCATCAACTGGACAGCCAGTAAAGCATGCGCCACACTTAATACACTTATCTTGTATGATAGTATGAAGCTCTTTAACTTTACCACTGATACATGATACAGGACAGTTTCTTGCACACTTAGTACATCCAATACATTTGTTTGTAATTTCATAGCGTACTAGGTTCTTACAAACACCTGCAGGACATCTTCTTTCTTTAACGTGGGCTACATACTCATCCCAGAAGTATTTCATAGTACTTAATACTGGGTTTGGAGCAGTTTGTCCAAGACCACAAAGAGAAGTATCTTTTATAGTCTGTGCTAATTCTTTTAAGTTTTCTAAATCCTGTTCAGTACCTTGTCCATTTGTTATTTTTGTTAATATTTCAAGTAAACGTTTGTTTCCAACTCTACATGGAGTACACTTTCCACAGGATTCTTCCACAGTGAACTCTAGATAGAATTTAGCTATGTCAACCATACAGTTATCTTCATCCATAACTATCATTCCACCTGAACCCATCATGGATCCGATAGAA
Source organism: Clostridium aciditolerans (assembly GCF_016316925.1). Lineage (GTDB taxonomy): Bacteria > Bacillota > Clostridia > Clostridiales > Clostridiaceae > Clostridium_AM > Clostridium_AM aciditolerans. The sequence goes on along the minus strand of NZ_JAEEGB010000037.1, from coordinate 14,956 downwards.
GTTAATGATTCATAATCTATTGCAATATCTAAGTCTTCAGCAGGGATACATCCGCCAGAAGGTCCTCCAGTTTGAACTGCCTTAAACTTACGGCCGTTTTTAATTCCGCCGCCTATATCATAGATTATTTCTCTTAAAGTAGTACCCATAGGAACTTCAACAAGACCAACGTTGTTAATTTTTCCTGCAAGGGCAAAAACTTTTGTTCCTTTAGAACCAGCAGTACCGATTGAATTATACCAGTCAGCACCTTTATTTATTATTGCTGGAATATTAGCATAAGTTTCAACATTGTTCACACATGTAGGCTTATTCCAAAGTCCGCTTTCTGCTGGGAATGGTGGTTTGTTTGTAGGCTCACCACGGCAGCCTTCTACTGAATGAATTAAAGCAGTTTCTTCACCGCATACGAAAGCACCAGCACCATATTTTATTTCTATATCAAAGCTAAAGTTTGATCCTAAAATGTTTTCGCCAAGAAGGCCAAGTTCTTTAGCTTGCTTTAATGCTATCATTAATCTATTAACAGCAAGAGGATATTCAGCTCTAATGTATATAACACCTTTAGTAGCTCCAATTGCATATCCTGCTATTGCCATAGCTTCTAGTACACTGTTTGGATCTCCTTCAAGTATTGAACGATCCATGAATGCACCTGGGTCACCTTCGTCAGCATTACAGATTATATATTTTTGATCTGCGTCATATGCTTTAGCAAATGCCCATTTTTTGCCTGTAGGGAAACCGCCGCCTCCTCTACCTCTTAAACCAGAGTCAATCATCACTTTAATAACGTCATCTGGAGTCATATCAGTTAGAACTTTTCCAAGTGCTAAATAGCCTTCTGCTCCAATTGATTCAGTTATATCTTCAGGGTTTATTAAACCACAGTTTCTAAGAGCAATTCTTTCTTGCTTTTTATAGAAAGACATTTCATCTTGTCTTTTAACTTTCTCTTTTATAGTTGGTTCTTCATATAGAAGTCTATCAACTATTCTACCTTCTAATAGATGTTCAGTAACTATTTCAGCTGCATCATCTGGTGTAACGTGTACGTAGAATGCATTGTCAGGACTTATTTTAACTATAGGTCCTTTTTCGCAGAATCCAAAGCATCCAGTAACAGCTACTGTAACTTCGTCAGATAATCCTGCTTTATCTATTTCAGCTTGTAAGTTTTCGATAATCTTATCACTTTCAGCGGATTTACATCCTGTTCCGCCGCAAACTGTTACATAACGTTCACATCTTTTATTTTCAACAGCAAGTTCTTCTTCGTGAGAAGGTTCCCTCATATCTAATTTTTTTGAAAAATCTTGAGAAATTTTTTGGAGCTCTTCAAAAGAATTGATTCTATTCAATGCTGCTACCTCCTATTCATTATACTCATCTAAAATTTTATCAACCATTTGTTTTGTGAAGTGACCGTAAACCTTATCATTTACAGTAACTACAGGAGCAAGTCCACATGCGCCTACGCATCTTAAAACTTGAACAGTAAATTTTCCATCAGATGTAGTTTGTCCAACTTTTATACCTAATTTTCTTTCGAATTCTTCAAGAACTTCTCCTGCACCTTTAACGAAGCAAGCAGTTCCCATACATACGTTTATAACGTATTTACCTGTTGGTATTTCTGTAAAGTAAGAATAGAAAGTAACAACACCGTTAACCTTTGATACAGGTAGGTCTAATTTTTTGGCTACAAATGTCTGTACCTCTTGAGGCAAATAGCCAAAAATATGTTGGGCCTTATGAAGTACAGCTATTAAGGCTCCTTTTTTGTCAGAAAGATTGTCAATGAATTCACCAAGTTCTTTAAAATATTGATCTTTTAGATTATTTGAACACACTAAGGTATACCCCCTTTGAATGTATATGTTTTTTTCTCTGCAATTAAATTATATCAAACTTTTTTTGAAAATATAAGTGTTTTTTGAAAAAAATTAATAAAATAATAAATAAAAAAGAAATAATCATTATAAAAAGAAAAAAAGCACATATTATCTTGTTAATTAAAATACAAATTTCGACAAAGATTGATTGAGAAATAACAGGTAAAGTTTTCGATATTTTTAACAAGTGATTTTTTAGAAAAGAGAGAAAATTGCAATAAAGAAATGAAAAAAGATTAATTTTTATGTTGTATTATACAGATTTTCTATTGTAACTAGGTTAAGGAGAAGTGTTGGTGAATTATAAATTGCATAAATAGTTTGACAATAATGATGCTATTTTTATTATTCAATGTAAATTATTATTCTAATTAGTTTTAAAAATAATTAATTCATAAAAGGTGATTTATAATTTTTTTAATAAATATTTTAAACAAAAAATTTATTATTTTATGTAAATTTATAATTTAGTGAAAAAATTTACTGAGTATATTATAATTTAACTATAGGAAGGGAGTGGTAAGTTCTATTTATAGATAATATTAAAATATAAGAAGTTAGGTGTGAAAGTATTTGGGATTTGAAGAATTATTAAAAATAGCATTAATTGTTGCGTCAGTCATTCAGTTTTTTCTCTCCTTCATAAAAGGAAGAAGTATAAATAAAGAATATGGAGATAAATTATTTATACTTAACTTAGGATATGCAAAGAGAAGATTTTTAGCATTATTATTTATAGGTTTAATAGCTTATTTTATCTACGTAATAATAACAGGGTACTTTACAATGCTTGGAATATTTATAGTAGTATATTTTTTACTAAGCATTTATGATTTTAGCAAATTGAAAATAATAACGAGTACCGGTATCGGACAAAAAAGTTTTTATAGTAATTCCTATTATAATTTTACTGATTGGAGCAGTATTGTTGAATGGAATTGGTCTAAAGATAAGGAAGACCTACTTATATTTAAGATTAGAAAGAATGAAAAAATACAAACTAAAGATTGGATAGTTTCTACTTCAGAAAGAGAAGCTATAAATGAATTATTTGAAAAATATATTGACAAAGTATAATTAGAGTTATGGGTATAGGGGTCCAAATTGGAACCCTATATATATTCCTTAATAATATCTTTAACTACCTCTCCGCCTATTATCATACCAGCTACAGGAGGAACAAAGGATATACTTCCAGGTATCTGTCTTTTAGCACTACATTTTTTTGTTCCGCCAGTGCAAACACAGCCCTCCTTGCAGGTAACTACTTCTTCTAATTTTGGTTTCATAGGCATTTCATCAGAAAATAATACCTTTAAATTCTTAATTTCTCTTTTCCTAAGTTCATAGCGCATAACTTTTGCTAGAGGACATATCTTAGTATCATATATATCTACAATTTTAAATCTAGTAGGGTCAAGTTTATTTCCAGTACCCATACAACTTATTATATCTATGTTATGTTCCTTGCACCAAACTATCAAAGATAGCTTAGAAGAAACGGTATCAATTGCATCTACAACGTAATCGGTATCTAAAGGAATTATTTCGGCAATGTTATCTTCCTTTACAAAAGTTTGATGTATTTCAACGGTACATTTAGGATTTATCCTTAAGACTCTATCTCTTAAAACCTCAACCTTTGGTTTGCTGATTGTATCAAAGTTAGCATGTATCTGTCTATTTATATTAGTTAGACAGACAGTGTCATCATCAACTAGTACTAGGTGTCCAACTCCAGCTCTAACTAAGGCCTCTAATGTAAAGCTTCCTACACCACCTAAACCGAAAACTACAACTTTGCTATTTGAAAGCTTCTCTAGAGCTTCTTTGCCTACTAAAAGTTCTGTTCTTGAAAGTGAATGTTGTTTCATAATTATCTCCTCTATATTTATAAAAATGAATAGATTGATTCTCAGTATAAAAATTTTGTGGCACAAAATTTTTATCAATTGTCCTCTGTCTTCTAAAAAAAATTACGTCGTATTATTTTTATACTGCGAACTCTATATAGATAGTTTATAAAAAAGTAAATTGATAGTGTTTTACGTCATATAGTATATAGTAATATACGTAAATGTCAATATGAACTATAATAAAATTAATATTAACTTTATTAAAAATGATATAATATATTATAAGAAGAAATACATATTTATGCTTAGTTTCATGGGGGGATTTGTAATGGATAAAGTGAGAATAGCTTTGTGTCAGATGATGGTTGTGGCAGGCAAAAAAGAGAACAAAGAGAGAGCTAAAAAAATGATATACGATGCGGCGGATAAAGGCGCTAAAATTGTTTCACTACCAGAAATGTTTAATTGTCCATATGACAATAAACGCTTTAGGGAATATGCTGAAACTTTTCCACAGGGTGAAACTATAAAAATGTTATCAAATGCTGCAAAGGAAAAAAACATCTACTTAATAGGAGGATCGATTCCTGAGTTAGATGACCAAGGCAGAGTGTACAATACTTCTTTTATTTTTGATAATAAAGGAAACTTAATTGGAAAACATAGAAAGATGCATCTATTTGATATTGATATAAAAGATCGCGTCAGCTTTAAAGAATCAGAAGTTCTTACAGGGGGAAAGGATGTAACTATTGTTGATACAGAGTATGGGAAAATTGGAGTGGCAATATGTTATGATATAAGATTTCCTGAACTTCTTAGAATTATGGCTTTAAAAGGAGCTAAATTAGTTTTTATCCCGGCAGCATTTAATATGACAACAGGACCAGCACACTGGGAAATATTATTTAAGAGCAGAGCTTTAGATAACCAAATATATGTAGCGGGAATTTCCACCGCTAGAGATATAAATTATTCCTATGTAGCTTATGGAAATTCAATAGTAGTTAGTCCTTGGGGAGAGGTAGTTAGTAGATTAGATGAGAAAGAAGCAATACTAATAGAAGATATAGACTTTGATTATATAAATGAAGTTAGAGAATCCCTTCCTCTTCTCAAACATAGAAGAGAAGATGTATATAGAGTGAGTTTGCTATAAACAGAATTCTTTAATCCTAGGTTCTTATGCTTAAGTTTAAGAACTTAGGATTTATTATTTGTTGTATACAATTTTAAGTAATAGAAAATTTTTTATATTTTATCTTTTTCGAAAAAAGAGGTATGACCACTAAAAGAGTGTATATTATTATAGTGTGTGTAAATTCATATATTCAAAATTAGAAAAGAGGTTTTAACATGAAGATGATTAGGCAACTCGCAATTATCCTTATAATTTGCTTTTTAGGTGAACTGCTTAGAAAAGTTTTTAATTTAGCTTTACCCGGTAATGTAATTGGAATGCTAATTTTATTTATCTGCCTATCCACTGGAATTATAAAGATAGAGGCTATAGAGGAGGCAAGTAAATTCTTCTTAAATCATTTAGCGTTTTTCTTTCTACCGGCAGGAGTAGGGTTAATAACTTCGGTAGGAGTTTTAAAAGATTACTGGCTGTATATTGTATTAATAACCATTATATCAACTATAGTTGTTATGGTAACAACGGGAATAACAGTGCAATTATTTAAGAGGAGTTGAGTATCTTGAAAGAATTAATTTCTACACCATTATTTGGTATAATGCTATCTTTAATAGCTTTTGAAATAGGATGTATTATAAATAAAAAAACAAGGCTTCCTATATTTAATCCATTATTTATAAGTATAGTATTAGTAATAGCTTTTTTAAATATTTTTAATATAAATGTTGCTGATTATGATAAAGGCGGACAGTTCATTGCTTTCTTTCTATCTCCCGCTACAGTAATATTAGCTGTACCTCTATATAAAAAGATAGAACTATTAAAGTCCCATGCAGTGCCAATAATTTCTGGGATAACAGTAGGTAGCATAGTTAGTATTATTACTATAATATCATTATGTAAGTTATTTGGTTTACCAAAAACTATAAATGTGTCCCTAATACCGAAATCTATAACAGTACCTATAGGAATTGAGGTATCAAAACAGTTAGGCGGAATAACTTCTATAACTGTAGCAGTAATAATATTAACAGGAATAATTGGAGCGATAATAGGACCATATATATGTAAGTTCTTTAAAATAAAGGATAAAGTGGCAATAGGTGTAGCAATAGGAACAGCCTCTCATGCTGTTGGGACTACAAAAGCAATTGAAATGGGAGAGATAGAAGGTGCCATGAGCAGTTTATCTATAGGTATCGCTGGAATTATAACTGTTATAATAGCACCTATAATAGCAAAAATTTTTAATGTTTTAATGTAAATTCATATTCCTTATTTTAACTCAATAAGAGCCTAAGAAAACTTATGCTTTAACAAGATTTCTTAGGCTTTTATTGCTTATGTATATATTAATAATACATTATAACTTTATGGTGTTATCAGATGAGTTCATTTTCTCTACTATTGTATACATATTAGTGATCTCACCAACTGCTAGTTTTTCTTTTAAATCATAAAAATCAAGACAGGTTCCACAGCTCAATACGTTAACGCCTTTTTCAGCAAGTTTCTTTATACTGTCTAAAGAATCTGATTCTTCAACAGTAAGCTTCACACCAGCATTTAAAAATAGTAAGTCTGAAGGTAAATTATCACTCTCGGAAAGAGCATATAGATAGCTTTTCATTAAGGTTGCACCAAGCTTGTCATCTCCAAGTCCCATCTTATCAGTAGAGATAACAATTGTGAGCTTTTTAGTATCAAAACTCATAGGTTTGCATGAACAGGCTCCTTTTGTAACAACAATATAATATAAGTTATCTTTTTCTTCAACACTGCTATTAAATCCATTGCTTTCAGCAAATTTAACTACGTTATTTTTGGATACTTCATTATCTACTATTACAGTAGCCTCACCTTCTTCTATAGCATCAAAGTATTTTTTTGTGTTAATAACTGGTTGTGGGCATTTTAAACCTTTGCAATCAATTGTATTTTTCATCTTGTCATCATCCTCCTGAAATAAAAATAACAACATAATTATATATTATGAATATTTGGTTAAATTAATATATAAGAAATCAATTAAAAACAATTGTATAATTCTTAGATAAATTATATCATAATGGTATATTTACAACTATAGTTTTTAATAATAGTAATAAGGCTAACTATAATGAAATATTATATACTTTAAAATAAATTAAGTAAAAATTAATAATCAGAAGATTCAAACATATAAGTTTGTAGGTGAAATTTGTGGTATTATGGTATACGGTATTTTATGTTTAAGACTTGATGAAGTGTCACAATAAATATAGAAAGGATTTTTGTAATGAAGGATTTTATTGCTAATTCGACAGCTATTTTTCAGATATCTACTTTTGTAATTACAATGTATTATTTGATGCTTTCATTATTTGGGCTCTATAAAAAAGAAGATAAAGGTGCAGAAAGTTGCGAACCACAAAAAAGATTCGCGTTATTAGTAGCAGCTCATAATGAAGAAATGGTTATTGGTAAGATTGTAGAGAGCTTGTTGGAGATTGATTACCCTAAGGAAATGTACGATATTTTTGTTATAGCAGATAACTGTAATGATAATACTGCTAGCATAGCTAGAGAACATAATGTTAATGTTTGTGAAAGAAATGTTACTGATAAAAGAGGTAAAGGATATGCTTTAGAGTGGATGTTTGATAAAATATTTAAAATGGATAAAAAATATGATGCTATAGCTATTTTTGATGCGGATAATCTTGTTTCAAAAAACTTTTTAAAAGAAATGAATTATAAGCTGCTTCAAGGATATAAGGTTGTACAAGGCTATATAGATAGTAAGAATCCACATGATTCTTGGATTACTGAATCATATTCTATAGCATTTTGGAGTGCTAATAGATTATTCCAATTAGCTAGAGCTAATGTTGGATTATCAAATCAAATAGGTGGAACAGGATTTTGTATGGACGCAGCAACTCTAAAGGAATTAGGATGGGGAGCTACTTGCCTTACAGAGGATTTAGAGTTTAGCTGTAAGCTAATTTTGAATGGACATAAGGTTGGTTGGGCACACGATGCCATAATATACGACGAGAAACCACTTACGCTAAAACAATCGTGGAATCAAAGAAAAAGATGGATGCAGGGATTTGCTGATGTTGCATCAAGATTTTTCTTTAAATTAATGAAAAAGGCTGTAAAAGAAAAGGATTTTGTAGCTTTTGACTGTGCTCTATATGTTGTTCAACCATTTGTAGTATTATTATTAGCTGTAGCTACAATATTAACTTTTGCACAAAATAGTACAGCTGGAGGATTAAATATATTTGCTATAAATCAAAAGATGCATGATCTTGGACTAGACAATGTTTGGAAAGCATTTTGTATATTTCAATTTCTACTTACTCCATTTATAATGATGAAAGATAAAAAACTATCAAAATCATTGTTTGCCATATTATCAGTATACTCATTAAATGTTTTTGTATATACTCATTTAATAAAGTTTTTAGATACTCAAGATTTTATAATTATATTATTTGTGCATATAGCATATACTGTAATATTTTTGTTGATTACTTACATGATTCTGGGAAAACATAATTTCTTAATGTTCTTCAGATATCTTTTATATGGTATATACACATTAACATGGATTCCAATAACAATACAGGGAATAATGGATAAAGACAATAAAGAATGGAGTCATACAAAGCATGTTAGACAGATAGGTATCCAAGAAGTTGAATAATAAAAATAACCGTTTAACATATATACAAGCCTGAAATAACAAATTAAGTTAGTTCAGGCTTATATTTTATATTAATTGTTTTCTTTCATTAAAAAAGCATCTATAAGACAAATAACAGGCTACAAAGGCTGCTATTGAGGTAGTTGACAACAGCATAAAGGTAACCATTATCTGAAATCTTATAGCCTGTAGTGGGGAGGTACCAGCTAAAATTAAACCTGTCATTGTTCCAGGTAAAGAAACAATTCCTAAAGTTTTCATTGAATCGATAGTAGGAAGCATTCCTGTTTTTATAGAATCCCGTATTATATCAATAGAAGAAGGTAATATATCTGCCCCCAAAGCTAGCTTTGTCTCAATTTCAGCTCTTCTATTTTTGAAATTTGAAGTTAACTGTCTGTAACAGAGGCCAATAGCTACCATTGCATTGCTAATAATCATTCCACCAACGGGGATTATTTCATAAGGCTCATATTTGATTGCTTTAGATGCTATTAGAACCAGCATGGTAGTTATGGTACCGCTGGATATTGCACAAAAGGATACTAGAATTACATGCTTTATTCCTTTGGCTCGATTGGATGCATTATGTGATGCGCTTAGTATCATAAATAGCAGCAATAAGCTTGTAAATATGGGGTTTTTAAGCCCAAAAATGAAGTTTAGAATGTAACCTATAATAGAGAGCTGAACTATAGCTCTAACCACACCTATAATAGTTTCTTTCTCTAGATTTAGTTTTTGATATCTTGAAAAAACAAGTGATATAATAATTAAGGATGATGATACAAGGAGAGAGGATATATTCATTGTGTTACTCATAATTATCTCAGCACCTCCAGGGACTTCAGAGAGCCATTTTCTATTGTTAAAATCTTATTTGCATACTTTCTGCTTTGTTCAGGATTGTGAGTAATCCATAGAATAGTTACCCCCTCCTCATTTAAAATATTTATAATATTTTCTACTATTTTTGTATTATCTACATCCAGAGCAGAAGTTACCTCGTCTAAAAGTAAAACTTCAGGTTTAATTATCAAAGATCTTATTAAAGATATCCTTTGCTTTTCACCGCCAGATAAGTTTGTTGTGTCTTTTTCTAAATAGTCTGTAGACATGTTGAAAAGATTTAAAAGGTACTTTACTCTATCCATATTTGCTGGTTTATTTCTAATTTTATAAGGAAAAGTCAAATTTTCTAATACAGTATTTCCAAATAGATGTGGAGTTTGAAAACAATAGCATATATTTTTCCTAATTTCAATTGGATCATAGTCTAGCATGTCTATACTTTTATAAAGTATTTTACCGCTGCTTGGTTTATGTAAATGGCTGCACAACTTTAAAAGTGAGCTCTTTCCACTTCCAGAGGGACCAACTATAGAGATAAAATCTCCAGCTTCAATCTTAAAAGATAAATTTTTTATAATGGAGCTATCATCATTTGAAAAATAAACATTAATAAATTCTAATAAGGACAAATTTATCACCTCGCATTTTATATGATTACACAATCTGTAATTATACACTTGAATAATAAAAATTTAAAGAGATATAAAGTAAAATCTGTATTAGAGTTAAAATTTATTATATATATTTTAGAAAAAAGAATATTGAGTTTTATATTTGGAAAAATATATTTGAGAGGAGTGTATATGGTATGAATAGTATTGATAAAAAACATAAATATGAACATACCAAAGAATATGCTGAAGAACTTTTTGCAAAAGGTATGTGTATGGGAGAAGTAATGAAAAAGACCAATTTAACAGAGGAGAAAATTGCTGAAACGAGAAAAGAGCTAGATGGAGAAGAATAAATTATATAATAGATAAATTTTCATGCATAAAGGTGAAGATTTGTCTATTATTTTTTATTAATTTTATGAGTAAATTATTCGTTTAAATTGTTTAATATGATTGATATAATATATAATGAAAATTTAAAAATGTTAATACTGTTTCATAAAAGTATTTGACAGATGAGGTGACATATGAAAGAAAAATTATATAGTATAGAGAAAAAAATAAAGATTCAACCTAATGACCAATGTATTTGTGGCAGTGGCTTAAAATATAAAGAATGCTGTTTAGATAAAAAATTTGATTATAAAACTTTAGGCAGAAATTATGAAGGTAGGGATATAGTTTTTAATTCCACCGAAATCAATAAGCTTTATGAATATATTTCTAATTTTCTATTAAAAGATATTTTAGATAAAGAATTAAGTGTTAGTAAGGGAAAAGAATATTTGAAACACTTGTATAAGAATGCTCAAAATGGTACAAGTCACTTTGCTAAATATGTGACTTGTAAAAAAGGGTGCAGTGGCTGCTGTCATATATACATGGACTGCACCGCTATTGAAGCAGAATTGATAAGAGAGTATATATTAGAAAACTTTAATGAAAAGCAAATTATGTGTTTAAATAGTAAAATAAAAGAAACTATAGATCAAGTACCAGAGCATGAGGATATACTTAAGGCTAGTAATAAAAATGATTTAATTAATAAATATGGTGCTAAACATTTACCATGCATTTTTTTATCAGAAGATAACAGTTGTTTAATATATGAAGTAAGACCTTTTAATTGCAGAAAGCTAATAAGCTTTTCAAAGAATACTGATTGTATGGAGAGTGAGAGCATAGTTAGGCCTAATATATCTATAAATAATATTGTCGCCTATTCTATTAATCATCTTTCAATGAACATAACTAGATATAGAAAATTGAAAATCTATTCTAAAGATGAATCAGAGTATAAATCAATTTATAAATCCATTCAACATTGGTTTAGCAACGGTTTTAGCGAAATTAATAGAACTCTATAGCAGACTTCATCAAAATCTTTTAATGAAAATAATGAATTAGTTTTATTATTTTTGTGAAAAATAATGTTGGAGGTGTTGAATGTGAAAAAAGTTGCAGTTGAAAAAGGATTAAAGGACCTTGAACAATACTTATCAAAGGAAGGATATAGTGTAAAGGAATTTGAGATGAACAGTACAGAAAACTCAAGTTTTTATGATCAATTTGATGCAGTTGTTATAACTGGTGGAAGTGTAAATGTTATGGGATATGAAGACACTATGACTAAAACCCCTCAAATAATAGCAGATGGCTTAACAGCAGAAGAAATTAAAAGTCAAATTGATAGTAAAGCTGTAAAATAACAAGATATTTATAGTAAGAAAGCATAGGCAACTTGATGATATATAAGTCAGCTTATGCTTTCTTAGTTTTAGATTGAATAAATTGTAAAATTTTTACTTGCATGTATATTAATTTAATTATAAATTAATATAGTAGTAAAATTATACATGCAACTAGGAAAGGTGATAACCATGGAAGAAAGATTGCAGAAATATATGGCTAGATGCGGAGTAGCATCGAGAAGAAAATGTGAAGAAATTATTTTATTGGGAAAAGTTAAGGTAAATAACAAGGTTGTTAACGAATTAGGATATAAAATTGATGCAGATAATGACAAGGTTACTGTTGATAATAAATTAATAAAGCCTGAAGAAAAAAAGGTTTATATAGCATTAAACAAGCCTGAAGGGTATGTTTCTACAGTTAAGGATGAAAAAGGAAGAAAGACTATAATTGATTTAATAAAAATTGAAGAAAGAGTGTACCCTATAGGAAGATTAGATTATGATACATCTGGGTTAATACTTTTAACAAATGATGGAGATATTTATAATAAAATAATACATCCGAGAGAGGAAAAAAATAAGATTTATATAGCAATTATTAAGGGGATACCATCAAAAGAAGAGATAGAAAGATTCGAAAATGGAATAAATATAGACGGATACATTACAGCAAAAGCTTCATTTAAAGTTCTAAAAAGTAACAGTGACTGCTCGGAAGTAAAAATAATGATACATGAAGGTAAAAATAGACAAATTAGAAAGATGTGTGAAGCAATAAAACATCCTGTATTAAAACTAAAGAGAGTACAGATAGGAGATATTAAGCTAGGGGATTTGCCTAAAGGTGAATGGAGATTCCTTAATGATAATGAATTAAACTATTTAAGGAATCTATAAAGGGAATTTATGGAAATAATTTACATAAGTAATAATATGTAAACAATGAAAAGAAAGTTATTGATTTAACAATTATAACATAATAAAATAATATAGAAATACCCATAAGGAGCGTAATTTATGTACAGATACGTTACAGACGTAAGTAAGCTATCTCATTATATAGTAAAGAACTTTTGTATTAATTTTAACGTTGCGGTAGATGCTACACTAGGTAATGGATATGACAGTGATTTTTTAAGTAAAAATTTTGCAAAAGTTTATGCTTTTGATATACAGAAATGTGCAGTTGATAAATATACAGAAAAAAACATAGATAATGTTTATCTAATTAATGATTCGCACGAGTATTTTTCTAAATATATAAATGAAAAAGTTGATTGTATAATGTATAATTTGGGCTTTTTACCTGGAGGTGATAAGAAGGTAACAACCAGATGGGAATCCACATTAAAAAGTCTAGAGGATGCTTTAAATATAATAGATGAAGGAGCGATTGTAAGCATAGCTCTTTATAGAGGACATGAGGAAGGAAAAAAAGAGGAAGAAATAGTTATAAACTATGTTGAAAAGCTTCCGAAAAATAAATATGGAGTTATGATTCATTCCTTTGCAAACAGAGACAATAATCCCCCAATTTTAATAATAATAGAAAAAAAGTAACTGGAGGTGAAAATTTTTATCAAATTAATAAATTTGATAAAAATAAATTATGAAAGATAAATTAGAATTAATAGCAGCAAAAGAATTCACATACTATGATGAAATGTATAAAGTGGTTGATTTTTTAAATAAAAATCTTAGTGAACATGACCTTGTATTTGGGATAACCGAAAGAGATGATAAGCATATAATAAATATTTACAAAGAAAAGTGATTAACAATTGAAAGAAATATTGAAAAATGGTTCAATAGATGTTAAAATGAAATAAATATTTCATAATTATTGCAAAAAAAGGGGATTAGAAAGAAAGGACTGAAAGACATGGAAGATGGAAATAAACAGGATCTAATGAGAACAATACAAATTAAATTTCCTAGGCTTAGTAAGGGACAAAAGCTAATTGCTGAATACATTTTAAAGCATTATGATAAAGCAGCTTTTATGACAGCAGCGAAACTTGGGGTAAGTGTTGGTGTAAGTGAATCTACTGTAGTTAGATTTGCAAATGAACTAGGATTTACAGGATATCCTAAATTGCAGAAGGCTCTACAAGAGTTAATAAAAAACAAACTTACCACTGTTCAGAGAATTGAGCTATCTAATGACTTTGTTAGTGAAGAAAGTGCATTAAAAGGTGTGCTTAAATCGGATATGGAAAATATAAGAGCAACTCTTGAAAAGATAAATCATAAAACTTTTGAGGACGTTGTAAATAGTATATTTACTGCCAAAAAGATATATATTATTGGACTTAGAAGTTCGACTGCACTTGCTGAATTTTTAGGTTTTTATTTAGGATTAATTTCGGACAACGTTAAGGTAGTTGGATATGGAATAAGTGATATATTTGAACAGATGATTAATGTAACTGAAGATGACTTGGTTATCGGCATAGGTTTTCCACGTTATGCTGCAAGAACAATTGAATCATTAGCTTTTGCTCAAAGTAGAGGTGCAAAAGTTGTTGCTATTACTGACAGTTTACTATCACCATTAGCAGCTAGAGCAGATTATACATTAATAGCACAAAGCAATATGGCTTCATTTGTTGATTCACTAGTTGCACCTTTAAGTGTAATAAATGCATTAATAATAGCTGTTGGTTTAAGGGAAAAAGAAAAGATATCCTCTACATTTACGGATTTAGAGAACATTTGGGAAGAATATCAGGTGTATTCATTTAAAGAAAGTGACTAAATTTTAAAAGGAGAAGTTTTACAACTTCTCCTTCATTTTCTATTTAAAAAATTTTTTAAATAATCAAATTTTTTTAAAAAGAAAGAAGGAAAAAATGAAATATTGGAGAATATATATATTGTAAAATACATCACATAATAAAAGTGATGAATAACATACATAATCATGGGGAGGGTTTTTATAATGACAAAAGAAAGAGTAACAGCTTATATCAATGGAGTTATTGAAAACGTTAAGAAAAGAAACGGCAGTGAACCAGAATTCCTACAAACAATTGAAGAAGTTTTAGGTTCTTTAGGACCAGTACTTGAAAAGCATCCTGAGTACATCGATGAAAACCTTTTAGAAAGATTCTGTGAGCCAGAAAGACAAATCATGTTTAAAGTTCCATGGACAGACGACAACGGAAACGTACAAGTTAACCGTGGATTCAGAGTACAATTCAACGG
>NZ_JAEEGB010000036.1 GCF_016316925.1 Clostridium aciditolerans | reverse complement strand
CTAAAAATGTAAGTCCTACTATTGCACAAGTATTTTCACTCATTTTTAAACCAAATTTGGTAAATCCTAATATAAAAAGGTTATTCTAATTTTATTGTGGTGGGTACAATTACCAGTATAAAAAATGAGGGAAAGCATTATAGCCTTCCTTCATTTATTGCTCTTATAAGATTATTAAAAGGCACACCAAAATCCTTTGGACTTTGCCATGAATTGTACATCATATTCTGGAATACACCAGAATTGTACTCTGGTACTTCAATCTTATGAGCAACACAATACATAACTTTGGCTCTCATAACCTCGAAGTCATATCCAATTCCTAAAGCCTCAATTCTTCGTATAGCACTATTAGCACCTTCTACATAGGCATTGTTTATCCTCTTGTCATTTACACGAATATCAAAGTAATTGAATATCTCGGTATTCCAGTTATCAAGGCTTGTTATAAGGTCTTTGAACACAGTAATCCCTTTAGGAATAGATTTCTTCCATGCCTTATACATTTTGATACCATCGTCTTTATCTTTGGCTACATCGTATATCTTGAAAAAGTCCTCTTTAAGCCTGTACACAGTTTCAAACTCGGGAAACTCGCTAAACCAAGCGTCTCTAAAGACCTTGTTTGTCCAGTCAAGGTTTTCTTCTTTGTATAGGAAAAGATGTTTCTCTTGCTTTAGATTTATGTTCCTGTCCTTTAATTGCTCCTTTAAGGACTTTCTATACTTTTCTACAGCCTCATTAGCCATCTTAACTACATGGTATCTATCTATTACAATACTTGCATTAGGTAGAGAAGTGTATACAGCGTCTCTGTATGGTTGCCACATATCCATTGTTACCACCTCAACATTCCAGGGGCTTTTAAGGTTCTTTAAGTATTCCAAAATGGTTGACTTGTTTCTATTTGGAAGCATATCTATTACCGTATGGTCAATACCATTACATAGTACAGCCCATGCGATTTTACGCCCCTTATAGTTCTTATCAAGGTGAATTTCATCAATACCTATGAATGTTGGAGTTTCAATTTCAAGCCCTGATTTAAGGCTTTTAATCTCTTCAAGGAATATTTCTCTAATGGTAACATTAGATATGTCAAGTTCACGTTCTAAATCAATAAATGGGCGTCTTTTAGCCTCATGTGCTATATATTCCCTTAACCTTGAAGTCATTCGTGCCTTTTCTGGTATGCTGTCACATGGCTCTATAAAGGTGCTATTACACTCCATACACTTATAACGCTTACGCTTTAATATTAAGCCCGTATACTTGTTTTTGAAGTTAATATCTCTAACATCCTGTTCCCTACTACCATGCACCCTTAATCGTGGCTCATAAACGCCACATACAGGGCATACAGAAGGTTTTTCCTTTTTCTCGATATGATAGTGTACTGTAGTTTCACTCTCTTTATAATCGACTATAGTGAATTCTGGAAGTGCCAAGTGTTTCTCAAATAAAGCCTTAAAGTCTACTGTCAAGCCTAATCCCCCTTTGTATTTGTGGCGTTGTCTTGCCTTATCTTTTGAACTATATCAGTCAGTATATCCATCTTAATTAAGAGCCGAATATAATCGGCTCTACTGCTGATACCATACTTCTTACACTGTTCATCCAGTTGTTTCATTGTATCGTCATCAATATCTCTAATATCTATTCGTGGCACATTAAAACCCCTTTCGGTTTATTTCCGTACAAATATTGTACCACCATTTTACTTTAATTGAAAGTCTGTTTTGCAATGTTCTTATGTTACCTACTTAATTGTTCGGCTAATCCTTTAGAATATCCACAAATATTGATTAATGCGTCTACAGCCTCTTGTTTTGTATCAAATTTTGCTAAACATTCCCCTTCTTTTAATTTTCCGTACTTATTATATCCAGCACTCCACCTAATAGGTCTTATATAAAACTTACCTTCAGCATCTTCACCTACTTTTAGCAATAAATCTGATTTACCAAATGAATATTTTCTTAAAGTTTGCAACTCTTTTTTATTTAACATTAAAATTTCCTCCTCTATAATGTATTTCTTAATTATATTGTACGGTATATAACCGTACTTGTCAATACTATACCGATAAAAAATAGACTACCGTAATAGTCTATTCTGCAAGTTCTTATATACTTGTCCTTCATACCATTTATTTACACCACAACTAAATTAGAAGAGCCATAATTTTATAGATTTTTTTAAATTTTTAC
>NZ_JAEEGB010000035.1 GCF_016316925.1 Clostridium aciditolerans | reverse complement strand
ATAAAAATCAGGTACAGCGAATCAAATGATCCATATACCTGATTTTTATATAACAGTAAATTCTTAATCTATAGATTAGTGTTAAACAATTTTTTAAAAAGTCAGCACTACCATTGCTTATATGGTAGTGCTAACTTTTTACTTGTATCACATTGAGGTCTAATGTTTTCCAGTTATAAATTCATATGTAAAACTTACATTAGAACTCAAAATACGATGTATCTCCTGGATTTCACTGTTAATATCTTTGGATTTAAAAAGTAACATGGATATTGCTTCCCATAGAAAAATCCATCCCCCTATATTTACTCCTTCTAAGACTGTACTTAATAACACGCTTTTTTTAATAAATACAGTTTCTAAATCAAAGCCTACACTAAGCAGCAAGACAGATGTCAGCACATATATAACTGTATCTATATTAGAAGACTTTAATTCAGATCTCTTAAATTTGAGTCTCCTTAAGCAGCACCTTTGTAGAGCATGCATTATGGATTCTTCCATTACTTTATTCTTTTTTTCTCCGGTAATATGAAAACTTATACCTGTACTATTTTTACTTGGAATATTAGCAAAACTATCCTTTAAGTATGACTGTATGTTTTTATTAATACTCCTTAGTTTTAGTGGAGAGTCATCTAGGTTATCAAAAATATCACTATACTTATGAATCTTAAGGTTAATTATATAATGTAGAGTCCTCTTATTAATATTATCTACTCCATCAAAATAATCTTCCACCCTCATTATTAAAACAATTCTCCTAACTCAGAATCATAATATCCTTATAATCTTATATGATGACAACTCCTTTTTTATGTAAATTTTTATATTAACTTATCTTCTTTTAATAAATTAAACAGTGTTGGGTTAAAGTTAAATTCTTCAATTAAAGCTTTTACCTCAGCTAAAGCTTTCTCTCTCTTATCTTTAGATATATTCCCTTTTGCCGCTCTAATTAATATATTCTTAGGTGAATGAGCTATATCAATAAATTCTAGAAGTTGAGTTTTGTAACCTAAAGCTTCTAGTAAATTAGCTCTAACAGCATCGGTCATAAGTGCTGCTACTCTTTCCTGTACTATTCCATACCTTGTCAATATAGAAAGTGCTTCTGTTTTCATTTGGTCATTGAACTCATGCTGACAGCAAGGAACAGAGAAAATCATTTTGCTATTCCACTTTATTGCATTATATAAAGCATAATCCGTTGCTGTATCACAGGCATGTAGTGTAATTACCATATCAACTTTGTTATTATACTTAAATCCATTTATATCGCCAATTTCAAAATGTAAATTTTCATAATTATATTTTTTAGCTACCTCATTACAGTTTTTAATGACATCCTCTTTAAGATCCAGTCCTATCATTTTTACATCAATTTTTTTAATCTCAACAAAATAATAATACATTATAAAGGTTAAGTAGGATTTCCCACATCCGAAATCTAAAATCGTAAGTTCCTTAAAGTCGTTTTTCTTAACTTCATCATCTATAATTTCTATAAATCTATTTATTTGTCTATATTTATCATATTTTGAATTAACTACTTTACCATCTTTTGTAAAAACACCTAAATCTATAAGAGGTTCAATAATCATTCCCTCTTTAAGGATGTAGTTTTTTTCTTTATTATGACTTTTATTTGCCACCTTTGTATTATCACTTTTCTTTTTCCCTAAGAAAACTTTTCCTTTTTTAGATATTTTCAAATCAAATATATGTATATTAGACCAAGCAGAAAGCTGCTTGAAGTTTCCCTGTAAATACTCAATTAGTTTTTCTTCTAATATATTTGCTTCAATATTTTCATGAAAAACTTGTTTATCAGTGAATTTTTCTATCTGATAATATTGCTTACCCTTGTTCTCCTTAGCAGTAAAGGTTATTTTGTTATATTTAACGTCTTTATTCTCTTTATTACTGATAACCACTTTTATAATTTCTTCTTGTATTATTTCGCTTAATGCTTTCTTTAATTCATCCATATCTTCCACTCACTTTATTGTATATTTGTCATACTACATTCTGCTTCGTTGCTTATTCTAAGGATATTAGCAACTGTTTTCAGCTTAAGTATAGACCTACCAGTATTTACATCTTATATTGTCTATAATAATGTATCAAATCATTAATGTCTACTATTTCTCCATCAACATAAACATAAATATTATGTAGAACGCACTTTTTAAGATTTTCACAATTAGCTAGTTTACTTTAGAGTTTAGTTGACATAATATTACTATTGTAAACAATAAAAAATTTTCGTGCCAAATAAAAAGGCAGATGCCACCTTCGACAATCCGCCATGCTATCTTTTTAACCTCTATTATTATAACTGAGATTTAACCGATAAAATTTCTTTAAAACTAATAAAGTTATATTAGTATCCTTGCAATTTCCTCTTAATAAATCTTTAATATTATGTTTTACATGTTTTTCCCCGAATTTATTCACAAATAAATACTTTTGATTACTAGGAACTTCCCTTAAATACTGAATTAAAGGTTCAATTATAGGTTGAGGTATATATACTTCTTTGCCGTCTTCAATTATAATAACTTTTTTATCTATGTTTACATTCTCTCTTTTAATATCCAAGATTTCAATTTCATTAAATCCAGCATAAGCTATAAGCATTAGAATTATTGATACTTTAATTTTTCCCTTTGATAATAAATCTTCTAAAAAATTCTCTATGTATTTTTTATCTACTAGACATTTATTTTCATTTTTTAATCTTTCCGCTTCTAAGCTAGGTATTCGTCTGTGTCCCCAATAGTCTTTATAACTTTTAATTTTATTATCATTACACCATTTAACTATAGTTGCAGGAGTTACTTCAACTAATTCTGCAAACTGTTTAACTGTAAGCATTTCTTTTATTTTTTTATTTGTATAGTCCTTCTTTTTAGTTGAGTAGCCGCATATCTCATCTATTTCTTTTTCGCTGTATCCTTGAGATTTAAGTTTTGACATATAAAAGTTTCTCAAAGTATTTATGGTTATATTAAAGTCAGAAAGATTCTTTCTAAGTATCCAGTGTATTCCTGCACTAGTGTATTTTATATTTCTTTCATTTATAAATAAATAATCTTTTATTATCTCTTCATCTTTTAAATATAATTTCAAAGAATTTTCTACTGATGAATTCATTGGTATATCTCTTGTATATTTGCCACTGATATGAATTTTTCTATTATCAAAATCTATATGTTTTAACTGAAGTTCAACTACTTCGCTAGTCCTTAAGCCTGCATAAGCTATGAGACAGAGAATTGTAGAATTTTTAATACTGTCATTTGAACAAACTTCCATAAGTAAAGCTTCAACATCTCTTTCATTTATTTTTATCTTTTCAACCTTTTTCTTAGGAATTTCTATTATTAGATTATTAGCAGCAACCATAGTTTCTTGTATTCCTTCATTTATAAGAAATTTATTATATGCTACTATAAATTTAATATGGCTATTCACAGAGCTTGTACTATACTTTGATGATAAATATTGTATATATTGTGTCACTGTACTTTTCTCCAGCTTAATATGATCCAAAGACCTTTTCATTTCTTTCTGATGCCAATACATAAATTTCTTAAGGTAGTATATATATAAGTTTTGAGTATTATCACTATATCCCTGTTTCAATAAATAACTATTATACTTAATTATTAAACTCATTATTTCCTCACATCATTAAATCTCATATTAAAATATTCTTTTAGTTTAATTATACCAAATTTTACTTAACTATAGTATTGGTCCAATTTTCAGCTTTTACACAAACATCCGTTCCTATTTTAGTTATATCAAAACATTACATCAATTACTCCACACTTACAACAGTCTGTAATCCTCTTACCCCTTCAAAATAAAGCTTTTCCATTAACTAAATACAACTATTACAAAATAACAAAAATGTATATTTTATAGTACAAGCCAGGGATCATAAAAACAAAATTACTACTCTATCTACTTTATAAAAGTTGTAATACTGTAATGTTTACAATTCATTAACACTTTTTCCTTTCCCATTTTCTTTAACTTTACATATATATTAAGTGTAATCTAAACTAAAGCTAAGGTCGGTGAATTACCATGGTAAATAACAAAAATATATCACAATACTATTACAGAAATGAGGATGGCATTGTAGTTTACAAAATCGAAAGCTGTAAGTGGTTACAAGACGGAAACCTAAAGAAAAGCTTTCGATGCTACAGCAAAGATAAGAAAGGCGAATGGATCAATGATTTTAAAAGCATAGAGCCAGTTCTTTATATGCTCCCATCTGTAATAAAAAGTATAAAAAACAATGAAACTATTATATATGTGGAAGATGAGAAGTCTGCAGATGCACTAAAGAATATGGGCTTTACTGCAACTACAACCTTTGGTGGCCTTAAAAGTTTTAATAAATTCAGCAAAAACTATGCTCAGCAAATAAAAAGAGCTAACCTTATAATCTTCCCGAATAATAGTAATCACAGCAAACAATATTCCAAAACTGTATATAACAGTTTTAAAAGCTGCTGCAAAAGCATTGGAATTATTAATTTGCCTGATTTAAAGGAAAACATGAGTATTGCAGAGTGGATTAATAATGGTGTAACACCAGAACTTATAGAGAATCTAATAACAGGAGCAGATTTAATTGAAAAAAATACAAATTACAACTCTCCTATTCATGTAGAAGATGGCTGCTATTACAAGAACTACAAAGGCAGAAAAATCTTTATTACAAACTTTATAATAGAAGCTAAATACATAATTATATCTCTTTATGAAGAGCTGATAAAATGTGAACTAAAACTGTGTAACAGCAATCATGTTGTAGAAAGGACTTTTACTCCACAGGATTTTAATGATGCACTGTCCTTTAAAAAAGCAGTTAATAGTTTTGCCTTAGTTTTCAATGGTTCAAATTCAGACCTGCAGCATATAAAAGCAAAGATATCCTCAGATACAACTAACATTATAAATGGTGTATCCTATGAAGGCTTTCATAAACTAAATAAAAAGTGGTTCTTTGTTGACAACGATAGTGCTGTAAGTGAGGAGCTTTATCATAATTCTTCCGCCATAGTTCTTGAAGATTTCAGGGAAGCTCACAGTAATTTATTAGAATTTTCCTGTATTACAAAAGAAGAATTACAAATTCTAGCTCCTTCTCTTTTTAACTTTAATGATTTATCTGTAACTGCTACATTAATTCCATATCTTTGCGGCTTATTCCTAAAGGGTAAGCTTGAACATATTGGAATAAAATACAACCATCTTTTAATAGAAGGTCAAAGCGGCAGTGGAAAGAGCCAGACTCTAGAGAATATAGCAGCTCCTCTTCTTGGATATAGAGGAAACATTCTAGATGCCAGCACCTGCACCAACTTTGCCTTTACCAAGCTTGCAAGCAGCAGCAATTTTCTTCCTTTGATTATTGATGAATATAAGCCCAAGAAGATTGGAACTTACAGAGTTAATCTCATTTCAAATATAATGAGAAACTCTTATGATGCACACAAAACTATCAAGGGAACTCAAAACCTTGGTAAAAATATTGAATTCATACCCCGTTCTTCTGTAATCCTCTGCGGTGAAATGGGTATTACAGAAACCGCTAATATTGAAAGAAGTCTTAAAATATTTTTATCTACCTCTAACCTAAACAAAGATACTAAAAATCACTTCACTAATCTTAAAGAAAACAGCCTGTTATTATCCAAACTTGGAAACAGCTTATTGATGGGAGGATTAAAAATGAGTGAAGAAAATCTAAAAGCTACTTATGATATGTTTTTCAAGAAATTCTCTGGGGACAATATACATAATGAGAGAATAAAACAATCTATAACAAATGCTCTTTTAGGATTAGCTCTTCTTTTAGAAATATTTGAAAATTTAGGACTTAACTTTAAAGAAGCTTCTGGTTACTCCTCTAAAGATATAGAAACTGCACTTAAAGCTTCTGTAATAAAAGAACTTTTAGAAGATAATACTAAAAGTAAAAGTGTGGTGGATATCAGCCTTGAAGCCTTCAATAGAATGGCTGCAAATGGCAATCTAGTACGGGGTGCTGACTATGACTGCACAAAGGATTCTGATGGTGACAAGGTACTTAGATTAAACTACACTGTTTTCTATGATAGATTTCTAAAGTACTGCAAAGACCACAATCTGGACATAGAGGTTCTGACCCTTGGAAGCTTTAAAAAGCAGATAAGCAAGATGAGCTACTGTAAGTTTTATAACAAGCCTACCTGTTTTCATGTTGCTAATACTTTTAATGGTACCAAAAAGACCTTTAGAGCTGCAGTTCTAGTTGTGGACAATCTGAAGGAGAATAACATAGATGTGGATTTTATGATAGAATAATAAATAATTAGGAAGCCATTCAAACTTATGCATGGCTTCCTAATTATTTGTTTTGAATCAAAAAAATTCATCTATTTTAAATTTTTGAGACAGTGTAATTTGAAAATTTTCTATAAGTAATTACTTGCGAGCATATTCTAGTTGTCTTTCTACTAAATAGTTATTTATTTTTTTATCCCACAGTTTATATAAATCAGGTTTTTCCTCTTTAACTACAGATAAAAAAGAATCAAGTACACCAAGTTTGTCAAGCCCCTTAGATAAATGTCTAGGAAAATCTCTTTTTTTAGAATAAAATTTTTTAGGGTCTATTACCATTAGAGAACCATCCGGTTGAACCATAATATCTTTACATCTTACATCTTCTTTTAAAAATCTCAACTTATTAAACTCTTCAAACAAATTAAGTATTTTGATTGATACTTCTCTATTCAAACCATTTAACTTTATATAATTAGTTAGCGTTATTCCATCAACATAGTCTCTTATCATATAGTTTCCTAGCATACAATAAACTCGAGGAAAATGTTTATTCTTGTTTATTTTCTTAAGTATTAAGTACTCTTTTCTACAGCTTTTAGGGTCAAAGCAAATTTTAATTACTTTTCCATTAGGAAGGAGGTAAACTACACCATTATGACCTTTACCAAGAAATTTGCAGTCTAATAGATTAATATTAAAGTTTTTAACATAATTTTTATATATTTCCTTATTCATCTTAACTCCTTTCATAAAATATTTTACCTATATTAAAGCAAATATAGGTCATGTTATTTTATAATATGACCTATGCTGGTATATTGCTACTTAGATTTATCCGATGTCTACCGCCACTAACACCCCAACGTACTCTGTGAAAACGATTCACACCAAATCAGCACGCTGTGTAAGCGATCATCTCAAAATCATAGATTTTGGATGCCTGCTTAACATTTGGGTTCTCTGCTTGCACTCTGTGAAAGCGATTCGCACCAAATCAGAGATTTGGGCTCTCTGCTTTTCATAAAGTTGGGGATAAGTGGCGCTACGCCCCTGGATAACGTTTTCCCCTAAAGGATAACGCCTTCTAAGTGCTAAAGACACTAAGAAGCCTGTTAATAAGCTTCAGATGGAGTTTAAAACTCCACCTGAAGCCAAGAATCCTGTTTATAGGAGTTAACTTTTAGATATATGTCAACACTCTGAACCTTAAAAAATCAAGTTTTTTCTCATTATAATGTGATATACTTTTCCATAGTGAGATATTTAAAATGCAAAAAGTATTACTTATACCTCCAAAATTTTTTACCAAAAGAATACTGAGGATTTAGATTTGTTTAGATTTTATAATGGCAGGAAGTACAAAAGGATTAAAGAAATATGCAGAAGAAAAAACAAAGATTACTTTAGAAAAGGTTGATAAAGCCATTAGAGAACTATCCTTTAATGGAGAAAAAATTAATTTTAATAGTGTGGCGACAGCCAGTGGAGTATCTAAAACCTTTTTGCAAATTGAATAAGAATTTTTAAAATGACCGATTAAGATGTAAGTTGCACTTAAAGAATCATGATAAGTTCTAAACTTAGATAAAGTATAGCTTTAAAAAGATAGATTAATGGTAACTTCCGCCCTACGCCGTTAATACTATGTATTATAGCAATTTAAGGGAGTAATACATGGTAAATGGCATACCAGTTTATATAAATCAAGATTTAGTATTAGATTTGGCTGCGTTAATGTGTGACGGATTTGAGCAAAGTAGAACTGTTAGGAATCGTGAAGAGGTAGAAGCTCATTTTAGAACAACACAAGAGAATAGATTTCAGGAAACTGTACAAAAAAGAGCCGTTGTTACTAACGAAAAGGATTTTGGAAAATTTCATGGCGAAATAAACTTTTTAAAGGATGTTAATTCGAACATAATATTTACGGATTTCTCTAGATTTAATATCGTTAGAGATATGCTGCTTGACAAAAATATGATTAAACAAATAATAGAGAAAGATATTTTTGATAGTAAAATAAAGTGTTGTGAATATGTGGAATTTACTGCGAATATGACAACAACATCGCTTTTGTCATCGATTAATACATTGATAGGTGTAATAGAGTCCTATGATATTAAAATTTTAGACAACTTAATAAGAGAAAAATTAGCTGGTATAACTAATATTACATTTATATTAAACCAATTAAAATTTTTAAGCAATTCTTTAAGTATGAATAATACAACTGACATAGTACTAAATATAAACTGTTTTAATGTGGTATTAACTGTAAATTTAAATGACTTTTCAAATAAAAATGCTTACGTATATGATTTAGCACATTCAGAATTAAGGGTTTTGGGGAAGGTTTCAAGAATTGTAGATGTAGATAATTATTTTGATTTACTAAGAAAAACAGCTACAAGCGATTATTATAATAGATTCCTAGAATCTTTAGCCCCTTACTTAGCGGTACTAAATAGTAATGGAATATTGGTACCAGATAATTTTACCACGAAGGTAAATGGACCAGGACTTAATGTTATACCTGTTGCCATTTATGTTTAATACTTAATAAACCTCTCTGCTTTATTGAAGTTGAATTTTCTAATAAGTAAAATCAATCGGCGTGCAGGAATGTACACGAGATATCCAAAGGAGTGCCTCTTATGAAGATGCTGCTATTTAAAATGGAAATAATAGATGCCCTAAATAATAATTATAAAATCAAGATAAGTAATGATATAGAGGATACATTGATAGAATTTAACCCTTATAAAAAAGAGTTGAATTTTATTCATAATAGTAACTTAACTGATTGTCTTAAGGCTAACGAATATCAACTTAGAAAAATGCTTCATAATAAGCGTATAGATACTTATTATGTGGGTTTCAATGTCAAACTTATTTTAAGATATCATAAAGATGTAGCAGCTTTTAATGATAGGAGTAAAATAGTAGTTTTAGACAAACGAAACAATAATAATGATAGTTATGTTATAGATGAAGATAAAGGCGAAGAAAAAATTTATAAGATATTTTCAGATGCTTGCTATTTTGAAAATAAAAAGTATGGTGGTTTTGCTTTTATAATAGAGGATTTAGAAGGAAATTATAAGCTATACACAGAAAAGGTTCAGGAAACAGGCAGCAGCCAAGCTGAACTTATAGCAGTTATAAAAGCTATTCAATTACTAAAGAATATCGAAAAAATAAGAATAGTAACTGACAGCCAATATGTAAGAAAAGGCCTAACAGAATGGATTCCTTGCTGGAAATTAAATGACTTTAAAACTATAAATGGCGAGTCTGTTAAAAATATTGAGAACTGGCTTCTCTTTGATACCGTCTGTAACGGGAAATATATTGAATTTCAATGGGTAAAGGGACACTCCAACCATTTTGAAAACTCTCTTTGTGATATGTATGCAAGAGATGCCGCTGGGAATTGAAAAAACTTCTTAGGCATTTTACGTTAGAAATTTCAAGCCAATGCTTAGTTGTTAAGCATTGGCTTTGTACCTATTTTATCCGATGACTACCCGCCCTAATACTCCCATCTGATTCAAGTTTCACTTCATATGTATTTGCAATCTTCCTTCTGTATACTTTTCAGCATCACGAAAGACTCCTAATGTGCTTTCTGCATAGTCCCCCAAAAGCTTCCTACTAATTTGGAAATCTAGCCATTCAATTGTAATCGGTAGTTTTACATCTGTAGTTAAGCAATCCCAGAGCGCATCTAAGTTTTTTCCATAATAATCAGGAAGCTTTAGCTCTCTCTTCAAATTTTCATGTAAAGTCTCTTTATCTGTAAATTTACTTCCTTCCAAAATTACTTTATTCAAAGTATCCACCTCATTTTAAAAATTATTTTCCATTATATAAGAGCTTGAATGTCTTATAATGGTCTGAAGTTGAATAAATCAATCCATCATTAGAATAAAGTATTCTGTCAGCTCCTCTTTTCCCTCCATTATAATTGATATCACACTCACGCCAAACTCTTTTAGGAGCATCTGGTAATGATTTTTCTGCATTCGTAAAAATATCTCCACCTATGCTTTTACCAGGTGCCACTTGGTCAAGGTCTTTACCCGGGGTCCATCCAAGCTTTGCTGCCTGTTCTTTGGTTATAAAGTTATCAGGAAGGCGTCCATTTTTATGAATATAATCAGCTACTCCTTGAAAATCGTTAATTATTTTTTTATTTTTTACAGCTTCATTTTTTGTAGAATCTGTTTTTATATTTTGTTTTTCATTCACAATATTTTTATTTGTTGATGAACATCCTAATAAACTTATTGTAATAAACAAGGAAAGAAAAACAAAACAAATTTTCTGCATAAAAATTTTTTTCATACCTTTTCACACCTTCTTAATCAATGGGATATTTTATTGCATTTTTCACAGTTTTATCTTCAACAGCCTTGGTTAAATCAATTTGAAAATGTTCACAAATTCTTATCAAATACCAAAACACATCTGCAATTTCTTCTTTTAAATGTTGGAATTCATTAGCATTATCTTTTACGCTATCGGCTTTATCTGAATGTAACCACTGAAAAATTTCCATAAGTTCAGAGGCTTCAATTGATAAAGCCATAACTAAATCTTTAGCACTTTCTCCTTTGTCCCAGCCACGCTCTTTTGAAAATGAAACAATTTTCTTCCTTATCTCATCTATTGTCATTTCTGTATCATCCATTTTATTTCCCCCTTAGTCTACATATCTTTTTTCTTGTCATTGAACTTTTTCAGTTCCTATTTGTTTTATTAATTCCAAAATCTTATTTTCATCTAGCTTTGTATACTTTTTGATTTTTTCTATAGGCTCTCCATCTTTAATCATCTCTGTTGCTGTTTCAATTTTTTCCTCAATCTTACCTTGTATCTTTCCTCTCTCTATTCCTTTTTCTATTCCTCTTTCTTCAACCTTAGGATCATAAAAGCTCTTCACCATTTCCCTAACCTCCTCATCAAAATCTGTATATTTTCCATACATGCCTAAAAAATATGAGTTAATGTTTTCTATAGTAGATGTCATTTCATCATAATCTTCTAAAGTTATCTTAT
The DNA here is from genome assembly GCF_016316925.1 of Clostridium aciditolerans. Classification (GTDB taxonomy): domain Bacteria; phylum Bacillota; class Clostridia; order Clostridiales; family Clostridiaceae; genus Clostridium_AM; species Clostridium_AM aciditolerans. Next base: position 189,371 of record NZ_JAEEGB010000035.1, on the reverse strand, counting down.
TACCATTATACGATAAATCTATAGCTTTTAAAGTATCTTCTATAACTATTTTCAATTCATTATACACGTCGATCATTTTACTTTTCTTTTCTTCAAAGAGTAGATTACTAATACTTATTTGATACATTTTCTTTCTTAATCTAAATACCTGCAGTGGCAGCAGTAGATACATATTTTCCTTTAATAGTTTATCAATATCATAGCTAAAATACTTCAATACTTTACAACTATATGTAATTGTATCTTGCTTTGGAATCTCTATTTCTAAGTATATACTGTTAGGTACATTCTTATCTTCTTCTAACACTATAAGATATGGTTCTGGTAATTTTATTCTTAATCTACCTTCCTTTATACTATTGTAGTATGAGATATTTACTGCTCTCTCAAAACCATATCTAAACATTCTTATAACCATACTATTTTCATAAATTGTTTGAAATTCTATTTCATATTCATAAACGTTTTTCTTATCTATAACCTTTATATACATATCAGCATAATAACTTATGTAGCGGCTACTTTTCTTTTCAAAATTATTAATTTCCTTATCTGCATAATATAGTTTAGCTTCATAAGATATATCGTCATTATAGGCTGCGTTAAGAAAATCTATAATTGGTATAGTGTTTTTTAGTGTAAATAAACGCTTTAAAATTTTATCCATCTGAATATGATTTTTTCTCTTCTTCCCTCCATAATTATTGTTTTCTTCTTTTATTAAAGCTATAAAATAATCCTTTTCAACACACGAATAAATCATACTATATCCCTCCAATACTTATAGATATAGTATGGTTTACTTTACCAGTAATTATACAAACATTTGTTCTTATTTGATATTGTTGTTTTTTATATATTGATCATAAGTATACTCACCAACATCCTTAGCATATTTTAAATCTAATAACTTCATAAGTTTTGTCACTTGCTCTACAGGTCTCTTATATGAAATGCATCTTAATCCTAAATCACGAAAATGCTGCATAGATTTATTCATAGCCTCAACCATATAATCTAGTATTTTCTCATACTCCTCGGAGTCTGTGTTAACTGAATTCTTTGTTGTATTAAAAGGTAACATTCTAGATTTAGTATCCTTTAAGTCTACATATCCTCTAAAAGAAGAGAACCTTTCCTCAAATTCCTCAGTCTTCATTTTATCTCTTATCTTCGAAAGCCCCCAACCTGTTAGCTGTGACTTATCAGCTTTTATAATTACATGTTAGTTCAATTATTAATCCATCCTAAATAAGTAATCTTAATATTAGGTAATAATTACTATTTATATATTCTTGAATAAGGATTTAAATTATGTTATTATATTTTCACAGCAAGAGGATGACTAACTTAAAGATAGAATTCGTGCTAGATGGGGAGCCAGCGGTGCCCTGTAACCTGCAATCCGCTACAGCAGGATTGAATTCCCCCTATAGACTTTAGTCTGTTGGGCCTGCCTGGTCAAAGTGGTATTGAGAACTGGGTCCCATGCAGCAGAAACTCATGAACTCCGTCAGATCCGGAAGGAAGCAGCGGTAAGTGATCACTTTTAAGTGCCGTGGAACAACCTGGTTTGAGCTAACTAGGTCAACAGTGGGTGCACGATATACATACTGACTATTTTTACATTTTAAATGTTCCACCATAGCTTCTTTTCCGTCTTTAATAGCCTTAATAAAAGCAACTTCGTCTACTATTTCCTTATCCTCTTCAATATGAGATTCAACTATCTCAAACTTTACAAAAATATTAGGATATTGCTTTCTTACATCCTCCCATTTCATTTGTGTACCTCCTACCTTATTCTCATAATTAATATACAAAGCTTTCCTCAAGAATTTGATTCCAGGTGTCTTTACCATTTCAATTTTCTTTATTTATTAATGCTAAACTATCAACTTTAACTATATCTATTGGAGCACCACCAGTTGTTATATGACAATAGCTTCTACTCCAAATTTATAAATTAAAAATATTTCTCCAGCTCTTTAATATCTTCTATATCAAATATCTCTAACCCTATTATTTCAAGTGTTTCATCTGGCAATTCTTTTATCTTTTTTTTATATTCTTCCGGTATTTTTTTGAATTTTTTAGTTAATTGCTTAAGCAAAAGCTCTACTTTTCCTTCAGCTCTTCCTTTTTCCATCCCTTTTGCCATTCCATCTTCCAATATCATTTTACCTATCTCAGTCATATTAAATACCTCCTTGAATTTTTTCTTACTTTCTTCATCTCCAAACTTCTCTAAAAGTGCATATAGCATTGTAAGACACTTTATCTTTTTTTCTCCTGTTTCTATCTTATTTGCTAATTCTATACTTTTTATGGTTCTTTCCGTTCTAGTTAATTTTCCTTTCATTAATGGTATAAACGTAAGACCCAATATTTCCTCATTAGTAAGCTCTTCATTATTTAAGCTTTTTTTATCTATTTGTCTTTCACATATCGACATAATTCTGTAATTTATTTATAATATTATTGCAGAAGAATTGGAGGAAGACTATGGAATGTAATGTAAAAATTATGAGTGATAACATTAATAATTATATAAGTACTCTTAAAATAGAAAGAAATCTCACTGAAAAAAGCACTAAAGCTTACTATTCGGATTTATCAAGCTTTTTGAGGTGGCTGAAAGAAAACTCAATTAACACTATAAATATTAGCACCATAAACTCATATATTTTTTGGCTACAAAATATCAAAGAAATGAAAGATACATCAATAAAAAGAAAATATGTTTCCTTAAAATCCTTTTTTAAATATTTAGTCAATAATTATATTATAAGTAAGTCACCTTTTGATAATATGAGAATTTCCTTTAAAACTTCAAAAAAACTTCCTAAAACTTTACCCTCTCAAGATATAATAAAACTTTTAAAATCACCAATTGAAGAATTAAAAGATATTCAGACAGAATTCAGAAAGACTATTAGCATAAGAAATGCAGCAATAATTGAATTATTGTATTGTGTAGGTATAAGGATAGGTGAACTTGTTAACATTGAATTAAATGATATAACCTTAGAAGAACAAACCCTTTTGATTCACGGTAAAGGAAGAAAAGATAGACTTCTATTTATATCCAGTACCGATGTTATAAATATCCTCAATACTTGGATTATAGAAAGAGAAAATTTAAACCCAAAATGCGATGCTCTCTTTATCAATAAATATGGTGACAAGCTTTCTATATATTCAATTGAAAATATATATGAAAAATACAGACAGCTAGCAGGAATTGATACAAAATCTACTCCTCATTATCTTAGACATACTTTCGCAACTCAACTTTTAAATAATGGGGCGGATATTAGATCTGTACAGGAAATACTAGGCCATTCTAGTATTACTACTACTCAGATATATACAGAGGTATCTACTGAAAGGAAGAAACAGGTTTTATTAAAATTTAATGCTAGGAATCTTTTAAAGATTTAATTTTTTATGCTAATACCTCCAAATAACTATAAATTATTTGGAGGTTTTATTATGAATGAAATAAAAAATACTATTGACAGAATACTTAAAGCAACTTCAAACATTAATCAAGAAGTTGAAATTGCTCTAATTAGTAATTCTCGTTCAAAAACAAAGATTATTGAAAATATGGAAATACAATATTCAGATGAAAATGAGTTTTTTACTGATGAAGAATATTCAGAAATTTTAGATGGTATCCAGACTTCAGAATTTTATGTACATGCTTTTTTTAATGAAATAAATTTTATGTCTGATATATTAAACAAAAAATTTAACATTGAAAACAAGATTGTTTATAATTTAGCAAGAAACGGTAAAAAGCCAGGAAAAAAATCTCTCATTCCATCATTTTGTGACCTCATAACAGTACCATATACTGGCTCAAATGCATTTGTAATTTCATTATGCAGAGCTAAATATACATATTCCAAATATTTAGAAGCGCATGGTATACCTATACCTAAAAGTTGGATATATATTGGCCAAAATAAATGGCTTAATGATTCTAAACCTACTATAGGAACACAAATTATTGTAAAGTCTATGTCTGAATCCGCAAGTATAGGTATGGACAATAACTCAATTAATACTTTCAATAAAAATTCTTTAGATTTTTTAGAAAATATATTTATTAATAGAAAAGAAGCTCTGTTTGTACAAGAATTTATATCTGGATTTGAATGCGAAGTTCCACTTATAATCTCTGATAAAGTACATACTATGTCTCCTGTAGGTATATCAATTAACAATAATCCTAATCTAAGCACAGAAATTTTAACTTATGAACGTTCATTTGAGGATGATTATAATTTTTATAACTTATCCGAGGTAATAAACAAAAAACAATGTTTATTTATTCAAGAATTATCAGCAAAAATAGGTAAAATTATTGGATTACAAAATTATGGTAGAATTGACTTTAGAATTGATAATTTTGGCAACCCCTATTTAATTGATATTGCTTCAACTCCATACACAACAAAACATAGTTCTTTTGCTTTTGCATTTGAAAATTTATGTATTCCGTATAATGAAATTTACTCAACCATAATCGGTATGACTTACTTAAGATATAAGAATCTATTGAATTCATTATAATGAAGTAAATTGTAAATCTGAAAAAAGAAATAACCTACAGAAAAAGTTGCAAGAGCAATCGTCCTTTTTTGAATTTTTATATATCCATTTATCCAATTCTTTTGGTGATAAAGTTATTTTATCGTCCAGTAAAAGTTGGAGAGATTTGTTACGGTTATTTATTTTTCGTTTTATCTTTGTAAAATAATTAGGAAAAGAGTTATTTAAATCATTTAAATTCTTAGCTGCTTCGTCCCAATTTTGGGTTAATGAATTTAGTGCAAACTTTATATTATACAAATAATATTTGTAAAATTCATCATCATTATTATCCAATATATCATTTTCAAGAGTATTGAGTTTTATAAAACATTCATTATATTCTCCTAGAATAGCGCAGATATTAATCAAATTTATATGTATGATTGCATTGCTCTCGTTATATTGGTCATTTATTAATTTTTCAAACTTCCTTTTCATTTTAATTATATATTCTTTTGAAATAGTATCACTATGATAATTTCGTAAGAAATAGGCCAAATATAGATTATTATATATTTTTTGCTGTGTCGGGAATTTAATAAATTTATATTTTCTAATTGAATTTAGACAAGCATATAAAGAATATATTGCTTCATCATACTTACCTAAAATAATTAAATTTCCAGAGTGATTACAACATGACATATAATATTGATATATATCTCCATTTTCATAAAAGTACTTTATACTTTCAGAAGTACTCCTCTCAGCTTCTACTGGTGTTTGAAAGATGCAAGCTTTTCTATATATTATATTCTTCAAATACTGAAGACTGCTATTATTATAAGATTTAGATATTAATTTTCCTAATTGAGTATAAACTTCTTTACTAGAATTACAATCATTTAATTTATTAGCATAGGTAGAAAAGAGTACCAATGCACATCGACACCATTCATCTCTTTCATCTATATATAAATCATTCATTTTTTCATTTAAAACCTTAGCTGCTTCATATATATTTTCAGTATCCATATCTAGTAATGATTTTACAATAAGATGAAATCTGGCTACTTCTGCTGTAAATAGAAAAGGGCCTATTGCTGGAATTTTTAATAATTCATCATTAGCTTCATCATACTTTTCTTGGTAATAACTTTCGTATGCAGATTTTAAATTAATAAAATTATCATATAAATTCATTACTTCTCTATCATTTGACGATTCATCTTTCAATTTTTCAATTTGCATTAAAATTGAATTTGATTCAGAGAAATTGTTATTGTTTTCTAAACTTCTACAATAAGCTATTGATAGTAAATTAATTATTTCAATAGTATCGTTTAAATTCGATAATTTCAAATGATATGCTCTACTGATATAATTTTCAGGTTTGTATTTCTTTAAATACTCAGCATACTTTTTATGAAATATTTTACTTTTTCCGTTTAGTTTTTTATAAAATAAGTTTCTAACTAAATAATTAGAAAACATAAATTCTATTTCACCTTTTAAAATAGATGCTTTTTGCGATTCGTCTAAAACATTCTCCACATCAACTACATCTTTATTATAAAGATATTGTATTTCAGTTGAATTAAATGCACCTTTAGGAATTGAAGATACTTCCAAAACCTCCATGAAATCAGCTTTTTTTTCTCCAAACTGCTCCATGCGGTTATCTAATAAATTCATAATATCTATATTATTATAATTTAATATAAAATTATCTGATTTTGAATCTGTATATTCTTCAAGAAACATTTTTATAAAACTAATATTTCCACCTGTTATCGACATAATAATATCTTTTAGTTCATTACTCAGACCAATGGTATAGCCTAAAACCTTTGAAATTTCTTTCAATTCATCTCTGTCAAGCATTTTGATTTTTATATTATGACTTTTTTTCTTAAACCTATTAATATAATCACATTTTTCTATAATAGGATCATCTTCATCAGCTATAATTAAAATTATCACTCTTTTGCCTTTTATTACATTAGGATAATTAATAATAGTATTTAATAATTCTTGAGAAGCAGAATCCCATAGTTGAAAACTATCTGCTACTATTACAATGTTCTCATTTTCATGCTTATTTAGTTCAACTAATACAGAATTTGTTTTATCGTCAAATATGCTATTCTTTTTAAAACTAGTTGTAATACCCAAACTCATTATTGCAGGTATACTAAACCCCAAATTAAAATTTACATTTGATAACTGATATTTATTTGACTTAGTCTTATCTGAATTCGAAAGTGTAATGGTGGCATATGATTCTACAAAGGGGTCTTTACCTTCTATGTAATAAAAAGACCAATTCTCGAATTGGCTTAAAACATTTGAAATAAAATCTAGGATTATTTTTGATTTTCCACTTCCTGTTGGGCCCTCAAAATAAATATAATCAGTATTACTATTAACTGATATTATTTTTTCTATTTCTGAGTAAATTCCATGCTGTTTTAAAGTTAGCATACAGTGACCTCCAAATAATTTATAGTTATTTGTATATAATTCGATAAAATAAATTATTTTCCTCCCATAAAATTAACTTTAATATTAAAAAATGTAAATTAACATCATAATATCTCACACATTTACAGATTTTATCTATTCCTTAGCTTTGACTTTTTCTTTTATTAAAGTTTCATAATAGAGTTCTTTTCAACAAACGAATAAACCATACTATATCCCTCCAATACTTATAGATATAGTATGGTTTACTTTACCAGTAATTGCACAAACATTTGTTCTTATTTAATATTGTTGTGTTTTATATATTGATCGTAAGTATACTCCCCAACGTCCTTAGCATATTTAAAATCTAATAACTTCATAAGTTTTGTCACCTGCTCAACAGGTCTCTTATATGAAATGCATCTTAATCCTAAATCACGAAAATGCTGCATAGATTTATTCATAGCTTCAACCATATAATCTAGTATTTTCTCATACTCCTCGGAGTCTGTATTAACTGAATTCTTTGTTGTATTAAAAGGTAACATTCTAAATTTAGTATCCTTTAAGTCTACATATCCTCTAAAAGAAGAAAACCTTTCTTCAAATTCCCCCGTCTTCATTTTATCTCTTATCTTCGAAAGTCCCCAACCTGTTAGCTGTGACTTATCAGCTTTTATAATTACACGATTATTAAATTTTATATACCATCCGGCTAGTTTTTTATTACATTCAGCTTTATATACAGAAATGGAACCTGTAAATCCCTTCTCCTTTATTTTTAGTTCAGTAACTTTTACCTGTTTTTCTTTAGGTAATGGATCGATAACAAAGTTATTTAATGTAATTCTTATACCATTCTCTAAGGCATCACTATGCTTTTCTCTTATTGATTCTTCAAGAGCTACTATAAAAGTACCTTGGGTAAATTTCCTTGTTGTATCTTCTTTAAGATTGGTTACTTTAATGGTTGTCCCAACCATTTTATTTTTATTCTCTATTACCTGCTTGAACTTAATATCCCAATCTTTCTGTTTTTGCCAATCAAGCACATCAATTATTACCTTAAAATATTCCTTTTCTGTTGCTGCCTCAACTGTTATCATATTTCCTATTTTAAAAATAGCTCTTTTCATACCAATGCCGAATCTTCCTACTGATTGATCATCATGACTGCTTGTCTTATCATTGCCAAATCTAAATGCAGACTTTGTAGCAGTATCTATACTAATGCCTCCACAGTTATCATTTATTACAAATTTGCTTTTATCAATTGTTATTTTAATTTCAAAGTTTGTTAAATCGTTTGTTTTTTTAGTTTTCTTAGCAGCATCAATTGAGTTGTCTACTAAATCTAAAATTGCATCTTTAAAATCGATATCCCTTGTCAGTATGTTAATGAAAATATCTTTATATGGCTCCATAGAAATTAAATTATTATTTATTTTTATCATCTCTAATATTATTGATATCAATATAATACTATTCATAAATATTACAAATCATTACAATATTTTTACTTAGGTAGCTAAACAATACTAGTTCATATGGCCTTTTGATCCTTAACTATTTTATTTACAACCTGTTTTAATACTTCTATTTTATCTGCCAATTCAGTTTATCTCATATTATTTCATCTGGAATCTCTAAAATACTTTTTCCTAATATCTGAAAAAGGTTCATATCTTTTTACTTTCCTAATCGATTATTTTTAATGTGAAGAAACTTTTATATATAGCTAAATGAAAATAAAAGTCCCTTCAGATTATATTTGTACTGAAGGGACTGATATGGGAATTACTGTAGTTAAATATTCAATACCTCAATTAGTTTCTCTTTAAGCTTCTTTTCTTCCTCACTTCCATTAGTAGGTAATCTTAATATTGGTATATTATATTTCGCTAAAATTCTATCTTTCATCTTATCCCGTTCCAATTGCTCTGGATTATTCAAATGAAAGGCATATCCATCTACCTCTACCACTAAAACAGGCATTTTGTCTATCTTTCTAAATATAAAAAAATCAGCATGAGTTAATGGATTTGTTACATATTTTAATTCTTTTTCATCTAATTTCGAAGTATCACGAATAAGCATATTAAGTTGGTAGTGTAAAACCTTACCTAATGACTTGAATTCTTCACAAGCTAATACTTTTTCTATTAACGAATTCATTAAATTTTCAGAATTATACTTAGAAACTTTTTTATTCTTTTTAATAAACTCCAGCAATTGTTCTGAATATGAACTATATAGCAAGTCAAATATAGAATATATACTACTATTTATGATTTCCAGGTTGTTATATTGTATATATCTAATTAAATCTCCAATATTACTGCTATTCAGTAATTCTTCATTGTCAGAAACAACGATAATTAATTTATTCTCCGCTCTTGATATGGCTACATTTAGAAGATTAGCATTATCCATAAAATCATTTGCTTCATTTGAAACCGTTGAAAGGATCATTATTTCTTTTTCCCTTCCTTGATATTTATGTACTGTATCAATTTCAATATCTTCACTACTAATAACATCTTTTAATTCCTTTATCTGATTTCTATAAGGTGACGCTATTCCTACAGATTTATTTTCTTTTAATTTTGGAATTATTTCTTTTAATATTACATCTATTTGTCTTTGATTATAGTGGTTTCTTTCATGATTACCTTTTACTGTTTTATACACTTCTAAAGGTTTATCACAGGAACTTTCATCCGTTAAAATAATCAGTTGATCATCATAAAATTTCTTATTGCAAAAATCTATTATTTTAGGATGACATCTATAGTGCTCCCTGAGTAATGTCTTAGGTACCTCACTATATAGCATGCTTATTGAAGATAGCAGACTATTCTCTGAATATTTATAGGCTTCATTTAACTTATATCTATCATAAATACTATTACTAATATCTTTATTTTCTTTAGTAACTACATTAGGCAACTGTTTTAAATCTCCTACAATAACAACATTTTTAGCACAGGAAAAAGCCAAAGCCCCAGTAACTATATCAATCTGGGAAGATTCATCTATGATAACATAGTCAAACAAATAATTCCTACTTGCACATTTTCTTAAAGAATGAGTTGTACTAAGTATTATAGGATATTCGTTAATGAAATTACTAAATTTTTTCCACAATGCATTTTCATCAAAAATCGTTCTGTTTTTACTTTTATTAAATCTTTTATATAATGTATATATTTCTTAAGTTTTTCAAAAACATTCAAAGTAGCAGAATTATTATTTGAAACAACAGCTACTGTTTTATTATCTATAATAGCATTTGCAATAATGTTTAGTATGGTCTGAGTTTTTCCAATTCCCGGTGGCCCTTCAATAATGCTAATTTGATTATTCAAAGCTTTTTCTGCAGCTTCTTTTTGACTTATATTAAATCCAAAAGGAAATATTATTTGTTTATTATTTTTTAAATGTCTTATTGTTTTTGGATTCAAATAGTTAGCTAAAACACTGGTTGGACTAATGGCAGTCATAGCTTCAAACTGTTTACTAATAAAATCATTATCATTTTCAAAATCAATATTACTTGCAAGCTCCTTTAAATATGTAAAGCAATTCTTAGAGGCTGAATTTTCTAAAGCATTCTTTTCTATAGTTATCTCTGATACATGATATAACTTATGATATCCAGTTTTAAATATTAATCTAATATAATTATGCTCTTGGAATTTAATAATCTTAATTATACCTGATATTGGAATTTTATTTTCGTAGGCAATAACTGTTTGTGTATCAATTTCTATAAAATTGGTACTCCACACAACATTGTAATTGCTATATGTATAAGTTTTATTATTTTTAAAAGTAATGTCACACTTTTGATTAGACCTTTTACAATATGTAACCTCTTCTGTTTTATCTTCATTCTTTATAAGAATAAGGTTCTTTTCAATATTCAAAATTACTACCTCTCATTTTTGTCGTTCTATATGTTTTTTTATTCACAATACTACTTTCAATGTTTTTACCTGAAAGAGTTAATCCCTACCCATTCATCTGATCTACCTTACATAATTTAAACTATTTGCAAAATATATTTATGTTATTCATATTAATAACTTATTTGACATAAAATTTCAAATGATACTACCATTTTATGACACATAAATTATTTTTTACAGTAAAAAAATAGAAATAAGGTTTAAACTCTAAAAATCTAATGGATAGAGTTTAAACCTTATCTCCAATTCATTTTTAAAATTGTTATCCTTACTTAATCCATAAAATACAAATTGCAATCATTTTCTATTATCACTACTAAGATAATAATTAACATTTACTGATCGAGCTACACTAAATATTTACAAATTTCGAGAGATGTTTAACATCCTAGCGAGGACATTCTTGCTGTCTGAGCTTGTGCCTGATCCCTTAGCAAGGGCATGCTTCCAAACTTCACCTGATAAAAATGAACGTATCAAATTTGCTAATAGTGCTAATTCAAATTAATTATGTTTTTTTTACATATATAATTATAAACTCATAGGTTCCTATAAATATTCTATGTTGTTTACATACATTTATCATATATTTCTTTTTAAATTAAATATAGTATATTAAGTAAATATCATTTAAAACACTTTTGAGTTTTTCTACTCTATTGCTATAATCATTAAATATAATGTCTAATATTGGTTTTATAATCATATAAGCACCTATACACATAAATAAAAATAAGATTGCTAATACAATACCTTGTGCAACTATTTTCCAAGTTATAAGTTTAGATATGGAATCAAGTTTAATAACTGTGCCTATGCCGAATGTAACTATTGGTAATATAATATTTTTCCATAACTCTGAACTATTTTTTATTATCTTACTACTTTCCTTTAATTCATTACTCGTAACATCACATTCTTTTATTAACTGCTCTAATTTAGATTTACTAGTTATTAAGAATTCCTTTTCTAACTTTTCTTCTTTAAATTTCTTTATTTTATTATAGTAGTCATCTTTATATTTGTAATAATTCTTTATATCGCTTTTATCTACAATTGGTATTATAGCAAGCATACATATACCATAAATAATAATAGACCCACCAATTACAATGTCATTCCATCTTAAAACAAGTGATAATCCAAAAGTTAAAATACTTATGATAAACACTGTTAATAATAACACAAGTATTTTATTTCTTTTTAATAAATCCTTTATTCCATCTATAGTAACTTGTTTCTTCTTATTTGAATTCGCATTGTTTGTCCTATTATTAAAATCACTAGTATGATTTTCAAAATTTTTATAAGCATTCGCTATTAGAAATGTAATATTACTCACACTTACCCCTCCATTTAATATTCTCTTAATAAAATTTAATCACATTTTACTTTTATAAATTTCATTTTTTTATTATCCTACCTAATTATTTATATGTTTCAAAAACTATACATTAACAATTTATTTATATCTCCCAGGAATACTAATGAACATGTAGAATTTGCTATTTTAAAAAATTTATTTATTTTCTGATAGCATATTAGTAATTTTTAGTAATCCAGTATTATCCAACTTGACATCTCTATAACTATAAACCTGAACTGCTCTCTCTTTATTTATTTTTATTATTTCACCGACACAATTACAAATAACTAAATTGCCATTTTCTTTTTGAAGGTCTAAATAAGTTTTATAGTTTTTCAGCAATTTAAATTCCTGTTCATGAGAAGATTTAAATGGTTTTCCAATATATACGCTAATGTTTCCTCCACCTATTCCTTTTAAGTCCATAAACACTTCTTCTTTATAAAATCTTATCTGATCTAATATGCCATGAACTTCCTTATATGAGTTATCATCTTCATCTCTAATCTCAGATACTTCTCTTTTATAAATATATGGCTCTTTTTTCCCCTCAACCGCAATACCTTCGCCATTTGTAGTTGGGCTTGAACTATAAATATAACTTATATTTTTCTTATCATCAGTTGAAATTTTTTGCGATTTCTTTTTACCTTTTTTTGTTAATTTTCCTTTATTTTCATCTTTTATATTGTGCACCTTTTTATAGAAAGATCTAAATGAATCATTTAAAACATCGTCAATATGCTTTTGTGAAACATTCACATCTTCTCCAGTTAATTTTACGGTTTTACCCTTTGTTCCATCATGAAAAATTTCATTAACACATCCAGGTTTATGTTCACTTCTAGCCTTAGTTTTAAATATTCTTTTAAAACCTCCTTTTTGTTTTTCATAGAATATAACTTCGGCCATACATCCTTCTTCTTCGCAAAACAAATTCCCTTTATAAACTTCCTCATAAAGTCTATTATTAACGTCGTTTGCATCTATTATATCAATAACCCCGTTTTGTTTTATATATTTTGATTTTTCCATAAAATATCTTCACCTCTATTTATCATATTTTAGGGGTGAAATTGTCCTAAAACCTCATTATCAATCAAATTCTGATTATTAATAAAAAAAATATATAACTATCGACTTAAATTCAATTTTACACTTATGCATCTCACTGCATACAATTCTGTTTTATTATGCAATCAATAACATTGAAAATAATTGTTATTATAAAATATACTCCTTTCTAAATTTAATTTGATTTCCAACTATATCTCTGCAAAAATATAGCCAGAAATAGTTTGAACTTGAAAAAAAATTAAGTTTATGTTAAACTACAACAGAAGATTTTATTAAGTAGTCACTATATGATTACATTAATTTTAAATGGGGCTATGCAAGGCTGCAACCTTGTTTTAGGCTTCATTTTTTTATTTTTAAATAAAAATTATATTTAATCATATACATACACTTTTTAAATTTTTTCCAAATAACAATTCGTTTTTCTAATATGCAAACTATAATTGACTATTTTATATTCTTTAATTAAAATTAATACCCTTAAGCCTAATTATAATCTTCAAAATCACCAGAAAATTAACTTTCTTTTTACAACTAATTTTGGATTTAACCAGAATATTACTAGTTTTTAGCTACTATACATTTGATTATTATAATCACAAATTGATTTTATCAAAGTTGTTAGCACTTTATTCCTCCCTTTCCAAAATAATATTCCATATTAAAATTATAGTCAAGCCATAATTTGATTATTTTTCCCCAAAAAACAAAAAATTCATGTGACTTTCGAACTTTTGTTCTAAATCTCTTTACTTTTCTTTACGTACGTAATATAATCAAATTATAGACTTATACGTACGTAGGAGGAATCATGAAAAGTAACTTTTATTACACTTTTCCAGCTGTAAAAGGCAAACAAGCAAATAGAGATTTTTTTGTGATAATGTGTCCATTATCAATTTTATCTAAATTGTTTCTTTTTAATGAAGATGATTTGCCACCTGAGCATAGAGCTCAAAGAATTCTAAATAAAGCTAGAATTCCTGAAATGGCATCTTATATACTTAACAATCCAAATGATTATGTTTTTTCATCTGTGACAGCTTCAATAGATGGTGAATTTGATTTTACACCTATAAACAAAGATTTTGATGAAAAAATTGGAGTACTAAGGGTATCTATGGACAGCAGATTACTTATTAATGATGGCCAACATCGACGGGCTGCTATTGAAGAAGCATTAAAAGCTTCCCCTGAACTTGAGGATGAAACAATTTCTGTTGTTCTATTTATAGATGAAGGTTTAAAGCGTAGTCAGCAAATTTTTGCTGATTTGAATAAGCATGCTGTTAATGTATCAAAATCAATTGGAATTTTATATGACTCTAGAGATCCAATAGCTATGCTTACTAAAGGACTGCTTGAAGAAAATGCTTACTTGAAAAATTATACTGATAAAGAAAATCCTTCTTTATCTAAATTTTCACCAAAACTTTTTACTCTCAGCAGTTTAAACGAAACAAATAAAAAATTAATTAACAAGCTAAATATCAACGATTCTCAAACTACTACTTTTGTTTATGAGTTTTGGGATCTACTTTGTGAGAATATGAAAGAATGGCAATTTGTATTTAATAAGCATACAAGTCCAACCCTTTTCAGAAGTGACTACATAAGTTCTAATGCTGTTGTTCTTGAAGCACTAGGACTTGTTGCTAATTATTTATATAAGAATAATCCAAATGATTGGAAAGAGATCCTTTCAAAAATTAAAGATATAGATTGGCACAGATCAAATTTAAATGATTGGCAAGGCAGAGTAATTGGCCCAACAGGTAGAATTGTTAAAAGTGCTACATATGTAAGATTGACTTGCAATCTTATAAAAATTAAGTTAAATCTTCCTTTGGCTAAGGACGAACTTAAATTAGAAAATGACTGCAAAATGGAGGATTAATTATGAACAGCGAAATACAATCAAAAATTGATGATATATTAGAAGAAATGAAAAGAGTATATAAAAACGACTCAAGACCTTGGGTTATTGGCTATAGTGGAGGTAAAGATAGTACTACTGTTGTTCAATTAGTATTTACTATGCTTATGCAGTTACCACTAGAAGAAAGACATAAGGCTGTTTATGTAGTATCTTCTGATACTCTTATAGAAAACCCTCTTGTTTTAGGATATTTAAAACATAATTCAGCCCTAATAAATGAAGGCGCAAAAAAAGCAAATATTCCACTGTATACTCATATGGTTCACCCTAATTATGATAATACATACTGGACTAACATAATTGGCAAAGGGCTCCCTACTCCTACTTCCATTAGATTTAGATGGTGTACTGAAAAGCTTAAAATTAAACCATCTAATACATTTATTGAAGAAAAAGTAAAAGAAAATGGTGAAGTAGTTATTCTTTTAGGGGTTAGAAAAGCTGAAAGTATTGCTAGAAGTATAAGAATTAAAAACAGAGAAATTGATGGATATCTTTTGACTCCTCATGGTTCTCTTGATAGTACTTATGTATATAATCCTATAGTTAATTTGACTACAGATGACGTATGGGGATTTTTGCTTTCTAATAATGGCAATAATCCATGGGGTGCTAGTAATAATGATTTATTTACATTATATATGGGTGCTGATGGCGGCGAATGTCCTTTTACTACTACTAATGATAAAGAAACACCAACTTGTGGCAACTCTAGGCTTGGTTGTTGGATTTGTACAGTTGTAACTAAAGATAAATCTTTAACCGGATTTATTGAAAATGGTGAAACCTGGCTTCAACCTTTGCTTGATTTTCGACAATGGATAGTCGGCATTCGTAACAAGCATGAATATAGAATGCAGTATAGAAGAGATGGAAATCACTATTATAAAAAATTATACTTAGATAAATTGCCTTTATTAGATAACTATGTTATAAATTCAGACTATCTTTTTGCTAATGGTGATGGTGAGGGATATATTGATTTAAAAAATTGTCAATCGGAAATAGACAAAGGAAACAAATATACTTCTGAAGAGAAGGATAAAATTTATTTAGAATTACTTCCACTTTTTAATATCAATAATTCTAATAATGTCATTTTAGATAAATCTAAAGTTCAAAAAGATGATAAAGGTGAATTTATAAATGTACTTGGATATGGGCCTTTTAATTTTATAGCTAGACAAGAGATTCTAAAAAAACTTTTAGAATTACAAAAACTAATTAATGAAGAGTATGAAATTGATCTTATTTCTAAAGAAGAATTAGAAGCTATAGATAAGATTTGGGATGATGAAGAGGATTTAACTCACAGAACCTTAGTTGATTTATATCATGAAGTTATGGGTGAAAGACTTCCATGGGATGACTATAAAAAGCCTATGTTTGATAAAAAAACCATTGATGAAATATCAAATTTATGTGATAAACACAATATTGATCAAGATTTAATTAATAGACTATTAATTGATACAAATAAATATAAGCACTTTACTAATAGATCTGTTTTAGATAAATCAATTAATAAGATTCTTAATCAAAGACATTTACATAAAGCAATTTTTGAGGAGATAGAAAATGATAATTAATAGCATAACATTAAAAAACTTTAGATCTTATGAAGATGAGACTACTTTCTCCTTTACTCCTAAAGATACTAAGAATATTGTTTTAATTGGTGGAGAAAACGGAGCTGGGAAATCAACATTATTTGAAGCAATTAAATTGTGTATTTATGGCCCTATTACTTATGGATATCTTGGTCAAAATCATAATTATCAAACTAAAATTAAAAACAACATAAATGATAATGCCTTTAAAAATGAAAACATAGAATGTTTTTTAGGTCTAAGTCTTTCTTTTAAAGATGGTACTGAAATAAAAAACTACTATCTAAAACGTTCCTGGAAATATATAAATCAAAAAATACATGAAGAATTTGAAGTTTATCTAAATAATTCTGAATTGAATGATGAAGATAAATTATATTTCGATAAATATTTAAAATCTGTACTTCCACCATCTTTGTTTGATTTTTTCTTTTTTGATGGCGAAGAATTAAGTGATTTCTTTACTGGAAAAAATGCAAATTCCAATTTAAAAGAATCAATACTTGAATTATTTAATTATGATACTTTTGAAGTATTAAAAAAGCAATTATTGACCTATCAAAGAGCTAAATCAAAATCTAATGCAAAGCTTGAAGAAGTTCAAAATAATTATGATGAACTTTCTTCTACTGTAAAAGAGCTTAAAAATGAAATTGAAGAATTAAAAAATTCATTAACTTTAGATGAAAAACATTTAGATGACTTATTAGTTAAAAGAAGTCAAATAGAAGAAAGCTTTAAAAATAGTGGTGGACTTTTGGAAGAAGAGAAATCTGCCATAAATTCAGAAATGGTTAAACTTGAAGCTGAGAGAGCTAATTTAAATCAAGATATAAAAGATTTTTGTAATGATACCCTCCCATTCTTATTAGTTACAGACCTTTTAGAGGAAACAAAAATTCAGATTGAAAAAGAGGATTCACTAAACTCTTATAATTCTGTAAAAGAAAAATTATCTGGAGATATTGTAAAAAGTTCTCTTAGCAAGCATATAAATACTACTGTTAATCCAAATACATATGCTGAAATTGCAGTTGATTTATTAAATAATATGTTCAATACATCTGAATTGAAAAATGTAGCAACGATATTAGAGTTATCGACTGAACAGAAGAACAATATAAACCATACTGTTGATAATATTCTAACCAGAAGAAATAAATTAACTAGAGGATTAATTCAAAAATATGATAGAATTTCTAAAATAGGAGCTAAATTAAAGGATTTAAAAGATAAATTAACCTCTTCAATTTCTGAGGATATATTAAATAGCTATTTAGAAAATATACATTCAATCAATGAAGACATAAATAATGTTCAGAGCAATATCGCTGTTAAAAAATCCTCTATAGATTCAAGACAGAGTGAATTGCAGAATAAAGAATATCATCTTACTAGAGCAAGAAATGAATATACTACTTTACTTCAAAATATTAATGTTCTAGATATGTCCTCACAACTTATTGAATATTTAAATGAGCTGCTTACTAATTTAACTAAAGATAAAATTAAATTAATTGAAGATGAGTTTTTAAATATATTCAGCACTATAATTAGAAAAGAAAACTATGTAAATAGCATTGTAATTGATGATAACTTCAACACTACCTTATATATAAACAAAGATTATAATAGCAATGAAATTTTAAATGTAATTAAAAATCTTGGATTTGATGCTTTAGAAAAAAAATATGGTCATAACTTTTTACAGGATTTATTAAAACATTATAATGTAGAAACAAACCAAGAACTAGAATCAGAGGTAGCTAACGATAATCCATTTAACTATATCAGTTTAAGTACTAAAATCAATATAAATGATTTTTCTAATGGTGAAAAGCAAATTTATATACTTTGCCTAATATGGGCTATAATTAAAAGCTCTGGAGTTGAAATACCGTTTATAATAGATACACCTTATGCTCGTATTGATGAAACCCATAGAAATTCATTAACTACTACTTATTTACCAAATATAAGTAAGCAAGTAATTATCCTTTCAACCAATAAAGAAATTGATAGTGAATTATATAATGTTGTAAAGCCTTATGTATGTGATGAATACCTACTGCTATACAATGCAGAATTACGTAAGACTGAAGTTAAAAATGGATATTTTGAGGTGTAATTATGGGATTTAGATTAAAAACATCAAAAAAGACAAAAGAAATATTTGAAGAAATAAGCAAAAGTTCAAACCTAAAACCATTTGCTTTAAGTAAAATAGCAATTTCTCTGTCATTAAAAGATAAAACTTCCATTGATAATTATAAAAATGATGATACAAATGGACTTGAGCTTCAAAGATCAACAGTTACTGGAGAATTTGATACAATATTTAAAGCTCTTATTGAAGTTAATCTTAAACGTAATATTAGTGAGGATGAATACTATCCACATTATATGAAACTTCACATGGATAGAGGCGCAGAGCTTTTACTAAATCAATATAAATATTCAGGTGGTAATTTAGAGAAATTCTTAAGAAATGCCTTAAATAAAGGAGATGTTAATTTATGATATATTTAGATAACAGCGCAACTACTCCTATTGATCCTGAAGTATTAGATGCAATGTTACCATATTTAAAAGAGGAATATGGTAACCCCTCTAGTAGATATTATACTCTAGCTGTAAATGCTAATAAAGCTGTAGAAAAAGCTAGAGAACAAGTTGCAGCTTTAATAAACGCTATGCCTAAAGAAATAATATTTACTGGTGGTGCTTCTGAAAGCAATAACTTCATCATAAAAGGTGTAGCTGATTATAAAAAGCACTACGAAGAAAGCGGAAATCATATAATTACATCAACAGTTGAACATAAATCAGTACTTCAAACCTGCAAGTTTTTAAATGGTGATGTATTCTGGAATAAATCAGAAAAATCAGTAGCAAATCAATTTCTAAAGAAAAAATCTACTACAAAAAAGATTGATAGAGGCTATGAAGTTACTTTTCTTCCAGTAAACCAATATGCACAAGTTGAAAAAGATACTTTCAAAAATTCAATTAAAGATAATACTATACTTGCATCATTTATATGGGGTAATAATGAAATTGGTTCACTAAATGATATTGAAGGCTTATGCTCTATTGCTAAAGAAAAAGGAATCTTATTTCATTCAGATGCTACTCAGGTTTTAGGAAAGATAAATATTGATGTAAATAAACTTTCAGTAGATTTTCTTTCAATGTCTGCACATAAAATCTATGGTCCTAAAGGTGTTGGAGCTGCTTTTATAAGGCAAAATGGTTTATCAGATTTTAAAATGACTTCATTAATACACGGTGGACTTCAAGAAAGTGGCTATAGAGCTGGAACTTCTGCTGTTCATAATATTGTAGGCTTCGGTAAGGCTTGTGAAATTGCTAAGAAGGATATGAATGAATATATTAAAAAGATTTCTGAATTAGAAATTGAAACTAAGAAAATGCTTACTGAAAAATATCCTGGAGTTGAATTTTTAGGAGATCCAGATAATCATATTCCTGGAGTTATTGGTATGCTTATTCCTGGGATTGTTAATGAGATGTTTATTAAGGATATAGCTGATAGATTTGCTATTTCTTCGGGGTCTGCTTGTGGAATTGGGGAACCTTCGTATATTATTACTGAAATAAAATATAATGATAAAAGCAGTCAATTCATTAGATTAAGTTTAAATAAATTTAATAATACAATAGAAGAACTGTTCTATTGTATTATTAATTATTAACCTTCTATACTAGACTCAAACTTTCTAATAACTTGTCCTTCTATGTTGACTACAAATACTTAACTTTAAAAATTTTCGCAATTCTTCGATTCACATAAATCATAATGACTTTAAAACTTCTTTATTCTATATCCATTTTAATAGCGATAATTGAATAATTTAGATATTTATTCATTTTCAGTGTATTTTTCTATTTTATCCATATTTTCATTAATAAGTTTTTCAATATAATATCTATTGTTCTTTCCTTCTATAATTAACAATTGATTACTATTAAACACATTATTTATTAATTCTCTATTTACTTTACCTTCAACATAACTTGATGATAAGATATTTTTAACGGTTTCATCATTTAGAAATATTACATCCGTATACAAATTAATATCTGAAACATTGTTTATAAAATAAATAAACTTACAATATAAACAATCATCTATTTCAACCCTCAAGTCATCGAAAGTAATGTTTAAGTTTTTACCGCTATAACTTAGCTTCAAGCCTTTTTCATTAAACTCAAAGTTAGTTTTCACACAATAAAATTCATCAAGCAGTTTCAAAATGGAATTTATTAAAATATTTTTTACTTCTTCCATTTTATTTTTAACTTCAATATATTCATCATGAAATATAATATTCTCATGGGCAACTATATTCCTATAACCCTCAATAAATTCCCAATCATTATTTATCAATTGCAAACCTTCATCCCATTCTATTATCGTGAATATTTTCTTTAATAAACTACTCTCATTTTTAGAATTTAAATATGAATTAATTAGACTTTTAATATTGTTTGATGAATTGTTTTCAAAATCTATTGGATTTACTAAGTATTTTTTCAAATCACTAGTTGGCTTGTCAAAAAATTGGTTATTAATTAAATTTGAAGAATTTCCATTATTGGGCTTTAAAAATACTCTAGCTTTATCTCTATTATCTATATCTTTATAACTATTTGCATTATTCTTAGTTTCTAAATTTTCTCCATTATCTTTTGTGAAAATTCTCTCTTTATTTATTTCTATTATAGATAAATATGCTCGTAGTGTATTCTCAAAATAATTGAAATATTTATATAATGCATTATTATACTTAAATGATGAAAAATCGAAAACATATATAATTTGATTGTTGTTTAAAAAATCCATAACGCTTGATAATCTATTTGCAATCCTTTTCTTTAAATCATTATTTTTAACATTCATATAAAATGTATATGTTTTTTCAGTTTCCTCTAGCTTATAGAAAAGTGCTTTGTACATTTCATTTTCTACTAATAAAGCATAATTATCACTCTTATCATCTTCATTATTTATAGTAGTTTGTCTATCTATATCTCTTATTTCAGCAGGTATTACACCATATTCTAAAAGTAACTTCATAAAAAACATCTTTGCATCTTCGTAATTATTAATTTCTATATCTATTAAAAATAAAGTACTGTTTACTATATTTTCTTCAGTTAATTCTAAAAAACCAAAATTACTATTACTAATATATTTTTCAATTAAATCTTTATTAATTTGCTCAATACCAGATTTATACTTTAAAAAAACATCATCCTCAACAATCTTATTATGAGCTATAAAATTTCTAAAATTTAAAGCATATTTTTGAATATCCTCAAATCCCTTTTGGCCCTTTATTATATTTTTTAGATCTTTAAATATGTCAGTATCTTTTAATTCTTTTAAGTTTTCTTTATTTCTAATATTTTCTTTATACTGTGCAATTTCATTTCCACCCAAATTATTATTATTAATATATGTTAAAATGCTATCAAAATCTGTTCTTTGAAGTATATTATTAATATTTCTACCTAAGAAATTTCTCTTCTCATCATAATGATTTATATATTTTAAAAAATCTTTAAAATTACTTTTATATTGTTTTATCAATTCATTTAGTACGCATATCCTAATTAAGTTTTCAAATTTATATATTGTTTGATAATTATCTGATAAAATCTTATTGGAGAAATTATCTACTATTAATTTTACTTCAGAGATTTCTTTAATACTCTTTATATTGTTTAAAAGCGTATATTTATCTATTTCCCATTTTGATATTATATTTATTAAAGCTTGTTCATTATCTTCTTTAATTTCTATTATATATAAAACATCCTCACTATTTAGGCATTTTATCATTGTCGTATTACTACTAATATTAGATTGCCCTGTCGGAGTGTGCTGAAAAGCTGTATTAGTAATTTTAACGATTTTATCAATAAAATTATCACATCTTTCTATTAACTTTATATGTATTAATAAATTTTTAATTTGTCTATCCATTATAAATATCACCTTATTTATTTAATAATTCTTCTATTTTATTTTTAATAATCTCTATTTTCTTTCCTGATACTGGTACATTATCAATTTCTGTTTTAAATTCTATTGCATCAATATCAAAAATTAATTTAATCTTATCAAATAACTCTTTAATTGTCTGGTTATTAAACTCTAATTCTTTTGAAACTATGGTTTGATATATACATTGGAATAAGCTAGTATAAAATATTTCTAATATAAATATACTTTTCTTAAAGTTCTCCTCATACTTTCTTATGTTTTCAAAGATAACATTCCAAATATATTCAACTGATTCATAATAAGTATTTATTAAATTTTCATCTATCATATTGTTTAGATATTTTTTTTCAAAATCCTTAAATAATTTTTCATGAGCTTTTAATACAAATTTATATGGAATTTTTACTTCACCTTTTTTTAATACCTGATCCTCATCAAAATAAATATATTTTAAATATTCATTTTTTCTCTCAAGATACTTTAATCCATAGTGATTACATACAGTTATCATTAACCTTAGCTGTGTACCTTTCTTAACTTTACTTGGTGTGCTATTTATTTCTAAAAATAATTCTCTTTGCTCTTGTGCCCCTAAATTATCAATCAAAAAAACTGCCTGTTCCTTATTTCCCAGCTTTTTTATTTCTTCAATAGGAATATCTTTATTACTTAACATTAGCTCAATAGATTTATATCTATGCTGCCCATCTACAACACCCAGACACTTACCATCTTTACTTTTTATTGTTAATTCATTTTCTAAACTATTATATTTTGTACTGCAATTTTCGTTAGTAACCATAAGTAATGTTGGATAAAACTTTTCTTCATTCCTTATAAATCCTACCATTTTTTTTGCTTTTTCTTCATCTACTATTCTATTTACACTTAACTTTCCAACTTCGGTAATTTCAATTAAATCTTTATATCTTATAAAAATAAGATATTTATTTTTCCCATCCTCCTGCATTTTTAGACATTTAAATGTTTTAGTTATCATATTCCCTCCAAATTAGAACTTGTGTTTAAGTATAAGAAAATATATATTTTTCTTACTCAATTCATAGAAAACAAAATTATATAATAAATTTATAATAATTATATTCGACGTAATCTTCGGTTATCCTTTCAATTCTTACAATTTATACTAATAAAAATAAAAAAATAGAAAACATAGCTAAAGTTACCATAAGCTTTAGCTATGTTTTTACCAAAACTACTCCTATTATCATTTTATAAAACAATATTAATCATTCAATAATACAGAAAACATACTTTTAAGAACATCTTCGTAATTATCAACTATTTCCAGATAATTCCTTAATAATTCTTCAATTTCAACCCTATTCCAACAGTACCTTTATAGGCCTTGCACTGACCTATAATTTTTTTATTTCAAATGGTTTATCTCCTTCATTGCATTTTTCATCATTAAAGTCAATATACTCAATTATCAAGTCTAATCCACTATCTGGTTGATTTGTGGGTCCTGCTTTTCTTATTCTGCTTACATACACCTCCTTACTTAATATTAATATGTCCCTAATGAGATCTCCAAACTTCCCACCATCTATTTTATCACTCCATTCAAATCTAGACTCTCCAAGTAAAATTTTATTTTCTAGCCTTCGTCTTTCTCTTATTAACTTTTTTTCCTCCATAACTTTATGAAACCCACATTCATCAGAAATGGAAATGATATTATGTGCACTTATTACAAAAACTTATTTCTAATCGCTATTACCTTATATTCCTTTTCGTCATAGTATCTTAAAATATTTTTAGCATATTCAAATTTTTCTTTGTCAATTGCATAAATCTTAGCCTTATATGAAATTATCTCTCTATTTACTCCTGAAAGATGAAATATTTCTTCATCTAAAATCAGATCAAGCAATTTACAGCCAACTTCCCTTTTAAAATTGATAGAAGATACTCCAATATCATCGTTATAAACCCATTCCCAATCTTCACTTTTTCTTTTTATATAATTACAAGCTGATAAGTTAACCTCTATTCCAAAATCATAATCTTCATTAGATATATCGACCAAGTCGTTACTATAAAGTGCAAAATTAATAATTTTGCATACAATCATATTAGCAAGTGCAGTTAGAGAAATAACTTTTCCCAACTTCTCAATAAAATTATCTGACTCAAAATCCGCATTTATTATATCTGGATCTAAAAACGCGATAATTCTCCCATATATTTCTCCATCTATATATGTAGGATTAAACATATCTATTAATGACAATTCGGCATTATCAACTATATTAATTATTATAGTCATAATGCACGAAATTACATCAGTACAATCTGATGTATCACCTTCAAACATAAATTTAGGGCTCTTATACTTACCCAAAAACTGAAAACAGCTATATCTTCTTTCTGTTGTATCTCAATATTTAATCTAATTGGAGAAATACTCATTCCTACTATTAAATGTACTAATTGACTGTAATCATGATTTTCATCATATTTATAAAAATCACGATATTCAATCCCCATCTCTTCAAAAACTCTAATCATTTTATTATAATTTTCTATTTCTCTTATATCTCTAATCATAACTAGCTCCTCAAATATAGACTAAATTGGCGCTTTTCAGTTAGTACCATGTTCTCTGAATATGCATAATTTAAATTTATCATTTGACAAACTATTTTTTCAATTGCAACATTAAGAGACAGATTTAATCTGCCTCTTACATTAGTCATCCTTCACTATTTCCTAAAAGCCATATCCTTCATAAACAAATCTATATCACTATCCCCCATCTTAACCAAGCTATAATGCTTATTAAGACCCTTTATCTTACTATAAATACTTTCCTCTTCATATTTACTTTGAGTATTAAATATATACTTAACATCCTTATTACTTAAATCAGTAATATTATGACTGTAATTTTCCATTCTCATGTAATAATGAGAATGCATTAACAATAATCTCTTTTATTTCTTCACTATTTTCATCATTTATTAGATACTCATCCCTATCTCTTACAGGTTTATTAAACTTTGATCTAAGATTTCTATCTCTAAATTTAATTACCATATTGTCATTAATTCCGTTGTATTCAAACTTACACAAAAAATTCTTATCACTTACCTTATCATTTTCATTCAAATAAATCATTAAATTTTGTGATATACCTATCCTAAGTAATTGTTTATCATAAACCGATGTAAAAAACCAACCTATAAAATTAACTAATGACTCTTTAAACATAAATCTATTTATAAAGTCTTTAACTACTTTTCCTGTTTGCGTATCGCTTTTATACTTAAAATATTCTGGTTCATCTAATTGAAATACAGATATGTTGGTAATATTTAAATACGCATCTATATTATCTATGGCTGTTTTTATATCATATACATTTTCTTTAGTCTTCTCAAATTCATTAAATATCTCTATACATTTTATTATTTTAGTATTATTTATTTTATTTATTTCTTTTTCATTTTTATCTATTAGCCAGATTTTCAAATCTGTTTTTGCTAAGTTTTCACTCCAAAAATAAGTTGAATAAATTTTAGAATCTATATCTCCAATGATAGTGATTAATGCTAAAAAGTGAGTATTAATTTCCAAATCTCGTTTATAAAACAGAAAGACATAGTTCATAAATATTAAATTAACAACTCTTTTAATTCTTCTCGGCAACATATTTGAGTTATAAAACAATTTAGATAAAAATTCTATTTTAATTGAATTCTTAAATTTTTTATATAAATCTTCATTCTTATATGAATTTTTATTTTCAAGAATATCTTCACCTTCTAACATACCTTTTATAAGTGTACCAATACTATTTCGATTTATATTGGGTATATTAAATGGTACCTGTATTATTTTTTCTAAGTATTCTTTAGCGAAATCATTAACCATCTCATTTTCTTCTATTCCATTCATTTTGGCCTCAAATTTAATAAAACTTTCATAATGACTCGCCACCGCACTTTTAAGAAATAGAGGATCACAACCAAGGAAAAAAATACAGTTTCTTGAATTTAATATCAATTTAATTGATTCCATTATTTCTATAACTTTATCTACTCTGCATCTATCTAAATCATCTATAAAAATAAGAAATTTCTTATCATGTATGTTTTTATCGTCTAATATTTCTCTTATATCATCTTTCTTATCATAGTATTGCTTTAACATATTATCAATTTTATCTTTTTGGTCATCATAATTATATTTACTCAAATCATATTCAATTGATAAAAATTGATTTCCAGCTTTAAATTTTAGTGGCGAAAGTATACTTCTCGCAAATTTACTAAGTACTTCTAATGGCATTGTAAAATCATTATCTTTCATTATTACTTTATATAATTCAGCTGAAAAAACAGAAATAAAATCAGTATTTTCAGGATACTCCCAAGGATTTATTTCTAGGATATTAAATTCCTTATTATCTTTAAACCTACATTTTAAAAGCTCCATAAAAGTAGATTTACCAACACCCCATTTCCCATGTATTCCAAAAACTACAGGTCTTGACAGTATATCCTTACATTCATAAATTACATATTCAAATCCGTTAACATATGGTTCATAACCTAAATAATCAACACTACTAACATTATCATCAAAAATACTAGTCAATTTTTTCACCACCACTTATGCATTATCGTATACATTAATATATAGCATTCAACATAATAAATATATTCAATGCTTCTTATTTTATCAATTCCCAAAAAGCCCTATCCTTCATAAACACAGCCCTATCACTATCTCCCATCTTAACCAAGCTATAATGCTTATTAAGACTTTTTATCTTACTATATATGCTCTCTTCTTCAGACTTACTTTGAGTATTGAATATATACTTAACATCCTTATTACTTAGATCAGCTACATTATGAACTACCCAAGTCAAAATATAATTAGCATATTCATTTTCACCAGTTGAAAAATGACTTAATAACTGAGTTGAAAGTATTGTTCCAATTCCAAATTCTCTTCCTTCTTTAAGTATTTTCTTTAATGATGAAAAGTTTTTGCTTAAGAAATTATCTGCTTCATCAACTAATACAATCTTATTTAATTGTCTTAAGTTACCATCAATTTTGCTATGTCCATAAGCTTGCATTTGTGAATAGAATAAATCTAAAGTTATAGCAGCAACAAGATTTTGTATTCCTGGATCATATCCTGATAAATCTATTACTGTAACTCCATCAATTAAATCAAATAAACTCTTAGTTTCATTTGGATCTGGCTCAAAGATTTCAAAATCTATTAAGTTACTAAATGCTGCATATAAGCTATCTTCTTTTAAATCTTCTTTACTAACATAAATATCATATACATCTTTTAAGGTTGGAGCTGGTTTGTCCCATGTATTAGGATCATTTTTAATTATTCCCCTTTTCTCATAGGCTTCCATAATTAAATCCCTTAATAATGTTTCTTGCTTTATTCCAAGTCCAAAAGCCTTTGCTAAGGTTTCCTTTAATCCATTTGCAGTATGAAGAGGTAACATTGGTTTTGAATTTATTGCTTTTACCACTGATAATGGATTAAAAGGTAAATGATAAAGCTCAAATACTTTTGCCTCTGTAGCATCTAGGAAATCTTGTTTTGATTTATTGTAATCCCCCTTATAATCAAAAATTAATATTCCAACTTTCTTTCCATCCACATTATATTTAGATTCTCTATAAATTTGTGTAACCATTGATTTGGTAAATTGAGTTTTACCAGTTCCCATTGTTCCAATGATTCCTGTATTAGTATGCATTAATTTATTTGTATCATTTGGGCACCAATATACTTCTCTATTGCTCTTTTGATTTACTCCAAATAAAATTTGCATATTTCTATCACTATTGTTTTCATAAACAACTTGTGGGTCAGCTATTACTCCTGAACCTACTATTTGCATTCCAGGATCGTTATCAATAATACTTGTCGGTGTTAATAAATTATTATCTGGATCAATTAAATCAAGAGCTTTGGGATCTACTTCAGATACAGGTATATCATTAATCACAGTTTCTGGTGTTTTTATATTATCTGCTGTTTCACTTGAATCAATTGCCTCACCTGCTATTTCACCTTCAGTTCCACCTTGAACAATAGCATTGCCTTCTTGTGGTCTTGATATATTTAAAGGTACTTGTGTATTAATCTCTATCTTCCCAACTTCTTCTCTTATTTCTCCAACAGTTTTTGTTATAAAATTAAATGCATCATCTTCAGACATTTCAATAACCATAACAGTGTCTTCTTTTCGAATATCTACTAGTTCAAAGCTGTTTTCTTTCTTAAAAGATATAACCGCTGCAATTCCTAATGATTTTTCTATTGAATTGCTTACAATATATTCCTCATTAAGTAATCTTCTTCTTAAATCTGAATCAATTACACTATTCCAATTTTCTTCATCGCATACTTCATATAAATTAAGTTTCTCTGCACTTGTTATTGCTAATTGCATTAAAAAGTTTCTATATACTTTTTGAGTATTTGTAATTTCAATACCTTCTTTAGGTAATAACAGTTGATTAAATATATTCTTAGTATGCTTTGCTTGATCTACACCTTTTTCTATTACTGAATTATTATTTTCTCCTATTTTAACTTCTATTGGATAATAATGAACATACACTTCTTCATCTATTGTTTCTATCCCTATTAAAAGAATATCATCACTTGTAGCTCCATTGCCATCAAAGCCTAATTTTTTAGCAGATAAGAAACCTTCACTTTGCTTAAGTCCAGCTCCACCTGATACTCTTAAAACCTCTTCTAAAGATATAGGAATCCATATTATATTATCTTTTTTAAACTTCGCTAATGCTAATTTAATTGCTGCTAATATACTTATTTTTTCTTTTGGACGATGTGATTTGCTTGATAGCAAACTAAGAAGCCAATCTCCATTTATCGCATTAAACATATTTATTATACTTGGCGAATGTTCTTTAGCATTTTCAATGCCTTTTCTATTCAAATATTCTTCTATAACCTTTTGATATGGTCCTGATTTTCTAGTAACTGTAATTGCATCATATCCACCAGCCGTTGTATATTGATCACTATAATGAATTATGAGTAGATCCTTTGCACCTGGATCATTCTTAAAAAAATTCAAATCAACTTTTGGATCTATAAATGTAACCCAATGACTTGCATTATAAATATCTTCTAAAGTTGTTTTGCTATTATTAGGTACTGAAATTGCTTGACATTGATTTATATGAAAAGGTGCTCCCCCAATTGCTGTATCTAATGCATTAAGCCTACTTGCTACTACCATTAAATCTGTTTTATCATTAGAGTATTTTGTCCCAAA
Organism: Clostridium aciditolerans; assembly: GCF_016316925.1. Taxonomy (GTDB): domain Bacteria; phylum Bacillota; class Clostridia; order Clostridiales; family Clostridiaceae; genus Clostridium_AM; species Clostridium_AM aciditolerans. Next base: position 159,039 of record NZ_JAEEGB010000035.1, on the reverse strand, counting down.
TCCTGTTCTATAAGCATCTCCTTGAAATACTGATGGCACTCCAGAAATTAATCCATTTAATATTATGCCTGAAGGTATTTCATCCATATTAGATATTATTGTTTTTGCATTATCACTCATTTCTACAAAAGTAATATGTGCATACTCTATTCCCTTCTCTATTTTCTTTGAATAGAAATGGACTTTTTCTCTATATAAATCTAAAACATCTTCTTCTGACATATTTTCAACATTTAAATCTAACCCATAAGTTTCTTTTAAATCATCTATATTATCATTAAATGCAACTTCCTCAAATGCATTTGTTATATTTTTATTTGAATATATAAACAAATCAATTGGTAAAATATCTTTGCTTTTAGCTTTAAGTTGCTTTATATAATATTTAAATATTCCCTGTAATATTTCTTTACTGTCACCTGTGTTAATTAAATTAATTCTTATAGGCGCATTGTTTGCCATGTTAAACAAATATTTAAAGTGTCCTATAAATTCTTCAATTTTTTCATTTACTAATTTAGATACAAAGTCTCGTGAACTTTTATATCTTGGAAGTGCTTCATCAACATAGTATTTCCATTCCAATGAATTGAATTGTTCCATTGGGATATAAAGTTTTTTTTCGTCTACAGTAATATACGGTAAGAGATATGTTGAAGAAAGTTTTTTAACAATATCATCATTCATTTCATCCTCAAATAACTCATTACTTATATGTAACTGATACGCAATATTTATAGGATGAAGTGGTGTTAACATTAATTCTCTATCTTCTATTTCTCTTTTAATTGTCCCAATTTTAAATAAATTTTTTTGTTCTTTAGTAAGAATTGAGCCTTCATTAATGCTATTCAGCTCATTTACATAACATTTAATAAAGTTACTATACAATTGCTTTAAATCTTCATTTAAATATGTTAAACTTGGTAAATTATTAGACGCTTTAAAATACATTAAAATATCTCTATAACTCTCTTCAACTTTCGAGTTTAACTCTAAATCTACAGCTTCTAAACCATCATCAAATTCCAAAAAACATAATCCTTCAATCTCTAGCATTTGTTTTTCTAGATTTAGGTTTTTTCTAAACTCATCTCTAGTAAAATATTCTTTTGTTCCTTGTTTAAGTTTATTCTCTCCAATAACTTTGAAGTCGCATTTCTTTTCTCTTTTAAATTTCCATACTTTTAACCCTTCAACAGGTGGTATCTTTTCACTTGTGCCCATTATTCCAAAAGGTATAATATCCTGACCTATTTTTACTTTAAATTTAATAAGATTATTATCATTTTCATATTCAAAAGACTCACTCACTTTAATATTTAATACATCATCTTGTTGCATTTCAATTATGTTATAATTATCAGTTAATTCATAAGAAACAACTAAAGAACCATATTCATTAAATACTAAAGATGATTCGTTAATATTAATAGAAATATAACTATTCTTTTTATTTACTATAATTGAATATTTCGTTTGAATACTTTCTAAATATCTTTCTTCACACCCTACTACTGCTATTCTAAATTGAAATTTCACATGTCTATCATTTTCATAAGAAATTTTATAAAAACTTGTAGTATCTAAACAATTTTTTAAAACTGCTTTTATTTTTTTCCCTGAAGTAGTTACTTCTACATCATCTTGTGGTTGTGGTGTTAGATATTCTTTATATACGGTATCGTCAAATGTAAATTCTAATTCCAATTCATCTTTTTTTTCTTTATTAAATACAATTATATTTCTGATCCTTGATTTTGATTTTGAAGTCCCTTCTTCTCTGTCCCACCCATTGGATACAGATATATACTCTAAAGGCTTAATATCTTTTTTAGCATCTATTGATTTTTTCACCTCTTTATAATCAACATCTTTCCATTCTGCACCTTTTAATTTATCTACACCTTTTTCATCAAAATATTTTTCAAGCTCAACTTCAGGATCTCCATATCTATGTATTTCATCAACTCTATTAAAATATAATGCATTAGCTTCAATTTGTTTTTTTAATTCATTTCCACTTAATTTTTTTAATTCACTATCAAAAAATAGTCCAAAATTTCTATATTGTGCTTTTTCAATACAAGTGCTATTTAGTGTCTCTAATAAATCTTTATACTCAAATATAGATGCATTTTCAGCAAATAAGTCTTTCTTTTTTCTGAATAAATCTAAATCTATTATTGCTTTATCAATCTCACTAAATTCAGAATCATATAATTTCTTTCTTATATCATCTTGAATTGACTTAATATGAAATGGCATACCTTCTTTGCTAAACGATTCTGTCCCTCCCATAATACTATCTAATGTTGTATCATGAATAAACAGAATTGCCTTATCTTCATAACCTTTTTCTATACCAACCATATTTCTAAGCCTTGTTAAAAAGTCTGGCTGTATATCGTCTATTGTAGCTGCAACTATCAATTTAGCTCCCTTAAAATCAAGTAAATATGATTTATATTTTACCTCACCATTTAAATCCCTATATTGATAATCTTTAAACAAAAAGTTATTTTTTAGCTCTTCATATAAAGCTTGTACTTGTTCTTGATTTTCGAACTGAATATTGTATTTATCACCTGGAGTCAATAAATTTATATTGAAAAATTCTATTACTTTACTTGATAAATAACTATAAAATTGATCTAACATATTGTGCATCCCCACTATCTGATTTTTTCTCTAATAAATTTAATTTTTCATATAATTGGATTATTTTTGCTTGTGAATCTCTATCAAAACTTATACCGCGCTTTTCAAATTCAGCAAATAAAGAACTAAGTTTTAATCTTTCATTATTATTTATAGACAATTTAGTTAGAAATATAATATCTTCCTCATTTAATGTTAAACACCATCCCAAAGAACCTCTTCTTTTTCCAAAACTTTTATTAATAAAATTGAGAAATTTGTTTGCATAAAATTTATACATATCTTTCCTATTCGTATTAGTGTTATTAAATTGATAATCAATAGCTGAAAATAATTTTAAAATCTTATTAAAAGCTTTATTTTGAGTATCTTTATTTGGCAACTTAACATCTATCCATCTTATATCACTAATTGCTTCAATATACATATCATATACGTTATTAATCTCATTCTCTGCTTTTCCTTCATCAACAGTTTGTAATAAGTCAAATATTTCCTTATACGTCAATTTATTTTCTAGATTATGATAATTTATCAAATCTAGTGTTATTGTATGTGAAAATAATGAACTGACATTTTTAATTAACTTTTCTAACCCAAACTTATATCCAGTTCTGTTTTTAGAAATACTTTCCCAACTTAATGTAAAATATAAAGTCTCGTTTTTGTCAAAATCTGCTTTTTCAAATTTGTTTAACTTCATTGATAGCTGAGAAACATAAAACAAATAATAATATTCTAAAAATCTTTTTAAATTATTTTTATATAATTCTTCATTTTGTATTAAATATTTAAAGTCTTTTATAAATAAATCTTTAATATATGGTAGATAACATTTATACTGATTCATCTTATACTCTTTATCGACTAACTTAGGTAGGGATTGTAATACAAGTTTATTTAATATATTATTAGAATTTTTATTATAATGTTCATTAATAGTAGTATTTAATTTATAATCATAAAATATTGAATATAAAAATTCTGCAAATTTTATATCTTCTTTTGAAGCAGATATATAATTTATAGTTTTCAAATCAAAGTTAACGAGATTATTGTTTTTATCAATGAACATAGTTTTTATTATATTTCTAAGTGCTTCTTTACTTGTTTTTCCTTCAAACTTTTCAATGCTCTCCTCAACGTTTCTGATAAATTCTTCAACATCAAATTCACTATTAAGTTCCTTATTACAAATAATTCTAGAAAAAGCTCCCATTACGCCACTAAATTCAGTCATTTGTATTTCTTTTGTTACAACATAAGGCAATAACCATTTTTCATAATTATGCTGTATACCACCATTATTCATTCTGTACTTCTTTTTGATTTGATCTATTTGTATCTCAAAATGCATGTTTTCACTCATATCCTATATCTCCACAAATCTATAAGTTTCAAATTCTTCATCATATTCCAATTTAAATTGCTTATTATTTTCTCTATTCTTTTCAGTAAATAGCAATTCTTCATTTTGTGATCCTGTTTCCTCAAGCTTATTTATAAATTCAATAAATTTAATAAAATGATTTTTATCTTTTTTATTAGGTCTATATCCATTATTAACTTGTATTAATAATTTATATAGATTATAATCTATGTCTATTTCATATGAAGCTTCCGAATTTTCACTCTTATATTTCAGCTTAAGAGTCTCAATGAACTTTTTAAGATTATCCTCATCACTTTTAGTTAAGTTGCTTGTATCAACCTTTAATTCAATCTTCTCACTTACTTTATATTTAATTTGATTTTTTCCCATAAATATATTTATATGATCTTTATCAGCTTCGCCGTTCCAATTTATAATGCCATCTTTTACATTATTATAAACATTTTTAAGCTTTGCTTTATCGCCTCTATTCCAATAAAACACTGCATTCATATAATCATCATAGACCTCATCTCTTAAGGAAAACAAATCTTCTTTTCCACAAATATAATAACTTCTAATAAATAATTTTAATAATTCAAATCTTACTTTATTTTTAGATTCACTTTCATTAAAATCAATTTCATTTGTTTTACCTAGATATCCTTTTGGAAAATCTATATATTCTTTAAAGTAATCCAATAAATTTGTGGCATTATTAAAATCAATAATAAAATCATCAACTTTTTCATTTCTTACGTTCAATGGGTCAATATCATTTAAAGCTTCAAATATAAATGACAATTCCTTATGGTCAAAGATAATATTTGGCATTAGTGATTTTATGTAATCTTTAGTATTAAGCTTTGCTATTTTATTTTTGAAAGTAGGAGAATTCACATCAATATAAGATCTAGGTACTATTAACTCATACATAAAATTTAATAGGGCTCTTGTTGAAATTATTATTTTATTTTTAACAATACATTGAACTAATAATTCAACAATAGAATCTTCTACATTATCTTTTGATAATAATTCATAATTAGCCTTAATAGGGCAACAATCTTTATTTTCACATTGGCTACAATTTTTCTTATATGAAGTGTAAAATATGTTTTTTTCTTGAAAATCTATTTCCAATGAACGAGTTATTTTTTGTATCAAGGATTTAACATAATCAGAGTGAACTCTTCCATCTTTTAAAGTAAATATATGATAATCACTAAAATTCACAAATTGAAAAGAAATACTCCCATCAAAACTACTATCTTCAATGCTAGTTTCTAATATTTTTTTATCTTGAACAAACTTTTTTAATTTTGTAAATCTTTCACCATACTTAGAATCAATAAAATTATTCAATGTTCCTAAGTTAATAGCTAATATAAATTTTTGTTTGCTTATATCAATTTTCTCATCACAAAATTCATCTAATACATCATTAAGTGTATCCATTGATGTTTTATTTGGCTCTAAACTTTCTGTAGCATCATTATGGAGAGTAAAATTCTTCATAACATCTGGATATTTATTATTGAAGTATGATATTATATGTGATTTACCATCTCCCACACTGCCACAAACTAAAAGCAATTGGGCCTTCTCCGATTCATTAGCTTTAAAGATTAATTCCTCCAAACCACTTTGCGCATCTCTTACTATGTGCATGTACTTCTTAAATGAAGTAAATTCACTTAAACCTTCTACTGCTTCTTTAGATGATTCCTTTAACTTAGTTAATTCTTGAACTAAGCATTTTTTATCCGGCTCATCATTGAAAATACTTTCTACAAGTAACCCAGTATAAGCATCATCAATATCTTTTTTATTTTCTACCAAAGCTGATGCTATTTCAGAACTGCTTTTTTCTAGATCATTTTGTGGTTGTTTTTCCTTAAAACTTTCCATGGTTTTAGCTATAATCTTTGCTATTACATCCTCTTCTATTGATGCAGTTCCTCCTGTTATTGGCATTGGATTTTTATAAGGTGATGCTTCAAAACTCGAATCTATATAAGCTTTAACAAACCAACAGGTAATTTTATATATATTTTTATGTATATTTAGAGCAGCTTCAAGCTCTCCTTCAACACCTGTATGCGCTGCTTTGTTCCCCAGCACTCTCACAGATTGAAATAAATTATCTATCTCATTATTTAAAACCCCACTAGATTTTAATTTATGCAATCTATCAAATTGGTTCTTCGAACACAATACACCATGTCCACTTAATATACATATTTCTTTACTTAAGTTTTCAGCAAAAATTCTTCCTTTTATTATTGCTGTATCTGGTGCAGTAAATAATGATTCGTTTATATCCCTTATATAGTTATTTAAATATCTATAATTTTTATCTAGATAAGCGAAAACATCTCTTTCCAATTCTGTATCTTCCTCTCTTACCTTGAGTTTTTTATATATGTTTCATAAATTTTTGTATTGCAATATTAATTTTATCATATATATTTGACATTTTGTATGTCTAACTATGAAATTTTTACATATTTTATTCAATAAATGCCATAAAAATGTTCCTAAAAATAATAAGAGTTTACATCACGTAAACTCTTACTAAGATCCAAAATGTATTAAACTTACATTTTTATAATATTACTTTTTCACGGTTTTCATTATCTAAATCTACAATCCATACTCGCGTTGTAGTTTTATCACAGACTGCATTAAAAACAAATGTATTATATAACTTTTAAAAAGCAAACGCATTATGCACATATCCACAGAAAAAATATGCAGGCTTTTTTTCTGTGGATATTTTTCTAATAGCTTCACTGCCCAAATAGAGTTGTTTAAGATTCTTTAATCCCTTCATTAAATCAATTCTCTTAATTTCAACGTAACAATATATAAATCATATAACTTCTAACTGTGAAAAACACCTAATATTCTCTTCTTTTTCTAATACCTTATTTCTTAAATCTACTATATAACTACTATCTCAACTATTTACTTCTATAAAATCATTAGTCTAATTAAATATATTAGTATTTTATATACAGTAACAATCAAATTGATTACCGCAATCACTTGAGTTAAATATTTTATGTAGTATCTGCATAATAAAATAAATATTGCCGAAGTATGCATCATAAAAATTAACTAAAGCACATGAAGCCTTATAAATCAATTCTTTTTAAATTTATTAACTTCTTTAACATCATATAAAACAATGAAGTTGAGTGCTAGTTGCAGTACTAAAACACTAACATTTTCTAATCTCTCACTCATATAATGCTATTTAGTTTTTATTCCTAACGCATCATTTAATTTAGAAATAGCTGCTTTAATCAAATCTTTATAAAATATACTTAATAGAGAAAATATTATCGAACCTAGAATTCCAACAATTTTACTTTGTATTATTACTCCTGTTATTGTAAATATTGCGATCCAAAATATTACAATGCCTAATGCTATTATAATTTCTTTTGCCTTGTCAATCAACTCACCATAACCTTTTCTTCTCTTCAAAAATTTTTTGACTGCTGAACTTTCAATATTTATATTACTTATGTTACCGTTGGAAAATTCTGCAGACATATTAGGATTATGGGCATATCTGATATATAGCTGATTAGGCTTGTCTATAATATCTAAGCTTGCACTTTTATACCTAACTCCACTTTTTACAGTAAAACTTTTATTATTTTCACTAAGAAACATTCCACTTATCAATAACTTTCCATACTTTCTGTCCTTAATCTTATCAACTTTAAATTCTATTAATGTGCTTTTGATATCTTGTAATATATTAATGTCATTATGTAAACCTTCACTATTATTGATAATTATTTTTTCTTCATTACTCTCTAGGTCTTCTGATATAAGTTTATGACTTGCCTTAAAGTCTGTTATAACTCCGTCAATGCTTGCTGCAATTTCGCACTTGAACTTTCTTCTAGTTTCTTTTTCAAATAAAAAACATAAATTAATTAATCCAAAATTTAAAAACTCCTTAACGCCTTCAAATTTATAAATATTTTCATATTTATTCATATATTCTTTTGAGTTCATATAGTAGTTAATTGTAAATATACATATACTCATACTATATGCGTTAATTTTATGTCTTCTTAAAATTAATTTATAATATAAGATATTAAAGGTGTATCTTTTCAAATATAAGTTTTTATCCTTAAGGTATCTTATAAAGTTAAGTATTACTTCTTCATAAGATTCTACTAACTTTTCATAATTACATCTTATGCTTTTTAAGTACCTTTTATATTGAAGCATCTTAAATCCAACGTAGTCAATTGCAATTAATTCACTTAATTTTTTTTCTTTATCCTTAATTGTTGAAATAAAATCGCTAAAGTTTTTTATGTAGTTTATATCTAGTTCTAGGTTATCAATGCTTTTGTAAGAGTAATCCTTACTTGTCGATATTGCCTTATTTACAACACTACCAATATGAGGTATATCAAACTGATTTTCATAGTCTCCTTTTTTTATATTCTTTTGAAAATCTTGTCCATTATAACTATCTAGCAATAAATATCCAAAGCTTTCAATGCATCTATTACTAGATATTTTTCTTATATCCCCACTTGAACTTCTATAAAATGATCCTTTCACTTGATTTAAAACACCTAAAAATTTCGTTTTATCTCCTTCTATTAATATATTATGTGGTAATAGTAAAGGGGGTTGGCTAATTACTTTTTTATACTTATGAGATTGTTGCAACACTAAATGAAGTTTTTCTATAGATAACTTTTCACCATTTTTGATTCTATTAACAAGTAAATCATTATAATCGCTAATCTCATACAAAGTATAAATATAATTATAATTATCAAAGTTTTTGATTATGTAATTTGGAATGAGTTCATTTTCCTTTAGCGAGTTTAAGTACCAAATATATCTTTCGTAATCTGCTTTATCTATGAATATTCCCTTATCAGCTTTTTCTAATATATACTTTGTGTCTTTATATTGTACAAATATATACTGTATATCATTTAACCCTATAAAAACATCAATGATTTTCTGTTCATACCTAATTTGTTCAATGAATTCATACTCAAATTTTCCTAAATCTATGTACTGGACATTAGAAACAATTTGTCCATCTTTAATGTGAAACCTTAATTCACTTTGAAATCGTTGTGAAAAGTAATCACTTCGCACTTGAATTTTGTTATATATATCAACCAATTTTTGTAGGTTTTGTTTGTTATCCTCTTCTACGGTATGTTTATTTAGAATTATTTCACCCTTTATCAATTCTAAAATAAAATTATTGTTAAATTTTTCTATAATAAAATTATAAATATCAGCGCTATTTGTTGCAAAAAATAACTTTAGTAAGGCAATTACACCATAATTATTTACTTCACTCCAATTATTTCTATTAAGAATTTCTAAAATAAAATCTTCTTTATTAAATTTATAACTGTAGAATAGAATCATATTCTTGTTTAGATGAAATAGTTCTTCAATAACATTTTCATCTAAGCTATCTTGAGATTCATAAATAAGTGCTGGTATAAGATAGCTTAATATAAATTCTGTCTCTTCTTTATGTTCATCTATAGATATACATTCTGTTATATTAATCGCATTTCCAAGTTTTACAGATAACAACAAACCAACATTTTTTAATAAATACTTGTCCGATTTGAGATATTTATTTACAAATTCATTTGAATAAAAGTAGCCATCATTAGCAAGTAAAAACTTAGCAAGAGATAATTTTATGTATTCTGGATACTCATCAATCTTATTAATTATAAATTCATTTGCTAAATCATTATTAAATAGATTCTTATATATTTTTTCTAACTTACTGTACTTTAATGCCTCATTCTTTAATACTTCAAGAGCCAAATATAGCAGTGATGGGTTACTTGAATTTAGTTTATTATTCAAGAAAAGCAAGTAATTTATATGCTCTGAATAATCTTCTAAGTCCTTAACTGATAAATCTGCGTTTTCTTTGCCTGTTAATTTATCCTCTATTGATTTGAAAAGTTCTTGGCGTTCTTTGGACGTTAATGCTTCTAACTGCATCTCTAAATAGCTAATACTTTGATATTTTATTTTATTTAGTATATTAACTAATTCCATATAATTGGATACATCAACTTCATCATATTTGTTGAAGTTCGGCTCCAGTCCAATACTTTGTAGTTGCTTATAAATAAGAGAATTCATCTCATCTTTTTTGTTCTTTTCGATAATTATAAACAAATCATCTACGTACCTTACATAGCCGATTACTTTGCTACTAATTTGTTTATCAAACTCATTTAAATAAATATTCGCATAGAAACCCGAAGAATATATTCCTTGTGGTATACCAATTGTTCTCGCGCTATCTATATTAAATATATCAATATATAAATACTTTTTAATAAGATTAATAGTTCTATGGTTTTTAATTAATTGTGATATATTAGTACTCAAAATATCAAGATTAACATTATCAAAAAAACTCTTAATATCATATCTAAGTATTAAATATTTTTTATTACCATACTTCTTATTCCATTCATAAAGAGTATTACTGAAATCGCTATACTGATGAGTCCAATCTTTATATATAGAACACGATTCACCTAACTCTAATCTATATCCATAGCTTCCTGATATAAATTTAGATTCAATTATTGGACCAATTATATTTATTATTGCTTGAGATACTATCATATTTTTTATAGTATCTATATGAAACACTCTCTTACCATCCTTTTTGGGAACTTCAAAAGAATGCAATTTATCAAATACGAACTTATCATTTATAAGCTCATAATTTATTATCCGTATAATTTCATCTATGTTATCTTCATATAAACTTACATTATAACCTGTATATATATATTCATCTCTTGCCATATTCTTTATTTTATACCATGCAGAATATAAGTTTTTTAATTCTGCGATTTTTTCAAACATATCTTTCATATTTCCACCCCAAATAATATCATTGGATAATCCATCACACATTGTATAACTATGGTATAAGATTCTATAACTAAACAGCTATCTCCGCTTAAATAATATATATTTTAATATTCTGTTTTTAATAATCATAGTATTTATTGCCGGAAACCTTATTAGGATTATGATAGGTTTCTCCATCTATTTCTACCGCTATTTTCTCTCCATTACAGATCATATGGACCTATTATTTCCGTATATATCTACAAAAGGATATTGAATTACTATCCCATTTGTTCTGTCTATTCAAAAGGTTTCTGAAAATATATCAATAAACAAATCCTCTGCTACACTGCCAAGTTTTATAGTATCTTCTTTATTTATGTCTATCACCTTATATTTACAAAATGTTAAACATCACTACCAAATTAGTGTAATATATACATATTATAACGCATTTTTACTTTTTTATCAAAAATAAAGATACTTCAATGAACTGTATACAGAAAAGATTGATGACCTCACTATCATCACTCTTTTTAGCAATTGTAATATTGTCTTCCTGGCATAGTAACCTTTATTTATAGGAAACTTATCTACTTTTTCTATTTTAAAATAACTTGCCCCCCCTCCCACTATCATTGCACCTTCGTAAGTAGCTACTATACTCTTTACTAATACTCTATCTTTTACAATATCATCTGTTTTTTACTGAATAATTTATTCTTTAAAAGAATATAAATGTCTTGTATTAATTAAAATGGAGACACTATGGGAAAAGTTATAAGTTTCATTAATTTAAAGGGTGGTGTAGGTAAAACTACAACTACAGTTGCATTGGCTGAATTTTTAACCTATGAGTTTAATAAGAAAGTATTAGTGATAGACTTAGATCCCCAAACTAATGCCACTATTCTACTTATTAATCAGGATACTTGGAAGAAAGCAAATGAAAATAACAAAACTATTCATCAAATGTTTTTTGATGAATTAAATAACACCAAAGCCTTTAATATTGAAGATTCCATAATAAAAAGAACTTCAAATATTAACGGTGGTAATGATAATCTACATTTATTACCTTCAAGCCTTAATCTAATTGACTTAAGTGACAGGCTGTCAGAACTTGATAAAAATCATGAGACAAATAAATATTCAATACCTATATTATCAAAACATTTAAAAAGAGATTTGATAAATAGATATGATTACGTCTTAATTGATTGTCCTCCAAATTTAGCTCTTATCACTTTAAATGGTATTTATGTTAGTGATTATTATGTAATTCCAGTAATCCCAGATATCTTATCCACCTATGGTATACCTCAGATGCTTGATAAAATAGAGTTATCAAAACGAAAGATCAAGAGATTAAATCCTTCTTACAACTTATGTGAATTAGGACTAATTATTAATAAAATGATAAAAAACAGTGGCATGCATAAACGTACCCTTAGTGATTTACAGAATAGACAAACTAAGCCTACAAAAGATCCTAGCTATGTACCTAAGCTTTTTGAATCAATAATATATCAAAGAGATAGTTCCTCTAATATAGCAGACTTTGATCAGGCAATTAGTACAATTAAAAAGAAATATCATAGCAACTATAGTGATTATAGAAATCTTGCTCTAGAGTTTATGAGTAGGACTAATTTATAAAGGATGGTTTTATATGAAAGTTACTAAAAAAGATCAGATTATTCAGCTTTATAAGGAAGGTATTGGAATAGAGGGTATAATTCAAAAAGGATTTACTAAAAAATATGTTAATCAAGTTTTAAAAGATCTTAAGTCCTCTGATTTTGTTACCCCATCTAATAATAAGTTTAATATAAATGATATAAAACAACTAACATCAGTACTTGAAATGCTGCAGAACAAATCTGATAGGATAAACATGCATATTAATATTTCGATTAAAATAGATAGTTGTAGCGATGCTTCAAATGATACTAAGATTCCTCTATTAAACCCGGTTACTGCTTTTAGAGATGTAGGCGAAGATAGGTTAAAAGAAGAACTAATGTTACTGCAGCTAGAAGACTTAATAAAGATCACTAAGGCATATACTCCTGATTTAAATGGTAAAATATATAAACAAAAAAATGTAAATGTAATTATAGACTATATAATTGAAAGGGCCTCTAAACTTTCAAAAGTTGGACAGGTATTTAGAACTGTAAGTAAATCCGAATAAGGCAAGGGAATGTATGTATTTCCCTTGCCTTACCTTTTTTTCTATTTATTTAATTTTTATCTAATTATTCTTCCAATTATGCCTTCTTATAACGCATCATTATTTTTTATATATTGTTCGATTTTGTTCTTTAAATAACTATATTGTTCTATGTTTGTATCAGAAAATGCTTCTTCTCTGCTTGATAACACATCTAAATAGATTGGTTTTTCTAAGAACTGTGATTGTGTAAAATCAAAACATTTATCGTCTATTCTATTATAATAGTGCCAACCTCCAGATGTTTTTGTTTTTAATATGTCACCGCCAAAAAAATCATTAACCACCAATGAAGTTACTCCGCATTGTCCCTTTGCTGGGTTATCTAAAGTCCATTTTGAACTGGAATTGATTGACCAACATTTATGCAATATGTTCAAAAATTCTTGTATATCTTGTTCTTTATAATCAGTCACTATAGTTCCCTCCAGATAAAAATCAATATTGATTAACACATTCTATAAAGTACATACTCTTGCATTCTTTCAATCTTTCTATTTTTCTACATTACACCCTTATTAGCAGCACCCATCATCCCTGCCGGTATCTCTTCCTTCAACCTCCACACAAAACTAATAGGCATACTTCCGCTATGACTTACATACTCCGCCTCTCCAAGATAAGTATAAGCTGCAGCCATCCCGTCCTTCTTCTTGTTCTCCCTAACAAACAAAACTATCTTATTACCTGTATTCAAATGATTAATGTACCTCTGTCCCGTTTCGCTTTCCACACTCGTTCTGCTTTGGCTCTGCCAATGAAATAATCTCTCATTTATAGCATAGTCCTCATAAAGAGTAGAAGGAGAATAATCCTTCTCTGATTTATTTAAGGTTATAAAAAAGGCATCTAGCTTCATTTCTTTAAAATACTTTACACCTTCTCTAAAGGATGGTTTTTTATTTTCATTAAAATATCCAAAGGCAGCCATGATCTGATCTATGGAGTAATTACAGTGTAAATCCAATGGAACATCTGCTCCTAGATCAACCGCTTTATATATAAAATCAATATGTAAATAATTATAGTTAAGAATTTCTACAGCTTCTTCTATTAATTCCTTATTGTTTACACAAAGATTATATAAGGCCTCTGCAAAAGATTCATATCCTAGCTTTTCTGGAGCTTCTAGATAAAAGCTATAGTATAGCATTCCAAGCATGTGTTTTTCTTCTTCACTTAATTTACTAGTCTCCAATTTAGAATTTGAAGTTAACACTTTTACTGCAAATTCTATAAGCTTTCTTGAATTAATATGAAATAGATTTTTCATTCTCTTTGTAATAACTTCTTCATCTTTATTTATATATTCCTCTATCAATCCTGCCTCAGCCTTCATTCTAGTGAAATTTCTATCTCCATTTTTACCATAAACATCAACAAGACTGTAATTATAATAATCTAAAAAGTTGCTAAGTGTTGGCTTTTTACCAGTATCACTTTCAAAGTACTTTAACTTACTTATAAGGCTTGCTTTAGTTAGCTTAGTGCCTTTTATGTTTCTCAATATATATTCCTTAGCTTGCTTTTCTAAATGTATATAGCAGCCCTTTGGTAAATTTAAAAATCCATTTTTTATGTTATATTCTACTGAATGTTTTGATTTCCCAATTAGAGCTTTAAATTTTTGCTCAAAGTCATAGTTTTTATGAGCTTGACCTACAAAATCCAGTACTGTGAGACATTCTTTTCCTTCACACAATCTAAGACCTCTTCCTAGTTGCTGCAAAAACACCGTTAAACTCTCTGTTGGTCTTAAAAATAGTACTGTGTTTACTTCTGGTATATCTACACCTTCATTGTATAAGTCTACTGTAAATATAAACTTTACTTCACCAGCTGTAAGGCTTCTTTTAGCATTGTTTCTTTCTTCGCTGTTACTTTCTCCAAGCACTGCAATAGAAGGTATTCCGCTGCTATTAAATTTATCTGCCATATATTTAGCATGTTCCACACTTACACAGAAACCTAGCCCTACCACTTCATCAATATCCGTAACATATTTATGTAAACTGCTTATTATTCCACTTACTCTAAGATCATTGCTTGTATATATCTTTTGAAGCTCCCCTTTATCATAGCCGCCTCTAGTCCATTTAAGCTTTGATAAGTCTACGTTATCTGATACTGCAAAGTATTGAAATGGGCTTAAGAGTTTTTTATCTATAGCTTCTGACAATCTCATTTCCGCTGCTATTCTATCATCAAAGCGTTCTAATACATTTTTACCATCCATTCTTTCTGGAGTAGCAGTTAATCCTAGAAGTATCTTTGGCTCATAATAGTCCAGAAGTTTTCCATAGGAAGGTGCTTCTGCATGATGGAACTCATCTACAATTATAAAATCATAAAAATTAGCAGTGGTCTTCTCATAAAGCTTTGCAGAGTTGAAGCTTTGAATACTCATAAATAAGTGATCTATGGATTCCGGTATGTTTCCACCTACATATAAATCTCCAAAGTTATTATCCTTTAATATAGCTCTGAAGGTATCTCTACTCTGTCTTAATATTTCTTCTCTATGAGCTATAAATAAAAGTCTGTTCTTTTCTTTTTTATGTTCTTTTACAAAGTCCTTGTAATCAAAGGCTGCTATAACTGTCTTTCCAACTCCCGTAGCTGCTACTATAAGATTTTTGTGTCTACCATATAGTATTCTTTCAGCCTTAAGTTTTTCTAATATTTCCTTCTGATAATAGTAAGGATGTATATCTAAACTAAATACAGTGTGGCTATTATTATCAGATTTGCCTTCCTTTTTTAAAGAAGTTATAAGCCTCTTCTTATCTTCTTCAAAGCTTTCATTAAAACTATTAAACTCATCATCATTCCAGTAGCTTTCAAAAGTAGCCTGAAACTTTCTTATAATATCAAAGGAATCCTTTTCAGTAACCTTTATATTCCACTCAAGTCCTGAAGTAAGAGCAGCATTAGATAAATTAGAAGATCCTATATAAGCTGTAGTAAAGCCTGTCTCTCTTTTAAAAAGATAAGCCTTTGCATGAAGCCTTGTTCTATCAGTATCATAGGATATCTTTATTTCAGTGTTTTTAAGCTTACTAAGTTCTTCTATAGCTTTATAATCAGTGGCTCCCATATATGAGGTAGTAATAATTCTTAACCTATGATTTTCCTGCTCTGTAAACTCTCTAAGCTCCTCAATTATACATCTTAGACCACTCCATTTAATAAAAGATACCAGCATATCAATAGAATCACAGCACAGTATTTCTTTTTTTATTTCACTCATCATGTCCGGCTCCTGTTTTGAACCAGTAAAAAGTGAGCTTTGAGAAAGTGGCGTCACAGGTCTTACTGCCTTAGTTTCCTTTACAGCTTTAATACTATTTATTTTTGAATATAAGGCTGTAAGCATTTCCCCTTCTTCATCAATCTTTAGTCCAGCAATATTTTTTTCATCAGCTATTTTACTTAAGCTTTTTATAAGCTCATTGCAAGCTTTTATTTGTGAAAGCAAAGCTTCCTTATCATTTTGTTTGTTATTCTCTCTTATAAATCTTAAACATTTTTTAACTACAGAGGATATATATCTTGTCAGTATAGTTTTCGCTTCTTCCACATCTATAGTTTCTTTTTCTAGAATATATTTATCTAAATCCAATTCCTTTAATTTATTTTTAAGATCTTCATATATAACCTGTTCATAAACTCCATCTTTTATCATAGTTAATGCCTCCTACCTACTGCAGGCTTTTATAATATTCCTTATATATCCACCATTGTAACTTATTTTTACTTTTTTATCAAAAATAAAGGCAATTCAATGAACTGTATGCAAAAATAGTGACAATCTCACTAAAATGTACCCTATAGAGTAGACAGAGAAAAAAGAGTCTACCCTATAGAGTATTTTTGTTATAATAAAACAAACGGAGATTGAGAGATTGGAGTAGTTTGAATGAGCAAGAAGACATTCACAAATGAAGAAATAGAAATACTATCTAAGAACAAATATGTTAAGCGCTTCAGCGCGAAGGGAATAACCTATACTGATGAATTTAAGCGCATTTTTATAAGTGAGGACGGAAAAGGCAAGTTCCCAAGGTCAATATTCGAAGAATGCGGTTTTGACATAAATATTTTGGGGAAAAAGCGCATAGAAATGGCTGCTTATAGATGGCGTACTGCATACGACAAGGAAGGTGTATTGGGATTACAGGATACTAGAAAAGAGAATTCAGGAAGGCCTAGAGAGAAGGAACTCTCCATTGAAGAAAAATATGAACGTCTTAAGGCACAAATTAGTTTGCTGAAAGCTGAAAATGAATTGCTAAAAAAACTCGATATGTTAGAAAGGAGGATAATGAGAAAGTACGGAATTATTTGCCCTATTAGAAAAGCCAATCCTTATAGAAGAATAATGAAAGCTACTAAAGAACATACCACCATGCCTAATTTATTAAATAGGAATTTTAAACAAAATATACCTGGGAAGGTGCTTCTTACAGATATAACTTACTTATTTTACGGCAATGGTAAAAAGGCATATCTATCAACAATTAAGGATGGATCCACTAATGAAATTCTGATATACAACCGCTCAGATAAATTGACACTTGATATAGCTACAGATATGATATATAAACTAATGAATGAAGGACAAGTTAAACTTACTACAGATGCATTTATTCACTCTGATCAGGGCGCCCACTATACAAGTCCTAAGTTTCAAAGCCTGGTAAAAGGCTGTCGCCTAGGACAATCCATGTCAAGGCGTGGTAACTGCTGGGATAATGCTCCTCAGTAATCGTTTTTTGGGCACTTTAAAGATGAAGCATACATTAAATCATGTGAAACTTTAAATGAACTTAAGGAAGAAATCGAAGACTACATATTTTACTACAATAACTATAGATATCAATGGAGACTAAAAAAGATGACTCCTGTACAATACAGAAATCATCTTCTTAATTTAATATAACTTTTTTTTCATTGTCCTTGACAAAGGGTACATTTTATCACTATCATCACTCTTTTTAGCAATGAGCCTGATAATTTTATCATCAGCTATACCGCCTATAATCATATCGTAGTTTGAATAAATATTACTGCCTGTTCTTCAATTCTTGTTACATAAAAACCTCTTCTAAAATCTAAAGCATCCCTTGAAAAAGTTTTATTTAGTTTGATGAAGAAGAATTACAAGTTTTCTCTTATTTCTTTCAGTTCATTTAACAAATCATAAAAGTTATTTAAATACTCCTTATATTCGTCATTTGTTAAAAACTCATAGTCATCCGATGCATATCTTCTACTAAAATAAAAATCTTTCAATTCTCTGCATAATCCTTTATACTTTTTTAACTGTGGATAGTCAGCTAGATATAAAATTTCTAATAGCTTAACTAAATTATGCTCTCTGCTTGCCATACCATATTTTTTTAATATAATACCTTTTAGATTTTTTTCTATACATTGCTGACAGTGTACAAGAATACCATCCTCTAACCCTTCACAGTTCTTAGTTGTTTCTATAAATTTTTCATCAATGTCTTCAAAATAGAACATATCACGCTTTACCATACTACCAACTCCTTATATCCACCAAATTTTCCAATATACTTTTTTCAAAACCTGGTTCTTTGCATAACTCATTATATCTATTTTTGTTATACAACTTAATATCCACTTTTCTATAAACATCAACATCTTCTATAGCATCTTCTATACTATGTTTCAGTAATCTTAATTCCTTTACAGATTTATTTGAATCAATTAATATCAATATATCTATATCACTGTATTTAGAATAACAACCCTTTGCTATTGAACCAAAGAGAAATATTTGAGGATTATTCAGTTGACTAAAGATTACATTTTTAACTTTAATTATATCTAATCTTAAACTTTTATCTAAGCAATAACTAACCTCATTATTCATACAGTATCATCTCCCACTATTTTGTCTAGACTTTATCAACCACTTTTTTAGTTTAATTATATCCAAATTAGGATTTCTTAACAATATACTAGTTAACTCTTCCTACAAATGTCTTCATATCTAATCTGTTCATACATTTCTTGCTCATCTATGGTTTAAAACAATTTAATTTGTTCCTCTATCTTAAACCTCGATGCTACAATTACTTCCTTTTCATCCTCACCTTTTGTATGTTCACCCTTCAAATATTTAACACCACTCTTAAGCTTAGATGATATAAGATTTAAAACATAAATGTTATCGAATCTATTGTATATTGAATCCCCACCTAGTCCTGTTAAACATATAAGTTGTGTATTACTCTTTTTAGCAATATCTATTAATGGTTTTAAAAGGTGTGCTGAACTTGTTTGGGCAAAAGGATTATCCATTATTAGCACCTTTCCGCTTTCTTTTCTGCTAAATATGTCACTTTCATCTTTTCTCATATAAGATAATAAGCTTGATAGTATTACAAATGCAGATAAAAAGCCCTCTCCCCCTGAATTTTTTGAAACTTCATCCCAGGTAATCTGTCTTTGTTTATCTTCTTCTATTTTATAAAGTTTAATATTTACACTTCCAATTCCAGCCACTTCATCATATAACTTATTTATGTTGATTTTATTGCTGATAATGTCTTCTATATCTTCATTTTTCTCTAATGCTTCTAAACTTTGATTTCTCACTTGTTCAATATAATCCTTTAATCTAACCTTATAAAGCTCTTTATTTTCTTCCCAATCAGAAACACTTATATTCAGCATCTTTAACCTTTTTGTTCCTATTGTTATCGATGAATTATCATCTATCTTCTCAATATTTTCATGAACATCTTTAATATACTCTAATAGACTTTCTAATATCTTACCTTCTTCTTTTTCAATTAGTTCAATGTCTGCCATTAATTTTTCCATAATAAGCTCATAAGAACTTATTATAAGCTTTAGCTGCTCCTTAAATTCTATTGGATTACTTATTAAGCTCTTAAGTGTTTGAATTGGCTCTTTAAACAAAGCTTCCTGTTTAAACTCATCTTTTATCTCAATATCTACAACTAAATTTGTAAGATTTTTTTCTCTTGTAGTTTCTTGTGTCTTAATATTATTTAAATCTCTTTTTAATTTTCCAATAACCTCATCTAATTCATTAAAATCTAAGGCTATATCAACTTCCTCTTTAATATTAAAATCATTAAACTCATTTAAACTAGTTAAGTTATAATCAATCCTTGTTTTTATAACACTTACCTTTTTCTTGTTGTTAGTAGCTTCTTTAATTTCTATTTTTATTTTTTCTATCTCTTCTTTGAAATTTTTAGAAATTAATAACTCCTTATCCTTTGGCTCCTCCTTATTAAATTTTTCTTTAAGTTTATTATACAAATCTTCTAATTTACTTTTTGCAACTTCTAAACTCTTATCAAACTCAATATACTTATCCTTTAGATAATTATAATTCTGCCTTTCTTTATCAAGTTCATCCTTGAATTCAAGCTCCTTATGCATATCGTAAGCTTCATTAATATATTCAGCTTCTTTTATTTCATATTTATCAGCTTTCAAATTAAGTTCATCTTCAACCTCACCAAACTTTTTAGAAAGTTCTTCTATTTTCTTTCTCAGTTCCTTTTCTGAACTTGTAATATCCTTTGTAAGAGCATCATATTCAGATACTAAGTCTTCCTTATCCTTTTCTATTACCTCTCCAGATTTATAAATATTAAAAACTGCCAGTTTCTTTAACAAATCCCCTTCCTTAGAGTTATAAAACCTAATTGCATCAGCACACTCTATTATTTCGTTCTCTATTCCACTAGTTCTTTTTTCATCTTTGTCTATTTGATTATTTATTATAGTTAATCTTTCTAATACTCTTTCTAAAGCGCTTTTATTCTTTTTATACTTTTCATAGTCTTCTTTTAATTCTTTAAATTCTTTAGCTTTATTAATATTGTTTTGTATATCTTTATCTAATGCTTGTGCCTTTCTCTCATAGTTTGTGATCTTTTCTTTAATGCTTACAATCTCTTTTTCCAAATCAATTTCTATTGCTCTTAATCTTAAATCTTCACTGCTAAGTAATTCAATTTCTTCTTTTAAAGTTTCATAGTTTTTAAGTGTCAGAGAGGAATATTTTATATAATTTCTTTTTTCATCATAAAATCCAATATTTTCTTTCCTAGCATTTATCTTTTTTTGTATTTCCTCTAATTCTAGTTCTTTATCCTTTATTAATTTTAAAAGCTCACTTTCATTTAATAGCTTATTATTAAAGGATATAAAGAATCTAACTCCATTCAAATCTACAATGTCCTGTTTTGAACTTTCCAAGCTATTTTCAAGGTCTTTTCTATTAATTATTGATATAGGACAGGAGGTGAATATATCTAAAGATTCTTTTTCTAAAGTCTCTATTTCTTTAGAATCCATAATTAATGAATATGGAATAAAGGGATTGTTCTTTACAAGCTTTTCATTTTTCTCAAATGAATACCCATTCTTCTTAAGCCACTCCATACCATAAGTTATATTAATATCCTTTTCTCTAAGCTTTACTTCAACTTCCTTAGGTAAATCTAAAATTTTACCAGTTTTAAGCTTTTCTAATTCATAAGATATATTGTCAAAGCTTTTTGTAAGCTTCATTTCGTCATCTTTTAATAGATTTATCTTTCTATTAAAAGCATTAATTATCTCTTCAGAATCAAAAACCTTACTTTCATCAAAATCAATATATTTAATTATTTCTTTTCTTTTTTCTATTTCTTCATCATCCTTTTGAAGCTCTGATTTTTTATTGCTTAATTTATTTTTAACATCGGAAATACTTCCTAAGTTCTTTATTTTATCGCTTTCTTTACTTTTTAATAGTTCTTCACTACTTAATATGTTTTCCCCAATATTTTTTCTTTCTTTTTCTAGCGTAAGTCCCTCATTGTTAATTTCCTTATCAATAACAAGTAATCTTTCATTATCAAAATATCCTGAAATATTTCTAAACAAATCCAAAGCATACCTGCTATTAAATTTTTGCTCCACCTTATCAAAATATGAAATTTCAGAGTTTAAACTTCCTTGCTTCTGGTTTAAATCACTAATATCATTTCTATTAGCTTCTAAGGATTTTTTTATATTCTCTTTTTCCTTATCTAAATTTTTCTTTGAAGCAAGCTTATTTTCTTTTTGCTCCTTTATAGACTCTAATTCTTTTTGTAAGATTCCTTTTATAGTAAAGCCTAAGTTATTAATGCGTGGGGCATTGTCCTCATTCTTTTTGTTTAATATCCTTAATTCGGTTTCATACTGTTGAAGTTCTTTTGAAGTATTTTGATACTCCCTATGTATCTTTGCACACTCTATGATATTACCTTTTCTTATTAAGCTGTTTTTTCTTAATTCGCTTTCTTTTACTAATTCCATTTGTGTCTTAATAGTATCTTGTAAACTAATTATTTCATCTTGTTTTTCATAAATTTTAATGGATTCTTTTTCATAATTTAACTCTGTTATTTTATCATTAAGAGTATTTATTAACTCTTCAAGTAGAAGCTCTTCTTTTTCTTTATCCTGAAGATTTTCTCTTAAATAAGCTATTACATTTGCTATTTTATTTTTTAGAGCTTCCCTCTTTAGAGTAGTATCTATAAATTCATCACAAGAGCTTATTATATTCTTAGATAACTCATTAAAAAGCTCCATCTTTGCCTTTTTATCAATATTAGCTTTGTTAGCTCTATATTGCTTAATATACCTGTCTATTAGTTCTCTATAATTTTCAATTCTGTCCTCATCACTTTTTAGTTTATTTTCAATAGCTGGTAGAAACCACTCCCTAACCAGTCCACTGCTATCCTTAGCTTTTGTAAAAAGTTCTGATAAACCTGATTCCTTAATATTTACCTGTTTAATTATAGTTTCCCATTCTCTATGATTAATCTTATATTCCTCTAACTTACTAAAATAATTCTTTGTCGTTAAAGAATTATTCATATCATAATAATTAAATTTCAAATCTCTATTTTTTTTCAAATTCTCAAAGAGATTTTTAGCATTTGCATAGCTTTTTATTATTTTTCTATCATCTTTTTCTTCAATTACAGGAATACTATTGATATCATATTCATTTTTCTCTTTATACTCGTGAACAAAGTTAATAATATCTAATTTTTCCTTTGAGTTTTCATCAGATGAAACTTCTTTTTTTCTAACCATCATACCAGTTAATAGATAACCTGCAGCATCATCTAGTTTCCATTCTATTAATATATATGTAGGTATAGGAGATGTGAAATAGCTTTCGAAGGTTCTGTCCTTTATATTTCTATACCTTCTATTAACAAAGGGAGCCATGACCATTTGTACAAGTACAGATTTGCCTCCACCATTTCTTAAGTTCAGCATGGTATTTTCACCATCTAAATAAAAACTCTCATCATCTATCTTCATGGTATTGTTATTATAGTTTAAATTAACAAACCTTATTTTGTTTATCTTACTCATTTATCTCTTCTCCTAAAGCTTTTAATACTCTATTATAATTATTTTTATTTAAAAGATTCCAATCCATAAAGCTATCAAGCTTTTTAGTGGTTTTAATCATATCATCGCTTTTTATATAATAAATTAGTCCCTGGCTATCTAAAAAATCTAAAATTGTATTTATAAAGCCTTCCTTTGTTGTCTTAGAGGTGCTTTTCTTGTCACTGCTTTTTAAGGCTTCAAATCTCTCAAGTATATTTTCAAAGGCTATTCCACTTTCTTCACTGCCTATATTGTTAGCTGTCCTGTTAACCCCATCGTTTAGTCTATCAGTAATAATATTTAAAAATTCTCCAACCTTCATATACTCTCTTGAATTACTTGTAATTCCCTGTGAACTATAAAATTCAACCAAAAGAGTTAATATTACAAATTGAGATAGATAATAATCCTTATCATTTGCTGAAGACTTACATAATATTTTCTTAAGCTCACCTTTTGAATATCCTAAAAAATCATTATCTTCCTTTGGTATAAGGTATACTACTCCCCCGTACTTTTTAACGTAACATTCTGAAGCTTCCCCAAGTTCTTTAACTAGTTCAGTTATATTTTCATTTTCTGAATAAGCTTTATAAAGCTCCCCTGCTTCCTCTTTTAACTCACCATGTTTTAATATGTAATAAAATATTTTATTGCTGATCTTAATTTCTTCAGTTGTATATGGCATTATAATCTTTGTCCTCCTGCTTTTATAATCTCAAAGGAAATATCCGAACATATGAAGTTTTTTATATCTCCATTTTCATTACGCAGACCTTCCAATTTAATATCCTCATTATTTAAAAGCTTTTCAATATTTATCTTTGCTATATTCTTAAAGCTTCTGTTTTCATCTATAATTTCTAAAATGCTTTTATTGAGTTGAAATTCTATTTCTCCAGTTTCAACAGAATTTTTTCGCTCGTTTCTTATTTCAGCTATGTCTATGCTTTTATTCTTAAGCATTTCAATAATTACCTCTCTAAATATCTCTACCGTTGGAATTAATGTATTTAACAATACTTCACTTTCTTTAATTAGTGAATTAATAACACCTAAAGAAATGCTTTCTCTTTGAATTGCAAGCTCTAATATTATTTGTATTACACCTTTATACTTCTCTAGCTTTTCTAATTTTTTCTTATTTTCAGCTTCAATAAACTCTTTTTCATCAAAAGTAATTTCTTCATCTTCTTCTATTTCATTTTTTCTAATTGTCTTTTGATACTCTAAAGCTTTATTTATGTTATAAAATTTTTTTGGCATCATTTTGAATAATGGCCTTAAAAATATATCAATATCTTCTAATTTGTTTGGATTGTCCAATACTTTTTCATAAACTTCAGTCCTAAAATTAAATCTTTCAATCAATGACATTTTAGAAATGTTTTCAAGTTCTTTTCCATAGACCTCTTTTAAATCAAAATGCTTTCTTAAAACTCTTTGATCTTCATCAATAGTTCTGCTTAAATATTGCTCTATTATCTTCAAATTATTGAGATTTTCTTTTTCTTCTTTGTTCAATTCCTTTATATGTATATCATGTTCAATAAAGTCATCAATTTTTTCCTTCACCATTTCTCTATGAATAATAAACTTCTTTTTAGTCTCATTAAGAAGCTCTAAATTTCCTTCCATCATAGATTTGTAGTCCTCAGTAGAATATGCTAGCGGATTTTCCTTAATCTTTCTTATGGCATCTTCCATGCTTTGAACTCTTATTCTAAGCATATTAAATATATTTTTAATATCGTCTACTGCCTTATCATAAGATGCTTTTTCTAAATGCATTTTAAACACTATTTCATGAATAGTCATTTTTAAATTTTCTTCTATTTCTAAAGTAGATAAAAGAAGTGAGTATCCATCATCAGTTAACGAGTATGATACCCTTCTTACACCTTCAATATATTCCATTTTGTTTTTAATAAAGCTTATATTTATATCGTTATACTCTCCTAATTTAAAATTATAAGCTTTAAAATACATAGCCTTACCTTCATCACAGAGAATTGTATTAACTATAAACTCACCTAACTCCTTGCACTCTTCATATGTAATTCCCTTTTTAAAATGAAGATTGTTTACTTCATCAATAAATGTCCCTATATGATCAATAGTGCATATGTCCTCTTTCAAGGATTGTTCCATTATATAAAGTAATACTGCAAATATTAAATTATCCTGTTCATACCCCTCTTCAAAACCATACTTTTTCCAGGTACCCTTAGCTATGCTATTTCTAAAAAGTAAAGCATAAGCACCTATTTTTTTCATTCTAATATGCTGCACATCTAAAAAGCCAAAATCCATTTTTTCCTCCTATAAGGCATAATCAAATAAATAATAGACCAGTATTCTCGCCTATTTTGTCTCTTATTTCTTTTCATATGCTTAAATCTGTAATATTCACTATCTCTTGTGGTATATAAAAACCTTCTTGCAATATCTTCTCTATTTCAACTCTATAATTGTTATTAAATTCTCTTAAGAATATTTCATTGATATTTTTATTTTGTCCTTCTTTAGTTTTAGGTAAACAAATTGATTCACTTTTTGCCTTATCAATCATTTTTTTATATCCATTTATAAATGGAGCCATATTATATTCTTTACTAAATAGCTCAAACAAGCCTTCGTATATAACTATTCCCTCATAATCTAAATCACCAAAGTATAATATGGTATTTTTACTATCTGATACATAATCTTCAACTGATATTTTATAATCATTAAAAGCCTTTTTAATATTTTTTCCTCCACCATATATTAAAGTGCTAATATTTTCACCTAATATAGTTTCTCCTCCAGCTATTAAATGCCTTCTCATAGTATAATACGTATCCTTATTTTCTAAAATCAACACCTTCTGAGGTATCTCTTTTGATTTTGAATAATATGCTAAAGGTTCAGAGGTATCATAATAATTTAGCTCATCTAATTCTAATCCTAAATTTTTTACAATAGTTTTTCCACCTTCCTTTTGTAGAAACTTCTCTCTTCCCCATATTTGAAAAGACCTTTCATTCATAGAAACAGGTGAACTCAATAATTCTTGATTATTATCAAAAAAATCACTTAGCTTAAGGACGTATTCTCTGTGTTCTTCATACTTATCTAAATGATTTTTATAATATTCAATACTTAACTTAGTTGAAAGCTTATAATCTATCTCATCAAGAAGATTATTGTTATCAACACTATCACTTAGTAACCTATACCTTTTATATAGAGTTGGCTTTTTACCATTTCCTCCACTGCTTTTTACTGGTAAAATCTTTTTTTCTTTTAGTAAGTTGTTAACTATGTTACATAATTCCTCATAGGTTTCAGTTTTATATATTTTTTCTATTTCATCTAATTCTACAAATTTCTTGCTGATGTTTCTTAAATTTTTCATAATATACCTCCTTTTTGTCCTTTAGCTCCTATGACAGGTAGTATTTTACTTAATTATAACTTATTTTTATCAATCAGTACTTTTAATTTTCATAGATTCCTTGGCTATATCTATTAAAGTATTTTTTATGACTTTTTTCTTTATAGTTCAATAACATTTATTATTTTATCATGTTTAGTACAAATTCTCAGTTTTAGCAATGAGCCTGATAATTTTATCATCGGCTATATCAGGATTACCTCTGCCATCCCTATTACTCGTTGTCAGGTAATTCTAATTAGCTTTCAATCTAAAATTTCATTGTAATCATTGTTTTAACACTAGTCATAGGTGCTGGTATAGGATATTATTATAAATAGATGAAATCCATTTATAATGTAAAAACTTTGCATAAATGCTTTAAGTATTTACTATCTCAGTATGATAAAATGTGTAATTAACCGGAGGTAACTATCATGGGAATATTTAGTAATATATTTTCTTCAAAGCCTAAATCAATTTATACATTCATTCAACAAGGAAACCTTAGTGAAATAAGATCTTATTTTAAGGACGCTAAGGATTTAAATTATAATTCAGAGCTTGAGAAGATGCTTTTTTTTGCTATTGATAATTGTGAAAATAATTATTTTGAAGTAATTGAAATCCTAATAAATAACGGTGCCGATATTAACAGCCATCATGGCAGTCTCTCAGAAACTCCTCTTCATAGGCTTTGTGCACGGAGTAAGCCTAGCATGGACGTAATAACTATGCTATTAGAAAAAGGAGTGGAAGTTAATGGACTCAACATATCCGGTAAGACTCCTATATTTTACTGCACCTTTAACTATTCTGTAGAGCTTCTGAATCTTCTTGTAAAATATGGAGCTGATATAAATATAAGAGACAAATATAAAAACACACTTCTTCATGATGATTATATCGGCTGTCCTGACGAAAATTTTGAAGAGTTTTTAAAAGCCCTTATAAGTCTTGGCTTCGATATTAATTCAAAAAATTCCTTAGGACTAACTCCTTTAGAAGCTTGTCAGAATGAAAAAATCAAAGCCATTATACAAAAATACGCGTAAATAAACCTCTTTGTGTTTGGTTTTGTAGTGAAACCAAACACAAAGAGGTTCAATTTATTTACCCATCATATTCAACTAAGGCTTGTTTTAAATTTCTAACTCCACCTCTAGGATTTTCTACATCACCCTTATATCTTGGAATTAAATGAACATGCAAATGCTTTATTGTCTGTCCAGCATAGTAGCCTATATTAACTCCTACGTTGTACCCTGCTGGTTCATACTGGATATCTAACATTTCCTTAACTTCATGCATAAGGCTATATATAGCTTTTATTTCTTCCTCTGAAGCCTCAAATAAAAATGGAAAATGCCTTTTTGGTATTATCAATGCATGGCCTTCATTTACAGGAAATTTGTCCATTATAGCAAAGGCAAATTTATTTTCTGTTATTATTTCTGATTTGTTGTAGTTGCAAAATATACATTCTGACATTTTATTTCTCTCCTTCTAATATAAAAACAACATAGCTTTCTTTTTATCTCACATCCGTTAGCTTAAACCATTACTTCAAATATTCTTTTTCCATCTTCTTTAATCCACTCTGCAGTATATTTTTTATTCTTATTGAAATTGAAGGTTAGCAGATATCCTTCTTTTACCCCTTGCTCCTTCATATATTCTACAAGCTGATGTACTCCTTTTTCTCTATACACTTCACCGTTCCATATTTTAAGTTCTACTATGTACTTTTTATTTCCATAAGTAATTACTACATCCATCCTTTTGTTTTTTCTTGTTTGAGGTTCTACAAAACTGAAACCTTTTCCATTTAAAATAGGCTTTAAGTATGCTAAAAATATAAGTCTACCGTTAGTTTCATAAAAGTGTTCATCTTCTTCTCTATACTGTTCATACATAAATTCCTGAAACTTTAATAAAACTTTTTCCACATTTAATTCTTCAGCATCTAAGACCTCATTCTTATCTACTTGTGTAAGTTTTGATGCAGCTTCTTGGATATCCTTCTGAGCAATAAGGTAATCATATAATAACATTTCAAAAATCTTATTGTTCATAATAAGCTTACCATCGTCTTCTGATAGTATTCCGTACATCAATCCCTTTTCATAAACAAAAGGATTATAAGGGATTTGTTTTCCTTCTACTAATATCTGATAAACTACTGTTTTTATTTCATCATAGTTTTCAATATTTTTAATAACGTCATCAAAAAGAGTATTATGTTCATTTAATGTCATTTTTATAGATTTTTGAAGTCCTTTTAATGTCCATTCCCTTCCAAGGTATTCATCAATGTTTTTACAAAGTCTACTTACAAGATAAGGATATCCACTAGTAAAATTTCTTATCTCTTTGGATAAAAGCTTTACATCCATGTCTATTCCCGTTTCATTTACGTACTCATTAAGCATTGTTTCAATTTCTTCAGAAGAAAAGGACATATCAATTTTAAAATCTGCAGCTATGTTCCAAGGAGAATTGAAAACTCTATTCTTTTCATCTCTAATTTGAAGCTTAATATTCTTGATATCATTTACTCCACCTAATATAACACTTTTGAAGGTTAAATCTTTCTTAGCACTCATTGATAAATATTTATTTCTAAGTACACCTAAAAACTGCATAAAGACTCTGTTGCCACTGCTTTTATCCACCTCATCTATGATTAAAACCATATCATTATCATACTTATCAACCATATCAGTGATATTTTCGGATAGATCATTAAAGTTTTTTGTTGCATCTACATAACTTTTCAGTATTTTATACAATTCCTTGTTTGTAAATTTTACATTTCTAGCCAGTATTTCAAATATAGTTTCACAAAATTTCTCTTCAGTTTCAAAAACATCATCACCAATTCCTTCAAAACTAACATCAATTACAACATATTTTTTGCTTAATTCTTCTACTAATTGATTGAATGTAGTGGTTTTACCAAACTGCCTTGGCCTGTTAATTGTAAAATAAGCTCCTTTATCTACCATTTGAATAATCTTCTTTACCTTACCACTTATATCAACCATAAAATGTTTTTCAGGTATGCATAACCCCGTAACATTAAATTCCTTCATTATAAAATGTTCTCCTTTCATAATCGTGAGCTACTCTATTTAAATTCCTTCCGTACAGCTACCAATATATTTATTATAACAAAACAATCTAAATCCCGGGATATAAGTTTTATCATAATTAATAACTTCTACCTAATACAGGCTCTTATAATATTCCTTGTATATCTTCTCTCCAATAGGAATATCCGCTGGTGCAAGATCATATTCCAAAATATCCTCAGGTTCCACCCAGCTTATTTCGCTATGTACACTTAATTTAAAAGCCTTATCACTACATTTGCATTTATAAGCCAACAACCTTATAGCTCCGAATTCATATTTATAAATGCTTTCGCAGAAAAATCCTTCTACCTCTGTATCTGCATTTAGCTCTTCCTTAAATTCTCTTATTAATGCTTCCTCTGGTGTTTCACCCTCTTCAATCTTTCCCCCTGGAAACTCCCACTTGTCTTCCATCTTTTGTCCTTCAGCTCTTTTGGCAATTAATATTTTACCTTCCTTAACAACAATCCCAGCTACTACGTCTTTCAAAATAATCACTCCATATCAATATTAAACAAAACTTCCAAATTAGTATAATATACATATTATAACACATCTTAAATCTTTTATTGCAAAACAAAGACCTCTTTTAGTCATAATAACCACCAAAAGAGGCCTTTATTGTACAGTCCCTAAGTCTCATTTTAGCAAGCAATGATTTTCTTTCTCCTAACTTAAGGCATAATCAGCACAATAAAAACTGCAAATCTATCCTTTTCTTTTATTCTTTCAATTTCCAAAGCATATTTAAAATTGACCAAAACCCGTCATAACGAATAAACTTATGAGTAAACCTATACTTATCTTCTGATATCTTTTTCTCAATATAATTAGTATTTTTATCTGAAATAATCTCAAAATTTTTTGCGTCATATAGAATTACACTCCCATAATCATCCTGAATCTTAAACATAACATAATGTTTTTCTTTAGCGCTTATTATAAATTTACCTTCATATACTATCCTGTAAACTTCTATAATTTTATCTATTATATAGATATCAATTTTCCATTTTTTCACTTCTACGAAACTTAAAACGAGCTTAACAGATGTAGCTTTTGCAGTAACTTATGGCGAATTATTAGCAGAACTCGGTTAGTATAGCTGGGTTGGAGGGCTACGCCAAAATTTTGAAGAAAGCTATACCTTTTTCTAGTTTCTGAACACACCGACTATTTCCTTCCCCTGAAAAAATTTTCTTTATATTACTGTTCTATACAATCACAGTCTATTCTAACAATGTTATTATACCATTTGTACCATCTACTCTTATCTTTTGTCCATCCTTCAATATATTTGTTACATTTTCAACAGCTACAATCGCAGGTATACCATATTCTCTTGCTACAATTGCTGCATGGGAAGTTGCACTTCCTATTTCGGTAACTGCTGCAGACGCCACCTTAAAAAGAGGTGTCCATATAGGTGAAGTATAGGGCGATACCAGTATATCCCCTTTCTTTAGCTTTTTGAATTCCGAAGAACTCTTTACTATACATACAGGTCCTTCATATACGCCTCGACTTGCAGAACTTCCTTTAAGTGAATTGGAATTAGCCTCATCATCTTGTTTCTTTTTCACAAATACCGGAAATGATCCAGTGGATATCAGCCAGTGCACTCCTTTTTCATGAGCATCATAAACCTTTGCAAAAGCTTCTCTCCTTTTTTCTATTTTTTCTTTAATTTCTAACTTTCCTCCTGCCACAGAATGAAGCTCTTCCTGAAAAATAAAGAATACATCTTCAGCTTCATTAATGGATCCTTGTTTAGCTAGAAGACATCCCAGCTTTAAAGCTATTCTATGCAAACAGCCTGCCACCTTCTCTAAATAAAATACACTTTCTTCTCTGATTATTACTGACTTTCTTACCTTCTCCAGAATTTTAATGAATTTATCATACTCAGCCGGTTTTAATCCTTTCTTTATTACTTTCTTTGCAGCTTCATAATCCTCTTCCTGCTTTTTAAAGCTTTTCTCTGGATTCAGCACCGCAGTATCACTGAGTAATGCATTAATAATTTCATCAATCATTTCAGGCTTTTCCTGCCATGTATGCGGAGATACCATTCTTCCCATACCAATATAAGGTCTATCTCCATATTCATCTAAAAAACTTTTAAGTTCATTTTTAAAGGCTTTACTATCCTTTCCCTTTACAGCCGCCGCTTGTGCTACCTTCATTAGAGTCTTATTCTGAAGGGCAGTTCTAAAAGGCAAAGCTCTGAGTAAACTTTCTTTTATCTCGTCAACCTTCTCCTTTCCCACAGCTTTTTTAATTAATGTACTAAGCTTATACTCAGTAAGTCCATCTGGCATGCTAATTACAGAAAATCTTTTATAGACAAATTTCTCATATTCCTTCATGGCCTGTTCAATAAGCTTGGCAGCTCCTACTGCATCATTTGTGTTTTTTACTGCATCATCCATTCTTTTGATTCCTTCACTAATTTCCTTTGAAAAAGACTGCCATAAAGCATCTTTATCTTTAAATAAGCTCTTAATTAATAAACTAGGCGCCTTCCATATTATAGCTGGAGACAATCCCATTCCCTGATAACTTAAGGCCACACATCCGCTTTCCCTTTCCACTGGTCTGTTTTTATCTTTCGGCAGCTTGAACCCTATATCAACAAAGGAAGTATATATTCCCTGATAAAAGTGACTAAAGCTAGCAAAATCTAAGGGAGTATGTGGATATGGAGAATGCTCCATTACACTTTGCAATCCAAATGGCGCCTTTTTTCCCTGATAAATTATCTTGTCTTCAGGGCCAAGGATTTTCAAATCTTCAGAGTCAGATGTAATTGTAGTAATTGGCCTAGCCTGCAGAAGATATATTTTACCTTCAAGCAGAGCCCACTCTGTGTCCATGGGGCTTCCATAGTACTTTTCTACAAGCTTTGCTAGGTTCGCCAGCTGTACAAGCTCGTTAGTTCCAAGACAAAATAATTTTCTCTTTGATTGTTGTGTTTCCTCTGTAATTGTACCCTTTTCTGTCAATTTAATGCTAAACTCTTTTGAGCCGAGAGTCTTTTCTTTAACCCTTCCTTCCTTTGTCAGAATAAAAGAATCAGGAGTTATCAGACCACTGACTACTGACTCACCAAGACCATACCCAGCACTTATTAATATTTCATCACTATTTCCATTTACAGGATTGGCAGTAAACATTACTCCTGCAGCCTGGGACGCTATCATTGCCTGGACTACGACGGCAAGATCAACCTCCAGGTGATCAAAATTCATACTTATTCTATAGGCTATTGCTTGTGCTGACCATAGACTTGCCCAACATTTTTTTATATACTTAAAAACTTCCTCTTTTCCATAAACCCCAAGATAAGTCTCATGCTGTCCTGCAAAGGAGGCCGATGGCAAGTCTTCTGCCGTAGCACTGGATCGCACTGCAACTGATAAATTGACATCAGGTCCCATTTCTTTAGATAGGCTTTCAAAGGCTCTGTCCACTTCCTCTTGAACCTCAAAGGGCATTGGTGATTCTTCAATCCATGATGATATACACTTACTTGCCTCAGATATTGCATCAATATCCTGCTCTTTAAGGTTCTCGAGTCTTTTTTCTATGCGTTTCTTAAGATACGAAGCTTCAAGATGAGTTCGGTAGGCGCCTGTTTTAACTACAAATCCTGGTGGCACAGGAAGATTGGCATTAATCAATTCGCCAAGATTAGCTCCCTTGCCTCCTGCTTCATTTAACGAATCTTTATTTAATTCTTTTAACGTTTTTGTATAATCTGACATATATATTATTTCCTTTTCCTTTAAAATCTTCGTACTGTTTGACATATATATTTATCTCCTCTATATTGAATTCAAATTTATTTATACAGCTTTTGAATTGACATTGTCAGCAAATTGACTATTGTAGATATCTGAGTAGGTTCCATTCTTCGCCAATAACTCTTTATGAGTTCCTGTTTCAACTAAATCACCATGTTCCATAACAATAATACGATCGGCACCATAAATGGTTGATAGCCTATGTGCTACTACAAAACTTGTTCTACCTTTTAAGAGCCTTCGTATAGCCTTTTGAATGATGAGTTCCGTACGACTATCCACATTGGAAGTAGCTTCATCCAGTATGAGAATATCAGGATTTGCCACGAAAGCCCTTGCAATAGTGATAAGCTGCCTCTGCCCTTGCGAAATATTCCCTGCTTCTTCACCTAAAACTGTATCATAGCCATCAGGCAGTTTTTGAATAAAGTCATCAGCATAGGCGGCTTTGGCGGCAGCATAAATTTGTTCCTCAGTGGCATCTTTATTGCCAAAGCGGATGTTATCATAAATGGTACCTGAGAATAACCAAGTATCTTGCAGCACCATCCCAACGCTCTTACGCACTTCGCTGCGATCCAAGTTACGGATGTCAGTACCATCAATTCGTATACTACCTTCCTGTATCTCATAAAACCGCTGCAGAAGATTAATCAACGTAGTTTTACCTGAACCAGTATGTCCTACAATAGCCACCATTTGACCATCATTAACCTCCAAGCTGAAGTTTTTCATTAAAGGTTCATCAGAATAACCAAATTGTACATTTTCAAAGATAACCTTTGCAGTCTCCCCTTTTTTATTTGGAAAAGCTGTGTTATATTCTTCCACTTCCTGGGCATCTAACAGATTAAATACACGCTCTGCTGAAGCAATTGCCGAAAGAAGATTTCCCCAAATCATAGAAAGTCTTGAAATGGGGGAAGTAAATTGCTGAGAATATTGTAAAAATGCCTGCATATCACCAATTAAAATGGAGCCACCTACAACTTCAACTGCACCTGTGGCCGCAATCAAAACATAAACTATATTCTGTACGAGTATCATACAGGGAACCATACATCCACTAAAAAACTTTCCCCGCCATCCTGATTCGTACATTTTCTTGTTTACACCATTAAACTTTTGCAATGCTTCCTTCTCTCCATTAAAACTCTTTACCACAGAAAAGCCTTGATAGGTCTCCTCGATCTGGCTATTTAAATCCCCCATACTTTTGAAATATTTCTTATTGTATTTCTGCGTCCTTGGTGTAAATACTTTAATAATCAATAAACAGCCTGGAACCATAATACAAGCTAGCAGTGTGAGCAATGGGCTTATGGAAAACATAAAGCACAGAACACCCAGTACCATAATAATGCTTGAAATAAGCTGTGTAAGACTTTGCTGCAAATTGTTTTCAATGTTATCTATGTCATTTACAGCAACTGACATGAGGTTTCCGTTGGAATTCTTATCAAAGAAAGAAACTGGTACACGGTTCATTTTTTCCTTCAATTGGTTACGAAGCGCATAGGTTGTCTTTTGTGCTACCACCGTCATAATTTTCTCCTGTAAAAAGGATGTGATAAATACTCCTGCATACAGAGCCGTCACAATAAGCAGTATAGATGTAAGATTGTGAAAATCAATGCCACTTTGTTTGTGTATCCCA
Organism: Clostridium aciditolerans; assembly: GCF_016316925.1. Lineage (GTDB taxonomy): Bacteria > Bacillota > Clostridia > Clostridiales > Clostridiaceae > Clostridium_AM > Clostridium_AM aciditolerans. The sequence goes on along the minus strand of NZ_JAEEGB010000035.1, from coordinate 123,376 downwards.
TTGAAGATAAGTGTTGTGGCATTTCCAAGCAATTTAGGACTAATAACCTGCATCACCGTTCCTGCTATGGAAATAGCAATGGTTAGACCAATGAGCAAGTTGCTTTTTTTCATGTATTCCATAAGCCTTTTAATGGTTTGCCATAGATTCTTGGGCTTTGCAGCTATACTTAGCTGTTTTCTAATTATATTCATGCTATTTCCTCCTTGTAAGTCTGCGAATTAACTATTTCTTTATAAATAGGATTGGAAGCCAGTAGTTTTTCATGTGTGCCAAGTCCAACCAGCCTTCCATTATCAAGCACAGCTACCAAATCAGCATTCATAACGGTATTGACTCTCTGAGCTACAATAACGGTTATAGCCTTAGAAAGCTTCTTTTTCATTGATGAACGCACAGCAGCATCGGTCTTAAAATCAAGGGCTGAAAATGAATCATCAAAAATATATATATGTGCATTTTTCAGTAATGTTCGTGCGATACAAAGCCTTTGCTTTTGCCCGCCAGAAAAATTACCGCCGTTCTTTTCTACAACACTGTCAAGGCCGTTCTCCAAATTTGAAACAAATTCGGAGGCACAAGCTATTTCTAAAGCAGCCCATATTTCTTCATCAGTGGCATCTGGTTTGGCTACTAACATATTTTCCCGTATGGAACCTATAAAAAGAGTAGATTTTTGTGGTACAAAGCTTACTATATCATGAACCTCCTCTTGCCTAATTTTTCTGATATCTATACCTCCAATTTTCACCACTCCCTTCTCCACATCATAGAGTCTTGTAATCAGATTAACAAGAGAGGTTTTACCGTCGCCGGTACTGCCAATGATGGCTAAAGTCTGGCCCTCTTGAACTGTAAAACTGATATCTTCCAGCGTTTTTTTCTTTGCACCGGGATAACGGAAGTCTACTGTCTCAAACTGTAACCCACCTTTTCGAACTACTTCTGGTTTTTCTGGATCTTTTATGCTTAGAGGCATATCTAAGACTTCATAAATACGTTGAATAGAAACCTGACCACGGGGAATGACCAAAATAACGCTTGTCAGAATTCCGAAACCAAGTAAAATTTGAGCTGAATAAGAGATTGCTGCCATAATTGTACCTACTTCCATGGTGCCAGCTGCTATAGAACCTGCTCCAATCCACATTATCATTATGGTAGTCAGGTTAAGAAGCAAAGTAATCAGCGGCATAAAGAAACTCATAATGGTACCTGCTGCAATAGCTGTTTTCGTATAATCTCCATTGGTATCTAGATATTTTATGAAATCCTCTTCTTCTTTCCTAAAAGCGCGAATAACTTTTACTCCTGTCAGTCCTTCTCTAAAAAATAGATTTAACCTGTCTAGCAGCTTTTGCATTTTACCATAAAGAGGGTTCGCAAATTTGTATATTACAACAGATCCAATAGTTAAAAAAGGAATGACAGCAATAAAAATCAATGACAGCTTAGGGCTAAGGCGATAGGTCATACCAATGCCGCCAATTAAGTACAACGGTGAAACAATCAGGAATTTAAGTCCTGTTTCCACTAAGCTCTGTACCTGTGTCACATCATTTGTATTACGAGTTATCAGGGTAGCCGTTCCGAATTTGTCAAACTCATTTTTTGAAAAACTAAGTATCTTTTGGTAAATATCACTGCGAAGCTCAGATGCAAAATTAAAGGCAATCTTTGCAGATATATAAGGATTCAGTACCTGGCCCACAAGACCAAGCATTGTAAGCGCGATCATTAGGCCGCCCTGCTGCCAGATATGGGCGATATTTCCCTTTACAACACCATTGTTTACCATATCAGCGGCTAAATAAGGAAGATAAATGGCACAGAAAACCTGCAGTAGCAAAAATGCAATAGCCGCAGTTACCCTATCAGCAGGCAGTCTTTTGATAATTCTGATCATAAATAATACCTCCATCTATTTGTTATAGTTAATGATTTATTCTTCGTAAATAATTTTTTCACAGCCTTAGTAAGTATCTCAGCTTAATATTTTCAATATCAATCTAACTTTTATAGTTGCTTTACCATCATATTTGTAATAAAATATATGTAGACATCTACCTATTTAGTCAAATAAAAAGCATTTTATCTACTTCCATTGATGGTTATGATTACAGCATTTGATCTATCAAAATTGTTTAATTCTTCAAGATTAAAATGTAATCTTTCGAAGGTAATATATTAAAAATATGTAGACTTCTACCTATCTCGCTAAATAAAAAGCAATCTATATGCTTTTTATCGTTAAGCTAAATGACCATCCAAATTTTTATATGCTTTGATAAGTAAGTCTAAAAAAATTCTTTTTTCCTCTTCGGACATACCTTCTAATAACTGTTCTTCGGTTTCTTCAAAAATCTCTTCCATCTCTTTTAATATTTTTTTACCTTCGGCTGTAACCTCTATATGAAAAGTACGAGCATCTGATATCCCAGTATTTCGTATGATACAACCTTTTTTTTCCAAGCCATTTAAAAGATTAGTTATGGAAGGCCCTTTTAGATTCATAACATACTCCAAACTTCTACGGGTTATCTCCTCTTCTCTTCTTATTGCTCTATCAATTAATTCAAGTAACAAGCCTTGTGGTGAAGTCAAATTATACTCTGCTAATTTCTTATCATTGGTATAACGCATCTTTTGGGCAATACTTTTTATAAATAAATCATAAGGATATTCCCAGTCTCCAAATTTCATAATACATCATCCTCACTTTAAATAGGTAGACTTCTACTTATTAATATAACTAAAGTACTTAAGATTGTCAATAGTTTTGTTTGTACACAGTGCTTATTTAAAGGAAGAGACTAATAGAATTTTATCGTCTCAATTTTCTTTACCATTGAATTTTTTTGAATTAAATATGATACAATGGAAGGAGCAAGAAAATGATTTTATATTTCACCGGAACATGTAACAGCCGCTATGTAGCAAATACAAAAGGGAACTCGTTAAAAAGTTCCCTTAATTCACATTTAAAGTTAAATTCCATTAAACGTAACATCATCTTATCTGGCAAACCACCAGTAAAAAATATTATATTGGCGTTTTTTATTTTATTTTTTGCATTTTCATTTGTATCTTTAAAATAATTTATCCAATTTATATTGTATACTTATCTTTAATTTCATCCAGCATTTTATTTAGCACTCTATACTCTTCTTTAAATTCTATTCTCCACTCACCAAACCATCTTCTATGAGGAATATTCCATTCTTCTAATGATCTTTTTTCCTTTAATATTTTAAATATTTCCATTCCAATTGTATTCACTATAATATGTTCTGAGCAAAAAATCTTTCAAATTTCTCTCTTTTTTCTTTCTTCTAACTTAATTCAAATTTAAATTTTTGCCATCCTTCTATATAATCAATAAGGAGCTCCTCTTCTTTTACAATTCTGCCTACTACATTGGTTTTCCCGTAATTTTTCATATCCTTTAAAGCTATCTGCAATTCTCCTGCATAATGTCCATATAGGGATGTGTCTATCAAAATGTCTCCTCTTTTTATATCTGGTGTATTAAAAGGTATAAATTTATGGCCTTTATACTTAACTCTACTTTGAGTTGATCTTATAAGATATTCTGAAAGGTCTCCTCTATTGAAATGAAGCTCCTCTAATACAATCTTTCTTTCTACCTCTGGAATTCCTTCTGCAAGCTCTACCTTCATTGTCAGTATATCTTTATTTATTTCACTTAAGGCTTTAAGCTCTTCTTCTGAAGCAAAAGCATTAGCTATGATAACATCATCAATAAGATCTATGGCAAATAAATGCTTTGCCTGTGTTACTATATTCATTTCTCTGTGTTTTTCTAAGGTGCATAAGCCTTCATTTACAGGCCATGGACCAAAATTTGCTGCTTGAGATGATATAAAGGCTGCAGTTCTTATACCTAAATCTTTAAATTGCTTGCTGCATTTTATGAAATGTTCATAGCTTAAACCGCTGTACCTATGGGGGTAAAAATTATGACATCCTAGAATTTTTTCTATGTTAGGCTTGTAGCTCATTATGTTTTCTATATATCTTGTACCATTACTCATATTCAATTCTATAAATAATCCCTCAGGGTTATAAGTCATCATAGATTCTTCTAAGCCTGAAAATCCCATATCTAATCTTATACCATAAGCACCTATTTCTTTAAAAAAACTTAAATCATTATAACTTATATTAAGTTCTTCAAAAATTCTAGGACTTACATCTGCAATAACTTCCATACCCTTTATATTTGCAAAAGCTATAGTTTCTTTAAACTCCTTAAGTATATTTTCCTTATCTCCCTCTACAGACAAAAGACAGGTAAATATCCTTTTAAAGCCATACTTACTCGCCAATTCTATATATTTAAGGTTATCTTCCAAGCTTGCATGCATTGGATAAACTGAAATACCTAATCTTTTCATATTCTATCCTCTCCTTCTCAACTAAATCAATGTTATCTAAGGATGTTCCATATATAGAGAAACTAACTAGAAAGTTAACTTATATAAAGGGATATGTTTCCAAAGACTGAAGGTAGATTTAAAAACTTTGTGCCAATCTTAGTGAAGAGTTTTAAGACAACCTTAGAACTTAGATAGTGTTTGAACGTAGCGAGTTTATCTAAGTCTTAGGTCGTCTAAAACTTAAGCTTTAGATTGGCTAAAAGTTTTTAACGGACTGAAGCTTTGGAAACATATCCCGGGGTATAAGTTAACTTTCGGCCTAGTACTTCTATATAAGTCCTACTGCATACTTCACATTACTCTTCATATTTTTTGTTTTGCTAAGTAATAGGCACCCTTGCAGGAAGACACATCCTCATCTATAATTTCTACATTTTCAATAAGGTTTAATAGATGAGCATTAAAAGCTTCCCTTACAAACTTAATTTTTGTTATAATGCTGCCCTTTAAGGCAACTTTAATGGTTCCCTGAAGCTTAAGTTTTTTCCATAGCCTGTGCACCATTAAAGCTATTTCCATTCCTGCTTCTTTAAGAATTCCCAATGCATTTTCCTCTTGTTCTTCCGCTAATTTTACTATGGTTGGAACAATAGATGCAATTTCATCTTTAGCAGAATAATAAACTATCCCTTTTATATCTTGTACATTTTGTAGGGATAACTCTTTTAATATTGTCTTTGTCAGCTTGCTTTTTTCAAGGCCTAACTCTTCTTCGTATATCATCCTTTTATAGGCATTTATAGCTATATTATATCCGCTTCCCTCATCTCCTAAAAGATGCCCCCAGCCTCCAGAGATTATCTTTTTACCTTTTGAAATTCCTAAAGCTATAGAACCAGTACCTGAAATAGCTAGAATTCCTTCTTCTCCTTTTAGTAATGCATAAAAAGCTAGTTCTGCGTCATTGTAAATTTCTACATGTGTATTAAATTTACTTTTTACTGCCTTCTCCACTAATTTTTTATTTTCTCCCGCCTCTATACCAGCAAGTCCTAAATAAATTCCTATGAGTTCATTTTCTTTTAATGTGTTAACACAGATTTCTATAGCTTGGATAATATTATTTAAAGCTGTCTTTTTATCTATTATTAAGCTTCCATATCCTGTGGCTGCCTTACATATTTCTTTACCCTCCATGTTATAGGCTATAGCTTCTGTTTTAGTTCCTCCCCCGTCTACACCTATTATATATTTCATATAATTCCTCCAATCAAATACCTGAATCATATGTTAACTAATATCTCTATAATATTAGCTAGTTCATCTTCTGGTATTTCAATATTAAGATTTTCTTCTATATCTTTTATACTTGTTTTTAAGTCTTTGAATAAGTCACCATATCTAGCTTTAATTAAAGATAAATTTTTACAACTTCTCGTTTCTTCTTTATTTATCAATTTTTCTAAAACACATCCAAAATGCATTAGTAAACCCATCAATTTATCTTCATCTACATAAATTCCATGGGAGTATTTCATATTTGAAACAGTTTTTATAAATTTTCTTATTATAAAATCACAATTATTTATGTTAAGATGATCTTTATAAACCTTATTTATTATGCTTAACATATCTTCATCATTGACCTTTTCTTCAAAATCCTCTCCAACAAATTCTTTAAAAAATCTATCTATTGGAATATATTCCACACCCTCAAGCTGAGGGTCAAAAGCACTTATAACATATGCAATTGTGTATTTTTTTCTTATGTTATCAATGGCGTTATAAAATTCTTTTCTGTCCTTAATGCTGAGATTTATTATTTCATATTTATCACTTTCAAAATTAATTGAAACAAGTTCTTTTAATTTTATAGCAGTACCTTCTCCCGTTGAGCAAGCTGTAACTATTACTTTTTTATCTGCTTTAACCTTTTTCTCTATAAAATCTCCTATATATCTGCTTTCTCTCTTTACACACTTAACTATTTCATCTATATTTTCATACAGTATTGCTTTTCTTGCAGCTTCTATTACAGTAGCAGTAGTTATCATATCTATAGTTTCAACATATATACCTGTATTTTCTTCTATAATTTTCCCAAAGAATTTTAAGGATCCCATATCAACTAAAAGTACCGCTCCTCTACCTTGATCCTTTTCTTTTATCAATTCTTGAATTTTTATTAAAGCTTCCTCAGGCTTCATGGATAATGGCATATCGAACCCTGCTACATGATTGATGTTAAGCAGCTGATTTGCAACTTCAGCTATTGAAGTTGCCGTTGTGTTACCATGCATAGCCACTATTACAGCTACCTTACTTCTTACTTTTTTATTTTCCGCAGCAAAAAACATAGTTATAAAACCAATCTCTCCTATTGGTATTGTAATTTCATACTTTTCTTCTAGTTTATAAGCTAAATTTAATGCTAATTTAAATTCTTCAGGATACTTTTTTCTTATTTCATCTATTTTTGTATTTTCAATTCCTCTATTTTCTTTTATTCTAGCTAGAAAAGTATCTATGTGTAACAATAGACCTAAGAATATATTCTGTGGAATTTTCTTTTTAAGTTTATATTCAGCTAAATGCATAAAGCTTTTTAAAAACTCGTATAACTCATTATTTACTATTCTTTTTATATCATCTTTATCATTTTCTTCTCTAATACTTAGAATATATGTATTTATAAAGTCTTCAACATCACTAGTAAGTTTACTTTTTATTTCCTCCTGATCTAAGCCCTTAGCAGTTAATATTTTTGTCCTTTCCTCTATAAATTCATATATATCTCTAGAAACACTGTATTCATCCTCTATATCATAATTGATGTCCTTTTTTATTTCATTACTAAAACTCACCTTTAACCCTCTTGGGTTTATTTTCTTTGAAGCTAAAAGTCCACCTTTAACCTCATAGGAAAAATCCTCTACTTTAATATGGATATCCTCCTCATTAAAAATGTTTCTTAAAAAGGCTTTAGCTGATGCTATCTGAATATCACTTTTTAGTTGTCCTATATTATTTAAACAATCGTAATTTAATAATGCAGTAATTACTTCTTCATCTACGTTTATTTTCTTAGATATTCTTTTAGATTCATCTGCAAAAAATCTTTGTATTAACTCCAACCGTTCTGTTGACTTTCTATCTCTTAAGGCAGGAAGTGCTATAGTTACTGGAATTCTTCTTGTAAAAGTCTTTAAAAGAGTAGAACCTATATTTTCTGTAGTTGCACTTATAATCATCACATTTATAGGTATTCCCTCTGTTCCTCCCAGTGGTATATATTTTCCTTCGTCTATCAAGGTAAAAAGTATTTCCTGTCCTTCTGGAGGAAGTCTGTGAACCTCATCTAAAAATAATATACCATTTCTTCCCTTTTCTATAATACCTTCTCTATCCTCACTTGCACCAGTGTATGTTCCCTTCTTTACTCCAAATAAATGTCCTATTAGAAGTTGAGGATTATTGGCATAATCAGCACAATTAAAAACTGCAAATCTATCCTTTTCTTTTATTCTTCCAATTTCCAAAGCATATTTAAACATGCATTTTGCAAAATATGATTTTCCAACTCCAGTTTCTCCAATTATAAGACTATGAAGACCACTCGGAGGATATACTATGGCTGCCTTTGCTAAGGATATTTGATTTTTTAGACTTGCATCTCTTCCTATTACAGTGTCAAAAATAGATGGTGCCTCAGCTTTATCTTCACATATATAATCCTTTTCATTAAGCTCAACATAATAAAGTACAGGCTTTCCCTTTTGTTTTTTAACTTTACCTTCAGCAACTAATTTATTTAGTTCTCTAGACACATTTGTCCTTCGCATATTTAAATATAAGGACAATTTTTCTGTACTTACTCCAATATTTATAGCTTCTTTTTTAATTTGTTCTACGCAAATTTTCCTCAATGATTCGTATACTATCTCCTGATTTTTCATTTCTATAACCGCCTTATTTATATCGCTCTATATAAATAATATAATGGATATTAAACTACTAATCACTATTTTCTGTACTTTTTTAATTCTTTTTCTCTTTTTTCCATAATCCCCTTGGATATTTCAAAGAACATTATACACATAATGGAGAATATAACTATTAATAAATTCAATATCCAAGGATTTTTTATATCAAAAACTATCATAGGTACCATTATAACCAAAGGGGCACTCAAGGCTAAAAGCCATCTATTAATCCTAAATCTTTTGGTTATAATATTAGATAGCTTAACACCAACTAGCATTAGAGCTATAAATGCTATGCCGTAAAATAACTTCATAATTATTTCCCCCTAAAATTATTTTCTTAGTTCTCTATACATATCAACCATCTCTTCAATTAGATTTTTTTCTGATATAGCAGTCATAAGCTGATCTTGTGCATGTATCATCAAAAGAGAAGCCTTAAAGGAATCTCCATTTAATTCTGCTTGAATTAACTTTGTTTGGGTGTTGTGAGCTAAATCTAACTCTTCCTGTGCTTTTTTTAATCTTTCCTCTGCTTTTTCCATATCTCCTGCTTTTGCTGCTTTTAATGCTTCATAAGCATAGCCTCTTGCATCTCCAGCGTGAGAAATTATATTAAAAATATGTTCTTCCATAGATAAAACCTCCAAAGTCAAATTATTTTCTTATTGTTAACTAATCTAATTTAAATTGTGGTAAATATTCTTTATTTATCATAAGTAAGTCATCTAACAAATCTTTTGCTACAGTTACGGATGGAACTAAAGGATGACTTGCTAAAGCTAATAGTGCCTTTTCCTTATCTCCCTTAACTGCTGTCTCTACAGCAAGTACTTCGTAGCTTTTTACAGCTTGAATTAATCCCTTTACTTCTATTTGTAAATCTCCCTTTAAGCTAAGTGGAGTTGCTCCTCTGCTGTCTATTATGCAGTTTGTTTCTATAACAGAGTTATCAGGTACTCCTTTAATTATTCCATTGTTTAAGGTGTTAACTGTATGGATTTCTCTTTTGTCATTGTAAATTGCACTTATAAGTGACACTGCTGCATCTGAGTAATAAGCCCCTCCTCTTTTTTCTAATTCTTTAGGCTTAACATTAAGTTCAGGTGATTTATAAAGCTCAAATAATGTTTTTTCTACTGCCTTTACCTGTTCTGCCCTTGTACCCTTGTTGCAATCCTCCGCCGCTTCTATTTCTTCCTCAACCATTTTATCTGTCATATAAAAATATCTGTGGTATGGACAAGGAATCATTCCTAAGGCTCTTAAAAAATCCCCGTCCCATTTTAAGTTAGATATATTTTTCATATTAAGCACTGCACCGTCAAGAAGTTTTTCAATAACTTCCTTAGTTACATCCTTATCCTTATGCCAGACTTTCTTACCCCATACCAAATGGTTTAAGCCAGCAAATTCTATAAAAATATCTCTATAAGGTACTTCCAGCATATTTGCTACATCCATTGCCATGTGTATAGGTACATTACATAAACCTATGCACTTTATATCAGTATATTTTAGTACAGCCTCTGTAACTAATCCTGATGGATTCGTAAAATTTATAAGCCAAGCATCTGGACATACTTCTTTTATATCCTTGCATATATCGAGCATTACAGGTATAGTTCTAAGGGCTTTAGCAAAACCGCCTGGTCCTGTTGTTTCTTGACCTAATACTTTATATTTTAAAGGAAATCTTTCATCCTTTGCTCTCGCCTCTAATCCGCCTACTCTAAATTGTGTAACTACAAAATCCGCATCCTTAAGGGCTTCTCTTCTATTTAAGGTTATAACTAATTTTATATTTAGTCCTGCTTTTTTTATCATTCTTCTTGCTAGGCTGCCTACTATACTTAATTTTTCTTCTCCCTCTTTTATGTCCACTAAATGTATTTCTTTAATAGGTAATTCTGATATTCTCTTTAAAAATCCTTCTATTATTTCCGGGGTATAACTACTACCCCCTCCTATTACAACTACTTTAAGCTCCTTCATAATCTGACACCTCCAAATTTATATGCTGCTATTACTTACTACATAATTGCTCTCTTAACTTTAAATTAATAGTTAGGTGAACTTTAATTCACCTAACTATAATTTTCCTTATATCATTAAGCATTTAATGTATTATCTTCTTCACTTATTCCCTGTTCTTGAAGTAATTTTTTTTCGTAAGCTTTGAAGAATGGGTAGTATATTGCTGTTGTAATTGCTATGTTGACTAAAACAAGAACTATAGCCTTCCAATCTCCTTTTGTAGCAAGATATGCACCTATTGGTGCTGGAAGTGTCCATGGTGCTTGTATTACCGGTCTGGCTACTATATTAAAATACATTGCAAAATATGATATAAATGCCGATAATATTGGTCCTAAAATAAATGGTATAAGGAATAATGGGTTTAGCATTATTGGTGCACCAAATATTACTGGTTCATTAATGTTGCAAATACCTGGAATTAAGGACACTCTACCTATATCTTTTAAATATTGTGATTTAGACCTCATCATTAAAAGAACTAAACCTATAGTAGCACCTGAACCTCCTATCCATACAAACCATTGGAAGAATGGTTCTGGAGCTATGTGTGGTATTGCTGTGCCTGCTGCTAATGCCTTTGTATTTTCATCTAATAAAACAAGCCATATAGGTCTTGCTACTGTACCAACAATAGAATCTCCATGAATACCACATGCCCAAAGTAAAGTAATAAGGAAGGTAGGGACTAATACTCCGCCTAAAGTATCTCCTGCAACTACAAGTGGCTCAAATATACTCATTATAAAATGTTGTATATCAAAGTTTAATAAGTCTCTAACTATCCATAATACAACTATAATAATTGTTGCTGGTATTAATGCTGCAAAGGAGTTTGCAACAGATTCCGGTACTCCTTCTGGCATTTTAATTGTTAAATTCTTTTCCTTTGTAAATCTTAGAGTTTCTACAGCAAAAATAGCCATTAATATAGCTACGAACATTCCTGCACCGCCAAGATTGCCTAAAGGTAAAACAAAGCCTAAATCGTTTTCTTTAACTGCTACTGGTAAGCTTGTCAATAAGAATGCTGCTACGGATAAACTACCTCCAGCTAATGAATCTAGCTTATAGGATTTGGCAAGACTATATCCTATTCCAAAGGATGCATATAAGGCCATAATTCCCATAGTTAATCTATAAGGATATAATATCCTTCCTATATAAGGCTTTACCATTTCCGCCCATGAATTTACAGGTGGAAAGGCAATAACTAAGAAAAAACTGCCTACAATTATAAGAGGTATAGTTGAAACGATACCATCACGTATAGCTCTAAGATGTCTTTGTTCTGCCACTTTTGTCATAGGCGGCAAAAGATATTTCTCTAAAAGCTCAAAAATTAATTTCATTTTAAGTCCCCCTTAATATTATTTTGAATGTTTTTTTATTTGTTCTAATACCTTTGGAGCACCTATTGGTGTATATCCCATTGGAACTATTAATTCAACAGGTATATTAAGTTCTTCTGCCTGTGTTTTAAAAACTTCTAATCTGTGTTTTACTTGTGGAGCAACTAATGCCATGTCATATCCTAATTTAATTTCATCTTCAAATTCATAAGTGCCCACAGCCTTAATTTCTAGTGGAAAATTTTGTTTATCAGCTTCAGCTTTTATAGCTTTAACCACTATTGCACTAGACATTCCTCCTGAACAAACCATTAAAACTTTCATATATAAATTCCTCCTCACATTTGTTTTTATATTAAATTATTAAGCAATAGTCATGCCAATATCGTAAACTCCTTCTATAGTAATTGTTTTCATTTGATCTGTATCATGCCGAAGTTTTTGATACACAATTTTTGATACACAAATAAGTTTATTGTACATTGTAAAAAGATTTTTTAGTGAATATTTTAGTATAATAAGGATATACTTTACCACATTACTAATGAAGTATTTAAAAGGAGGAATTTAATATGGTCAAAAAGAATCTGTCCTTAAACAACCACATTGATAAAGAAAAGAATTCCTTTGAATTAATTAGAGAAGATATTTTATCATATTATAATATCCTTAGTAATGAGCATAGCATAACAAAGGGAACATTTTTGGAAGAAAGTGCAAAGAAATTTATACTAGAAAATCCTAACGCTTTTTTATTTGCCTTAATAGCAGAACAATCCGTTAAAACAGAAGTTGCTTGGAGCTTACCCTATAATTTAAAAGAAAGATTAGGTCATTTTGATATATATAAATTTGCTAATTATAGCGAGGAAGAATTTGAAGTGTTTTTTAAGACAAAACCTGCATTACACAGATATCCAGGTACAATATCGAAATATATTTTATCCGCATGTAAAATCCTTATCGAAAAGTATAGCGGCTCAGCAAATAATATTTGGAAATATCCCTCTACTGCCAATGAAATAATAGCTAGATTAAATGAATTCAAAGGCATTAGTCAAAAAAAAGCTGCATTAGGCGCAATGTTGTTAATAAGAGATTTCATGCTAGAAGTTGAAGATAAAAATCATGTAGACATAGCCTTTGATGTTCATATTAAAAGGGTTTTTTTACGTTCCGGACTTGTTAATAAAGATGATTTAAATGAATTAATAAATATAGGTAGAATTTTAAACCCCGAATATCCAGGTATTTTAACCTCACCCTTTTGGAATATTGGCCGTAATTGGTGTAGACCGACGAATCCCAATTGTTCTGAATGTCCTATAAGAAGAGGTTGCCTAAAAAAAATAAATTCTTTTACTAAATAAAGAGAACCATAAGCAGATTAAAAATCCACTTACAGTTCTTTCATAATAGAGCACTAATAATCTAAGTTACAGCACTGTAGATAATTACTTTATTATACTAATCTAAGGATACTATATTTTCATAATTTACTTTAAATACTTCTCCAGCCTTCTTTATTATATGACCTGAAGCATAAGGCTTACCTTCTATTGTAATATATACTTTATCCACATTATAATAGTTTCCTAAAGTGTCCGTTACAGAAGTCAGTACTGCCTGCTCTTTATATGTCCCTGCATTCATTTGGGAAACAAATTCCTTTGAAAAATCTACATAAACTTTCTTTTCAGCTTCATTTAAATAAAGTTTATTTATCTTCGTGTTAGCAGTCATTAAAGGTATTGTAGATGAGTTTGGAGCTTTTTTAAAGTTTTTTTCAAAGAATGATTTTGTTTCATCGTTGGTTTTAAAGCTTGCTACTATTTTCTTTTTTCCAATCTTACTATCTTCAGGCATAGGATAATAGAATTTAACAGTCTGTGTGACAGCTGCATCTTTATCAAGCTTCTCTAAGGTAGTAGTAACAAGTAATCCATTAGATTGAAAAACAGTTTTTATTAGTCCTATTCCTAATCCATAATAATCTTTTGTGGTGGAGTCTTTTCCTTCTGTGGTAACTTCTATGGATTTAAACTTTCCAGCTGGAGTAGTTATAAAGTCTCCAACAGCTGTTATGGTTCTTTTTCTACCATCAGATAAAGTCCATGTATTCCCTTTCACTATTGGTTCTTTAATTAAAATGTCATTTGTATTTGAATTTTCCTTTGTTAAGTCATCTCTATAGTAAAACTCACCCCTGGAGAATACTGTTTTTAGCTCTCCATTTTTATTTTCAAGTATTTGTCCTCCTGTGGTACCTCCAGTTATAATTCGCAGCTGAACTTTGTTATCTCTTAAATAGTCAACATATACGTCCTTTGATGCATATTCGTTTCCTGATCCAGCATATTTCATTCTGAGGTTTCCCTTCATTGGGAAAAAGTCATTTATTACATATTGTTTTGATTCACTTTCTGTTTTGGTTTGAGTTTGATTTTGTGTATCTGTAGGTTTTTGCTCTACTGTTAAATTTGCGGATTTATTACATGCTGTTAACACAACCATAAACAAAGATAGTATAATTACTATTAGCTTTTTCATAACATCACCCCATATAATGTTTTGTAAATTATATAATATATAATATATTTAGTAAACAAAAAAGAAGTGAAGAGTATCAAAAAATATAACACTTTATACATTTAATTAATTGTGGTGAAATATAATAAAAACAGTATTATACCTTTATTTTTTGTATAATGAATATAAAAAGGAGGATTTAGCTATGAGTAACACATTCAAATATGATATTAAAACTACAAAAGAAGAGCAATTTATTAATATAAGCCATCTTGTTGAAAAGTCTGTTAAAGAAAGTGCTATGAAGAATGGAATAGCAGTAATTTTTTGTCCACATACCACTGGTGGTATAACAATAAACGAAAATGCTGATCCTGACGTAACTAGAGATATAATTGCTACTTTGGATAAACTTATACCAATTAAAGGCGATTATAAGCATTTTGAAGGAAATTCCCATGCTCATCTTAAAGCTTCCTACATGGGCTCTAGTGCTACTGTCATAGTAGAAGATGGAAATCTTCTTACAGGAACCTGGCAGGGAATTTATTTCTGTGAATTTGATGGCCCTAGAAATAGAAAGGTTTATATAAAGGTTATTGAAGGATAATATCTACTTTAAATTTACATATGAAGTGGAAACTTGAATCAGATGGGGTTTCACCCCCCACCTGATTCTTAGTTGAACGAATCCATGGACGTATCCGCTATTTACTCCCTCTTTGAGAAAAGCAGATATCCCAAATCTGTGATTTGGTGATAGTCGCTTTCACAGAGTGCGAGGGAGTATTAGAGCGGGTAGTCATCGGATAAAAAAGAGAACGTAGATAGATTTGTTTAAATTCAAATCTATCTAAAATACAATTACCCTGTAACACAAATACACATTTTCTCTGAGCTTATTTCCGTAAGATCATCCTCTGTAAGCTCTGATAGCTTAATCTCCTTTATATTTCTCACCCTATATATTTCATTTTTATTTCCAATCCAAATTGACCATATTTCAACCTTTTGGTCTTTCAACATGTTCTTTTTCAAGTATTCAAGCAGCTGTGCTGAACATTTCTCAGTAAATCTATAAGGTAACCAATAAACATATTTCTTTTTTATGTGATAGTCCAAATTATTTGGTGGATTATCACACAAACTAACTGTTAGCCCGTCCATGTCATCCTCTGACTCACAATACATTACTTCTAAATTTTCATCTAACCTATCTAAAGGTAAAGGACTCTTCGCTTCAGGGTTCAGCTTTTTTAATTCCTTTACTGTGATTCTTTTTACATTCGTTAAATCAACTTCTGGCATCTGGATGTCAGAAGCTATAAGATTATACTTACTCATAAATTATCTTTAGTGAGAAAGTGTATTGTAAGTACCAAACTCTCACCAAATCTATCCTCCTTTCGTTTTATGTTATTATTCATCCAACCTGCCAATACGCATTTAGAATATGTGCATAAAGTGCATATACTGGCTGATTTCCGTCTAAAACTAATGTTTTACAAGATGCTTCCTTCAAACGAAGCATATGGCTTGCTAATGAATTAACCGCATTTTCATCCTCAGTCAGATAGGTTCTACACCAGTCAAGAAACTCGCAGGTCAAGTGATAGTGATCTCCACCTGGAAGCATCCTTTCTCCGAATCTTGCAAACTCTCTGTCAGAAATTCTCTTCATGCGAATCTCCTCATCAAGTATCAGCAATACCAGCAACTCCCTATCATTGAACCCTTCAGGGTTCCAAGAATGCACAGAACCTGAAACAACATAATCTTGATGATTAGCAATATCGTCGTTATACATCTTAAAACGTTCTTCAACATGATGATTTTCAGTAAAAGAGCTATCTTTCCATAAATATTTGTCTGTATCAATCCAGTAAGCACAAGTTTTTTCACTTATATATTTGCATAATGTACTTTTCCCTGTGCCTGAGGCACCTATAACCTGTATTTTCATATTAATGCTCTTGTCCCCTCCCTTTTAAAAAGTTATGTTTATTATACTGTTCTTTCTTCTCCTGCTTTTAAACTAATGGCCAAAAGAAATACTGCCATAACAATCAAGCATATTATCGGCACATTCCATGAGTGGCAAATATCAAAAATAACTCCCATTATAAATGGGCCTACAGCTGCCAGTAAATACCCCATTGCCTGTGACATTCCTGATAAACTTGCAGCCTCTTGTGCCCCACAGGAACGGAGTCCAATAAAGGACATTGCAAGACTTATGCAGGCTCCTGAACAAAAACCACAGATCAAAACTGAAACTGCAATAAGTATGGGGTTATCTGCAAATAGGAATAACATTAACCCAAGAGCATAGACAAAAGAAATGATACCTGCTATTGCCTTCTGATTTCTCTTTCTTACTGCTAACAGCGGAACAGAAAATGAAGCTGGAATTCCCATAAACTGATATGCCGAAGCATAATATCCCGCTGTTTCGGTATGGATTCCTTTTGCCTGCAGTATAGTGGGCAGCCATGCCACAAAACAGTAGAACAATAAGGACTGAGTCCCCATATACAAAGTAACCGACCATGCTACAGATGATTTATACATGTTCTTTTTAGGAGCTTCTTTGTAAGCCTTTTTATCTTCTAGCTGTAAATTCCTCTGCAGAATCCAGATGGCTATTGTTATAACTGCAAGAATCAGCCACACTGCTAAAGCGTTTTTCCAGCCTAGCCCTGCCTTTGTTGCAAGTGGAACACTAATTCCAGAAGAGAGCCCAGCAAAGATTGTCATTGATGTTGTGTAAATGCTTGTCATCATTCCGACTTTATCTGGATACTGAGATTTTATAATGCTAGGGAGCAAGACGTTACCAACTGCTATTCCTGTACCAATTATGGCTGTCCCAATAAACAAGCCTGCTGTTCCTGTATAAGAGCGAACAACAATTCCAAAAGCCAATGTAATAAGTGAGTAAATCATAAGTTGTCCAGCACTGAATTTCTTGCTGAGGCCGCTTATAAAAGGGGAGGCTATTGCAAAAGTAATAAGTGGAATAGTTGTGATGATTCCCGCAGAGCTTACCGATAGATTCAGCTCCGTTTTTATGGCGCTAACAAGT
Source organism: Clostridium aciditolerans (assembly GCF_016316925.1). Lineage (GTDB taxonomy): Bacteria > Bacillota > Clostridia > Clostridiales > Clostridiaceae > Clostridium_AM > Clostridium_AM aciditolerans. The sequence goes on along the minus strand of NZ_JAEEGB010000035.1, from coordinate 105,990 downwards.
GAACCGACTCCTGTAATAGGTGATCTTAAATTAAATGCTGTAAACACAATAGCTAAAATTAATAAAATGTTCCTCTTTTTATTCATCTATAAAATTCTCCTTATCATAATTAATTTGATTAATTATGATAAGACTATTTATCTGCAATAAGTGCCTGTATTATTTCGAAATTATATACAGGAAGATAAGCTTCAAAAGTCACTTTAAAACACCTCCTAAAAATAGTATCTTCCATTAGGATTTCAGTAAAAATTATATCATTGCATAAAATATATCACAATATTTTATATATTTGTTCAAAAATAAAATTTAAGCCATTGCTTAATAATTAAGCAATGGCTTTTTACATCAAATTTGTATTTCCAATTTGTTAGCATCTCTCGGAGAATCTTCTGAAGGAGATTGAAACTTAGGTTGGCGATACTCCTGTAAAGTTATCCTTATACTTTAATATATATATTGGAATATATGCTGCTAATACCATTGGTATAATTAATTTTATTGGGAATAGAAGGATTAAAATAAATACAACTGCTATTGGCTTTTTAAGTACTGCACTTGTTAGTGAAGTAGTTACAATTGTAATGGATGTTACTGGATCTATTGAAAATAAGGATGCAACTCCAAATCCTATACTTACTCCTGCGAAAATAATAGGAAATATATGTCCTCCACGCCAACCAGTTGTCAAGCAAAATTCTGTTATGAATAACTTTACAACAGCTGTTATTAATAATAAATAAACAGACATATTTGTCCAATCTACTGCTAGTTCTGTAAGCTGATGCTCACCGGAGAATAAAGTAATAGGAAGAATAGTTCCTATCAATCCTAATACTAATCCACCAATAACAGCTTTTATTATTTTATAACCTTCCAATGGTTTAAGTAACTTGTGAAGAATATCTCCAAAAAACTCATATAACATTGCAAACAATACCCCTATAAGTATAAGTGGTATTATAGCTATAATTTCATTTTTACCTATTGTTGCTGGACCAAAGTCAGCCAATGAAAATCTCCTGTTATCTATTTTTGATAAAAATATAAATACACCAAAGCCTGCAAAAGTAGTTATCAAATATACAAGTGATTTTATCATCTTTGTAAGTTTTGAATCTTTTTTATCCTCAAAGAATGTAGTAGCACCAAATAGTGGTGTTCTAAAAATCATGCCAATTGTGGCCTCAATGCTATATTCTATTATTATGTCTCCATACTCATTTAAAACCGCTTTTTTCTTAATTATAGATTTAATAGCGTCTCCTGCCCATGTAGAAAGGCCTCCTATCAGTCCAACTAAAGCCGCTTCAGGTCCAAGACTAGCTCCAAAGGAAAGAACACAAAGTGCAGCTATTGTACTCTTATATAATGATCTATAATCAACTCTCTTAGTTTCCTTGAATTCCGCTAATACTTCCTCCATATTACGTGGATAATTACCAAAATACTTTTGACATAGACCTACCAAAAGGCCTCCAACTAGACAAAGTAATATAGTCCAGTTTTGAATATTAAGTGACTCTGGTAAGCTAACCCATAAAAAATGAGTTGTTAAAGAAACAATACCTAAAAAGCCCCATGTCAACAGCCCTACAATTCCTCCTACAACTATGCTATACAGTATTAGAATAGCTAAACTTAAAAATTTCATCTTATGTATATGCCCTCCTTCTCATGTTTCGATTATGAATGCCTAAACATATTTAACTAACTAAATATAATTTTGTACTGCAACATATGAAAATATTAAACTATATTTTAAAGGGATGCAACCGTTCTTCTTTAAGTTTGCTATTAATTCTTCTAGTATATTCATTGCTGCCTATACTAAAATAGTTGCCTGGCAGTCCTGTAATATTAAGAATGAGGTATTTGCATTTTAACTGGGCACACATGGTAATAGTAACAATTTCTACAGTTATTATCATAGAAGCGCTTAGCAATAACAACTTCTTCTTCCTCACCTTCTTCTAAAGGCTCCTGATTCTCTTGTGGAATTTGAGTTTTTTTCATTACTTCGTGACATTTTATTTTTCTTATCCTATCATACAAAATTTTTCCATGCTTATCGGTGGTAACTGAATCTCTATCATGGCTTATTATCTTGTCCCAAAATTCAGTATCCATTTCAGTCCAGATATAAAACCACCCACTTTTACAAGAATCTATTATTTCTATTATTTTATCTTTAGACATAGTACTACCCGGTGGTTCTGGAGGAATATAATTAGGTGGTTCATCTCTAAATCCAGACATTTCTACTGGGGGTTCTTCCATCCTAGGTCCTATTCTTCCGTAGCCTCTGCTACAATTATTATCATTGAAGCGTTCAGCACTAACATACTCATCTTCATTTTCTTCTTTATCTAAAGGTTCATTATTCTCTTGGGGAGTTTGATCTAATTCCATTGGTCTAGGACATGATATTTTTCTTATCCTATCATACAAAATTTTTCCATGCTTTATAGTAGTAACTGAATCATTATCGTAGGTGTCTATCTTGGCCCAAAAATTATCTCCCACTTTAGTCCAGATATAAATCCACTTACTTTTGCAAGATTTTATTACCCTTATTATTTCATTTTTCTTCATAGTAGCACCCGGTGGTTCCGGAGGAATGTAATCAGGTTCTTCATCTCCAAGTACAGACAGTTCTACTAGGGGTTCGTCCCCACCTAGTCTTAATCTTCCGTAGCCTCTGCTATAGTAATATGGCATTGAAATTAATTGATTCTTGTAAGAACACTGATTAAAATATTGACAGTTGTAACAATACATAAGGCTTTCTCCTTTTAATTATTACTATAAAAAATTCATTATAAAATATTTTATGATATTAAAGAATCAAGGGTTACTATTTGTTTTGAATGTATAATTATAAATTCAAAACAAATAGTAACATCTATCTGCTAAATATCATATTATAATTTGTAAGCAATTTTCACAAAATTCCTTATACAAATAACATCAATAGAGTCTATTGTGGTAACGATGAAATAAAGGGTTCACAATTAATGTATAGAAACAACGAAAATAGATGAAGATGAGTATCCACCAGACGAGGAAAGGTATGTTTAAAGCATATTATTGATAAAATTGATATCAATTATATAAGGAAGGGAAAAGAATGAATTGTTGTTATCAGTGCCCTTATATGGTAAGAGGAACTTTTAATTCTCCAGGATGCTATTGTCCTTACTATTATAATTTTTATTACAGGCAAGAAGAAGGTTTTGAAGTTGAGGAAGAATACCCACCTCAAGCAGCACCAGGTACTTTCTTAGCTGTAGACCCTAGTTTTGCAAGAAGAGTTGCTAGACGCTGCGAGGAAAGAAGAAGACCTAGGCTAGAGGTGACCTTGAATAATGGTCAAGTAATTACATTAAGAGATTTTGAAGCAGGAGAAGATAGTTTAGTCGGAACAAATGTAAGGACTGGGGATGATGAAGTATTAGACTATCAAGCAATAAGAAGACTTAGATGTTTGCGAAGAAGAGCGAGAAATGGAAATCCTGATGAATACGAATATGGGGAATGTGACTGTAGAGAACAATGAATGTTTAAAAAAATTACTCTTGAAAGAACGGCCTGTTTTGGCGCCTGTCCTGAATATATAATTCAAATAGATAATACGGGTAAAGTTAAATGGACTGGTATTCGGAATGTTTCCAAACTGGGGGAACATGAGTGGACTATATCCCCTGAAGCAGTGAAGGAATTAAATGATCTAATAGATCAATTTGGATACGCTGAATATGTGTATAAGCCTTTAGGACCTTCTAAAACTGATTTTCCAAGCGTTATAACTTCTGTAGAATATACTAATGGGCATACTAAAAAAATAAATCATTACTTAGGTGATACATTGGATTCAAATGCACTCACAGAATTTGAAAATAAAATAGAGAAAATTGCAACTTCACGCGTTAAATGATCCATTAATTGTTTTCTACCATGCTGACAAAATTAATCTATTATCTCCACTACTGTTTATCCGTCCAAAATTTTATTATATCAAAAGTAAGCCTGCATTTTTATAGATGCAGGCTCTAATTGCTTTACAAGATGCTTCCCTCAAGCGAAACATCTGGCTTGCTAATGAATTAACTACATTTTCATCTGCAATCAGATAAGTTCTACACCATTCAAGAAACTCACAGGTCAAGTGATAGTGATCTCCACCCGGGAGCATCCTTCCTTATTGTACATCCATATAATGCAAATAAGATATACAAAACTTGTATATCTTAAACATTACAATATGAATGTAATTCTGCTGCCTTTTTATAATGCTTTATAGTATTAACTTCTTCCTTAGTTTTTCACTAGCTAGTACTATTACCTTAACACAGGCTTTGTTCTATCTCAAACGTTTCTTAAACTTTAAAACCAGTAATCCTCCTATCACGCCTCCAGATATTATTCCAAGTAAAAAAACACCTAAAAGATACTTAACTAGCTGTGATACTGACATAAATATCTTTGCTTCCATAAAAACACCTTCTGAGGAAATTGATAATCATTAATATAATATTCAGAGCCCTGCCAACTTATTATAACTTTTAATTCATTACCTAATGCAGAGAAACTAAATTGGTGAAAAGCCTAAATGGCTTTTCACTAAGTATAAAGCACCTTACTACTCTCTGCGAAATTTTTAACTCTTTCTAAAATGTACTGCACTAATTTATCTTTATTTTTCCATTTGCAAGTCTCCCCTTTATGGTCTGAGACATACTCCTTTATTATTTGTATCAATTCCTCATTTGATAGATAACTAAGTTTTTCTTTTAACTTTTTTTCTCCTTCTTTCCTATAAAAAGCAATTGGATTGAAGGAGGGCTTATCATCTATGGCATTTTCATCTTTTTCATTAAAAGAATTATCCCAATCCATAGTAAACTTAACTTTAAAATCCTTTATATACCTATAATTCTTCTTAATATTTTTAATAAAGCTTTCAACTTCCTCTAATTTCACTATAACATCTTCCTTTTTATCAGCAGCTTTTCCCTCTTTATCGTTAATTATATATCGAATTATTCTTTCTAGTTCTTCTACCCTAAGCTTCAACTCATTTGTATCTTTATTAATACGATCTATTTCTGATTTATCAATATTTCCCTTATTTGTTTCGTCGCTTATAGATGGTTCTCTTTTATCTTTTAGCACTTGTCTAATATATTTTAAGCTAGTCTCTATTCTATCTGCAATTTCTTTATCCTGGACACCATTATTAAATAATCTAATTATTTCTTCCTTCTTACTCATAATGCCTCCTTTTTAATCTAAATTGCTTTACTGATACATTTAGGTACTAAAGCTTTAAATTCATCTAATCGTGGCAAGAATACTCCCACTTCTACAAGTAGGGGAGGAATTGCCATTTGCCGATAGGCAACTCCATAACTTACCACTTACACACCTCGCTTTCTTGTTATATATTCTTCACTAATATGATATGATTATTATAATTAGTGAAAGGAGTTGATATTATAGAAATTACTATAACATCCAAAATACAAATATATCCTACTAATGAGCAAATAGAAATTTTAAATAATACAATGTTTCAAATAAAAAAGGCACTAAATTATATATCTAAATATATCTTTGATAATAATTGTCCTAATCAAAAAAAGATTAATGAAGACACTTATTATTATTTAAGAGAAACATATAACTTAAAATCTCAAATGGCTCAAAGTTGTATGAAAACTGCTATTGCTAAATATAAAACCAATAAGTCCAATGGGCATGATTTTACCTTAATACAGTTTAAAAATTTAGAGTATGACCTTGTTTGGAATAGAGATTATTCCTTAACTAAAGATATATTCTCTATTAACAGCCTTCAAGGTAGACTCAAAATACCTTATGAAACTAAAGGTATGGAAAAGTATTTTGATGGCTCTTTTAGTTTTGGTACTGCTAAATTGATATATAAATTTAATAAATACTTTTTGCATATACCAATGACTAAAGATTATCCTCAAACCACACCTTTTGAAGTTAATAAAATTGTAGGTGTTGACCTCGGTATCAACTTTTTAGCAACTACCTATGATAGTTATGGTAAAACCACTTTCTATAGTGGTAGACATATAAAAGCTAAAAGAGGACACTATAAAATATTAAGAAAACAACTACAAGAATGTGGTAGCAAGTCAGCAAAACGTAGAATTAAATCTATTGGTTCAAGAGAAAACCGTTATGTTAGTGCTATTAACCATACCATTACAAAGGCACTCGTTGACAAATATGGAACAAATACATTATTTGTTCTTGAAGATTTAACTAACGTTAGAACTGTTACTGAAAAAATTAATATTAATAATAGATATGTTTCTGTATCTTGGGCTTTCTATCAATTTAGGCAATTACTTGAATATAAGACTAAAATGAATAACTCAATTGTTATAATAGTTAATCCTAAATATACAAGTCAAACTTGCCCTAAATGTGGGCATGTTGAAAAAGCTAATAGAGATAAGAAGAACCATATCTTTAAATGTAAAAATTGCAACTATCAATCTAATGATGATAGGATTGGAGCAATAAATCTTTGGAGAAAAGGTCTTGAGTATATTGAGAATAACTCCAAAGAGCATAGTGAGTAAACTTGCTATGTTGCGGTGCTGTCAATCACCGTATCGTAACCTACGTTTGAGATGGGAGATATTAAATATCGCTAGTACCATGTGTAGTAGAGTTACAAGCTCCCGCCTCTATAGACGGTGAGTAATTGACTAATTACTTAATCACTTATAACTATATTATTATTGGACTTGTCTAACTATGCATTTTTTCAACTCATTATAGTATCCTTTAGAACATTCCATAGAGTTACTGTACCAAAAGTTGACTTATGCACTAAAAAGTATTAGTAACATTTTCAGAGGACAGAGGACAATTGATAGAGGACAGATTAAGGTAAGTTTTCTTCCTTGCGTCAGAAAACTATTATATTTTCGAGCCTATGTTTCACTAATGCGAAATATAGATTTAAATTATATATTAAAGATTTTTCGGAGTATAACAGATAAAAATCCTCCTTCTCTATCAATTGTACTCTGTCAATTGTCAATTTTTTGTTCTCTTTTCATAAAAATTACTAAATTAAATTATAGTATTAATCAATATTTTAGTTTGGATATCTATATTGTAACTTATCTATTTGAAGTCACCTTTTCTTAATTAATCACATAATATATAAGGATATAAAGAATTTTAGGAGGATTAACGTGAAATATTTTTGCCCTATATATGGTAAATCCTTTGAATACTTCAGCGATGATAATCCTAATTATGGTGGGGACAACTCTTCTTTGAACATACGAGCTGGTGCAGCAGATCAAACAATTATTGACGAATGGAATACCGTCCCCATTCCTCCTGCACCTGAACTAAAGCCGGTAACAGTTGATCCTAAAACCACCGCACTGCTGATATTAGATATGGAAACTTCTATATGCAAAAACCCTCGTTGTATAGGGTCTATCCCTAATATTAATAGTTTATTGACTAGAGCCCGCAAAAACAACATGCTAGTTGTCTATAGTCTTATTCCTACGGGAAGTCCCTCAGATGTCTTTAAGCAGCTAAGTCCTTTACGTGGCGATCCTATTGTTAAATCAACTGTAGATAAATTCTATAGAACAAATTTAGAAAAAATATTGCAGAAAAAAGGCATCAAAACTGTCATAGTCACTGGTTATGCAGCTAATGGTGCAGTCCTCCACACAGCTACAGCTGCTGCTTTTCGTGATTTCAATGTTATTGTTCCTGTTGACGGCATGTCTGCTAATAACCCTTATGCGGAACAGTACACAGCATGGCATATGCTTAACAGTCCTGGAACTAGAGGTCGGGCTACCTTAACAAAGGCCAATTTGATTAAACTTTAAACTACCTGCCACTAAAATCTCTTTCCTTTATTTTGATAATATTATAAATAAAAAAGACGTAAAGTCAACTTATACGACGGGCTATGTTTCCAAGCTTCAGTACGTTAAAAACTTCTAGTCCGTCTAAAGCTTGTGTTTTAGACGACCTAAGAACCTTCGAGAACTCGCTATGCTCAAACAGCTCGAGGTGCTAAGGTTGTCTTAAAACCCTTCACTAAGACTGACACAAAGTTTTTAAATCTACCTTCGGTTTTGGAAACATATCCCTCTGTATAAGTTAACTTTCTAGTTAGTTTTACTATATGCCTCCTTCTATACTATAGTAAAAGAACGACATCCTAATTAAAGAATGTCGTTCTTTTCTATTCAACCCTTACATTACATAAAGGTAATAATTTAATTAATAGCCAATGTCTTTATATTTTTGACATAAATATGATATTATTATTTAGAAACTTACTTAAACAAATTTTATAATTGGAGAGTGATAACTGTGGCTGTTAACATAAAAAATGATTGGATGGAATTATTAGAAAATCAATTCCAAATGGAATATTATAAAGAATTGAGAACCTTCTTAATACATGAATATGGCTCTAGAACTATATATCCAGACAAATATGATATATTTAATGCCCTAAATTATACTGCATATAAGGATGTAAAAGTAGTTATCCTAGGTCAAGATCCTTATCATGGTCCTAATCAAGCACATGGACTTAGCTTCTCTGTAAAGCCTGGAGTACCTGCGCCTCCTTCCTTAGTAAATATTTATAAGGAATTAAAAGATGACCTTGGCTGCTTCATTCCAAACAATGGATATTTAAAAAAGTGGGCTGATCAGGGTGTGCTGCTTCTTAATACAGCCCTTACAGTAAGAGCAAGAGAAGCAAATTCTCATAGGAATAAAGGTTGGGAAATATTCACTGATGCGATTATTTCTATATTAAATAAAAGAGAAAAGCCTATAGTCTTTATTTTATGGGGAAGTAATGCTATTTCAAAGGAAAAACTTATAACAAATAAAATTCATTACATAATAAAAGCTCCGCATCCAAGTCCACTTTCTGCTCATAGAGGTTTTTTCGGAAGTAAACCCTTCTCAAAAACTAATAACTTTTTAGAGTCTATTGGCGAAGCTCCTATTGATTGGCAAATCCCAAACATATAATATTTTAAAGCATGCATAAATAACTCTTATAGTGGAAAATTAATTTTTGTAGTAATACAAATTAATAATCTTGGAGGTAATCTTATGCAATTAGCTGCTCATGAGGTATACGACTTACATGAATTAATAGTAAGCTGTGTAAACTCTATATCAAATATGGCTATGTTTAAAAATATGGCAAAGGACCCGGAACTAAAGGCTATGATAGAAAGGCATTTTCCAGCTCATGTTCAGGACTATAATATGAAAGTAGAATTTGTTAGCAAAGCTAATGGCTCCACTCAAAAGCTTAATGTTCCAAACTTAAATGCAACTTTACAGGACTATACTAAATCACCAACTAATAATTTCCCTCCAATTACACCAAGAACTAGCATACAGCAAATGGATGATAGGGAAATAGCTACTGCATATCTTTTGACATTAAAAAGAGCAGGAAGAGAATATGCGTGGTCTGCAATGGAAACAGGTAATCCTACAGTTAGAGAGTTCTTAAAAGATGCCTTTACGATGAGCTGTAATCACGCTTATGATGTTTGGCAGTGGATGGTGCAGAAGGGATATTATCCTTTAGAACCAGCATCTCAAAATACGTTAAACACACTTTCTTCAATCTATAATGAAGTTCGTGAACCTTCACTAGTCTAAACAAAGGGGCTGTGGCATTAAGAATAAATACTACAATATATTGTATGTAAATTCTTTAGTGCGGCAGCCCTTATTTTTATTAAAGCATATGGAAATAGATTGTAATTGGAGCACTTGCTAATTTAACTCCTAGCAAAATTATGAATTTGCATAGACAACTAATTCTTGTATATTTTTCTTTTCTACAAAATCCATAGGATGGTCATAGGCAGCTAACATCCCCTGCTCATCAGGAGTTAAATCTTTTTTCTTTTTTAACTTCCACTTTAGAAATGTCATAAGTATTTTGTTAAGAGTGCTGAGCTTTTTATAGTTAAAGCCACCACGCAAATAAAAGAACTTAATGTATTTCTGCTGCTCAGCAGTAAAGTTTTTATTCCTCACCCCATCAATTTCCTCAGCTCTTCCTACTGATGCTCCCGTTGCAAAAACTATAACCTTTTTACCCTTAAGACTATCACTGTTTTCTGTTATAAATTTTGCGCCGCTTATCCCACCAGCATATAATCCACCGCCATAAATTACAGTATCATAATTTTGCAGTTTATCTACATTAGCCTCTGAAACATGAAAAATATCCGCACCTAACTCTTCAGCAATCCACTCGGCGTACTTTTTAGTAAAACCTGTTTGTGATTTGTATATAACTATGCTTCTCATCATCTATACCCCCTTTTAATAGAAACATCCCCTTTCAGCAAAAGCAAATGTTTTTATTTTATAATTATATTTCAATATATTCAGGTTTTCACCTGCTTATTAAGGATAGCTCTAATTATGATTAGCTTATTTTATAAATTACTTATCGATTCCTTTTTCAGCATTTCTTCAAATTCTTCCTTAGATACAGGCTTACTAAATATATAGCCTTGTACCATATCACAGTTATATTTTTGAAGTATTTTTAACTGAAGCATATCCTCTACCCCTTCTGCTACTACCTTAAAATCTATTCCATGAGCTAGCTGTATTAGTGCAGAAACTATGGCACTTTGTTTTTTATCTTTGCCAATATCATCTATAAAGGATTTATCTATTTTTATATAGTCTACAGGAATGGTTTTTAGATAGCTTAGAGAGGAATAACCTGTACCAAAATCATCAAGATACACCTTAATACCTAAATCTCTAATTTTATTTAACATCTTTTTGAAATACCTAAAATCCTCCATAATGATGCTTTCTGTTATCTCAATTTCTAACCACTTAGCTTCTAATTTTGTATCATTTAAGGTTTTCTTAATTAAATTTAAAATTCTATTACTCTTTAATTGGTTTACAGAAAGGTTAACAGCTATAGCTGCCTTCTTGTAGCCTGCCTCCTGCCATTTTTTATTCTGTGAACACACAGTCTTCATTACAATTTCTCCAATTTTTTCTATTAAACCTATTTCCTCTGCTAGGTTAATAAAAACTACTGGAGATATTATTCCCTTTGTAGGATGAATCCATCTGACTAAAGCTTCTGCTCCCTCTAACTTTCCTGTTCTAATATTTACTTTTGGTTGATATAGCACAGTAAATTCATTATTTTCAACAGCTTCTCTAAGTTCCTTTTCTAGTTCTACTTTTTCTAATACCTCTTTCCTCATATTGCTTTCGAAAAATTTATAATTACTTTTTCCAGAAATTTTAGCAAAACTCATAGCAGTATCTGCATTTCTGAACAGTTCTTCCAAGTCCCGTCCGTCTTTTGGATATATGGCAATGCCTAAACTTGCTGATATATATATATTGCTATTTTCAATAGTGACATTTTTCTCTAAGGATTTTGATAATGAATACACAAGTCCTGCCAGATCCAATTCATCCTTAACACTCCTCACTAATATTGCAAATCTATCGATGGCTACATGGCAAAGCATATCCTCCTCTTTTATATATCCCTTTATTATAGACACAATCTTTACAATTAATTTATCTCCCAATTTGTAACCTAAATCATAATTCACATTTTTGAAATCGTTAATATTAATATATACAATAGCAGCAAATTTACTTTGTTCCACTAAATTAATTATTTTAGGAAGGTTCTCTTTAGCATATATAATATTAGGAATATTGGTTAAAGGATTATACAGAGCTAGACACTTCATTTCCTTTTGCGGATTTTTCATATCACTAATGTGTTTATGACTATCTATATTTTCTATTTTAAAATTACATTTATTTTGATCTATTGACATTTATTTATCTCCTTTCTATATATAATCATGAAGCTTTCAAAATATGTAGTAACAAATAAAATCAACTCTCTTCTACAAATTCTCAATGTATTATACTAAAACCTTACATAAATAGTTATGCTAGTTATTTAAAATAAAAAACCATATATTAGTAAAGTATCAGATTTATGTACAAAAAGGCAAGTCCTAATATTTCATATCTATTTTTCATGATAAATATAAATGGATATATTTGCATTTCAACAGTTTCAATTATATAATAATAAGTACTACATAATTGATTTTTTATAGAGAGGAGCTGATTTATTTGGTAACGGATATAGATTTTAATTCATTAATAACTTCTATTGGTAACTGTTGCCTAGGTACTAGTTACTGTGAGTCCTGTTCTAAAGAAAATTGTCTTATAGGCTACTGTAAACAAAATCTTTTAACCTGTTTAAAAACAGGAGAGCAGTTTATAGAAGATGAAATAAATAACATTCCTGTCTTTGATACAAAGGTTTTTGACCAAAAATCTGTAATGGACACCATAGGTTTTATATTAAATCAATGTAAAAACTGTAATGCATATCACGATGAAGAGTGTATTATAAATATGCTCAGAAGCGCCTGCGAAGTAATATTACTAGGTAATCCCATAGATTATAATGGTAGTGTTCTTTTATATATAGATGAAGTAAAGGACATTAATCCAGAGATATCTAAGGGCATATATGAATCCTTTAAAAGAAATAAACAAGAAAGAGAAGGTATGTAATAATGGAAGATATCAAATTAACAATTGAGACTACTTTAGGTGAAACTAAAGGGACTGAACTTGATAGAGCAGTAAAACAAACCTTTAATGGTGAAACTAAGGAAGCAGGTCTTTATCTTGCTATAGCTCGCCAAGCTCAGAGACAAGGCTATGGTGATATTGCTGAAATATTAAAAGTTTTAGCTCTTGAAGAAGTAGAACATGCAGCAACTTGTGCTGAATTGAACGGAATGATAACAGAGGATTGTTTTCAAGATATAAGACAAATGCTAGAGGGAGAGATCTTTGCTAACAATGCTAAAAGACAGGATGCATTAAAGGCTGATTCCCTAAACATAGAATCCGCTAAAGAATTCTTTAATACTGCCGCTAAGGATGAAGGTAGACATGCTAGAATATTAGAGGGAATACTCAAAAAATATGGAAAGTAAGAAAAATGCTTGCCATTTTTCTTACTTTCCTACCTAAAATAATGATTTTACGTTAGCTATTACTGAGGCTGCTTCCTATTAAAACAAATTGCCGCCTAGTCTCCAAATGCTAATATCATATCCTTTTTCCGTTATAACCTTCATCCAAGACTCCAAAGTAACTTTATCAGCATACCATACCTCGTGTTTTATATTATTTTCATCTTTATAATTGAAGAACAGGCACTGGCTTTTATTGTCACGTTCTGCTTTAACATTATATGTTTTTAATAAATTACTAGCTTCAGCTTCTGTAACGGAAGTAGTTTTCCCATTAGAGGCCCAATTAAAGCCTCCCGTAGCAATTGCAAAATCCTTTTTTCCTGGAACTTTACTCATTTTTTCTATTGAGTTCCTGATAAACTCAGGATCTGCCTTTCCTCCCGGTTCACTAAAACCACCATGCAAATTGTAACACATTAATACATAAGTTGGACCTTCAGGGAAACTCAGTTTATCAAAAGGTGTATTAGTTTCTAACACAACTCTTAGCTTTAAACCTTTATTTTCAGCTTTTTGATACAGTTCATTTATGAATAATATGTAATTATCCCATAATTTCATATCATTTTTTATTTGTTCATAATCAATTTCTATACCATCAAAGCCATATTTAGCTGCTAAGTTTATAATCTCTTCAATATGCTTACTTCTTGAATCCGGATTACTTAATATAGAATTTAATAAATTTGTATCTTTTAATGAATAACTCCCATCACTATTCATTTTATCATTGACAATAGTTATATATTTATTGTAATCATAACTCTTTGTTTTGTTATAATAATTAATTAATTCTTCTGGCATTACTAATTGATTATTGGAATTAAAATTAGCTGCAAAATAAGAGATATTTTTCAATTTCTTATCTAAAGTTTTAATTTCTTTATCAGAATTTAAATCCCAATATACAACCCAAGCTGAAAAATTATTTATATTCTTATCAAATATTTTTGTATCTTTATTCAAGGCTACATCTTTACTCTTAGAATTAGCTTCTTTTGAGCTAACAGTTATAAATATAACTGATATTAATAATATTACTAATCCAGTAAAGATCAAACTTTTTCTCACATTGTTACTCATTAATTACCTCTCAAATTATAAATTCTTAATAAACCAGTTCACAATCTTATTGTAAGAACTTTTAATCTTATAAGTTATAGCTTCTACTCCTTTTAAGGAAGAATCATATAAAACTTCGTTATTCATATTGGTTACTTTAAAACCTTTAAATACTCCATCATACACATCATCGGCAATATTTCTTTGGCTATATCCATAGTTTCCCCATGCAGACTCAAGAAGAATACTGCCCTCATTTTCATTACTTATTTTTAAGTCTTCTACTATCTTCTTGTCATCAATAGATAAAGTCAGTTTTTTATCAATTAATGTTATATCAACTTTCTTACTTCCCGGTTCTTTTATATCAAATTCTTTATTCTTATCTCCTAAAGCTAAAGAATATAGGATATTTTTATTGCCATTTGTGTTTTCAATAACATTAACTGTATTATTAATAAGCTGAACACATATGCTATTGCTTCCATCTTCATTAGATCTTAAATATATAGACTGAGAACCTATAATATTACCATTTAACATTGTTGATACTTTAATATTCTTGTAACTTTCACTATTTAGCAATTTAATAAGACCTTTTTCCTTTGGTAGGGATGTTAATATAATTTTATCATCTATAAACTCCGTTTGTCCTTTTATTTCTTGGAAATTTTTAGCTTTTTCTTCATCTCCTACAACAAATTTAGTATTTTTCTTAGTATCATCCCAAATTCTCATTAATAAATGATTGGTGCTCCAATATGCCTGTGGTTGAACCCTAGTTAAGTCATAAATAGAGCTGTTTGGTAAATTTAACGAGTATCCCTCTCTATTAAAATTCATACTAAATAACTCTTTAATCCACTTGCTATTTACTTCACTAGCTTTATCATTTGTACCAAACTTTCCTGTATTTGAATGCATCAGCCCATATAAAGCTGGTACATATCCAAGCTCTTTATTATATATGTTTGATAAGCTTTTATAATCATTATCAATACGTTCTTTCATATCTCCATAACTTTCCACAGGAATGCCATGTTCATCTCTCATGTAATCCATCAGATAATGATTATATTGTCTATTGATTTTAGAGGCTGCCTTTGAGAACTCAACAGAATTTAGATTTCCTAAGTAATTTGAGTCTTTATCAAAAACATTGATATACTCCAGTCTATACCCATTAGTACCTAATTCCCAATAAGAGGTATCTTTTAGTTGTAATAAATCTTTAGGATTTAAAAACTTAGGGTCTTTCTTTGCAAATTTATCTGCATAAGTCAGCATTGTGGCTTTATAGTTATATTGCTCTAGAATTTTTTGAGAAAATATTGCCGTATCTCTTCTTCCATCCTCAAATAATAAAAATAATGATTTTTCTGGTAATGCCTTACCTTTTTTATAGTAATCTAATATATCTTGTTGAGTTATTGTTACATATCCATTATCTTTTAATGCTTTTATTTGTTTCTCTAATGCTTCAGTACTTATTAGTGTAGCATCTCCAGTTCTATCTACACCAAAATATGATACCGCAATAAAACCACTATTTCTGTCTTTAGAGGCAGCATATGAGCTATAGGGATCATATACTGAAAAAGTACATAAAGCTTTTATGATAATTAATAGCATTACACATAAAATTATCCCTTGAAATATGCTTCTTATTATCTTAACTCTATCTTTTTTTTCAGGAGAAAATTCTTTATTCTTCAAATGCATTCTCCCCCTTTTTTCTTAATATACTGAAACCTTTCCTTTGCTCTTTTTTTCTTTGAGCTTCTATATCACTTGGAGTCATCCTTGTCCCCCAAGTTGATTTCCAAAATGTTACCCATGCAATAGGCATTTGCCAAAGTAATACCGCTTCATAATATATACAAAACAACATTCCAAAAATCCAGGTTGTACTTCTTCTAAAAAACATTTGAGCAAAACTCATCATTAATGCCATCATCAATAACCCAACAAGAAATGTGGTTGGAAATATCCTATGTACGATTGGTACATAAATTAGGTTATAGGTAAATATTACAGGTGCAGCAACAGGGACAAATACGCCTATATAAAAGAAAGCGGCCATAAAAGGTTCCTTTTTCCACATAAACTTTCCTGCAATAATTGATTCTCTGAGCCAAGACCTTTTCCATCTCATTTGCTGTTTAAGAAATACCTTATACTTATTAGGTACAATAGTAGAGCAAATTGCCGTATCTTGATAACTAGTTCTATATCCATTCAATACAAAATTAGTCATAGCTCTATCATCCCCAAAGGTTGCCTTTTGACCTAAAAACTTTTGATTTATCCATTCCTTCATATTATCTATAACTATTTGTTTTCTGTAGCAGGCTAGCGGTCCTGATAAACAGGTAACTGCATCAAAATAGGCTTCTGCTGCTTTCATAATTCTAAAAGCAATATAATATCTAACAGACTGCATTTTAGTTAGATTATTTGTAAAAGTATTAGCAACATCTGTTCTACCTGATACTCCCCCCATTTTAGGGTCTTTGAAAGGTTGAACTAGATTTCTTATTGCAAAAGGATCTAGGAAACTGTCCGAATCAACAAATACAACTAAATCATGCTTTGCCTTTAAAACTCCCCTGGAAAGAGCCTCTCTTTTACCTGAGTTTTTTTCTTGAACAAAATACTTTACCCTGTTTGGAGCATCAAATCTTTCCGCTTCTTTATTTAGTTTCTCTATAGTCTCTTTGATTTTGTCTACAGAGTTATCATTAGAACAATCATCTACAACTATAACTTCTAATTTATCAATAGGATAGTCTTGGTTAATGCAGCTTAAAATTGTATTTTCTATCCACTCCTCTTCATTAAAACAAGGAATAATAATTGTTACACCTGGTGTATAGTTAACATCTATTGGCATAGGCTTGTACAAAACACCAAATAAATATCTACTTAATAAAAATACAGCTGTAATAATACTATATAGATATAGCCACTTATTAAATTTAAAGTATATAACACTTTCTGTACGCATTAATATAATGAACATACTTATGAATAATAATAATAAGCTAGATGCAGCTAATACATACCTATCCTTCTTTCTACTGGAATATTGTGATAAGCTTTCAGTAAATTCTATGCCGCACATTATTTTTCCATCTGCTGTAATAGCATCTCGAACCTTTTTCCCATTAATTTTAACATTCATTTCATATCCTTCTGGCATAGAACCAGGTAATACCCTAAATTTCAACCTAATGCTATTAGCATCGCTAATTATATTTAATTGCTCTTGATCTTTTAATTCTAATAAAATTCCTGTAGTAGAAACATCTAAAGATTTAACTGTAAATGTGCTGTCACCTTTTTTGCTTTTACATATTACTTCAACGTCAGTTTGCATTACATATCTTATCCCTGCTTTTTTACTTTTTATAAATGAGCTAGGATCCTCATAATCCTCTAATACCTTTTTTCCTCTACGATCAACACTGGTTCTTATAGCTTCTTTGTCGGGAACATTTGCAAGTAATCTTCTATCTTTGCGTGGATTTAAAAGAACATCCTTAGCTTTGTCTTTTTTTAATCTTTTGTATTTAAACCTCATTGCTCAAACTCCTAATTTAATATATAGCATTATTTCTCTAAATAATCACTTAACTTTGCAATTTTATATTTTTCTCCATACAATCCTTTTTCATTGTTAGTTAAGAATATATCTAAAGCTTCAGCGGTATAATAAGCTTGGTCATTCATATGCATTACTATTACGTTTCCCTTATTTTTAACTAGTCCATCTTTTATATAATCAACAATATCCTGTGCAGAATTCCTTTCATAGTCATGTGTTGTAATATTTCCACTAATAGTATATTTATAGCCACTTTCGTATACAGCCGCTAATCCTTCTTTTCTTAAAAGCAAAGTAGGTGGTCTAAAATATGGTCTAAGAGAATCTAAATCACCTATTACACTATCCATAACGTTATAAGATTTAATTAAGGAAACTTCAAGTTCTTTCCTATCAACTCCTAAAAGTTCATGGTTATAATTATGACTTCCAATATCATTACCATTTAAAGCAATGGTTCTAAGCAGATTTGGGTTAGCATTTGATATACCGCTATTGATATCTGCATATTTTGATATTACAAAGAAGGTTGCCTTTACATTATGTTTATTTAACACATCTAGTATTTCATTTATTACTGGGTCTCCTCCCCAGTCATCAAAGCTAAAGAATATAACATTTTCACCCTTTGTATCAATAGTTCCACTTTTATCAATAGATAGTTTTTCCTCTTCACTAAAGTCACTTAAATCTATATATTCATTACCTATATAATTTGTTTTCATCATTCCTAGTGCTTCTTCATAGGTTCTTTCCTTCATAGGGATTGGATTGCTTATAATATTGTATCTACCGAACTGTGATGATGTCTCAATAGTTTTTTGTAGATTATCTAATGTTACTACTGAATAGCCTAATGGTTTTTGAGCTAAATCATAGGATTTTAACTTTTCATTATATTTGTTAATATAACCATTTTGAACATAATTTTTAGTTACTAGCTCAATTATATTGGCAATAGCATCCTCATTTTTAAATAAATTAGAGTCTAATCTAAAGTAAACTATTTCTCCCTTTCGAAGTGATACGTATGAATTTATGTTGAAATAATCAGATACAATGTCTTCAGCACTCATACCTTTGTATTTGTTAACAATAGGTGCCTTTGTGTAGGTAAACAATTCATAATTTTTAAGAGATGGAATACTAGTTATTGCTGATAAAGCTTCTTGAATTTGAGGATCTACATATCCATACCCAGCCATATATGCATTTGTAGTTATTCCTTTTTCTTTTAATAATTTATCTACTTCGTATATTTCTTTACAAATTTCTTCTGTTGATTTATTTAATAAAGTCAAATTAGTTGTTATGCCGCCGTTTCCAATTTCATGACCTTTACTTAAGATTTTGTTTATTCTATCGGGATATTTTAATATTTCTTCTTTTGTTACAAAAAATGTTCCCTTCGCATTAAGTTTTTCAAGTGTATCTAGTACTTTATCTAGACTAGCTTCATTGCTTAGGCCTCTAAATGTATATGCTAAAGACTTTTCTGTAGTGTAAAACTCTGATACAACAGGTGCTTGTTTTTTATTATTTTTTTCTATTAATTCTTTAAAATTTATTGAATCTATATCATTATTAGTTTCTTTGTTTGTCTCATTATTTGCTTCCTTATTTTCTTCTTTGTTTCCTAATGTATTTTTTTCAACCTGATTATTATTTGATATGTTGCTTTTACTATATTTGTTATTTGATACATTTTTTATTTTTTGTGGTTTATTGTATTTTTGAGCACTTGAGAAATCAGATACTTTAACAACAGTTTTATTTTGCTCGTCTATTGATTTTAAAATCCACTCTACTATTTGTGTAATAGCAACTTCTTTTTCCTCTTTATTCTTTCCCTCATTTATTCCAGCCTGCTTATCTATTGCAGGTTTCTCTTCTGCTCTTTTTTCTCCATATTCAGTGCTATCAAGAACACCTTCTAATTTTATGGAGATTATTGTTCCTTTTTCTAAGTTCTTTACATACCCATATGCTTGGTCATAATTTTTAAAACTTTGATAACTTAAATAATGATTACTATTAACAACATATTTATTTCCTGATGCATAAGCTGCTGTTAGGATATTGTCATTATAGACAGTAGAATTACACTTTAGTAAAACAGGATCTTTTCCAGTTATAGATTTTAAAATCTTATTACTTCTGCAAAAATCAGTAACCAAGTCTTTTGATGATAACTTGTCCATATTCTTAGTCCAAGAAAGGGTTCCACTTCCTATGTCATGTCCACCTTTTTGAATCATTTTAACTATACTAGGATCCTCAGCTGCTTTAATTCCTGGAATAAAAAATGTTGCCTTAATTCCATGTTCATCTAACATATGTATTATTTTATTCATAGTATCTTTATCGCTAAGGCCCTCAAAAGATAATGCTACTATATTTGATGATGTATCAACATTTGTTATAAAATCTGCCTTTTTATTGCTATTTAATAAGTTTAATGCCTTTTTAATTTCCTCTGATGCATCATAATTACTTTTTTTACTTATTACTATTTCTCCTGAGCTAGTATTTACACTATAATTTTTATATACAAAGATACCTGTAAAAATGCTTGCTGATAAAATTATAATAGTAACGATAATGCGCTTTTTGTTCATATTTCACCTCGCAATTATAACCTTCATTTAATTAACTTTAATTATTCAAAAATAAATTTTCACCAAGTCATCTAAGAGTACGGAACTTTTCGCTTTTGGACTCAATTGTTTCAACATATAATATCCTGAGACTCTTTTAAGGTAGAATTTTTCTACAAAATACTACTATTTTAGGGTTGTGTATACATATTGTAACTTATTTCTACTTTTTTATCAAAATAAAAATAACCCTAAAGAAGCGTTCACTTAGGGATTGAAGAAAAACTTAAATGAACAGCTTCAAGCGGTGATAAAAATGACCAGTCATATTCAAGAGTAATTACTTGAATCGGCTGGCCATTTTTTATATTTTTACATTGGATGCAGATACCTTATTGTCAATCGCATCAATCAAAACAATATCTTTACAACCTTGCAAACCTAGTTCGTTTAGAATAGTTGATATCTTTTTATACTCATTATCGTTAAAATATAGTATAACCTTTATTGCACGATCAGTATTACTAGCTTTTTTATAAATATCAACCTGTTTTGCAAGATTATTCTTTAGCTTACTGTTAGAAGCTAATTTGAATTCAACAAGAGTGGTATCCTTAGAACCTTTAGATATTTTGAAGTCAACTGGACCACGACCATTGTTCACTTCCCGATTTACATCCATTTCACTAGCAAACCAAACAAGACGATACATAATTTGTAAATCACTTTCACGCTTAATAGGTTTACCATTTAAGTAAAATAAGCGATATCCGTCCATATCTTCAATTACAGATTTTAAAAATAACACTCTATTGTAGGCTTCATCGTAAGAATTTGGTTTAGTTTTATAAAAATCTGTTTTCTCTAAAAGTATACGAGTAAGCTCTTGCAATTGAGTATTAAATAATTGTTTTACTTCTTGGACAACTTGCTTGCTAATTGAAGTCGCCTCTTCTTCTTTTTCCTCTTTATATTTTATATAATAATCAATAATTTCAGGATGTTCCCGTATCAATATTGAAGCAGCTTTATCTTTTTCGGTTTTTGACATCTCTTTCTTTTTCTTAGGTAGGACATTAATGAAATAATTATTTAGCTCAAATCTAATTGTAGCATCCTCAATAGAAGGAGCAATGTTTTGTAAATTATTGATCATATCAGTACGATTTATAAATGTATCATCACGCGTTAAAAGATCTCTAGGAGTTAATAGAATGTAATCTCCATCAAAATACGGCAAGTAGTATTCTTTTGACATCCAAGTCATTGTAGCATAATTAAATTCAACTTTTGGCACATTAAACTTTTTACATTGACATGGATTCAAATACTCACTAGCGAATGTTGTTGTGTATTCTAATAAATATTTCTTGGCAAAGTTTGTTGTAAAGTCACTAATTTTATCTCGTCCAACTAATGGGCTAATTAGACAGAGTTTTTCTAGGTGTGAGCTTTTAGTTATTGTTTCTTTACCAAAATCCTTGAAAATAGTTTGTAAACCTTTATGAAGGGTTAATGCAAACTTCATCCCAAGTCCACGCCCTGAATTTCCATCTAGACTAAAACCAATCCATGTTTGTTTTACTTCCGGGAAGAGATACCAAGATGCAATCATACCCGAAGGTGGCTGAGGATATTTTTCCGCTTGTTCTTGTAAAAATAATAAGTATGCAATAATTTCCTTATGTATCTTCTGATACTCTTCTTTTTCACTATTGAATAGAAGAAAAGGATCTATAAAAAGAGGCAAATCATTGATGAGCGATATGTTAATCGCACCATATGATTCAATTATATCCTCATCTATCCCAAAAAAATCTGAAAAATATAGTTTTAAATCGCCCATCTAATTTCCCCCTTCTAAAAAATTATTCTACTAAAATTTCCTTAGAAATCTATCCAGCCTGCTTATTGTTTAACTGACTAGTATTCCCCAACATTTCTTATGGCTATATAAGAAGCGAAGATCTGACTTCTACACCAATCCCAAATACTTCTCAAAGAATAACATCAGTTTTTCGATAATCCCTTGCTTTTTCGCAGCTCTGCCTCCGCCAAAGCGGGATACAGGTGGCATGATTTTATCAATAGCTGTACCGGTTGTTTTAAGCATTCCATCTCGGAAAGCATTATCGATGAATCGGCGGGTTTCTTCAGGCTTTAATTTCTCTTCTTCTATAATTGCTGTAATATCCGCTTCCTTACGCTCGTCGAGGAATTTACGCCAATCCTCATCCACTTTGGTCGATACATTGACTTGCTCTATAAAACGCTCGATAAGTTCTTTCTTACTTCGAAGTTCAATACTTGAATTGATAGCCTTATCAATAGTTGTAAGAATGGTTTTGTCTTTGCAGTTGGATTGTTGATATTTAGCTACAAGCATAAGGATGTAATCAATATTTACCTCTATCTGTTTGACCAGTTCAATCTCAAAAACGATGTCATCATTGATAGTTTCTTTGTCACCATCAGCACCTTTTCTGTATTCCTGATACAGGTCAATATAAATGCTTTGATAGTCCTGAAAATCCCTTTCAGATAAAATCTCCTTTCCTTCAAAGTCATCGAAGGAAGTAAGAATATTCTTAAGCCGAAGTATTGCTCCATATAGCCGGATAAAGTCTTTTTCAGCTTCTTCTCCGAGAATAGGTTGGCCAAGGGGATACTGTGTTGTAAGAGTTGCAATCAGTTCAGCATAGCCCGGCTTATACTCACCTTTATCATCATAGCCGTTATAGTATTCTTCGAATGTTTTTAGCAGTACAATACCGCCTGCATCTTTATTGCCGAATAGGGCAATAGCCTTGTCAGTTTCTTCTTTCAAATCTCGGAAACAAACGATATTACCATATGTCTTAACGCTGTTTAGGATGCGGTTAGTTCTTGAAAAAGCCTGAATCAGTCCATGCTGGCGCAGATTTTTGTCTACCCATAGCGTATTCAGGGTTGTTGCATCAAAGCCTGTCAGGAACATATTGACAACAATCAATATATCGATCTCCCGATTCTTTACACGAAGAGAGAGGTCTTTATAATAATTCTGGAACTTATCCGAGGAAGTATCGTAATTTGTGCTAAATGTGGAATTGTAATCTCGGATAGCCGCCTCAAGAAAATCTCTGGAGCTCTGGTCAAGGTTTTCCATATTAAAATCCTCTTCAGGCAACAGTCCATCTGGCTCCTCCTCATTTGCACTAAAACTGAAAATAGTTGCAATGGTAAGGTTACGGTTCTTTTCCGCTATCTGCTTCTTAAACTCATTATAGTATCTGATTGCCATTGGGATGGATGCAGCAGCAAATATGGAGTTGAAACCGGCAACTCGCCTTGTTTCACGCTTTTCTATCATCTTTTTAGGGTTGTGCTTATCTGCTTCTTCCCATTTCGCAGAGAATGTGTAATAACTATTGCGCTTCGTCTTTTGATCAAAGTGTTCAAGAACGTAAGAAACAATTTCACTGATTCGCTGTGGATCTGCTAAGGCTTTTTCTCTATCTATGCTATAGACTTTTTTATCATTAACGTAATCAGGCATCTTAATGGTGTTAATAAAATCTATTCTAAAAGGCAGAACATTCCCATCATTGATTGCATCTACAATGGTATAAGTATGCAACTTTTCTCCAAAAGCCTGTTCGGTTGTACGAAGCAGTGGGTTACCTCCCGAACTGGCATTAGCAGCAAAAATCGGAGTTCCCGTAAAGCCGAAGATATGGTAGTTCTTAAAGCTCTTTGTGATAGCTTGATGCATTTCGCCAAATTGGGAACGGTGGCACTCATCAAAAATCAGCACCACGTGTTTCTTGTAAATATCATGCTGTTTATTTTTACGGATGAATATATCCAACTTCTGAATAGTGGTTACAATGATTTTGTATTCATGAGGATTTCCTTTTTCATCCCTGTCTTCCAATTGTCTTTGAAGAACTCTTGTGGACGTATTACCATTAGCAGCTCCCTTTTCAAAACGGTCATATTCCTTCATCGTCTGATAGTCCAGATCTTTACGGTCAACAACAAACAGTACCTTGTCTATATAAGGCAAGGCAGAAGCTAATTGAGCTGTCTTGAAACTGGTCAAAGTCTTACCAGAGCCTGTTGTATGCCAAATATATCCTCCAGCTGCAGTTGTGCCCATCTTCTTGTAGTTGGTTGATACTACAATACGTGATAAGATACGTTCCGCAGCAGCTATTTGATAAGGACGCATTACAAGGAGCAGGTCTTCAGATGTGAAAATACAATATTTTGTTAGAATATTTAAGAGGGTATGCTTGGCAAAAAATGTTTTAGTAAAGTCCACAAGGTCAGGAATAATTTTGTTGTTAGCATCTGCCCAAAAGCTGGTAAACTCAAAGCTGTTGCTTGTTTTCTTACTTCTTCGACGCTTGCTGTTGCTTTGTTCCTTTATATGAGCGTTTCTTGTGGTGTTACTGTAATACTTTGTATGGGTTCCATTGGAGATTACAAATATTTGCACATACTCAAATAAACCAGAAGCCGCCCAAAAGCTGTCACGCTGGTATCTTTTTATTTGGTTGAAAGCTTCTCGGATAGCAACACCACGACGCTTTAACTCTACATGAACAAGGGGAAGTCCATTAACAAGGATAGTCACATCATATCGGGTTTCATGCTTGCCGCCTGCTTCTTCGTATTGATTAATAACTTGCAAACGATTGTTATGGATATTCTTTTTATCCAAAAGGTATATGTTCTTTGTTGTTCCATCTTCACGTTTTAGAATCTGGATATGGTCATCTTGAATCTTTCTGGTTTTTTCAACAATACCCTCATTTGTATTGGCAATACATTCTGTGAAAAATCTATCCCATTCACTGTCAGTAAAAGTGAAGTCATTAAGCAGTTCAAGTTGCTTTCGGAGATTTTCTATCAATGCAGCTTCATTGTGTACTGAAATATATTCAT
Organism: Clostridium aciditolerans; assembly: GCF_016316925.1. GTDB lineage: Bacteria > Bacillota > Clostridia > Clostridiales > Clostridiaceae > Clostridium_AM > Clostridium_AM aciditolerans. The sequence goes on along the minus strand of NZ_JAEEGB010000035.1, from coordinate 80,644 downwards.
ATCCTTGTGAAGTTAGTTGCCTGATAAACTCCCGCTCAAGTTCTGCCTCGCTCTGATACTTTTCAGGACGGACATAATATTCAGCTGCATATTCAGCAACAACCGTTGCTTCGTCAGTACTTGCAACGATATTGTATATACTCATGCCGTCACCTCCTTGAAAGATAACAGTTTATCTCTGTAATATTCATATTGCTTTTGCCGTGCTTCGATTTCGGCCGGAATGCCGCTGGTTAAGTCGTTGCAGAGAGCGTCAAAGCGATCGAGAATAGCTACGATGCGCTCTTGTTCTTCTAAGGGTGGAACTGGGATTGGATATTTCATAATTGCAGTTTTATCTCCACGAGGCATTTTTGCACCTTTCGCATTTTGCATATTATATACAAAAAAGTTATCTGATGAAAGAACGAAATATAAATACTTTGGTAAAACAGCTTTTCTATCATTTATGCGTATAACAAGAACATCTCCATTTGTTCCACCTGCGTCCGTTGCTAACCATATTTTTTTTAGATATGGGCGAATATTACCTATGAGTATGTCTCCAATATCATATTTTATTAAACGGCCTTCTAATGGCACGTAGTTTGATGTTGTCTTTCCCATCTTATCAGGTAGAAGGTTGTCCACACCAACATATGTATCCGCATTTACTTCCCTAGCTTCTATACGACTTTTTGCATATCTAGCGATTTCATCTAAAGTCTTCCACTCTACCTCATCACCAAATGTCAAGAGCAAATCCCTATAATACTCATACTGCTTTCTCCTTGCTGTAAGCTCTGCTGTAAGCTCTGCTGTAAGCTCTGTGAAATTGTCCAGAATACGGACAATTTCTTGCTGTACAGGCAGAGGGGGAAGGGGAACAGAAATCCTTGCCATGACGTTGCTCATCAATTTTGGGTTACCCATACCATCATTAACATATTTCTTTGCATATACTTGCAAGACATAAAATAGAAACTTAGTACTTACCAGTTCATTATTTTTAACCCTTAATAATCCACAAACATTTGTTATACTAAATTTTTCGTTAATATGATAAAAAACAGAACCAGCATTTGCTCCATCTGTTGTCCATGTTACCGATTCGCAGTCATAATCAAAAGTATTTATGTAGCCAAAAATACCGTTATTTGCGGTTTGTGATGAATAAACGGGATAAGCACCGATATTTTCTCTTAGATAATTTTTGGACATTACTCTCCCACGTGTAATGTCGCAAATTTCTTCCACTGTTACAAACTCCACTCCATCTGGACAAAGTTCAGCAATTAATTCATCTAATTTACTCATTTGCCCACCTCAATTTCTGCAATAATCTTATCTATTTCTACCCTTAAAACCTGCTCTCGTGCCACAATCTTTTCTATCTCAGCATTGAGAGCAACAATATCAATCTTTTCTCTGGTATCCTCCTGTTCAACATAGGTAGAAACAGAAAGGTTGTAATCCTCTTCAGCAATTTCGCTGTTTGGCACAAGCCTAGCAAAATGCTCAATATCTTTTCTATCTTTGAATGCGTTAAGAATGGTCTCAATATTTTTCGGTGTCAGCTTGTTGTTATTCGTAACCTTGACAAATTCCTTTGATGCATCGATAAATAAGGTGCTATTTTCTGATTTAGACTTCTTCAGCACCATAATGCAGGTAGCAATGCTGGTACCATAAAACAAGTTATCCGGTAACTGAATGATACAGTCGATATAGTTATTGTCAATCAGGTACTGCCTGATTTTCTTTTCAGCGCCTCCGCGGTACATTACACCGGGGAAACAAACGATAGCCGCTGTTCCGTTTGTTGCAAGCCAAGAGAGACTATGCATAATAAAAGCAAGGTCTGCCTTAGACTTAGGAGCCAATACTCCCGCTGGAGAAAAACGGGGATCGTTAATCAAAATAGGATCATTGTCGCCCTTCCATTTAATAGAGTAAGGTGGATTTGATACAATGGCTTCAAAAGGCTCATCATCCCAATGTTGCGGATCTGTTAGTGTGTCCCCAAGGGCAATATCAAATTTGTCATAATCAATATCGTGCAAAAACATATTAATTCTGCACAGGTTGTAGGTTGTAATGTTGATTTCTTGACCGAAGAAACCTTGACGTACATTTTCTTTTCCTAAGATTTTTGCAAACTTTAGCAGTAGAGAGCCAGAACCGCAAGCGGGGTCATATACCTTGTTGACTTCAGTTTTTCCTACTAATGTTAAGTGGGTAAGGAGTTCAGAAACCTCCTGCGGCGTATAGTATTCACCACCACTTTTTCCTGCATTGGATGCATACATACCCATTAAAAATTCATAAGCATCACCGAATGCATCTATAGTATTGTCTTTGTAATCTCCCAGCTTCATTTCTCCAACAGAATTCATTAGCTTAACCAGCTTTTCATTACGCTTTACTACAGTGTTACCTAGCTTATTGCTGTTAACATCAATATCGTCAAACAGGCCTTTGAAATTATCTTCGCTTTCTGTTCCTTGCGCAGATGCTTCAATATTACTGAAAATCTGTTCCAGTGTTTCATTTAAGTTTTCATCGTCCTTTGCGCCAGCTCGGACATTTTCAAAAAGCTCGCTGGGTAAGATAAAGAAGCCTTTTGTCTTAACTAAATCCTCTCGTGCCTGTTCTGCTTCTTCGTCGGATAGCTTAGCATAATCAAATTCCGTATTGCCAGCTTCCCATTCTCCGGCGTTAATATAGGCGGTAATATTTTCAGATATGTAGCGGTAAAACAGCATACCTAGAACATATTGCTTAAAGTCCCATCCATCTACACTGCCTCTTAGATCATTTGCCATATTCCATATCGTGCGGTGTAATTCCGCCCGTTCCTGTTCTTTTCTGTTATTCTCCATAACTCTACTCCCTTTCTTCAACCATATTAGGCACTAATTCCATGATATCTTTAAAATCAACGCCAAGTGCCGTACAAACCTTTACAAGAACGTCCATACTGACATATTCGTTTTTAGAAAGCTTTGAAATTGACGATGGACTTATTCCCGCAGCAGCCTGTAAATCTTTCTTCTTCATATCGCGGTCTATCAACAATTTCCAAAGCTTTTTATAGCTAACGGTCATCTTGGTCACCTCTTTATATATGTTTTTTCCATTATAGCACATTTTCTTCAAAAATAACATGATAATTCTGTGTTTGTGAAGTAATTTTTCAATGTTAACAAAGATAATGATAGTTGTGTATGCCTTTATTTTTGATTTAAATAAATACTTTTAGACAAAAATGTCTGTAAGTCTATTTGTAAAACCAAAGGCAAAGTTATAACATTCAGCCTTCTTAAATTTAATACCACTTTCGCTCAAATTTGAGCAAAAGCATAAACATTACAGCCGTCTTTACCTTAGAAAAAAGACAGGCTGTTTTTTTATTTTAAGGGGTTCGAATCAATAGAATTCTTCGCTTATGGATGAGGAAGAAAATTATTTTTGGAAAATCCTCAACTAATGTGCCCTACCGTGGCTATAAGGTGAGAGGAAAAATAATCCCCCAACGAAAGCATAGTTTTTCTCTCACTGCTCCTTGACAACTGAATATCCCGAAATGCAAGAGATACTTCAAGCAAAATATGCCATGACGATAATTCCGAGCGTATTCCTTGAAAGATAACGAGGTTGTGTCAAACAAGGCAAACCCTCTGGAACCGTAGCGTTTTGGGTCATTTATAACAGGCAAGGAGGTGAAATAACTGAATACACAATACGAGAACTTGCCACAGGTGCTTAAAGATATGCCACAGTTTTGCTGTTGGAAATATGAAGAGCGAAGCGGCAGAAAAACCAAAGTTCCCTATAACCCGGTAACAGGAAAAAGGGCAAAAGCAGATCAGCGGAGTACATTTAAAGATTTTAGTTCTGCGGTTGCTGCTTTAAGTGATTATGACGGTATCGGATTTTTGGTGGGTAATGACATATGTGTTATCGACTTAGATGATTGCTTTGATAACAGCGGTAAGCTTAAGCCTATTTCCCAAAGTGTTGTAGAGGCTTTTAGTAGTTGCTATATGGAACACAGTCCATCTGGGAAAGGGTTGCATATTTTCTTTAAGGCCACCGGCTATGACTTTGACAAAACAAAATACTATATCAACAACAGAAAGCTGGGAGTTGAGGTCTATGTGGCTGGAGCAACGAACCGCTTTGTTACCGTAACGGGAAATATGTTTGCAGATGGTGATATAGCGGAGAAATCGTATGAGCTACAGATGATACTAGACAAGTATATGCTACGTCCTGCCCCTGTGAGACAACTTCTGGATACAGAAAGTCAATCCTATCTGTCTGACAAGTCTGTTATTGAGAAGGCATTAAAATCGGCAAATGGAGAAAAATTTAAAGCATTATGGCAGGGTGATACATCAGGCTATGCTTCTGCCAGTGAAGCTGATTTGGCACTTTGCGGTATGCTGGCATTTTGGTGTGGCAGGGATATTGGACAGATGGACAGACTTTTCCGAAAAAGCGGCTTAATGCGAGATAAATGGAATAGACCACAGTCCGGCAGTACTTATGGAATGATAACCATAGAAAAAGCAATTGCAAATGCTACTGAAATATATAAACCAGGTGGTATACGTTCATCAGTTGCAGAAGATTTTGGAGAATGTTCCCTTGCTGACTTTAAGCCTGAGAGTAACGATCGCTACCCTTGGACGGATATTGGGGCAAGCAGGCTGTTTGCTGATTATTATAAACCTTTTGCCCGCTATGTTCCTGAAAGGAAAATGTGGTTTTGCTATGAGAATGGCATTTGGATTCCTGATGTCGGTAATCTCAAAGTGATGGAAATGTGTAAATCATTGGCTAACCAACTGCTAACCTATGCTTTGACTATTCAGGATGAACATCAAAGAAAGGCATACATTGACTATTGCCGAAAGTGGCAGTCAAGAAGATACCGAGAAACGGTTCTTAAGGATGCACAGAGCGTATATCCCATATCAATGGCTGAATTTGACCAAGACCCGCTTATGCTCAACTGTGCCAATGGGACATTGTTTTTAATGTCTATGGATTTTCGTCCCCACAACAGCGAGGACAGACTTACAAAGATATCTGGCGTTAAATATGACCCAGAAGCAAAAAGCGAGCGATGGAATAGATTTATTCATGAGATTATGAGCGGAGATGAGGAAAAGGCAAAATTCCTCCAAAAAGCCTTTGGCTACAGTATCAGCGGAGACACTCGGTATGAATGCCTGTTTGTTCTCTATGGTGCTACAACTCGAAACGGTAAAGGTACGCTATGTGAGAGCGTTCTTAAGGTATTAGGCAGTTATGGCTGTACCGCAAGGCCGGAGACTATCAGTCTGAAAAAGAACAATAACAGTTCAAGTCCAAGTGAAGATATTGCCCGGCTTGCAGGAGTACGCTTTGTGAATATCTCCGAACCTAGCAGAGGACTTGTCCTAAATGCTGCACAGGTAAAAAGCATGACGGGTGGTGACACCATCAACGCAAGGTTTCTACATGAGAATTCTTTTGACTTTTCACCAAAGTTTAAGCTGTATATCAACACCAATTATCTGCCCGTTATTACGGATATGACGCTGTTTTCCAGTGGCAGAGTGGTGATTATCCCTTTTGAACGACACTTTGATGAAAGCGAGCAGGATAAAAACCTAAAACGTGAATTCTCCAAAGCGAAGAATCAGAGTGCTATCCTCAACTGGCTAATTGAAGGCTATCAGCTGTTAAAAAAGGAAGGCTTAATTTTACCTGTTTCCGTTAAGACAGCAACGGAGGCTTATAAGCGTGACAGCGACAAAATAGCATTATTTTTCGAGGATGCCTTGGAGGAAAGTCCTAACAGTGAGGTGCGGACATCCGAAGTGTATGGCCGGTATCAGCGTTGGTGCAGTGCCAATGGCTGTTATTCGGAGAATGCAAGAAACTTCAAACAAGCCTTAACAGCTATCGCCCGTGTAGAACGGAAACGACCACGTTCTGGTGGTGGAATGACCACAATGCTTATCGGATATAAGCTGACTGAAGAAGAATTTCTTCTTATTTAAACACAGTGTAGCAGCTTGTAGCAAGAAAAACAGGTTATATAAAAAATCGCTCTCGTATAGAGAGTTTAGTTTTTACCTGCTACATCTTGCTACAAAGCTTAAAACCAGTGAAAACAATGGATACAACTCCATGTGTTAATACCTGCCCCTAGGGGAGGTCAAATCTCCACACTTTTTCATCTGGACAACGGGCGTGGGGCAACGTGTAAAAAAACGCGGTTTCAAACGGGGTATATACCCCACATTTAATAAAATTTAGGAGGTAAACGATTATGGCAACATCAACAACTTATAATAGAGCGTTTTGGAATGTTATGAAAGGAAAAGAAGAAAACAATCAAAATCTAAGCGAGGGCTTTGATAATGTAGGAGCCTATGTCGCACCAGATGAGTTCAGAGAAGGCTTTAACACTGCTTTGGCAAAGGAGAATGTATTCCGTAGATTTGCTACTGTTATCAATCTATCTTCTGCAGAAGGTAAAATTCAAGCGGTATCCTCAACGGGGACAGCAGATTGGGTTGAAGACGGAGATCCAATCCCCGAAAGCGCCGATACATTTACACAGTTTCTGGTGAAATCATACAAGCTGGCATCTCTTGTCAAGCTAAACCGCTCATTCGTCACCGATATGAACTTTAATCTTGAAAAATATCTGATGGGTGATTTTGCGAAGCGTTTTGGCAAGGCTGAGGAAAATGCATTGCTTAATGGAAATGGCACAACTCAGCCAACAGGTATCCTTACGGCAGACGCAGATGTAACTACAGCAGACAATAGTACCATCTCTTTTGATGAGATCATCTCTCTGTATTTTTCATTAAAAGATGAATACCGAAATAACGCTGTGTTTATCATGCATGATAATACAGCCATGCTTCTTAGAACCCTTAAAGATACAAGCGGTAGTTATCTGTGGAATTCTTCAGATAACACCATCTTCGGAAAACCTGTAGTTACCTCTCCATATATGCCTACAGTATCAGCAGGAGCAAAAAGCATTGTATTTGGAGATTTATCATACTACTGGCTGATTGAACGTCAACCAATAACGATAAAAAAATTAAGTGAGTTATATGCATTGCAGGGGCAAATCGGATTTTCTGCTTACGAGAGATTGGATGGGAAGTTGATTCAACCGGATGCTCTGAAAATATTACAAATAAAAGCTTAAATAATGGATTAGGCACTGAGTCATCAATTCGGCTCAGTGCCAGTTCCATCAAAACATCGGACAGGAGGTCACGATATGGAAAATCAAAGTAACAGCCGCACAACCAAATCCGATATCGGAGGTACGGTCTATGTGGTGGAATCACGAGTAAGTGATTCAGCAAAGGAAAGTGCATATTCCAAGCTGAAACGACTGATTACAATCAACGCAAAAAGCCTTTCAAAGTTATCAGATAGTTCATATAAACCCACGGAAATCAACTCGACTTCTTCAAGGTAGTACGGTAATATACATAGTGCTAAACCGCTTGAAGACTGTCGGAAATGGAGGAAAAAAATGAATAGACAGTCAACATTTAGCACTATACGTAAATCAACATTAGCATTTGAAGAAACGAAAATTACTGCTCTTTACTGCAGGCTTTCACGTGATGATGAGCTTGCAGGGGACAGCAACAGTATAGTAAACCAGAAGGCAATTCTAAAGAAATATGCTGAGGACAACGGTTTTCGTAACATCGAATTTTATGTGGATGATGGGGTCAGCGGTACAACTTTTGATAGACCAGACTTTAACCGCATGATTGCTGATGTAGAGTCCGGCAGAATCGGAACGATTATCATCAAGGATATGTCCCGTTTCGGCAGGGATTACCTCAAAGTAGGCTATTACACAGAGATTATGTTTCCTGAAGCAGATGTACGATTCATTGCTATTAACAATGGTATTGATAGTGCAAACCAAGCAGACAGTGACTTTACACCGTTTCTTAACATTATTAATGAATGGTATGCTAAGGATACTAGCAAGAAAATCCGTGCCGTGTTCAAATCCAAGGGACAATCTGGTAAGCCGCTCTGCACCAATCCGCCTTACGGTTATATTAAAGACCCTGAAGATAAGTTGCACTGGATTATAGATGAGAAAGCCGCCGAGGTGGTCAGAGATATTTTCCGACTGTGCATGGCTGGCTTTGGACCCACGCAGATAGCAAAGCAACTTGAAAAGCGTTGCATTGATACACCTACGGTTCATCTTCGCAAAATGGGTATTAACACTCCAGCAAGACCACCTGAAAACCCATATGCTTGGTCGGCTCGTACCGTAGCAGATATTCTGGCTAAAATGGAATATCTAGGTCACACGGTGAATTTCAAGACTTCTAAAAAGTCATATAAGAGCAAAGTCAAGATATTGAACAATCCAGAAGATTGGCTGGTTTTCAAAAATACCCATGAAGCAATTATTGATGAAGGCACTTGGGAAACAGTGCAGAAAATCAGAGATGGCAAGCGAAGACCATCACGATTAGGTGAAATGGGAATGCTTTCTGGCATGATGTTTTGTGCCGACTGTGGAGCAAAGCTGTATCAGGTTAGAGGCAAGGGATGGACACACGATAAGGAATACTTCGTTTGTGCTACTTACCGCAAGAAAAAGGGTATGTGCAGTTCACATCAGATACGCAATGTTGTAGTGGAACAGCTTTTGTTAGAAGACTTAAGGCGTGTAACCTCCTTTGCCAAAGACCATGAACAGGAATTCATTCGTATAGTTATGAATAATTCAGAAAAGGAACTTGCCAAAGAACTCCGCCAAAGTCAAAAGGAGTACGAACAAGTACAGACTCGCATTGCTGACATAGACAAAATCATTCGGAAACTATATGAGGACAATGTGATGGGCAAAATTCCCGAAGAGCGTTTTTACAAGATGTCGGCTGAATATGAAGCCGAGCAGAAGACACTGGAAGAAAGGATAATCAAATTAAAGCATACCATTGATACAGCAAATGAACAGTCCCTCAATACCGACCGCTTTTTGGCACTGGTTAAAAAATACACAGAAATTACAGAATTGGATGCAGAGATTATTCGAGAGTTCATTGACAAAATTATAGTATTTAAGGCTGAAAAAGTAGATGGCCGCAGAACCCAGCGGATTCAAATTTTCTATAACTGCATAGGCGCTATCGACTTACCAAAATAAACGAAAAAACGGCATAGCCGAATATCAACGACTATGCCGAATTTTTCAGGAATTATATATCCCTATCTGACCGCTCCTAAATAGGTATATTTTTTTAAAGATCTACATAAAGTAATGAGCTGAAACCATACCTATGACGTTTGGCAGCGGATAATACAAAAAGAGTGTCTTAAAACAACAGTTTAAGACACTCTCTTCTCTTTATGAAAGTATATTCGTTAACTATTTATGAACTTTTCCACTTTTCTATCCATTCATTTCATTTTTTGTTTCTATCTTATCTACAATGACATTAATGCTTGCTTTGACAAAATCCACTGCTTGCATCTTACTCTGTCCCTTATGTTTAACTTCCTTATCTCCTTTTCTGGCAATTGCCTTATATGGGTACTCTTTTTCATGATTCTCTGTAACCATTATTTCATATCCTCTATATTGTTCCATAAAACATACCCCCTTCTATGAACTTATTATATCATATTCTTAATAGTTTGAATATTATAAAATATTTATATTCATAAATTTTAACCTCAAAAAATTCTGGAGTTATTTTTATGTAAAAAATAAGCTGATAATATAGCACCAACTTTTTAAACTAAAAAATACATTTCCCATTGTATATCCTTTCATTATTCTCCTAAAGTTCTTAAGTTGAATAAATTACTAAAATTATTTATTAATTATAGGTTATCCTATAATTTAGATTGAAATTTAATATTTTAAACAAAAGAAGGTGATTCACCATGAAGAGACTTGCCAAGCATCCATATATTGTATTTTTAATCACATTATTTTTTATGTGTGTAAATAACAGAACTAATGTATATGGAGATGAACTAAACTTATTTAATAACAGCTTCAAAAATCAAAATGGAACAGAGTACCCTAAAGAGGTTTTTTTAACTTTTGATGACGGTCCTAGTGTAAATAACACAAGAAAAATATTAAAAATATTAAATGATAACAACATAAAAGCTACTTTTTTTGTAGTAGGAGTAAAGTGTGAAGAAAATCCCACCATATTAAAAGAACTAAGTGATAATGGTATGAGTATTGGTGTACATACTTATTCACATAATTATAAAAAAATATATGGAAGCTTAAAATCCTATATGGATGATTATGAAGCATGTAAAAATACAATACAAAAAATAACTAATAAAGAGCCTATACATTATATTAGGTTTCCAGGTGGATCTAATAACCCTATGGCAAGAAAAACAACCTTAGATTCAATAAAAAAAACTTTAAATGATAAGGGAGTAAAATATGTAGATTGGAATGTTTGTTCAGGTGATGCAGATGCTCATGAAGTACCAGTTAATAAAATAAAAAGAAATGTTAAAAATCAATGCCAAAATAAAAAGATTGCAGTAATACTTATGCATGATACGTACTACAAACATTTTACAGTGGAATCACTGCCTGAAATAATAACATATTTAAAAAATGAAGGATTTGTTTTTAGAACTTTTGGTGACTTAAGTGAATCAGAAGAGAAAGAAATGATAAACATTGAAATAATAAACAAAAAACAATAGCACCCTGTGAAGCTGCAAAGGGCGAGATCAAAAATATCGCCCTTTACTCTAAAGTCTACATATATTATCTTCTTTTAATACAACTCCAAGCAAACCAACAAGTGAAACAGCCTGGCCATATGAGATTATTGCACCTTGAACATCTTCTATTCCTGCAGAAATGCCATCAATACTGCAGCTGGTAAAATCTATTCCTTTTAGTTTAGTATTAAAGAATTGACTCTGTATAATATCAGTATCTTTAAATTCAACTTTAGAAAATTTACTTTGGTAAAACTCAGCATAGGGGATCTGACAATTGCTGAAGATCGTCTGTTTGAGATCTGTAAATCTAAATAATGTATATTTTCCACTACACTGATCAAACACAACATTTTTACAGGCTGCTTCTGTGAAATTGCTTCCTGTAAGCTTGCAGTTTATGAACTCTGCTCTATGTATTGAAGAATCACTTAGATTAACATTGGATAGGTCACAGTTTTCAAATCTTACATCTAAGAGTTCTGCCTGTTCAAGTGATATATTTATAAACTTTACATTTCTGAATATTACTTCATTGAAGGAAACTCCTTTAGCATTAATGTTTTCAAAGAAGCTGTCATTCACCAATATAGAGGAAATTGAATCATAATCAGAGATGCCTTTTTCTAATAAATCAAATTCAGGTAGTTTATCGTGAATTTTTGGCTTTAGTATTTTAGAAGCATTTTTATTTTCAACCATTTTGTATTTTATCTCTCCCTTGTAACTTGTTTCTTCTCTAATAAGTAATTATAGCATATATACTGTTTAAGACGACATAAATTACAATTGCATAGCAATTACATAATATGTATTAAATAAAAAGAACCATAAGCAGATTAATGATTAAAAATCCGCTTACAGTTCTTTCATAATAGAGCACGTAATAATCTAAGCTGCACCACCATAGATAACATCTATACTTTACTATTTTTTAACTACTGGTAACCATACTTCAGTTTTATAATTCTCAGATGTTGAATCTCCTTCAGGATATACTTCTATGTCTGGAGCATCAGCATACTCATATCCTGATGTAGGTAGCCACTCGGTAACAATACGTTTTTGCAGTTCTTGAATAGCATTAGGCATAGGTCCTATACATTCAAAAATTGCCCATGTTACAGCAGGTACTTCATATTCGTACATATTCTCTGGTATTGTTTTATCAGTGGAACATGCGATATAATAATCAAAATCTTTTCCATTCATACAAGTGCTAACACCAAGTACACCATAGGGCTCTTTATTAGACAATTGACAAACCCTTTCAAACATACCATTTTGGAAGGTTTCTGCCCAAAATTGCGGCACTCGAACAAAGTTTTCTTCCACATTCAATTCCATATGTTCCTTTGCTCCTACAATTCTATTGTCCTCTCAATTTGTGCCCAAAAATGTATGCCTAAATATAGCTTTTTATATTTATCTTTTTTTAGTTCTCTTGTCCTATTTTAGTTAAATCTTTATATTCATCTAATAGTAAGTTATACAAATCCTTAACACTTATTGAAGTTTCATATATAATATTTCCTAAAGTATATAATTTCCCATCTTTAATTCCGATAATTCTCGTATGACTTTTAGCTGGAAATCTATATCCTTTAGCTTCAAAATCTTTATCATAATCATACGAATTATCCTTAAATGGAACATAGTAAATATAAAAGTTATTAACGTTTCCTATATATTTAATTTTCAGTTTTTCTAATTCATCACTTGAGTAACCATGATGTGACCTAAATTCTTTTATAATTTTTTCATTATCTTTATTTATCTTATACTCAGTAACCGAAAACTTTTTAATTGAATTTTCATTTAAGACTTTACCTTTAACGGATTTGATATTTTGATTTACATTTAAACTGTATATCTCATTAGAAACATATGCTTTTTTAGGAATTAATGTAACTATTTTTTTATCATCACTTACATTCATAAGAGTATTAATTATTTTGCCTTTGCTATCTGTTATACTTACATTTCCATCCAATGTTTTAATATCAACTGCAATATTAAATTTTATATGCCAAGACTTATCAGTTTCTATATTAATTTGTTGTTGAAATTCTTTAGCATAAGTACAAATTGAAAAAGTTAATGTTAACAAAAATGCTAAGACTAATATTTTTAATATTTTACTCATATAGTCACTCCTCTCAAAATTTATTTGATAATATTCTACGATTCAAACGTAATATCTTACAATTGTACAGCAATTATATAATATTTATACTATGTGTCTAATATCAATCAACCTTTTTAAATAAGCCATATTTCTCATTTTCTAAAGATACATTACCTATAAAAATAGTAGCTTCCTTATTTAATAAACAATTACTTTCTATTATATTACCTTCATTAAATATAATCGATAAATCCGGCGCATTACCTTGTCCACTAAAAACTACAGCAGTATATCCCTTTTGCTCTGCATTAGCTGTATCATATACAAAGGTTTTACCACCTTTTACATAAATAAATTTATTTTTTTCAACTGTTAAAGTATTATTAGGATTTTCTTTATCTTTCCATACTCCTGTTATGCTAGCTGTTACATAATTATAGCTAATTGGCTCTTTAAAATTAAAAGTATATACATGTTGTTTAATATTTCTGCCCTTATAATTATATAGATAATCGACTGTAGCTATATTATCCTTAATCCAATTTACTTTATAAGTTCCTGCTGAAAAAGATCTATATAGTTTTTCAGTAGGATATTCGGAACTTTTCTTGGCAAACAAATAAAACCTTCTCTTTAAATCTAAAGTTTTAAGTGAACCATCCTTCTTGTTAACAACTTCCTTTATTATTATTTCATTTTTTAAATCAGGAGACTTAAAGATAAATACCTTATTTTGATTAGAATCTAATAAGCCTTTAGTATTAAATATAAAAATTATAAGTATAACTCCATACTCTATCCATTTTAAGTGCTTGTTTTTACTAGATAGCAAAATAAATAGAACTAAAATCATATAAATTATAATAAAATACATCCAATCATAAATTAAGTAATATCCCTTAAACTTTACTACCTCTATACCTAATGCCAATAATATTAGCATTATAAAAGCGCTAACTACTAATATCTTTATTTTCTTATGATCATTTAACATATATCTCTCATTCCTTTACATTATTCTACTGTAACAATACCATCAAACTTCCACGTTAGCCCATAATCTTCTGTCGTAAACTTGGACATCTTTCCTTTCCCCAATTCTCCGTTGTTCCCTTGCCCAACAAGTATTACACCTTTTTCTCCTTCAAACCTTGGGGATTGTGCTTCTGTAAATTTATCTTCATACTCAGTAGGCAATGGAAGTTTTAATTGAGTCCAATTGCTTCCTTTATCAATTGTGTATCTTATATTAGGATATTTATCATAAGATTTATAGCATATAAATCCTATTTTATCTGTTGAAAAGACTGCTCCATTTACTAAAGTATGAGTTATCTTGCTTGTATCTCCTATTTTGCTCCATGAACGCCCACCGTCCGTTGTTTCATAGACATAAGTCATTTCTGAAGACATTGCTCTATCTCCTGAAGCAACCACATGTCCATCCTTATCTGATGTAAAGTCTATAAACAGTTGTCTACTTCCCTCTGTTTTATTAGTAACTAAGGATTTTCTCCAAGTTATTCCCTTATCTTCTGATATTAAAACAGTAATAGGCAATCTATCACTTCCACCATATACAAAGCTTGTATTTTTAGGAGTAATAATAAAACTTCCATTTTGAAGTTCATCAGTATTTTTTAATGGTTCTCCCCTATCGAAAAGCACCTTTGCATCAATAGGTACATTGATCCAGCTCTCTCCTTTATCATATGTTACTTTTATATTGTGTCCATCTAAGTAATAGCTCCTGTTGATTTTTCCTAAACTCTTTTTATTTTTCTCTGCTTCCATTACAATTTTAGATTTATTATTAGATCCTTTTGATTTTTCTTTATCTATAATTTTATAAGTATAGTTATCTAAAATTTTTATTTTCAATATCCAGCTTGCTTCAAGTTTTCCATTTTTAATTTTCCCCCAACTTTTATGAGTTTTATTATTCTGAGGAATAAGATCAAAGTCTACCTTTACAACCATTTCGTCCTTATTAAATTCAAGTATTTCTTCTTTTTTAACATTGAGCTTTCTGATATTTTCTCTATCCTCATCTGATTTATTTATAAATGGTTTCATATAATCCTGAATTAATTTACCACCTATATTTAATAAATCCCCATCTTTATTTACTATTGAAATTACTTTCCCTTTATTCACTCCGTCCTCAATATTTTGCTCTTTAAAGTATAAGAAAGCTGTTACTGAAAGAATCACTATAGTACATATGCTTAGTCCAGCTGTCCATCTTTTCTTTTTCATATTTTATCCCCCTAAAACTACTTCAATATATACCTTCCTAAAAGCCTCCACACTGATCTTTCTTCTCTAAATAAACGTTAAACAACACTGCTAAATTAATATATCATATACACATCATAACGTATTTTCACTTTTTTATCAAAATATGAATTAATTGTATAAAACTCATGTGAAAAGGCTATGACATTAGTATTTTATAAATGCAAAAGGTACTTTTACTGATAACTATTTCAATATTTGTATATAGCTTATAAATTTTGTTATAATTTAACACGGGGCATTT
This sequence comes from Clostridium aciditolerans, assembly GCF_016316925.1. Classification (GTDB taxonomy): domain Bacteria; phylum Bacillota; class Clostridia; order Clostridiales; family Clostridiaceae; genus Clostridium_AM; species Clostridium_AM aciditolerans. Next base: position 65,216 of record NZ_JAEEGB010000035.1, on the reverse strand, counting down.
TTGTTTATTTATTAAATTTCTGCTTTAAATTAGAAAATTGATTCACATAAAGAATATACTTATAGTTTTGCAGTAAGATTAAATACTTTTTCTGTAAATCTTAGATAATAATAAAATCTGGGGGGATAAAACTTGAACGAAAAAATACTTATAGTAGATGATGAAAAGAGCATTTTAAATGTATTAACCTATGCGTTAAAAAAAGAAGGTTACCATATAGAAAGAGCCTATGATGGTCAGGAAGCACTCGATAAAGTAAAAAGCTTTAATCCACATATAGTAATTTTAGATTTAATGCTTCCTGTAATCAACGGTTATGATGTGTGCAAAAAACTTGAAGGAGAAAATATTGGCATTATTATGCTTACAGCTAAAAATGACATTGTGGACAAAATATTAGGGCTGGAATTAGGTGCAGATGATTATTTGACCAAGCCTTTTGACATAAGAGAAGTAATTGCAAGAGTGAAGTCTCTATCGAGAAGATTTAAAAAAACTGTAAATGAAAAAAATGATAACAATATAATTGACATTGCAGAGCTTCATATTAATCAAAAACAAAGAACTGTAAGTCTAAAAAATCTACAGCTTGACTTTACTCCAATGGAATTTGATCTATTGTATCTGCTTCTTTCAAATCCGAATATAGTGTATTCAAGAGATCAGCTTTTAAATACAGTTTGGGGTATGGATTATATTGGAGGTACCCGAACTGTTGATACACACATACAGAGGATAAGGCGAAAATTAGGTGATAACTATCAAAATTTAATACATACCATCCACGGCATAGGTTACAAAGGAGTTGATGAACTTCTTGAAGATAGGAATTAAATTTAAGCTCATTGCCTTTACAGCCTCGCTTTTGTTAACAGTTATATTGTTTTTGAGTATTTTAGTACTTAATGGTATAAAAAGTTATCAAAATAAAGAAGTTGAAGCAGCTTTATTTAAACAAAAGGACATGTTTGAGCAGTATTTTAGTGAACGTTCCAGCTCAAGCAACAATAACTCTACTGACAATAGCATTCAACTTGCAAGAGGAAGTATATTTAATAAACCCTGGCTTAGAAATATACCTGCCAGTGTCTATAATACAAAAGGAGAACTTCTTTCAGGATTTAAAACCGACGGAAAATTGAATGAAAATAAAGATAAAGAATCTATGATACAATACGCTATTGATGGTAAAGTATCTTATGTGAAAGTCAATGATGTAATATATTTTTATTCACCAATTAAATATAAGAATAATATAGTAGCAATTTTAGAGCTTGAATATTCTGTTAAGGAAAATAGCTTGTTTTATAATAATATAAAAAAAATGTTCCTAATTACAGGTTGTTTTGCTCTTGCGCTAGGTATAGTTCTTGGGATTTTTTATTTTTTAACTCTTACTAGAGACATATATAAGATGAAAAATTCAGTGGAAAATATTCAAAAAGGTAATTTCGATAAAATAGAGCAGATTGATCGTAAGGATGAATTAGGAGAATTAAGCAAAGGCTTGATCTTTATGAGCGATACCATAGAAAAGAACATTGAAGAACTAAAAATTGAAAGAGATACTTTAAGTGTTGCTGTCGATAAGTTAGAAAAAATGGATAAACAGCAGAAGGAATTTATAAGCAATGTGACTCATGAATTTAAGACTCCAATTACTACTATAAAGGCCTATGCAGATTTGATTGAAATTTATAATAAAGATTTAGATTTGATTGAAGAAGGAACCTCAAATATATCAGAGGAATGTGATCGCTTAACAGCTATGGTAGACAGCGTTTTGAATTTATCTGCTTTAGAAAAGTATGATTTTGAAATACATAAAAATGAAGTAAATCTAAAAGAAATATTAGATCAAATTTGTAGTAGAATGATGGGTAAAATTAAGAAAAATAACTTAACATTAGAGTGTGATATTGAAGATATTATTACTACTACAGATGAAGAAAACTTGCGACATATTGTCATTAACTTGATCGATAATGCCATAAAATATAATAAACCTAATGGAAGCATACATATTTCCTGTCATAGAAACGAAGATAAAATAATTTTAACAGTGGAAGACACTGGCATAGGCATAGCTGAGGATGCTTTAGATAAAATTTTTGAGCCCTTTTATAGAGTGGAAAGCCATCGAAGCAGAGAAACTGGTGGTGCAGGTTTAGGACTAGCCTTGGTAAAAAAATTGGTAGAAAAACAGAGAGGTACAATAAAAGTAGCTTCTAAGTTAAAGGAAGGTTCTAAGTTTTCTATTGAATTTTCTATATAAAGTTTACAAATTTGTGACATTTATTGATACTTTTGTGAATATTTTTTGCTATTATAACCTCAGGAAGATTAAAGGAGGAAAATTCAATGAGTAGGAAAAAGATCATATCACTAATTTTAACAGTAGGAATTATAGGTAGTATAAGTCAATTTGTAATTACCCATAACACTTCTGCTTCATCTAGAAAAGATATAAAAGTAATGGCATACAAGTCATCTGCTAAAGCCAACGAAAATGGATTTCAAATTGATAAATACGCAAATATTGAAAGTGTAGCATGGCTAAATGACAATGAGGTTTTGACTTTAACTAAAAAGAGTGAATTTAAAAATCCAGATTCTACTATACCTATACGATACTGCAGTATTTATAATTTAAGCACCAAGGCTTCTAAAGACTTTAAAAATGTGGACATAGATGAGTTTTTAGGTGTATCTCCTGATAAAAAATATGTTCTTTATGCAGAGGCGAGAACTATTCCTAAAATTGGTGGTGAAGAATGGAAAAAGGCTCTTGATTCAGGAGATCTGCTTCATAAAAATGTAAAACTATTAAATTTATCTACAGGAGAAATTACAGCCGTAAATACGGAAAAGCTTAATAGTGATGCAGAATTTATATGGGTAGGTAACAATAAAATTTTAGCAAATTATTTTCATAAATGGGCAATTATTGATACTACAGGTAAAGTATACGCTGATGGAAGTTACAAGGCTGGTGAACTGGATTCTGCCTGGATATCCGGTACTGATGATATTAAAGATTTAGGAAATAGTGTAGAAGGAAAGTTTTATTATACTCAAGGTGAAAACGGAAAAGAAGGAGTTAAATTACGCACTGTAGATATTAATACTAAAGAAATAAGCACTATTTTCTCAAATCAGTATTCCTTGCATGCAGATAAAAAAGGTAAAACCATTATAATTGATAACTTTAATAATAACGGTGAAAAATCTTCTGACGGAGTTTATGTAAACAGGACTTTTGGAGCCCTTGTTTTAAATGAATCAGGTAAAACAATTCAAGAGATTAAATTGCCTAAAGGTAGATTTGGCGGCGCAGCATTTAATTTTAACTATATACTATCCCCTGATGGTAGTAAAGCTGTTTATGTTGAAAGTGCTTCTCAAATAGGTTCTAACAAGAATAATAATGACTCTGATTCATCTATTAAAGTTATAGATACTCAAAGTGGAGCTATAAAAGAAATAGTCAAGCTTTCCAGCTTAAAAGATAAGAATGCTCCAGATAACTATGCTATAGTTAAAAAACCAAAACAAGATGGTAGCATTGAAGAAAGAAGGGTAACTGTACCTCCACACTTTTCAAATATACGTTGGGATAGCACAGGTACAGCTCTGTCCTTTACTTATGGAGACTCCGTTTTTGCTAACACCACAAGCACTGCTCCTATAAATACTTATATTGTTAGCTTTGACAATTAAAACTTTAAATTTTTATGTACATGGGAGATACTTTTGTATCTCCTTAAAAATAATAATTATTGTATTAAATAAAAAGAACCATAAGCAGATTAATGATTAAAAATCCACTTACAGTTCTTTCATAATAGAGCACGTAATAATCTAAGTTGCACCACTATATATAACATCTATTACCATACTATGATGTTCCCACCATAATAAAGCAGTTCATTACCTATAATAATGGTTTCTTCGACTATATAGAATATCTACACAACCATATATAACCTCTCGGCTATATATAATCATCTCAACACTCCATATAATCTTAGCTCGACCCTATATCATAAGTTGGAACCTTTATATAGTCTAATATAGACTATATAAAAGCTTTTCCCTACAATATAGAATCTTCCCTCTGACTATATATAAGCTATTATAAAATAACCTACATATAATCTTTGGTCGATTCATATATACCTCTTTCAAAGCATATATGAATCTTCGCTCAACTGTCACATACCCTATGCTATTATAGTAACCTCTTTATGTTTATTATATACTGGTAATTTTTATGATTTATTTTATAAGTCCAAAAGCTTTTAAAATCTTCACTCTCTTTACAGCTATATAACAAACCCAAATTTTTGTAACATTCCTAGCCATTTCACTATCTATTCCCCAGGAAAAATTAGGGCTCCAAAAGCCATCTGTCTTCAAAGTATTAAGCCAAAAGTATAAGTTCTTTTCCACAAAAGGCTCAACTAGTTTATACCATTGTGATTCAGGTGAATCTACTAAATCCAAAGGCTGTGGCACATACTCTGTCCATTTACTCTCATCAGTACAAAGACAGTCTAATATTCTTCTTTCCATAGATTTTATAGCTATATCATCAATTAAAGTAGAGTTTAATTCTTTGAGTACTATAAACAATCTCTGCATACAATAACAATCATGTTCATCACAAAGTTCATTGCTATTTAAAAACTCTATACATCTGGCTGCTATTTCATAACCTAAAGACTTTTGTCCATCAGTTCCATATTTAATAAAAGCTGAAGCAATAACAGCACAAGGATTAGGACTAAACTTAGTGTCAGCTGCATAAGCCCACCAAGGCGAATGCGGAAAGTTCTCCACTTCCTTTGGCACCTTCTCCCAAAAGGACGGTGTTTTTTGAATGGTCTTTTCAAAGTAACTTAGCAAGTTTTTAAACCAAGGCTCTTCACAGTTAAGCTCACAATCATATGCAATAAGAATCGCTTCTGTAGATGCTATACTTGATGATGCTGGTAATAAAATATCCGCTTCTAGTCCATTTCCAAAACCACCATCACTATTTTGATATTTAACTAACTCTGACACTATAGCTTCTTTACTTCTATTATTAAAAAGGTAATTCCACTTTGCTTTTTCAATGTCTCTAGCATTATTAAATATATGCTTCTGTATACTTTCCATTTGAGTTTTTTGTAACTTTTCCATAGCGCACCTCACAAATTTTATTTTGTACTATGAATTTAGTTTACTGTCTTAATCTATTTTGGTATTGTAAAAATGCGACATTCCTTTATTTAACTCTTCAATAGATTTCGATGGAGTGCTGCCATGATATTTTTTAAAATCATTAATCATATGGGCTTGATCTGAATAACCATAATTATAGGTAATATCACTAAAACTTAAGTTTCTTTTGTAGACTAAGTCCTTCCATATATTTTGATATCTAACTAAGCTGCAGCATTTTTTAGGAGTTATACCTATGTATTCTCTAAAGATACGCTCTAATTGACGTGAACTAACACAGGTATACTGGCTAATATTAGAAATTGTTGTTGCGCCTTTGGCTTGCAAAATATGATATACTCCATTTAGTAAGTTGCTGTTGCTAAAAGGCTTGTTATAAAGCTTTCTAAGTAGTAACTTTTCTACATGATACACCCTTTCTTTAATGCTATGGTATTTAATAACTATGTTCTCTATATCCTTTTTCAAATTCTTAAAATAATTATCTACCTCTGAAAATTCATTACAAGCTTTAGGTAAATCCTTATCTGAAAACAAATGGACAGCCCAAAAATTAAAGCGAATGCCGAAAGTAGAAACTATAGAGGATTTTTTCACTTCTGCTGTATAAAAAGGTGAATCGTTTATACTGCAAAACAGGTTGTCTAATTTATTGCTGCAGTAATCTATATCAAAGATAATGTCCATGCAGCAATCTGGAATCACTAAATTTCTGCTCAAATTACTTACAGTCGATTCTTTATTTCTGTAAGGTGCAGGACTACCCCAAAAGCATCTAATATAAGGATTTAAATCATTACAGGGTACAATTTCCATATAGTTATCTGATTTATTTAGTATATTAACAGTTATTGGCTTAAATAAATTTGATAGTTCTTGCACCTTTTGCACCTCCTAATTAAATGGAGTTATGTTCTTTTACAAATGCATTAAAAATATTGTTTTCTACATCAAATCTTCTAATTTTATTTTTATAGGTAAATTTGCAATCCAATTTTGTAAAATTGAATTCATATATGTAAAATCATAAAAATCTTTTAAATTATCATTATTATTTTTTACAGCATTGTAAAACTCTAAATCCCAATATTGGCTTTTTATATCATTTACAAAATTCAAATTTGAATCTCCATGCAAATATTCTGCTAAATTTACAATCCCATGAGCAGTAAGACAAATATATTTTTGTTCTCCATCACTACTAAACTTTTTCTTATTGTTTTTTAGCATTATATTTATATTGGCTTCTAATTCAGCAAAGTCTCCATAAATTATAGCCAACACAGAACTTATTAAAGCCTTATCGAAAACCGATTTTTCATTAAATTTTTTAATATTTTCTGCGGCTATACTCATCTCCTTGTCATCCTTCTTTAAAATGCTATATAAAGAATTACAAAGCAGTATTGAAAATTTATGTCCCTCTTTTGCTGGTCCTGGTATGCTTAAAATATATTTTTCAATAACTTTAAAATCTCTTACAGCAAGTGCATCAATAATATCATAACAATGCAAACAATCAGCATAATCATATTCAAAATCTTTTATATTAGTTTTAATGTAGGCCAATCTTCCCCTTGTATATATACCAGAAATTTGCCTATCGATAGCTCCCAATAACATTCTGTCAAGCATTCCTTGAGCTTTAATATCACTTCCAGCAAAATATAATATATGCATTAACCTAGATTTAAACCTTTCAACGTTTTCTTTTCCATCCTTGAATTCTTCAATTGCTAAATTAAGTGGATTACAATAGCTTTTTTCAATTTTTTCTTCTATAGAAGAAAAATCTTCTCTATACCCCTCCAATATCCACTGATTTAAATTATGAATGTATTCTTGGTCCTTCTTAGCAAACCTCAAAAAATACATTTTACCACCACCTATTAAATAAAGTTATACCCTTCTATAAATACATTAACTTTAACCAATAACTTGTACTACTTTGCCTTCTTGATCCCTTATTTCTGTTTTCTCTATATTAAACTTTACCTTTTTCATTGTATTTAAAGTAAAACTTTTTTCCTTTGGAATTAATTCCGAAGCTATTTCAAGTGCTGTTTCTTTGCTTATCATAAGTTCTAAATCATTTTCATCAACCTTCACCGCTGGCTCTTTAGAATAAGTAATAATTATATTGCTTTCCTTGCCAATAAGAGTTAATGGTCTGTCCTTTAGAATGCGGCCTTTTAAAACTTTTCCTATAGTTTCAGCTTGGTGTGCACCTATAGTGATTTCGTAACTTTTCCCGGTAAATAATCCTTTGTTCTCTTTCCAAGAAAGCTTATCATTAAACAACGTTCCTGTGCTTGATCCGTCTCTCTCAGCACCTTTTTCTATTAATATCTTTATCTCTTCATTATTTAATAAAGAATCCCTGTTCAAATCCGTTATGTATAGAGGCATATATTTAGAAAATACCTTTAAAACTTCAGTGCTATTCCAACACTTTATTGTATCTTCCTCATCTACAGTTATTCCTACTACTTGTAAAAACTCAACTCTTCCATTTTGTGTATCCATAGATGGTAATTCTGGATCTTCAACAAAAGCTATAGCTCCTATTAATGAGTCTGTTCCAGCAGCAATTGGTCCGTTAGCATTTAGATAGTGTCCTGCTTTAAAATAATTTCCTGTTGAAAATACGTATCTTGCAATATTCTGAAGAAAGTTTAACGCCCAGTTTGGTGGTTCAGTATCTGAATCTTGTTTTTTCACTCTAAAAGTAAGTTCAAATCCATACCCGCTGTAATCTGGATCTTCCCATTCTTTCTCATAAAGCTCTGAAAATCCATATGTAACAATATGCCAATGTGGAATAGGCTCCTTCCTTTCATAAGCACTTATTCCTTGTAAAGGGTCATTCCCACCTAAGAAATAAGGTATCATTGTGCCATAATGTTTAGGCTCTTGATCTTTATATATTTTTTTTAACGCATCATCAATTGCTTGCCATCCTATAGCTTGTACTTCATCTTTATCTTCTTTACACATAACAATTCCCCCTTAAATTTATATAAAAATAACTTACCTATTGTTATTTCCTATTTCGTCATAATAATCTTCAGCATCCCATTCATCCTTTGAACACAACATTTCAATATGAATTCATAAGTATCTCTAACATTTTTTCGGTATTATTTACAAATTGCTTCATGACTTGAAAATGCTCAGTATCTTTATACTCTACTTCTTTAAATCCGCCTTTTAATTCATATACTACAGCATCTGGATAAGACATTATAATAGGCGAATGTGTAGCAATTATAAACTGAGATCCCTGCTCCACTAGTTCATGCATTCTTGCAAGCATGGTCATTTGTCTGGATGGTGATAATGCAGCCTCTGGCTCATCTAAAATATACAAGCTATTTCCTTTAAATTTATTTATGAATAATGATATAAAAGATTCTCCATGTGACTGGTCATGCAATGAAACCCCTCCATAGGATCTTGCAACTCCTAACTCATCAATTTTAGTTGCAACATTATAGAAGCTTTCTGCTCTTAGAAAAAAACCATCCTCCGGCATTTTAACACCTTTTATTAATTTTAGATAATTACATAGCTCTGAATGAGTATCCATAGTTGAAAAGTTAAAATTCTTTGTTCCACCTTCAGGATTAAATCCATACGCTATGGCAATTGCTTCAAGTATGGTTGATTTTCCTGTGCCATTCTCTCCTACAATAAATGTTACTTTAGGATGAAAATCTAAAGTGGATAAATTCCGTACTGCTTCCAACGAAAATGGATATGCAGAAAATGAACTTATATTTTCTCTACAAAGCTTTACCGTTCTTAAATATTGATTTAATTTAAATCTTTTCACTTACAAATTAATCCTCCAAGTCACTTTACTTAAAAAAATACTAATGCAATTAATATCCTTTTTCATTAAGTATAAAAGCCATAAATAATTTACTAAACTGGATAATGATTACCTGATTCCAATATTTCCTTAAAAGAATATATGTATTCCATACTATTTCCATCATCCCAGAATATAATCTTATCTTTATACATAACCGATTCTGTTCCATCTTCAAAACCAAACCTGCAATAATTAAATTCAAACTTAAAAGAATAATATGCAAAACCATCTTCTAATTCATTACAATTAACTATTATTTGACTAATAAAATTACCCTCATAACGCATTTTATCTAAATCTTCTTCTGTGTTTACATAGTAATCTTTTTTGTTATTAGCATCGTATATATCCCAATTTTTAAAGCTTTTAACTAAAGACTTTAACATGTTTTCATAAATTGCGTTAAAGTTTTCTGAAATAAACCTAAGGGTATTCTCTACTATTTGTTCTTTTTCCTTATTAAAATCACTTACAATTAAAGTTGGTGTTAATTTTTGATTAATAAATTTACCACTACATTTAATAGGAAATATAATCTCCTCTTCTTGGCTAATTAATGTTGTTAATTTTTCTTTCCATTGTATATCATCTAAATTTATTTCTATATGTTCACTCAGTTTATATAGCTTCTCCTTAATAAAACATCTTTTACTTTTTATTTAATGCAACTCTTTTTTACATAAGCTCATTTTAAATTTAATTTATTCCTTAAACCTCATCAAAAGCATATACAACGCCATTACCATCTTTTATTGTTTCTTTAAGAAATTCTTTTAAAGATTCTATGAATTTTATATCCTTTTCACTAATTTCATCAAAGCTAATTCCATTAGAATTAAGTTCTTTTTCTACCTCTTTACATATATTTAATATATCTGAGTTTTCTAAATCTACTATTACTTTCTTTATATTTTCAACTGACATATATCTTAATCCGAGGTTATCATGATTTGTTAAAGAACCTTCCATCATTTCAATTTCTTCTTTATCCTCTGGATCAATACCCCACATTTCAATAATTTCTTGTGCAATTTGTTCCTTTGTAGGATTTTCTATTCTTAATTGAGTTTCCCAAGGAGTATATGTATAATTAAAATCGCTTACTCCAAATAATAAAGCATGAACTGCTCTTTCTTTTGTATATTCTTTATCATACCAATAATTTTTAATATAATAATCTTCCATAAAAATTGCGCTTATAACATGGTCAGTAATTTTATACTCAATCATATGATCACAATTTACATCACCATTTATAATACTTACTAGTTTATCTTGTCCTTCCATAGAATTTATATATTCTTCTTTAACTTTAACAAGCTTTACTGTTTCTATTATCATAAACCATTCTCCTATCATTTTTTACTTTTTAATTACTTAAACAACATAAGTTATTTATCTTATATTTTCATTACAAAACTTGTTTCTCAAAACATGTGTTTCTATATCAGCAAGTCTTGTTGGAACAGGTATCCTACTGTCTTTAGATACTAAGTTCATTGCTATTTCATAACAGCTATTTATGTCTATGTTATTACCACAAGAAACAAATATAGGCTTTACATTTTTACTAGTTCTTACAGCCCTTCCATAAACCTTTTGATTTACAATTATATCTGTATATGCTCCTACTTCATTTTCCGGTATAATAAAATCTGCTTTATTTATTTTTAAATATGTTTTTGCTACTCCTATAGTAGGTTTATTTAAAAATAAGCCTGCATGTGTAGCTATACCCATATTGTTGTGATGAAGATATCCGTTGCCATCAAATATAAAAACATCTGGCTCAACTGTAATTTTCTCTACAGCTTCTAATATCAAAGGTAATTCCCTAAAAGCTAAGAATCCTGCAACATAAGGAACAGATATTTTCCCAACACTATAAACTTTTTCTAACACCTCTTTAGTTTGAAAATCAATAATTACTACACTGCAAGCTCCAAAGGTTTCATTGTTTTTTTCCCAATAAGCGATATCTATGCCTGCACACACTTTTATGTTTTCTAAATCTATTTTATTTGTAATATTAATTTTCCCTTTTAAGCTATTTTGTATATTTAAAAATTCTTCTTCTGTCTTTTGATTAAAGTCATGAATATAATTTACCTTCACTAAAATTAGCTCCTTCTCAATAAATTTACGCTCAGCTAAACTATCTTTTCAAATCTTTCTATCGATTTAGCTTCCAATTAGCAATGAAACCAATTTTAGCTTCTAAAGCTCTATCTACATCATAAAGTATTTCACTAAAAAATCTTTCTGGTACTTTTGATGGAACAATAATATTTTCCTCTCTTATTTCATCATAAACATAACTTCCTCTTTCAACTGTATTAGCCCTGTAGAAAGTCAGTTCATAAATAGTGGTTTCTTCATTTTCGTAACCAACAGAAAGCCACTCAAAAGAAAGTTCTGCACCAATACCTATTTTTTCATCTTCTTTATAGAACTGATAGTATCCGCCACCATCTTGTACGGAGCCTCTATACCAGCCCATTTTAGTAAGCTTACCCACTAATGAAAGTCCATTAATTTTTGTACCTCCAAAACGTTCTACAGACTTCATTTCCTTCTCTTTTTCATTTACCTTATAAACCTTTCTATCAAGTTGAAGCAAAGGTTGTACTATTTCATAATCTTCAAATTGCTGTATCCAAGTATTTAATGTCTCTTCGTCCATTTCCAAAGGATGTACAAGTCCTATAAGAGAATCTTCTAGAAGTTCATATTCTTCTTCATCTTTTGTATTAAAAGTACCATCTTCCATGTATCTAAAGGTATCCTTTAATTCTCCTTCAGCATATACTCCCCACACTAAGCCAAGAGAAAAATTATGCATAATAGGATTTTCTACAAATAAATTTTCCCAATCTTTTTTCTTCCAGATTCTATTTGCTGAAAGGGCCATTTCCAGTCTTAAAGTTTGAATAGAAACTACAGTTTTAATTTGCTTTTTAAGATTTTTAAATTCATCTGATGCTTCTTTAGCTTTTAACTCATCATCAGATTTGTTTGGTTTTGGTAAGGTTTTAATTGTCTTGCCATTACTGTCTACAATTTTTAAAGAAAAATCCAAATTTAAAGTTACTGTAAAGCTTCTGCTGCCAAACTCAAATACTCTTTCCCCTCTTTTATTAAAGTCTAAATCCGGTACTATTTTATCCTCCAGCTCTTCCTCTGTTAAATTAAGCATTTGGGCTGCAAAGACAAAAGCCTCTTCTGCCGCTTTTTTAATCTGTTTATGCTTAAATTTCCTTGCTATTGTATCTATTACTATTAAACAGTGATCACTTCCATTTAACGCCAAAGCTTTTATAGCATCACAGGCAATAGCACCCCTTGAATTTTTAGACCATATATCTATTTGAACTTTCAATTCATTAATAACATTGAAGCCGCCTACTGCTGAAACTAATCCTAAAATCCATTTTTGCTTTGTATCTGCACCATTGTTAATCCAAAGGTTTAAAATCTCATTTCCAAGCTTATCTAAATCATGCTTATTACATTTTTTAATTACCTTTTCTGCTGTTAGATTTCTTTCCACAATATTCTCTAAAGAGTATTTGCTTATTAAATAATTTATTACATCTTTTGATACTACTTTTCCATCCTCATATCTTATATCTTGAAATACACTTACAGGAATCCATTCTGGCGCAGTATAGGCGGTCTTCTTCAACCTTTCAGTGCAATATCTACTTATACTTTCAGCTGTTTCAAGTATTTCATTATCTAAATAATCCGCATTTATAATATTTAATAATAATACTTTAACCTTTTCATTCTTTTCTGAGTCTGCAAACTTTTGAAGCTCTTTAACTGAATCTCTCATGTCAAAGTTTGTGAGAATCCTAGCAACCGCTTCCCTCACTGCTAACTTTTTACTCTTTAACTCACTTAACACTTCTTTTTTGCAGCCTTCATAAGAGCTGAGAAGGGTTACCATCTTATCTCTTATAATTTTAGAATTATCAGATAGATATTTAATAAGAATAGGAGCATACTTTTCATTATTTACATTAAATAGTTTTTCAAGTACTATTTCTTTCACGTTAATATTTAATATCTCTATATTATTTATAAGCTCAATATTTTCCTCTAAACACAACTTACCTAAATATTCTATAACCTTTGATTGACTTCTAAAATTATATTCATTTAGAGCTCTGTCTGCTGTTAAAATCAAATGTTTTTCACTTATATCTTTATTAGTAAGCTCTTTAGCAAAACTTATATAACTCATAGACTGATTTTCTATTATTTTATCTATAATAGAAGATGATAATGAATATCTTTCAGCTTTAAGAACAAACTCTAAAAATCTATACATAATTTCTCTAGTTTCATTTATAGAATAAATTAATTTAAAGCAAAGAGCATGAAAACTCCATAAACGCCCTGCACCTTCTACATTTCCAGCTTTAGCAGTATATTCATTTATACAATCTTTATTTTTTCCTTCTAATACATATTGTAAAGCCTTAGTTTTTTCTAATAGAGATACTTCAGCAGAATCTCTACAGAAATATATGTATCCACTTAAAACTTGTCCAATATATTGATTAAGCTTTTTTAAATCCTCATCTTCTCTTGAATGATTGTAAATAAAAGAAGCAAGTGTAAGTCTTTCTACATCTTCAAGATTGCTCTTATTAATAAAATCTAAAGTTTCTCTGAATACTAATGGTATTTCTTTTATTCTTTCATTTATCTCTTTAAGTACCTTCTTATTTTCATCTTTAATATATAGATTTATTAACCTAATCACATATAATCTCTTGTCAATATCAAAAGCGTTTGCAATATCATAAGCATTAGCTTTAGAATCATATGCATTAATGAATCTTATCCATTCATCAAATATATTTCTCTTGTTATGACTGTTGTTAACTATATTAGTGACAATATGTACAAATTCTTCACTTTCACTGTGAGCATAGTACAAGAACTTAACTAAAGCTATTTGTTTATCTTTTAAGTATTTATTTATATTATTAATATCACCAAGATAGGCTTTTACAAAACTTTCTCCATCCTCAGGTAAATCACAAGAATTTTTAACCGCTATAATAGCGAATACCACTTTTATAAAATCATCTTCTGATAGCAAAAAAGCTTTTGAAAGTATTAACTTATCTTCCCTTATTAATTCCTCAGAGACTGTAATTATTTCTCTCACATAATCTGAATAAAAAGAGTAACTTGAATTATCTTTTATGATCCATAATAAAAATCTTTCTTTGTTATCCATGTATTTTAAATAATCTAAAATTTTACTTATAGAATAGAATCTGCTATATAACATTTTAAAAAAGCTATCTTCACCTATAATAAAAAATACATTTAAAAGTCTTTTAAAAATATCTTTATCATTCATAAAACTATCCATTAGTTCCCATAACTTCTCTTGTATCTTATACTGACCTCCACGAGGGCTTATATTGTATTTGTAGTTATTGCTATAATCCAATGCCCCTCCGTTTTCAATATATTCTTTAATTTTCTGAACTTCTTCATCCTTTAAAGAACAATTGCAAAGGTTAACTTTTAGTAAGTTTAATAGTTCGTCCATATATTTTCTCCTTTAATCTAATTACTCTTCTTCCTCTAACCATTTTACTTTTTCATATTTTTCCCCATATAATACAAATTTGTTTACAATTCTTTCAAGTACATTTTGATCGTAACATATGTTGTTAGCATCAAAAAAGTTACCACCTAATTCCACTAATTCTTTATTGTTACTTTGAGAATTAAAATAATAATTCATTCCTTTATCTTCATCTATTATAGAAATATGGAACTTACTAACATCTGCAAATACATTTAGTATGACATTTTTATCTTTTCTATAAAAAGCAATTTCATTCACTTGTTCATCTCTAATATTGTCTATGATGTTTTTTAACTGTATATCATTATTAATTTCAACGTATTCATTTCCATTAATTTCAACTTTATTCACATAAAAGTCATCCATATATTTACCTCCCTAGGTTTGATTGAAAACTTAGTACTAGCCTACTTTTGTTTCACATCCATATCATTACATTACCATATATATAATTTACTAATGTATATTGGTTAAATCACAATCTTATTTTTTTATTTACTACATAAAATCTTCAATATGCTCTTTATATTCTTCCACTACTATCCCACTATTCAATTTACTGAAAATTTCTACAGAATAGTCTTCATCTAAATACTCTGGTACCATAAAGTTAATGGCAATACTTTCCTTACACTTATCTTCAAAGAATTTCTCTTCTTTTATTTCTATTAAAGCTTGTACACATATATCAAAAATCTTTTCTCTAAATTCATTAAAAAATTCTGTATATATGCATGTTTCTGAGTCACTTATTTTTTCTTTATTATTTTCCTGGAATTCTACTAAAGTATTTCTAATCTCTTGAAATTCATTATCTGCAGCATCCCATATTTCCCATTCTTGCTCACAAAATTTATAATAATACCTATCTTCTTCATCTTCTATTTGTTCCTCTAATGCTTCTTTTGTATTTGCTACAACCCCTATAGAATTAACAGATGAATCACAAATTAGTGAGAATGCATATACTGTAGAATCTTTGTATTCTTCCATAATTTCTAAAAAAGCTTTCTTTGTAGCTAAAATGACTTCCTCTTTGAATTTTTTGAAATTAAATTCTGATTGCATTAAATTTATCTCCTTTCAATCTAATTATTCTTCTTCTTCCAATCGGTTTACTTTTTCACGCTTTTTCCCATATAATACAAATTTGTTTATCCGATGACTGCCCGCTCTTTACTCCCTATTCAAGATAAAATCTTTTAGGAAAATCTTTTATATTGTCTACTTGAAAGTATTCATCAAACTCCATTACTGCTTTTGTTTCATAAAACTGATTTATAGCTTCAATGAAAGATTTCAAATCTGGTGCAATAACATTTCTATCATTATCTGCATGCCAGAATTCAATTAATTGTCCTTTCTGATCAGTAAAAGTGTCACCCATGTCATAACAAATATGGTCTCCACCGCCATTATGGAATAAAGGTATCCAGTTTTCATTCCACCAATTATCAATTTCAAAATCAAAACCAATCATTTCAGTCATCTCTTTAGCAGCATCCAATGCCTCTTCTAAGGGCATAAACATTGAATTATTTACAAAAGAATCACAACACTGATCATTTTGTCCGTTTTTCCATTGGTATAAAGCTTTTAAGTCAGCAGGTAATGTAATACTAAATTGTTCTTCTAAAGCCTGTATTTCATTTTCTTTCAGTGGCACATTGAGCTTTGAATAAAAATCCGGTCTTGATAGCTTCAAATGTTTATCTAAAATTTCCAATTGCTTTTGCATGTTTTTATAATTCACCTCTTCTTTATACAAAGGATTACCATTGTAAATATTTATTAAGGTTCCGTATTTTGATTTACCCATATTATTTTTACTACTGAATACTTTCAATTCCTACTTTATATTCTTGCATTATAAAATAGTTGCATGATATCCAGTTTTCCTACCTTTTTCAACTGCCTCTATGTATCCTTTAAAATAAAATGGTATACTATCTTCTTTTCCATTTACAATTCTATCTTTTGCTTTTTCAAAGGCATATATTGAAACAGAAAAGTTAGGTTGGCCAGTTACAAGAACCGGTTGTTTCTTCTCTTCAACCCAATAGTATTCCCCTCCATAATTTCTTCTTGCTACCTCAAAGATATAGCTACCAGCCATTGAAGCAGCTGAATACAAAGCATTCTCATCAAATTCGTAATCATTTAATTCATCCAATATATCATCTAATTCCTGCAAACTTTCTACACTAAAATTGAAGTTTCCTCTATCAGAAAAATTTTTAGTAAAATTTTCTGCTGTAGTAACTACATCGCTTTTCAAACTTCTTTCCATTATTTAAACCTCCCATCATGTACATTTACCTTTTCCCCATACCCCTCATCAATTATGTACTTGTTTACAATATAATTTCGTTTTTATCCTTAAATGCCTTTTCTGCGATTTCTCTTGCTGTTGGTTCATGTCCATATTCCTCAACATCATACCAATAAATTAAATCTGAAATATTATTGTGTGGTATACTTTTTTCCAATAGTTCTATGTAATAATTTATATATGGATATACTTCTTCAACTTCTTCCATTCCTTCTGGTGATTTAAGTTCAGCAATCATATCTATTATTTTAGCTGCCTCTTCAACAGTTATATTACTGACTATTAGAGGATTAGGTAAGGATACCTCTTTGTCCAAATCCTCAAGTGATGGATCTATTTTATAATTACTTATTAAATTAGTTTTTGTTCCTTTAAAAATTTTTGGATTCTTTTGCAGCCTTTATTTTTTGTATGGAATCCTTATATATCGTTTGCTTTAATTCTTTCATATAATCTGAAAAATCAACTTCCTTTGTCCCATATGACAGATTCATCTCATATTCAAGCGGAATCCATGTTGATATCTCCGCTTCATTATGTTGAATTAGTGTCTCCATCTTATCAAGTGCCTTATAAATTTTAGCTTCTATCGTTTGTTGTTCGTTCATTTCTACGAACAGATCAGATAATTCTGCCTTATATGGCTGCGGTAAACTACAAAGTAGTTGAGAAACTGCATCGCTCTCAACAATTTCATCACATTCCGATTTATTAAAAGCGGGAATATCCCCTGTAATAGCTTCACCTAAGTCATGAAATATGCACATTAGAATAACTTTGTTTATATCAACGTTTGGAAACTCATCTTTTATCAAGTACGCCATCAAAGACAAACGCCAACTATGTTCTGCAACACTTTCGTGACGATGAGATGATGTCCATGAATGACGAGTATTATTTTTTAAATTTTCTGCAACAGACATTATATTGATAAGTTGTCTTGTATTCATATATTTCTACCTCGCTTAATATATAGTTTGTCCTATAATTTTAATATAAGAAGTTGTATAACACTTATATCTATCATCTAATTTTCATTGTTTATTATATATTTGGTTGGTACATTGTCTGTTAAATAAACACCATTTTCTGAACAATAAAACTCATACCCATCCTTAATCATGCTATAAGAATCTATTCTTAATACTGCTACTTCACCATACCTAGCACCAACTTTTGTAGCTGTTTCAATATCTTTTGATAAATGCACATATTGTCTACCGCCCTTTTTTATGCCATCTTTAAGAATACTATTAAGAAATCTCTTAGCTGTTCCATGGTATAATTCTGCAGGCGGAACTACTGGCTTTAAATTAAGATTTACTTGAATAGAATGACCTTGATTAGCTCTAATCCTGGGTTCATCATTAGATAAATTATAAGAATATCTTTGTTTATTGTCTTCAGCAACTATTCTATCTAAGTCCTGTTTTGTAATATCCATACCATTTTTATTCATGCCTTC
The DNA here is from genome assembly GCF_016316925.1 of Clostridium aciditolerans. GTDB lineage: Bacteria > Bacillota > Clostridia > Clostridiales > Clostridiaceae > Clostridium_AM > Clostridium_AM aciditolerans. The sequence goes on along the minus strand of NZ_JAEEGB010000035.1, from coordinate 46,693 downwards.
AACAAGTTTATTTACGCTTGCATATCCTTCTTCGTCCATATGTAAATCTATTATTTCAGGTTTATGTCTTAATACTAAGCTTATAAATTTACTAAATTTCATATCTCGTTTACTTATCATATATTTTCCGCATCCTTCTAGTATCTAGTCTTCATTATGCTACATCAATTGATTTTACTTAACTTACTCTATTTTTTATATGTTAATATTCCTCTCCCTCATCTCCTATAACTTTGGCTTTTAACTGGTATGCTATTTCTTTTAATTTGCTTATACCATCATCACTTATATAACTTGAACTTATCTTTCCTTCATGATAACTTAACACAACATTAAATTCATTTTTATTCCATAATATATAAGTTCCTGGAACTGTCATTACTTCCCCTGTTGGTAGTTTAATTTCCATTTTGTCTCTCAAATTTAATTCCGAACATGTATTTACTAACCTAACTATTTCATCATAAGTTATTGAATTGTTTATATTATCTTCTCGAATTATATGTAAGTTATAACTCATAAAATTTTTCTCTTTTCATTATAAATTTGAAAACGGAATTAAATTATGTGTTTCAGCTAAAGGTCTCTCTGTAACTTCATAATTTAATCCTCTTTCCCTCAAGCTCCAAGCTGGTAATCCTTCTCCTTCATTTTCTAAATCGTAATCGCCTCCTGCAGGGTCTGATAAACGATATAGAACTTCATTAAATGCTGTTAAAGCTATTTCATAAGCGAATTGGCCTAATAGTTCAGGTGTCGCTCCTTTTTTTAAGAGTTCTGTTTCAACTTCTGAATTTTCTAAATCTCTTTCAATTCTGCTCCTTAACATATCTCCATATTCATTTTTATAAAATTCAAGACTATTATTTAACGGTCTTACAAAACGAAATGCAGCTAACCATGCAAACTTATCCTTCATCTCAAGATTAGCATAGTAGTCTGCTACACTTTCAGGTAGTCCAAATTCCTGTAAAGTTTTTTTTATTCTTTCTTTATTCATTTTTCTCCTCCTGTAAGTTTAAAATTATATCAATAAAATCAATATCTATTAATAATTCGATTTATTAGTTTCTGTATCATTTATATTAATAAAACAATAATTATTCCACCAATTATAGATAAAAAATATAAACTTGAAAGAACAATAGCTATACATATAAAGGATTTTCTTTCTATTTTTTCTTCTTAAATCTATGATTGATAATATTAAATTAGTTGTTAAGAAAAAAACATTATTAAAGGTGCAAATGCCAAAAGTGCTTTAAGAAATGTCTTAAATATTTTCTCTAAGTATTTTAAATCCATGATATTCTATTAATGCTCTAAAAGAATCAGCTCCACCGTATGGCCAGCACCATGGATTATATTCAATTCTTCCTTTTCTTTCAGATAGCTTTTCACATGATATGAAATGATACTCTCCATTAGCGAATGCATCTATCATTGATTCAAAATCCCATGGATGTTGCAATGCTGCACATGTAAAGCGCTCTTCCACTGGCGTTTCTGTCCACAACCTTGCATACTCTTCAATCTCCTCTGATGAAGGCCACCAAAATTTCATAAGAGTATCTTCATCAAAATAACCAATCCATTTCGAATCACTTGATATAATTATTTCCTCATCCTTACTTAATTTTATGGCATAATAAAAGTCTTGTAACTTTTTAAACTTATCTTCATTATTAATTTCAAATTCAAAAAAACAATTTTGCATTTTAACTCTTTCCTTCTGTGCAATTATATGTGGAATGAAGATATTCAAGTGTCACACTGTATATCCCTAACTAATAGTAATCCCTCGTTCTTTCATTGGTTCTAAAACCTCTTCATCCACCATACTGATATACTCTACAGATTTTAAATTTTTAATATGTTCAAATCCCTTTATGGATTGAATATCAAAGAAAAAATCTTCCCCATCCCAATCAGGTTGTATATAACCGTAGATTTCATTACCACCATCAAAGCACAATTCTGTAATCTTATCTAAATCCCTTTGCTCAATATATAACTTAGAAAAAAATTCTAGCATCTCTTTAATAGGTCCTGCAGCATATACTATACGGATTGATTTTAAGCATTTTAGGATTAAAATACTTCCTTATCACATTACTACAAATCGTCCTGATGGGTAGTTTCCTTCCCAGGCACATGCCCAGCGACCTTCGACTAGAACTCCTAATACTTTGTTGAAAAATCCTATATTATCAGTAACCCTCTCAACACAAGCCCAAGCCATATCCCGCTTTATAAAATCGATTATTTCATAATCTAATCCATATGTATCGTTATCCAACCCAGCCTTTTCAATTCTATCTTTAAATTTTACTAATCCCTCAGCAATTCTTGGTCCCATTGCCTCAGATATTCTGCTAAATATTAAATCAATAGCTTCATCACCAATAGATTCCATTGCAACTTTCTCTATATTTTTACTTTTCTTGAGCCATACTTTAAGCATTTTATCATTCCAACCATCCCATGCTTCGGTAAAAGAACATACAACTCTATATCTATCACTTTCATCACCAGCATGTTTTAACCAATTAATCCCTTCAAGCTCTTTTAAAAATTCGTCAATCTTACATTTAATAATATCCTTTGACATTTATTCCTCCACATTAAAAATCTCTATTTCTCTTCCTTCCAATTCTCATTGGTTCCTGTTTTTGAAGCCGTTGCTTTATTTATTTGATAAAGAATTTCACTAAAGAATCTTTTAGGAAGTGTCTCTGGTGATACAACATTCTGCTCATATATTTTGTCATTTATATAACTATATTTTGATGCAGTTCCTTCTTTATAAAAACCTAAGTCATATACTGTTACTTCTTCATTTTCATAGCCTACACTTACACCACTAAAACTTAATTCAACATCTATTTTAAAAGTATTATCTTCCTTGTAAAAAGTATAGTAACCGCCGCCATCTCCAATTGGCCCTCTACTCCATCCAAAGCTAGTTAACTTACCTAATAGAGATAAACCATTTAACATGGTTCCCCCAAAACGATCCACCTTCTTATTAGTTTTTTCTTCCTCAGTAACCGTAAATATTTCTCTATTTAACTGTTCAAGGGGTTGTTTAATTTCATAGTTTTCAAACTGCTCTTTCCATAATTCCATATCTTCTTTACTTAATTCTATTGGATGAACAATTCCTATTACCACTCCATCCTTTAATTCATATTCATCTTCATCTTTAGTATTAAAGCTGCCATCCTCCATATATCTGAAACTATCAGTTAAAATATTGTCTTCATAAACACCCCATACGAGACCTATGGAAAATTGATGCATAATAGGATTTTCAACAAAGAGCTTTACCCATGCTTCTTTTGTCCACTTTCTGTTACTAGATAGCGCCAACTCTAACCGAATAGTCTGTATATTTGCCACTGTTTTTAACTGTTTTTTTAAGTTCTTAAATTCTAATGAAGCTTCTGCTGCTTTAGTTTCATCATCCTTTTTATTTGGTGCTGGAAGGTTTTTAAACTTTTTGCCACTTTCATCTTGCACATCTAAAGTAAGCTCAGGAGTAAGGGTTACAATAAACTTTCTATCTACATAGTCAAAAACTCTTTCTCCTTTGATATCAAAACCTAAGTCCGGAACTATTCTATCTGAAAGTTCTTCCATATCTATACCCATTTGTTCGGAGGCAAATTGAAGTGCAGTAGCTGCAGCATTTTTAACCTGCTTAAATTTAAACTTTCTTGCTATATTGTCCACTATTATAAGGGCTTCATTACTTCCATTAAGTGCAAGAGCCTTTACAGCCTCACTAGCTATAGCCCCTCTTGAATTCTTTGCCCACTCTTCTATATTCTTTTTCAATACACTAATTACATCATAATCTCCATAAACCGCTGCAAAAGGGAGCACCCATTTTTTCTTGCTTTCTGCTCCGCTATTAAGCCATCTTTCAAAAACTTCTAAAGCTAATTTTGCTAAATCTTTTGTATCTAAAAGTTCACTTACCACTTTCGCTTCACTACTTAAACCTATTTCAATGCAGGAAGAATAACATATAAGCATATATTTTATAATTTCATCCTCTGCAATCTTTTCACTATCCTTAAATCTTACCTTTGGTAAGGTATCGCAATCTAACCACTTCAAACCTGCTGCTTTGTTACCCTTTAAAGCTTTTTTGCAGTATTCTAAAATATCTAGTTCCTCATTATTTTCTTCTAAATCACTTTCCACATTTAAAGCCTCTCTTAAAAGTGCTTTTATCTTTTCAGTTTTTTCTACCTCTAAGGCTTTATTTAATGCTTCAATTACTTTTTCATTACTGCTTTTGGAAAGTATCCTTACCACTGCTTCCCTAACTGCTTGTTTTTTTGCACTCAAACTCAGCATTACCGTCTCATGGCTTTTTTCATTTAAAGTTAAAAGCTCTATAACCTTTTCTCTTACAGTCTTTGAAGAATCCCCCAAATACTCTATAAGAACTTTTGCCCCCATAGACTCATCACAATGTTTAAACAATAGTTCTAAAAGAGATGTTCTAGTTTCAACCTGACAATAAGGTATATTGTTTATAACCTGTTCTTCATCCTTTTCAATTAGTTTTGCAATAATATTTTTTGCTTGATCACTTGATCCTCCATAATAAGAAGCATTTCCTCCTAAGAAGGATATATAATTACTAGTTGAAGCTCCATAGCTATCTAATAATTCTATAAAAGAATTTAAATCTTCATCTCCATTCTTTATACCTTTAAATTCTCTATAGCCATAATATATGTATTTTAATATATCGGGATTTCCTATAGTAATGAATATTTTCATAGCTTTTTCAAACATAGTAGATACATCTTTTAACCAAAACATAACTTTAATAAAATTACGCTTAAAGCCATATAGATATGCTTCTTTTTTTCCTAATAATCCTTGTAATGTTTCACTTATATTGTCAAAAGAAATATTACCTTTTAAATATTCAATAAAGTTTTCATAAATATCTCTTTCAATATTTAATTGATCCATAGCTATGGAAAATAAATGAATAAAAATATCTTCCCCTTCATTTACAAATTCTAATCCCACTCCTTTTTGCCAAAGAAGTGAAGCCATATAAACTTTATTAATATCACTACACATTGCAGTTGCTTTTATGAATTCTTCTTTATTTTTATTTAGCTCTTCTTTTAACTCCTTTTCAAAACTATAACCATCATATCGAATATTTCTATCACCCATCCATGCAATATATAGTTCTTTTTTTATTTCAAGTTTCTCAATAAGTTTTGTAATTTTATTGTATCTATTATATTTAAGATAGTCATATAAGCCATTAAAAGATTTTTTATAATCAAATATCACAGCGAATTTAATAAATCTATTTGCCATATGTGACTCATTAGATATGGTAGAGCTGATTCCTATAAGAAATTTTAAAATATATGTATTAGTATTTGAAGCTAAGTTATTATTACTTTTTAATAGTTCTATTGTTTCTTCTAAATCTGAAGTCTCACCTTTTAAGTATTTCGCTAAAATGTCTGTTTCTTGAGAATGTATTTTATCATTGAATAGAGCTCCTATGGAATTAATCATATCTTCTTCTAGCCAGCTGCAAAGTTCTTTGTCTTTTTCTTTCTGAATTAAATAAGTTGCAATAATTGCTTGTTCATTTATTTTACTGATATCAAATGCTTCTTTAAATGCATCTTTGTATTCCTCATAAAGACTATCATAAAACTTAATAAATCCTCGTTCTAAAGTACGTTCTTGTCTAGTAATAAACTTAGCATAATATGCTATGACAAATGAGGGGCTTATATTGTATTTTAAAAACTTTCTACAATACTCATCTCCATAATAATAAGCTGTCTTATCTATGATTGAAAATACAGATACTTTTCCCATTTGGAATAATATTTTTATATACTTTGAAAGATAATCATAGGCTTTATGTTTATCTAAGGATTTATAGGCACTGACCATTTGTTCTACTACATCAGCATTTAAATTATCCATATCTATATTAGGAATACTTTTGAAAAACTCCTGTTCTTCTAAAGTCCCTTCTATATACGCTTCGAAGCTATCAATAACTTCATTAGATAGTCCGAGTTCTAATAACACATCACTTATTTTTTCTATTAAGTGTTGCTGTAACCCCATGATTCTTAACCCCTCTCTATTTATTAATCGCTGCTGATTTCTATTTTAAATAAAATTTTTTTGGCACATTAGAAATCATCTTATTTTGGGAAACTTTTCTAAAATATCATTTATAAACTTAACAAATTGTTTTTCATATTCATATTTAATGTTTTTATGTTTTAACCAATAATCTCCATCTGCTAATTCAAACATTTCAATTGCAGTAATTTCCTTACAAAGCGGATTGTGTAATATTCTTTCAATAGGTTCTATATCATCATCCCAATTAAAGTTTAATACAAAGGCATGAAGTAATTCTGGAGTATTTAGTTTTTGAAAATTACGCTCTAAATCTAATGTATCTAAATACAACAACTCCTCAATAATATCTTCTTCTTCCTTTGTTAACGTTAAACGAATAGCTCCTTTAGTTTCTATCATTAAATCTGCTATTTGTGGCGAATGTCTAGCACTAAACCAAGGCGTATATTTTATACCTAGAGGATGATTTAGTTGGACTCCATTATCTATTAATATTTGTATAGCTTGCTTATTTTTAAACTTAATTGCCTTATAAATTACTGTCTCTTGTAATTTATCCTCAATATTAATATCTGCTCCCAAATCTATTAATTCTTGAAAAAACTCAATGGGAGCCTTTTGTACAATAGCATAGTGTAATGGTGTTCGCCCATATTGATCTTTACCATTTATATTCTCGTCTATAATTGCTTCTCTTAATTGTTTTATAGATTTATTTTTTATTGCTTCAAATATGCTCATAATAAATATCTCCTAATGCAATTATGAATTCATAATTATATTTAATATTTTCAGTATTAATCTAAACACCACTCTTTATAGCTTTCTAACATTCCGTTCCAAAATCCTCTATTGTACTCATCATCATTAATAACTACTTCACTATCTATTAAAATCAAATCTTTCTTAGCTTTTTCAAATAATAGGTCAAGTTCTTCTTTGTCTTCCTGTTCTTTAAGTTTAATAATTTCACCTTCTATTTTTTTAAAATATTTCATACTTTCATACATTTGAGTAAAAGAAGAATTCACAAAATATCTTACAACCTCTTCAGTAACCTCATGTTCAAGCTCAAAAACTTCTCCTGTTAACTCATGTATAGCTATTAAATTACCACTATTATAATTTTCAGCAATAACATAGTATGGCCTAAACTTTTCGAGTTCTCCTAGAAATTTTCTCACAAATTCTTCATTGAACTCCTTTAGTGTACAATCATTTATCTTTGTCCATTCCACAATATCACATAAGAATCCCTGTTCTTTACTAAAAAACTTAATATTTATACTTTCAAATTCATTCTTTTTGATTTTTGTATTATATAAAAAATCCTTTGTTTCTTGTGGAAGCTTTAAATCTGCAATAATGTCTTTCATAAGTTGTTTCCTCCCTATATTTTTATTTGTGCATTAGCAACTTTCTATAATAAACTTTAAGCTGTTATCTTTTATGAATTTACGATATGTTATTTCTCAAGTGTATTAAACTAAAGCAATTGAAATCCAATTGTTCATTTGTAAACACTCTCTATTTTTCAACCTTATTTCCAACCTTTTCATAATAATCTTCAGCATCCCACTCATCTTCTGAACACAACATTTCAAGAAATTCAGTAAATGTACTACTAATTTCCGGCATATACTTTTTTATAATGCTTTGTGTTAAAAATTCATCTTCCTCTTGTATCTCAAAAGGATAAAAACTAAATTCTAATTTACGTTCTTGTTCATTAAATAAAAACCATGACTTATCTGCATAGATTATTCTTGGTTCACTATTATTTATTGTATTTAAGTCCATACAAATTACATTCCCACCAACTGTAGTAGCAAACGTAATAAGCCCATATTGAATAAGATAGGCTCCTGGTGAAAGATTGCAATTCTCTTCCTTAATACCATTAAGGTCTAGTAAGTCTACCCCACCACCTAATTGAGGAATTTTTCCTGGTTCAAAGCTTTCATAAAAACTAATCACATTATTAGGCACTTTATAATTCTTCAATGCTAAAAGCTCACCATCTTCTTCATAAAATACAGATGACCAGTAACTAAAAAAATTATGTAAATCTGTTAGAGACTTTAGTTTTTCCTTATCTAAACAAGGTGAGAATGCATTGTTTATTTTATCCTCATCAAATCCATTTTTAATTAAATAATTTTGTATTTTATTTATAATTGTTTTATGCTTGTCCATAATATATCATTTACCTTCCAATAAAATTAATTTTCCTCATTATATAAATTAGATGCAATATCATCTATTATATCTGCTGCTGACATTTTCTCTATATTATCAATTGACATCAAATTTTTTAATATTTCTCTATTGTTATCCATACTGCCCTCCCCAAATTTCATTCATTTCTGTTCTTAGGGCAGTTACCTTATTTACTTAACTCCATATCTCTTTTTGCTTTTTCTAGCTCTAGTTTGCTTTTAATAATCTGTATATAATTATTTAACAAAAAGTAATTACTCATAATTTCTTTATAGTTATAGTTTATATCATGTCTTTTTTTCTCTTGAGCTTGTATAATTTCTTTAATAGTTTCAGCTGCAAAACTTAATCCAACTCTTTCACAATTTTCATAAATCTCAGTCATAGTATCTAATAATCCTGTATTTACTACGTTAAAACCGCTTATAAGCATACTATCCATTAGTCCTTCAACATCTTGAATAAGCAAGTATAAATTATCGTATTTTCCCATAAAAGCTCTCCTTACAACATTTATTGGTTATAAACGCATCCTTGGTTAGCATCTAGTGCCTGATAACTAGCCTCTAATTCATGGTTAAATTCACCATATTTCCATTTTCATAATAGGCCGCAATAGGTAAAACTTTAATCTGACCTTCCTTTAAATAAGCATGTACAAGAATTCTATCAGGATATTTTTTCATCCTTTCCATTCTTTCAAACTTTTGTATCATTCTTTTTTTCTCTTTAGAATAGTCTATCTCTATATAAATCATATTTTTTTCTTCATCATAAATATGCAATATAAATCTTTGATTTATGTTGTCAAAATAACTTTTTTCATAACCTGCAATCTTAATAATATATATATTTCTATTTTCTTTAGAGTAAACTTTTAAAAGCTTCTGCCAATTATCTATAAATAACTCTTTAAAATTCAACTTATATATATCAGTTTTTTCTAAAAGCTCCCCTTTACTTTGTTCACTAGAGGAAATTCTTCCCTCATCGTTAATTTTACCCTTAGTAAGTCTTATTACATGTTGTGATATTTCCTCTAAACTGCCTTCTATACCCCAACTTGGAACTTCACTGTAAGCAATTCCATAGCTTCTTTTTTTTGTATCATAATAGGTTGGTCTTGAGTTCGTATAAGTAAATAGTTTTCCTCTAGTTTCTTCAAAATAGTAATATGTAACTCCTTCATAGCCTGATTTAGAACTCCAAGCTTCTGCTCCCATGCCATATAAGATAATTGGTGGTATATCATAATAAGTGGATTTATGTTCTCCACATAATTCATAAAGTTTACTTTCATCCTTACAATTTTCTATAGCTAAAGCAGTAGTGTATATATAACTTATTCTTTTTCTTAAGGAAGCTATTGAAAAGGAGGCGTTTTTATTCATATAAAGTTCTATTTCGCTTTTAACACTCCTAAGCATTTTTTCTAAATTAGGTATATTGTAACTGTGGCATAATACCGCCGTACTCTCTACTTTATCTATAATATTTTCTGGAATCCTAGATACTCCTATAAATAAAATTTCTTCCATAAGCTTTTTAACTAGAAGTACACCTTCAATCAAAAGTGTTTTTTCAACTTTAGATTTTTTATTTAAAGTAGCTAAATCTTCTTTTTTTATAAACCCTCTAAAAATTTCATAATGAATTACAGCTTCTACCTTATGCCTACAAATATCTTTGCTTTTACAGGAGCATATAGCTTCTTCCAAAATTTCTTTAGGTGAGATTTTTTCTTTAGTACTTGGAACTATTTTCACCTCATACTCTTCATCTTTGAATCTTATAGTAAGCAGTGAAGTTTCTCCTATTTCTACCTCTACACCAAAATCTATTCTTTTTACTATTTCATTAAAATCCTTTTCTCCTGCCAGTTTTGATAGCCTTTCGATATCTATATTTAAAAGTTTACCAAAATCAAACTTTGTGCCCTCTTCCTTCTTATTTAATATATGAAACTCCTTCTCCTCCGTCGAATGAGTAAGCGATTCGCACAAAATCATAGATTTTGGCTCTCTGCTTATATACAAATAGCACATAATTACGTGCTTGCATATAGTCCTTGAAGGACAGGAACATTTATAAGCTTTAATATCTTCACTTATGATACACTCTGTTCCATCTTCCAAAATACATTTTAATGTTGCGCCTTCTACTGCTACTTTTATTTCTCCTGATTTTTCTAAATCCTTTTTAGCTCTATTAAATATACCTTTATTACTTATTCCTATTAAAAATTCATCATCTATAGCTAATAAAAATTCTCCTATTTTCTTTAAGAAATTATCTGTGCTATCCATTTTGCAAGCCCTCCTGGAGTTACCGCAGCCACCTTTGCACCTAAAGCCGCCATTTTTTCTGCAGCACCTCTATCATATATAGGCTCTGCATCTATACCTAAAGCAGGAAGTATTATAAGCCTTGCTCCAGACTCAACTATATCCTTTGCTCTAGCATACATAGTTCCATAACTTCCGCCTTCATAAAGATCTGTCACCAATATCACTATAGTTTTATGAGGATTTTCCATCAGTCCATTACAATATTGAAGTGCTCTAGATATATTAGTTCCTCCCCCTAATTGAATACTCATTAGAGTTTGTACAACATCCTCCACATATTCTGTAAGATCGACTATTTCCGTATCAAATATAACTAGATTTGTTTTTAACATAGGTAATTTAGAAAATATTCCAGCCATAATGGCACTATGAATAACTGAATCTAACATACTGCCGCTTTCATCTACTGCAATTATTACATTCCATGGATTAGAAGGCTTTACTCTCTTATTAAAATAGACTCTATCCACCACGAGAGTGTTTAACTCCCTATCAAAATTTTTCAAATTGTGTTTTATAGTTCTTTTGAAGTCTATGTTTCGAGAAGACTTTATCCCACCATATTTATTTCTATCTAATCTACCATTAATAGCTGTTTTTATATCTTGTTCCAGCTTTTTAGCTATTTCTTCTGCTGTAACTTTTACTATTTTCTTTGCAGATTCTAAAACTTCGCCCTTCATAAGATGTTTCATTTGAAGAATACTTTTTAAAAGCTCTGGATTTGGTTCTAACTTTTCAAGAACAGTTTTATCTGTAAGCAATTCCTTTAAGTTATATTTATCTAAAGCATGTTTTTCTAATATTTCTACCGTTTCTTTTGGGAATAATTCTTTTATCTTTGTAATCCACTGAGGCACCGTAAGGTTAGAGGGATCCAAAGAACCAGCTCTTTTATCAGTTCTTACTCCTCTTTCTTCTCCATACTCTCTTTCATATAAAAATTCAAGTAAAGTATCCATATCCGCATAGTTTATATTGTCTTCAGAAAAAGTTAAGTGATTGCTAGAATACTTGCCCAGAACCAGTCTCCATCTGTTAAGTGTGCTTATATCCTTACTCATTTAATAATCCCAACTCCCTTAAAGCTTCTTTTCCAAGCTTATCAAGTTCTACAGCTAAATTTAATTCTTCAGGATCTACTGCCTCTACATTAAATAGCTTTCTTTCACTTATACCATAATGTTCGCTTATACTCTTACCTATTTGATTTATTTCATTAGGTGCAAAGAAACTAAAAGAAAGTCTAAGTTCAGGTAAAAGCCTTAAAAAATCCTCTTCATTAAGATTTTTTAATACATTATCTATTCCTATAATCATTTTTTCTTCACTTAAAACTACATCTCTTGCAGTAGAAAATAATCCTTTTAAGAAAGCAGCAGAATTTAAAAATTTCTCTCCAGTACCATAGAGATATCCTTCTGCCTTTTTTAATATGTAGGAAGTGTCCACTTCATTAAATCCAAGCAGTAAGCCTAAAGCTGCCCCCTCTAATGCTGTATTTGGAGAACTTTTATTTATAATAGCCCATAGAGCCTCTTTAAGCAGAAAACCAAAATCTCTGATTTTGTGTGAATCGCTTACTCCTCTGACGTAAGGAAGAGGAGTTTCATTAAAAATATCTATATGAGCTTCAAATTCTGGTTCTAAACATATATGATATAAATTTTTAAGCTTATCTATAATCTTATTTTCCTCTTCTTCTGGTACTGCATAAAGCTCTGGAACTAAAGTCACAGCTTTGTTATAACATTGAACTAAAAGCTTACTTATATTTTCATCCTGTGAAGCTGAAAATAATATATTGCCGCTGTGTAAAAAATATATATTATACGTACATTCAGCTACAGAATAGAAATTGTTGTCATTTATAACTATATCTTTTATAGTAGATAAAGCATTTAAAATAATATCTTTATATCCCATCATAAAAGCCTCTATAAGCCCTTCAGACATAGCACCGCTGTCACTTGAATTACTAGACAGCTTCTTCAAAAGTAAGGATTCTACTGCTTCTTTTACTGTTCCACCATAGACTGAATTTTCAATGAGGCTACTTTCTAAATTAACGCTCCATTTGTAATTCCAAGTTTCTCTTATAAGATTTACATCTTTTTTATTTATAAAATCTGGTCCTTTAACATTTAAACAAAAGCCTGTATTTAAAAATTTCATTCTATGAAGAAATTCACTTATTTCTTTATGCTTATTGCTTTTATAAAGATCTAGCACTAGTTCCTGCTTCAAAGTACTGTTAACTTTTATCTTATATCTGCTGCAAAGCTCTCTAAAATCTAAAACAATAGGAGGTACTTTTGCATTGCTGCAAAGACGTCCTATACCTTTACCTCTTAAGAGCTTAAGCAAATCTAATAGTGGAGCATCTGACGCCATGTTCAGCTCACCTTTTATATAAGTAGCTCTTACTGCATCTTGCAGTTCATAAACTCCACATTCTGATTTACTTCTAAGACTTTGAAGTCCTTTTGCCATATTTAGTGCTTCAATTTCATCTGCAGTAGACAAACCACCTACTGAGTTTCTCATGTTTCTTCCACATCTTACTATAAAATGCAATACAGCCTTTTCATATGGATTTTCAATCTCCTCACATAAGTTATTCCATATTCTTTGATAAAAAGCTGGATAAGGCATTCCGCTGGCATAACCACTCAGCTGATCACTTTCTTCAAAGGAATATATCATAGCATAAGCACCTATATTTTTTTCACTAATGTTATGTAACTTAATCTCTATATTTTCACTTGAGAGCTGTATAAGTCCTGAAGTATGAAATCCTCCTGTTACTACTAAAATTTTATTATACTTTGAAGTAAATTCTCTTATTTTAGAAGCCATGTATTTTTCTCTAGCAATACATCCATCTTCCTTAAGCATTTCCTCACTTTCAAAGCATCTAGAAAGATAACAAAAGGCAATCATATTTTTCATAAAACTATCTGTTTCTATTTTTAGTCCATCTATTTCAAATAACATTTCCCATAGTTCATTAAAGCTTCTACAGCCTTGTTTTTCACAAAGAGAATTTATGAACTTACTTTTTTGAAATAAGTAATCATCATTATAAGAATTCTTTTCTTCAGTTTTTCTAAGACCTTTTCCTTCCTCACTATTTATTAATATTTCTCCATAAGGTAAGTCTATAAATTCAGCTAAAATATTTCTTTTTTTACTCTCTCTTATAGCTAAAAGCTCTGGAGAATAGTCTAAAAAAGGATAATAGCATTTATACTTTTCTCCACCTTCTGTCACCAGTTTTTTTTCATCTGTATAACTATAGTAAATACATACAGGTGCCTCTGTGTCCTCATCGCCAATATAAGGTATTACAGAATTAGCATCTGAAGGTCCTTCTATCAAGATAACCTGCGGCTTATAAGCATCTATTACCTTCTTTAAATGAAAAGAACAAGCAGGGCTGTGGTGTCTAACAGGAAAATACACTACATTACTTGATAAATCATAAGCTTTTTTGTATATTTCCTCTATTTTATCCATTTCCTTGCCTCGTAGAATTCCTTCCATAATCCACCTTCTTTTAAGCTTTTAGCTTTTACAATTATATTGAAGTAATTTTTTAGTTTGTCTATATCTTCTCTGCTTTCTTTAACTACAGTTCCTAATATATTTTGTACCATTGAATCTACTTTCATTTTTGACTTGTCATAGTAATAAGCACTCATTGCTGTTTGGTAGCACACAGATACAGCTTCAGCAGTACTCATAACTGCAGCTGGCTTATCTATTCTACTTCCTTCTGCTGTAACCCCTTCTCTTAGCTCGTGGAAAGTAGTTGCTAATAGATTGACCACATCTCTATCTATTTTCACCTTAACATCTGACTCTTCTACTAACTTTTGCACTTCTTGCTCAATAATTTTAGCTTCTAAAGAGACATCATTTATAGGGAATATAGTTTCAAAATTAAATCTTCTTTTAAGGGCACTACTCATTTCATTTACACCCTTGTCTCTTATATTAGCTGTAGCAATAATATTAAAACCTGGCTGTGCAAATAGTAATCCTTCATCCCCTAATTCTGGTATGTTTAAAACCTTATCACTAACTATACTTATTAAACTGTCTTGCACTTCTGAAGGACATCTGGTTATTTCCTCAAATCTAGTTATTATACCTTCGCTCATACCTACATAAAGAGGTGAAGGTACTAATGCCTCCTCGGTAGGTCCTTTACCTAAAAGCATGGCATAATTCCAACTATATTTAATCATATCCTCTGTAGTTCCTGCTGTTCCCTGTACTGTATTAGTGCTTGTACCACTAATAGCTGCACTTAAAAGCTCACTAAGCATAGTCTTTGCAGTTCCAGGCTCCCCTACCAGCATAAGTCCTCTATTTCCTGCTAAAGTTATTATGCATCTTTCTATAAGACTATCATCTCCATAGAATTTTTTCTTTATCTTAATCTTTTTGTCATTATATTCAATAGCTCTGCTGCTTCCCAATATAAAAGTCTTTACAGCCTTTGGAGACAACCTCCAATTTTTAGGCTTAGGCTCATTATCATTTTCTTCTAAAGCTCTAAGCTCTTCCTCATAAAAAATTTCTACTGGTGGTTTTAAAGCATTTAAATTTTTCATCCTAATCCTCCAAATGAAATATATAGTTAATTTAACATGTATTCTATATTTAGTTATATATTTACTATTCTCGATATTCTTTATAATTTCTTAAATTTATTCTTAACCCATTGCTTATATTTGAACCTGCATAAGCTGATTTGGTCCGAATCACTTTTACAGAGTGCGAATGGGAGTATTAGATCGGGTAAGTCATCGGATAAACTAAAAAAGAATTGTAAGCAGATTAATTGATTAAAAATCCACTTACAGTTCTTCTATTTAACTTCTATTTCTATACCTATGCTAAAAAATTAAACTAAATAATTACTGTTGCATCCTTGCTTTAAAATTATTCCTCTCTCCTACAGCAATTTTTATGGATATAGTTTTCATAGCCTTCAGCCTTACAGATATCATCTCCCTGATAAATAGGCTCACTGCAGTAATCACAGATATTATTGTACATCGCTGTTTTATCTGTATCTTGAATAGCCTTAGGCTTTTTCTTCTCTGCTTCCTGGTCTAATTCCTTTATCTTTTTCTTAATTACCTGCTTATTGTTGCTGCATATAAGCCAATTGATATAATTATCCAAATTTCCTCTGAACATAGTTTCCGCTTTTTGTTTAGCTGCATCTATAACATAATCCTCTAAATTAACGGTAAGACGCTTTGTTTTTAATTTAGGCTTTCCCATATAACTCTCCTACTAACTTTCTATCTACTAGCAGAGTATGCATGAACTATTAAATTTGTTACAAAACTCTAAATGTATTCTTAATTCATGCTGAACATATAAAAAACCATATCAGATTTCTCTAATATAGTCATGTGTATTCGTAAGTTTTAATAGTAAAGACGAACCGTAATCAAATATATTACATTAAATTGATATTGAATATACATCGGAGAATTCTATGTTTATCCTCTCTACATTGCTTTCACAAAATGCCTTATCTTCATAATTTTCATTATTAACGTATTCTGCAGGCAATACTATTGTAAATTCACAGCCTTTTCCTTCTTCGCTAGTGACGCTTATTTTGCCACCATGTATTTCAATAAAGGATTTAACAAGATACAATCCTATTCCAGTTCCTTCACATTGCCTTGAAAGTGAACGGTTCGCTTGTCCAAAGCGTTCAAATATAACATTAATCATGTTCTGAGGAATACCTTGTCCATCATCTTTTACTGTAATAATAACGCTTTCTTCCCTATCTTCTAAATTTACATATATATGTCCGTTGGGGTTGGTATATTTAAAAGCATTAGATAGTAAATTCAATATTACCCGTTCTATTTTATCATGGTCAAAGGCCATGATTTTTTCTTCAACATTAGTATCAAATATAAGTTCTATATCTTTGCTTTTTACATAGGATGCTACGGATTGAGTAATATCTTCAATAATACTTACTATGTTATCGTTTCTTTTGTTGACTTTAACAAATCCAGAATCAACTCTAGTAATATCCATAAGGTTATTTATTAATCTGGTCATTCTAAAACAATTTTGTTTCATTATTTTTAAATATGATTTGCATTTATCTATATTATCAATATTGAAATTTTCGAAGTATATATTCATTGTTTGGATAGCAATGGAGATAACATTAACTGGTGTTTTAAATTCATGAGAGATATTAGTAAAAAACTCTGTTATAAGGACATTAAATTCTCTAGATTCATTCAATAGTTTTAAATTTTTTTCTACATCATGCTTTAATGTTTCTATTTGTTTCTCTGATGTTATATCAAGTAAAAAAGTCAATACTGAAGGTTTTCCCTCATATATATAAAAAGAAGATGTATTGCGGACTGCAATTGAGTTGCCTTTGCAGTTTAGTATAGTTTCTTCATATGTAACTTTGGAAAGCTTATCGCTAACTATATTTAAATATTTTTCTTTTGTAGACATTATATTATTTTGTGAGTAATACTTATAGACTAATTTATTATTTAATTGTAGAGGATCTTCATATCCCAGCAATCTAGCTGCACTCTTATTTGCATACAAAACTTTGCCATCAGCATGAACAATGATAGCGTTTTGTGAATTTTCAAACAATATATCGTAGCATACTTTATTTTTCAATAAAGATTCCTCAATTATACGTCTCTCTGTATTCTGTTCTTCTAACTCAGTGCTTAATAATTTAAGCTGATTGTCCTTTTTTCTTTTATTTTCATTTTCTAGTTCCACATAATATCCAAGAACCCATGCAATAAAAATAAAAATGCCCACCATTATTAAATCTTTTTGAAAGTCCATATTGATTCCATTAGCTGTTGGAGCATATAATAGATCTGCTCCGAGAACAAATATTGATGAAAAAAGCGAGGTGAGAATTCCATATCGTAATCCATATTTAATAACTGAACATGTTATTAATAATAAAAATAAATACTTACATTCATTATTGTATGTGTTAAATAAATATATCGGTAAAGATATAATTAATATAAAAAAAATATTTTCAATTAACCATGAACTCTTAGCTACTAATTTTAATTTTAAATTAATTATTATCCAAGTCACAAAGGTTAATACTAAAAAGCAAAAAAGTAATGTAGCACTACATAAACTAAATTCATCGTTATTTTTTATATTTAAAACTACCGAATAACTAGGTGCGTTAATATATATAATTATACTAATGAATACTATTACTGCAATCTTCATAATAGATAATATTATAAGTATATTATTTTCATTTTCATTTATATCATCTCTCATAAATAAATCTCCCCTCGAAGCTAGACATCCTTAATAAAAGGTAAAAATCACTAATTGAGAAATCAGTAATTTTTACCTTTAAAAGTGGTAGCTATAATTTTTATGTATTATTTTCTAAGACACTTAGGCTCTTCTGGTTGATAAAGACACCAATTACAAGCTGAAGCTGAAGTTGATAAAGCCGCTAATGTACATATTAGCGTAGCAAAACTAGCAAACAACTTTATTGCCTTACTTTTCATGATGATTTCCCTCCTTTCGACAATACATCTTTAATATAATAGAATCTAATATATATTTTATGTAATATAAATAGCATCACTATTAATACTACAGTTAATATGATTGGCCTATAAAATATTTTAGTCTTTACCTTCATGAGCAGCTAAAACTAATCTAGTCTTTCTTACAATAGCAACTGCAAGCCTTTCAGCTGATTATATTTTTTAATTTTTCTTCCCTTTTTATAAAATAGTGAATTACTATAATAAATAAGCCTGTAATAATTAATGATGGAATACCAAATACAGATTTTATAACAGGATTTGTAAATCCAATATTTGTATTGACATTTAGTAAGCTTAACATTGCTATATTTAAATATTCACTTAAGCTCAATATCAAGCTCATAAGTAGAGTGCCATATATTGACTTTACTATTGGTATACCAATAATAACCATAATACATATAATCAAAGTAACAGCGATGAATGTATGTATTCCAAAATAAATAGGAAGCATTCTTACAGAAAAATCGATTATCGCCACTATTATACTGGAAAATATATAAATTTTCATATTAATTGACTTTCTAGATACTATGCATATCCCCAAAATTATCAATAAAGCTTCAGGAAAACTTCTTAACAAAATTTCTATATAATGGAGTTTTAACATATTTTTTATAACCTTTCTTCTCAATTTTATGATTTTTAAATGAAACTCCTCCTCCTTATGTCAGAGGAGTACTCACTGAGTAAGCGACCATATCAAAATCGAAGATTTTGTATGTCTGCTTAACCGATTCGCACAAAATCAAAGATTTTGGCTCTCTGCTTACAAGAAATAACAATTATTTTTTACAAATATATAATTTTCTTCATATACTTTAACTTTTTTTCTATATATTGTATTATTCGATATTAATTGTGAATTTCCTCCTTATTTTGTTAAATTAACTCTACTTTATTTTAATTATATTTTTTATCTTAATTTCATCATGATTCTGCCATACATCACGCCTTCTTCTTCCGAAACTTGCTTTTAAAAACTCCCTCAATAAAACAAAACTCCCTGTTGTTTCTCAACAACAAGGAGTGTAATTATTAAATGAAACTCCTCTTCCTTATGTCAGAGGAGTAAGCGATTCGCACAAAATCAAAGATTTTGGCTCTCTGCTTATTAGTTTGGATAATATAAGTTTTTATCCGTTATATTTAATAAAACTTCATTTAAAAATTTATTAGCTAAGTATTTTGCCATAGGTAAATTCATATCTAAATAATTACCGCAATCTCTTGCAGAGGCACCAGGTACTTCTCCTTCAAAATTTGCAATGAAACGAAACATTTCTACTAATAGATCAATTATATCCTTTGACTCATAATCTCCACTTAAAAGTAAATAAAAGCCTGTTCTACAGCCCATAGGTCCAAAGTAAACTATTTTTGAGCCATAGTCACTGTGATTTCTTAAAAAAGTTGCAGCTAAATGTTCTATAGCATGCATCTCTGCAGTGTTCATAACAGGCTCAGCATTTGGCCTAGTCATTCTAATATCAAAAGTGGTAACAACTGACTGTCCAACGCTATCTTTTCTTGAAACGTAAACACCAGGGTATAGTTCTAAATGATTTATAGTGAAGCTTGTAATTTTCTCCATTTGTTTTCCTCCTAAGTTAAAATAAAATTTACCTAAAGCTACTTTATTCAAAAATAAAACAATTAAGATATTGCACAGTAATTTGCAATATCTTATATCATAACATTAAAATCTATTGAGTTCAATTTGATGAAAATATATTTATCCGATGTCTACCGCCACTAACAACCAACGCACTCTGTGAAAGCAATTCGCACCAAATCAAAAAATTGGGCTCTCTGCTTTTCTTAAAGTTGGGGATAAGTGGCGATACGACCCTGGATAACGGTTTCTAAGCTTCAGATAGAGTTTACAACTCCACCTGAAGCCAAGAATCCTGTTTATATTTTTCTATTTTCTTTAACATTAGTATCCTCAGACTGTTCAAAGCTATTCTTATACTCTATAAGGTCAATTTCGCAGTTAGATCCTATTCTTATATTATTTCCTCTTACTACTTTAGCTTTAGTATTCTCTAAATAAATATCATCACCTTCAATGGTTTCAGCAGTAAGACCATCATAAATGTCCATCATAGTAAAAATAGGTTTTATAAGCTTATTGAATATTGAAGCTGTACCCTTTCTTACATTAATTTTTTCTCCACCAATTTCTTTTACTTTGCATTTAGTGTATAACTCTACTTCAACATTTCCTGAATTTAAAAGCCCGGATATATTAAATCCTCCCTTTGAGACAAAGTTTTCAGAATCACAATTACCATTAACTTTTACAACACCTTGAATAGACATATTCTCCGCTGAAATGCTTCCATCAATATTAACAGCGCCAGAAATGTCCATATCCTTAACTACTGCATTGCCGCTAATCTTCGAATGACCGTTAACTTTAATTTTTTCACATTCTAAGTTTCCATCAAGTCTACTTTCCCCATTTATATCTATATCTTTTGCTTTTACATTACCGATTATTTTGCAAAGCCCATCAATATTAACATTCATACAATCTAGATCACCATTTATTCGTGCAGTTCCACTAACCACTACATCCTTATAAAATCCTCCAGATGAAGTTGTCATGCCAGATATCTTTAAATCATGTCTATTTTCCATTTTAATTCCTCCTTTTACTAATGCCTTATACCTTCCTATTTTCTAAAACTTTGCAATTACCAAGCTGTTCAAAGCTATTTTTATACTCTACAAGCTCGATCTCACAGCCTTCCCCTATAGTAACATTATTTCCTCGTACAACTTTAGCTTTAGTATCTTCTAAATATATATCATCGCCTTCTATAGACTCGGCATATAGTTTTACATCAAATAAATCTGATGGTGGAAAAATAGATTTAATGATTTTCTTTATTTTAGAAGTTATACCCTTTTTAATAGTAATTTTTTCTCCGCCTATCTCAGTTACCTTAGATTTTGAGTACAATACAATGTTAAGCTCACCAGCATTTAATAGGCCGCCTATAGTAAAAGCACCCCTTGAAAGAAAAACTTCCGCATTGCAATTACCTTCAACCTTCATTTCACCAAAAAGGTTAACTTCTTCTGATGATATATTGCCTCCAATGTTAGTTCCACCTTGAACTTTAATTCTTTTTACTGCAACATCTCCTTGTATATTGGAATTGCCACTTATTTTGAATTCTTCTGATTCCAGATTTCCTTTTATCTTAACTTCTCCACTGATTTTTCCAGCTTTTGATTTTAAATTTCCATTAACATCACAGGCTCCACTTATCTTGAAATCAACGCAATCAAAATCACCATTTATATCAGCTTTTCCGCTAACTGCTATCTTATCATAAAATCCTCCAGATGCAGTTCCTTCTCCAGCGATTTTAAGGTTATGTCTTACTATATTCTCCATAATATATACCTCCATTAATCATTCATTTTAATTTTTAATTCTTCAATACAATTTGCTAAGTTAAATCTAGCAACAACCTTCACACCGCTTTCGAAGTAGGTTTCACTAGGAATTGAAACCAAGAAGCATGTAGAAATTCCGAATTTACGAATAAAAATTAATTCACAGTTTTTGCCTTCAAATTTTTTATAGCTATCTGATAACACTTGAAGAAGGGTTTTCCCTTCTTCAAGACTGATTTCACCTGTTTGAAGCAGCTTTTCCAGTATATAAGCATAGAGTATCTTTTCAAAAGAAAACTCCTCGGAATATCCCTGCTGTTCAATAAAAAAGTCAAGGGTCACTTTTGAAACAATGTTACGTTTCACTACTTCATCTTTATTCAACATAGTTTCAGTAGGATTTGGAGAAAACATATCTGCCAAATCATCTAATGATAGATCATCCTTCATATTTATTATTTTATCAATCCTTGTTAGAATCTTATCCTTTGGGAAAAATGTCTCTTGTCCTGTAAAGGTAGACTTCCTAATAAACCAATCTTCAGGGATTAAATTTTTCCTTTTCCACCTATATAATTGACCGTAAGAGATACCCGTAAGCTCGAGTAGATCCTTTTTAGATATTAAATCCTGATCCATATAATAAACACCTCTCTAATACTTTATAGCTTTGGTTAAAATATGCTACTTATTATTTTAAAGTATCAATTCACTTTCCATGAATTAAGTGTAACATAACACTGTTACGTTGTAAATAAAATTATTATAAATTCTTGTATCTAACTTGCTGCGGATAGCCTGTTAACTTATATAAACTATATATCATATTATTATTTATATAAAAAAATGAAGCATAAACCTATGCTCCATCAAACTTCTGACAAAATATATTGGTCAGCAATATTAATGCTATTACACAATATCCTTTTCACTAAATTCATACATGCCCCTAAGAGTAAACAACAAAGCTATAACTATACCAATAGCATACATATACCAACCTGTTTCAAAAGGATTCATATTTGCTCCACTCAAAATAGCTCTTCCTGAATATGTCCAAGGGAAAAAAATCCAAAATTTAGTATTAGATATTAATACTGAAGGAATAGAAAATACCGCTCCTATACCTAATGCAACTCCTATATTAGAAAACCTCATGCTTAAATAATATTGTATTGCCATAACTGGAATAAGTGCAACAAAGGCTAATAGAGGACCATACACTATACCCAAAGGCATTTTACTAGTTCCTGCTAAAATACTTCCTGCTGCTATAACCATAAGCATAAACCCAAGTAAGTTCAGAAATACAATACCAGTTCCCACCAAAAACTTTGCTAAATAAATTTCTTTTCTTTTCACTGAAAGAGTTAAAATTCTTCTAAAATTATTTTCACTATTTTCTATTCTAACTATTATAGCCATTACTATAGTAACAAATAAAGAAAGTATGAATAATCCATAAAACATTGCACTTTGAGTATAGATCTGCTGCCATATATTTTGTCCTTTTGAGGTAAATAAATCCTTATACCTTATAAAGTTCGTAAATCCTAATGCTACAAAAAACAGTGGCAAAAACATTATCAAAGCAAGAATGTTAGAATGTTTTAGCTTTAATAACTCTGCTTCTAATAACTTTTTCATAATAACCTCCTAAACCTCTCTATTCTTAAACTCTAAAATTCCTACGGATAACCATATAACACAGGAAACTACTCCAAAAATCGCTGCTATTTGTGAATCACTTCCACCTTCAAATGGCATTGCCCTTAAAAAGCATGAGTAAGGAAAAATATTTCCCAAAATTTCACTTTGAGCCATCATGTAGGCACTCATTACAGCTACAAAGCCTATTCCTGCTGCCATCAAAGAATTTTTAATATAACAGCTAATAAACTGTTGAATACTTATAACTCCTAAAGCAGTAGCAAATTGAAATACAAAATATTTGACTATTAATGCATAGCTTCCATCTACCTTAAAGATGTTTTTCATGGCTATTAATCCGAGAGTATTTATGATTATAGCTGTAGTGGTAAAGATAAAAATTACTACCCACTTTGAAAAATATATCTTCCATCTATCTACTGGCCTTGATAGTATCTGTTTCCAGGTATTTTCACTGTATTCAGCATAATTTACTATAACAGACAGTAGAACGATTAGTGTAAGTAAAAAGAAAAACCATAATGTGCCTAGATGATTTGTATAAATTAGTATACCTAATTTACCGCTAATACCCATTTCTATTGCTTGTTCAAGTTTTTTACCAGAAGTTAACCAATCAAATCTTAAATGCAAGTTTATAAAGAATAGAACAACAGAAAGTATAGGAATGGCAAATGCTACTTTATATAAAGCGCTTCTTTTGTACTTCATAAATTCAGATCTTAAAATTGATGCTAAGCTCATATAGCCTTTCCCCCTTCAGTAACATCCATGAATATTTGTTCAAGACTTTTTTCAACTTCTACAAATTTGAATATTTTATTGCCTTTTAGTATCAATTGTTTAAGTAATTCATCTGCACTAATTTCTTTAGGTTTTATAAATATGCTGTTATTTTTTACTATTGCTCTATACCCATAATCATTTAAAGTTCTCACTGTTTCGTCTAGGTTACGGGAAGCTATGCAAATTTCCCCTTTACTTCTACTGTGCAGCTCTTCAAGAGTTCCTTGAAATAAAAGCTTACCCTTATTTATGATTCCAATATCATCTGCCATAAGCTCTATCTCACTTAAAATATGGCTGGATATTATTACTGTAATATTTGAGATTGCAGGAAGGCTTTTTATAAGCTCTCTTATTTCATGTATTCCTGCAGGATCAAGACCATTTGTTGGCTCATCTAATATTAATAGTTCTGGTTTTGAAATTAATGCCTGGGCAATGCCCAGTCTCTGCTTCATTCCAAGAGAAAACTTTTTGACCTGCTTATTTTTCCACTCAGTAAGTCTTACTATTTCAAGCACTTCATCAATAGTTTTGTAATTAATATCTAAAAGCTTTGCTGTTACCTGTAAATTTTCATATGCAGTTAAATTTCCGTAATATGAGGGTGCTTCTACAATAGACCCTATTTTTCTTAAAATCTCCATTTTATTTTCACTTAAATTCTTCTGAAAGATTTTTATTTCTCCGCTTGTTGGTTTCATAAGTCCTAAAAGCATACGGATAGTCGTAGATTTTCCAGCACCATTAGGCCCCAGAAATCCATATATTCTTCCCTTTTTCACCTGTAAATTTAATTCATTTACTGCCTTAAAACCCTCAAAGTTTTTATTTAAATTTTTTGTTTCAATAATAAATTGTGACATTTTTAGTCCTACCTTTCTTTAATAATAAAATGTTTTATTGAATTAATACTTTAAATTAATAATTTAAAAAATATGCGACGCAATTTCTAGAGGACAATTGACAGAGGACAGAGGACAATGAAGGTGAGTTTTCCTCCTTACGTCAGAAAACTTTTATATTTTTAAGCTCATTTCGCTAAGGCGAAATATCCACTCATAGTATAAGTTAAAGATTTTTCGCAACACAGCGGAGAAAAATCCTCCTTCACTGTCCTCTGTCAATTCTCAATTGTCCTCTGTCCCCTATAATCCTAAGCTACCAAACTTAACACATCTTTATTGGAACCTTAAGGGAACCTTAAAATTTCAATATCTTGCTAAATATATAAGAATAAATGCTATAATTAAAAATGCCAGATATTATGTATCTAAACTTAGGAGGTCTATAATTGTGTATGATGAAATTTTAGATAGAAAAATCCTTTTAATTGATGATGAAATTGAACTTTTAAAACTTATAGAGACTGTTCTAAAAAAAGAAGGCTTTAGAAGAATAATTAAAGCTACTAATGGCCTAGAAGGCATTAGCTTATGCAAAAGCGAAAAACCAGATTTAATTGTTTTGGATATAATGATGCCCCATATAGATGGTTTTGAGGTATGCAAACAAATACGGGAATTCTCCTTTGTTCCAATTGTTTTCTTATCAGCCAAATCTGAAGATGTAGATAAAATTTTAGCCCTAGGGCTAGGTGCTGACGATTATGTTACCAAGCCTTTCAGCCCAAAGGAAGTGGCTTTTAGGATCAAGGCTCATTTAAGAAGGAACATATATATAAAAAATGAGTTATCTTTAAAAGAAGAGAAAATAAGCTTTGGAAATGTAATTATTGATTTACATAAAGGAGAGGTTGTAAAGGATAATGAACTACTTTCCCTTACTCCAAGAGAATACACACTATTATCTTACATGGCTAAAAACTCAAATCAAATATTGAGTAAACAAATGCTGTGCGATGCAGTATGGGGAGACGATTTTGAAGGGTATGACAACACCATAATGGTGCACATAAGAAAGCTAAGAGAAAAGATAGAAGCTGACCCTTCTAACCCTAAACATATAATAACTATTAAAGGATTAGGATACAAATTGATAAAGGAAGTATAAAATGAAGATTATAAATAAGCTAAAAACTAATCTATCAATAACAAGAAAATTTTTAGTTACACTTATAATTATAGTTATTGTAGAGTTTATATTAAATTTAGTTATCTATTTTGAAGTAATTGTATATACTCAAAATTTGTCCTATTTTAGCCCTCAAAGATTCACTTTAAATTTTTCTGATCACATAGGTATAAATGACAATACACCTTATTTAACGGCTGATGGTAAAGAACAGCTTGAAAAAAATTCTGCATGGATACAAATAATAGATACTGACTTTAAGGAAGTTTATTCCTTTGATAAACCAAAGGAAGTCCCTATAATATATACTCCAATAAATTTTGCACATATTTATAAATATGATATTGCAAATTCCTCTGTATTTGTAAGTGAAAAAGTTATTAATAATAAAAGTTTTACTTATATTATAGGGTTCCCAACTAATACTATTGCAAAGTACACTCTTATCTTTAATCCTTCTGCAATCAAAAGCTTTGCTTGGAATGGATTTATTATTTTAGTGTGTATAAATATCTTTGTGGCGATAATCTTATCCTATCTTTTGTTTGGTATGAAAATGGGTAAACCTCTAGAAAATATTATAAATGGCATAAATCAGCTTTCTAAAGGAATTTACGACATTAACTTTAAAGAAAAAGGTATATATAAAAATGTGCTTAGTAATCTAAATAATTTAGGAATAACTCTTAGAGAGAATAAAAATAAGCGAGATGAATTAGATAAGATGAGAGATACCTGGATTTCTTCTATATCGCATGATATAAAAACTCCTTTATCCTCTATTAAAGGATATTCAGAGCTTATGAAGGATAATGAATATAGTTTTTCTCAAGAAGAGATTTTAGATTATTCAAATATAATATATGATAAAGCTTTATATATTGAGAGCTTGATCGGCGATTTAAATTTAACCTATAAGATAAAAAATAAAGCCTTTTCCTTAAATAAAAAAGAAGTAAATTTAGTTATTCTACTTCAAAATATAGTTATAGAAATATTAAATCATCCTTTATACTCAAATAGAAAGATAAATTTTAATGCCCCAGAAGAAAACATATCTGCCTATGTAGATGAAGTTTTATTTAAAAGATGTTTAGTTAACTTGATTTTTAACTCAATAATCCATAATGATGAAAATGTTAAAATTAATATTTCTATTTATAAAAAAGAGGATATTTATATAGAAATAAAAGATACTGGAACTGGTATTTCTACTGAGGATTTAAATCATATATTCGAAAGATATTATAGAGGTACAAATACCTCATCTTCAGTAGAAGGCTCTGGCTTAGGTATGGCCATAGCAAAACAGATAATAGATATTCATGAAGCTTCTATTTCTATAGAGAGCACATTAGGAATTGGTACTGCTCTAACCTTAGTTCTAAAGACCTATAGACAGGGGGGTTCTATATGATTTTAAAAGGGTTCCGATTTGGAATGTTATTACAGATTGCAGTAGGCCCGATTTGCCTATTTATTTTTCAAACTGCAGCTTCCTCAGGCTTTTTAACTGCAGAGACAGGAGTACTCGGTGTAACAATTATTGATGGTTTATATATACTGGCAGCAATCTTTGGCATTGGGACCATACTTAATAAATATGAAAAAGCAAAGAAAATGATAAAATACTTTGGAGCTTTTGTACTTATTATTTTTGGTACAAGTAATGTAGTTGGAGTTTGGGGAATTTCCCTAATACCAAGCTTAAACTTTCTAACAAAACAAAGTATGGAAAGCGTTTTTCTAAAAACTCTTATATTAACTTTATCTAATCCATTAACTATACTGTTTTGGGCAGGCGTTTTTTCCACTAAAATTTCTGAAGAAAATATGCAGCAAAAGGATATGTATTCCTTTGGACTTGGTGCAGTGTTATCAACCCTATTTTTTCTAACGGTTATTTCAATCTCAGGTAGTTTTATAAATAATTTTTTAGAATCATCTGTTCTTAATTCATTGAACATAATTGTAGGACTAGTATTAATTGCTTTTGGAATAAAAACAACAGTAAAAAAATCATAGTTACTGGAATAGTAACTATGATTTTTTATGTCTCTGGATAACGAGGTTACTTCATATTATATATTTTATAATATTATTCTCAAATATTGATTCTATCTCATTTTTAAAAAACTCTTTCATTTCCTGCAGCTGCTCTTTTGTGTAAACAAATTTACCATATCCAAACTGTCCATACTTATATTTTCTGTCTTCATCATTCATAGGCAGTGTTGTATCGGGGAATACCTCTAATATTATATTCTTAGCTCTCGTAGTATACCTATGAGATATAACCTCAAACATCAAAGGATATCCTAGATTATTTGGCAACTGCTTTTGTAACTCTAATAATAGCTCTCTATAATCCTCTTTCCAGTTATCATATAAGAATACCGGCGCTATTATAAATCCAATAGGATACCCTGCTTTTGCTACCTTTACACAGGCCTCTATCCTTTTAGCAGCTGATGCAGTTCTATTTTCATATTCCTTAATTACCTTATCTGTATTCAGTGTAAATCTTATCTCTGTGCGGCCATTATGTTTTGCATCAAGTAGTGTGTCTATATCACTATACTTAGTAACAAATCTAAATCTTCCTTTTTCACTTTTACCGAAGTATTCAATAGTTCTCTTTAAAGCATTAGTATAGGGTTCTATCGGCACTGGATCTGATGTTGCAGAACCCTCGAATATCGTTTCTTCAGGTAATCTTTCACCTATGTATTTTTGTGCTTGTTCTAGAATATCATCTAAATTGGCATTAATTTTTATATAGGGTCTATCACCTAAATTAGTATTTAAGTAGCAATACTGGCATTGTCCTATGCAACCAGACACTATTGGTAATTGATAATGAGCTGAAGGCTTACAGGATTGAAACTTAAATCCCTTCTTCACTCCAACTACTAACGTCCTTTTACCTTCTCTATAAAAGTCAAACAACCCTTCACCAGGAATATTTTCTTTAACTTTATTAGAGGTTAGCTTTATTATTTCCACATCAGAGTTATTCTTAAATTTATTATATATATTTTTACCTATTTCATAATCTAAAGAACCTTTTTCAAATATTACTCTCTTTGGAATAAACATATCTATACTTCAGAGCTTTTAAACTCTGCTCCTCTCTTTACAATAATATTATCTATTCTTTAATTTCTACGATTTTAAATAATATTATGTACATAAAAATAAGGATGTATTTTTATTTCTCTATAGAGATATTAACTAGAAAGCTAGCTTATACAGAGGGATATGTTTCCAAAGCTGAAGATAGATTTAAAAACTTTTTGCCAGTCTTAGTGAAGGGTTTTAAGACAACCTTAGCACCTTCGAGTTGTCTGAGCGTAGCGAGTTTCTCGAAGGTCCTTAGGTCGTCTAAAATACAAACTTTAGACTGGCTAAAAGCTTTTAACGTACTGAAGCTTGGAAACATACCCCGGCGTATAAGTTAGCTTTCTGCCTAGTATCTCTATATGTTTAAATCTACTCTCTCTTCATATCTTTCACATTTAGGCCCTTCACTTGATAGAAGTTTAAAATAATATCTGTCATTTCCTTTGGAGTTTTTTCTGTGTCATCCTCAACCCACCCCTTAAGGGCAAACCATAATCCTCCTGCTGAAAAATGATTAAAATAGCTATTATTTGATACAAAAGTTAAATCTTTAAAGTTTTCATCTGTTGCCATAGAATTTAAATATTTTAAATGTAAATCAAGCAATATTTGATATACATTGTTGTCCACAAGTTTTTTTAGGAATTCTCTATTTTTATACCAATATTCAAAATATGTAATAAGAAGGTCATATAAGGTTATATCACTTTTAGCTGAAATTGCATTTATAAAATCATTATAAAATCCATCTACATAGTACTCTAATATGGCTTCTTTTTTAGCAAAGTTTCTATACACTGTTTGTCTGGTTAAATCTGCATTTTCAGCAATTTCCTTTAAAGTTATTTCACTATAAGGTTTTTTATCCATTAATTCAATTAGTGATTTTACAATCAAACTTTTAGATCTTAAAGTTATAGGATTAACCTTTTCTTTGATTTGATTCATGTGTAACTTTTCTCCTTATTTGTATAACTTATTATATTTAATTGACTTCACACTTTATAGTATTATATTATAAGTATACAAGTGTTACAAGTGTATAACTTGTAACATTTATAACATTTTTTTGAGGTGGATTATATGCATAAAATAGCTGTAGTGGTTGATAGCACTGCTGTAATTGATAAAGAACTAATTGAAAATAATAGTAACTTATACTCAATACCATTACATGTAATAGTTGATGGTAAAGATTTTAGAGACGGTTTAGATATAGCTCCAAGTGAATTTTGTGAAAAAATGGAGGTTGCTTTAGATCTACCAACTACTTCCCAACCTTCTGCGGGAGAAGTTTTTAAACTTTTAGAAGAATTAGTGGAAAAGTATGATCACATTATATATATTACTATTAGTTCCAAGCTGAGCGGTACATTTCAAACAGGGATGTTAGCTAGAGCTCAGATTTCAGAAGATAAAATAACTGTTTTTGATTCCTTATTTACATCTACTATTCAAAAACAAATGGCAATTGAAACCTTGGAATTGATAAAAAATGGAGCTAGCATTGAAGATATCATTAAAAATCTTGAATACATAAGAGCAAATTCAAGAATATTATTGGTAGTAGATGATTTAGGTCATTTGCATCGTACTGGAAGAATATCATTGTCTGCGGCCTCCTTTGGTAAAATGTTTAGCATAAAGCCAATTTTATCTTTTGAAGAAGGTGAAATATTAGTAAATCAGAAAGTAAGAACAATGAGAAAAGTATATGATAATTTAGTTGAACAAATTGCAAATGCAAAACTTTCTAGAAATTCAAAAATTATTCTAGCACATGCAAATGGATATGATTATACATTGGATTTAAAAGAAAGGCTGCTAAGCGTATATCCTGAACTTGAAATTACCATTGAAGAACTATCTCCTGTAATAAGCGTCCATACAGGACCTAGAAGCTTCGGTTTGTCTTGGATAAATAAAAGATCTTCCTAACATAACAGAAATCAAATTATTATTTTGCTTAAATTGAAGCAGCTTTATGGTTGTAAAACTCCACGAAGCTGCTTTTAATTAATAAAACTCTAAATATGAATTAAGATATTAAATTATTCAATTTTAAGATTTTTAAAGTAGTATTGCTTATCCATATCGGTAATTTCTCTTATTACTCTGCATGGATTACCTACCGCTATAGAATTAGAGGGAATATCCTTTGTTACCACACTGCCAGAACCAATTACTACATTATCACCAATAGTGATACCTGGATTTATGATAACGCCACCGCCTATCCAAACATTGTCACCTATAGTAATTGGGAATGCATATTCAATTCCTTCATTACGGAGCTCAAAATGAACTGGATGGCCTGCTGTAAAAAGACTGACATTTGGCGCAAACATAACATTATCGCCAATAGTAACCTTAGCACAATCTAAAATAGTGCAATTGTAATTAGAATAAAAATTTTTCCCAATAGAAATGTTATATCCATAATCACATCTGAATGGTGGTTCTATAAAGAAATTATCATCAGCCTTGCCAAATAATCTTTTTATAATTTCATTTCTCTTATCAATTTTACTTGGATGTAAATTATTATACTCAAATAACAGTTCTTTTGCATATTGGCGTTCATCAAATAATTCTTTTCCAAAGGATTTATACGGCTTCCCACTTAGCATTTTTTCTTTCTCTGTCATGACCTATTACCTCCATATGTAATAATCTATTGAAATACTCTATAAAGAAGCATAATACTATAAAAAAGTCGTTGAAATTTATATACTTTCATATATTTAGATCTTTTGAAATAACTCCTGTACTTTAATATATGGATTATGATATCGCTCTTTATTTAAAGAATCCTTTTTATATTGAATAGATTCTTTAGGACACCAATGAAGACAAGCTAAGCACTGCTCACATTTATGCTGCCAAACAGGCTTTTTATCAATTATCTTTATATTATTAGCAGCGCATATTTTAGAACAAATTCCGCATCCATCGCATTTTTCATCTATCCAAAAGTCTTTATCTTCACCATCAGGTTGAAAAGCTTTGTACATTTTTTCTTCAGAAGCTCTCATAGGTATATTTTGAAGTTTAACTATAGTTTTATTATTAATTTCTTTTGCAATATTTATAGTTTTTTCTTTTTGAGCTTCAATTCTATTAATATAATCTTCCTTTGGGTGTGGGTAATACATGGACCACATAGTTCCAGGCATAGGTATTCCAAATGCTCCAGATAATACAACCCCTTTATCTTGAAGTAAAACATGTAACTGTTCAAAAGATAAAGCTGCATAGCTTCCATAACTTGCAACTGCAAAAAAGTACGCATTAGTATTAACAGTAAGATTTTCTACAAACTTTTTTACCATGTGAGGCAGACCTCTAAGATAAACTGGGAAAACAAAGCCTATCCTTTCTGATTGCATATCACTATTTATATTCATATTATGCTTGCATATCTGTATAATATTAGCATTTTCTA
This sequence comes from Clostridium aciditolerans, assembly GCF_016316925.1. Lineage (GTDB taxonomy): Bacteria > Bacillota > Clostridia > Clostridiales > Clostridiaceae > Clostridium_AM > Clostridium_AM aciditolerans. The sequence continues at coordinate 13,859 of NZ_JAEEGB010000035.1, read as the reverse complement.
ACTCATTTTTTAAATCCTTAGCTATTTTAAGGGAATTTCCTGTACCAGTGAAATAGTAAATAGTTGTACTCATCACCATCAACTCCTTATTACTAATAAGATATTACATTTTTTATGCAAATTAACTTCTTCTAAATTTTACACTTTTTAGGTACAACCTTTCAAGCTATAAACAGAATTTTTAGCTTCAGATGGAGTTTGTCTGCGATTACTGGGTAATTCTTCCGATTAAATACTATTTAAGCATTTAACCTCTATCTGAAGCTTAAAAGTCGTTATCCATGGATATAGCCGCTCTTTACTCTGGGAGTATTAGAGCGGGTAAGTCATCGGATAAATAAAAAAATAAGCATCAGCGCTATTGCTAATACTTATTTTTAAAAATATCCTAATCCTTTGCCAAAGTGTTCCTCAATCAGTCACTCCTATTCTTTTAGGATATAAACAGAATTCTTGGCTTCAAGTGAAGTTTGCCTACGACCACTAGACAATTCTGCCCGTTAAATGCAAATTATATAAATCTGTGTATTTGGTAAAAGACATTCTTATTTAATGTTGTAGTTCTTAGGGATACAACTTTGGCAGGGCACCCCTACTTGGCATTTTCCACAACCATATCGTGGTTTGTGTTTTTCTTCTGTTTTATCTAAGAATTTAGAACATAAAACGTGATTCTTCCCTTTATCCATGGATATAGCATTTGCAGGGCAATTTCTTATACATGCACCACACATAGAACAGTATTCATAAGTGCTTTCATATTCTCTTTTATCTGGAGGCAAATATAATTCAGTTATAATGCTGCCAAAGCTACCCGCTATACCTTTTTTAGTTATAAGCCCTTTAGAGAGGCCGAATGTTCCAAGTCCACAAACAAAGGCTACATGTCTTTCGGACCAATTACTTGTAAATGATACATAAGGATGAGGTGTAGCCTTATTATATCCTGATTTATACCAGAACCTTTCATCCAAAGATGGTACAATGCTTTTATATCCGTTATCTATCAATTTAGACTTCAAATATTCACATAGCTTATTTAACAAAGCTTCACCTTCGATACGTCCATGTAGCCACTCTTCAGATGGCCATGACATATCTCTTCTATTGCCGCCTTTTACTGCTTCTGTATATGGCAAAAAGAATGATATAACTGTTTTGGACTGCGGTAACCACTCTTGTGGAAGCCAAAAATGGTTACCTACTACAGATGGTTCTCTTAATAACTTAAAATACTCATCATTTGCATCACCAAAGGCAAAAATAGGAGCATCAAAAATCTTCATTCCTACAACATTTTCTGAAAGCGCAATTTGCTTTGTTATAATGTTTTCTTCTGAGTTTTCTATAGAAATTATTGATTATACGAATTAACGGGTTCATGATATCACAACCATAGATAAAAATCCATATCTCTTAACATTGACAGTTTCATTTGTGTATATTTCTTTATAGCATTTAGAAATAAGCTAATCTATTTCATTTTCTTATCTGATTTATAAGTTTCTTGTCCATATTTTTCTCACATTCTTATATAGTTTTCTCCATCTATTTATATATTCGTAGTAAGTTTAAAAATAGTTTTAAAATTTTATTTTATAGTTCTGTACAAATTACACTTGGAATTATATTAACATATTGGCAAATGTTGAAAAAACCCTTCTAAAAATATATAATTAATCTGTATACTACTAAATTCATATAATGGTACAATTGTACAAAAATTACACTTACCGAGGGGGAGTAAAATTGACAAAACGAATTAAGGTTCAGATTTTTGAAGATGGAACTGTACAAGCAGAAGTTCAAGGAATAAAAGGTAAAAAATGCACTAATTACATTAAAATATTAGAAGATATTTTACAAGCTGAGACAGTAGATTCTGATTATACAAAAGAATATTATGAAACAGAAAAAGTAATGTTAGATGAGGTTGAACATCAAGAATTAAAGGCTGGTGAATAAATTGGCGGTTACAGATAGAGGCAAAGTTTGGGAGATTACAAATTCTATTTTTGTAGTTTTTACTTTCTTTTTAGGGTTTGCAAACTGGATTGCTTTTTTATATTGTAGTTGGTTAGTAAAATGTAAAAAATGGAGGTACTACGCTCTGCTTTATGCATCACCCTTAATTTTAACTATAATAATAGGTAAATTTACAGATTTTACTTTCTACGGAGTAATAATCTCAGGAATAATAAGTATAGTTCATATCTTCAAAATCAGAGAAGAAGTTCTTGTTAGATATGATAGGCTGATAAAATATAGCTACTTGGCCGAGGCTGATATAGATGAACTTATAAATAAAACTAGAATAGATTCTGAGAATACTCCTACTGAAAAGAAATCCTTTTATGTAGAGAATAAAAATACAACTTTAACGCAAGAATCTGAAAGTATAATTTCAAATGGAGATATCCCGGAAAATAAAGAAAATAATATCAAAGATGATGAAACAAAAGATAAAGGAAGAATAATAGATTTCTAATATTTTATGAAAGTTGGTATGAAAATGAGTATTACATCGCGAGGAAAAAAATGGGAAATATTAAATTCTTTATGGATTCTTTTTACTTTTACTTTAGCTTTTTTTAACTGGATAGGTTTTTTTCATATTGGACGTAAGGCAAAATGCAAAAAATGGATATTTAGCGGACTAATCTATTCAATACCTTTTATATTAGTTATGGTAACAGGAGGAGCTAATGATTTTGTAGCTGGTTTAACTATAATTTTGGGAATAATTGGCATAATTCATGCCTTTATGATAAGAACAGAATATCTTATTAGATTGGAAGCTATTGAAAAAGGTAAAGTTTTATCTGATTCTGAGGTAAAAAAAATTATAACCACAATAAAACTTTCAAAAATGAATTTAGAAGACATTGGATATCCACAATCTGTTAGTGTAAATGACGTTGTGGAACCTAGCTTCAGCGTTGAAAAAACTGCAAAGACTGAAGTTAAAGAATCACCTATAGAATCAGAAAAACCTAATAAAGAAGATTATAAAAATAAATCCATAGATATTAATACAGCTTCTGAAAGTGAATTAGCTTCCTTACCTGGTATAGGCTCAATACTTGCTAAAAAGGCAATAAATCATAGAGAAACTAAAGGATATTTCAATTCAGTAGATGAGTTAGCAGAAACATTATCCTTAAAGCCTCATGTATTGGAAAGAATTAAGCCTTTAATAACAATTACAGTATTAAAGCATGAACATAGAGATGACAATACTTCTAATAAAAGTGGACGAATAATAGATTTCTAACTATTCTATTTCAATTATTATAAATACTATTGTAAAGGTTGATGATTAATATGGCGGTTACATCTAAAGGTTCTAAATGGGAAATAAGTGAATCTTGTTATATAATAGCTGCATTTATTCCTATGATGAATTGGATGGCTATTTTGTATGTTGGCTTAACAACAAACGTTAAGCGATGGATTTATTGGGGTGTATTTTATGCGACTCCTCTGATTCTATCTATTTGTTTGCTTTATTTTTCAGGTGGTCATCCAGGGGATTTTGAAGCTTTTGAAAGATATTGCAACTTACTTCAAATTATGGCTATAATCCAAGCATTTTGGATAAGAAAGGAATACTTAATTAGACTAGAAGCAATTCGAGAAGGAAAAATATTAACCAAAGATGAAGTAAAAGCAATTCTAGAAAAAAATAAATCTATAAATTCAGATAAAAAAGTTTCAGCGGTTAAAGATTCACAAGAAAATACAAAAGAATCTATGATAAACGAATTTACTAACGCTATAGAACAATCAGAAAGCTTATTAACTAAAGATAAGGAAATTCCAAAGACTAAGGATAACCCACGAAACACAAAAGAAATTAAGATAAATCAAGTTAATAACTTTAAGGAGAAAAGAGATAATATATTAACTAAAGGTAGAAAAGAAGCAATAAATATTATAGATATTAATACAGCTTCTGAAAGTGAACTAGCTTCCCTACCAGGCATAGGTTTAATACTTGCTAAAAAAGCAATAAATCATAGGGAAACTAAAGGATATTTTAATTCAGTAGATGAATTTTCAAAAATATTATCTTTGAAACCTCATATATTGGAAAGAATTAAGCCTTTAGTTATAGTAAATAAATTTGAATCTGAGTACAAGACTGATGAGCTTTCTAGTAAAATTGGAAGAATAGTCGACTTTTAATAATTATAGGTATAAATAGCTTTTACGTTATCTATACCTTATTTATAGATAACTTAGAGAAAGTAAGTTAGAAAGTTAATTCATATAATCACGAAAATATATAATTCAATAATTTAACATACAAGGAGAGATACAAATGGAGAAAAACACTACACATAAATTCAAGAAAGACTTATGTAGTTTATTAAAGGCTAGATTTCCATATATATATATCCCTACATGGGAAGAAGACAGAGTTTTATCAGTAATAAAAGATGTAGCTAGTGATAAAGATACTATAAGAACTCCTAGACAAATATTCACCTGGAGTTTGACCTCTGGAATAATTGGACAAGCAGAAAAAGGCTCACAGGAAACAAAATCACCTATTAAAGCCTTAGAATTTATAGAAAAATATTCAGAGGCAGCAGTATTCATATTGAAGGATTTTCACGCATTTTTTGGAGCTAATGGAAAATGCCAAGATAACGAAATAGTACGAAAGATAAGAGATATAGCTTCTACTATAAAACAAAGCCCCAAACCTAAAAATGTAATATTTGTTTCTCCAAGTTTAGTGCTACCTATAGATTTACAAAAAGATATAAGTATATTGGACTTCAATCTCCCTACTGCTGAGGAGATAAAATCCTTACTGAACGAAATGATTAATGTAAACGGAGCTACTGGAAGAATTAATATAAATCTTAATGAGGATGAGAAAGAAAGATTAGCAAAAGCTGCATTAGGTTTGACCTTTCAGGAAGCTGAAAACTCCTTTGCTCGTGCAATGGCTCAAGATGGATGCTTAGATGCTAACGACATAGAATTAATTTTAGATGAAAAGTGCCAAGTTATTAAAAAAACTGGTATTTTGGAATTTATAAAAAGTGATCTAAATATCGATGATGTTGGAGGATTACAAAATCTAAAGAGATGGCTTATGAAACGTAATAAGTCCTGGCTTGATTCTGCGAAAAAATATGGATTACCTGCCCCTAAAGGAGTTTTGATAACTGGTGTTCCTGGTTGTGGTAAAAGTTTAATTGCAAAATCTATAAGTGCTATGTGGCAGCTTCCACTTTTACGTCTTGATATGGGTAGAATCTTTAGCGGCATTGTTGGAAGTAGTGAAGAAAATATGAGAAAAGCTATAAAAACTGCAGAAGCAGTTTCCCCATCAATACTTTGGATAGATGAAATTGAAAAAGGACTCAGTGGTCAAGGATCTGGAGATAGTGGAACAACTACAAGAATATTTGGAACCTTTTTAACCTGGATGCAGGAAAAAACAGAGCCAGTATTTGTAGTGGCAACTGCAAACAATATAAGCCAGCTCCCTGCTGAATTATTGCGTAAAGGACGTTTCGATGAAATATTTTTTGTAGATTTACCTACTTTTAATGAAAGAAAAGATATATTTAAGGTACATATAAATAAGAGAGTAAAAGATGACTTTGTAAAGGGAGATTTTACTCTAACTGATGAAGTTTTAAATAGGCTCTCCCAAATAACTGAAGGCTTTGTTGGATCAGAAATAGAACAAGCAGTAATTTCTGCTTTATTTGAAGCTTATTCTGAAGATAGAAGTATTACTTTTGAAGACTTTGAAAAAACCATAAAGAATACAGTGCCTCTTGTTGTAACTCAGGCAGAACAAATTAGGGCTATACGTGAATGGGCTAACGTACGTGCAGTAGCAGCGACCCCTAGAGAAGATCGTACCAATTATGAAGCAAGAGAAGCTATAGAAGAAAATAGAGAAGAGAATAGATCTGAAGGAAGTTCTAACAATCCTGAAGACATTAAATCCAGTAGAGGCGGAAGAGCAATAGATTTTTAAAAACTTTATTAAAATAATAGTGTATTGGAGGAATTTTAAATGTCAATATCATTAGCATTGTTGCCATTAGCATTAGTTGTGCGTGGTGTTATGGGAAAAAAAAGATTTGATGAAATGGTTGAAGCCTCACAGGTTAAAATAAAAACAAATTTTAAAGATGAGAAGGAACTTGTTAGCACTGTAAGAAAAGCTGGTTTTGATGCTGTCAAGTGGGCAGATAGTATAAAAACTCATATTAATGGTGAAAAAGAGTTTTTCTTTTGGGAGTTTATAGACGGACAGTGGACAGCAGTATTTTCAAAATATGATCTAAAAGAAAGCATAACTATGCTTATACAGAAAATAGAAAAAACCTCAGGAAGAAAAATATTTGTTACTAGTTTAAATGAGAATACAGATACAGTTATACCTAAATCATATCCAACAAACTTTAAAGATAAAAGTATACTAATGAAAACTTTAGATGATTATGGAGTTAATTATTCAACACAAAGCAATGGAACTATAAATTGTAGGATTGATAATCATACTTTTAAATTTAAACTTAATGAAAACTCATCTTATATAATAGAGATAGAAAATGAAAAAGACTTAAAAGATATAATCATGAACTTAAATAATTTAGATGAGGATTATAGACGTAATGTTCAAAACAAAACCTATGAAAATCTAAAGACTAAGGTTGAAGAAAAAGGATATAAAATCGAAAGCGAAGAGATTATGGAAGATAACTCTATTGTTATAACCATCAATATCTAACAGAAAGGTTAAAGCTATGATAATTTCATTTGAAACTATAAAAGAAATATGTAAACGACATGAATGCGACGATTTATATTTTTACGAAAATATACCACTTAAAAAATTAAGAAATGCCAGAGAAAGCTTTAAAATACCTAAAACTTCGGCAATCATTGCGCTTTACGATAACACTATATTTGGAAGCTGTAAAGATGGTTTAGCAATTTGTAGTGATGGTTTATATTGGAGACATGCTTCAAATTGTAGCAATGTAATTTTGTGGGATGATCTTGATTCTGTTTGTTTTAACACAAAAGATCATTATTTAATACTAAATAACTTTTATAATATTGATATTTATGGTGACTATCGTAGTAAAATGTTAGCTGAATTTCTTTTAGATATTAAGGATCATATATACAGGGATTCTGCTCCAAAAGAAATTATTCTAAAAAGCGAAAAAAATATCTCACAAAAAACTTCTGAAAAAGAAATTTTAGAGTCAAATAATACAAAACAGAGAAAGAATGAATCGGATAAGAATTCGCCAAAATCTACGAACAGTAAATCTAGCATAGGCATACTAAAGGATAATCAACCTAAAAATAAATTAACTAATATCAATAATGCATCTTTAGATCAATTAATAGATCTTCCCTACTTTACTTTAGAAAGAGCAGAAAAAATATTATCTGAAAGAAAAAATAATGTAATATTTACATGCTTGGATGATATTATAGACATACTTAACTTGAAGCCTCATGAAGCAGAAGATTTAAAGGAATATTTATCTTTCAAAACTAGCAGCCTTAAGAAAAATTCTGCTAAACGTGAAGTAGTTAAAAAGAGTGAAGAAATTATTAATGACAATATAAATAACCCTCTTAAAGGAAGAATTGTTGATTATTAAAGTGAGTAACCCTGAAAGGATACATATTTAAATGAAGCTTAAAATTCACAGATTTTTATCTGCAACTAATGTAGAGGGGCCAGGAAAAAGAGCCTGCATTTGGGTACAGGGCTGCTCTAGGCACTGCCCTGGTTGTGCAGCACCATCTACATGGGACAAGAATAAAGGTTATGAAATAACTGTAGAAGAATTGGCACAAAAAATATTGAATGGTCCTGAAATAGAGGGTGTTACCTTTGTTGGCGGAGAACCCTTTGAACAAGCTAACGCCTTAAGTAAACTTGGAGCAATATTAAAGAAAGAAAATTTATCTATTGTTACCTTTACAGGCTATTTATTAGAGGAATTACAAGAGTCTTCAAATGATGATATTAAGAATTTGCTAGAAGTAACAGATATTTTAATAGACGGACCATATATTAAAGAAAAAAAAGACTTAAGCAGACCTTGGGTAGGCTCTTCTAATCAAAGATATCATTTTTTAACAGATAGATATAAACACATAAAAGACAACCTATATAAAATAAAAAATCAGATTGAAGTAAGAATGGATTCTAAAGGGAAAATATTAATAAATGGTATGGGTGACTTTGAATCTGTAAAAGAATTGTTTAAAGTGTAAATAATAAAGCACTGTCATTACAACTGTGATGACAGTGCTTTACATTATACAATTAATCCAACAATAGTTGCTGTTAATACACTTACTAGTGTTGCACCATATAGCAATTTTAAACCAAAACGAGCAACCACATTTCCTTGTTCTTCATTAAGTCCTTTTACTGCTCCTGAAATAATTCCAATAGAAGAGAAGTTTGCAAAAGAAACTAAAAATACAGAAACAATAGCTGTTGTTCTTACTGATAGATGTACACTACCACTTGCTAGTAAGTTCATTGCAACAAATTCGTTAGATACTAATTTAGTTGCCATTACACTTGCAGCTTGTATTGCTTCATTGAAAGGTACCCCCATTAAAAATGCAAATGGAGAAAATACATATCCAAGTAAGTTTTGAAATGAAATACCAAAGATACCCTGGAAGATTCCATTAACCATAGCAATTATTGCTACGAATCCAATTAACATAGCCCCAACTATAACAGCTACTTTGAATCCATCCATAATGTATTCTCCAAGAACTTCAAAGAATGTTTGCTTCTTTTCTTCATGAACTACTAAAATATCCTCTTCTTCCGTTACGCTGTATGGGTTTATAATTGAGGATATAATAAATCCGCCAAATAAATTTAAAACAAGTGCTGTTACAACATATTTAGGCTCTAAAAGAACCATGTAGGAACCAACAATAGACATAGATACTGTTGACATAGCTGATGCACAAAGAGTATATAGACGATGTTTTGGCAATAAGCCAAGTTGTTTCTTTACTGAAATAAATACTTCTGATTGTCCAAGAATAGCTGATGCCACTGCATTATAAGACTCTAATTTACCCATGCCATTGACTTTACTTAAAACTAATCCTATGTATTTCACTATCACAGGAAGTACTTTCCAATATTGTAATATACCAATTAAAGCAGAAATAAAAACTATTGGTAAAAGAACACTAATAAAAAATGTAAACTGATTTTCATTGACTAATCCACCAAATACAAAATTTACTCCTTCTGCTGCACATTTAAGTAGTATTTGAAAGCCATTTGCTATTCCACCTACTAGAAAATTGCCTATTTCTGTATTTAGTAATATAAAACCAAGTATGAATTCTAAAATAATCATTGTGATGATAGGTTTGTGTTTCACATTTCTCTTATCGCTACTGGCAATCCACGCAAGCCCTAAGACAACAACTAATCCTACGATTCCTATAATGTACTTCATTATGACGTCCTCCATGTAAATTATAAGTTTATTATTACGACGTTATATAACAACTATGCTACATATTTTTTTATTTATCTTTAACGTCCTTTAAATTAATCTTAACATCCAATTTTGTATAATTTAGCAACCTAATAGCATACAAAATTAGATATTACTTTTAAATACTACTTCTAAATAAGCGCTTGCTGTTTATCCTGTTTATAATTGCCATTTTTATTTTTCAGAAATAATTGCAATACTTGCACTTGCACCTATACGGCTTGCGCCTGCTTGTATCATATTCATAGCTTGCTCTTTGTTGTGAATGCCACCAGAAGCTTTAACTCCCATATCTTCGCCTACTGTTTTACGCATTAATTCGATATCTTCTACTGTAGCTCCACCTTTAGAAAATCCTGTTGATGTTTTTACAAAGTCCGCACCTGCTTTTTTAGACAATTCACAAGCTCTTACTTTTTCTTCTTCTGTTAAAAGACAAGTTTCAATAATTACTTTTACTAATGCTTTTCCTTTTGCTGCTTCAACAACAGCTTTAATGTCTTGTTCTACGTAGGCATCATTTTTGTCTTTTAGCTCGCCAACGTTAATAACCATGTCCACTTCTGTTGCTCCATTTTTAATAGCATCCTTTGTTTCAAATACTTTTGTTTCAGTTGTATTAGCTCCAATCGGAAATCCTATAACAGTACATACATCTACTCCACTGTCCTTTAGTCCATCACTTGCTGTTTTAACCCAATATGGGTTCACACAAACTGATGCAAATTGATATTTTTTTGATTCCTCTATTAATTGTAGAATTTGCTCTCTTTTTGTATCCGGTTTTAATGCAGTATGATCAATCATTTTAGCAATATTCATTATAAATCTCCCCTTCACCTTTATTACAGTACTAATAATAAGACCTTTTTGAACATTTGTAAAGTATATTGAGAAATTTTGTTCAGATATATTTTTACAAATTAAAAGCATATTTTTTGTAATCCTTTTATCAAAAACGATTACAAAAAATATGCCTTTAATACAGCTGCTCTTTCCCACAATTAGTTATACACTTACGAATTTATAAATGAAATTTTGTCTAAATATTATTCTAAAAGCTTTTTTGCAGTATATTGATCAGTAATTAAAATATTGGCACATTTTCCATTTAAGACCCCTTTGATTGCCTCTACTTTATATTTACCACCTGCTACTAGAATAGATTTTTCTTTTTGTTTAAGAGCATCTAAAGATATTCCTATAGTACGGTTATCAATTTGTTCATCACAAATTTCACCTTTTTCATTAAAAAATCGGGCACAGATATCTCCCACGCTTTTTTGCTTTAAAACTTTTTTCTCTTTTTCACTTAAATAGCTTAAGTTGAAAAGTAATGTCTCATCCTGAATTGCACCAACTGTAAAAATTGCTACATTAGCATGAAGCCCCATTTCCATGATATTTTTGATATGACGGTCCTCTTCTACCATTTGTCTTACAGTAGCACTATCAAAAATTACTGGCAGCGGTAAATATCTCGGCATTGTCTGAAAAGCTTCAGCAAAAAGGGCAATTGTCTCTGAGGCATATGTATTTACCTCTGAATGGCTGATACCTCCATTTAGCTGAACTACTTCTACTTCTTTAATATTTTGTGGTATAAGCCTTTTAGCAACTTCATACATTGTTGTTCCCCAGCTTACTCCAAGTATGTCTCCATTTTTAATGCTATCCTGCAAATATTCTGCAGCTTCTTTACTTATATATTCTCTTATAGAAATATTATCGTCTTTTGGTGAAAAGACAACACGAACATTTTTTAATTTATATTTTTCCTTTAATTGGCTAGCTAACTTATCTAAATCTGCAAATGGATCAATAATATCAATTCTGACATATCCCTTTTCTTTGGCATATTGAAGAAGCCTTGATATAGTTGGTCTTGATATGCCAAGTTGTGTTGCAATCTCCTGCTGGCTATAATCTGATTGATAATATAGCCTTGCCACTTCCACACTTAATTGTTGTTTTTCATTATCCATAGCTTTCACTTCCTGTCCCCTTACTATTCTCCTATACATATTATATAGTGCTTTTTTAAACAAAGCAAAAGCTATAATTAATTACTTATCCAATGATAGAAGCAGAATAACTTTTATCATTAAATATATTTCTATCTATTATTAAGTTCCTTTTAGAGTTTATGGATATGACGAGGCTTTAAGTGTAATATTATTTCAAAAAGCTTTGAGTGCAAATAAGAAGGTCTGATGTATTTTTTATAGTTTCCTATACTAATTATAAAAACTATACCGGAAAAAACTATTATAGAGCCTATAACCTTATTTATAACAGAAATTTTTTTAGGATTTAAATGATTATGAAATCTGTCAGCAACCAAAACAAGGATAACCCACCAACAGAAACTTCCACAGAATACACCGATTATCAAAATAGCTCTTGCAATTACGCCATGGCCAATATTTTTGGAGCCATAACTGGCAAATACAAATAGGAATGAAAAAATCGTTGCTGGATTTGCCAGCGCAAACATAAAGGTTGTTAAAAAAGCCTTTGCAAGAGTTTTACTATTTGAAATCTCCTGCTTATTTTCTTGTTTTGATAAGATAACATGAATACCAAATATTAATAGTAGTATGCCACCAAATAAACGAATATAATGCTGATGTCTGGCAAGAAACCTGGCAATGAAGGTTAAACCAAGGGCAGCTATACTTGCATAAATAGAATCTGCTATACAGGAGCCTAATCCTGCCACAAACCCAAATAAAGCTCCATTAGTCAATGTGGTTCTTAAACATATTGCACCAATAGGCCCTAAAGGCATACCAGTTATTAATCCAATAATTATTCCTTTTAAAAAGATATGGGGCATTAGTTTCACTCCTTATTAGGCTAACTACATACTTAAAAAATTCAATATTTTTAATCATTGATTCTAATAATATTTTCCCTTTCAACATTCTTTATACTCTAAGCAGTGTTTTTTCGTGATTAAAAACCAGTAGTTCAAAAAGTATTCAAAATCAATAATTTCAATTTCCAGAGAAGAATTTTAAATCAATGGCTTTTGCCATAGCCTCACCACCAGCATCACTTGGATGAAGATGATCGCCACTATCATATCTTGGTAATAACCTTGAAGGATTGTTAGGATCAAGAGTTGCCTTATCAAAATCAATTACTCCATCAAATTTTCCACTAGTTCTGATCCATTCATTAACCTCTTTACGTTTAATATCAAGCTCATCAGCATATACTTCGTATCCTTTAAAAGGCATAATTGTTGCTCCATATATCTTCAAGTTATGTTCATGTGCCAACTCAATATATTTTTTAAGTCCAGTAATTATTTGATCTTTAGTTACAATTTCGGAAGCGGGAGCTGGTCCTCCTGGACCTGTATGCATTATATCATTGACTCCTTCTAAAACAACTACATACTTTGCTCCTTCATGATCTGTAATAGCTTTTTCAAATCTTGAAATCCCTGAGGGACCAAACAAACCATGAAGTTTACTTTCACTATCATTTAAGATTCTGTTACCGCCGATTGCCTCTCCAATTACAGATAAATTTTTTATATTTGCATCATTCAATTCCTTTGCAAGGTAGTCTGGCCAGGAAAGGGTAGTTATTGAGTCTCCAAAAGCAATAATTGATCCATTCTTTTTAGGTGTCATTACTTCTATTGATGTAAAAAAGGGAGATACCTTTGGAACTCCATTTATCCCAATAGGTTTAAAATCTTTTTGCGTATCAACCGAATTCGTAAAATTACCTTCTTGTGAATAATAAGATTCTGCACCTTCACAAGCACCAGTTATATTTTTCACCTCATTAGGAATATAAATACTTACAGCTACCTTATCTAATGCTTTTATATTAACTTCAAAAAGATCACTCCATACAAAAGCCCCTTTTTCAATAGTTACATCCGATTCACCATTGAAGGTAAGTGTTTTTTGCGAACCTTTAGAAATAGTGCCATCGGAGTTAACTATACCAAAACTAACTGCACCAATTTTAATTGGCTCTGCTCCAAACTCGTTTGAAATTTTTATTCTTTCTTTTGAACCTCCAAAGGTTGAAGTTACTACTGTACGCAAAGTTTGATTTTTATAATCTAATTGAAAAAAAGTAAAATCTGTTGCACTTCCATTCCATGCACCAATCCAATGGGTGGGAGGTTCACTTGTTTTACTACAACCAGTGAAGATACTTAAAAGCAGAGCGATAATTAATGATAGTAAAAAGGATAACTTAAACTTCTTTCTCATTTTATTCCTCAATAATCTGTAATTTAATAAGGCTCTTCTAATTTAGTTGTGGTGTAAATAAATG